>NZ_WIXL01000003.1 GCF_010993955.1 Oceanobacillus halotolerans | reverse complement strand
GACTCCTACGGGAAAAGGAACAGTCTGAAGACCCCACAGCGAGCGCTTTTTGCTCGCGATGTCTAACTTCGACGGACAGGACGTCCTAGTGCCGATGAAGCCACAGGACGTGGCGTATTCATCGGCCAGCGCCTACACCCTCGAGGTCTTAAGTCAATCCTCTTTGTGGCAAAAAGCGCCACACTGAGGCTTGGCTTAAGCTTGGCAGATAAGAAAAAATTTTCTTACTGCATAAGTGCAACTAAGGCTTTCGCCGCTTGGCGACAAGCCAAGTTTTCTAATCGGGTGTGACCAAGGCGCTTACGTTTTTCTATGAGGAGGCTGAAGCGTTCCCCGAGGGAAAGAAAACACTGTGAAAACGACCGTTGGGAGTTTGAACAGATGTTGCCCTTGTGCCCATGGTGAAAGCGAGTGTTTTCCGCTGCGATGGTTGACCACTCATCCTATAAAGGATGTAAGGAAACATGTTAAAACTATTGCGCATAATACATCTTATATGCAAGAAAAGGCTCATTGTCAAAAATTAATAAACCAGATTAAATCCAATAACATGACTAAATCTGGACAAACTAACCTTTGATAAACCAATATCGAGGAGGTTTATAAGATGTCTGAACAAAACAAAAATCGTAATAAAGATAAGGGAAAACAACGAAATGTAATTAAGTATGACACAGCACCAAAACGCAATCGTCACAATGAAGAAATTGCAGAGGAAAGTGAATTTCTAAATATTAATGGAAAAAGAAACAAACGTGAGCGCGGCTAAAAAGCAGCATCTGGCGTATTTCCAATAAGGGATACGTCAGTTTTTTTATCGTGTGTTAACAGGGAGTAAGCCCCCTACTTCAAGACTTCGAGAAACAAAGCAGTATAAGTGAGGGATGAAAGAAAACCCCAACTGAATAAGTTTGTCTCTATTAGTCTGCATATTTTTTTGATATTTTTCCTGTATAGTTTAATCCAAACTAACAATAAGAGGTGTTTGTAATGCATTTTATGTACGGGCATGGATCCATATGGCCAATGATTTTGATGGTGGTTTTTTGGATTGGATTATTAGTAATAGGATTTTATTTGATTGCAAAATATGTTAATGGTGACCGTAAACAAAATCCTGAAGCTATTTTAAAAGAACGATTAGCAAAAGGTGAAATAGATGAAGAAGAATATGTACGACTAAAAACGATCTTAAAGGATTGAAGAAAACAATCATGATCCTATATCCAATTACACAAGTTTCTTATTTGGTGTTTTCGTTAAGTGATGCTATCCTAAACAGGAGCACAACAAGGGGTAGCTACACCAACGTAATCGACGTAATGAGGGAAGTATATGTTTAATAAACTCTCCATGAAAATTGGCTTGTTATTTTTTATCTTTATTTTAATAATTGAATCGGTATTATTCTTTATTTTATATATTAATTTAGCGAATAATCGGATTGAAGAAGTCATGGATGATTTATTGGCACGAAGCAATACTCATCGAGAGGTTTTGGAAGACCAATTTGAAAGTCAAACATTAGAACATGTAGGATTAATGGAATCGGCTTCTGACTTTGTTGTGGTCATTGCCGACGCTTCGGGAAATATATTAATTCATTCAGACCCAATAGAACAAGAAATGGAAATAGTTATAGCAAACACAGATGTTGACTCCGTATCGCCAGACGGAGAAATTGTAGAAAGTCGCTGGACAGAGAAACAATACATTGTCGCCAGCAGTCCTGTTATGATTGAAGGAAAGCATCATGGACATGTATTTATGTTTGCGCCAACAAGTTATGTGCAAAAAATTGTGGATCAACTAGGAGATCAATTTCTTGTTGCTGGAATCATCACTATTGCTGCAACCATCATTACGATTTTTATTCTGTCACGATTTATTACAATACCAATCATTCGTTTAAAAGAAGCGACAGAACAATTAAGTGATGGTAAAAAGCCGGTAGAACTACATACACACCGTAGAGATGAACTTGGTGAACTAACTCATTCGATCACAACCTTGTCCAAGGATCTCTCTCGGCTGAAAAGGGAGCGGACCGAATTTCTAGCGAGTATTTCTCATGAGCTTCGGACTCCGTTAACATATATGAAGGGGTATGCAGATATTGCAAGTCGTGCTGATGTGACAGAAGAAGAACGAACTGAATATTTGACCATTATTCGAGAAGAGACCGAACACTTAAATGGATTGATTAAACAGTTATTTGACCTCGCCAAAATGGATCAAAATAAATTTACGATAGATCGTGAAAATATGGTGTTAACGCAGTTTCTCGCATCATTAGCAGAACGGATAAAGCTAGCATTTGAAGCAGAAAATGTTACCTTTGTCTATTCCTGTCCTGATGACACAATCATTTATGCTGATCCAGGACGATTTCAGCAGGTGTTATTGAATATATTGGATAATGCGCGCAAATATGCCTCGGCCGGGACACAAGTTACCTTGGCTGTAATAGAAACAGAAGAGGACGTACAGCTCGTTATTACAGATCAGGGTGAAGGGATACCAAAAGAAGATCTCCCCCAATTATTTGATCGGTTTTATCGGGTGGAAAAATCTCGTTCAAGAGAGCGGGGTGGTTCTGGATTAGGTCTAGCGATTGCTAACGAAATTATCGAAGCGCATGGTGGTACAATTGATATTCAAAGTAAACGTGGAGAGGGAACGAGTGTAATCATTTCATTGAAAAAAAGGGGAGATTCGAATGTCTAAAGTTCTTATTGTGGATGATGAAAAACGGATGTTAGATTTAATTGCGTTGTATTTAAGGCCACAACATTATACATGTACAAAAGCACTTGGTGCAAAAGAAGCCCTATCCTATATCGAAAAAGAGACATATGATCTTGTACTATTGGATATTATGATGCCAGAAATGGATGGTTGGGAGCTTTGCCAGGAGATAAGGAAGCTATCAGATGTTCCGATTATCATGGTGACAGCTCGGGAAGAGAAGGAAGACGTCATAAAGGGGTTAAAACTCGGAGCCGATGATTATATTACAAAGCCTTTTAACGAGGATGAGCTAATAGCGAGAATGGAAGCATTATTACGAAGAAGAACACCATCTAATGTTATTGAAATAGATGGATTAACCTGGGATGAATCAAAGTTTGAGCTAACTTACAAAAAACAACCAATTAAATTAACGCCAAAAGAATTTACGATGATTGGTTATCTGATCAAACATCCGGAACAAGTATTTGAACGAGAAAAGCTAATTGACTTAATTTGGGGATTTGAGTCCGCAACAGGCGGTCGAACGGTGGACTCCCACGTACGCAATATTCGTGATAAAGTTCGGCAGGCTGGTTTTCCGATAGATGATTATTTTAAAACAGTATGGGGTGTAGGGTATAAGTGGGTCAACCCTATGAATAGCAAACAGTAATCATTTTTGTAGTTTTTCAAAAGTAGTAACGGAACGATTCATGGCGAGATCGTTCCGTGAACATTAGCTTTCTAGTAATTCAACTGTTACTTTCCCATCTTCATTCTTAGCTAAGCGAACAGTTTCACCAGGACGTAAACAACGGTTTTTTTGCATATTATGTGGATTTACAATAGAAATTGTTTCATCCTCTAACTCGATATCATTGTGACAACGGCTAATGCCTTCTTCATCAGCCTCACAGTCAGTGTCTGAAAGAACGACACCTTCTACATCTCCGTCAAAGGCGCCAGCAATTAAATTAACAACGTACGTTCCATCTGCACCATTTTCCTGCAAATTTAATCCTTCTTCTACTTCTGTTTGTGTTAATCCAATATCACTGGTAGTCTTGTCACTTTCTACTTCGTTTGTATTTGTAAAAAGTCCAGAACTGATGGTAATCAATAAAGCAAGAACGATGATAATGCCACTTCCGATTAGTATTTTCCGCATAAAAGATCTCCTCCAAGAAAAAGATACCATCAGTATGAAGGAATTTTGTGCAGGATTCATGCATTTTTTGTGAAAATTTCTTTCCTATTTGCAGGATTGCTTATTGATACCTAATAAAAAAAGCAAGGGAAGTGCGAATTCCCCTGCTTGTTAAAATTCTCTTCATATATATTATTGTACAATTAATGTTGCAGTCATTTCGTCATGACCTTCCCCACAAGGTAGGTTACAGTAGATTGTGTATTCCCCTGGTTCTTCTGGAGTAATGGTTGCAGATCCTTCGCCATCTATGTTTAGATCTAACTCGTCGATAGAAATACCGTGTGCACCTTCATCGATAGTTAATTGTATATCTGTTGTTTCACCAGCATTAACTGTATATTCTTCTTGATCAAAATCCCAGTTTGATGCGACAATTTCAATCTCATTATCTGCTTGTGCATCATCTGATGTACTTGCCTCACTTGTATCATCGCCACCACATGCAGCAAGGAACAATACGAGACCTAAAAATAGAGTTGCTAGTAAACTTTTCTTCATTATAAAACCCTCCATTCCTTTTTAAGGAAATTATCTTTCTTTCATAGATAATAGTAATGGCAATTTGTGCAGTTTTTATCAAGAAGAAAAGACAAAATGGTGAACACGTTAAAATTACTGTAAATAGTGAAAAATAGAAGTCTATAGGACTGAGAGAATGGAGTATCATGCTTTAATACGTATCTTGCACGAATGTGAAAGAGTAACGCATGAGTTGAGGAGTATCTTGCATGAGTAAAAGAGATTGTTGCATGACTGAAGCCATATCATGCATGACTTGAGCCAGCCCACATTTCCGCATAAAAAAACCGAATGAAAAATAAGATTTAGTTGATCTACTCCCATCCTTATATGGTACATGATTTCTCCTATCTATCATTCTTCTAAAAAGTTCGACAAAAACCTTGCAAAATAACCATTTATTTGGTATAAATTATACTTGTGTGTGATGTAATATTTTAAAGTAATAAAATTATTACTAGTTCAATCATACTAGAAGTTCGACCACGAACAAAGGACTAATACAAATTCAAAAACCTAGCATTTTCACCTCAGATATATCCCTTTTCAAACAATGATAACCACTTTGCTTGTATCATCCAATATTTTACAGAATTACTATAATTAATTATATGTTTAACAACGCCGATATTTAGGAATAGCTTTATATAAGGATAAAGTTCGTTTGGTAAATAAAACCTATATTCCTAAACGAAGCAAATTCTACCATAATATTGCATTTTTATTACAAATATTACAAAGTGTAATAAATTCGTTTAATAATGAAGTTAATTAGTTAGAAATAGTAGAGTATATAGGACGAGTTGCTTATGAAGTATTGCTATGAACAGGGCATGATGTTAAAGGAGAGTTAAAGACATTGCGTTACCAAACAAAGGAAGAGATTCAATCCAGCATCCACCAGAAACGAAAGGAACTGTTTCAAGTGGCCAATTCTTATGGGGTGGGTAGTCAGGAAACATTACAATGTAGTGAAGAACTTGATGTGTTAATTATGATGTATCAACGGTTGAAAAAAACAGAACTTGAAAATTACTCAGAAATGGGTGAATAGATGTTTATCTTATTGGTAAAGGAAGAAGCATTATGAAAGAATCAAGATCATTTTCTTTCTTTTGACCATGTCTTAATGGATGGGATCCAAGACATGGTTTTTGTCGTGAACGTTATAAATGAGAATGTATTTACCTATGCCTATTTAAATAATGCTGCAAAAAAAGGAACGGGCTTAAGAGAGGAGGTAATTGGAAGGTCTTTTCAAAATGTGTATGATGCTAAATTTGCGACCAGAATTACAAAGACAGTATGAAAAAGTAATCGAGTGTTTACAAGTCGTTACCTATGAGGACTCCTATTATACATCTTCCTCGAGACGCTCTTATTCGAAAAAGCAAATTAGAAAAGAAGATATGGTTGCACGATTAGGGGGCGATTAGTTTGTAATCCTGCTAAATTCGGCCATACATGAGAAGAAGCTCTTCATGTGGCACAAGGTATTTTAAGAGGATGTTCAAAAAGTCTGGTAAAAATGACACATCTAATTTCTTCGTTGGCTTGCTTTTTTAGCTCCTTGGAAAAGAATTACACTTTTCCTGCGTGCGATGTAGATTCTAGTGAGCATTCCTTGTACTCACGTATTAATTGCATACGCTCCGCTGCCGGGAGCTTCGCCGCCTCGAACTTCCGACGTACAGGACGTTGCGACCTTAGCCGACTCGGTCTTTTTATCCTCCTTTTTGAACAAACACTTTAACGGAAATGCAAACTCCATGGGTTTTTAACGAGGTGTCTTTAGATGTGACAACTAGCATTGGTCTCACCTTTGCGAATCAACCAACGACAAAAGAAACCATCTTAAAGAAAGCAGACAATGCATTATCTCAAACAAAAGAAGATGGGAAAAATACAACGCGTACATTGATCTGATAGAGATATCAGGTCTTTTCTTTATTTGGCAAACATACCATTCACTAGATAGTGGATTGAGCATTACGTCTTTATAAGCTAAGAACGAGTGTATACGTGTTTTTATCAAGGTTTTGTGGCAATCCTAGAAAAAACAATTATGGAAATTAGATTAATGGCAATTGATTGCTTGCTTATCATAATATTTGGTCTATTATGCTAAAATAAAGGTAGGAATTTCGTCAGGGAGGGGTTTGGTTTGGCTTTAATCGACTCAACGAAAGTTACGCAGTTATTTGAATACTTATTAGCTGTTAAACAGCTAAATGAGCAGGTTATTCGAAATGTTCGGGATTATGAAAAGGTATGGTGGCAATCCGATATTCCAAATGTAGAAGGCTGCTATTTAGGTGGAAACGGTCAAATGGAAGAAGCCTGGCTAGAAGTACATAAACAAACGATAAAACCTCCACCAGCAATCCCGCGTATGTTGGATCAATGGCTGGAGAAATGGGATGACCCAGATCAGGAGCCATCACCTATTCCTCAAATTGAAAAAGGAATAGATTCAGATACTGGTGAGGTTCTGATTGAAATGTTTGAAGATACGCCAGAACGTACTGAGGTTTATGAACAATGGTTTCGGGAAGAGTGGAAACCATGGTCATTAGAAGCATCCCCAAAACGGAAGATTCAGCATATATATGATGAATTATTTTCGTTATACCAGCGACTGCAGCGGGAAGGGGATGAACTGGAGCTAAACTGGGGCCATGGTCTTCTAAGCTGGCATATCGAAGGGGAGAAGATCCAACGGCATATGCTAGTAACCAACATGGAACTACAATTTAATGCCCAGAAAGGTATCTTCTATTTACTCCCAACTTCAAAAGGCGTTGATATGGAAGCAGACATGTTTCAAAATATTGCTATTCCAAATGCTTCTCGACTGTATGAGATGGAATCAGAAGTAGATGGAATGGAATTATCGTTATGGGATCAAGAAGGCATCGCTTCCTTATATAAGGAAATCGTCCATACCATTAGTCCTAAAGGAACCTATCAGGAAGACGATACGGTGAAAAAAATTCCATCTGACCCACTCATCCAGCATAAGCCAGCCATTTTTTTACGGAAAAACAGTGGTCGTCTATGGGACATGGAATTAACCGATGCAATTGAAAAGATGAAAGAGGGGTATCCCATCCCGAAAACCATCACGAACTTAACGACTAACGACCCCGAACACGGGAATGAATTAGATGTAAAATGGCATTCGGTCGGCGAAGAGTTGCTTTTTCCACTTCCGGCAAACTATGAGCAAAAGCAGATTGCGAAAAAGTTGGCAACCAATGAAGGGGTATTGGTTCAAGGACCTCCTGGTACTGGAAAATCCCATACCATTGCAAATCTCATATGTCATTTACTAGCACATGGGAAACGTGTACTCATTACAAGTGAAAAAGAACGTGCATTAGAGGTATTACGTGATAAGATCCCTGAAGCGGTTCGTGCTTTGTGCGTAAACGTCCTGGGTGGTGATTCCCGTTCGGTAAAAGAGATTGAGGATTCCGTGAAAACCATTGCAGAAAATTTGGACCGCAAGCAGCCAGAAGCATTAGAGAAAAATATTGAGAACTTACAAGCTGAGCTTGATCAAACGAGAAGAAACATGTCTAAATATAATACGCAAATGAATCGATCAGCTGAGCTGGAAAATAGTGTTTTAGAATTGGATGGGGAGGAATTTACTCCGTTAGAAGCTGCGAAGTGGATCAAGGAACACAAAACATATCATCATATTCCAGATAACCTTGAGCCAAAAACCCCTTTTCCATTGACAGAAGAAGCAACAAAAGAATATTTTCAACTTCTTGAAGAGATAGATGCAGCTGATAAAAAGGCACTATCAAACCATCGACCAAAGACAGAACTATTACCAACTCCAAATCAATTTGAGGTAAACATTGATAAGATTCGGGCGATAGAGAAAGAAATGAACGAAACAAAAGATGAGGTAAATGGCTGGAGTCCAAAAGAAAATTTAACATTTGATACAACAGAAATGATTTCGTTTGTTGATCATGTATTGGATGAATTACGAGACATTTCCCAATCCCAATGGCTTTCGACAATCTTTCAGGACATTTTTACGTTTGATGATAAATTACAACAATGGAAACAGTTGTATGATGAAATAGCAGATCGTGTTGCGGAATTGGAGGATAAAGAGCGTGCACTAATTGAGGAAGAAATTAAAGTGGAATCCACCTTGAATTATAAGCTTGTATTAGAAGATTTGAAGAAGGTGGAAGAACGACTAAAACAAGATAAATCGGTCGGCTGGGTATTTCAAAATGTAACTGGACGGAAGTATGCGTATCTTTTTGAACAGATTACCATTAATGGACTCTCGATTCGCAATGCAAAAGATGCAGAACATGTTCGGATGTTTTTGGAGAGGACAGAATTGATTCGAAAACTTGTCTTACGCTGGAATCGATCTGTAGCCGAAATAGAAGGACCAGAAATGGAAGAGAATGAGCGGCGATTTTCGGTAACACTAAAAGGATATTTACAAAAACTGGACACGATTCTTCAGTGGAAGTCTAATGTCATAAATCCATTGCAGAAAGTGCTCAAAGAGGTTAATGCGACCTCCCTTGCAAACCCTGACTGGACAGAAGCGGAAACCTATAAGACGATTCAGGATGGGTTCATTGCCTTGCAAAATCAAGAAGCATGGGAGCAAGCAAATCGGTTTTTTAAAGATACATTTGTATTCCTGCATGAGCAAAAGCGACAAGTGAATCCACATCCATCGATTGATACCCTTTATGAAGCATGTCAACATCGCGATGATGCGGCTTGGAAAGAAACATATCAGGAATTATTGCGGTTAGAAGGGTTAGAAGGTAAATATCAAACATATCTCACCTATAAAGAAACGTTAGGAGACGTTACACCAAAGTGGGTAGAACAGTTAGAAGAAGGTACTGTTCACCCACCAGAAAATGTACCGCAAGTATGGAAATATGCGCAAATTAGAACATGGTTAGTAGATATCGAGTCACATCCAAAATTAGAGGAGCTTGAAGCGGCTTATGACCGCGAACAGAAACGAGAGTCTGACTTAATTCAAGAGCTAGTCGCTGTATCTACTTGGAAATCACAAATAGAACGAACGACCACAGAACAGAAGCGAAGTTTATTTGCATGGCTAAAAGCAATTCAACGGATCGGTAAAGGGACAGGGAAATACGCTAACGTGTATCGAAAAGAAGCAAGTAAAGAAATGAAAACAGCACGTGGCGCTATTCCTGTATGGGTTATGCCAATCAATCGGGTCATCGAAAATATTGAACTGACAAATGAGCAGTTTGATGTAGTCATTGTAGATGAAAGCAGCCAAAGCACTTTGTTCTCATTAAGTGCTTTACTCCGTGCTGAAAAAGCGGTCATTGTTGGAGACGATAATCAGATTAGTCCTGAAAGTGTCGGAACCGATATAAGTGAAGTGCATGAATTGATTGAACGCCACTTATATAACATTCCAAATAAACTACAATTTGAAATGAAAACGAGTCTATATGATACCGCAAGTCGTATTTTTGATAGTAAAATTATTTTAAAGGAACATTTCCGTTGTGTACCAGAAATTATTCAGTTTAGTAATGACTTTATGTACGGCGGTATGATCGATCCATTGCGTCTTCCACTTGCGAATGAAGTACTAGAACCACCTGTGAAAGCTGTCCATGTTCCGGATGGATATCGAAAGGAAGATACAAGAAGAGTAATTAATGAACCAGAAGCAGAAGCGATTGTCCACCATATAGCACAATGCTGTCAGGATGATCATTATAATGGAAAAACAATGGGTGTTATTTCCTTACAGGGTCATGATCAAGCCAGACTCATTGAGAATTTGTTACGGGAGAAAATTGGAGAAGAAGAAATGATAGAACGACAAATCATTTGCGGGGATGCCTACTCTTTCCAGGGAGATGAACGGGATGTGATGTTTTTATCCTTGGTAGCAGCACCAAATGTCCGTTTTACTGCTATGACGAAACGATCAGCCCAACAGCGTTTTAATGTTGCTGCAAGCAGAGCACGTGATCAAATGTTCTTGTATCACACGGTTGAGCTGAATGAGCTAAACCCAGATGATGTCCGGTATAAACTCCTGCAATACTGTCAAAACCCACATCGAGTGCAACTAGCCGTGGATGAAGCTCGATCAGAATTTGATTCGCCATTTGAAGAAGACGTATTCCGTATGATTGTTGCACGTGGTTACCATGTCATACCACAAGTGCGAGTTGGGACACTGGGCAAGCGGATCGACCTCGTCGTAGAGGGAATGCGTAACCGTTTAGCTGTCGAATGTGATGGCGACAAATGGCATGGTCTGGACAAATGGGAGGAAGATATGGAACGACAGCGTATTTTGGAGCGAGTCGGCTGGACATTCTGGCGTGTAAGAGGCAGTCAATTTTACATGGACCGCGAAAAAGCAATGGCTCCACTATGGGAAAAGCTGGAGGAAATGGGGATCGAGCCAGTTGGAAAAATGAGTGTCTAATAAAAGGGATGGGGATCTATAGCTGGTATAGCAATATGGATCCTCGTTCTTTTAAATGGGGAAATACTGTGCCGAAAAGGGATGAGGTGGTTCATGGTTCCGCTATTGGCTATAAAAGTTGTCCTTTTAAGGTGGGGATGAATCCTCGTTCCGCTAAAGGCCTTAAATAATTGGATTTTGAGGGGGAAAACCAAAAATAACGGAATGAGGGTTCCCCTTCAATAAATTTTTGTTCGATCAGCTTCCAAAACGTTGGTATTAACTTCTCCAAATTTCTTCCTGACAATATCTTTAGATAATGTGTAAACGTTGTCAGCTCTAATTACTGATGTAACTTTAAGTTCACCGTCTTTTAAATCTTTTGACTCAATTACTACTGAATAATCAAGGTCCCTTAATCGTGAAGTAACAGCTACAACAACGATATTGTTAGTCACTTCATTATAGCTATCGCTTGAAATAACTAGAACAGGATGTTGCTTTCTATTTGTTAAATCACTGAATGGAACAGGTAGCAGAACGATATCCCCCTGTTTATACATCATTCCAAACCTCATCATCAATATCATTATCCCAAAAATCCAGACTACTTTCGCTAGCCTTTAAAGACAGGGTATCATTTTATTCGTTTGTTAAATCTTTTTGCTTGTTTCTCACTCAAATGGTGTAAAACTTCAAATAAGAGTGTATTAGTGGAAACTCCTACTGTGATTTTGATACTGACTGTTTGAATCAAACCAATTTACTAAAAAACAGCTATCCGTATAAGCAATAAAACATTATAAAAAACTTATCTATGCCTAATACATGTTCTAGGTAAGCAAGATTTTCACAAAATGGGAAATGCTATGAACGAAATCAACATCGTGTAGGGAGTTATCCATGTGAAACGTGTACTGTTTGTAACGTTAATATACGGTGTCATTTTATGGATTGCCTATATGAACCGCGAACCCATTATGAACTGGGTAAATCAGAGTAGCCTAGTCCAGTTGCCGATTATGTTTGTTCTAGCTATCCTGTTTGGGGTCATCCCTATTGTGCCATTTACGGTATTTGCTGGCTTAATGGGAGCGAAATATGGCATTTGGATAGGTGGAGCCATTAATTGGACTGGCTCTGTTGGTGCTGCAACGATATTTTTTATACTAGCACGCTACTTTTTTGTAGACCAATTTCAACATTATATTGAGCGCTTTTCTAAAATAAAGAAGTTCGATCAAATTATTAGTCAAAATGCTTTTATTGCTGTTTTATTTACCCGGATGATCCCAATTATTCCGCCTCCTGTTGTGAATATTTATTCTGGCTTAAGTACGATGCCATTTATTCAATATGTGGCCGCAACAGCATTAGGACAAATTCCAGCGATGATCATGTATGCGTATTTAGGAAATCAATTGTTTTCCTCTATCCAATCCTTTGTTATCGGACTTTTACTTTATGTTGGATTTATGCTCCTCGTTATTCCGCTTTACCGGCTGTGGTATAAAAGAGTTTAAATGGTGATGGCAAGTAGTTTACTTACCATGGAGGAAACGTTAAATCACATAATGAATAGCTCATGGTGATGAATGATCCCTTTCTGCTACACTGTTGATATTATTTAGAAATCTGCCCAACCTGTGATGTTAGTCACACTCCATTGCCCTATTTTCATTTATAGTATAGTAGAAAATCCAGATGAGATAGGGTAGATAAGGTAATATTTTACATAATACAGACAGATGGGTGGCGGTATCATGACAATGGCTATTTCACGGAAGAAAATAAACATTCCAGAATTAAGTGATCATGCATATACAATAGATGATGTTAGTAATCGGATTAATGAGTTGTTAAAACTCCTCCAAATTACGGAAGAAGATTTTGAGAATGTGGAAAGATTGGATTCGTTAATGGAGGAGCATGCTGAAGAAATTGCCAGCAGACATTATGGCATGATTATGCGAATCCCTGAAATTAGAGAAATTATGGAAAAAAATTCAACCTATGAGCGCTATACTTCAGCGATTACTCAGTACTTCAAAGAATTATCAAAGCCTAAGTTTACAGCTGACTATATCGCATACCGGAAGAAGATTGGTCGAATTCATAGTCAAATTGGGTTAACCGATGAATGGTATATTGGTTCATACATGCGGGTTTATGAATACCTTATTCCAATAATTGTGAAGAAGTTTCGCTATTCACCTAATACAATTACAAGCACAATTTTATCCTTAATTCGCATTATTACGTTTGATACTTTAGTTGTAATTGGATCTACACAGGAGGCTAATGATTACTACTTACTCCAAAATATTAGTACGGTGATGGAGTATGTCATTAGTGCCGATAAAATGAAATCACTACTGGATAGTGTGGATTCCACCATTGATGAAACCTCGAGTGTCAGTGCAGCAGCAGAGGAATTAAGCGCCTCCATTGAACAAGTTACCGAAAATGCGGTGACTGTCTCGGAAAATGCAGAAAATATGATTGATGAAGTACAGGAAGGACAGCGTGTTATTGAGGGAACACTTAATGGCTTTTTAGATATAGCAAAAGGATTTAACACAACGAAGGAAAAAGTAGATCATTTAACAGAACAAATGGCTAGCACAACGAAAGTGATTGAGTTTATTAAAAGCATTGCAGATGAGACTAACTTACTTGCGTTAAATGCTAGTATTGAAGCAGCACGCGCAGGGGAAGAAGGGCGAGGATTTGCTGTTGTAGCCGAAGAAGTTCGGAAGCTAGCGGAGCAAACCAAAAAATCCGTAGACGAAATATCTACCACAATTAATGGTATACAAACGAATTCCCATGAGGTTACACATGATGTACAACAAATGTCTGAGGCACTACACGAACGGGTTGACCATGCAAGGGAATCCATTAATATGATGGATTTAATTACGAAACAAATCACAGAAGTAGGGAAGTCCATCAACAATATTGCAGCCGTTACGGAAGAACAAACATCCGCAACACAGGATATTACCAATCGAATGGGACAAGCACATCAACATACGGAAAATATTAAATACCATGCAGAGGAAACAGGGAACTCCATTTACCGGGTTAGTACAGAAGTGGATGAACTCCGAAAAGCGACGATCGATAGTATACCTGAAATAACGCCTGAACAAGTCATACGAATTGTTCAAACCGAACATGCTTTATATCAGTGGTGGTCTTATAATGCATTACTAGGCTATCAATCTATTGATGAGCTGAACGAAATTAAACCAGATGCATGTCGATTTGGAAAATGGTACAAATCCATGAAAGGTACGCCATTAGCATCATTACCATCTTTCCAAGCAATTGAAAAACCACATGAGGAATTTCATCATCTCGTCGAACAGGTGATAACAACGATCAAACGAGGGGAAAAAGAGGATGGCGATACCTTACTTGCTTCCTTAAATGAAAAAACAAATATAATCATTGATCTGTTAAAAGACTTGCAACAAGACGTTAAGCCCTATTAAAGACAGATAGACCAAAATGGGGGAGAGAATATGTGCAGGATCATGTTGATGAAAAAGCCTGGTTTGATGAGAGATAGTTATCCAATGACATCCATAGATGCTAGTCGATATAACACTTTCTTTAACTATTCAAAATTGCCACATCTTCTAATTGTTGAGGCTAATCCCGATATTTATATGGAGGATGTGATGCAATTTTGTCAAAAGCATGGGATAAAGGTTGGCATCTGGATCACAAATTCATTAGATGAAAAACAACTAAGAGATTCATTTAAACTACGTGCAGCTGGTTATTTTTACGATGAAATGGAAGCTAGTGAGATGGTCTTCGCTGTGAAAAAATTATTAAATGGAAGTAAGTACATTCATTCAGATCTAGCATCATTCCTTTTAAATGAATACATTAAGCTGACACTTCCAAAAGAGGAGCGTCCTGATGGTATTTTATCTAAACGGGAATGGGAAGTTCTTGAATTGCTCGTAAAAGGGAATACAAAAAATTCAATCGCAATGAAATTAAGTATTTCCTTTAAAACATTAAACAACCATTTAACATCTATCTATCGAAAATTAGATGTCACAGGTAGGACAGAAGCTGTTTTAGTGGCACTACAAAATTAGTGGATAAGCCTGTAAGCTATAAAAGAGCTCATACATTAGATGAGCTCTTTTTTAAGGTAAAGTATGTTATTGCATGTGGTTAGCAAGATGTTGCATGACTTGGAGTTAGTTTCGCACGATTTTGTCGCATTGTTGCATGCGTTTTCCTGGCTGATGCACGACTTTTTTTGCTTGTTGCATGATAGTTGTGGATTCCTGCACGATTAGCGCATTTCCTGCATGACTTTTCTAGTTAATCCCAACTACAAACACCCTGTTGCTACTTTCCTTTTCCAGTTTGTGTTACATTATGGATAGCTATGGGAGGCAGTGTTTCGATGGTTTATAATAAAGAAGTAATAGAACAATATATCCGAACAAGCATTCCACCAAACGAAGAACAGACTTGGGAGAAAGGCTTTACCTAATAGGCAAAAAAGAACATTATGGCAGTTAATTAAAATGTGCAATAAAGAAGGTGTTGCACTCCATGACGATGAGGCGGCATTGGATTACTTATCCAAACAAGAGCTGATTACTTTCAATAATTTGTTTCCAAGTTCTCAAAAGAAAGTTAGTGTATTTGTTCTTCGTGACTCCCCATATCTTTTACGACACTTAAAACAGTTAGCGGCAAAGAGTTAGACGTATAGACATTTCCCAAGAAATAAAATGAAAGAGGTGGTTATTTGTCGAAGGTAAGTAAAAAAGTGACGAGTGCAACCTATGTCCAGAAGGTGCAGTCTATTTTTCAATGTCCTATTTGTAAGGAATCCATGTATGTTTCAGACTTAAAAAGCTTAGTCTGCTCTAATCATCATTCATTTGATTTTACCAAGCAGGGTTATATTAATTTATATACACAACAGGTGAAAACGAAGTATAATAAAGCACTATTTGAAGCTAGGAGAAAGGTAATCGTTGAAGGGGAATTTTTCACGCCGTTAACAGAAGCGATTACTAAAATCATTCAGAAGCATACGGTTGCACAAGAAAATTTGAACTTAATCGATACTGGCTGTGGAGAAGGGTCCCACTTAGTAACGGTAGGTGAAGCCCTTCGTTCCCATAAATCAGTAACAGGTGTTGGGATTGATCTAGCTAAAGAAGGAATATTGGTTGCTGCCAAACATTATCCAAATTATATTTGGTGTGTTGCTGATCTTGCGAATACTCCCTTTAAGGACAATCATTTTGACGTTATTTTAAATATTTTATCCCCATCAAACTATGCAGAATTTGGAAGACTCCTAACAAAAGAAGGTTTTGTGGTAAAAGTGGTGCCACAACAGAAGTATTTACAAGAATTACGTGGTGAATTTTTGGCTGAATCAGCTCAACAAGAATATTCTAACCGAGATGTCGTGGATCGTTTTCAAGAGGAATTTCAGTTAGTAGACCGCTCTCGAATCACCTATACGAAGAACTTGGATCAAGCAATGTTAGAAGCACTGGTGACAATGACCCCACTGACTTGGAGATCAACAGAGAAAGAAAAGAAAGCTTTTTTACAGAAAGAATCAGCAGAAATCACAGTTGATGTTGATATCTTAATTGGCCGAAATAATTGATGTGGTGGTGAGGAGAAGATAAAATGTCTGTTCCTGAATTGGCAAGGAAGTAAGTGAAACGGTAACAGAGGCGGCTCATCAGTTACCAAAACAACAACCTAGTTCGATAAAAGGTAACAGAGCACGCTTGTCAGTTCCGGAAATACCATCCAAATGCGTAAAAAGGGAATAGAGACAGCTTATCAATGCCCGAATCAGCAAGGAAGTAAGTGGAACGGTAACAGAGACGGCTCGTTAGTTACCAAAACAACAACCTAATTTGATAAAAGGTAACAGAGCTCACTTGTCAGCTCTAGAATACAATTCCATGCTTAACGTAGAAATCTAAAACAGCTCACTTGAATATATAAGCATATAGTTATATACTAATCAAGGAATGTAAAAGGGGAGGAAATGGAATGGAGAAGACGCAGGTTGGGATTGGTAAAGCAGCAATGATTTTGAAACTGTTAGGTGATAAAACACGTTTAACGATGGTTAAAATATTGGAAACAGATGAATGTTGTGTCTGTGAATTTGTTGAGATTTTTAATATGAGTCAACCGTCTATTAGCCAACACTTACGTAAATTAAGAGATGTTGGAATTATTCAGGAAGAGCGAAGAGGACAATGGATTTTTTATTCGCTAAACCAACAAAATGAGCACTATCCATTTGTGGAACAAATTTTAGCTGCACTACCAAATCAGGATGAAAAAATAAAAGCATTAGAGAAAAACGGAGCGCGAATTACATGTTGTTAATTGGGGGTAAACGAAATTGTCATCATCTGTATTACTAGCATTTATCATATTTTTAGTAACACTAATCTTAGTCATCTGGCAACCAAAAGGGTTATCGATTGGTTGGTCCGCATGTGGTGGAGCAATTATCGCATTAATGGTAGGTGTTGTCGGGTTTAATGATGTCATTGAAGTAACAGGGATTGTCTGGAATGCCACTTTAGCATTTGTGGCTATTATTCTAATTTCATTAATACTAGACGAAATTGGATTCTTTGAATGGGCTGCACTTCATATGGCACGAATTGCAAATGGTAACGGAATCAAAATGTTTGTCTATATTAGTTTGTTAGGTGCTGTTGTTGCAGCATTTTTTGCAAATGATGGTGCAGCGCTTATCTTAACACCAATTGTGTTAGCAATGGTTCGCAATTTGAATTTTAAAGAAAAAATGGTATTTCCTTTCATTATGGCAAGTGGTTTTATTGCCGATACCACGTCTTTGCCATTTGTGGTCAGTAACTTAGTTAACATTGTATCAGCTGACTTCTTTTCCATTGGCTTTGTAGAGTATGCGACAAGAATGATTATTCCAAACTTCTTCTCCCTATTTGCAACGATCACGGTTTTATTGATTTATTTCCGAAAAAGTATTCCTCGGAACTATGATATGTCTAAATTGCGAGAACCTGCTAAGGCTATTAAGGATATCAAAATGTTCCGTCTTTCTTGGTATGTACTTGGTATTTTAGTGGTTGGCTATTTTATTAGTGAGTTCATTAGCTTGCCTGTTTCGATTGTGGCTGGCATGATTGCGATATTCTTTATCATTATGGGAAGAAATAGTGCTGTAGTCGATACGAAAGCAGTGATTAAAGGTGCACCATGGGATATCGTATTTTTCTCCATTGGTATGTATGTCGTTGTATTCGGATTACGAAATGCTGGATTGACCGACCTTTTAGCTAGTGTGATTCAAGTAAGTGCAGAACAAGGCTTATTTGTGGCGACTGTCTCGATGGGATTTATTGCTGCCATTTTGTCATCGATCATGAACAATATGCCTACTGTGATGATTGATGCGATTGCGATTGCGGAAACAAATACATCAGGTGTGATTCGTGAAGCATTGATTTATGCAAATGTTATCGGATCTGACTTAGGTCCAAAAATTACACCAATTGGTTCTTTGGCAACACTATTATGGCTGCATGTACTATCCCAAAAAGGGGTTAAAATATCCTGGGGAACGTATTTTAAAACAGGTATCATCTTAACCATTCCAATTCTTTTTATTACATTAGTAGGCCTTTATCTTACATTAGTTATTTTTTAAAAGGCTTTTCTCTAAAAGATTGTTGCTTTTATAAGTATGCATGCTTAATGAACAGTAGATAAATTTTGCGCAATAATTAAAGGGATTGTTTCCCACCGTTCCGGAAATACACTTCGCTTTCACCAGGGGCATAAGTGCGACATCTGTTCAAACTTTTCGTTTTCACAGTGTCTACTTTACCGCGGGTGGCTGATGAGCCTCCTCGAGCTTTCGCACTGCGGGGTCTCACCTAGGCCATTGCGACGAACAGGAAGTTCTAGTGTCGGCGCGTTGGTCACAGGCCGTGACCGATGTTAGCCGACGAACCGCAGGAGTCTTCGTGTTTTTCCTTCGCTAAGTAGAACTGTCCTAATTTTTATCATTACCATTGACAATGCGACAGTTGATTGAAGCGAATGATAGACATTTTCGATTACAGTGTCTTTTTACTTGTATAGAAAACTATTCGAAGCTGCTGAAAATGCGAGACTCCTACGGGAAAAGGAACAGTCTGAAGACCCCACAGCGAGCGCTCTTTGCTCGCGAGGAGGCTGAAGCGTTCCCCGTGGAAAGCGAGTATTTTCCAGCAGTGCTGATTTAGCACTCACCTTATAAGGAATGAGGTATAGCATGTTAAACACACACTTATGTCGCATTATATAGAGTAATAGCAACCAACTATACGAAAAGAGCCTTCTAAAGGAGGAAATCAATAATGGCGAAGAAAACAATTTATTTTCTATGTACAGGAAATTCATGTAGAAGCCAAATGGCAGAAGGATGGGCGAAAGAGATCCTTGGCGATGAATGGGAAGTGAAAAGTGCTGGGATTGAAGCACATGGCTTAAATCCAAATGCCGTGAAAGCAATGAAGGAAGTGGATATCAATATCTCTGATCAAGTATCAGAGACGATCGATACAGACATATTAAATAACGCAACATTAGCTGTTACCCTTTGTGGTGATGCAAAGGACCGCTGTCCAATGACACCTCCGCATGTGAAACGGGAACATTGGGGATTTGACGACCCAGCTAAGGCAGAGGGAACAGATGAAGAAAAATGGCAAGTATTCCAACGAGTTCGAGATGAAATTGGAGAACGCATCAAACGCTTCGCCAAAACAGGTGAATAATACGAATAAGGGAAAAGATCATCAATAGTGGTGGTCTTTTTTGTTTACTTTCATTATAGATGACAATCAACCATTGAAATTCTTAAGATTTTAAGGAACCGAGATATTATGGTATTCGTCTAACTAGATAGAAATGAAAAAGGGGGGATTCTTATGCGGGATGAACGAGAAAACCAAAATGAGCAATCGAAACAAGAAATATTAATAAAACTAATGGAAAAGTACGGTGACATGGTGCTTCGTGTTGCCTATACATATGTAAAAGAGAGGCAGTTAGCTGAAGATTTGTCTCAAGAAATATTTATTAAATGTTATCAATCTCTTGATACTTTCGAGAATCGATCCTCTTATCAAACGTGGTTGTACAGAATTACAGTAAATTACTGTAAAGATTACGTTAGGAGCTGGTCTTTTCGAAATTTAATTCCTACATCGTTCGTTCGAAAAGAAAATGATCAAATCAAAGATTCTGTAGTCTCACAAGTAATGAAAAAAGAAGATAATAACGTCTTATTTAAAAAGATCCTGAACCTTTCTGTGAAACTACGTGAAGTACTTATCCTTTATTATTATGAGGATCTATCCATACAGGAAATTGCCGAAATTCTAGAGGTGAAGCCGAATACCGTTAAAACGAGACTTCATCGTGCTCGAAAAGGTTTAAAAAATCATATTGAAGGAGGTATGATTCTTGAAAAATAAATGGAACTATCCAGAAAAGGTCGATCAGCTACGTTTTACGAAGAATCACCAGCAAAAGGTATTAAACCGTCTTCACACACCTCTTCAGAAAAAGAAACCACGAAAATACGTTTACAGTGGCTTAACGGCGGTGGCAATCGTTTTGCTGTTGTTTGGTGGTACATTTTTTGCACCGACTATGGAACAAGTTATCGCAAAAATCCCATATATTAGCAATTTTATAGAGCAAGAGGATGAACGAATGGCTGAAATGGAAAGCATTTTAGCCGATATTAATCATGTTGTCGATAAAAATGAGATGAATATTGGGGACGTTCAAATTGAGACACAAGAAAAAGAAATTACTCTCTTTTTAATTGGATTAGCGGAAAATAGTGAACATATTACAGATCAAATCTACACCCAACTAGATAAAACTGGATACTCCAATTATCAGGTGGAGGTAGCACCTTATGAAGAAAAGGAAATTCAAACCGAACGAACGGAAGAAGAAATTCAGCAGTATATGCAAGACACGGAAGCATTACGGACTTCAATAGCAGAACGCTTGAAAGAAGAAGAATACGAATTAATGTTTCCGATCCAAGTTCGTATCAATGATGTAGAGGGTACATACGTAAATGTCATTGTTCCTGAATCAGAGAATCGTTTGGAACAGTTAAAAGAAATAATGAAAGAAGAGGCAAAGGCTTATGGAGATGAGTATAAGTTAGATGTTCGTCAGGTAGAGAAGATTGCACGTAAACAGGAAAAGCGCTGGCAAGAAACAGGTGCCATTAGTCATATTGCACGTGCATTAATGGAAGGTGAGAAATTCCCTGTAACTGGTTTTTCCCACTCGTTCCATCCTTACCCACTTCAAATCAAAGTGAAAACATCCTTGGATGGGAATGATTCTGAAGCAAAGCAGATTGCGGAAGAGATTCGATCAGAAATTGATTTGTTTATCCAAACAGATGAAAAAACAGAAACTATTGGTGATGATCGTTACGAAGTGAAAGTGTTGAATAAAGATAAAAAGGAAATTAAGTAACGTTTCTAGATACTTGTGGTGACCCAGCAAAAGCAGAAGGTACAGAGTAAGAAAAGTGGGATGTGTTCCAGCGTGTTCGGGATGAAATAGGAAAACGTGAATGGCCATCAATTAGTTGGTGGTCATTTTTTGTTCTTGTATAATAATAGTCCTATATTGAAATTTAAAACATTATGTGTATGAATGAGGACCAAAATGGGGAGGAAATACATAAAAGCCCCAGTACTAGCATGTCCTGTCGAGTCTCACTTGCTAAAACCGTCACGTCCTGTACGTCGGAAAACCCCCTCCGAATGAGTTAAGCTTTATAAATCCGATAGTGTTTTAATTCGGTACAGCCATTATCTTGGAATACGTGTATCATTGGTAGATTGTGCAGACTCGTCGTTCCAATATAAAAGCGAGCATTGAATTTATTTTGTAATAGGTGTAATGCGTGTTGGTGGAGCAGTTTGCCATATCCATTTCCCCGTTCAGGTGGAATGACTCCAATATAAAATATCCTTCCTTCTTCAGCTGTGTCAGGCTCGATATGTGGCATTACCACACCAATGGCTTTTTCTCCCTTGAAGGCGATAAAACAGGAATGTTCATAAGAAACACCTAGCTCGTCTTTCATGTTTTGCAACAGTTGTGCCATGTTTGAGGGGAAAGTAGTGTACGCATCGACCATTGTTAGATCGCCAATTTTTATAAACTCATCCTTTGATACATTATGTAAAGATAGAAGAGTGAATGGTGTCACAGGTGAACTGTTTTCTTCACTAAGAATTTTCAAGACGGTAGTGACATCATCTTCAAATCGAAATCCCATATTAGTTATAAAATCCTCCACATCTGCTGATAATGGATTTGGTAAATGAATTTGAAGCCTTTCCACTTTTTGAAAGGCGTGATTAGTGCTTAAATCTACGAGCAATTCCAGCAGTTGCTCATTCGATAAATTGTTTAAATCATCTACCGTGACAAACTACTTTCCGATAATCAGTTTAAGCGTATCCCCATATTTAGCTTGCAATTCCTCATATGTATTTTCATTCATGAATAGAGCCTCCTAGGTAATGGATATCATAAACGGAATTATATCTGTATTCTAGTGGAGGACGTTTATTGTATTCCATCCAAGTTGTAAGGGTTGATTGTATTGGAATATTAAGGAAGAATCAACCGATAGATAAACCGTCACGGCAGATTAAACCGTTTAATTGAACAGAATTGACCGATAGAAAGGATGTAACGGTAGATTATCCTAAAATATTGAAAGAAAATCAACCGATAAACAGGCAGTCTTCAATGCAAATAGCCCTAAATACAAAAACGCCTGGATTAGACCAAAACAAAATCATATCCAGGCGTATTATATGAATTGGCATTCTAAGAAACTCAAATGAACTATACTATTCGTGATGTGGTCTTCCTTTTCTCCAATGGTAAGAGACGATCAACTCCTATTTTAACAAACGTAAGCCATTCAAAATAACAAGGATCGTACTTCCTTCGTGCCCGATCACGCCTAATGGAAGGTCTAACAGTTGTAAATAGTTAGTTAGAATAAGCACGACAATCACACTTAAGGAAAAAACGATATTTTGTTTCACGATACGGTTCATTCGACTTGATAGTGTAATAGAATTAGTTATGCGTTCTAAGTTGTTTTTCATAAGCACAATGTCAGCTGTTTCTAATGCAACGTCTGTCCCTTCACCCATGGCAATACCAACATTGGCACTTGCTAAGGCTGGCGCATCATTAATGCCATCACCAACCATGGCGATATTTCCGTATTTTTTTCGTAAGTCTTTAACATGCTCCACTTTTTCCTGGGGCAAGCAGTTTGCTATATAGTCATCAATTCCTGCTTCTTTTGCAACAGCTTTTGCGGTTAATTCATTATCGCCAGTTAGCATAACAGGATGGATACCATGTTTCTTCAATTTGCTAATTGCTTTTTTAGTTGAATTTCGGACTGTATCTTTTAGTGCAAAAACAGCAACAATGGTACCCTCCATTTTAGCAAAGACAACGGTTTTTCCTTCTGCTGCCAGTTTTGAAGCAACTCCATCCAAAAAGTTCTCTGCTTCTGCTTTTCCGACAAAATCAGGTTTACCGATTTCCCATTTCTTCTCATCTACAAAAGCAGTAACACCATTACCACTCACATTTTTCATATCATGTACCTCTATGGTTGCCTTTCCATCTAATTCTTTTTCACTATAGGCAGTGATTGCCTGTGCAAGTGGGTGAGTGGATTCATTCTCGATTGCTCCTACAACAGCCATGACATAGTCTTTATGATCGTTGTTAGCAAAATAAGCATCTGTCACTTCTGGCTTTCCGTTCGTTAATGTCCCTGTTTTATCTAGTGCGATAGCGTTAATGTGGCTTAAATTTTCCACATGAATACCACCTTTAAATAAAACGCCTTTTCGTGCTGCGTTGGAGATGGCAGATAATGTTGCTGGCGTAATCGATGCAACAAGTGCACAAGGGGATGCCACCACAAGTAGTACTAATGCACGATAGATACTTTCCGATAATGCCCAGTCAAATATTAAATATGGTAAAAACAACATAATAGCAACTGTAATTAACACCACATTTACATAGGTAGATTCAAATCGTTCGATAAATAATTGAGATGGTGATTTTTCTTCTTGAGCAGATTGAACCATATCGATAATTTTTTGGAATAGTGTTTCTGTTGGTTTCTTGGTAATACTCACGGTTATCGTTCCATCTAAGGCTACTGTACTAGCATATACTTCATTGTTGTTATATTTATTTAATGGCATGGATTCGCCAGTAATGGCACTTTCATCAATGGCACTAGAACCTTTGACAATAACCCCATCAGCTGGGATTCGTTCACCAGCACGAACAAGGATTTGATCACCTATTGTTAATGATGAAACAGGGACCGTTTTTTCTGTTCCATCTTCAAGTAAAATGGCTTCTTCTGGCTGCATTTCCATTAAAGAAGAGATCGCTTTATTACTTTTGTTCATGGAATAGGTTTCTAATGCACCAGATAGAGCAAAAATAAATATTAATATTGCACCCTCTGTCCAATAACCAATAGCTACAGATCCTATTGCAGCAAAAATCATTAACATCTCTACATTTAACTGCTTGGTTCGAATCGTTTCTGTTATACCTTCTTTCGCCTTAGCATACCCGCCAATTGTAAAAGCAACGATATGCAAAATCACCCACATTGGTTGCGATAATACACTTTCTAATGACCAAGTGATTAGGATTAGAAGTCCACTAAATAGTGCAGCAATTAATTCAATATGTTCGAGGAATTTCTTAAAAAGTTTATTTTCTTGAAAAAAGTGTAAAGGATTATGTCCTTTTTTGTTTAACACATTGGATTCTGTACCCATGACCATCCCCCCTAATTGATAATAATAACCATTCGCATTTATTTATAATTAGTTTTAATTTATATCTATTATAATTTTATCATGATCTTATACTAAGTCAATGGATAAATCGTAAATCTTTAGTTTGTCCTATAAACATAGTGAAATGAAATTATGTATTGATGTTAGGGAGTGATATTTATTATCAATTAGGGCTTTAACTGATAATAAATAGTAAGCAGAGAATTAACAAGTTTAGGAAATAATTTCTAGCTTTTTAGAGATATTTTTTTAGATTGCTACTAAATTATTATAAAAAATGAATTAATAGGAAGATTATACATATATTTCAATAATAGATATGTGTTTTATTGTGTCACTCTATTAAATAGCTTGCTAGATATACATCTTTTATTGGCTTACACAGTAAAATGCTACATCAAAAAATGAAATGGTGGTGATTATTTTAGTTACGTAAAGTTTACAGAAGTTTGGTAGGTATTAAATTAGAAAAGGAGGAAGCATGATGTTTGAAGCTCCCACTTTATTGGGATTAATCCCGATGATCCTATTTATTATATTGGTTTTTAGAAAGTGGAACCCAGTGGCCGCAATTGGAGCCTCTTTAATTGTAGGAGCTATTCTTAGTGGACAATCAATTACTGAAATATCAACCTCTATTCAAGATGGACTAGGTTCATTTTTAGCATATGTTGGTTTAATTATTATGGCGGGTGCGGGTTTAGGTAAAATTTTAGAGGAAACCGGAGTGGCAAAGCGGATAGTAAGTTTTATTATGGATAAAGTAGGGATTTCTACGCCAAAAAGGGCCATAATTGGTACAATGATTGCCTCGACCGTTTTAGTTGCTTTACTAGGTACTTTAGCAGGTGCAAATGCGGTGATCGCACCAGTAGTTATACCAATTGTTGCCTCCGTTGGATTATCTTCTAGTGTTGTAGCTATTTTATTCCAAGGAGCAGGAGCAACTGGTTTATTTCTCGGCCCATTCACTCCACCAATGGTAACCTTAATGGAGTTAACTGGGTTAAGTTATCTTGAAATACTGATTTCTGCCAGTATACCTGTATCTATCGTTCTCTGGATAGTTACTTACTTTTATGCAAAGAAAATTTTGCCTAAATCCTTAAAGGAGCATCCTTATTCAGAAGAAGATATTGTCTCGGTAAGTGAGGATGATAAAGATAGTAAAAATAGGAATATAGTAAATCAATCAACTTGGGCCTTTTTAATTACGTTAATCGGTCTATTAGTTTATGGAATAATTATTGAAGGCGGTTCTACATTTGCTATTTTTGTCATATTGTCTACCGCTATTGTGACAGGATTAGTTGGTCGTTTACATCCTAGTAAATTAGCTGAGACTTTTGTAAAAGGTGCTCAACCAATGGTTTGGCTATTTTTCCAATTTGTTTTATTTACACCATTCATACAATATATTGAAACGATGGGTGGATTTGAAGCGTTAGCGGATCTTTTAATGCCATTTATAGAGAGTAGTAGTAGTTCAGTTATGGTTATTCTAACAACTATTATAGGTATTGCAGGGATTCCAGGAGCGGCAGTTGCACAAAGTGTTATTATGCACGAAATGTTTGGTGGTATTGCGACTGATCTAGCGATACCAATGTCAATTTGGGTAATAGTATTATTGGTGGGTTCACAATTAACATCCTTCTTATATCCAACAGGGGATACACTAGGTGCAATGGGTATAGCTCGGTCAAATGATATAAAGAATATGATTGTGTTCGGTTTCGTAGCCTCGGTTACAGTTATATTGTTTGTAACTGTTCGTTCATTCTTTATTTAGCTACTATCTCATTGACACTAGGAGGGAATTTCGTTGAAAATCTCTGAACTGGAAAAAAGTATTGAGAACTGCTTCGAAGATATACAGGGAGAATATAGTATTGTAATCGAAATAGGGAATAATCAAATATCCTTAAATGGAAATAAAAAAATGCCTGCGGCTAGTATCATTAAAATACCTATCCTAATGGAAGGGTATAGAGTAATCGAGAACAAGAAATTTAGTGAAATGACAAAAATAAGATATTTGGAGGAAGATAAAGTTGGTGGCATGGGAGTCTTAAATTCCCTTGCGTCTGCTAATCCCCTTGCTTGGATAGATATCCTTACGCTAATGATAATTGTTTCGGACAATACGGCAGCTAATCTTGCTATTAAAAACCTAGGTTTTTCAGAGGTTAATAGATTATGTGAAGAAGCTGGTTGTAAGAATACTGATTTAGGCCGATATTTTATGGATATGGAAGCAATTAAAAAAGGAAGTAATAATTACACTTCTGCCAATGATATGGTGTTCCTATTAAAAGAAATAGTGCACGGAAATTTACTAAGTGATGACAGTAAGGCTAGTATTTTAAGGATACTAAAACATCAACAATTTAATACAAAACTTCCAGGACTATTACACCAAAAAGATATTCCAGGCAGTTTGGTCATGGCCCATAAAACAGGTGAATTGCCAGGGGTTGAGCATGATGTAGGGATTTTGGAATACAAAGAAGAGAAAGTATATATTGCTGTACTTCTTTCCGACTTATCAAGTAATTGTGATGGTCAAAAAGCAATTGCGCAAATAGGAGAGTTAGTGTATAGGTTTCTTAAAAGTAATTACTAGTCTAGTAGACTATTATTCATAGTAGGGTTAGAACCTAAAGATATGGAGAATGGAACTTTATATCTTTAGGTAATATTCAATAAATTTGGGTTTAGGTAATTGAAGGTTATTTCTATATTTATATAAATGAATGTGAGGAGTATAAGATGGTTGACAATTCTAGGAATTTTAAGATAGCCCTTACAGGTGATAGTATTATAGCTCGTAAGTTTTCTGCCATTGGAGAGTCTACAAAAGAGCTCTTTCAAATGATACGAGATTCAGATGTTGCGTTTACAAATCTGGAAGTATTACCTAATGATTTTAAAGGTTATCCTGCAGCACGTAGTGATGGAGCACATTTTGCTGCTCATAATTGGGTATTAGATGATTTATTAGATTTAGGGTTCGACTTATTTTCATGTGCGAATAACCACGCATTGGATTATAGTGTCGAAGGATTACTTGAAACATTAGAACAATTGGAAAGTAGAAATATGTCTTATGCTGGTGTAGGTAGGTCCCTTACAGAGGCTAGGATGCCTGCGTACACAGATTTTACGAGTGGTAGTGTTGCAATGTTATCATGTACATCTACTTTTTTTGAAGAACAATCCGCTGGAGAACAAAGGTCGGAAGTTCAAGGGCGACCAGGTATCAACCCATTACGATATGAAACAATCTATGAAGTTACTAGTGATCAATTTAATTTACTGGAAACAATCTCACGTGATTTAGGAATTGAGCAGCAACGTCAAGAGTTTATAAATCTTGGATTTGCTTCGGAAGAACAAGACCCAAAACTATTGCCATTGGTAGATACAAATCTAAGAGCAACGAGTCCATTAAATGCGAAATTTCGTATAGCTGAAAATCCTGAAGTGAGAACCCAACCAAACTCGAAAGATTTAGAAGAAATTTGCCAATGGGTTAGAGAATCTAAAGCGCGAGCACAAATATCCGTTGTAAGTTTGCATGCACATGAGCAAGGTGATACAAGAGAAAAACCTGCAGAATTTATAAGGACGTTTGCACATCGCGTCATTGATGCAGGCGCAGATATAGTAGTTGGGCATGGTCCACATTTGTTGCGTGGGATGGAAATGTACAAAGGTAAACCGATATTCTATAGTCTTGGTAATTTTATCGGTCAAAATGAGTTGATATATAAACTACCAGCAGACTCCTATAGAAGATTTGGCATTGAGGAAACGTTTACACCAAGTGAAGTGTTTCGCATACGTAGTGATAATGGTCAGAAAGGATTTCCGGGAGATGATCTATATTGGCAAACTGTGATGCCTGTTTGTTATTTTGAAGATGAACAACTAACGGGAATAGATATAGTACCTGTTGGATTATCCCACGGGAATAAACCCTATAAACGTGGTACGCCATACTTGGCCAAGAGTATTGATGCGGAAAAAATAATTGGCGATTTTAGTAATCTGTCTATAGAGTTCGGGACCCACATTTCATACCATGATGGTTTCGGATACGTAAAATAGACCTTGTAGTTTGGTGGTACTTATTATGTAATGAAAAGGGGGATGGTCACTTGCGCATTGCAATAGCACAAATATTACATGAGAGTAATACGTTTTCTAATAGGAAAACGACAGTAGATTCTTTTAAAGATTATGAATGGAATTATGGAGAAGATATTGTAGAAACACATTGTGGAGTGCGGAACTACTTAGGAGGTATGATCGATAAAGGGAATGAACTTGACGTAGAGTTAATACCGACCTTTTCCACCTATTGTAATCCATCAGGAACGATTACAAAACAAACATATGAAAGGTTAAAAGATGAATTAATAAAAGGTATACAATCTAAACCTAACCTTGATGCTATTTGTATTGCTTTACATGGTGGAGGGGTTACTGAAAATCATGAGGACTTAGAAGGAGCTTTATTGAAAGATTTACGGAATGTTATAGGGTATGATATGCCAATTATAGTAACGTTAGATTTACATGGTAATTTAACAGAGACCATGGTTGAAGCAGCAACAGCACTTCTTGGAGTAAATCATTACCCACATACAGATACGTATGATCGTGGGAAAGAGGCAATAGATTTAACTGTAAAAATTGTACGTGGAGAAGTATTGCCAAAGATGTCTCTAGTACAATTACCTTTACTAATTTTCCCAACAACCACGTATCAGTCACCTGCTAAAGATGTAAATCAACTGTGTTGGGAAAAGGAAAAAGAAAAAGATGTAATAGACTGTACCTTTTTTCATGGCTTTGCACGATCTGATACCGCTATAACTGGATCTTCCATTCTTAGTATAACAAATAATAATATAAAAAAAGCGAAAAGGATTAGCGAAGATGTAGCTCGAGAAGTGTGGCAGTTAAGGAAGAAGTTTGTGCATAATCACCCTTCTCCTGAAAATGGTATTGTTCAAGCTCTTGAAACGGAAGACTATCCAGTTGTCATAAATGAGACAGCTGATAATCCGGGGAGTGGTGCACCTGGAGATGGTACATTTTTATTAGAAGCTTTATTAAAGAAAAATATTCCAGGTACATGTTTTGGTTTTATGTATGATCCTTCTGTCGTTGAACTTGCTCATCGTAATGGAATAGGTTCCACTATTAATGTAGACTTAGGCGGTAAGACAGATTCTCAACATGGAGAACCTTTGCCTGTGAAAGCTTACGTTAAGAGTTTAACTGATGGGGAATTTATACAAACATCCCCCATGTCAAAGGGAGCAACAGTTAAATTAGGCAAATCAGTTCGTCTACAAATAGGGAATGTGGATGTTATTGTTTGTTCTACTAAGTCACAAACACTAGATGAACAAATTTTCTTGTTACACGGAATTGATGTAAATCAGTATAAGATTGTTGCATTAAAATCTTCACAACATTTTCGTGCGGCTTTCCAGCCTATTGCACAAAAAATTATTACAGTAGATTCCCAAGGGATTAGTACAAGTAATGCATTCTACTATAATTATAAAAAGATACAAAGGCCAATATATCCTCTAGATAAAAGTTGTACATTTGAAGTATAAGTACAGAAAGGCAAAAGATATAGTTGATTTAATTAATTACCAAAGAAGAGACCAAATCAATGATTTGGTCTCTAAATTTTGGAGTATTAGACAGCTTCATTCATTCATAAATAATTTTTAACGACTTCTTGTCTACGGACATTCCATGTGAATAAAAATAGGATAACAGCTAGTACACGAGATACAGTAAGCATGGTAAATCCTGCATTCCAGCCATTTACTTCAACTACTACATCTATAATTGTGCGTTTGCAGCAACGGAACCACCAAGATAACCGAATAAACCAGCAGCTTTTTTAGGAACATAGTCAAATGCTTGTAGACCGATTAACATTACTGGTCCATAAATTAAGAATTCAATCGCAATCAATGCGATATTATCAATTAATGGATTTCCAGCAAGGTTTAACCAGTTAGACAATAACTGTAATTATATACCTATAGGGGTCTAAAGGGGGATATAAGTCAATGACATGCACCCCAATTTTTATACTATACTGAAAAATATAAGGTTGATTTGCAACACCACGTTCTCGCAAAAGTGTTGTCTTGCTAATGATAGTGGTTTGTCGACAAAGTTTTTTGCGCTCCTATAAATCCAGTTATGTGTAAATAATAGTACACCCAATAATAATAATGATCATATCCGCAAAAATATGAATAATCCAGGAAGACCAGATCGTGCTATTTCGATTATTTACTTTGTGAAAGGTGATGCCAATGGCCCATAATCCAAAAAAACAAACCATAATGATAACTGGCTCAAACCATAACATAATCATTGGTATATGATAGGTGGCAAACAAAAGGGGACTATACATATATGCTAGTTTTCTAGGTAAATTAAAAAAGATAAAACCCCTAAAAAAGTACTCTTCTAGAAACGAATTCCCAAACGATATATACAATCCTACTATAATAAACCCTGATGCAGTAATCCCTAGTCGATTATCCAAGTCTTGTTGAATACGATCTAAATCGATAAATGGTTCAGCAATAAAAAATGCAATCAATACAAAACTTGCAGATGTAATACCTAATAACAAAATACGTTTCCATTCACGCTTATCGATCCGTTTCAATGTTATGATGTCTTTTATGTTAAAGTCGTTATACAGTTTTATATATAGGGCAATATTCAGCGCAAATAAAGCAATTTTGCTGCCTGTTTTCACAAGATAGTTTATCTCAATTCCATGCTCGATAAAAGCAAGAATGCTACATGTAATCAAAGTACTGATGATGATAAAAAGAATTTGACTTTTCATCAATTTTCCCCCTATGAAACTACCATTAATCTCCTTCTACTTAATCATTTTTTGTACACACAGTAAAGTCCAACTATTAAAATAAAGACTCTTTTCTCATACTTTGTTGCTTTCTTAACGTCTCATAATTTATCAACTATGTCTTAAGATTTATTCTGGGAAAAGCAACAATCTTTTAGAAAATAGCTAAAGTGCAAGATTTTGGTCGGATGATTTGGAACAAAGATGTTAATATAAATAAGTGGTCGTTAGCTCAGTAACATTACATCTGTGCTTCAGGGAATGCGCATATAATTATAATTGCATATTAAAATAAAATACCATATCGGGAGTGATTCCAGTGAGAAATGTTATCCTTGGTGTAGCTGGTGCGATGATGATTGGCTTAACCATTGGTATTTTCTTTTACCAAAGTCAAGACCAGATTACGCTTCCAGAATTAAATCAACCAAATGAAATGCAAGAGAATACAAACCCATCAAATGAACTAGAACAACCTTATGCCCAGCCATTACAGCCAGTAAATAATGATACGATTAGTTATACATTACAAAACGACGAGCTAAATATTACCTACAATAAAGGAAAGGACTGGGTAAGGGTTCCGGTTGAAAAAGGCCAATTATTTGATGGAGAGTACAATGGGAACAAACAAGAATTAATTGCTGGGAGCTATATTCTTAATGAAAATCGTGCTGCATTTTTATATAAGCAAGGTCGGACATTTTTAATATACTCCCTCGATCAAGGAAAAACATGGCAAGAAAGCGTTGTTACGGAAACCTTTCCACCAATAAGGTTTCGAAAAGTGGATTTCTTAAATGATCAGTTTGGGTATGTTGTTCTTTCTGGTGACCGAACTATGTCTCAAGAGTTTTCCACTTCCTTTTTAACGAATGATGGTGGAGAAAATTGGAAGGAAACAGCTAGTCCACCGACAACGAGATTACTTGCTGATGGTGGTTTTGTAGATGAAACGACAGGATTTATGTCCTATGGAACGATTAATCCTGAGGAACCAGACGTTTATGTTACACAAGATGGCGGAAATACTTGGACTGAAGCAGTTATTCCTATTCCGGAGAAGTATGATAGAATCTTTGTTCAGGCAGAATTTCCAGTAAAAGAGGATGATCATTTGTCTGTTTTGGTTAACCAAGGTCCTAATGGTGATTATAAAGGTGGAAACGTGAAAGGAAAATTCATTTCAGAAGATAACGGTAAAACATGGGAATTTTCGATGGAGGTACAGCCAAATGAAACAAAATAAGGATATACGAAAAATAATAGGCTGGATTCTATTCCTTTTTGCGGCTGGCTTCTTTTGTTTGCAATTAGGGTATTTGTTCATACATGAAAGGTTTCAAGTAGAGTATATTGATAATCGGCTTTTTTACATCATAAATATTCTCTGTGTGACCTGTTTAGGGCTCGCAATTTTGCTTTTGCTTACACTTACGAAAAAGTGGAGATGGATTGGTGCTAGTGTTATGGTCGTGTTCATTGTTGTTAATGGGGTGCTGCTTGTTACAAGTAACCAGGAAATTAAAAATATAACAAGCCTATCACCTGATTTTAAACATGTTTTATCCATTAAAGAAAATGTGAAGAATGGAGAAGCCGTTTATTATAGATCGTATTACGGCATTTTAGCTCGTCCAAAAGAAAGATTACCCTATGAAACAGACGGGGAGTATAATGTGGAATGGTTAGCAGATGATGTTGCAGCCGTTACATACAAAGCTGTTGACGATACCATTCAGCAATTTATCGGTACTTATGGTGATCGTGGTAGTGGTAGCTCTTATTATTATGTTGGAGCCGAAATTCATGGACGATGGGAAGGGAGTGATGTATCAGTTGTAAGCAATACAGAAGGAATATCTGTTACGGAAAATGGTGAAACAGAATTATTCGAGTGGGAAAATATGGAGCAGTTTGGTACACTTGCTGTTGTTTTAAAGAAAAATAACGAAGCCGTTTGGACCATATCCTTAAATGAAAATTTTAAGGTTCATTCTGCTGCTTCCGAACCAACTGTCGGAAATATTAGTTTATATAAGGCAACTATGGAAGAAAATCAGCCAATAACACTACATTATAAGACTTTAAATTAAAAATCAAAATGGAGTTATCTAGTTATTGGCGTTTATTATTTGCTTTCCAGTAAAGGATATATCTTTTATATATGAAAGCGTATCTTCATGAGTAATTCGCTTAATGTAACTTACAAATCAAAAATAATCCCCATCAGTGAATAGATAATGACTGTTGAAAATAGAATGGTCATGTATAAAAGTGAAAAGATGAACAATGATTTGGCCCATTTTTTGGAGTCCATTTTGTTGTATCCTCTAATACTAATAACCAGCCATATCGTTCCCATAAGTAACCCCACAAGCATTAGGCCAATACTTAATGAACTAAATAAAAGACTAATCGCAATCATAACGACTAAATAGACGTTTGTCTGGATGTACGTTCTTCTGATTCCTTTGACAACAGGAAGCATTGGGACATTAGCTGCTTTGTATTCATCCTGTCTTCGAATGGCAATGGCATAGAAATGAGGCATTTGCCAAAGAATCGAAATAACAAATAAACCAAGAATTGCAGGGTGTGTAATATCCGGATACATCGCCGCCCAGCCAATTAATGGTGGCATAGCCCCAGATAAACTTCCGATTTCTGTATTATATACAGTCCTTCGTTTACTCCACATCGTGTAAGGCACGACATATAAAAACAATCCCATGAAACCTAAGAATGCTGCTAAGGGAGTCGTAAATAAAAGAGCACCGATTCCAACAATAGACATTCCAATCGAAAGCCATAAGACCACTTTAGTGCTAATTTGCCCTGTAACAGTTGGCCTTACTTTCGTCCGCTCCATAATGGAATCAATATCACGGTCATATAGATTATTAAAGGCACCAGCAGCACCAATAATTAGTGCAGAACCGATAAAAGCACATATAATTTCGAGGATTTTATCCGTTATTGGTATTTTATAGGTGTACAGTGCCAGTGTTAGACCAGCAAACATGGGGATCAAATTCGATTTAATAATACCTGTTTTAACGGTTGCGGCTAAAATTTTACTAAGTTTTGTTTCCATTTTATATGCAAATTCCTTTTCTACATTGTGATGTTCGTTAACTTCCTACAAATTATAACATTTTTTTCGAGAGAAAGTCTGATTTTATGTTTTTAAAAAATGAAGAACGTATCTTCTTCACAATATATTCAGAATATTTATGGTAAAATAAGTAATACCATTCAATTTCAGGGAGTGGGGAAACGTGTTGGAATTCATCCAATATTGTAACCCCATGCTGTAACATGGAACGGCTACAATAGTCCAGTCCCTCAAGAGAAGCGGCACAACTTCGGAATAATTCCTTTCTGCTTGGTCAAATCACATGATGGAAAAGGAGTGATTGAATGGGATTTGTTAATTGGTATGACTGGATTCAGCCTACGAATCCGTATGCTTCTATCTTTTTTGGAATTATTTTCACCGTAATCATAGCAGCAGTTGTATGGTTTGATACAAAGGAATTTAAGACAATAGGAGTTGTATTTATAATTGGGATAGTTGTCACGTTTGTTGGTGTTCTGCTTCTTTATACAGCTGGATATTACGGCTCTTAATGAGTTCTCTCAACTAGTTTTAATACTAATTTAATTCTAGTAAACTAAAAAAAGAATCAAAATGAATTGGAGGATTACAATTGGATTTTACATACACAAATACAGTACCTGATAAAGAACTGTTTTTTAGATTATATGAAACAACAGGATGGAACGAAAATCATGGTTTTACAGAGGATGAATTGTTTCAAGCTATAACAAACAGCTGGTATCTAGTTGCTGTTTATGATGAGGACGAGTTAATTGCTTTTGGTCGGATCATTTCAGATGGTGTCTATCAAACATTAATAGGGGATTTAATTGTTCACCCAGCCTATCAGAAAAAAGGATTAGGCCGTACCGTGTTACATATGTTACTAGATCATTGTAAAGCGAAAGGCATTAAATGGGTGCAATTGACTGCTGCAGAGGGAAAAGCAGACTTTTATAAAAAATACGGTTTCCAAGAAAGACCTGCTGCTGGACCAGGAATGGAAAAATATCTTTAGTATCGCTGCGTAAATGGGGGGGAAAGTGATGTTAAAACAAGTAAGAATTGGGATTGGAATACTTTTAGTCGGATATATCATCTATAGTTTTCTCTATGGTTATCATCTGACTTGGTTATTTGCCTTATTAGGTGCTTATCTCTTAACAACGGGAATAATTGAATTACAACAGGATAATCGGAAATTAGGATACCTTGATATTACCTTATCGATTTGTTCTTTTATTATTTTATTAACTTCGATTTAATTTAAATGGGGGATAGTTATTCCTATCAATAAATTAGTAATTTTATCCGTAGCATATAGTCTGTTCCTCCTGATCATGGCGTTCTTTCAATGGAAGTTAATCGAGGTCTTTACGCCATTTTTTATGCCATTTGTCTGGTTTGTTGTATATGGACTGTTTGGTGTCCTATTCATTATCACGATTATCCGGTTATTTTGGAAAAAGGATTGGAAACCTTTTGTGATACATGTTGTCACGATCTTTTTATTGGTTGTGATTCCGTTTAATCAACTAGCCATACACGTCGATTTTTTGTGGAAGAAATCAGCCAGAAATGAAGTGGTAACAATGATCCAAAAGGAAACCCTTCAAGCGAACGTTTCCCACAATTCATCTCTTATTCACCTACCAGCTTGTTATACACACGTGTCATCTGGTGGTGGAGATGTTATGATCGATAAACAAGGAGAAGATTATGCAGTATTATTCTTCACATTTCGAGGAGTGCTCGATAATTTCTCTGGTATTGTTTATTCCCCGAATGATGAGGGGCCATCCCGACGTTCATTTGGCGGGGATTTCAAAGAGATTAAAAAGCTTGATGAGCATTGGTACTTTGTTTCGTCTGCATAGCAGAGGAGAGTGTATATGAATCCTTATGTAAGTTTAATTGGTTATGTCAGTTTAATGATTGCGTCTCTCTTTTTAATCATTTTTTTGGTTACATGTAGTGTTTCTTTTATTAAAAGGAAGCCTTTTCCGAAAAAGCTTCTAACTGCTACAATCATTAGTTTTGTTATCGGTTTTGGCGTAATTGGCTACACCAAGTACTTCTTTACATTCGATAACCTTGATGGTGAGTTGTATGAAGGACCTGTTGAATCACCAACCGAAAAATATACAGCGAATGCCTATTTTAAGACGTATGGTGGTGCAGCGGGTGGTGTTAATCTTTGGGTAGATGTTACCTCTCATGATAGTGGAGAGGTGAAGACCATCTATCATAGTGATGCGAAACGTACTTTTTCAATGGAATGGAAAAATGAAGACACCTTATACATTAAGAATGAAAGCCTGGAATTTCCAAACTCAAATAGAAGTGTTGAATTAGATGTGAATCATGAGATTTATCATGACAGCGGGCTTGCTTGTCAAAGTTGGCTGATGAAGAATGATTATGAAACTTGCTATCAAAATGAATGATGGTTTGTGTGGGGATAAATCTTTACCACGTGGTACCTGGCGGGTATGACTAAGAATGCGGCGTACTGTGGGTCGAAAAATCCAATCAAACAGGTTGATTTTTATGGGGGATTTTAATGAGAAAAGTAATCATATATTGTGTGTTAGTTTCGTTCTTATTCTTCCTAGCTGTCTTATCCCTAACAGGTCACTTCCCACCGCAAGTTGGCACCGATAACCCAAGTGCCAAGGATATTCTAGATGGAAACGCAGATGCTGATATCTTACAATTAGATGGTCTGGTCTACTCCAATGTATCGAATCGTGATTGGATTAGCGAAAGGGAGTATACCAAAGGGGAAAAGATCGGTGAAATTAAGAAGCAGACGACAAATACATGGTGGTTCTGGAACTTATATGCATCAAAACTTCCAGCAGGAACAGCTGTTTATACTGCCAATGGAGAGGAATATGGAAAAGGAGATGCACCGCTAAATGTAATGGTGAAGCGAAACGGGGAATGGGAGGTTTACCAATCATTACGAGAAGGATAGTATAGAGGAATTGAATAGGATGTGGCCGGTCGAAACGGTCTAAAATTAAAAGGACGGAGCGAGATTAATGTATGTCAGATTTTCAAAAGCTGAAAAAGATAAAATAAAAGAGAATCTAAAAGTCTACTTTGAGCAGGAGCGATCAGAGGAAATTGGTGATTTAGCAGCAGAGAATCTATTTGATTTTCTTGTAAAAGAAGTTGGGCCTTATTTTTATAATCAGGGTATAAAAGATGCAAAGGAAATGGTTGAACAGAAAGTGATGAATTTAGAGGAAGATCTTCAATCATTGGAAAGACCACTCTAACACAAAGCAGGTGAGGACGATTAATTCACTTATTAGAGGTTTATTTGTATTTGTAACCGTTTTGGTTATCACGTTTCCGTTTTATTTCATTATCACCATCCAGACAGACTATTTGATGATCATTTCCATAGCCAGTGCCATTTTGGGAATTGTGTTTGCGAATGCTTTTATAACCAAACGAAATAAGTGGAGAAGATAGGTGAAATATGGGTTAGTGAGTTCACGCTTCTAACGGGAGTGCTTGTCAGTGCCCAGAACAGCAAGAAAATCAGTGAAAAGGTAACAGAGCACACTTATCAATGCACATTCAAGCAAGAAAAGCCGTAAAAAGTAAATCGAGAACGTACGCTTGTCAGTACCAAAACAGGAATAGATAAGAGAGTGCAGAACAATTCACAAATTTACGAGACGATAGTAGGATAGGAGGATTTAGATGCTAATCGGATCAACTCTAGGTGGATTACATATTGGTGATATGATTTTTCAATTACTTTTCTTTATAATCCTAAGTTTAGTTGTAGCAGGAATTGTATTGGTATTTGTGACGATGATAAACCGAAATAAACAGTTAAATCGGATTGAACAAAAATTGGATCAATTATTAACGGAAAAGCATCATTACAAGTAAGAAAAAGCAAGGAGTGTACCAAAATGACAACCAAAAAACTATATTATAAAGACCAATATAATCGTTCGTTTACAGCCAATGTGGTAAAAGTCAGTAAGGATGAAAAGGAACGTGACTATGTTGTGCTAGATCAAACTCACTTTTATCCAACTGGTGGTGGCCAGCCACACGATACGGGAACATTACAGGATGTCAGGGTGTATGACGTGGAAGAGGTTGATGGTGAAATTAGACATTTTATCGAGAAGCCATTGATAGTACACAACGAACTTGTTGGCAAAATTGATTGGAATCGCCGTTTTGATCATATGCAGCAGCATGCAGGTCAGCATATTTTATCGGCAATATTAGAAGATGATCATGGTTACCCAACAGTTAGCTTTCATTTAGGAAAAACAATTTGCTCGATTGATATTAAAGCTCACGACCTATCAGATGAGGAAGCGAGGCAAGTTGAAGAGAAGGCGAATCAGCTTATCTTAGAAAATCACCCAATTGAAACAAAATGGGTAACGGATGAGGAGCTTTCGAATTTTACGCTACGAAAAGCAGTATCTGTAACAGACAATATTCGTTTAGTCATCATCCCAACTATCGATTATAACGGTTGTGGCGGAACACACCCACAATCAACAGGAGAAATTTCCTCCATTAAAGTCTTACATTTGGAAAAACAAAAGAAAAATATTCGTGTCTACTTTGTTTGTGGAAATAGAGTGCTGAACCAACTTCATGAAAAACACCATGTCATTCAAGGTCTAACCTCACAACTTAGTGCCCCTCAGGAAAAACTAGTAGAAGCAACCGAACAAGTCTTACAGCAAAACAAGAATCAGGAAAAGAGAATCGATCAATTGAAAACACAACTTCTTAAGTCTGAAGCTAAAACACTAATCGATGAGGCAAAGTGGGTTCATAATCGGAAAATCGTAAAAGCTATTTTCCAGAACCGTTCCATGAAGGAAATGCAGCAATTGGCAAAGTTGATTCCAATGAAAACGAGCCAGGTGGTTGTATTACTAGTTTCGGAAAACGATACCAAACTGCAACTTGTTTGTTCCCGAAGTGATGATGTGGTTATTAGTATGAACAAATTAGTGAAGCAGGTGCTGCCAGTTATTGATGGAAAAGGCGGTGGAAATGATTCTGTTGCACAAGGTGGTGGTGACCGAAGTTTGTCAGCAGAACAGTTTATGGAAGAATTAGGTAATGCCGTAAATAAACTGAAATAATAGAGGGGGAGTGTAGTTGGTTTATCACACAAAAGTGCAGCGGCTATCTCATTTGAACCTTTTTCTTTTCGAAGTTTTAATGATAACCGTCATGGAGAATAACTTTCATATGATCTTTTATTTTGCGCCAGTATTTCTATTTTTGCTAGGAGCGATATTTGTACACTATAAGCTGAAAATTAAGGATCAATCACTCGTGTATCAGGTAATTTTATTTGATAAATTAATCTATGAGAAAGAAGTTCATTTAGATGAAGTCAAACATGTGAAGCTGAAACGAGTCGGTTGGAAGACGAAATGTGCAATCATTCATGTTACAAAAGAACTATTTTCGCGGGAACGATTTGTCAGGGATAGTTAAAGTGAAGAAAAAATTTTGGCTATCAATTAGGGGAATAGTAATTGGTTTAATTATATCGCTGTATGTTTACCGTGATGAAAAATTATTTTCAAATTGAAAATCGATATCCAGCAACAACTGTCTATGTCACGGAACAAAATTTTGATGTGACAATAGGCTTACTTTGAATTATGCTTTTTTGTTTTATCACTATTTTTATTACTTGGTGGTTTATCGAAAAAATTACGAATAGATTACGTAAGGATGATAATTAAATCAAGAATTAAAAATCATTAAAGAATGGAAGTAGAGTGGAAGAAGCCTGCTATAAACGAAACTTTTAATCTGTATCAACCTTATAAATAGTTAAAAAGAAAAAAATGTAGTCAGAGGACGTGAGAGTTGTGCCGATTCAAGTGGTTTTTGTGCTGTTAATTGGCTTAGTGTTCATTTACTTCGGTTATTTAATTTTCACAAGAAAAGTACCTAGTTTACTTGATTACTTCTTAAAACAGGGTGTCATATACAATGATGAACTTTCATCAAAATTTTTTGGTACCCTTATTATAATTATAGGAATTGCTATACTGCTACTACCTTGGATTCTCGGTATTGAGAATATGAACACTTAAAATAAAAACCATTAAATGAGAGGTGCTTAATAAATGCCAACTTGTCGAAATTGCGGAAAAGAGTGGAGTTGGAAACAAAGTTTTAAAAAGATGTTTACATTGGACACGGCTATGGAATGTCCGTACTGTGACCGAAAGCAATATCTTACAACTAAAGCAAGAAAAAGAAATTCTTTACTCCCATTTTTGGCTCCTTTGATTATGCTTCTGTCCATTTTATTTGATATTCCCCCTTCCATAACCCTGGGGATGTTATTAGTGACTTTTTTATTTATAATGGGATTTAGTCCACTGTTAATGGAATTATCGAATGAAGAAGAACCACTGTGGTAGTGAATTTCCTTACCCATCTTTAACAGAGTGTGGGATTGTTGAAAGAATTAGAAAGGGAGGGAGAAAATATGCCAAAAGGATTAAAAATAATGTTATTTTGGACACTAGTATTTCCCACAATCATTACGATTCTTCGGATTTTAACAGATTATATAATCGGAAAGGATATTGAACTGGTTTCCTATTCTGCCGTGTTCTTAGGAATAGCTGCTGGTGGGCTAATTTTTGCAGGGCCTATAAATTATCTTTTAGCGAAATCAAGAGAGGAATAAAAATACTTTTTCTTCTTCAATTAACAGAAAATGTTCACAGTATATGTTTTAAATTAAGTAATTGGTTTTATTGTTATATGAGAAATCGGTGGGATTTTAAGGGTTTAATTCACGTCACTTTAATGTCATCTAGCTACCATAAAGCGTATGGTGTTATGTCCCTCATTCTTTCAATGTTTCTTTTTTCTATATCAATGGAAGAATTTATTACAAACTATTGTAACGAGGCTTGATGGTCCGTCCGCGGAAAGCAAGCATATTTCCTCTACGTCCCTCGTACAAAAGCAACAATCCTTACTAAAAGAACCTCTAAAAAAGGAAATGTACCTGAAACTTTAATCATAATAAACCGTAATACAGTAAAGTTGAAAAAAGTTATACAACATTGGAGGTTAAACTTGTATGGATTTTACCCTAATTATTATTCTTATTGTTATGGGAGTTGTTGTACATTCTCTCGTCTTTGAAAGATGGGGATGGGTAGAAGAGACTTCTTTCTCAAAAAAAAATACTATTCTTCATAGGTTTTGCAGTTGTGTGTGCTTTAATATTATTTGGTATTAGTTAGAAATAAAATTAATGAATGCTGCTTTATAAAAAATGTTACATCAAATGAAAGGTGAGTCGATGGAAAACAAATCAATCAAACTGACAAATCTAACAAAATCATATAGAAGACATGTCGCTGTGAAAGATTTATCCCTTGAAGTAAAACAAGGTGAATTGTTCGGGTTTCTTGGACCGAATGGTGCGGGAAAGACAACGACGATTAAAATGTTGACAGGCCTGCTGGAGCCTACAGGTGGGACGGCAGAAATTAAGGGGATTGATATTTGGAAAAGCCCAATTGATGCCAAAAAGAACATTGCTTATGTACCTGATCAACCAAATCTTTATCCAAAATTGACGGGATGGGATTACCTTGAGTTTGTTGCGTCCGTTTTTCGAATTCCAAAAGACAGGTTCCAGTCTAAAGCAGACGAATTGTTGCAAATTTTTAGCTTGACTGATCAGGCTAATGACTTAATCGAAAGCTATTCGCACGGGATGAAACAAAAAATCGCGATATGTGGTGCGCTCATTCATGAACCAGATGTACTGTTTTTAGATGAACCGACAGTCGGACTGGACCCAAAAAGTGCACGCAGTCTGAAGAACCTACTTCGTGAGCTTTGTGACAATGGCATGACAGCGTTTCTATCCACACATATCTTGGAAATTGCCGAACAAATGTGTGATCGGGTCGGGATTATTTTTGAAGGTGATATCATTGCGCTCGGAACGATGGATGAATTAAGGAGCAGCGGTGAAAATGCGGATCAAAGTTTGGAGGATATATTCTTGGAGTTGACTGGTGGCGAGGATCAGCAGGCAATAATCAGTGAAATTTCCGATAACGGTGATGCTAAATGATGACTGCCCTGTTGAAAAATCAGTGGAAAATATTTTTAAATACAATGCGATCACAACCAGGGAAGAATTATTTAAGCTACCTAGTTATGTTCATCGTATTTGCAATTCTGTTGTATTGGTTATCAGAGGGAATCTGGGCAATTGGTGATTCTATTACCAAACCTATTTTAGCTGGCATCTTATCATACGGATTTTTGCTTGTAATTGGGTTTATCATTTTGCTTGGGTTGCCACAAGTGTTTAAACACCTGTATTCCGCAACGGATCTAAACTTGTTATTTACGATGCCGATTCCGACAAGATACATTTTTTGGGTGAAATATGTACAGAGTTTCGCTGGAATCCCATTATTAGTATTTATTCTTTATATTGTACCATTGTATGTTTATGGGATTTTTATCGGCGCAAATCTCCTGTATTACCCTGTTGGATTGCTCACTTTGCCGGCAGTTATTGTGATCGGTTTATCGATTGCGTATTTGTTTAACCTAGTCTTGGTGCAAATTATTCCAGCGAGTAAGGCAAATGAATTTATGACCGTGATGAGCGTGTTATCAGGTATATTTGTCTATTTATTATTCATGTTTCCGAATATGGCAAATGATCGTCCATTGTCTGAACTGATTCTTTCAGGTCTCCCACTGTTCCCAGAATGGTTGCCAGTAACGTGGGCGAGTGAGGCAATTATTGCTGCAAGTATAGGTTCAATCGACTTTTTGGTACCTTTTCTTATGATAGTTGTCTTAGCGGCAATTTTTATGCTATTAACATCGACACTCGTTGAGAAAGGTTTCCGCACTGGCTGGGTTAAGTTAAGTGAAGGCAGTGGGAAAAGGCGTAAGAAAGGCATTACAAAAAAATCTGGACCAAAACTGCATCATCCTGTCATTGCTATCGGGAAAAAGGAATGGTATGCGGTTAAGCGTGATATGCGGGAATGGCTCGTGTTCCTGCCAATTGTATTTTTTGGATTTGGTTTTGTATTCTCTGGGGCCGTGTCAGGTGGAATGGAACTAAGTGACTTACGTGGTCCAACTGAGGTAACATGGCCGATTACCCAGGCAATACTTTTGTTTATTTATGCTATGTTCAACGGGCAGATTGCTAGTTCCACTATTGCAAGGGAAGCAAAATCGGTCTGGATATTACGTATACTACCGTTATCAGGGAAAGATATTGCATTCGGCAAGCTGTGGATTAGTTGGCTCATTCCATTTGTTGTTTTGACCCTAATTGAAATTGTTATTGGCATTTTCTTTGGGTGGACAGCCCTTCAATTAATCAGCGGGATAGCCATGAAAGCTGTTATTACTGTTGGTATCAGCGGTATTGGTATGTGGCTTGGGACAATTGGAGCGAAGTACAACCCAGCCAATCCGCAGAACAGGTTGAAGTTCGGAACAGCATTTCTATTGTTTATTGCTTCTTATGTGTATTTGTTTTTTGCACTTATTCCGTATGTCTTATTGTTAATTCCAGTTGAGACAATGACATCTGCACAGGAATTCAGTAATGAGATCGATGGATTTTTTGGCACTATAGCTGGAATTGTTTATACGGTATTAACCTGGAAAGAAGCAAGCCCTATAATTGTCACTGTGGCCGGAATTCTTTTAATGCTTATCATTTCAATAGGTGTTGCCTATATTTTCACGATGTTGAGTGCACGTAAAATTGATCAAGGTATTGAGATTGAAATGGTACAGAATACAAATTCAAAGCCGCTCCTTGGCAAAAAATCAAGTAGATTGTATTGACTGTGGGAAAATGTGTACTAGATTTTCGAATATACTACTATGGTAATAAGACATACTTTCGGTGATGAAAGGGTGAGAATGTTGAGTTTGCCAGGGAAAAGAAACGTAACAGTGGATGAATTTTATAAGCTTAGGGAGGATTCTGACCAATTAATGGAGTATATAGATGGCGTAATTTTTATGTCTCCTTCCCCATCCACAAAGCATCAACGAATTTCTGGACGTTCACATGCCCAACTTTTCCAATTAGTAGATGGTTCTGAGTGTGAAGTGTTTCATGCGCCATTTAATATTGAAATTAACGCATGAGGTGATGGATGGCACAAAGATTGTGATTCCTGATTTGTCAGTGATCTGTGATGAAAGTGGGTTAAAAGAGGAAAGATATGTGGGTGTTCCTTCTATCACTATGGAGATTGTGAGCCCTTCAAATCAATCCTATGACTTGGTTTTTAAACTTAATCTATACATGCAATATGGGTATTGGATCTTAAATCCTATACTAAATACAGTCCAAGTGTATACCTTTGATGATAATAAACAATACCAATTACATGACATTGCGAAAGATAGGGGACGTATTCATTCAACAATACTACCTTAATTTATTTTAGATGTTGAAAAGGTTTTTGCTTGAAGCATCGTTTAAGAATACAATGCATTAGAAAAATGAATCAATCAGAGGACGATAATTAATTGGATCGTCCCTTTTTCAACGAAGGGTGCCGCTAGCCAAGTTTTTGATAAGTGCGTTAAGTGTGAAAAATGGAAGATTATGTATGGGTCCCTTATCTTTAGTCAAGACCGCTATGAAAGAGGATTTAGTCAGGAAAGGCTAGGGGAAACAGCTGATTATCCTAATTAATGGTTATTTTAGAGGATATTGTGATACGATGTAGAAAATATACTAATAAAATAAAAGCGTATGGATGGTTGTGAAAAGAAGGAGGAATTCTAATTTATGGTGGAGTTTAGTAAAATAACAAAACTAAAAAATGAATTAGATAAAGTAAGACCACTTCCTCCAGAAGTTGTTAAAAATCTTACTGAGGTTTTCCGAGTCGAATGGACGTATCATTCAAATGCAATTGAGGGAAATACATTATCACTTAATGAGACAAAAATTGTACTTGAAGAAGGGTTAACCATTGGCGGGAAAAGACTTCAAGAGCATTTAGAAGTAATTAATCACTCGGAAGCAATTGATTTTGTTCAAGAATGTGTCACCACCAATCAATCCATAAATGAATACATATTAAAGAGGATCCATTTCCTAATTATAAAAAACATTGATAATAAAAATGCTGGGAATTATCGTCAAGTTAATGTTCGTATATCAGGTAGTGAACATACACCTCCCCACTTTCTGCAAGTTCAAAATGAAATAGACAGGCTTTTTACTTGGTATAATGAAAAGAAAGAACAGTTACATCCTGTGGAGTTAGCTGCATTATTCCATTTTAAATTTGTGTATATCCATCCTTTTTCTGATGGGAATGGAAGAATTGCAAGACTTATAATGAATTTAATATTAATGGAAAATGGATACCCTCCTGCAATAGTTAAAGCTGAAAATGAACAACGGATTAAGTATTATGAGACATTAGAAATGGCTAGTCTTAAACAAGATGTAGAACCTTTTGTTCGTCTCATCTCTGATTGTGTAGAAGATAGCCTAAGAGCATACCTTCATGCAATCCGATAAAGATTAAGCATCTTTCTCGACAATAAAAGATGCTTTTTGCATTGTAGTCGTTCTAAGAGTGTTTTAGAGGAAATGGCTAAGCAACATCTTAGAACACTACTACTTAAGTGTACATAAGCTTCATTCGTGGTAAAATATTTATAGAATTTCATACAATAGTAAAAACCGTCCCATGCTGGTAACATGGAACGGCTACAATAGGCTAACCCCAACAAGAGGGGAAGGCATAGCTTAGGAATAATCCCTCACTAGCTGGCTAAAGCACATGGGGGATTATTTTTTATCATTTTTATCGGACATAATAAACGTAATTAACATGCCGAATGAAATCATCAGTGTTATTACATCAGCCATACCCATAGGCATACCTCCCTCCACAGGATAAATCCTAGAAGGCGAAAGTACGCTCTAACCCCTCATGCAAAGCCAGTCTATTGTAACTTTGATTATAACATGTACGAACATTCGTTTCTGTTATTTTATGGTACGAATAAGTCAATATAATAAAAAGGTCAGAATCGATGGTTAATCAATTCTGACCTTTTTTGTTCTAATGTACTCTTATTCTTCTGTGCCTCTCTCATCCTGATCTAGCTCACTTGCTTCAGTTGTCACGGATGCCTCTTGGTGAGAAGCTTTCGTAGGTTCAGCTCCAAAATGATGAACATTTTTTTCACTAGATACATAGCTTTCTAGCATTTGTTTTAAATCCATACCAGTCGTTTCTTTTAACGACTCTTGAATTCCTAGCATTGTGGATGTCACGTTACTTGCAACTTTTGATGAGCCACCTTTTGAGTCAGATCCACCCATATCGATCACCTTCATATCTTGAATTTGAGAAATTGGTGCAGCGACTTTTTCGGCATACTTAGGCAATACATTGATCAACATTTCGACGATAGCAGCCTCACCATATTGTTCCATGGCACGTGCCATTCGTTCTTTCGACTCTGCTTCGGCGATCCCGCGTTGACGAATAACCTCTGCCTCTGATTCCCCTTTAATCCGTTCCTTTTCAGCTTCTGCTTCAGCCTCTTTTGTGGTTCTATAGGCTTCTGTGTCAGCAATCGAACGGCGACGTTTGTTTTCTTGTTCTTCTAGTTCAACAGCACGATTTCGCTCAATGTATTTGACTTTCAATTCTTCTTCTTTCACTTGTTGCGCTAGTTTTTGTTTTTCTAGCTCGCCAGCCTGTTCTGCTTTGGCTCTAGCACGGTTTGCTTCTTTTTCAAATTCGGCCTCTTTAATTTCACGCTCATTTTTCGATTCAGCAATAGCAGTTAAACGGTGGTTTTCTTCTTCTTTTGCTTCTTGATCGTTTTTAGCTTGATAGATACGGGTTTCTTTTTCAGCATCCGATTCTGCTTTGTTTGCCTTTTTCTGAACCTCGGCAATATGTGGTCGACCTAAGGCATCAATATAGCCATTTTCCTTATCTACATCTTCTACATCATTTAAAGCAAAGGATGTAATTTCAAATCCCATCCCCTTTAAGTCTGCTTCGGCAATTTTTTTTACTTGTGAATTCACTTCTTTAAAATCGTTATACACTTTCTCAATCGGAAGAGAAGCAATAATCGAACGTAGATGCCCATTTAAGACATCTTTTAATTCCTCTTCCCGTTCCTTTTGCTTTTTGCCAAGAAATTTCTCAGCAAAGTTGGCCATAATTTCTAAATCACTACCAATACTAATTACAGCTGTACTTTCGACACTAATGGGAATTCCTTCTTTTGTATAGGCTTTTTCGGAATTGACTTGTAATTGAAAGGATGTTAAATCGATTGGTGTGGATGTTTGGAACATCCGGAGTCGGTAGCCACCACCACGAATAATTTTAACGGAACGACCATTATCATCTTGAAAGACATTTCGTTCTTTCTCAGGGTCCCCTAGGTTTGGTCCAGTGACAATCAATGCTTCATTGGAACTGGCTGTTTTGTAGCGCACACGGAAAATAAAAAAGGTAATAATCCCGCCAATCAGTGCAACTCCTAAAATTACCATCGCAATAATAAAAAATAAGGCATCAGTAAACATGTAGAAACAACACTCCTCCTAAAAAATAATCCCATATCATCGATGGGAGCTTACCTTTACATACGGTTAAAGGGCTAAAAAGGTTTCACTATAATATGACTATTCTAAAAATATCTATATCATTCATATATGAAGGGTGGGTTTCCTCCTTGCACTTCCACTCTCGTATTCTACGAGATGGACCTAACTTCGGAAGAAACGATTGAATTTGCCAAACTAAATGCAAGTGTTGTGCAGTCATCCCTAACAGCAAATAAACCCATACTATTTAGGATTAAAGATCTTTGAAGTACGAGAAATTGAGTCAGACATATCCTTTATCCGAAATTATTTAACAAAAGATTTAGTAAAACAGGAGGATATGTACCTGTTTGAAAAGCAAGGCGAGTATTATCGTGTTACCGATAAAGACTATCAAAATGTCAGAGACCAGTTTGTATCGATGCGTCCATATATCACGGTAGAAAATGGCGATTACATGTGCAATGGCGAATTATATTTAGTGCATAGTTATGAAGGAACGGAACTGGATCTCAAATACTTGGAGAATATGTTGCCTTATATCTACAGCTGTGGGATCGGAAGGTTTATATGGAGACGGTTGTGGATGATAAAGAGGTAGTTTATTCGTATAATGGGGAAAAGGTTTATCGGCGGTTGATGTGAAGGATTATTGGGTAATGAGAGCTTGATATATTTATCGAGCTCTTTTTTATCGTAACTATTCCCAATAAATTACTAAATGATTTATAATAGAAGAAAAGGAGGAATCAAAATGAAATGGCAAGAAGTAAGAGAATTGTACCCAAGTCAGTTTGTTTTAGTTTCCATACTTGATTATCATTAAGAGGTGATAAGAAAATTGCAGGTGAAGTTGCACCTATACGTACAATTCAAGAAGAAGAGGTAAATAAAGAGTTTTTTTAGGGTAGAAGAAGGTAATATTGTTTATCATACGTCCAATGATAAATTAGTCATTCATTTACGCAGAGATCCAATGATTAGGATGAGGCATCTATAATGAAAATCTCATATAATGGACAATTTATTACTGTTTCTTTAATTGTAAACTTTCGTGGTAAGTCGATTAAAAGTACGTGATGTAATTCATACAGTCATTAGTCCTGATATTGTTAGGGGAAATCACCAATATAAAAAACGACTCAAATTATTTCGAGTCGTTTTCGTTTACTTTTTATTCGCTTACATCAAGTTGATAAGAGTCGTGTTCATGTAGCCCATCTTCATTTTCAACATGGACTGTAACTGTATAAGTATCAGCTTGCTCAAAAGCATGAGTCGCTGTGTATTCGCCAGCATCTGTTTCGGATGCATCGGCCCATTCTGTTTGTTCAGTGTTATCTCCTTGGATTACTTCATACCGAACATCAGCATTTTCAAGTGCTTCCTCATCCCATTTTAAATGTACTACTAAGTCCACTTCTTCACCAACTTCAATTGTTTCGGGCTCCACAAAATGCATACTAAAACCTTCTGTTAATTCCTGTTCATCCGCATTGTCGTGAGCTGCTTCCTGTTCGGTTGTACCGTCCCCAATAGTGATTTCTTTTATAGGCATTGTGTGCATATCTTTAGCGGTAGTATGTGCATACATTTCATACACACCGTCTCGATCAAATGTCACTTCAGCAGTATAGGTACCATCTTCATTATTGGTTGATTCAACCATCGTGCTATCATCTTCATTTCCTTGTTCCCAATACTCAAATTCTACTTCATCGGCATCTTCCACTAATTCGCCGCCATAGGTGACAACGGCTTTTAATTCAACGGTTTCCCCAGCCTCAGCAGACTCTGGTACTTGAAAATCAACTTCCAATACCTTTAACTCATCATCATCAGAGTCTTGTTCGGTCTCTTCATTTGTATCTCCACATGCTACTAAGAAGGTAAAGCAAAGTAATACGAAGAATAGAATCCACGTTTTTTTATGCATAATTATCGCCACTTTCTCTTATAGGTTATTCATTCTATCTTTAAGATAGCAATTGTTTCGTCAATAAGCAATGAAAGTTATGTGAACGTTTTCGGCAAATATTTGTAGCAATAATATGATTTTTAATCATTATGATGTTTATCACTTTTAGAATAAGCAAATTGATTTATACTAAAATAGAGATATCAGAATAAGATAAAAGAGAGACCTATTTAACCATACATACTATTAGTGTAACAACATAAAAATGAGGTGTAGACATGAATTTAAACGTAACAAATGAAGCAGCGAACTGGTATAAAGAAGAAATGGGAGTTGAAGAAGGAGATCTCGTACGGATCTTTGTAAAATTATATGGAGGCATTCCAACGGTCTTCTCTAATTTCTTTCTAGGCGTATCAGTCGGAAAAGATGGAGACATGGCAATTCAGGAAGAAGTGGAAGGGATTACCTTTTATATCAACAGTGAAGATTCTTGGCTTCTTGATGACCATGATCTTATTGTCAAGGTAGAAGATGATGAACCATCGTTTGTGTTTGAAGAAGTATGAAAATAGACAACAAGAAAACCGTCTGTCTCCTGATGAAACAGACGTTTTTTTAACACGTTAGGAAAGTATAAAGTTTTAGCTAAGAAGTAGACTCGACTTGGCTAAAATTTTAATGTCCCAAGTATAAGAAAAACGAACACATTCGCTAAAGGACGAGCGAATGCGAGTTTTTCTTATATTGTACTACTAATTTTAGTTAGTGACAGCCATCATGTTGTTTAATACCACGCTTTTCGTTCATAGGATCCTTTTATCCAAACAATGCAGCGAACGTATTCTTACCAGCGATTCCGTCGATGCTTAATTCATGATCGCGCTGGAATTCATGAACTGTTGATTCTGTCTCGTTGCCGAAAATTCCATCTACTGCTAATTCATATCCTTGGCAAAATAGTGTCGCCTGTAAGATCCATGTTATATTTCCCTGAGCACCTTTTTGTACATTAACCGTAGCACTTCGTGTGTTCGGTCCCCAAATTCCATCTACTGCTAACTCGCTATTAAACTGTTTATTCAATTCAGTTTGGTATCCCTTAATCAATGCCCGTTTTGTTTCAGGCCCATAAATCCCATCTTCTGCTATTGATAGAATATAGCGTTTGTTTAACGTGCGCTGGATTGAACGGATAGATGTTGACCCTGTTGATGCCGCAGACTGATCGTCGTTTGTCGTGCTAGATGTGTTGCTAGGGGTTTCATTCAGTACCGCTCGATAATCAAATTCCGGACATTGCTTCCATTCATAACCACTAAATTCATTGTGGCCTTTAACATGTTTTAGATGCGTGAAATCCTGTTGTAAGGCAGACACTAATTGCCGTAAGCTTTCTTTTTGTGCTTCTGTTGGTTCTTCGGTGCGAAAATCCCCTGTTAAGCAAACGCCGACTGCTTCATTATTATAATCTCCCACATGGTAAGCACGTGTCTCGATATCATTACAAAATTTCACGGTACCATCTGGCTCAATAACATAATGATAGCCAATGGAAGGCCAATCGTGTGTGTCAACATGATAGCGAGCATATCCTCTTGCATTTGATCCACCTGCATCTTGTTTTGTTAAACTATGGTGAATAGCAATGGTCGTTTTGTCGGTCACTTGAAGTACTGGATATTTTTTGGTTGCATGGCGTTTGACTTGTTCCCGATAATCTACAAAGTTTGGAATATCTACGAATCCTGCCATTGTTTCACCTCCTTCATAATATAAGAATATGATCGTGCCTTTCTATTGGTGTACATCCCGTGCCTAAGCAAAAAAAGAAAGGCTTCTTCATTCTATTAATCGAACGTAGGCGAGTTTTGGTGGCATGGTTGGTGGAAAATGATTTTTGGTTGTGACTAAATAGGTGAGGGATAATTACTTCCTATCGGCTTTTTGTATGTATACACTTATATTGTGATTAATCAGAGTACACGTATATTAAATTTTCCAAGTTCTTATCTAGTTATAAAAGTGTTGTCCCACGACTAGGAGCGCTTCCTGCACGAGTTGAGGATATTCTTGCACGTGTAAGAGTAGCTGTCGCACGAGTTGGAGTGCTTCCTCATCTCCTAATCGAGATAATCTACAAAGTATGCGAGGGCTACATATCCTGCCATGTCTTTACCTCCTAATTTAATAAAAGAAAAAGGAGATACCGTTCTTTTCGTGAACAATTTAGCCTAAACAAGAAAAGAAAGGCTTCTTCACTTTACTACTTATTCAACAAACGAAGCAGATTAAGAAAAAGGTTATATTTATAGTCGGTACTATATGACTGGCTACAATTAAAATGTTTTTTTCATCTAAAGAGGCAGTTAAATATTAAAAACCGAGATTTTTACAGGAACTTGGAATTTAATCCCAGTTATACAAGCGAGTATTAGACATAAAAAGTGTGAAATTTGAAAGTTAAATACGAGGTTGCTGGCACAAATTGATTTGAAAAATTATGCACTTTTTGTACCGCATAAATACGTTGTGTTGTATAATTAAAATGAATTAACGCTTGGACAACGATATAAAACTAGTGATAAATCTACAAAGGAGGTGATTGAAATGAAATGGGAAGATGTTCGACAAGCGTTCTCAAAACAATAGAGTAAATTGAGGCTAAACAAGCATATACAAATAAGGAAAGTGAACTTATTTTAGAAGAAATTGCCCCTTTGAAGAAATTTCCAAATTCCCCAGAAGCAATGAAAGAGTATCAAGAACTTCATTGTGAAAACCCTACTATTGTACATGCTCCACACTAGTCGAAAGAATACGAGTATCATTGAAAAGGTTCACTTTTTTGGAGGATAACGTTAAAACGTGTTTAATTTGACACAGGATCAGGAAGTACTGTTATTTCAACGGATCTTGCTGAATCACTAAGAATTATCACTTTAGAAATAACTAATCTATCATACTAGTAGTGTTGGTAGATATGAATTTGTCTATTTAATAAAATTGGAGATATGAATACAAAAACAGTCTGATGATTAAATATCGATTATAAAAATATTGTAAGGTTAGGTGTAAAAACATGGACGAAAAACGATTAATGCAAATGTTTTCTTCTTTGTTAGACAAAAAGTTAAAACCGTTAGATGTACGCATGGAGAGCCTCGAAGGAGGACAGCAAGCATTAAGTGAGCGCATGGAAAGCATTGAAGCAGGTCAGCAAGTAATAAGTGAGCGCATAGTGAGCCTCGAAGGAGGACAGCAAGCATTAAGTGAGCGCATAGTGAGCCTCGAAGGAGGACAGCAAGCATTAAGTGAGCGCATGGAGAGCATTGAAGGAAGTCAGCAAGTAATAAGTGAGCACATGGAGAGCCTCGAAGGAGGACAGCAAGCATTAAGTGAACGCATGGAGAGCATTGAAGGAAGTCAGCAAGCATTAAGTGAGCGCATGGAGAGCCTTGAAGGAGGTCAGCAAGTAATAAGTGAGCGCATAGTGAGCCTCGAAGGAAGTCAGCAAGCATTAAGTGAGCGCATAGTGAGCCTCGAAGGAGGACAGCAAGCATTAAGTGAACGCATGGAGAGCCTTGAAGGAGGTCAGCAAGCATTAAGTGAGAGCATAGTGAGCATTGAAGGAAGTCAGCAAGTAATAAGTGGGCGCATGGAGAGCCTTGAAGGAGGTCAGCAAGTAATAAGTGGGCGCATGGAGAACCTTGAAGGAGGACAGAAAGTATTAATAGAGAAATTAGATAACGTATCGAAACAAGTGGCTGATAACACAGAAAAGCTAAGTAGTGTTGAGAAAATTGCGGTTAAAGTTGCTGAACATGATACAGAGATTCAGGAATTAAGAAAGTTTATGGCAAATTAGCCAATAGGTTGAATCGGATTATTGTTCTCAAAACAATAGATGTAAATTGAGGCTAAACAAGCATATACAAATAAGGAAAGTGAATGTATGTTAGAAGAAATTACCCCTTTGAAAAAATTTTCAAATTCCCCATAAGCAATGAAAGAGTATCAAGAACTTTATCGTGAAAAACCTACTCGTGAATTATACGTACTTAATGCTAGTCGAAAGAATACGAATATCATTGAAAAGAAATGGGTGGGTGTGAGAAGATAGTGCACACAAGTTAAAATTAAGGATGAGTTAGCGAAATAGAATAGATTTCTTGTTGAGAAGACCCTGAATAATTGACCTATAGTAAGAAAAGGGAGAATAAACTTTGTACAAACTTATGTTAATAGAAGATGATGTACAGTTAAATAAACTTATTCAGGTAAACTTGGAGCGCTACGAGTATGTTGTATATCACCTAAGGGGGTAGTTAAAGCCAGCAGATTTTTTGTTTTACGGTAAAATGATTTTATTTCGGGATGGAAATTTCGGAAAGTACATTAAAACGGCACTCTTAGGAATATCGTTCAATTTATGGAAAGGTGGAGGAGAAAAAATGACAGTCCAAGAAGGATTTATTGAGGTAACAGGAGGAAAAGTCTGGTATCAACTACATAATTCTGATAAACCAAACACACCAGTTGTGCTGCTGCATGGTGGTCCTGGATCATCCCATTGGTCCATGCAAGGCTTAAGTGATTTAGCTGAGGATCGTCCAGTTATATTTTATGACCAATTAGGATGTGGAAAATCCGATCGTCCTCAAGACAAATCACTATGGAAAATCGATCGCTTTGTGGAGGAATTACACCAGATTAAAGAAGCACTTGGATTGGATGAATTTCATATTTTAGGCCATTCATGGGGGACAACCTTAGCTGCAGCCTACTATTTAACCTATCCAGAAGGGGTCAAAAGCATTATCTTTTCTAGTCCATGTTTAAGTGCGCCAATGTGGGCAAAGGATCAAGCTGAAAATCGGAATCAATTACCAAGAGAAGTACAAAAGACGTTGAAAGAGTGTGAAGCAAATGGCACAACCGATTCAGAGGCTTATAAGCAAGCAACAGAGGTATTTAATAAGCACTTTGTTTGTAGGCTGGAAGATGAGGAGAAGCCAGCCTATTTAAAGGAAGGTTCCCAGAATAAAAATGAGGAAGTTTATAATATTATGTGGGGGCCATCGGAATTTCATGTGACTGGAAATTTGAGAAATATTGATTTCACCTCAAAACTTAATACAATCAACATTCCAACACTATACACTTGTGGACGATATGATGAGGCAACTCCCAAATCAACTAACTATTATAGTGAACTCACACCAAATAGCACATTCCATGTATTTGAAAAGAGTGCGCATATGCCATATATCGAGGATCCAGCAGAATATCGTCGTGTTATTCGGGAGTTTTTAGGGGAGTAGTTAGTCTTAGGGTAAGGTTTATGAGAGATTAATAGAGATAAGCTGGAGCACTTGGGAAAATCAAGTGCTCTTTTTGTTGTGTGATGTGAGATATTTTCGTACTTACGCATGAGGGGATGGTGATGTCACATGTTTGGAAGGTGCTCGCACGAGTGTGATAAGGTGTCGCACGAATTAGGGTGAACTCCGCACGAATTCACATCTTTCCCGCATGACTAGCAGTCTCGCACACTTTTAAAAAAAGCTCAGCATCATCATGATAAACGAAAAAACAAAAATAAATAAAATGACCCCAAAGATAAGGGGAACGATTCCTTTAGCAGGACCTTTTTCCTTCTTTATAAAACTGATAATGTTAAAGATTATGCTTAGTAAACCAGTAATAACAGCCGTGAAAAACAGTACTTGGATGAGGACGGCCATCACGCCTTCTGGTTGTCGAGGTGCTAATATATAGGATGAAAATAGTGTAATAGCACAGATAACACTTAAGATAACAGACCATTTTGTGTAGGGTTGCTTCATTTCGTTCAAACTCCTTCTTGGATCTACCCCTATCATACATTCCTTAAAGGTGTCTGTCATCCACGGATTTAAGAGATAGAGTGGGGTTTTATATGGATGTGGTTATTATAAACAAGAATGTTAAAAAAGACTGAAGGGGGGAGGAAGATGAGAAATTTTTCCTTATATGTATGTGTTGCTATTTTGTTTTCTTTATTCTTAGTAGGTTGCATGAATAATGATAAAACTGATGATCGAAAGGTTACGATCAAAAACGATAACGGAGAAGTTTTAGCATCTACTTCTGACTTTGCTGAGGCAAGCGTAGAAGAACGTGCGCAAGATGGGGAAGCTATTTCAGTTAACTTAAAAGAAAAGAGTAAATTGGAAGAAGTAACGGAGACACACGTCGGTGAATCCATTCATGTTTATTTTGGTGAAAAGCTAATTAGTTCATCAAGAATTGTTACTGCAATTCCTGGGAAATCAATCGTTATTGAAGGGGACTATAACGAAGAACTGCTAGGCAAATGGTAGAAAAGGTGAATCAGCAATAGGATGGAAAGTGTTGTGTTGTATATTAAGAAGTTCGCTTTTGATGGAGAAAAACTAAAATAACTAATTAAGTGGCATACCACATTGTGCCCTCTTTCGTTAGTATATCAATATTTGCTTATAAATAGAACCACTTTTAGCATTGTAATTAGCATAAAAATCAACACCCCACTAACAGATGTTAGTGGGGTGATAATTGCTATGTTGTTTTAATCGTTAAATGGAAGTTCAATTGCTAATAATTTTTGGGAATGTTAAGATAAATCCAAATACAAATCAAGATTAAAGATATTTTATAGTTAAAAAAGCACGTTTGAAAAAAAGTTATCTGGAAGTTTGATAAAAATATGGATAGGGGTTGCTATTATAATTAAAAGTAAAGGGATGATCAAGTTTGTTATTAGTATTTTTACAGTTTTAATACTCTTGTCAGGGTGCTCGACCAAATCTTCTTTAGACTTAGTTAGCTCGACTGTTGATTTACGGAATGATGAAGGAAGACTAGGAGGAATCGGGATTACTTCAGGAGAAAAGGAGGGTAAAATTATAGTACCAATTGCACTCAGTTATGATTTTGTTTTAGCGAATACTGGTAATAAAATTCTTGGAGGAGCCGAAAAGTTAAATGAACAGACATTTGAATATGAGGATGGTATAAATATTCATATTGAACCAAATGAAAAATTAAAAGAAGTCTCAGAGGAAGTAATGGGTCATAATATTTATGACGAGGATACAGAAGGGGGTTTAGGCACTGGATCAACAAGTTCACCTGTTCTTCAACCAGATCAAGAAGGAGAATACACGCTTGATTTTGTATTAGGTGCGTTAGAGGAAAATCCTGAAATAAAACTTGCTCCTTCATCCGATCAATTGGAAAAGTTAAAGGAACATGCTATGGAGGCAGATCTAATTGTTTCGGTTGAAGGTGAAGAAATCGCCCGTTTTGATCTAAGTAATTTTGAGTAAGTTACCTTAAACACCATATACACTGTTGTTCTAAAAAAACGGGAGGGCATTATTTTATTTATGTTGGCACAAAATCGGGTACCTTTACGTTATATCCAAGGGTTTTTACGAGTATGATATCTGTTCTTTTTATAGTAGTCGCGTTGTCGATTGTAGCACTTATCACTTTTATATATAAGGGAGTAGAAGGACCAAAGCCATTTAGATTTTCGTATAGTGTTGTTGGATTATTCATCATAAATTGGATCTTATTCTTGACGGGTTTTTATACATTATTTGATGCTAACATTGGAGATGTTTTATGGAATATCGTATGGATATGCCTTTGTTTGATTGGAGTCATTACCACAATTATTGAATTTTTTCGGAACAACAGATATTTCGCATTCATTATTATATGTGTGACAGCTATTTCTTTTATGTTCTACTTATTCTCTATATTTATTGGAAGTATGTGATTTACAAGGTGTTAAGAACAAAAAGGCGTAAAATTAATGAGGTATCACCAACTCGTGATACCTCATTAACCGAAATCTAGTCATTCTCTAAAAAGTCTGGCTCCATGAATTTCGGATTCGGATACTTGTAAAATCCTTCTCCTGTTGCTGTGCCTAGTTTTCCCTTATCGATATACTCTGTTTTTAATAAATCAGCTAATTTTTTAAATCCAGGGTCCCCAGTTTTTTCTGCTTTTTCTTTCGTGATATTATAAGCAGTCGTAACTCCGACAACGTCTAAAATGGCAAAAGGTCCTTGGGGTGCGCCTGTTGCAATCATCCATGTTTTATCGATTGTTTCGATATCAGCAACTTCTTTAACGAGGAGCATCTGAGCAGCTTCTAACAAAGGTACTAATAACGAATTCAAAATATAGCCTGGCTGCTCTTTATGTAGAGGCAAAGCAACCATTCCAATGGCTTTGGCAAATTCGACAACTTCCTCAAACACGTTCATATCTGTTCCTTCATGTTTCATGATTTCTGCCGTGTTGTTTAACCAGATTTCATTGGCGAAGTGTAATGCAAGGAATTTACTTGGTCGTCCAGTTGCATCTGCAAATTGGCTTGGTAACATGGTGGAAGAGTTTGTAGCAAAAATAGTTTTTTCCGGAGCAACACTCGCTAATTCCTTGTAAAAGTCAGTTTTAATGTTCACTACTTCAGGAACAGCTTCAATGATAAGATCAGCGTCTGCAGTAGCTTTTGCTAAATCAGAATAGAACGAAATTCGATTAAAAGCAGCATCCACATCGTCTTTTGTCGCCTCTAAATCCTCCTGATAACGACTCTTCAATTTTGTAATTCGTTCCTTTGCCTTTTCTATCGCCTCGTCATTAATGTCGTAAACCGATACATCAAATCCTTTGAAAGCAGTTTGGTAAGCAATTTGACTTCCTAAAACCCCACTACCAGCAACTGTAATATTCTTATAATCCATATCAATTCTCCTTATTCCATATTCGTATCTCTCTTATTGTTACAGAAAATGCACTTTTTTATTATGTTGTGGACGTTATTCATGGAGGATGCAGTTCCATTGTAGTTGTTTGTCTATACGTAATAAGATAGTATACAAATCAGAGTACTTGTACATAACTCAGCTTCAGAAGGTTTTTTCAATACATATATGACACAAGATGATTGTTTTTAGAATTTCTAAGCCTACAAAAAAATAAAAAGGAGTGATTTACGTTGGGAAATAACCAGGTAAAAGGAGATTTGAAATTATCTATTTTAGATTTAGCTACCATGTATAATGGGGAATCAGCAACTGAAACATTACAAAATTCTACGGAGTTAGTACAGCTAGCTGATCGTCTTGGCTATACACGCTACTGGTTTGCCGAACATCATAATACAAAACATCAGATGAGCACCTCCCCGGATTTATTAAGTGCTCATGCAGCGGCTGTTACAAAAAACATTCGAATAGGCTCAGGTGGAATTATGCTGCCGAATCACAGTCCGCTTAAGGTTGCAGAGAATTTTTCTTTACTAGAAGCCTTACATCCAAAAAGGATTGATCTTGGAATTGGGCGAGCACCAGGGACGGATGGACTGACTGCATTAGCATTAAGACGGTCAAGGGAGGCGGTTGAGACGTATGATTTTCCAGAGCAATTGGATGAACTTCTTTCCTTCTTTTCGCATGATTTTCCAAGTGACCATCCTTTCCAGAATATTACGCCGTCACCTGATAAAAATTTGACACCTGATATGTATATGCTTGGGTCAAGTAATGGGGGAATGCAATTTGCTTCTCACCATGGACTTGGATTTGTCTTTGCAGCACACATTTCCCCTCAGTTGGCAGTCCCGATGTTGAAGGCTTATCGTGAAAACTTTACCCCATCATCTTTTTTGCGGGAGCCGAAAAGCATACTAAGCATCATTGTTATTACAGCTGAGACAGAGGAAGAAGCTACGTATTTGGCAGGACCAGCAGAACTACAATGGGTACGATGGGGAACAGGTGCATTTCATCTTGCACCGCCAACACTTGAAGAGGCAAGTTCTCATAAATACACTTCCCGGGAGGAAGCAGTACGACAAGAAAATAAAAGTCGCTTCGTGATCGGTAGTGTGGAAAATGCAGCGGAGAAACTAAGGAAACTTGCAAAAGATGCCATGGTTGATGAAATCATGATTCTGAATATGCTAACTGAAAAAAATTCACGGCATAAGTCATATGAACTATTAGCGGATGCATTTCAGCTTACTCCTTAGGCGAAATCTGTATCATTATCTGTGAATCACCAGTTCGTGTTGTTAATATTTTTATAGGAAATGTCCATTGTCAGTGTTGTCCACTTTTAAAGCTGATGATGGATATTTTGCTTTGTTTATTGGATAGAGGTGTTGTGTGTAAGTAAATTAGTATATGTTATAATTGGTATAACAATTATAACAAGGGTGTGAGTTTTTGGAGCAATTTGAAAGAAAAGTTACGAAGATTGGAAATAGCTTAGGAATTACGCTTCCCACTGAATTACTGAAACAAGTTGGCTTAGCACAGGGAGATGACGTTCAAGTTGAAGTGAAAGAGGGGAAAATAGTCTTAAGAAAAAAAGAACAGATAACACTTCCTGAAGGTGTTGATGCTGAATTCATGGACACGTTAAACGATGTAATTAAAGAGCATGACGAGGCATTTAAAGGGTTAGTGGATAGATAATGGATAAGATTGTCTATTTAACAACAAATCAAGTTATTGCTATTAATACCGTTCAAATTCGTCTATATTCTCCAGGAGAGCCAATGGGAGTAAAAGATCCAAACTTACTTGATTCGGCTATAAATCGACCAAAACAATCAGTGTTTGGTAGTGATGCATATCCTACTATTTACGAAAAAGCAGCTGCACTTTTAGAATCAATAGCAAAGAACCATGCTTTTCATAATGCGAATAAACGAACTGCTCTAGCTTCATTAATTGTTTTCCTAAAAGTAAACCATTTTCATTGGTCGATGGGAATTCAAGAAGAACAGGACTTTACAGTTGATGTTGTTAATCATAAATACACATTCGAAGAGATCGTAGCAACAATAAAAAATCATACAGAGAGACGATAAATCCATTCCCTTTTTAACTTGAGAATGGATTCTTTTTAGCAGCTAGGAAAGTATAAAAACTTTCCTACTGTATAAGTGCAACTAAGGCATTCACCATTAATGGTGAATACCAAGTTTTCTAATAATTTTTACAGAAATCTGTTATCGAGGAATAGCACCTTACATGAATAGATTTAAATAAAACTTATAATAATTGTTATGACCACACTTTGACTTAATAAAATTACCAAGGTTTTGCCATTAAGGGTTTTTTTCTCATTAACTATTAATCTTTGCCCTATAAAGTTAATAATTAAAACAACCAAAAATGTAAAAATAAAAGTAATTATTATATTGGCCATTATTGCATTGCCCTTTCTTATTTTGAGTTAAGTATATCTTCTTCAGGTATTACTGTCTGGTTACTAAATTAGAAATAGTTATTACTATTACTCCATTTTCTTCCACATCTTGAAATTATAGATTAGCTGAACTGAAAATGCTAGAAGGAACAATAGTCCAAACAGTATATTTAATGCCATACTCCAGTCTGTATAGTAGTAAATAACAATGAGTCCCACAATTACAAATGGAAGACTTGTTAGGGTTCTAATCATCTTTCTTCTATAGGATAATTTAAAGTAATTTAATTTAAACCCTTTATCCACTTTAGCCTTTCCTTTAAAAATAATAGATAAAATAACAGAAACGAATAATGCAATAATAACGGGAATGATGATATCTGTCATACTTAATCACTCCCTAGACTATTAATCTTATTTTAATGTTAACATAAAACACTTATCGTCTGCTTTGGTATAAATAAATCCGTTATCTGGTATCATTTTTCATTTGGCTAGCTACATGAAAACCCGCTTTCCCATGAATCATCCAGTAAAAATAGCCAGTTCGTTGTATTTGTTTGTTAATTGTGCGATAGGAAATGTCCATTGTCAGTTGTTTTCCACTTTTGAAGTTGATGATGGATGTTTTGCTTTGTTTTTTGGATAGATGTGGGTCGTGGGAAAGTGATTCGATGTGGTGGAAGAAGATCCAGACGCAGTTAGCATTCGATGGAGAATGGGTAGGAAAGCTATAAATATTTTGTCTGGCGTTGATCAGGATTGGAACTTTATGTTTATATCCTGTTAAATGTATAATCGAAGTTTTTCTTCCATCATAAGTGGATCCATATTGGAGTCATGCTGTTTTAATCAACTCGAGTGGTGTTTTTCGGATGAAGTATGTTTGGTTTGGTTCGTAAATGATGAATTGGTAATCGATATGGTTGGGTAATATAGTCATTTTTTTCGGTAATAGCATAGTCAGTAAAGATAGTGGTTGGCATCATGACACTCCTTAGAATGGAATTAGTTGAAATAGGTGATCTGTTTTTAGCGGGGGACAGATTGAGGCTATATGTGAAATAGTGCCTGATAAAAAAACGCCTCAAGGAATGTTGTTGAAATTTTAAGATTTTTCCAACTGTTTAATAATATGATTGCCTATTCTCTCAATTCCTTAAAAAAGCTATACTTATTCACGATATCCTGAAACGTGCCAGTATCCTTCAGTGCAAAACGAAGATCATAACATTTTTTATGGGTAATAGAATTTAGTACATCTAAACAAACAGCGTCACTATACGCTATTATTTGTCCACAGTTAGCACATCGTAAGCTTTCCATGCTTATTCTCCTCCTATCCATTAATTTGTTAGATAATAGGTAACATTCACAATGTACTTACGTCTTATATTACCATAAATACACACTGTAGGTATATTCAAACAGATATGAAAGTGAGATTAACTTACCCTAAGGGTGGGTAAGTTCGAATGTGGTGAAAAAGCACCACGTAAAGACGAGCCTTTTGCTGAATAGGCCTAAAATATAATTGTTACAAATACGATAAAGAAAAAGATGTTAATTGCTGCAAGGAGCCATTTTTTCCATCCTTTCCCAAGCCCTGCAAAAAAGAAGCCGAGAATAGGAAACAGAAAAATTCCTAAAAGGAATATCAATCCCGTAATGTTGCTTATATACTGACTCAAGAATATACCACTTGCCCACCAAAGAAGAAATAAGATAATAAATAGTAAAGATACTGTATGAGGCTTTTTGTCATAACCCTTCACCCATTCTTTGGCTACCTGAATATAAAAATCCTTTTCGTCCTTTTTGTTTTGATTAGTAATGAAAGCAGATACCAATCTTTGTCCATTTTTTGTTTTTGCAGTTATCGGTCCTCTTGTTAAATCTTCATTTAGATTTTTATCTCTAATAAGACCTTTTTGATAATTTTCCATTATGGTGTTGACATCTTCATAGGACCCTTTTTTCTTTAACTTCGATTCTTTATGTTTAAACAGGGAGTAAAAAGTAAATCGAACCAATATAAGGTGTAATCGTGAGTATAATTTTCGAAACATCTTTCACTACCTTTCTTCTCTGTTGTAGTTTTCTGCTGCGTTAATTAAAAGTAATTGCTTTTTTTTCAATTGCACCCGATAGTTAATTTAATGTCTTAAAGTTATTTATCTACGACTTATTAGGAACGAGGCAATTCCACTAAAGGCAAAGTAAAGCCATAATAATATCCAAATATAAAAACTGGAACACTCTCCATTCCTATAAATGTAAGAACACTAAACAAAATAAATAAAGGGCCTACAAAGATATTTGATGAAAAGGCGTAAAAACTTCACCATATTACGAGTAGTCCGTTCATCAAATTCTGGTGTTTTATCCTTTTTCGATCGAATTCTAATTATATTGATGACAAAAAGTAGAATTGTAATAATTAGCGAACCAAGTAACCCTGGTCCAGAGAGTTTCCCTTGGATACTCTGCTCTAATGTTGTACCTACTAATACGGTAATACCACCGGATGTTAATGTCCACTTAGATGTTTTTTTCATTACTATTTCTCAAAGGAACCTGTATAAAGGTCCCTACTGAATCTTATATCCCATCCTTAGCTGTTTAAAGGTTGGATATACCCAAGAAAATAACATTAAAACGTAATAAACTGTAAAACATAGCCACCTACTACACCTAGGATAACAATTAACCATGCTGGTGTTTTCCATATATTTAACAAGCCAAATAGGATGACACCTAAGGCAAAGTCAGTGGTACTAAAAATAGAGCTACTGATCACTGGGTCATAAAATGCAGCTAACAAAATACCTACTACACTAGCATTTACGCCCATTAAGATTCCCTGAAACGTTGCTTGTTTACGTAATTCATTTAGAAACGGTAACGCTGCAATAATGAGTAAAAATGAAGGGAGAAAGATTGCGACCGTTGCTACAATAGCTCCAGTTACCCCTTCCATCAACGTTCCCAGGTAGCTAGAAAAAGTAAACAATGGTCCAGGTACAGCTTGTGCCATACCATATCCAGCTAAAAATTCATTGGCTGTTAGTAAGCCTGTTGGCACTACTTCGCGCTCAATCATTGGTAATACGACATGTCCCCCACCAAATACTAACGAACCAACTCTAAAAAAGGTATCAAAAATAGTAAGTAAAGGATTATCCGAGACTCTATTTAATAACGGTAATATAATAAGTAAACTTATTAAAATACCTAACGAAGTCAATCCAAGCTTTTTTGAAATATTAACCGAGAAAGGTTGAACGTTTGACTCGGCTTTATCTGTAAATAATTTCAAACCTAGTAAACCAGCACCTAAAATAATTAAAATCTGCATCCATGCAGATGGATATAATAACATGATACTAGCTGCTATTATTGCTATTGCTAATCGAGGTTTATCAGGTGTTAATTTTTTTCCTAAACCTATTATTGCGTGTAGGACAACTGCTGCAGCAACAATCTTCAAGCTGTTTATGAAACCAGCTTCATCTAAAGAAAATGTTTGATACATTAGTGCAAATATAATCAACACAATAATCGACGGTACAGTAAATCCAAACCATGAGATAAGACCTCCAAGCAAACCACCTCGCAACATGCCGATTGATATACCAACCTGACTACTAGCTGGACCAGGAAGGAATTGACAAATAGCAATGATATCCGCATATGTTCTATCATCTAACCATTTACGACGATCAATATATTCATCTTTAAAATAAGCTAGATGAGCAACTGGACCACCGAATGATGTTAACCCTAATTTTGTAGAAGTTAATAAAATTTCAATGAGTGTTTGAAATCTACTTTTTGGTTTAGACATAAATGTAACCCTCCTCTTTTTATTTAATTTCTTGAAATAACTCATAGGCTTTTTTCCATGCCTCTACTAGAATTGCATCTCCTTTATCCGTAGTTGTGTAGTATTTTCTTATTTTCCCCGTGATGTTTCTCTCTTCCTTCTGTAATAGCCCATCATACTCCATCGAGTGTAGAATCGGATAAAGTGTACCAGAACTAATGTTATAACCGTGTTCTTTCAGTTCATTTACCATCCAAACACCATAAATAGAGTGTTCCTTTGCGTGGTGTAAAATATGGATATGTATGAATCCAAGAAATAGCTTACGTAATACTTTATCTTCCATTCAATTACCTTCAATTGGTCATTATCTATTTTTGATATTGGAATTCGATATCGAAATTATACATTTTATTTTGTTAATATTTCAAGAACATTAATAAAAGCTTTACAGTATCTTTACATTTATCTATGAAAAGGTTTTGCAGAGAAAAACCTACGCGGTGCCTGTCACCACCCGAATTATGTCGAATGAAATATTACGATGCACCCTTGTAATACGAGGTGCATCGTAATACACTGGTTGTAGAAAAAGTGAGGTGAAGGTGATGGTGGATAAAGAAATGATGAAGGGAAGTATTGACCTCGTATTATTGTCTTTAATTTCGCAGCGTGATTTATACGGATATGAGATCACAAGAATTTTGAAGCATTTAAGTGATGACACCTATGAAATGAGTGAAGGGACGCTCTATTCTGCACTGAAACGGCTTGAACGGAAAGGGTGGATTGAATCTTACTGGTATGACACGGAAATTGGAAGACGAAAATATTACCGGCTGACAGAAAAAGGTGGGGAAGAACTGAAACGAAAGCAAGAAAATTGGAAGATGGTTGAATCACTTGTACAAAAGAGCTCGGAGGAATTAACATGACTGATCAGTTTAAACGGGTTGTGGAGCGGACTGTTCAGCAAATTGAAGGCAACGGGCAGGAGAAGGATGATCTATACGAAGAATTAATGATTCATTTGGAAATGTCTAAGGAGCAGCACATGAAGGAAGGATTATCCGAGAAAGAGGCTGAGATAAAGGCGATGGAAGCCTTTGGGGATGAGGTATCCGTTGGGGAGCAAATTCAGCAGGCGATGTTTCCGTATCGAAAAGAAATGATGATGCTGCTTGCAGTAGGGTCGATTTTGTTTACATCTGGTGTTTATCTGGCGCAATTATTTGTTGAAGGAGATGCCTACATGTTATGGCTGGTCCTTTCTATGTCGGTAAGCACATCTCTGTTTATTTTTTCCATTCAATCTGTTGCGTTTTTAAACCGGCGACTCTGGATGAACAGTTTGCTTTTGATTCATATTGCCGTTTAATTATTTGGCACATTATTGGTGACCGGGATTACCGAAACGACCATCTCTGTACCGTTCGTTGTATTTGCACTACTGATTATTTTACTCGCTATTATTTTAATTTATCGGACGACGATTCACGATTATAAAGCGACTGATCACCCGTTACCAAAACAAGCGAAATGGCTTCATATCATAAATATTACAGCTGGTATTGGTGTCACCGGATTTATCTTATTTTTCCTGTAGAGAGCCTTGGTTTTTGCTGGAGGCTTGTCGCCAGTTATGATGATTCCATTAGTGCCACTCCTTATATGGATCAGTCTTTATATTTTACAAATGACTTTCCTGCGTAAACGTAAAAAGGGAATAGCTTATATGATTGCCGTTATTCCAGTTGCTTTTATCTTATTTACTGTTTGGAATCTATTATTTCCGTTTATCACGTCTTAACTGACAGTAAGACCCGCACTTCAAGACTTCGCGTTTCAAGGAAGTGTAAGTGAGGATTACTACCAGTAAAGTCCTGATTCGTTCAACTAAAATTCAGTAGGGGATGAAGGCCGACTAAAAACGCCACGTCAATCGCCAACGTCGGCACTAGCACGTCCTGTGCGTCGCAAAACCCCTACTGAATGAGTTTCACTTTATTGACAGGTAAGGGGGCTTTTTAGAATGAAGAAAAAGGGAATTATTTCGATTATCATTATTGTGGGATTGATCACAAGCGCCTTAATTGTGCTAGGTGTCGTTTATGATAAAGATGAGTTTGAAAAACAGCAAGGGCGCACGGCTGTTTTTGATGTGTCAGCAGATGGAACTATTGCTTATGTGTATTATGATGAGGGTCAGCCTGGCATTTATTTGGAGAATGGGACAGCTGATCTAGAACAGCCAATGTTACAACTGGAAAATGACAGGGAAATTTCAGATATTAGCTTTTAGCCAGATGGAAAAAGTCTAGCTTATAGTATCGCATACAAAGATAAGCAGGAGGATTTAAAAAGCGCTATCCATCTGTTTGATATCGGAGCAGGTGCTGATTTGGAGCTGGTTGCGGAGGAAAGCTTAGTGACTGAAATCGCGTTTGATACAAAGAATGATGATTTTATTTACTATTTAAAGGCCGGTACATTTGAAAATTATTCTCCCATTTCCAGTGCTCGACCACATGATTTTGATATCCATCATTACCAGATTTCCACCGATGAATCGAAACAGCACACGGACCGAAAAAGCTATTTGATGCAGTCTCTACAGGTGTCAACGGAAGGTAATGGAATCTATTTTGTCATGTTTGATGACGCTAATGCAGAAACGGCAGATGATATTTTTGAAGCACATCAGCGAATTTTTTACCTATCATTAGATGAATCTGATGACTTGCGTGTTGCCAGTAAAGAGGGAAAAAACGCGGATATATACGATTTTACAGTAACTCCTAATGATGAGGCATTTATTTTCCAAGCAGTCAATGGTACGGGAGAAGATGGTATATATGAATATGAGTTGTTTACCTATGATCGGGAAACAGGGACAGAGGAACTGCTGACAAATATGCGGGAACATACGAGTAATCCAGTCATTGGTCCAGATGGTGAGACTGTTTATTTTATAGTCGATAAACAATTCGGCCGGCCTAGCTCAGACTATTATTTATATAAAATGAACATGGATGGCAGTGGCATAGAAGAAGTGTCGCTTTCGATGGAATAGAAGGGGATGTTTGTAATGGATTTTATCATTTTTGTTGTGTTTTCTGGAATCGGTGCCTTCTTAACGATCGGCATGACAACCAATGAAAAGAAGTGGATCGGTGGAATTGGAGGACTGCTGGCACTTATCTTCATCGTCGTCAGTCAAATCATCAAACTGCAATCCGGATTTTTTGAGGGCCGCACAGTAGAAACGGCAGAACCTGTCGGCGAGTGGGTCGTCCCGGGCTTCCTCGTCTTAGGGATTTATTTACTGGGGATGATTAATTACCATTGGATCAAAGCTGCATGGAAAAAAGATACGTGGGGACGCTGGGGGTTGATCATCTTGGATATTCTATTTAGTCTGCTATACCTGTTGTTCGGAAGCTTTGTTTTATTTATCGTTGCGTTTACGTATTTTCCCTTTGCGCCGTAGAGGTTTGTATGGTCTGGCAGATAAGTAACTTTCTTATTGCATAAGTGCAACTAATTCTTTCACCATCAAGGCTTGGCGATAGTCAAGTTTGCTAATATTAGATTAGAATATATGTACGTGAATTAACGTAGTATACGCTCACAGTGATGGAATGGTGGTGAAGTAGATGGATAGTGTGAATCAGAAGTTGGCAACACAGCCTGTTGCAAAGGCTTTCTTTCAGTATTTTATTCCGACGCTCCTTGGCATGATGCTTATGTCGGTGAATATAGTGGTTGATGGGATTTTTGTCGGAAATGGGGTTGGCTCTGTTGCGCTGGCCAGTGTGAATATTGCGGTTCCAGTGTTTTCGGTTATTATCTCCCTTGCGCTCCTTGTTGGAATGGGTGGTGGAACACTTTATTCGATCGCCATGGGGGAAAATAATAAAACGAAAGCACGGAAAATATTTACGTTATCCATGGCACTGGTTACAGTGATCACCATTGGAATCGCAGTACTTAGCTATGTGAATTTGGAGGATCTAGCACTCTTTTTTGGGGCGAATCAGGAGACGCTGCCATATGTTTTAGATTATATGCAGATTTTGTTCATTTCATCGCTTATCTTATCCTTGGAAGCTTGTTTGAGTATTTTTGTACGGAATGATGGGGATCCACAGCTGGCTATGGTAGGCCTAGTTGTGGCAGCAATTTTGAATATTGTGCTGAATTATTGGATGATTTTTGTTTTGGAACTGGAAGTGAAGGGAGCGGCATTAGCTACTGTTATTGCAACAGCTGCTGGTCTCCTTATTTATATGGTTCACTTTTTTAAGAAGGGTTCGAATTTAAAACTTGTTAAAATTAAATGGAACTGGCAGGATGTTAAATCGATTAGTATCATCGGATTTCCTAGTTTTTTATCGGAAGCAGGGATGGGGATATTTGTCGTAGGATATAATATCGCGATGGAATATCATGTTGGTACGGATGGTCTTGCTGCTTTTTCGGTTATTAATTATTTGCATACTTTTATGTTTTTGGCGTTTATTGGGATTGCTTCTACCATTCAGCCTATGATCAGCTATTACTACGGGGCAAAGCAGGAGGAGAGCATTAAGAAGACAGTGAAAATTGCTGAACGTACCGGATTATTGCTTGGTCTCTTATTTTTGGCTGTTGGTTATTTTGGAGCAAATCAGCTTGTAGCCATATTTGGGATTGATTCTGAATCGATTGCTAATTTGTCCACTACTGGTTTGAAGTTATTTTTCCTAGGATATTTATTCATGGGGATAAATTTTATTTATATGACCTATTACCAGTCTATTGGTAATATCAAACCGTCGATTGGCATTACATTGTTTAGAGGGGTCATCTTACTCATCCTTATGTTGATTATCCTGCCGTTCTTGATTGGAACTGCGGGTATCTGGCTTGCGTTACCTGTATCTGAAGCATTGGTTGCTATCTTCTTGCTCATTTTTGCTAGAAAACATGTGATGGAAAAAACGTTCCTTTGGCATCGAATACAGGAGTAAGGGATGATGAGAAGAACTGGGAGTTTGAGCCAGTTCTTCTACTAATAAACTACTCCCGTTTGTTATCAAAAATGTAAAATCGTTTAGGAGACGAGCTTTAATCCTACCGCTGCACATAAAACTAGTGCTATAAAAATCAGTCTTCGCCAATCTCTAGATTCACCATAAAATATCATTCCGATCAGAGTACCGCCAACGACACCAATTCCTGTCCAAATGGCATAAGCTGTTCCCATAGGTAGAAATTGTAGGGAATAACCAAGTAATATGAGGCTAGATCCGAATCCAATAATTAATAAAACAACAGTTCGCCAATTCCGATTTACATGCAATTGATTAATCATTGCAACACCAAATGCTTCTAACAAGCCTGCTAAGATTAAAGAAAACCATGCCATTAGGACTCAGCTCCTTCCTCGGAATTGTTATCTGTGACTAATTTTAAACCAATAACGCCTATTAATAATATTAAAATTAAAAGTGTTTTTTTCCATTTGAATGGTTCCCCAAAGAAGAGAATTTCCGAAACAACCGTGCCAGCTGTTCCTAACCCTACAAAAACAGCATAAACCGTCCCAGCAGGAAGAACTTGCGCTGCCGTAATCATTAGATAATTACTGACGATAATAGCAATAATCGTTCCAGTCCATGTCCAAAAATCATATGCGTGTGCTAATCCAATCACCCAAAAGATTTCCAAAAAAGCTGCAACAAACACTTTCATCCAGTTTCGATTCATGTTAAAGCACCTCCAAATTAAATTCCCACCAATTAAAAAAGCCCGAGAGAAAACTAATAATTAGTTTCTCCCGGGCTTTTTTCCCTCCGTGACATAGCAGTGTGCTATGAGTTTTCTCTCGGACCAGACCAACGTAATTGTTGCGGAACCCTAGAAAACATGAATTTATGCAATTACCGTAAATTATACACATATTTAAAATTAATTCAAGGTTAGAGACGGATAAAAATTGGTAGATGATTTTGTTCATTGATTTGAAGTTACCCCAAGTCATAATCAATCCGTATTATCCAAGTTTAGGATTAAATAATAGTACGGCTCCTATTAACCAAATAAGAATATAATAAGCATCATCGAAGAATCGATCTATCTTAACCATCCTCATCGGGTTTATACTCCAAAATATCTCCAGGCTGACATTCTAAAGCCTTACAAATCGCGTCTAACGTTGATACTCGAATTGCTTTTGCCTTTCCATTTTTCAATATAGAAAGATTTGCCATTGTGATTCCCACTCTCTCTGAAAGTTCTGTTACACTCATTTTTCGTTTTGCTAACATCACATCAATATTAATGATAATTGCCATTGTCATCACCTCAGACCGTTAAGTCGTTTTCTGATTTTATATCAATCGCTTCTTGTAACAGTTTTTGGAGAACAGCAGCAAAAACTGCGATAACTGTTGGAGCAAAAATAAAGGCCATTCCGATCAATATGACACCTGGTGCATCATCTACTTCGCCAACGATATAGAAGAGTGGTAAACCACATACAAAATAATGATGGTGGTTGCACAGTTTTTAATATTCTTTAAAGCTTTTACCGAAATTTGCGAGAATGCTTTGTTCTTATCAATATAACTTAAAAGAGAAAAAGCTTGATATAAAGAACGTAAAAAGGGATCACGTAAATATACATAATGGTTAAAATGCTATACCTATAAAGCACATAAGCCATCTCTGTGCTACCTTCAGCAGCATCCTTTGCGATCAAAGGTAAAACAAATATACATAAAGCAAGTATCGGAATTCCAATAAGAATAACAGCTATTTTTAAAAAAAGTGTGGATCCCCGTTTCATTAAAACACCTCACCTAGTTATTTTTCTATCTTATTTAAACATAGTATTTATTGTTTTACGATAAAATATTATTATTTTTTATTACTTTTTTATTGTTAATATTAATGTTAGTTAAAATAAAAAGCATTTCCTGCTCCAATAATGCAGTCGGAATTTTTCATGAGACATACATCATGGAATCGAAAAGCTATGAAGCAATTTATGTGAATATGCCAGTATGTGGTCTAGCGCAAGCAACAGGACATAACCCAATAACCTCTAAGAAGAATAGTGCCACAAACCGATTGGACTTATAGATTCTGTACGTTGCCTTCAACTCAAGTGATATGAAGAGGAAGTCATGCGACGCCAGCATCAACTCGTGCGACATCAAGTAGAAGTCATGCGGGCCAGCATCAACTCGTGCGACATCAAGCAGAAGTCATGCGATGCCAGCATCAACTCGTGCGACATCAAGCAGAAGTCATGCGACGCCAGCATCAAGTCGTGACAACAAAAAAATGCCCTAAGGAAAACTCCTTAGGACATGCTTCAACTTTATTTTCATACAGCATTAGTTTGACTTTCTTCTTGATCGTCCGTATACCAGATAAATTTATTGGTATAGCCGTAAATGATAACGAGGATGATAGCTGTAAAGCTTAACCACATATATGGTAAGTATTGTAATGTTGGAACACCAAACATCGCGACCATAAATATACCGTTATCGGACCATGGCACCATACCAGAAGTCAGTGTTCCACCTACCTCGGTATTTCGAGACAGAACTCTTCGGTCAACTTTTAAGCGATCGTAATTCTTTTCCATAATTTTTGGTGTCAAAATTAACGAGACATACATCGCACAGCCGAAAACGTTTGATAAGAAAGCTGTTGCGAGGGTGGACACGGATAGACGTCCTGTATTCGTAATGAATTTGGTTAGCGAATCAACAATGACTTGTAATGCGCCAATATGATTCAATAGCCCACCAAATCCGAGGCCGAGTAAGATCACTACGATTGAGCCTAACATTCCAGTAATCCCACCACGGTTTAACAGTTCATTCAAAAATTCATTTCCTGATTCCATGGAAAACCCATTATAAGCAGTACCTAATGCTGAGATGAATTCCATATTTTGGAACAAGGCGGCCCAAATTACTCCTAATAAAGCACCAAACGTAATCGTTGGTACGGCAGGCTTTTTGATTGCTAACAAAATAATGACGACAACAGCAGGTACTAACATATACCAACTAACATTAAAGGTATCACTCATAGCCGTCATGACAGAATCTACTCTTGCTAAGTCTACCTGATCGGATGCATAGGTAAATCCCACGATCGTAAAGGCTAGCCCACTAATGACAAATGCTGGAATACTGACATACAGTAATGATTTAATATGTTCAATGATATCTACTTTCGACATGGAAGAAGACAGTACCGTACTATCCGATAATGGGGATAGTTTATCTCCAAAATAGGCACCTGATAGTACTGCACCAACCACCATTGGTAGTGGAATCCCAAGGCCTTCTCCAATTGCGACCATGGCAATACCAGCTGTTCCGGCCGTTCCCCAAGAAGTTCCTGTTGCTAAAGAGGTAATCGCACAAAGGAATAATGTAGCTAACAAAAACACACTAGGATGGATGAATTCTAAACCATAATAAATTATACTTGGTACAATTCCACCTGCAATCCACGTCCCAATCAGTGCACCAACAGCTATTAGAATTAAAACAGCATCTAAGCCATTGGAAATGCCACCTTTAAGTGCTTCTTGTAAATCATTGTATGTATACCCTAATCGTAACCCTAGTAAAATGACTATAAATAATGCTATGAATAAAGCTAATTGGATCGGTAGTTCAAAAACACTGGTGAACGAAAATGCAATCGCCAAAAACAAAACAAGTACGACGATCACTTCGAATATGTGGGGTTTTCTAACATGTTTTTCTTTACTCAATTTATTTCCCTCCCAAATTAGTATTTTAGATTTTTTAGTTGTATTATGCTACTGTTTTTTCACCTCCTTAGTTGAGCATATATGATGTCGTTTTCAAAAAATAACTAGTTTTGCACAACTTTACAAACGAAATTTCCATACAATGCCTAAAAATTACATGTATTCATAATTGTACATAAAAGGATGTTTAAAGTAAATATAAATTATCCTTTCAAATGTGAGTGAAAATGTATAAAAAGTTACAATTATGCTTAATGATAAAATATTCACAGGAGTCTCTCTATTTTATTGACACGCTATAATTTATAGTGGTAATTTTAACAAAGGGAGGCGATATGATGGGGGAAATAAAAGAAGGAACTTGGGTAGAAATAAAGAATATATTACTAAGACCAGAAGATAGATCCAATCGTTTACCGGATGATACAAAAAAGGTTTCATATGAAATGAGAGCAAGAGGATACCTTTTAGAAGATACTAATGTAAACGATCAAGCTGATATTAAAACATTGAGTGGACGAATAATTACAGGTGAGCTAGTGGAAGAGAACCCTGGTTATAATCATGGGTATGGACCTCCTGTTATGGAATTACTTGATATTGGTGAAGAAGAAAAGAAAATTCTTGAAAACAAATAACAGTTCAAGGACTTTAATTCTATCAATAGTAGGAAAGAAGGGATAGGATATGAATTCCGATCAAATGTATGAACAAGTCATGCAGCGAAAAAACAAAATTATGGAAGATTCGTTACAAATAGATTATGAGACGTTCAAGCAAGGTGCTATTGCATTTGATTATGAAAAAATGATGAGTGACTTAAGTTATTCAATAGATGAAGTAATGAACATTCAAAACGAAACACAAGTAGGTCAGACACCTTTGTGGGAATTAAAACACCTAACCAAGCTAATTCGCAAAATATCTCCTAAAGGAAAAGGTGCAACCATCGTAATGAAGGATGAAGCAGCCAACCCTTCTGGTAGTTTTAAAGACCGCCGTGCAGCCTTAGCTGTTTATGAAGCGAAACGAAAAGGGTTTAAAGGTGTTATTGCAGCTACGAGTGGGAATTATGGTGCTGCTGTAGCTAGTCAGGCAGCCAAGCAAGGGTTGAAATGCATTATTTTACAAGAAACCTTTGACAGTAAAGGGTTAGGACAGCCAGAAATTGTGGAAAAGGCGAGAAAATGTGAGGCTCTTGGTGCTGAGGTAATACAGCTATCGGTTGGGCCAGAACTTTTCTATACTGCGTTAACCATGTTGGAGGAAACTGGCTATTTTAATGCTTCTCTATACTCTCCATATGCCATTGCTGGTGTGGAATCATTAGGATATGAGCTAGCACGTCAAGTACAAGAACAATATGGGAAAGAACCTGCTGCTGTATGTGTCACACATGCAGGGGGAGGAAATGTAACAGGTACGGCTAGAGGCCTTAAAAAGTTTGGAAATAAACATTCAAAAATCGTTGGTGTTTCGGTGGATTTAAAGGGATTACATATGGCTTCAGATGAGGATTTTAATCGAAAATCATTCACAACTGGACATACTGGGTTTAGCATGCCATTTACGACAAATCCAGATCGTTCGGATGTTCCCCGAAATGCAGCACGACCATTACGTTATTTAGATCGATTTGTAACGGTTACCCAGGGTGAAGTGTTTTATGCAACGGAATTGTTAGCAAAACTGGAAGGGTTAGAAAGAGGTCCTGCTGGTAATACATCCTTAGCGGCTGCGTTAGTATTGGCACAACAATTGGATGAAGATGAAATTGTGGTTGTCCAGGAGTCCGAATATACTGGTGCAGGAAAACATCCAACCGCTCAGCTTAATTTTGCAAAGAACCAAGGAGTGACCGTGACAAAAGGCGATCCCCACGATAATAAACCAGGATCAGCAATTGTGATTCCAGAACACATTCAGCAAATGGATGTACAAGAAGTAGATATCGAACGAATCCGGAAATCGTATTTGCGTAACATATTGAATAAAGTAGATGCTAGAAACCTAGAAACAGTGGATAAAGAATTCCTATCATTAGAGGTTAATCGGGATTTGGATTATATAGAGTCCTATTTAGAAACTGAGATCACTTTTCACCATTCATAAGAAGAGGGGGAGCTTTCGTGAATATTACCGAGAATAATGTTCATTTGCTAGAAAGAGAAGAGGAAGTATTAGGTACAGGAATGAGGCTACCCTTTTTTCCACTAGTCGTCAAGGAAGCAAAAGGAGACCTTATACGTGATTTTGATGGAAATGAGTGGATTGACTTTTTATCCAGTGCATGTGTCACAAACACAGGACATGCTCATCCTGTTATTACAGAAAAGATGAAAGAACAGATCGATACATTAGTTCACTATAATCCTGCTTATGCCAGCCATGAAAACCTGATTGTATTAGCTGAAAAACTGACGCAACTCACCCCTGGGGATTTTCCGAAACGAGTAACATTTGGTTTATCTGGAAGTGATGCGAACGATACTGCAATTAAACTAGCTAGAAGTTATACGAAGAAAACAAAGATACTTGCATATTCTCGTTCTTACCATGGGAATACATATGGTGCATTAAGTGTGTCTGCTATTAGTCCACCAATGCGACGTCATATGGGACCTCTTTTACCAGATGTATACCATATCCCTTTTCCAGATGTTTATCGATCTGAATTAGATAGTGACCAAGAAAGTGATCGGTGTATTGCGGAAATTGAACATTTATTGGAAACGGTTTGTTTACCAGAAGAGACGGCAGCGATTGTGATTGAACCGATTCAAGGGGATTCAGGAGTAATTGTTCCGCCGCAACGTTATATTAATAAGTTGAAAGAGTTGTGCCGGAAACATGAAATTCTGATTATAGCGGATGAGGTCCAAACAGGTTTTGGTCGGACAGGAAGATGGTTTGCAAGTGAACATCTTGATTTAGAACCTGATTTAATTTCCTTAGGGAAAGGGATTGCATCTGGCATGCCATTAAGTGCAGTGGTTGGAAGAAGTGAGATTTTAATCTCATGGCAACCGCCTGCTGGTGCGTTTTCTTTATCTGCAAATCCAATTAGTTGTGCAGCAGCATTAGGGACAATAGAGGTGATTGAGAATGAAGGACTCGTTAGCCGATCTGAGGAAATAGGCGAACGTGTACGTGATCATTTTCGTCAGTTGCAGGAACCCTACGATATGATTGGTGATATAAGAGGAAAAGGCTTGATGCTCGGAGTTGATATTGTAGCGGATCACATGACAAAAGAGCCAAGCAATTCATTGGCAGCTAAGATTTGTTGGCGATGCTGGGAAAAAGGTGTATTTCTAACATTCTTCTCAGGCTCCGTCTTACGAATAGCACCACCTCTCACTATTTCCGAGGAAAACCTCGAAAAGGCATTACAAATTATGGCAGAAGCCTTTGAAGATGTAGCAGAAGGCCGCGTTCCTGATAGTGTACTGGATAACGTAAAAGGGTGGTAGTGCCTGTCACTACCCGAATTTTGTCGAATTTTTGAGAACTGGGGATTTGACTAATAGGTTCATTTCTAGGGAGAAAACACTAAATGGAAGAGTAATTAAGGATGCAAATCTCATTGTGATTAGCATCCTTTTTTTATCTCGCCTTAACGGGCAGTAAGACCCCATGTTTTTTTCGACGAACACAAATAGACTTAGAACATATGATGGCATTATAGTTTTGTGACATGGTAGGTGATAAAGATGGATAACTATGGTGTTCCAGAAATATTTGAATCTGAAGCACAGGGCAAGACTGCCTACATTTATCAAGATATAAAATATGTGTTGAAGGTACCAGTTGTTAATTTTATATTTAGGACAATGGCATTGTACGATAAGTTCTTTTCTGTCGCCTGGAAAGAAGTTCGGCAAAATATGTTAACCGTAAACATGGAAGAGGCGGTACAACTATTACGCTTTCCACCCATATCGATTCAACCACCAAACATAAATTGGTCCAACTATGATGAACAAACAGCAGCACAAATTAGAAACATAATTTTTACTTTTAATTACGTTAATCCAAAGCTCCTTCTTATTGTTACTGCGTGGTCAGAGAGCCTTGCCAATCGACCAATTAAAGGTGACATGAAGACGATTAAGGGATTTATAGAACCAGGGGTATTTCCATTTCTCCCCAAGATTGATCTATTGCATATCCCAGAAGCACCACCCCCTATAAAAAAATTACTACTTGACATTGCCGACGTACATCAGTCAGTTGATGTCGCTAGCGACTTTCGCGCTTTGGCCTTATATCCAGAATTTTTGGATGAAAGCTGGCAATATTTAAAACCATATGTTCGTTCGGATGAATATAAAGTCATTTCAGCCAGGCTAAGGTCTAAGGCTGCTAAGCTTGCACACCAAATGCCTTATCCAGTTAATGTTAATCGATCTTTATTAGAAAACTACTATAATGATGCGGAAATTGCAGGAATTTATGGATTAGTTTCCATGTTTAAAAGTCTTATAGCCGACCTAATTATTGATGGAGAATATTTAAGAAGAATGATTGACCCTTCAATGTGAGGATGTTGGATGGATACGGGAATTAATTCATTTTATAGACTGCCTCTTTGACAAAAATTAATGTATTAACTACCCTTTTCAGATACCTTTACAAAGGAAAGAAAACACTTCCCCCACTTTGTGAATTTTTCTAATAGTCTACTAAGAAAAGGGTCATATATTCTCTATTTTTTCTTTAAAATAAGGGCAGGAGGTTATGACCTCTAGCTCTTAATTTAGTACGACAAAATAAAACTGTAATTGAAGAAAAAGTCCCTGTTTGTTCTTTTACATTTGGCATTCTTTCTAGGAGAGTTATTAGTAAGTAAAAACAACATAACATTATTCTAATGAGAACAGTTACTGTCAAAGGAGCAATTTGAAGATGAAAAGCAGCAATGTATATTGTTATTGATCAAGGTAGTGAGGCTGGTGGGCATCAAGGCAACTTTATGAGGATCAAGAGAGTTTAATCGGTTTAATGTCACTAATCCCGCAAGTTGTTGACAAAGCAAGTTACTTCAGTTGTTTTCACTGGAGGAATAATGCATGGGTGAAGGTTAATGGCTTTTATTTGTTCAGGCGCGAAAGTGTAGTACGGAAAAATTGCATCCTCTTGTTCAAATAAAATGGTGAGTGTTCAATAAGAACTCAATTGCTTCCTATTTATATTCTAACTTACTACAAAACTTATATATCTATAAGTGCGTGTTCAAAAAGGAGGATAGAAAGGACCGAGTCGGCAAAAGTCTCAGGGGTCCTGTTGCAACGCCTCACGCTAACGTCCTGTCGAGTCTCACTGGCTAAAACCATCACGTCCTGTGACGACGCCAATACTAGCACGTCCTGTCGAGTCGAAAGTTCGAGGCGGCGAAGCTCTCGGCAGCGGAGCGTATGCAATTAATACGTGAGCACAAGGAATGCTCCCGAATCTACTTCGCACGCAGGAAAAGTGTAGTTCTTTTCCAAGGAGCGGATATGCAAGCCAACGAAGAAATTAGATGTGTCATTTTTACTGGACTTTTTGAACATCCTCTATAAAGGAAAAGATTACACAAACAGATTAAAATAAAACATTTATTGAATCGCACGTCGGGATTACATGATTTTGTTAAGGTTTAACCAAAACAGGGCAGACCAATGGTTGGTAATATGCTCCTTAATGAACCATCTTTTACTAACAGCTCTATCATATCTTTTTGAGAGTCGTCTAATTACTATTTGACTCTAGTTTTCATTGAATCTATTACTTAATGATTTATAATAACAGAGAGAGGAGGAATCAGAAGGAAATGGTAGAAGTAAGAGAAATATACCCAGGTTAGTTTATTTTACATATTTGAGTACCAATTAGGTGCATTCGACCGAGACAAGCAGTATATCGATAGATTCTAATTCAAATTTCGATGCCATCTAATTGATAAAATCTTTTTTTGTTGATAACACATAATAAAATTAGTTAGGGATGATGTAGTTGAAAAAAGTAGTCATAGGATTATTTGTTGTATTCATTGTATTAGTATCTGCAGAAATTTTTGAAGGGGGCGAAAAAGAACAAGACCCATCCCCAGAGTTAACGCTAGAAACGTATTGGGAACAATTTCAGAACAAGCAATTTGAGGAGCAATATGACTTGTTTAGTGAAGATCTACAAGCAAAAATTTCACAAGAGGAATACGTAAATCTCGCCGAAAGTAAATGGTATGAATATGATGAAGACTATAATGAAAACGATGGTGTTTGGTTAGATGATATTGGAGCGTTGACTGGTACAATTCGATTTCACGATACAACAGGAGAATATAGATGGATCAGATTTGAAGTAATTGAAACAGAAGAAGAATACTTGATAGATAATTTTGAGTTTGATTATTAAACATTTCTACATAATAGAGTTAGTTTGGTGAGGAGAATACATATGGATTTACTGTTTTTGGCAATAGGGATTGCAGTTGCTGGTTATTTTATTGGAGATGGATTGAGAAACTTTCAAAATCCTGGTGCAACTTCCTACTCATTGGAAAAATTATTCGAAGAGGAGGAACACGAGTTGATCAAAGAAAGTGATGTTCATTCCTTCATGGGTGTTTCTAAAAAAGATGCCAAAGCATTGTTACAAGAATATCCAGATGTCCCGCACATTACGTTAAATCAAGAAGTATATTATCCGAAAAAGAAATTGCGGGAGTGGTTAGAAAAAATCGGGGAGTAGGTTTTGGTGCCTGTCACTCCCCGAATTTTGTCGAATTTAGTTAGGTTGGTTTAGGTTGTGCTTATTGCTTTTGGATTGTTGATTCTTTCTTTTCACTTCTTCCACATCCGTATCGCTGTAGATATTCGTTCCCTTTCCTCCTGTAGTTTTCGCAATAAATTCTTTTGCTTCATTATAAGACAACCCAGAACGACGAGCCTGTTCTTTCAGTGCTTCTATACGTGTTCCGTTATTTTCCGTCATGAAAAAAACCTCCATTTTCGTTTGGGATTAGTTTGTGTAATAGGATTTATTTAATGAATGAATCATGATTTACTACTGGATTGGTGCCTGTCCGTGAATCAAATCAGGTCTCTAAAACGTAATAATACATAGAACAAAAGTAAGGAGTTTTAATCATGAAGCTTGTTCGAAAGTATTCCCCTATTGTCTTAGCTGCTGCATTAATGATTAGTTATATCACCCCCTGGGATTATATACAAAGGGAAACCATTGACTGGACTGGACGAGGGTTACAAGCAGTTTTTACGGTGTTTTTTTAATGTTTGTTAGATGGGCTTGGGATAGTATTGATTATAATAAAAAGAAAGAAGATGGCTAGATCGTACACACGTTAGGACAGCTTTCTTGAAGCTGTCCTATTTGATAATATCATTTTTATCCACCGATTTTGGTGGTTGCTCTAACCATCCATGTTTAATCATTAAATTTGCACCATCTTCTACATATTGGCCGATTTCACCCATTAGCCGAGTCAAATGGGTTATTAAATCACGCCTCGTACTTTGTGAAATGGAGGTTCCGTAGTTCCCGATACTAATTTGACTTAAAAAAGAAACATGAAATATCATTAATTTATCTGAAAATGGCGCTTCTGTTGAACTGATTACTTCATCATCCCAATTACGGGGAACAGGAATATCCTCCTCTGTTAAGATAGTAGTAATTACTTTGATATGTTTGTTGGAGATTTCTTTCCCACGTTTAAAATAATCACGTACATCTTTTGTTTCTGCTGTTTGGGCAAATCCGGTGATCAACGCTTTCCCAATCGCGTTGGCTTGAAGGTCATGGAAACATTGCGTAATCTCAATACCAAGTAGTGGTTTCCGATTTCCAAACCAGCCTGTAAGGAAGCTCTGTTTATTGACATACTCCGGTTCCTTCGGTTTATTCATATGAGGTGGCCGTAAATGAACGCCCTTTTCCAGTGCCATTTTTTTTACCCGTTTATTTGTCTCGATCGTATCCTGAATAAACTCGTTAAATAATGCTTGAATGTCAAGCCGAGAAACGATTGCAGCGGCAAAACCGTAGGCGGTAAATCCTGGCTTTGTCATTTGATCAATGTAATGTAAAAAAAATTCATCTGAGAATAAACGAGGTGCCTCTAGATTTACATCCTTGTCAGTAAAGCCTATCGGGATTGGATAGTTTTCTTCTCTAAATATGTCTTTAATCTTAGAGAGGGACTTTTGTGATATTTCTAATGTACGTTCAATAAGTGACTTAATTTCTTTATCTTCTACCTTATTGTTAAAATAACGAAGCATACAGATTGACATTGAATTATTGATATAGGCATTCCATAGCGTTGAAATTTCCGCTGATGTTAGTCTAACTTTGTGTTCAGTTTCCATATTTATCTCTCCTATAATGGCGTATATGCATAGTATTTGTACATACTCATTTTTTATGAAAAATTTGTGGATAAATAATAAATAATATTAGAGGAGTGTGAGAGCATGATTAGATCCGTTAAAGGACAATTTGTGTTATCCATCATCACTGCCACTCTCTTTGTGGTTGGGTCTTTTTCATATATTGAGTTTACTGGCCGAGAGGAGTTCTTATATACAAGGGTATTGTTTTACATAGCGCTGATCTCATCTGTTTTTAATGCTGGATTGTTAACTCAAAAATATTTACAAAATAGGAGGGAGTAGTGTTTTATTAAAAAATTGCTGTTGACTCATGCAACAGATGCACAAACTCGTGCGGCGGCACTTGAATTTTATGCAATGACAGCACAATCTCGTGTGATAGCGAGAGGTCGTGCGGCGCTATCCAAATGTCATGCAACCACAGCACAAACTCGTGCAACAGCACCCAAATGTCATGCAACCACAGCACAAACTTGTGCAACACCACCTCAAACTCATGCAACATCTCTCCCTACACAACCAAATATCAAACAAAAAAGCGCAATCTTATGTAGGGAATTGTGCTTTTTTACTATTGAGCTATACAGTTTAACTGTATAGTATGTCTATAATTGGAGGGGCTTATGAATCGGGATAAGAATTTACCATTAACCGAAACGACCTATTACATTCTTTTAGTTTTAATCGAAACAGCACATGGGTATCGGATTATGCAAAAAGTGGAGGAGTTAAGTGATCAACAAGTCAAAATAGCAGCAGGAACACTTTATGGCGCAATTGAAAATTTACTCAAACAAGAGCTGATTCAATCGGTGAAATCAGAAGATAAACGGCGAAAAACCTATGTCATTACAGACAAAGGGAAAGAAGTTTTGCGATTAGACTTTGAACGAATGCGACATATGATTCGGATAACCGAAAATCAATTTGGGGGTATTTCGGATGAGAAAATTTAAGTATTTTTTGGATTTGGAGAAAGAGGAGAAATGGTTACGTGACATGGCCAAACAAGGCTACCAGCTGGAAGATCGATCATTTGGATACAAATTTCGCGCCGCCGAACCAGAAGATGCCGTCATCAAAATTGACTATCGAAGGTTTAAAAAACAAGAGGACTTCCTGGAATATCGCATATTATTTGAAGATAGCGGATGGAAACATATTGCTGGGAAAAAGAATTCTGGTGCACAATATTTTCAAAAAATGTCGGAAGCAAGTGATGATGATATTTTTTCTGATAAGTTATCGAAAGCAGGTAAATATAAACGGTTATCCGATATGTCTATGGAACTTTCCATGTGTTACTTACCATTATTAGTAGTATTAATCACGATGGACATGATCAATCTTGAAGTGCTCGTTAATCCAAAAGCGTTGTATTTCACCCCGGGATTGTGGGAAATGACGGGAGTAGCCTTTTGGAGAGCGTTTTTGTTTGAAACACCATTTGCATTTTTTAGGGGATTTGCATGGTTATTTATTCCAGTAATGATGGTGTTATATTTGATTAGTGCCTATAAAGCCAATAAGTTATATGAAAAAAGTAAACCATAAGATGTTAGGAATATTAGAGGAAAAAGTGGTGCTTGTTTAATAAATATAAAATATAATAGCAATAGGGTGATTAAATGGAAAAACAGATTCTCGATTTATTGCGGGAAATGAGTACGGAAATGAAAAGTATGAAATCAAATATAAATGAATTAAAATTAGAAATGCATATTCGATTTGATACCATTGAAGCGAAATTAGAAGGTGTGGGGAGACAGTTTGAATTGATCAATGAATCAATTATTGAAGTGGATTTCATTGCTGATAAGGTGAACAAACTGGAGAAGGAACTGTGCGTATTAAAAAAACAAAAGTAATAATGAAGAGTGCTGAATAATATGTACTCTTTTTTTATAGTATTATTTAATTAAGGGATGATTGCTACTACACAACATCCTTAAAAGGAGAAACTCATGATTCGAATTGGTGTTAGCATGTTTCCAATAAGCACAATATTATACATCGTATCCTTTGCGGTTCCTTTTATAGCAGATAATTGGTGGTATTCGTTAGTGACTCTAATCCTCGCTAGTGTGATCGGTGGTTTGGGAACAGTTCTTGTGTTTATGGGTGTTCTGAAAGATAGGATTCAAAACAAAAAGGAGGAAGATGGAGATGATCTTAGTCAATACTGAAACTATTCCGGGGTATGATATTGTAGAAGTAAAAGGGATGGCAAAAGGGAATGTCGTGCGAGCGAAGCATGTCGGGAAAGACATTGTGGCCAGTCTACGAAATGTGGTTGGTGGTGAGGTGAAAGAGTATACTGAAATGATGACTGAATCAAGACAACGAGCAATGCAACGAATGGTGGAGGATGCTGAAAAAGCTGGAGCAAATGCTGTGGTTAATGTGCGATTTGTGACCTCACAAGTTACCAATGGTGCTGCAGAACTTCTAGCATATGGAACAGCTGTTGTTGCTGAAAAGAAATAAATATCATCAAAAAAATAATATTATATTTACTAGTTTTATACTCTATTACTTTTATCCATAAATAGGAGGACTTGCGTGACAATGGCAAGAGTAGGCATCTCTAAAATTATGGTGTTTTCCGCATTCATCCATATGAATTCAATCTGTCCAGCACTGATCCCTACGACTACTGCTTACAAAATAAGTAAGGTATATAACTTTTTAACTATGTTCATGTATAATCACACCTAAGGATAATTATCTACACTTTTAACGATAACATATTTTGTTTAAAACCAATGTTAGAAGATGGAGGTGAACAAATGCAACTAAATGATAAAAAGGAAACGGTTGTTTCGATTTCGATGTTGAAGTTAAATGTTATTTGCTTTCTATTAGGAATTGTATTGTATTTTGGTATACAAGTTTTACATATATTGCTTTACGGTAAGGCATCGTTAACCATTACATTTTCTGGTTTTCTCTTGTTTATGATTGCTTTGATCCTAATTGTTTGTATACATGAAGCGATACATTTAATTGGTTTTCGCTATATTGGGTCTGTACCCTGGAATCAGTTAGCATGGGGAGTTAATATCAAGTTAGGTATGGCCTATGCGCATGCAAAGCTACCCATTAAAGTAGTCGACATGAAAAAGGTATTACTATTACCGTTAATCCCAACTGGCATCTTGCCTCTAGTTTTGGGTCTCGTCCTGAATAATCCTGCCATATCGATTCTAGGGGTTATCCTCACAATAGGTAGCTTTGGTGATCTAGCCTTATATCGCAAGTTACTTCCTTTTCCTAATGAAGCATTAGTGATAGACCACCCGACTGATCCGAAATTTACGGTTTATGTATGACGATGAAAAAAATGGCTTGGACGTGCTCCAAGCCATTTTTTTCGTCCTTGGAAAGGTCTTTCGTTAATCTTTTACATCAATTTTTCCTTTTTTAATAGATAGGTATGATGTCTTATGAAGCCCTGGAATTTCAGGAATTTCTTTGTGGACAGGAACCTACATTCACTTTATACATAGGCTAAGATCAGAATAAAAATATAAAGGATGGTCTTGCAAATGTATAAGACAATCGTACTATTTATGACATTTTTCTTTTTACTAACTCTTTTTACAGGTTGTAGCGAAGGGAGTAATGCATCTTCCAATTCAGAGGACGGAAAGGTTGTCCGTATTGGATATCAAAAAAACGGACCATTAATTATCTTGAAATCATTGGGGACGTTGGATGAACGATTGGAATCTCTCGGTTACACCGTGGAATGGAATCAATTTCGGGATGGCCCATTATTGGTGGAAGCACTAAATGCCGAAAGTATTGATTTTGGAAGGACGGGAAATACACCACCGATTTTTGCGCAAGCTGCTGATGCTCCCTTTGAATATATCGCAGTTGGTTATCCAAAGTTTAAAGGGAGTGGAATCCTTGTCCCGGAAAACTCCGATATTGACGAATTAGCGGATTTAAAAAATAAAACGATCGGCTTTTCAAAAGGATCTAGTTCCCATTATTTACTTGTAAAAGCATTGGAGAAGGCAGGACTGAATTATTCCGATATTACTCCTGCATTTCTTAAACCAGGAGATGCTAGGATTGCATTTGAACAAGGTACCATAGATGCGATGGTTGTATGGGACCCCTATGCGGCTTCTACCGAGCTTCATTCAAATGGAAAACTTCTTGTGAATGGTGAAGGTCTAACTACGGATAGGGACTTTTTTGTTGCAACTAAAAAATTCAAAGAAAACCATCCGGATATAATCAATATTATCTTAGAAGAAATCGAATCCTCGTCGGAATGGGCAAATTCACATCCTGAAGAACTAGTTGAAATGCTTGCCCCGATCCTCAATATTGATAAAGATTCAATTCAGAAGTCAGTAGAACGTCGTGTGTATGGTGTGGAAAAGATAACGGAAGAAATTATAAAAGAACAGCAAGAAATTGCGGATGTATTTTATGAACTAGAGATTATACCAAAAGAATTAAATATAGAAGAAGTGATGACGGTGGAAGAAAAGTAAACCCTTTATTTATGCGCTCAGAACTTTTAAGTTGAATCAGTTGATAGTATACGAAAATTTAAGGCGTTCGTTATAAGGATTCGGCGACAAGCCAAGTTTTGCGAAGAAAGGGGAGCTAAGACATGACATGGAGATTAAAAGGGTCAGTGGAAAAGGTCTTACCCTGGTTCATTCCCCTCTTATTACTAATCGGATGGCAAACCCTATCATGGATGGGTACAATACCTGAAAGGATATTACCTGCTCCAACTCAAATTATAGTAGCCGCTTATGAGCTTATGGGTACAGGAGAATTATATGATCATATGTCCATCAGCTTAGGTAGAGCCTTAGCAGGATTTTTGATTGGGGGAATAATCGGATTTCTATTTGGTCTCTTTAATGGCATTTTCCGTTTTGCTGACCTTCTTTTTGATACATCGATACAGATGCTGCGGAACATTCCACATCTTGCGTTAATTCCGCTTGTCATTTTATGGTTTGGAATTGGGGAAACCTCAAAGGTATTTCTCGTTGCACTTGGGGTTCTATTTCCAGTGTACATTAACACGTATCACGGAATTAAATCAGTGGATAAAAAATTAATTGAAATGGGGAAAGCATATGGACTAAAAGGGAAAGAACTTTTTTTCCATGTTATTTTACCCGGTGCAATGTCGTCCATTTTAGTAGGTATTCGATTTTCATTAGGCGTCATGTGGCTAACACTTATTGTTGCCGAAACGATTTCTGCGCAAACGGGAATAGGGTATATGGCAATGAATGCTCGGGAATTCATGCAAATGGATGTGATCGTATTAAGTATTGTGATCTATGCATTGTTTGGAAAGCTATCTGATGTTATTGCCAGGTATTTTGAAGGCAAATTGCTGAAATGGGACAGATAATGTTTCTGTGACTGGATGTTGACGTTTACAATTCGATAAAGGAACGGCACAAGGGGGAATTTAAAATTGAAAAAGGTCGAAACACAAGGAATGAACGTATCGCTCAACAGCATCGAAAAACGTTATGATCAGCGAAACGTTTTGGAAGGATTAGATTTAAAGATAGAAGAAGGGGAGTTTGTTGCCATTGTAGGGAAAAGTGGATGTGGCAAAAGTACACTATTACGATTAATTGCTGGTTTAGAAAACAGTAATGGAGGAACCATTGAACTAGATGGAAACACATTATCTGGTTTAAATGAACAAGCGCGAATGATGTTTCAGGATGGCCGTCTTCTTCCATGGAAACGTGTGAAAGATAATGTATGTTTGGGTTTATCATCTGCTGGTTCTAAGGAAAAGGCAATACAAGCACTTGAACAGGTTGGGTTAAAAGATCGTCTTGACGATTATCCATCCCAGCTTTCTGGTGGCCAAAAACAGCGTGTTGCATTGGCTAGAGCATTGGTGCATGATCCATCCTTATTATTGTTAGATGAACCTTTAGGTGCACTAGACGCACTTACCCGTATAGAGATGCAAGGACTGATTGAATCATTATGGGAACAAAGGAAATTTACAGCCATTCTTGTTACACACGATGTCGAAGAAGCTGTCGCAATAGCAGATCGTGTGATACTCATTGATAATGGAAAAATTAGCATAAATCAGCCCATTCATTTACCAAGACCACGTCAGCGTACAAATCCAGACTTTTCTATGTATGTGGAAGAGATTTTAGCGAGAATTATGAACCGGAAAAGTAAGAACCATTATAGCATCGTAGTCAATCAGGAATCTCCAATTATCTCTTAACTTGATAAGTCATAATTACTTGGAAAAGCTCTCTCATCTTATGGAAGTAGTTCACTTTTTGATGGAGAAAAACCCAATTAACAAGTGAAATAGGATACCTAATCGAATAGTGATTGGTATCCTATTTTTCGCTGATATATAAATATCACTTAGGAGAACTATAATAGCCGTATGAATAATGTTTTTAGTATCTAATCTTATAGAATGTCATAAGTGTGATAATCGTTTTGCGTTGCGCTTTTCTAAGATAAATTTTGCAGTATTTTTAATTCAGAGAGGGGGACCAATTACAATTACAATGTAACATTTCATAACGAAAAAGTGTTACAATCAGATTATTTGAGAGATGATAATGAGGATAAGAGATAGAAAGAAGCATTGAGTATTTAGGGTATTTGCTAGAAAATTGTTCCAAGAAAAGTGATCGTCCAACACTTTCTGATGAAACGCTAGCCCAGTTGTTATATGATTGTGAAACCATGGAGATTGCAGCCAATTTATAACGATCACCTTCACCAAAACCTATTCCGGAGATAAAAGCATTCCCAGGGATATAGCAGGAAATCTTCCATTTGCAAAACGCGCTTCAACATGATGTAATTTAATTAGAAACAAATGTTGGTTTGGATTAATAGGAAAAGGGGAGATAGTATAAATGAAACTACCAATCTATCAAATTGACGCCTTTACCAATGAACAGTTTAAAGGAAATCCAGCTGCAGTATGTCCATTAGACGAATGGATTTCAGAAGACGTTATGCAACACATTGCGGTAGAAAATAATTTATCGGAAACGGCCTTTTTTGTAAAAAATGGAGAAGAGTATGAGTTACGGTGGTTCACACCTGAAGGGGAAATAGATTTATGTGGACATGCGACATTAGCATCTGCTTTTGTTATTTTCACATATATCGATCAAGGCATTAATGATATTACATTCCATACGAAAAGCGGCATATTGGAAGTATCCAAGAATAACAATCTCTTAACGATGATGTTTCCGTCACGAGAAGGAGAAAAGTGTGATGCACCTGAAGCATTGGTTATGGGATTAAATAAGGTGCCAACAGAAGTCTACAAGGCGAGAGACTATATGGCAGTGTTTGAGAAAGAAGAAGACATTTTAGATTTGGAATTAGATATGGATGAATTAAAAAAATTAGATCGATTAGGTGTGATTGTTACCGCAAAGGGAAATAAGGTGGATTTTGTATCCCGATTCTTTGCACCAAATGCAGGAATAGCAGAAGATCCTGTTACAGGTTCGGCGCATTGTACATTAGTTCCCTATTGGAAATTGGTCTTACAGAAAAATGACTTTGTGGCACGACAAGTATCGGAACGAGGCGGTACACTTTATTGTACAGATTTAGGTGACAAAGTTAGAATTTCCGGTGAAGCTGTCGCTTATTTAGAAGGAATGATAACGGTTTAGTCTTGTGACCCTACAACTAGATTAATGGAGATGATAGAATGAACAGTATGGGACGCTATGTACAATTTAAACTCGGATTTCATGCCTTTATTCTCATTGTTTCAATAGGAATTATGGCATCATCTATACTAGGCAGAAGTGAGCTAGAAAGACCTATCCTATATTTAATACTAGGATGTCTAATTGGAATTGGTAGCATATATGAACTAGTTAAAACGGTGAAAGGTAAAAAAAAGAACGAATAATGTAATTCGATATGCTTGGCGCTGGTGCCTGTCACTCCCTGGAATTTGTCGGCGGGGAAGGGAGTCGTGTGTGGTGCGTCTGAATTCGTGCGAGAGTCGCCGCAACTCATGCGAGGCGTACCTCAACTCGTGCGAGGAGCATGCAAATTCGTGCAAGGCGCACCCAAACTCGTGCGACCCACACCCAAACTCGCACAACGCACAACGAATAATTTAATTCGATATGTTAGCATCTAATCGTATTCTATCCTGAATCCTGCCATCTTCATTTGTCCAAATGCGATATCTTTTTCCATCTATTTCAACGACCAACGTAAATTGCAAAAACCATTCGCCCCATTGACCAGGACTGTTTATTGATTCTACACTGGTTATTTCAGGGTTGTGCTCGTTTACATTTTCCTTCACTATATGAAATTTAGCGTTAATAGATACATAGCCTATCAACATAATGATGACAACGGTGATGATTATTGTTATTAACGCTTTTTTAACGATTATCACCTCTTTCTATCTATCTCTGTATTTAGAATAAATAACCGAATAAGCGATTGATAGATAAACTGATGTTATCACTGAAAAGATACTTACTACTAGCAAGCCTTAATTCGTTTTCACCAAGTGAGGATGCTGTATTATGTAATTCATAATAGTTATTCTTTCCTCCACCAGCTGTATTAAAATCACATTTATCTGCAATGGCTTCTAATAGTGTGGATTTTCCAGAACCATTTTCCCCAACAAAAAATGTAACGTTGTTGTTGTTTAGATCTAGTTGATGAAAGCTTTTAATAGAAGGAATAGAAAACGGGAATCTATTATAAGATGGAATCTGTTTATGGAGAAGTTTAATTCGCTTTAAGAACATGTGATCACCTACTATTTTGATATTTTTAAGGAAATACGTTACGCATATTCTACCATTCATTTAACATTTCCATAACCTGTACCATTTAGCCCTTTACGAAATAATACTAGCAAGAGGACGTATACACGGGATCTTTTGAATGATGTGAAACGTATGGATAATGGAAAACGTTATTAACAATAAAACCTATTAAAAAGGTAAGGGAGTGACCGCCTTGCGAAAGGGGGTAATTGGTATTGGTGCATTAATCGTGGTTATGATTCTAGCAAATAGTCTTAACTCAAATGATGATGCTATAGAACCAACGATAAAGGTGGAAGATGGGGAGGACGAGGAAATGGATCTTCCAACTGCTCCAGATCCGAAAACCTACTTAACAGTTGGTGGCAATAGCAATCCGGCAGAGTACGAATCTAATTCTTCCTTATATACTGCACATCTGAATAGTGCAACGATCACATATAATGCGAGATTTAATGCTGGTGGTGATGAACTGACCGATGAAAACGTACTCGCCTCGTTACAAAGGATAAAGGAATCATTAAGTGGAATTGAATATGATGGAGAAAAGAGGCCCGACATTGATAAGGTACTTGAATTGACAGAAGATGCAATTGCAAAAAAAGTTGGAACAGATCATGCATTATTATATGAAATTCACGATATCATTCATAAGTTGGATGTACATTTTAACGTAAATGCGTTGGAGGATACGAAAGTGGATAAAAAGGGATATCCAATTCATGTGGAAGATCGGATGCAAAATGGCTAAAGGAGAAGAAGAAAAAAGTGGAGGGGGTAATCACATGCCAATTTGTCAACATTGTGGAGAAAAATGGAGCTGGAGCCAAACACTTCGTCGTATGTTTACAACAGATACAGTGTTAACATGTGCGTATTGTGGGAGTAAGCAATATTTGACAAGAAAATCTAGAAGAAGAAGCATTTTATGTGTATTTATCGTGATGTTTCCCATGCTACTTCCAATTTTTACAGACATATCGCCAATCATTACGCTGATTTTATTAGTGGTAATGTATATGGTAGTGGTGGCTGTTTTTCCTTTTTTTATTACATTATCCAATGAAGAGGAGCCAATTTTTTAAGAAAGATTCAACTATATACTCAAAGGCGGACCTACAAAGTAATGTAAAAAATATTTTAAAAGATACAGAAAAGACAAATGATCATCATTATAAGTTAAGTAAGTTAATTGCTAAAGAAAAACTGTAAAGGTGAAATGTAGGGAGAGTGATTTAGTGAGTAGTAATAAAGACGAAAATAAGAATAAAAGTGCAGCCTATTTTTTGTTTTTAGGAATAGTATCTATATTATCAGGTTTAGCAAACACAAAGTTTCTGTTAAATCCCGATAATGTTTTCGATATTATACTTGGAGTTATTGGAGTGGGTGCCATTCTTGCTTCCATTATTCTATTTAGGGAGTATAAACGCTTGAGTTAAGATTATTCAGTACCATTTGAAACGCTTACCAATAATTCGTGGAATGTATCTTAATTTTAAAAAGTGAGGCAATGCCTATACTGGTTTTTATTGTAATCTTATCGGAATAGTGTTTACTTGTTTTGTTGCTTAAAAAGCTTTTCCTGTAGATGCAGGTTAATCTAGGGGAAATGGACGTTAATTGAAAAGTAAATGGGGTTTATGGGATGGATATTTTCATACCTATTGGGTTAGGCTTTCTTATAAATTTGTTGGTTTTTATTATTTCTAAGAGATTAAGACAAACGGACAAAAGGTCATTACAAATTTGTTTGTTTGCCTTTTTAGCAGTTTTTGTAACATCCATTATGGTCGGTGCCTGGTTGGGAATGGGCTTAGGTGTAATTAGTTTTGGTATGTTGATTTTCGTTATATTTATTGGTTTTTTACAGTTATTAATGAAGAGGACACAGTGATTGAAGGGGATTAAAATGGAGAAGATTATTCAGGAACAAGACTATAGTGGTCTATACCTAATTATTTTACTATTGGGTATTTTAACCCTCAGAAAAATAAACACGTTAGAAACAAAGAAAAAGGACTTGCAAGCAAAAAGGCTAGGTGTCAGTACCAAATATAATCTAATTGGCAAAGTATACTTGGGCTAATGGTATGTTTTAATAAGGCTCATTCCCTATTTGTTAAAGTGAAGCAACTGTATAATATAAAAAAGATCGACTCTTTCTAATCTAAAAAAGGGGTATAAGATAAAATGAAAAGGTATACGTGGATAAGCTATTTATCATTGGGTATTCCGATAGTACTTATTATTTCGTTGTTTATATTGCCAAATGTTCCTACAACACAATGGTCCTTAGCCAGGGCAATAATGTATTCACAAGTTATCGGCGTTCCAATATCCATCATTTTAAGTGTGATTGCTCTGTGTAAGAAGAATGAAAAAAATACGATTGCCATATTTGGATTACTTTTAGCGCTAGTAATGATTGGAATAATAGCATTTTTCTTGTATCTGGGTACACATTTTGCACCTTAACGAAATTTTTTAACCCATTCACAAAAGTGAACCATTAGGTATAGGCTTCCTCATTTTGATATGAATAGCCTTTACCGTCTACCTTTGTAAAAAGTGTGCCTTGACATGGGAAATAAAAAGCGAAAACTATAAGCTATTCTTGACCGCCATTGTCTGCCGCTTAGCTATTCTAATGAATATGTTATCTACTTTATGCAATGTATACATTGCATTACGGAATATATATGTTACAATGATAATGAAAAGAGGGAATAGACTTGAAGAACAATGTGAAGGTTGCACGTGTTCATGTAGACCTAACACAGCAGCAATTAGCTGAAAAAGTAGGTGTTACACGGCAGACCATCAGCTTAATCGAAAAAGGCAAGTATAATCCAACATTAAAATTATGCTTAGCAATTTGTTATGCCGTCAATCAATCGCTGGATGAGATATTTTGGGTGGATCAGGAGGGGTTATTGGATGAAAAAAGTAAAGGATGAACGATTACAACTCCAAAATTTAAAGAATATTCGCATCGCCTTTGCTGTACAAACGATTGGGATCCTCGGTATTTTACTTTATGAAGCGATAGTCGATGGCGTTCAAGCGGCAACAGATAATCCGTTATGGTTTGTATTTATGATAACAATGGTTGTTTTGATGTGGTTAAATTTGAGGATTTCTGTTGATGTCTATGATGATGCCAAAGAACAGAAAAAGCCTGGGTCTTTTTATCGGTATGTTATCATTTCGGCGCTGGTTGGATTAGTGATTGCACTTTTAGCTAAATTAGGCCAGGATAGCAGTAGTAATAGCGAAGCGTTTATTGTAGGTGCCGTTGTGTTCATGGCATTTCTTATTCCATTTTCATTTGTACATTATTTACGGAAAAAGCGATACGAGGATGTCGAGTAATTTAAGTGTTATGTGTAATTAAACAGGTAGGTGGCTTAGCATTTCATAAATATGTATGTCGATATACAAAGAAAATGTATGTATGAAATGGCGGAAATAGAAAAGTATATACGACGTAACCTATTTTAAAATAGGACTATTATATAGAGGGAGATTGGAAATGTTAAGTTTATTAGCGCTTTTATTATGGGAGCTCCTGTTTTAAATGTTTTGTTAATAACATGCCAATCTTTACCAAGGGGAAAGTATATATATCATGGTAAAGATGTATACTGCCTCAACACAACAATAGCATTCACCAAAACTCGGTGAATGCTATTGTTCGCAGTAAAAAAGTATAAAACTTTCTTACTGCATACTGGCTAAAAGCGTCACGTCCTGTGACAACGCCAGCACTGGCACGTCCTGTGCGTCGTGAGTGCGGCTAAGGCTTTCGCCATAAAGGCTTGGGGATAAGCCAAGTTTTCTAATAATTATAGAACATCATTGTTATTTTGCTGTGCTTCTTGTATTTGCTGGCGTGTATCATGTAGTTGTTCATACGCTTGTTGAAATTGTGGGTTTTCCGTTGCCTCGGTACCGTGTTTTTGTGCTTGTTCTAATTGGTTTTCAGCTTGACGTAACTGTTCATCTGCTTGTTGTAGTAATTCTAAGTCTCTGCCTTGTGCTTTCCGAGCAGCTTCTTGTGCCGCATGAATCTGCTGGCTCGCCTGTTGTAATTGTTGATGTAGGTCCATGTCTGTACCTCCATTTCGTTTAATCATACCGATCGTTACTAGTGTTCCTTGTATGAAAGGTGTTATGTACGTTACAATCGATTCTCTTTATGATCGATGGATGATTTGCAATGTAAGGATATAAAGTAAATAAACACCTAAATAAGCCCCTGTTATTAAGAAGTAGGGATTGAGAAATAACGCATGAATATTTGTCATAAATACAGTGTTATCTTTAAGTATGGTATAAATAGCGATCGAAGCAATATTTCCAAATACGAGAGCAGCTAGGAGTGCAAAAATGTGAAATATTGTATGAAATTGTTTCCGTTTTCGTTGCATGATAATCATTAGTATTGGCATAACAATGCTTGCTGAAATAATAAGTAGCTTCATCACGATCACCTCTATCTTATTTTTCCCCACCTCAAAATAAATATTTACTATTTCACACTAGTGGGGGAGAGGTAACCACAAGGGAGATCATAAAGAAGCAATCCAAAAATCAGCCACAGCCTATATCTTTTTTATTTTGTTTCTTTGCAGGAATGGCCGTTACGTGTATCTATTATGCATTTGGATTTTTAATACATAGAAATCAAATAACAATCAAATCGGCGTGGAATTGGTATAAGGCATAACAATCCTCGTACCAATTTTCCTTCAAATATTTCTGAATAGTATATAAATATGGTGAGATATAAGAAAAGTTTGTGAAGAAACGTACTTAAACGGGCAAGATAGCTTAGGGTGCGGTCTGATTATCTTTTCAACAATCGACCGATTGAGGAATACTGTATGTTAAAATTTATACAAAGCATATATTAAGGAGGTAACAAATATGTCTACAGATATTATTAGCATAGTAGCTTTACTATCTATCGTTATATGGAGTGCGGTGTCCCGAGAGATTGTAAAATCCTCAAAAAAGAATGATAAAAAGAAAAAAGGACAAAAAATAATAACGTTAATGTCTGCAGGTACCTTATTAACACTAATTCTGACCATCTCACTTTATCAAAATGTCCAGTCTTAAAAAATGAGGTTAGTTCTGCACTTTTCAGTTCAAAAAGTTGAAGATTGATAAATACCAGTTCACATCTTCAGCAAACGGCCATTTAGTGGAAATAGACAATTGAAAACAAATTAAAATACCAGAAGAAAATTAGTCTATTGTGTAGCTAATTGTCCTTTTTTCCTATACGAAATCCGCAAGTTTTCAGCAAGCTAATTAACAAGGGGAATAACGTGAATTTGATTAGTGTCTAATAATTATTAGACGATAGCTAATTTACATACCAATTTCTATGTTAATTCGCATTAAAAACCTACCTAATTCCTTTTATTACAATAAAAATAGAGAAGCCAATTTATTTGCTAATTGCTTCTCTAAAAATAATGTTATTTATGTTTTTCTCTCGGTCAACGGAACCCGTTATTTAACACCAAGCTGTTTTTTCGTGCTTTTTTAAATAGTAGTCCATCACGTTCCTTATAAAAAATGTTTAAAAAATGATTGCAAGGATAACCAGTATAATAATGATGGTGCCAATAGAACCTACTGCTTGCCAAAATGCATCTTTCTTTTCTTTTTCCGCAATGAGTTGTCTGCGTTCTTCCCTTTCTCTTTCCCGGTCTTGTTTTACCTTTTCTAGTCTTTTTTGTTCAGACAACACGTCATGACGCTCTTCTGATTCCTTAAGGAAGCGATTCATTTTTTTCTCAAAAGCTTCCCGTTTTTGTGCTTGATTTACATGATCATTGTTATGATGGTCGTTTGATGCTGTATCTGATAATTTGTCTTTAAATTGTGGAATATCAAAATCCACAACTTCAAGCCCAACGCTTAACGCAATGGCTCTTGCTCCACGGTCTGCTGTAATAAACAATGCTTTCTGTTTTGTATCTTGTTGCTTTTTTATGTAGGAGGCAATAATGTAGTCATCATGATTATGTCTAGAGGATTCTAATCCAACTGATTGAACAAATGATTCGTTGACTGATTGCGCAAATGATGCTTTTCGTTTAATGGCGTATTCAATACTTCGAAGTGCTTCTCGTCTTTTAGCAGCATCCTTCTTCTTTTCTTCACGATCCCACGCCTTGGAGGCTTTTTTGGAGTCCAATTCTTCGTATACTTTTCGGCTAATCCATATTGTTTCTTTTTTTAATTTTTCTAAGATATTCGGTGTATCCATTAAAATATTCGTATCGAAAGAAAAGGCATATCCTTTGTTACGATATTTATCTAATTTTTTTACTAAATATTGACTGGCATCACTCATATTGTATCCCCCAATTTCCGATATCCCGAGTCGTGGACTGCTATTTGTTGATTGAAATCATAGTTGCTAGTATAACACACTTAGCGTATGATGCAGTGAATGTGGTAAGATTAAGAATATATCGTTAAAGGAAAAAGGTGGGTGGTACAATGCCATTTAAAAGGATTTGTTCTTGTGATTTTCAAACAAAAGTCGCCTCGTCCAACATTTGGATCTAGTAATGGTTTTATTTATGATCAGGTAGTATGTAATTATACATGATTTAGTTGAGTAAAGTGAACAAGCGTATGTTCATGTCACTATCTGATGGATTTTGGCGCAAATAGCCACCTGTGAGCGATGATGAGACTATAGAAGAATGATAATGGAGTAAAGTTCGTAGCATGATTAGAGTAGATATGTTGAAATACTTTTTCACTTAGGTGGCTTGTACTCATATAGGTTAATTCATCCCCATAGTATTTTTCATACGACGGATATCCACTTTATTATCCCACGTATCATTACGTAATAGTTCAAGATTTACATTGATGTCTTTATTCGCTTCCTTTAAAGAATTAAATTCTTTGGTATGGGAGACATTCATTCCATCAAATTCGGCTTTTAAGTATTCTTGACCAGATTGTATGGCGTTTAATAATTGACAATGATCATCTAATCTCATTTCAACATTGTCTAATCGTTGGTTGATGCTTACAAATTGTTGATCGTGCTCATCTAATTTCGCTTCAATACTATCAAACCGCTGATCAATAGCTTCGAACCGCTCGTCAATTGCCTCAAAGTGACGATCAATAGCTTCGAGTCGTTTGTCAATTGCCTCAAAACGACGATCATGCTCATCTAGCTTTGCTTCAATGCGTTCAAACCGTTCGTCAATTGCTATAAATCGTTGATCGTGTTCTTCCAGTTTGTCCATGATTTTTTCCAACATACCCATAATTTTTTGTTCCATGATTTTCACCTCCTTTATGCTATTTATAATTATAGCGTATCCCGACTAAAAAAAGTAATGACTATGACACATCTCTACAAAAATCCTTGTTTTGTGATTGAGTTTAACATTGTAGAGTTATCGTCCATGTAAACCGGCCTATTTGCTTCCAAAAAAATAGATTGCTATGATTAAAAAGACATAAAAGATGGAATTGTTACGTATTTAAATAAATTAGGTCTCGGTTAGTAGGGTGAAGGAGGAACTTTCCAATGGAAATAAGTACAACGGATTGTACATCAAAAGAAGTGTATAAATTATTGTCAGGAACGGTGGTGCCACGTCCAATCGCCTTTGTTGCAACTAAAAGCAAAACAGGAATCGATAATCTAGCACCATTTAGCTTTTTTACACCAGTTTCCAGTGAACCCCCAACCATCATGTTTTCGATTGGAAAGCGGAATGGGAAAAAGAAGGACACACTAATAAACATCGAACAGCACCGGGAGTTTACGATTAATATTGTGACCGAGGATATTGCGCGTGCCATGCATCATACTGCTGCAGATTTTCGTGCCGATGTGAGTGAATTTGCGGAGGCTGGGTTAACGCCAGTCCAAGCAACAATGTTAGATTGCATGGCAGTGAAAGAAGCTCCAATTCATATGGAATGCACCTTAGAGCAAGTGATTCCAGTTGGGAAAAACGATATGGTACTAGGTCGTGTTGTTCATTTTCGGATAGAGGATGGGTTGTATATGGATCCATATAAAATAAATCATGATATATTAAAGCCACTGGGCCGTTTGGCAGGTAATGCGTATTCCTATACAAGGGATTTTGTGGAATTAAAACGGGAAGTAGATCCAGATAAGTTGCTCGATTGAAGGCAAATTACCGCTAATAAGATAGGAGGATTCACATGAAGCTATTGGTATATTTAGCGGTCATCCTTCGAAACTTTTCTCTATTATCTATCATTTTTATTTGTACCTGTGATCTTTTTATTTTGCCATGATTCAAAAGAGAAAAGCTTAATGGAAAGGGGGGGTATGTTTTGATTGCAGAAATGTACAAGCGGCGGGAAAAGCTAGGATATGTCTTTTTAGGATTCGTTATACTGATCATCGTTGGGTGGTCGCTATTTCAGACACCCGAAACAACAGGGGAATGGCTGGAAATGCTGTTTTTCCTATTCCCGCTTGGATTGGTTTTCACCATTATTATCATGAGCCGTTCCCATTACAAAAAGGTAAAGGATATTGACATTCCCCATTCAGAGCAGCGGGTACTCGACCTGAATCATGTAGTGATTAAAAAGGATGTGGGGTTTACACCAAGGTTACTGCTTTTTGAGAAGGATGGGAAATTTATTGGTATGGTGAAGCCGTTGAATATTCCGTGGTGGGTGTATCCATTTCGTATTTTTAACGAGTCGATGCTTGAACTCTTTCCGTTAACTTACGGATTTATATACCATGATGGCGAAACCCAATTCACATTCCAGAAAAAAGGCTGGTTGAAGCAGGTGAAGCTAACGATTTTTGACCAGGAGAATAAGGGGATTGGCACATACATACAGGAGGAACTGAAGGCGTTATTTCATATTAAAGGCAAGTTGTTTAACGAAAAGGAAGACCCGATTCTCTCTATCAAAGCATCCGGTTTGTCTGGAGACTTTAGCTGGAATGATGAAGCAGGTAATCAATGGGCTTACTTTTACAACGGAAAGTTTCCTCACGAATACACAGATATATTCAGGGATACGCATAATGATATTGTAGAGTTGTCAGATAAGCTTTCCAAACAGGATAAGATCCGGCTGCTTGGGGTGATTGGGTATTTATTTATGGCACGAGTGAAACAGTAAAGTAAAAAAGAGCAGAATTGCTGAACCAAGAATGAAGAAACAAAAGAGGAAAGGGGGGGTTTTGAACATGATGGGTTTACTTAACCTTGGTAGTCTCGTACTTGGTCTAATTGCTTGGGTATTTCCTATTGTTAATCTTATGCAATATAAAAATCATGATCATTGGAATTGGGTTCCTCTCTCCATTATAAGCATTAGTGCTTGTGCCGTTTCGCTATATTTCCAGATAATCTATGGCCATTATCTAGTTAACCTTGAGGATTGGTCCGATCTAATGGATACTAGGGGTGCTGTGATGCTCGTTTCATCCGTTCTTCTCATAGTCACGATCATCTTAAATGCCATTACTTTGATGGTATACCGTGACAAAATGAGAAAGTAGGTTGTCAAATTTGAGTTTGTTAGATTAGAATTAATTCATCATATAAACGGATTCATGCACACTTTTCGTATTATGTATTGAAAATTGCGAAAGTGTTACTTTCAATTTAAACAGGTACTTTAACGAAAGAAGGAGTTTTTTACTGCAACACCTATCACTTTTATTGTACTATTTCAGGACAATGGTTCCGTTCTTACAAAAAAGTACCTCGTCGATGAGGTACTTTTTGTTATGCAATTTATTTTCAATCTTACATGTAAATACAAATTTGGCAATAGGTTGTTGCTTAAACAAAATCCAAGTCACCCCAGTTGTCATTATCATTGATTAAGGATTTGAGTAAGACAAGTCCTTTTTCAAAGTCATTCAAATCAGCTACTTCTACTGGGGAGTGGGAATAACGACGTGGGAATGTTATTGCACCAGCTACAACCCCTTCTCGTTCTAGATGAACAGCTGATACGTCTGATGTTGCACCAGGTAATGCTGCTAATTGGTATGGGATGTTCGCTTTTTCTGCATGATCAATAATTAGTTCTTTTATTTGTGGTGCCATAATATTTCCACGAACCGAGCTCCCAGCTAATGCAGGGATTACTGGTCCTTTGCCAATACCAACTGGTAATGTTCCGATACTATCTGGTGTATCTGCACATGGAATGGTATCGATAACAAAAGCAACATCTGGATTAATTTTATAGGTTGCCACTTTCGCGCCACGTAATCCGACTTCTTCCTGCACGGTTACTACACCAACTAATGTACCACTGAATTCCCGTTTTTCGAGTGCTTTAAAAAGCTCAATAAGGAGAACACAACAGCTTCTATTATCGATTGCTTTCCCGCATATTAAATCCTCATTGCTAAATTGTTCGATGTCACTTATATATGTAATGGGATCTCCTATTTTAATTCCCATTTCTGCCACTTCTTCACTGGAGCGGACACCAACATCTACATACAATTCGTTTAGTTCTGGCTGTTTTTTTCGTTCTTCCGGTGTTTGCAAATGACCTGCTTTTACACCAACAACACCAAAGTGACCATTTACATTCACTTTTCGTCCCACTAATAATGCTTCAAGCACTCCGCCAGTTTTTTCAATACGGATAAATCCATTGTCATCAATGTCTTGGACGACACAGCCAATTTCATCGGAATGAGCGGATACCATCGTTGTAGGTCCTGGCTTGTTTCCTTCTAAATAAGAATACACATTTCCCATCTTGTCCACTTCAACTTTATCAGCATGTGGTTTAAACCCTTCGACAAGTGCTTTGACGACATTCATTTCCTGACCTGGTGTTCCTTGGATACTTGCAAGTTCTTTTAGTTGGTGTAAGAACTCTGTTTTAAACATTTAGTTTTCCTCCATTATTTTGATATTTCTTATAGTTTGCCATAAAACATACTTTTTGTACAATTCAAATGATTTTAATTGATTAATTAACAAAAGCGTAATATGATGATACAAATTACATCTATCAAGGAGTGGAGCATGATGATCCATAAAGTAGACTTAACATCTTACAATCTACATAGTTCATTCAGTAAAGATTATCAACCTATTTTGAATGTGAATTCTGGTGATACTGTTCAATTAACGACACCAGACATCCAATCCTGCTATTCAAAAGCAAAAGGGGAAGAACGTGTTCACATCGAGACAAGGATAAAGAATGAACAAAAAGGTCATCCTATTATCGGTCCTATCGCTATAAATGGAGCGAAGAAAGGGATGGTGTTAGAAGTTCGTTTAAATGAGCTTACACCTGGTTGGTATGGAACAAACTGGGCTGGTGGTATTCCAAACTGGCAAAATGAGAAACTAGGATTGGTAGATCAAGAGAAAATACAAGTAGATTGGGAGTTAGACGCACAAACGATGTCTGGCACCACACGGATTGGAGGCCGCGATCTTCATGTTGGATTAGAACCATTTATGGGATTAATGGGAGTAACACCGGCTGAACCAGGTGTTCACTCGACACGACCACCACGGTATTGTGGAGGAAATATTGATTGTAAGGAATTGGTCAGAGGTAGTAGCTTGTTCTTACCAATTGCTGTAGACGGTGCACTGTTCTATACCGGGGATGGTCATGCTGTACAAGGAGATGGCGAAGTTTCAGGAACAGCAATTGAAGCACCAATGGATTTAGTAGATATTACGTTTAAACTTCATGACGACATGGAACTCACAATGCCACGCGCATGGACCCCAGCTGGATGGGTGACATTTGGCTTTAACGAAGATCTTAATGAAGCTGCAGCGGTTGCCTTAGACGAAATGGTAGTATGGATGCAACATCTATATGATATTAAGAAAACAGAGGCCTTGGCATTAGCAAGTACTGTTGTGGACCTCCATGTGACCCAAGTGGTAAATGGAGCAAAAGGGGTACATGCTATCCTGCCACATGGTGCAATTCGATAGAAAGGTATGGAAATTTTATTACATGTTAACTGGCAGGCCGACTAAAACGTGACATCCTCACAAAAGAAAAACGCTTTTGCTGCGTGCGGTGTGTCGCTGTTGTAGCTTTCCTTGTCCTGTGGCAACGTCAGCGTTAGCACGTCCTGTCAAGTCGAACTCCCATCGAATGAGTAAACTTTATAATAGTAGCTTAAGACACACGTTATTTTTTGTGTGTCTTTTTTAAAAGATATAAAAAGTTGGCCTCATTACTGTCTTATATAGGAAAGGCCACGTCCAGCTTCGATGGACAGGACGTCCTAGTGCCGATGAAGCCACAGGACGTGGCGTTTTCATCGGCCAGCGCCTCCCCCCCCCTCGAGGTCATAAGTCGATCCTCTTTGTGGCAAAAAACGCTACGTCGGGGCTTGGCTTATGCTTGGCAGATAAGAAAAACTTTCTTACTGCATAAGTGCAACTAAGGCTTTCGCCACTTGGCGACAAGCCAAGTTTTCTAATCAGGGGTGATCAAGGCGCTTGCGCTTTTGCTCTGGTACGCATTTCTAAATGCTGTTAAACTAAATGAAGAGTACATGAAAAATGGGAAACTTTATTATTTTGCTTGTTTTTCAGGCTGGCTGATCGATTTATCCCAAGATTTCTAGTTAATGGGTTACTTTTGTAGGTGGTGATTTGTTGAGTCTTATCTCGAAGACAAGGTGGGGCTATATTCTGATAGTTTGTTCTTATGTCAGTTACCTTAGTATTCATCCCAAGGATACGTTTATGTTCATATGGCATTCTTTCATTTTTACAATAGGAGTAGCATTATTAGTGTATAAAAACATCAAGACTAAGTCTACCAAAAAGAGTAGAATCATACTGTTAGATTTACTTTTTATACTGATAACGCTACTTATTGCTTTAATCCCATCTCCTTATGGAATTTCTTTGTTTGTTGCGGCAATTGTTGGAGCTATTTCAGCTATCTATTTACCTATTTTTTCATTTGGAAAATGGTGGAAAGTTGATTCGTAACTAAAAGAATCATCCAAAGAGGTGAGATATCATCATGATTTGGCTTGTTGTGCTAACTTGTCTTATCTTGAGTTACTATTTTATAATAAGGCTGTTTTCTAAGAGATTGTTGCTTTCTAGTATGGAACGTCATGCATATAAGATGGATAATGCGCAATAAATTAGCGCCGTTGATTTCCACTTCGGACAGTCGCTTTCACCACGGGCATAAGTGCGACATCTGTTCAAACTTTACGTTTTCACAGTGTCTTCTTTACCCGCGGACAACGCTTTTAGCTTCCTCTATAGAAAAGCGGAAGTGCCTTGGTTACCCCCGACAAGCTTAAGCCGAGCCTCGGCGTGGCATTTTGTGCCCGTGATGAGGATTGACTTAAGACCTCGAGGGGGTAGGCACTGTAGCTAGACATCGGAAGCAAAAACCGCTTCCTGTGGGATCTTCAGCTGTTGTTTTTTCCGCAGTAGTCGACTGTCCTACGCTCCAATCAACTATCGTATAAACACAATATTTATAGGAAATGTTGATCATATCAGTGGAGGAAATACACGGAGACTCCTGCGGGAATAATGGCCTAGGTGAGACCCCGCAGAGCGGAAAGCTCGAGGAGGCTCATCAGCCACCCGCGGAAAGCGAAGTGTATTTCCGGAACGGGTAAACGCTCTAAAAATCGCTTATTGCACATAATATAGATTATGTGACGTAGAAGACAACAACGTATGCGAAAAGATCCTATAATAAAAACGAATTCAAAACCTATCGAAAAGTGTTTTAGCTTATTATCTCAAGTCTTTTTCATAGTCACAATTACCTTACTATGGAGCGATGAATTGTTTGTCTTCGTTATAAATATAAGTTTGTTTTTCCCCTTTGTATTTGGAGTATTGGGAATTATAGCTGGATGGTTCGGCATTAAGGGTAGTGTAAGAATAAGCTTACTAGTAATAAATTCCTTAGCATTAGCTTTTTATCTAATTGTGTTTCTTATAGGAACAGGTGGTTTCAGGCAGCCGTAATTTTAGAGGAATCTAACAAGTATTCGTATAGATGCAGCATAACATAAAGTGAAGGGAGAAAAGGTATGGACAATCAATGGGAGATAGCAATTCATTCTCTTTCCCAGATTACCGTTTATTCAAATCCAAATAATGAACCTGTCACCATTTATGGTGACGCCGATAACCTGAAGTGTGTTGGTGTTGGAACAGATGCAGCCGTTTTCCAATCCCTTGACGCTCCAGCTTATGCATTTAAAATATATGCAGAGGACAAAGTATCCAAGATAAAAGTAGAAGAAAACATTTATAGTATATTAGGAAATTCCCCATACTTTCCAACTTGTTTTACTGCTTACGATAAATACCTCGTGCTAAGTTATGAAGAAGGACCAACTCTCTATGATTGTCTCCTCAAAGGAATTCATATTCCAAGTCAGGTTATAAAAGATGTGGAGGATGCAAGAGAATATGTACGTAAAAAAGGATTAAATCCACGAGACATTCATTTAAAAAATATTTTACTACAAAACAATAGAGCAAAAATAATTGATGTATCAGAATATATACAGCCAGGGAATGATTTTCGATGGGAGCATTTGAAAAAGGCCTATGATGAATACTATCATTTAGTTGATGGAAAATCTATTCCTTTTTGGTTAGTAGAAACGGTCCGCAAGTGGTATAACCAACAGAATAAGTATTTTTCATCATTCGAGGAATTTATGCAATTCATTTTGAAAATCATGTCATTTAGGAAATAAAAAGACTAATCTTTGAATGGTCGATTTAGTGATGAAATATTTCTAAAGAAAGGAAGAAATGGATTGCCACATAAGAGATGAGGAAAATATAGAGTTAAGCAGGGGGGAATAACAAAATGCCAACATGCCAAAGTTGTGGAAAAACCTGGACTTGGAAAAAAACGTTTCGAAAGCTTTTTACATTAGGTACGGTAATGGTTTGTCCGGATTGTGGGAAAAAGCAATATATGACTGCTAAAACACGGAAATTAGGTGCTTTCTTTTCTTTCCTTGCGCCTATCATTATGCTAGTTACTCTCCTGTTTGATCTTTCGCCATTATGGACATTGGGAGGTATACTCGTATCTTTTGTGATAGTGATTGGCCTTTACCCATTTTGGATTAAATTAGCAAATGAAGAAGAACCACTATGGTAGGTATGTTTAGGTACTAATGAGGGAGGAGGGTGCTAGATGGATTTTTATAAAGTTACTGGAATCATCTTTATTATTATGTCAGGATTTTTGTATACATTAGAAAATGGTTTTTCGATCCTTGCTACTAGTATCGTTCGTGCAGGCTTTTATGCTGGAACTATGACAGGTGGAGTCCCAGAAGTAGAAGGTAGTGGCTTATTTGATAATACTTTTGTTCCACTTTTTTTGATTATTGGGTTAGTCTGTTTCAGTTATGGATATAAAAAGAGTCCTAATACCAATTGACGATGTCTAGCAAGGGGAGAGTTGGAATGAGAATAGTATTAGAATTGCTACGGATTATTTTTATTTTTGGCTTTCTTGGGGCATTAGGTTGGACCTTAATTGAAGGTGTTTACACAATCAATGAAAGAACAGAAAAGTATTCATGGCTAGGTGGCATTGGGATATTTATGTTCCTTTTTGTTTTGTATCGAAATAGATTCCAATTTTCTGGTTGGTACAAAGGAAAAGGTCGGAAAAAACTCCCTAAAAGGATTACATCAACATTTATTGTAATGGCAATGGTCCTTATTATTTCCCCATTGCTACTTGGACTTTTTTAAAAAGGTAAGAAAAAGTTGGCCTCATTACTGTCTTATATAGGAAAGGCCACGTCCAGCTCCAGCGCCTACCCCCTCGAGGTCATAAGTCAATCCTCTTTGTGGCAAAAAACGCCACGTCGAGGCTTGGCTTATGCTTGGCAGGTAAGTAAATACTTACTGCATAAGTGCAACTAAGGCTTTCACCACTTGGCGACAAGCCTAGTTTTCTAATCGGGGGTGATCAAGGCGCTTCCAGCTTTTGTTCTTTTTAATGTGTTGCGTCGTAACTTGAAAAAGTGTGTTCACCTTCTTAGGAAATGTACTTTAGTGAGCTGGAGATCGAGCACTCTCGCTTAAGTTTCGGGATTCATTACTTTTCAGTGAACAATCGAGTATGAAGGCCAACCAAAAGTGAATCGAGACAGCAATCTGTCAGTTTTCAATCTTTTACACAAGAGATCGACTGAAATCAAAATTATATTGTTATTAAAAAATTTTCCTTATTTAATTTAGAATTATCCGTCAACTATGTTTCACTTCCCCTTTTTTCTTGGTATAATATAGCAAAGGAAGGGGAGAAAAGGCAATGGGAAAAAATGTTTTTCCTGGGAGGTATACGGCAGAACAGGATGGCCAACTTGTTGTTTTTTTGATAGGGATGCGTGTCAATAAGTTATGGGCTATACATAAATGGTTTCCAGTTTTTATGGCAATGCCTGCTATGATTCGTGAGCTTTATGGAAATAGGGAGTTAGGCTTTCGTTCCGTTGAAACATTTTTCAAGCCACGTACTATCCTAATGGTTCAGTATTGGTGTTCTGAAGAAGAGTTATTATCCTATTCTAAACAAACGAAACATGTGGCTGCATGGAGAAAGTTTAACCAAAAGGTAGGGAATAATGATGCAGTCGGAATCTATCATGAGACATACATATTAACATCAAAAAACTATGAAGCGATATATGCGAATATGCCAGTATTTGGCCTAGCAAAAGCAACAGAACATAAACGAATAACCCCTAGTAGGAATAGTGCTAGAAAACGACTGGACTTATAAGTTATCAGTGATTTTCGTTTTCCACCGATAATTCACAGATAACCAATGAGTGATCTGAATACTTATCGATTCTTTCTTTGTGGGAATGGTAGCTCACCAGTATATTTTCCTTTAAAGCAGGGGAGACATAGGCATAATCTAACCTGAAACCATTGTCGGCATGACTATACCAAGTAAAATCATTTACACGGTTATGGTATACACGCCAGGAATCAATCCATCCCATGTCGTTCAATTCATGCATATATTGGACTAGTTTAAATGGTGTCCCCTCACCATCCTCTGTTAAGCCGGTATTAAAATCACCTATAATAACACTTTTCGAATCTAGCTTATGCTTTGCATATTGAATGATGGACTCCCAATGGTTCTCTTTCCCCCATTTATCACCAATACTAGGGATATGGACACCAAGTATGAAAAGGTTAAAATCATTTAAATGGACTTCATTCCAACGATGTTTCGCTTGGGGTAGATAATCATGATGAATTACTGGTACTTCAAAAGGGATTTTTGATGCAATGAGGATACCATTTTTACCTTTGGGTGGGTTTGATCCTTGTTGAAACACCCAACCATTCTCGTGGAGTGACCTGTGAAGCTTGTTGCCTGATTCATTCTCTCTGAACTCAGTGATGACGTTAATATCTGCATTATGTAAAATAAATGATTGAATGATGTGTTTGATTTTCTTTTTTGCACCACCATGCCTGATATTCCATGTTAAAAGCTTCAATTTCTTTACCATAACGATCCTCCTTTTAAAGCATGGGGAGTTTCCCCCACGCTTATCTCATAATGCATCTTTAATCACTTTTTTATAGTAGCTGACAGATAATAATCCGAAAACTGAATATAGGATTGTGTATAATACCATCACGATGATCATTGGTGTCCATAGTTCTGTTCCAAAAAAGAACCAGCCTGATTGGACCGCAAAATAACTGTGCAACAACCCGATTAGTAATGGGATCCCAAAATTAAATAGTTGTTTTCGCTTAATGCCTTGAAGTAAATCATATCGAGTAAACCCTAATTTTCGTAAGATCGTATAATTTGGTTTTTCTTCTTCGCTTTGATCCATCTGTTTAAAATAAAGAATGCATCCAGATGTGATTAAAAAAGTTAATCCGAGAAAGCCAACAATAAACATCATTAACCCCATGCTTCTTTTTTGTTCATCACTCAAATCAAGTTGGGATGTGTGTGGACTAGTAGCTGTGAATTCCTCATATAGTTCATTAAACAGCTCATTTGCTTCTTCAAGATCAGCTGGATTAGAAATATCAATTCCAACATTGGTAGAAGACTCCTTTTGAATTGCCTCATCTAAATTATTACGTAATGCTTCGAATACAGATTCATCAACAATGATAGCTGGTAGCCCACCATTGGTAAAATATAATGGAATAACGGATTCATCTTTCATTCCTACATAATGGAGAGGAATCACATTCTCTTTTGCTAGTAATTCAATATCTCCACGATCCTTAAATGTTAAAAACCCTTCCAGTGTAGAGGTGTATCCTGTAAAAATGGCTTCTTCTGATACTATATTTACTGATTTCACCTGTTCGTCACTTACAATAGGAAGTGGAAATTGTTTAGGATCAAAGTTTACTTCTTCGATTGTATCTAAGATTTGTACTAGATTCACATCTGCCTGGATAACATCTGTGATTGTATCACTGTATGGAATATCATTTGCGTCTAAGGCTTCTTTAAACTTATTAGCATCCTTCTCATTCGTGATTGAAAAATCTGCAATAACATAGTTTTCCGCACTTTTTTCAGCGGAGTAATAGGAAATATAGCTTAACGACAATAATCCAATCGCCAGCGCTGACACTGTTGTAATAACGGTTAACAATAATGCATTTGATTTCATTTTGAACATAAGAGACGACAGTGATAACACATCACTGATCGTGAGGTAGCCTGCTTTTTTCCGACGAATGAGATTCATGATAAAACTGACTGACCCTTTGTAGAAAAGATAAGTACCAATGATGACCGCAGCGAGAATTGCTATCATAGCAAAAAAGAGTTCATCCATTGATGTAAAAGTACCACCAAATAACTTTGATGATAGATAGTAGCCAGACATGATTAATATAATTCCAATTACCCCGATCATCATTTCCAAAATAGATATTTTTTTCACATGATATTCACTTGATCCTTGCACTTTAAATAGTGATAGAATGCTATGTTTTTTAATGAACAGGTAATTCATTATCATGATGAACAAGTAAATAATCGTAAAAACAATCACCGTTTGGATAAATGCTTGCCAAGAAAAGTTAAGGGTAGCACTTGTTTCGACTTTGGTGACTTTGAATAAAATCATTGTAATGACTTTCGATCCACTAAACCCTAAAAAGGTCCCAATAATAGTAGCACTGAAATATAGAACCATATTTTCCGCACTTAAAATACGAAAAATCCGTTTTTTTCGCATGCCGATTAATTGCAATAAACCAATTTCTTTACTGCGTCGTTTGATAAAAATCGTATTGGCATATAACAAAAAGACAGCTACAATTGCTATGAGTACGACAGAAGCAGTTCGTATAGCAGCGGCACCTTTAATGGATCCCTTCGCTTCATCCATTGCTGGGTCAAATTGCAGTGTAACAAAGGCAAAATATAGCGCAACACTAAAGATCAATGCAAATATATAGAGGTAGTAGTTTTTTAGGTTGTGTCTAAGGTTTCGAAAAATAAGCTGCCTAACGCTCATCTTGCACACCACCTAAAATACTTTGGGTTTTCAGTATATCTTTGTAAAATTCCTGTCTAGTTTGTTCTCCTTTTGTTAGTTGGGTGTATAGTTGTCCGTCTTGGATGAACATTACGCGGTTACTAAAACTAGCTGCTGTCATATCGTGTGTAACCATCACAACCGTTGCAAAACGATTTTTATTTAGTTCACTAAGTTTGTTCAACAGATCTGATGCGGATTTTGAATCCAATGCACCTGTTGGCTCATCGGCAAAAATAATGCTAGGCTTATGAATGAATGCACGTGCAGCGGAGGTTCTTTGTTTTTGACCACCTGACAATTCACTTGGATATTTATCTTTTACATCGTAAATGCCGAGTTCCTTTGCTAAACCGTCAAACTGCTGTAATGCATCTTTCTTGGAAGTGTTCGCAATCGATAAAGGTAACAGGATATTTTCCTTCGCTGTTAACGTATCTAGTAAATTATATTCTTGAAAGATAAATCCTAAGTGATGCTTTCGAAATTCTGCTAGCTTTTTTTCCTTCATGGCTGTAATATCATAGTTTTTGATTGTAATCATTCCACTGCTGACGCGATCAATAGAAGATAGGACATTTAACAAGGTAGTCTTCCCAGATCCAGATGGCCCCATAATGGAGACAAACTCGCCTTTATCAATGGTGACATCAATCCCTTTTAACACTTCCTGCTTGTTAAACTTATTCCCATAGATTTTATGTATTTTGGCTGCTTCTAAAATTGCCACTTTCTCATCACTCCTTATATAATTACCTTTCCTATTTTGAATTATAAGAGCATTGAAAGTAAATTTCCTTCGATTGAACAAACAAATGAAGAAAGCATGTGACAATTTTGTCACATGCTTGTCATTGCTAAAAAAGTATTCTTTTGGGGGAATTTTAGTGTAAAGGTGGTTCCCTTTCCAAGAGTGGAGTCTACTTCAATATTGATCAATAGTGCGTTGGCCACTTTCTTTGCTAAGTATAAACCCATCCCTGTTGCATTGCGATCTTGATGTCTGCCAGTAGATGTAAATCCTTTTTCAAAAATACGGGGTAAGTCTTTCGGGTCAATTCCTATTCCACTATTTTTTATCGTTAAGAAAGTTTTGTTGTCCTGTTCAAAACTTGTCACTTCAATCTCAGAGGCTTCACTATATTTCACTGCGTTCGTTAGAATTTGACGTAATATAAAAGAAAGCCACTTTGTATCACTAAGCACTTCAGCCTTCTGTAGTTTCACATCAAAACCAATCCCTTTTTGAATGCACCAGGATTGTAAGGTTCGAATTTCCTCAAAGAGGGTTGGCTCTAATGACACTTTTTCAATATGTAAATCATTCTCAATCGAGGAAATACGCTTTTGATGAAGTTGTTGGTCTAGCAATAAGTGGACACGTAACCATTCAAACATTAATTGCGTTTTTACTTCTTTATCTTCTACTCGATCAATCAGTAAGTTTATTGTGGATAAGGGTGTTTTTATTTCATGTATCCATGAGAGGATTTCATCTTTTTCTTGTTCTAATGCTACCTGTTTTTTAGTGATCAACTGCTGTAGTTGCTCTGTTTGTTCTTCCATACTTTGTGCAATCATTATTTCAAAAGGACTTTCTGGCTCTTGGACACTAGTTAAGTCAAGATTATTAATACGAGAACCAAGGCTTTTATAAAACGATGTTTCTTTCGGATAGCGAATTACCAAAAATAATAGAAAGATAATCAATGATAAAAATACAATATATATAATTGGTTTAAGCGGTACTGTTGCATCAAGATATGCAATGATGACACTAAGTATTTGTAAGGAAAGAACTAATATAATCCAACTGCGTCTTTCCCTTAAATAGTCTTTTATCATGATTTTGCCTCTTCCTTTGCGATATATCCTTGGCCAACTTTTGTTTCAATATAATTGCCTAATCCGATTTCTTCTAGTCGTTTTCGTAATCGATTGACATTGACGGTTAACGTGTTGTCACTAATAAATTGTTTATCATTCCATAATCGTTCCATTAATTGTTCCCTTGAAACAATTTTATTTTTAGACTCGATTAATTGCTTTAAAATCAGCATTTCATTTCTGCTAAGTTCAATTGACCCAGCATGATTAGAAATAGTGTTCGCCTCGTAATCGACTGTTGAACCACACCATGATTTGAGTTCGATTTTTTCGGTATTGTAATCATAGGCGCGTCTTAGTGTTGCTTGAATTTTTGCGATCAACACATCAAAATGAAATGGCTTCTGGATATAATCATCTGCACCAAGCTGCATGGACATGACCATATCTGTTGGGTGATCACGTGAAGACAAAAAGATTATTGGAACACTAGAATGAGAACGAATCATGCGGCACCAATAAAAGCCGTCATATTTAGGTAACTGAATATCGATAATGACTAAATCTGGCTTAATTTTAGCAAACGATTCTAGCACATTACTAAAATCATCAATTCCTGTAACACTATATGACCACTGACTTAAACGCTCTTGAATCTCTTTAAATAGGGATTTGTCATCTTCTACTAGTAAAATCTTAAACACTTTCATCACCACCAATATTATATTATCAGAGTACGGATATATCTGTCATGAAAGCAAATATACAAGTTATATAAATAATAACTACACAGGAGATTGTATAAGATATGAAAGACAATTTATAAAAGGTGTATTTAATGATGCATTATATAAGATATATCCTCTTTTACTATGTTAAGATAATTCATGGTGAAAGTAGTGATTTTTGTTTTTAGCTTTTTAGTTCGTACCTTTCATTCAAGATAGTTATTTTTTATTAGTGTGAATGGTATCGATAAAACATGAGATAACTAATTATACATAATAAGTATGATTTTTAGGAGGTTTCAAAATGGAAAAATTCGTTAGGGTTTTACTTATAGGTTTTATCCTATTCCTTGCTGCTTGTGGTACTGATAATAATGAAGGAGAAGAAGGCGGAGAGGAACAGGAAGATAAAGGATCTATTTCGATTGGAATGAATAACTGGGCAGAAAATGTAGCAGTTTCGAATATGTGGAAAATTATATTAGAGGAAGAAGGATATGACGTTTCGCTAGAACCTGTAGAAAAAGCAATTCTATATGAAGGACTTGTGGCGGGGGACCTGGATATTGGGATGGAAATATGGCTTCCTAATACTGATAAAGCATTCTATGAAGAACACGAAGAAAATATTGATTGGCGCGAAACTTGGTATGAGGGAACTGATTTAGCTCTTGTTGTTCCTTCTTATATGGAAGACATAAATAGTGTGGAGGATTTAAAGGGGAATGAAGAACAATTTGATTCTGAGATTATTGGAATTGATCCAGGGTCAAGTATTATGGGGTTAACAGAAGAGGTTATTACCGAATATGATTTAGATTATGAGTTAGTTGCATCCTCCGAACCAAGTATGTTAGCTGAATTGCAAAATCGCATGGAAAATGAAGAACCAATTGTCGTTACACTGTGGAAGCCGCATTGGACATTTGCCGAAATGGATTTAAAAATATTAGAAGAGCCTAACAATATTTATGGTGATGCTGAAAACATTTCGTATGCAGCACGTGAAGGTTTAGAAGAAGATCATCCCGAAGTCGTAGAATGGTTTGATAATTTTATGCTAGATGATCAACAGCTAGGAAGCTTAATGGCAGAATTAAATGAAGCAGATTCAGAAGAAGAAGGAGCACAAAACTGGATTGATGATAATCGGGACCTCATAAACGAATGGATAGGCGAGTAGGTGCCTGTCACGACTCGAATTTTGTCGAATGGATTACGTGGAAGAGAATTCTTTCACGTAATTTTTTTATCCCGTATGTAACAGGCAGTAAGACCCACACTGATTGAAGTTTCACTTTATATGTTAGGTTTTTTCTTGGCTATACTCATTTGTGTTACACTATATAACATATTAATTCGGTATCTGACATACAGTTAATCTGTCGGATACAGTGGAGAGGTTGATTGAATGCCAACTATCGTGGAAGTGAAGAATTTGAAAAAGCGTTATAAGGATTTTGAAGCGGTAAAAGGTGTAAGTTTTGATGTAGAACAGGGTGAGATCTTTGGGTTTTTAGGTCCTAATGGTGCTGGGAAAAGCACGACGATTAATATGCTATCAACGATTATTAAACCATCATCAGGCACTGCAACGATTAATGGTTATGATATTGTCCAAAAACGAAATAAGGTACGCTCCAGTATTGGTCTTATTTTTCAAGCGTCCACTTTAGACGAAAAGCTAACTGCCAATGAAAACTTAATGCTCCATTGTAAATTTTATGGTGTAGCGAAAAAACTACGAGAAGAGAGAATCCAAGAAGTATTACAGATCGTTGATTTAACAGATAAACGCTACAACATTGTCGAAACATTCTCTGGTGGGATGAAGAGGAGACTGGAAATTGCTAGAGGGTTGCTTCATTATCCACGAGTGTTATTTTTAGATGAACCAACTGTTGGGCTAGACCCACAAACCCGTGCACATATATGGGATTACATACTGAAATTAAAGGAGAAGGCAGGAATTACGATCTTTTTAACAACTCATTATATGGATGAAGCAGAAATTTGTGATCGTGTTGCCGTGATGGACCATGGAGCCTTAATTGCACTAGATAAACCAGTACAGTTGAAGAAAAATGTTGGTGGAGATATTTTAGAAATTGCGACAGAAGATAATGTAACAGCGAAATCACGAATAGAAGAAACGTATCAAACAGAAGTGCTGGAAAAAGAAGGAATTCTTACCTTTCAAGTGGAGCGTGGAGATGAATTCTTAGTTCAGTTTGTCAAAGAATTTGAGATTCCGATAACAAGTGTCAATTTAAGGAGGCCAACCTTAAATGATGTATTTCTGAATTTGACTGGCAGAGAAATAAGGGAAGAAACAGTGTCCCAAAAAGATCGTATGAAGCAAGGGAGGGGACATTAATGGAAGGGATTTTTGCAATATGGCAACGGGATATATTGAAGTTTTTTCGTGATCGTTCACGTCTAATTGGGTCATTTGCCATGCCATTTATGTTTTTAATCCTATTTGGTAGTGGAATGAGTGGTGCGATGTCATCTATGCTAGGTGGCAGTGAAGCTGGAGCACTCCGTGATTTCGATTTTGTTGAATTTATGTTTCCTGGAATTATTGGAATGACCGTATTTAACACCGCCATTTTTTCTGCTTTATCCGTTGTTCAAGATAAAGAATTTGGCTACATGCGGGAAATTTTAGTTTCACCGATGTCACGTGTTTCCATTGCAATTGGTAAAGTGCTTGGTGGAAGTACAGTTGCTGTTTTCCAAGGCTTATTGATGCTTGTGTTTGTTCCTTTTATCGGGGTTTCTATTTCCTTTGTTACCATTATCCAGCTTATTCCTACGATGTTTCTAGTAGCATTTGCAATATCTTCGTTCGGTTTACTGATTGCTAGTACACTGAAAACAACTCAAGGTTTCCAAATGGTAATTCAGGTACTTATTTTTCCGATGTTATTTTTGTCTGGAGCTTTATTTCCGCTAAATGGACTTCCTTTTTGGATGGATATTCTTGTGAAAATAAATCCTTTAACATATTCTGTGGATATGTTTAAAAAAATAGTATTTGATATAGATGCGATGACACCTGAACTTATCGAGGCAATGGGACTTAATTTATCTATATTTAATCATGTTATTTCATTTACAGAAGAGGTATTGGTTGTTGGAGCTATTAGCTTAGTTTTTGTTATACTGGCAACCTACAAGTTTTCTACTACAGAAGCTTAAAATCTTTAGGAGAATAATATAGATGTCAAACTTACGTGCGAGATAATTCTTTCATGTAAGTTTTTTTGTTTTTTGGAAATTCCGGCTGTCTCCATGTAAATGCCAAGCGAAACCTGAACCTCGACCTGTGAAGACTGAATCCTGCCAAGCGAAAATTGAAATATGGAACATAACACTGAACCATACAAAAACTCCATCATCGTAACACAAAGGAAGAAATAGGATAGGTTATTTATTTATTTTTGTAAATATTTTAATTTTTATAAAAATAGTGTTGACGAGCGATGAGAAGACTCTTATAATAGTCATTAATTTAAAAAAAATCAGACTATTAATTCCACACAACTATAATCTAGTAAATCTTTTACTAGGATCTTAGGTTACTCAACTATAAAGTAAGTAGGAAGGATGAGAAGATGGGGAATTCAGTTTTTTTAAAAGGTGCTACATTAATTGATGGAAATGGAGGCGAAGTAGTTCAAAATGCTGGGATTTTAGTAGAAGGAGAGAAGATTGTAGCAATTGGAGAGGCAAACAGTGTAAAGGTACCTGAAACTGCCGAGGTAGTTGATTTGCAAGGGAAAACTGTAATGCCTGGGTTAATCGATGCTCACGTTCATATTATGGGTGGAAAAAGTTTAAACCTTGCAGCTTCGGCCCTAGAACCCACAGAAGTACAGATGGGAAGAGCGTTAAATGATATGCCAAAGCTCATTAATGCAGGTTTTACGACAGTACGGGATGTTGGCAGTATTCTTGCCGTACATATTAAGACATTGATGGAGGAAGGGCAGTATAAAGGTCCAAACATCCAAACGTCTAACCAAGTCCTTAGCCAAACAGCTGGACATGGTGATATGCATATGCTTCCACCTGAATTTAATACATCCCGCATTTGTGACGGTGTGCCAGATTGTATGAAGGCAGCTCGTGAGCAGTTTCGTGCTGGAGCAGACTTAATTAAAATTTGCTCGACTGGTGGTGTTCTTTCTGAAAAAGATGATCCACGCTGGCCTCAATTCACAGTTGATGAAATTAAAGCTATTGTGCATGAGGCAGAGGCAGTAGGATCCTATGTTGCATCACATGCACAAGGAGCAGAAGGGATCAAAAATGCCCTCGTTGCAGGAGTAAAAACAATTGAACATGGTATTTACATTGATGATGAAGGTATTGACTTAATGGTTAAGCAATCCGCATATCTTGTACCGACATTATCGATAGTCAAACGGATTGTTGAAAGAGGTCACCTCCACGGAGTGCCAGAATTTGGAATTAGAAAAGCGAAACGAGTCTATGAAACACACAAGGAACATATGGTTAAGGCTTATAAAGCAGGTGTACAAATCGCCTTAGGTACAGACTTTGCTGGGTGTGATCCAGTTGACCATGGGGAGAATGGACTGGAGTTAGAATTGTTAGTAAAAGATGTTGGGATGAGTGCCTCAGAGGCGATCCAGGCAGGTACCAAGACTGCAGCCGAAACACTTGGAATCGAGGATACACTAGGAACGATCGAAGCTGGAAAACAAGCAGATCTACTAGTGGTTGAAGGAAACCCACTTGAAGATGTTACCACCTTAGTGAATACCGACAATATTAAACAAGTATATGTGAAAGGTGAATTACTAAAAGACATCTCATAATAAATATGTTTAAAAAAATAGGAGGAGTGATGCCATGTTTGACCTGCCAATGGTCGCCTTTGCGATGATATTCTTACTTTTTGCCTTTGGAGAATATATTTCGATTGTTTCAAGAGCTAGAGTTCCCATGTTATTTGTGGTCTTAGCTGGTTATTTGCTACTAGTATGGTTTGGGGTTTTCCCAAGCAACTTAGTCGAAAAGGCTAATCTAGCAGCATTTGCTGCTTTAATGCCTGCACCTTTAATCGTTCATATGGGGACATTGATTCCATTTGAACAATTAAAACAACAATGGAAAACAGTATTGATTGCATTATCAGGAATTGTAGTGGCGGCAATTTTAATTATTTTGATCTGTATGCCAATTATTGGTTATGAGTCATCTGTTGCTGGGGTAGGTCCATTAACTGGTGGTATCTTAGCCTTCGTCATTACATCTGAGAAACTGCAGGAAATTGGCCAAGCAAGTTTAATTACGATACCAGCCTTAATACTCGGGATACAAGGATTCATTGGAATGCCACTAGCGTCTAATTTTTTACGGAAGTATGGGGTGAAATTACAAAAACGAATTAAAGATGGCAGCTATACCGAAACAGCTGCAGCATTGGCAGAGGAAAGTGTGGAACAAGAGGAGGAAAAGAAACCGAAGCGAACCTCTCTATTACCCGAAAAATATCAAACTCAAATTGTCTTGTTAGCACAAGTTTTCGTTGGTGGTGCTATTGCCATCGTCTTAGGAGAAGTAACACCAATTAATTATAGCTTGTGGGCGTTAGCTATTGGGATTATTGGTTCCTATTTCAAATTCTATCAAGGAAATATGATGGAACGAGCAAATTCCTTTGGTCTTTCGATGGCAATGATTATCGTTGTTACTCTAACATCGATGGACGGCATTACCCCAGGAATGTTTGCAGAAGTTTTACCAGAGGTCCTATTAATTCTAACAGTTGGAATTGTAGGGATCATCATTGGTGGTACGATTATGTCCAAAGTATTTAAATGGGATATCCATAAAGGATTACCAGTAGCGTTAACTGCTTTAATTGGCTTCCCTGGTGATTATATCCTTTGTGAAGAAGTTTCCCGTAGTGTTGGGTCCAACAAAAAAGAACGAGAGTTAATTTTTAATGATATTTTAACACCGATGATTGTTGGTGGATTTACGACAGTTACTGTTGCGTCCATTATGATAGCAAGTATTTTAGTTGGTACATTATAAGAGAATAATTCTAATAATTCTAAATAAAGGGAGTGGAGTGTTAATATGAGTTATACGCTAATTAAAAACGGAACGGTAATTGATGGAAATGGTGGCGAACCACTTAAAAATGGTGCGGTTTTGTTAAAAGAAAATAAAATTGTAGAGGTAGGAAGGGAACAGGACCTTCCACATGTGGATGATGTTGAAGTAGTGGATGCCAATAATGGTTTTATACTTCCAGGCTTATTTGATACACATGTTCATTTAATGTTTGAGCAGGAAGGATTAGCAAAACAACTAGAAAATCCGTTCTCCATGAAATTTTATAAAGCGATGCATTATATGAAAAATACACTAAATGCTGGGATCACCTCTGTCAGGGATGCGGGTCATATGGATATTGGTGTAAAACAATCTGTGGAACAAGGATTATTAGAAGGTCCGCGGATGCAAATTAGTATTAACCCACTTACGATTACTGGTGGACATGGCGATAACTGGATGTTGTCTGGCATTGATAAAACTAGTCCAGGTTATCCGTCTATGCCAGATGGTCTATGTGATGGACCTGATCAAGTGCATCAAAAAGTGAGAGAGATGCTACGTGCAGGTGCTGATATTATTAAGGTTCATGCAACTGGTGGTGTTATGAGTCCAACTGATCATCCTGAATTCACGCAATTTTCCCAGGAAGAATTAGAAATTATGGTTAGAGAAGCTAGATTTCGTAAAGGGGTAAAGGTAATGGCACATGCTCAGGGTGCAGAAGGGGTTAAAAATGCGGTACGTGCCGGCATACACTCTATTGAACATGGTCTATATTTAGATGATGAAGCTTTTGAATTGATGGTACAGCATGGAACCTATCTTGTACCAACTCTACTCGCTCCTGTTTCCGTGTTGGAACAAGCAAAACAAAGTGATGTGATTCCAGGGTATGCATTGGAAAAAGCGAAGGAAGCAGTGGAAGCACATCATGAAAGTGTTGTAAAAGCATACAAAGCAGGTGTGAAAATTGCAATGGGTACAGATGCTGGTGTAATGCCACATGGAACGAATTTGCGCGAACTTGATTTAATGTGTAAGGCTGGCATGAGTCCAATGGAGGCAATTGTTGCAACAACAAAAGTTGCAGCAGAATGCATGGGCTGGGATGACCATCTTGGAACCCTTGAAGAAGGGAAAGAAGCAGATCTCATCATTACGAAAACAGATCCACTTGCCCATATTGCATCACTAGAAGACACAAATAACATTGAATATGTGATGAAAAATGGAAAAGTAGTGAAAAACATTCAGAAGACAAATGTTCCAGTTTAATAGAATAGTGGAAAGTGGGGAGGAGCTATCTCCCCACTATTGTTTTTGGTTTTTGTATTTGAGCTTTACTTTGCTCCCATTCCGCACGCTCCATGCCATGTAACATCCATGGTGAAGGTAATTTAAATTGATGGTTAGAAGGAAGGGATGCAGCTTTTTCTTTCGTCATATCCATCCAAATATAAGTTTCTTCCTCTGTTTGAGTTTGTAGCTTGCGATATTCATTTGCAATCGTTTCCCATAACCCATTTTGCTCAGTCATATCATGCCATGGATACACGGTATGTAAATAATGGTGCTTTTTTTGATCATATTTCGTAATAACGATGCGCGTTTTTGCTTCATTTTCAAAGAAAGACCATTTTTGTAAATCATCATCAGAGAATAATTCATCTGAAGCAGGGAAGGCATAATAGCACTCATATGGAAATACGGTTGCTGATTGAACATAAACAGCTTGAAGCCAATCTCTCTTTTGCTTTATCGAATGAATGGGTTGCCAGGTTTTCGCACCAGTTTCTAACATGGATGTATCATCTGTGGTAGCACCATGTAGCGTAGAATAAACCTTAAGGCCAATTTTTTCTAAAACTCGACGAGCAGGTGTGTTTTCTTCTTGCGTATTGGCACCAACCCACTGAATCCCGTTTAGTTGGAACGCTTCGTTTAGTACATGGGAAACATTTGTCGTGGCATAGTTATTTCCACGGTAACGACGGTCACTTCTTAATCGACCTAGCATGGCATAGCGGCCAGCATAGATAGTATAACCAGCCATACTAACTAATTGATCATTTGTAAACAAACCGTATAATCGATTATTACCAGTTACGAGGTGATCAAAAACTCGTGGTACATAATCATCCTCTATACCAGTATCCATTGCTTCTATGTAAGGATAATCCTCATGTTGTAATAACCGTATCGTTGTTTGACTCATTTTTGTAGCCCTCCCTAATTTTTTTTACTATTATCGTAAATTTTCGCATTTTCTATTATAAACGTTTCACGAATTGATTTGCATGTATCTTGATTATTATTTTTTGGAAAAAAGGATAAATAAGCCGCTAGCGGATCTCCCCTCGAGGTCATAAGTTAACCCGCATTACGCGCAAAAAGCGCCACGGCGAGGCTTGGCTTATGCTTGGCAGATAAGAAACAAAACATTCTTATTGCATAAGTGCGACTAAGGCTTTCGCCAATTGGCGACAAGCCAAGTTTTCTAATCGGGGGTGACCAAGGTGCTTCTAGCTTTTGTTCCACGTTAGGAAAGTATAAAATTTTAGCTAAGAAGTAGACTCGACATTGCTAAAATTTTAATGTCCCAAGTATAATAAAAACTAACACATTCGCTAAAGGACGAGCGAATGCGAGTTTTTCTAACTAAAGGATAACTAAAAAAGCTGGATTTTTTGTTATAATAATTTTAAAATTAGTTATATTGAGAAAAATAAATTGTTCTATTACACATAAACTAGGAGAATTAGCAGCAGAAAAAAGTAGAGGATGAGTTTACATGACTGTACAAAATACAATTAAAAGAGTTTCGAAAGCGTTAGAAGGAATCCCTGGTATTGTTGGTATTGTATTGGGTGGATCACGGGCTAGAGACACCCATCATCATGACGCTGATATTGATATTGGCATCTACTATGACGAAGAAGCAGGTTTTCAAGTAGAGCCAGTTGGTGTGATTGCGACACAACTAGATGATGAACACCATGAGAACCTTTTAACTTCCCTTGGGGAGTGGGGTGACTGGATCAATGGCGGAGGCTGGCTCGTTGTAGACGGTTATCATGTAGATCTCATTTTTCGGGATATCCATAAAGTATCACGGGTAATCGATGATAGCTTAGTAGGAAATGTTACCTCACATTATCATGCTGGTCATCCACATGCGTATTTAAGTGTGATGTATATGGGAGAAATAGCAATTTGTAATATTTTAGCAGATCCAACAAACCAAATTGCGGAATTAAAAGAAAAGACGACACCGTATCCAAAACCATTACAAGATGCAATCGTTAGCTATTTTATGTTTGAAGCCAATTTCTCCCTTCTATTCACGATGGATAATGTGGACAAAGACGACATTTCTTATGTTGCGGGACACGCTTTTCGGATTATTAGTTGTCTTAATCAAGTCCTTTTTGCGCTCAATGAAAATTACTGTATTAATGAAAAAAAAGCAGTACAAATGATTGAAATGTTTCCTATTAAACCGGTGAATTATAAAAAACGGGTTGATCGACTATTCACAATGCTTTCAGCTGATAGTCAACGAACAAGACAAAGTATTGATCTATTAAATGAATTGGTGTCAGAAACCGAAAAACTAGTAAAGTGAGGTCGTGTGATACTATGTAAGGAGAGAGACTAATTAAGATTCAAACTTGAATAAGCACCAATCTTTTAGGAAATAGCCTAGTTTCCCACTTGTTTGACGAGTCTTGGATACAAAGAAGGGGCGCGTCCTTTGCACACGCCCTAATTATTTATGGATCTGTTCGCATTTTTTCTGGTAATGCATGAATCGATCCGATCAAGTCATTCAGTTTTCCTTCAATACGATGAAGTAAATAAAATGTCACCATAATAGGAAAGCCAACTTCTGTCACGAAAGATATCCATGTCTCCATTGATGAACCCTCCAATCTATGAAATAATAGGAGTCATTGCGCACTTTTTCGTGTTATCGCATGACTTTGAGGAATAGTCGCATGACTTTAACGTGTATTTGCATGATATACACGTCTGATTGCACGATTATCACCTCATCCTGCACGACTTTCAGCAATATTTACATTCCTTTATTCCAATTGACTAAAACAGACCAGAGGATAAGCCACTGGTCTGTTCCATTGTATTTATAATCCCCCTTGATTAGGAAATATCAATATCTTCTACAGTGCGATCAACTACACGTGCGCTTTTCTTTTCGACGATATCACCACCACTTGATGTGAATGCATTTTGAGTGATTACTTCATCCATTGCTGCTTTAACCGCTTCTGGATCAACAGGCTCTATTGGTTTTTCAAGTGAATATGTGACCGTTTTACCATCCTTATTTAGAAATTTAAGCTCTAATTTTTTCATTAGAAATCCTCCTTTCTATTAATTTGAATTACTTTACTACTCGTTAACTTTCGTAAATGTCGGAGCTATCCTTGCGTTCGATTTTGGTAAGAGAACGTTCTTGTAGGCCAACGAAAGCATTAGCAATAGCTAACAACTGATCTGGTGTTGCTTCTGTTTTCACGTTATTGAACGTTTTGTACTTATAAATTGGATCCCCTGTCATAATATCCTCCCCATCATATAAGACGATACGAAGTGCGGAATCGAATAAATTGGCTTGTGCCATGTCGATCACCTCCTTTCACCCATATAATCGAACAAAACAGGAAAAAGGTGGCATCTTTTTGTGAATTATTTTAAAGTGCGTGTTTAAAAAGGAGGATTAAAAGGACCGAGTCGGCTAAGGTCTCAGGCGTCCTGTTACAACGCCGACACTAGTACGTCCTGTAAGTCGGAAGTTCGAGGCAGCGTAGCTTTGAGTAGCGGACTTCCACAGGATGTGGTGACTTCTACGTTGGTCACAGGACGTGGACGGTTTTAGTAGAAGTTCCTTAGTTCATTTAATACATGAGCAACGGAAAAGCAAGCTAACGAAGAAATTCGATGTGTCATATTCACCGGACTTTTTGAACAACCTCTTAAAGAATATTACAATTTAGATGAGACTCAACGTAATAGCGAAAAAGCGCGAATATTGTAGTAAGAAAGAGGTTTTTTATCAAAGTCATAAAGAGTATTTCCTATTACTGACAGTGTTTGCTAGGGGTAAATTGACATTTTTTCCATTCGACAAAATCTGGTTAGTGACAGGCACCCTAGTAATTGTGTTATTATAATATTTGGAGTGTGAAGAAGTAGCAGGGGGTGAAAAGGAAACACGTAAGCACACTTAATGAATAGTTAAAGGATGGGAGAATTATTAAATTTACAAACATTACGGTAAAAAGTATCTTGTTAATTCTAACAATTGTCACGGTACTTACTGCATGTAACGGTGATCAAGAAGAAAGCAATGACAACAACGGAAGCGAAAATAATGAAGAACAAAAAACGATATCAATCGGATTAGATCCTTATGATTACGCAACAGTTCCTGCATATTTAACGAAGGAAATCCTAGAACAAGAAGGATATGAAGTGAATATTGAAGAGGGACAGGTTGGGATTTTGTATGAGGCTTTAGCCAATAAGGAAATTGAAGCATTTATAGATATTTGGTCTCCGAATCTACAAAGTTCCTATTTAGAGGAATATAAGGGTGAATTTGAAGTGGCAGGAACACTTTATTCTGATATGCCAATAGGAGTAGCTGTTCCGACATATATGGACCATGTGAATTCGATTGAGGATCTAATAGAATATAAAGATGAATTTAATGAAGAAGTTTATGCAATCGATCCTGGGAGCGGAATGGCACAAACAACCGAAGAAATGGTTGAAGCCTATGACATGCAGGATTTTGAAATAAAGAACAGTAGCACTGCTGCAATGCTTGCTCAAGCTGAAAGTGTAATGGAAAATGAAGGTGGAATTGTCTTTAATGCCTGGCGCCCTCACCCTATGTTCGTTAGGTTAGATATCAAATTTTTAGATGATCCTGAAAACGTTTGGAAGCTAGACGATGTTCAAATTGGGGTTACTCCTGATTTAAAAGAACAATCACCTACAGCTTATACGTTATTTTCGAATATGAAACTGACGTTGGATGGGGTCGAGGAATGGATAATGGCCCTTGATGAAGGAAAAGCACCTGAGGAATTAGCTAAAGAATGGGTGGAAGATAACCCAGATAAGGTTGATGAGTGGTTAGAAAAATAGAATATACATGTTGATAAAACTGGAAATTGCCCTAATTTGGTGGCATTTTCCAGTTTTTATCGTTTTATGGCCATGTTAACGGTGCGAATAAAATAATGAAATTAAATTCCATTTGCGCTTCTTCATTGTGTTTACAGTTTGTTTATATTATCATTTATATTGTTGGATAAAAATTTTCTTTACTGTGTACATTATTTCGCTTTATCCATTCATTGCAATAGAAATGGAAGGTTTGGGAAAAATATCCCTATAACATCATGTTAAATATATGGTCAGAAGAGGGGAAGAACGGTGAAAATAGGAATTGACAAAATGAACTTTTATGCACCACATTTATTTGTAGATATGAACAAATTAGCGGTTGCAAGAAACGTTGACCCAGATAAATTTACGATTGGGATTGGTCAAGATAAGATGGCAATTGCGCCCATTACACAAGATTCGGTAACATTAGCAGCAAATGCTGCACTGGACATGTTAAATGAAGAGGATAAAAAACAAATTGATTTTGTGATTTTTGGAACCGAGACGGGTGTTGATAGCTCGAAATCAGCAGGCGTCTATGTCCATGAATTGTTAGGACTGAAACCGCAAACACGAACAGTGGAAGTGAAACAGGCTTGCTTTGGTGCCACTGCTGGTATACAAATGGCAAAAGGTCATATTACATTAAATCCTGACAGCAAAGTATTAGTGCTAGGATCTGACATTGCCCGTTACGGATTAAACACACCAGGTGAAGCAACACAAGGTGCTGGTGCTGTTGCCTTATTAATCAGTGCTGATCCCGGAATTTTAGCACTGGAAGATAACAGTGCCTATTTTACGTCTGATATTATGGACTTTTGGCGCCCAGTATATTCAGATAAAGCATTTGTAGATGGTAAGTTATCGAATGAACAGTATATTGCTTTTTTTAAAAATGTGTGGAAAGCCTATAAAGGGAAATCTGGATTAGAGCTGAACGACTTTGAAGCAATTTGCTTCCACCTACCATATACAAAAATGGGCTATAAAGCGTTGAAAACAGTATTAGAGGAAGCTTCTGAGGAAGTACAAGAGCGCCTATTGGCTAATTATAAAGAGAGTACACAATATAATCGAAATATCGGAAACATTTATACAGGTTCATTATACTTAAGCTTAATTTCTTTATTAGAGCGTCAAACAGACTTAGAACCAGGAGCTAGAATCGGGTTGTATAGCTATGGATCTGGAGCAGTAGGGGAATTCTTTACTGGCATTTTGCAAGATGGTTTTCGTAAACAACTTGCTACAGAACACCACCAAAAGCTTTTCGACGCACGAAAAGAAGTTTCTGTTGCAGAATATGAAGCCATTTTTGAAAAAACATTACCATCAGATGGTTCTAAAATGGAATTGGATATTGAAGAAGATCCATCAACCATTTGCCTGAGTGGTATTACCGAAGATAAGCGACAATACGTAAACAAAGCAAAATAAAATGAACAGGAAACGCTGGAGAGCACGATTTCCAGCGTTTTTTGCTAAAATCCTTCATACATATTAGTTTCTTTAGCCAAGCTAAGGGTATGGAGGTGTTTACTGATGGCAAATAGACGACAAAAGGCACAAGGCCAAAGTGATGAGCAAGCTGTGAGAAAAGAATTATCAAGGGATTTTGATCATGAATTTGCAAATGAGCCTTTAACGGAAAACGAGCGATTTAATAATAAGAAAACGAAGAAAAGACAATAACCTTATAGACCAGTACGGATCAGGGTCACCTTCACCTTGATCCGTTTAATTTTTCACGTCTAGGAAAATTTTAATCTCCTAAGTATAAGAAACACATTCGCTAAAGGACGAGTTAATTCGAGTTTTTCTAATCCTCCTTTTTGATTTAAAAGATGGTATTATTGCCTTTTCCTACATAGGATGAGTACTGGAATATGCCTCATTCGTTGAAAAATATACGTAACAATATGTTCAAAAAGTTTCCCAAAAAAGTCCTTTACATTTTGCTAAACTAGTTTACTATAGTAAATGTAGTAGGGCTAGTTCAATAATGGTAGTCGTACTCTTATAGTTGTGAACAATAATTTCATTTCGGAACGGACTTTCCGATAAAAGAAGTGAATACCACCATAGGGGGAGACATATGCTCAGTTTGTTAAGTCTTTTCAAGCAGAAGGATATGCAGAAGCAAGAAGGGAAGCATGAATCAGCGCAATCTTTTAATCAACAAAATCAGTCAAAAACCGTAAAACAAAGAGGAGGAAGTAGCAACAACAAACTATCCGTGCAACTAGAACAAATCTCGAAAGACTATCACTATTTAAGTGATATTTTGATTGAGAATCCAAAGTCTGTTACTGGTTTCTCACATATGGATCACCTTGTCCTAACACCATATGGTATTTTTGTTATTGATGTAAAAGATTATAAAGGAAATCTCTTTGGTACTAAAAAGGAACGGACATGGACGATTAATGGGAAGATTAATGTAATGAATCCATTTGTGCAAGTTGATAATCATATTCAAGCACTGAAAAATGTTCTCTCCGTTAATGAGGAGAATCCGTTTATTTCACTGGTTTGTTTTTCTAATCGGTGTAAATTGAAAATTGATGAGGCTTTACGAGAGGTTTCATGTAATGAGGTAGCCATTTATGAAGGCAATTTAGAAGAAACGATTAATCGCAAAATACATATAGCAAGGGTAAAGCAGGAACAGCAAACCCTAACACAGAATGATTTAACAACGATCTATAAGACGGTTGTTCGTGCAAACATAACAGATCCTGCAATACGACAAAAACATAATGATAGTATAGATACAGCCTAGGTAATAAAAGGGGTAACGGAATACCGTTACCCCTTTTTTACACGTTAGGAAAATATAAAATTTTAGCCAAGAAGTGGACTCGACGTAGCTAAAATTTTTACGTCCCAAATATAAGAAAAACTAACACTTCGCTAAAAGACGATCGAATGCGAGTTTTTCTAAAAAGGTAAGAAAGTATAAAAAGTTGGCCTCATTACTTCTTATATAGGAAAGGCCACGTCCAGCTCCAGCGCCTACCCCTCGAGGTCATAAGTCAATCCTCTTTGTGGCAAAAAACGCCACGTCGAGGCTTGGCTTATGCTTGGCAGATAAGAAAAACTTTCTTACTGCATAAGTGCAACTAAGGCTTTCGCCACTTGGCGACAAGCCAAGTTTTCTAATCGGGGGTGATCAAGGCGCTTCTAGCTTTTGTTCTGCTAGTTGTTAATGCTGGAAAATTGGATCGGCTTAAAAATTTTAGTTATCTTTTTTAACCAACATAAGCTGCTCCTACGATGATTAATAAGATAAATAACACCACGATTAATGCAAAGTTATTGTTGTATCCATATAACATGTGAGCATCCCTCCGTTGGCTAAGGTTAGAGATAGTCACTAACTATCTCTACTTACACGATATGCCGAGACTCTTCAGCTGTTTAGGACACCTACCTATTTTCCTAAAATAAAAATTGAATTCTTTTAAAAAAGGGATATAAGCGGAGTAGATTGACTTGTACATAAGGAGAAGGAGAATCCTGTATTGTTGTTTGGTTAGAGGATGATATGTGGGTTGGATGCTATCATCCTTAATAATGAATCACTCACTGTTCAAGAAATCAACCAATACTTATATACTGGCATAGAATACAATTGAGCGGGGAACGGGATTATCAAGTCTGTCCTTAGTGTATGCTGTACAGTTATGTGTAGAATATAATGAAGATTGATTAGAAATATGAAAAAACATGCAGAATAAATAGGTGGAAACTAAAAAAGTGGTAGGTGCCAAGATGGACAACAAGTTGCTTATTAAAGGATTAACTATTTTTGCAGAAAATAATGTAATAAAAGATGGTTATATTAAAATCAGTGGTAACTTAATTAAGGAAGTCGGCTCAGTTATGAAATTGGATCCAGGGTCTGTTACAGGTTATACAGAAATGGAATTTCCTAAATCATATTCGCTGATACCTGGTTTTATTGATTTACACATCCATGGAGCAGGTGGAGCAGATGTCATGGATGGAACAAACGAGGCACTTTCCATTATGACAAGCACGTTGCCAAAGGAAGGTACAACTAGCTTTTTACCAACAACGATCACACAGCATGATGATGTGATTGAAGCGGCAATAAAAAATGTTTCTCAGTATGTAAAAGGTGAGAACAACACACCTGGGCAGGCAGAAATTTTAGGTGTCCATTTAGAGGGACCCTTTATTTCGCCGAAACGATCTGGCGCACAGCCAACTGATTTTATTGATGATCCAGATATAACGGTTTTTAAAAGATGGCAGGAGCAGGTAAATGATCTTATTAAATTAGTAACCTTAGCACCAGAAGAGGACTCCGATCATCAACTAACAAAGTACTTAAAGCGTACCGGAGTCATTGCCTCAATTGGTCATTCTGATGCTTCCTATAACCAAGTAGAGGATGCTATTGATGCAGGGATCACCCATGTTACCCATTTATTTAACCAAATGCGTGGGCTTCATCATCGGGAACCTGGTGTTGTTGGCGCAGCTTTTCTGAAAGAAGAGCTCATGACAGAATTAATAGTGGATGGGATTCATGTAGCACCAGAGATGGTGAACTTGTCTTATCAGCAAATTGGCAAAGACAGACTTGTGTTAATCACGGATGCTATGCGTGCAAAATGTTTAAAAAATGGCATGTATGATCTTGGTGGTCAATCTGTTACCGTTCAAGATGGAAAAGCTACATTAGAGGATGGAACATTAGCAGGTAGTGTACTTCAGATGAATCATGCAGTAAAGAATATGCTGTCATATTCAGAAACAACGTTAGGGGAGTTAATTCAAATGACTTCCATAAATCCAGCAAAAGAGTTACAGCTTTTCGATCGGAAAGGAAGCATCAAAAGAAACAAAGATGCCGATCTGGTTGTGTTGGATGAAAATTTTGATGTTGTATTAACGATTTGTAGAGGTCAGCTTGCATATCAGAAGAAGGAGGTTTTGTAAGTGAAGTTTATTGCTGTTCGTAACTATGAAGAAATGAGTCATTTGGCAGCTAAATTTCTAATTAAACAAGTCTTGCATAAACCTTCCTCTGTGTTAGGTTTAGCAACAGGCAGTACACCAACAGGGACATATGAGAATGTCATAGAAGACCATCGAAAGAACCAGACCTCTTATGAGCAAGTTCAAACAGTGAACCTGGATGAATATGTTGGCTTAACCCCGACAGATCCAACTAGTTATCGCTATTTTATGGAAAATAACTTATTTCAACATATTGATATTAAAGCAAAGAATACGCATATCCCAAATGGAAAAGCGAATGATTTACAAGCAGAATGTTCTCGTTATGAACAGCTCCTTCGTGAGTTGGGTGTCGATATTCAGCTTCTTGGTATTGGTAGAAACGGACATATCGGTTTTAATGAACCTGGAACATCATTTCAAACCAAAACACATGTTATTGAATTGGCAGAATCAACACGAAAGGCAAATGCTCGCTTTTTTGACAGTTTAGAGCAAGTTCCTAACTCAGCGATTACAATGGGAATTGATAGTATACTACAAAGTAAAGAAATCATTTTGTTGGCATCAGGTAAAAACAAAGCAAACGCAATAAAACAGCTTGCTTCCGAACAAATAGACAAATTCTTTCCAGCATCTGCACTACACCAGCATCCAAATGTGACAGTTATTGCAGATCGAGAAGCCTTAACATTTTGTGACAACACTGAAAAACTCCAAACTGTATAGGTGTGGAGAGTCATAAATGTTTATTTCCACCTGGATACTTTTGGTAGTAATGGGATAAGCCATCTTGTAGGTGTATCCTATTTTTATGCAGAAATAGATATCGCCCTGTGAAATGTTATGTCAATAACGCGATATTTATTTCATACTAAACATCCTAAATTCTGGTATAATAAGGAATAGTTATTTAGAAATTGATAAAGGATGATTTGGTTGGCAGAAACACATAGGTTTTCAAAAGGTGAAGAACTAGCAAATGCAATTACACATGGAATTGGAGCAGTATTAAGTTTAGCTGGTTTAGTCATCTTAATTGTATTTGCATCCATACATGGAACTACTTTACATGTGGTAACATTCACAATATTTGGAGCGACAATGCTTCTTCTTTATATTTCCTCCACACTGGTACATGCTTTCCCACCAGGTAAAGCAAAAGATTTATTTGAGATATTTGATCATTCGTCCATCTATCTCTTTATTGCTGGTTCGTACACACCATTTACATTAATTGTCATACAGGGGACAACAGGCTGGACCATGTTTGGCATTGTGTGGGGGCTTGCAATTGGAGGTACAATATTTAAATCATTCTTTGTGAAAAAATATCTGTTTACATCAACCATCCTATACATTGCAATGGGTTGGATGATTGTGTTGGGATGGAAACAAATTGTTGATAACCTGACAATTAGTGGTGTTTCTTTGTTAGTTATAGGTGGTCTGTGTTATACAATTGGTGCTATTTTTTATGTGTGGCGTGGGTTTAAATACCATCATATGGTTTGGCATTTATTCGTGATTGCTGGTACAACAGCCCACTTCTTCTGTGTGTTGTTCTATTTGTTACCATAGATTAAAATGGTTACAATGGAAGGTGGAAGGAAAATATTGACATACAGAAATAGGAGTGATTTGGGTTGTATCGAACAAAAGCAGATTTTCTTACAGATTGGTCTACTGCAGCGGAAGGGACCATTCAAGTTATGGATTCATTAACAGATAATACGTTAGACCAAGCCATTGTGGAAGGACATAGTACACTTGGCTGGCTCGGTTGGCATCTAGCAATGAGTCTGGCATTTTTCGGTGGACAAGCAGGATTGAACATTAAACCAGCAGGAGATCCTGAAAACGTACCAAATCAAGCCAATACGATTAAAGATGCATACAAAACAATGGCTGAGGAACTTAAACAGGAAGCGGAACAATCATTAACTGATGAAAAAATGACCGAAACGGTGGACTTTTTAGGGAATGAAGTACCAAGAGGTGCAGTGCTTCGAAGTCTAGTTGATCATCAGACCCATCACCGTGGACAAATGACAGTACTACTTCGCCAAGCAGGCTTACCTGTCCCTGGTGTTATGGGACCAACAAAAGAACAACAGGCTTAAACCATGCACTGTTACGCTAAAAACGCTGCACTATGAAAAAATTCTTCTTAGTATAGCGTTTTTTACTTGTTACCTGTTATAGTGAGTGGGGGCTTTGTGCTATTAGTAGAAAGAGAGACCGACTATTTTTATGGATGAATCGTCATTCCGTTATACCCCGAAAAATGCCTGTTTAGAAGATGGTTTGTAATCCTCGTTCCGTTATTTGCGATTTTCCTCCTCATTATCCAATGATTTAGTGTGATTAGCGGAATGAGGATTACATTATGCTATCAAAAGTGGCATATTTTAACCAATAGCGGAAAGAGGAACCACTTAGTTTAATGGGTGAATCATAACACCATTATCCTGACAATTCTTTAGTAGGTTGTGTAAACAAACATCGAAAGTGTTTAGTCTAACAGCTCTATTTTAGGATTTGGTCCATATTGATTATCATTCGGCTCACTATCTAAGCACATAAAAACAAGTAAAATGATTCCACCAGCAATAGGGACAAAACTAATTAAAATCCACCAACCACTTCTTCCGATATCGTGTAGTCTTCGTATTTGTACTGCTAAGGCAGGTAAAAGAATAGCGATATTATATAGGAAAGTGAGTACCCCGAATAGACCTATCATTGCTTCTATTATAGTAAGAAGGATTATTGCCAGTAAGTTAAATAAGGTAAACATCCAATATTCTGTTCGTCTTGCTCTCCCTTGGAAATTAACATAATTTTTTAAGACTTTTACATACCATTCCATTTTAATTTTCCCCGTTGTATTTTTTATTTTTTAGAATAGTATAAGTGTAGCATATATCTAATTAAGCCAAAAGAAACTCCCTTTCCAAGCTAGCGTAACCGTCATTGATGAAAATGCAAGGATGCCGAATTTAGACAACGTTTGATAATAACAATTTTCCTAGGCGTGAATACTGATAGAAAGACCTGTAATCCCTAAAATTTTCCCAGTATGTTGTCATCCTGTGAAGAAGTTGTTCGCATGAGAATATATTTTTGAACCATGTTAAAAACAGGGGGTGATTGGAATGCCTGACCGTGATGTGAATATTGAAGAAGAGCCACATTATGATGGAACACGGGAAGGAATTATATCAGATTCTATTGGAAAACAGGTGGGAATTCGCACAGATACAGGAGATAATACGTCGAATCCTTACCATGTCAAGTCGTTAAAAAAGAATTCAGACATGGAAAAATTTCATAAAACAAGAGATAACTGATAATGTTCTACACAAATTAGTGTCTAGTTAAACCTAGGCACTAATTTCACATTCACTTAAATAATGACTATAAAAAGGGAAATAATACATAGGTACCTATTAATTAAAGGATGATGATCGAATGAATGTACGAATCGAAATCACCTATAAAACACCTAAAGGGACAGAAGCAATTTTTCATACAGAAGAAATGCGTGCAAAACATGCTTTGCTTATTGCAGAAGATATCGAAAAAACAGGGCGCAGTAAACTAATAACATTTATTGATCGTCATGATCATTCGTGGACATTCAAGGAATTGAAGAAACAACTCGAGGAGATTCAGACAGAACCACATGATATTTCTGTTTATTTCGATGGTGGCTTTGATATAAAATCTAGAAAGTCTGGCTTAGGTTGCGTTATTTATTATGAGCAGAATGGACGCCAATTTCGAATTCGAAAAAATGCATTAGTGGAGGAAATGGATTCAAACAATGAAGCAGAATACGCAGCATTTCATCTTGGAGTTCAAGAATTAGAATTACTCGGTGTCCATCATCTTCCAGTAACCTTTGTTGGTGATTCGCAAGTTGTGATTAATCAGTTAAAAGGTGAATGGCCAACCTATGAGAAAGTGTTAAATAACTGGGCAGATCGAATTGAAGAGGATCTAAATCGTTTAGGAATTGATCCAGAATTTGATCTTATATCTCGTACGAATAATCGTGAGGCAGATCGGTTGGCATCTCAAGCATTAGAAGGAACACAAATTAATAGTACATTGGAGCTGCAAGTGGACCAGTAATGGTGGTAGATTATATGCTACCACCACAACTTCTATTCTATATACCAGTCAGTTCATCCGAGTGTACAAACATCATACATATCAAGACGGAAGTTAAGCCAGGTTATTCCCTGGGAAATTTGTCGAAATAAATACTAGTAATCTAATTGTGAACATAAGTGTATTGTTATATAGTGACGGTGGAAATAAAGGGAACCTTACATATTGGTTACGAAAAAATAGATGTTGGACCATGTACCTTGTCATAGTCTATTAATATATGCATTTTTCTTATGAATTTTCTATTCCAATTACTTGATTGGTGTTATAATTTATATAAAAATAATAGTGCGTGTTCAAAAAGGAGGATTAAAAGGACCGAGTCGGCTAAGGTCTCAGGCGTCCTGTTACAACGCCGACACTAGTACTTCCTGTACGTCGGAAGTTCGAGGCAGCGTAGCTTTGAGTAACGGAATGTATGCGTTTAATACATGAGTAACGGAAAAGCAAGCTAACGAAGAAATTCGATGTGTCATTTTCACCAGACTTTTTGAAGAACCTCTTATGGGATGGAGAGGTTCAATGTGGAAGAAACCTCAAAGTTTATTCTAAATGAATTAAAAACAATGAAATCAGACATAAGTGAAATGCAAACAGACATAAATGGAATGCAGACAGATATAAAAGAATTAAAACAGGGACAACAAAGGCTTGAAAAGGGACAGGAAAGATTACAAAATAATCTTGTTGAAAGCTTAGGATTATATACTCAGAAAATTGTTGACCATGTTGATGTTAGAGATGAAGCTTTAAATAAAAAGAGTGTTTAATGTCGAGTCACAAATAGGACGATTAAGCAGACAGTAGGGGAGTTGCTTCCTTTACTGTTTTTTCTTTAGGACTGTTTTCTATAAGATCACTGCTTTCCAAACCCATTTTGAGTGAGGAGCTTTAACTAACAATTCCCCTTTTTAAAATATAGAATTAACTTCCTCGCTCAATTCCCATTCCTTTCAGTACCAAATACAATATCATACATTGCTCAAAAGAACCTGTATCAATTCCTACTGTAGATTCGATTTTTCGAAGCCGGTAAATTAGTGTGTTGCGATGGATAAATAATGCTTTTGCAGCTTGGGTGGTATTCATGTTATTTTCACAATAAATCAGAAAACTTCCGATTAATTCGGAACGGTGATCATCGTTAAGAAGTGGTTTAATCCGTGTTTGGACTTTGTCTAGGAAGTTGGGATTTATCTGATCCGGGAGGAATTGCTTTAACATGTTCCAATCATGATAGGAATAAATTGGCGGTTTTATGTTTAATCGCTTACCTAGATCGCGCACTTTCTTTGCGTCTAGGTAAGAGTGGTGAATGAATTCTAATTGTTTTGAAAGATGTCCAACTCCTATACTAATATCGTTAATATGGTAGACCACGAACATACTTCTGAGGTGACTACTTTGGTCATCAAATTTTTGTAGGATAGTAAAATAGTCGGTTTCGGTATGAATTGCCTTTAACATGACGATCTTTTCAGTATTTAAAAAAGTGCAAATATCCGCTTGACTGCTTTGAAAGGCCTTCCTTGTACAGTTTAATAGTCGCTCTTTTAATTGATCAATAGGGAGATTTCGTTGCATTTTATCGATTAAAGAGTTGCCAATATCAATCATTATACAAAAGCGTTTCCTAGCATAGGGGATATTTAGAATCCTGCAATATTCTTGAATTTTAGATTTCATAGGCTCATCGTTGAGTAAAAGATATTGTGCAAAAGTCTCCAATGTTTTGGTTTCGAGTTCTTTTTTTTGCTGTTGGATCGTTTCCTGCCAGATCGTTTCGACATATTTGATAACAAGCTGTGCGTAGGGTTCAACCTCCTTAGGGGGACCGATGATTCCAATGACCCCAACTGTCTGGTCATCCAATATCAACGGTGCGGCAACACCTGGCATCACATTAGGCAGATCTTTTACTTTTTCTTCATCAAATAACAGAAATGTATTTTTAGCTAGAACCTCTCTGGATGGTGTATGAAGGGTACCAATCCGTTTTTTATTAGTAGCTCCAATGATGTAACCATGCTCGTCACTTAGGCTGATTGGAAATGGAACAATATTTGTAACCGCTTCTACTACTTTTTGTGCAACTTGAACAAAGTCTTTCATCCTTGATTCCTCCAAAATACAAGCATATCTTTTCTGGAATAATATTAACATAATTTAAATTATTTTAAAAATTAATGACATTTTTTTGTGCAAGTTAAACATAGAATTTTGCACGTCAGTATTATAGAGTAATATATACAATATTTAGAATAATCTCAAATTATCGAGGTGAGGTGATTTTTTTGCCGAAGCAATCAGATATCATCATTGTTGGTGGTGGCGTTATTGGATCCAGTATTGCCTATCATTTATTGCACGATGGGTATGAGGGTGAGATTACTATTTTTGAAAAAGATCAGGTCTATGAATACGCGTCAACACCAAGAAGCGCAGGGGGTATTCGTCAATTATTTACAACATCCATCAATATTCAAATTAGTCGATATGGATTAAAAAAATACAAAGCTTTCCCAGAAGAGATGGCGGTAGGATCAGAGAAAGCGATAATTGATTTTAAACAGCATGGCTACCTTTTTCTCGCTAAAGATGAAAATGTGGAACAGCTTCAAAAGCAGTTAGCGTTACAGCAAGAAAATGGCGTTCCTTCTGAATTACTGTCAAAAGAAGAACTATTATCGATCATCCCTGAATTGGAAATCAATGACTTACAGGGTGGGCTTTACTGTCATGAGGACGGGTATTTAGACCCTTATTCTGTCATGCAAGGATATGTCCGCAAAACAAAAGAACTAGGTGGTACATACATTTATGAAGAAGTGGAAACGATTTTGCAGGAAAAAGGTCGTGTAACAGGGGTCAAGCTAAAAAGTGGGGACGTCTATCATGCGCCAATTGTCATTAATTGTGCTGGACCTTGGGCAGCTGAGTTGAGTGAAAGACTCGGGTTACCAATACCTGTTGTACCATTAAAACGGCAAATTATTCAGTTTGATGTAAGTGAGCCCCTGCAACGTGATCTTCCACTAACGGTTGATCCGACGGGTATTTATTTTCGCCACGAAGGAAAATCGATTATAACTGGTTATTCGGAAAAGGTAAAGCCAGGAATTGATTTTAAATGGAAGCGGTCCTTTTTTGAAGAGGAGTTATGGCCTGTCCTTGCAGCTCGGATTCCAAATTTTGAACGTGCCAAGGTTAAACGTGGCTGGGCTGGAATTTATAGTCATAACACGAAGGACCAAAACGCTATTATTGGAGAGCATCCTGATCTACCAGGCTATTACATGGCTTGTGGTTTCAGTGGCCACGGGATGCAACAGGCTCCAGCAATAGGAAAAGGATTGTCCGAATTAATACGAACTAACTCGTATGAAACATTGGATTTACGTCCACTTCATTTTGAACGTTTTGCGAATAATGAATTAGTAATTGAAGGTGCAGTTGTATAGAACTTATAGGAGGTTGGTAAAGTGCTATTTTTAAGTGAAAAGGATATTAAACAAGCAGTGACGATGAAAGATGTTATAGATGCGATAGATGAAACCTATAAGGTGTATGATACTGGGCGATTTCAGATGCCAACACGTATGCAAGTGAATGATCAGGGAAATACATTGTTGTTAATGCCATGTTTTACCCAAGATGCAATTGGAACGAAACTAGTCACTATATTTCCAAACAATAAATCTATTCCAACTCTCCATGGATTAGTTGTTCTAAATAGTAGTGACACAGGAGAAGTAAAAGGTATTTTAAATGGTACCTTTTTAACAGGGTTACGTACAGGTGCTGTTGGAGGTTCAGGTGTACGGCATCTGGCTCAAGAGAATGCTTCCACTTTAGCGATTGTCGGGACTGGTGTACAGGGACTATACCAGGCGATTGCAGCATGTGCCGAACGGTCAATCAAGACAATTTATCTCTATAACCGTTCCCCTGAAAAAATCCCTGCCTTTCAAAAACAACTACAGGGATGGATTGGAGAAGATGTACAGATTGTTGCCTGTGATTCAGTTGAAGCAGCAATTGAACATGCGGAAATTGTGATTACGGCTACTACTTCAAAAACACCAGTTCTTCCTGAGAATGAAGAACTTCTTCGTAATAAACTGATCATTGGTGTTGGATCCTTCCAACCGACCATGCGTGAATTTCCAGAAACACTGTATAGAATGACAGATCAAGTAATTGTGGATACAGATCACGCTATTGAGGAATCTGGTGATGTGGCAACACCATTAGAAAAGGGATGGATTAAGGAGGAGTCAATTCTAACGATGGCTGATTATATTTCTGGGAGAAGGAAATTAAGTAATCAAAGTGGAGGGAGTGTGGTATTCAAATCAACTGGTATGGCTTTATTTGACGTTGTTGTGGCCAATTTGATGTATCAAAAGGCTCAAGAAAAAGGGATTGGAACTACGTTAGATATGTAGTGATCGATCCAAAAAAGAAAACGGAAGGAGTTTTCGGCATGAACTCAAAGTCAAGACTTTCTGATCCAGGGATTATTTTGGTAGCAGTATTGTTATTTGTTTCAGCAGTTGTACTGATTTGGTGGCCAACGGATATTTATTTGATGGGTATTTCGCTAGCTGGATGGTTGATGTTTGGTACCTACTTTATTTGGTTTTTACTTTCCATTATTTATGTTATGTGGGTGGAGAAAAAGGAAGAGGGAAAAGAAAATTAATTGAATTGGAGGGAATACAGACATGCAAATCATGGAAACAGTCATATTGGGTGTTTATTTAGTCCTTATGACGATTATTGGGATTTATTTTACAAGGCGTGCACATTCGTCCGAAAGCGACTACTGGACGGCTGGGAAGTCAATTAATACGTATGTCGGAGCATTTGCATTGTTTGCAGCACTTGCTAGTTCAAGTTCCTTAATGGGTGCCGTTGGTTCTGGTGTTGCACTTGGTATCCCATTTCTGTTTGCATATGGTTTTGGTGCTGTAGCGATATTGCCATTTACACTTTTCTTAGTATCAGGCCAAATAAGACGTTCTGGTGTCAACACATTGCCAGAATTCTTTAAACAACGTTATGGGAATGCTGTACAAATTGTTGCCGTTTTCATCGTGGTAATCGGGATGACCTTCTATATGGTGCCACAATTAACAGCTTCAGGACTTATTGGATCATATGTATTAGGCATTGATTATACAACAGCTGTTATTGTGTTAGGTATTGGATTTACGGTATATGCTGCATTAGGTGGTATGTGGGCCATTACGTACACTGACCTTATTCAAGGTGCAGTCATGTTAATTGGAATGCTCGTATTATCGTTAATTATTTTAGTCCAGCATGACGGATTTTCTTCACTCATTCAGGATGCGCTTGCAACCACACCTACGTTTGGGGATATTACACAGCCATGGATGTCCTATTTTGGTTTATTTTTAGCCTTTTTATGGTTTGGAATTGTGTCTCCATCGGCAGTTATGCGTAACTTTGCTTCAAAAGATGCGAAGACGGCACGCCGGTCAGCAATGTGGGCTTGTCTTTTATATTTACTAATCTTTGTCTTTGGGTTAATTGTTGCAGCAGGTGGTGCAAGCTTAGGAATTGCGGATACGTTGGATAATCAAGATATGATCTTTGTATTGGTCATCGAAAGTTATATGTCACCATTATTAGCTGGGATCATGTTAGCAGGCTTACTCGCAGCGATCATGTCTTCTGCAGATGCAATGCTATTAGCCATTTCAGCAGGGGTAGCACGTGATATTTATAAGGAATACATGAACAAAGAAGCTTCGGAAAAAACCGTTACCAAAATTGGTTTTGCCGTGATGATCATTGCTAGTATTATTGGAATTATTATTGCCATTAACCCACCACAATTAATTGCGATAATGGTTGGATGGGTAGGCGGATTCTTACTCTCTGCGTTTGGGTTCCCACTTGTTCTTGGTATTTGGTGGAATCGAGCAAATAAGGCTGGTGCACTGGCAGGGATGATTGGTGGTGCGATCATGTTCTTAATCATCGTTATTACAGAACCGTTTGCACTTGTTTCAGAGCCAGTTATAGCAGCCCCAGTTTCCTTAGTGTTAACAGTTGTCGTTAGTCTGTTAACAGATCCACCTTCAGCCGAAACACAAAAACAGGTTGGTCGTTACCATGGAGAGATTGATGCTGAAGAGTTGGATACAACAGCTAGTTAGTGTAGGTTAAGGGAGTAGTTCGTTTACCGTGGGGAAACGATAAATCATGCAACAACAATAGCATAAAATTCTGCGGTTAATTCATATAAAACGCTTGGATAATCAATCTTATCCAGGCGTTTTTTGAATATAGGAATGATTTCATTATATATTAGAAGGCCTGGAATTCGTCATGCCTTTAATAACAGCCTCTATCAGTAGATTCCCAGTCAATATATGGAGCAAACAGCCGTTACAGTCTTTCTATCGGCGTTGTCATCTCAACTAAAAATAGCACACCAATCATTGCGACTTGATATCTATTTCGATTGTTCATTTAGCCCAGCACATCATAGTTTATTGCTATTAATATATAAAATGTGACCTATTGTAGCAGCATTGATTTACGCTTCAGACAGTCGCTTTCCCCGGACAACGCTTCAGCTTCCTCTATAGAAAAGCGGAAGTGCCTTGGTTACCCCCGACAAGCTTAAGCCGAGCCTCGGCGTGGCATTTTGTGCCACAGAGAGGATTGACTTAAGACCTCGAGGGGGTAGGCACTGTAGCTAGATATCGGAAGCAAAAACCGCTTCCTGTGGGATCTTCAGCTGTTGTTTTTTCCGCAGGAGTCGACTGTCCTACGCTCCAATCAAGCCTCGTATTAGCAACAACATTAATAAGAAGGGAAATAACGCAATACTAGCGAAGGAAAAACACGAAGACTCCTGGTTCGTCTGCTAAAAACGGTCACACCTGTGGCGAGCACTGACACTAGGACGTCCTGTCCGTCGAAACGAGCCTAAGAGACCCCGCAGTGTGGGTTTCGCAATGGAGGCTCGTGGGGAGTCCACGGTAAAGAAGACACTGGAAAACGAAAAGTTTGAACAGATGGGGCACTTATGTCCCTGGTGAAAGCGAAGTGTTTTTCCGAAGCGTGATTTTCTAGTCAATTAAACCATACCAAACATTGAAGTGTTTTTCTTTTAGAAAGGTCAACTGTCAAGAAATATACTACAATAGCAAAAACACCATAACTCTTATGTCCTAAGCCTTATTATTACACTGCGAAAGTTGAGTTATTATATATGGGAGTGCTTTTTTTGCCTTGTCAGTATTGCCTGTCTTTGGTTACAATAGTTTCATCGTATAGGAGGGGAGAGTTTTTAATGGTAGAATTGCGTTATTTCGATCATGCAGACTTTAAACAATTGATTAATTGGGTAGATTCCCCACAATTTTTGATCCAATGGGCCGGACCTGGATTCACCTATCCATTAGATGAAAAACAGTTAGAAAGGTATTTAGATAATGCAAATGAAAAAGGTGCGACTCTTTACATATATAAAGTGGTGTTGGCCGAAACAGGGAAGGTAGTTGGTCACATTTCATTGGATAAAATTGATCGTGTCAATCGTTCTGCACGGGTGTGTCGGGTTTTAGTAGGCGATAAGACTGTTAGAGGGCGAGGGGTTGGTCAACAGATGATGGATGCTATTTTGAAAATTGCCTTTCGTGACTTGGATATGCACCGAGTTAGTTTAGGGGTGTTTGATTTCAATTATGCTGCAATTGCCTGTTACGAAAAAGCTGGTTTTCAAAAAGAAGGATTGAAACGAGATGTCGCTAAAGTTGGTGACGCTTATTGGAGTTTATGGGAAATGAGTATCCTTGAGCAGGAATGGAAGGCAAATTAAAACGCCTACCCCATTTCTGCTTTCACTACTTGCATTTCTTTCATCCTAAATTGATCATCCATATAATTTACATTTGAATCAAAGCTTCCAATCGGAAAAATGAAGGTCCAAGGCATACTCGTTTGGCCTTGGATTTTCATAGATGTAATCGTAAATGTATGGGTGGCCACTGTATTTTTGTCTAGGTAGTAACGTAGCTGCTGTTGATGAAATTGGAATGTTGTCTGCCCCGTATTGTGAACAAGTGCTGTTACTAATAGCTCGCCCTTATGGTTTATAGCATGCCATAAGGCGGAAAACTGAATGGATGGCGTCGCTGATAAAGTAGTTTCCTGAAAGGCTCGTTCAATATAAGCTCGGTCTTTGTTAGATATGGTTCGATCCCAAACAGCTTCAAATTGTAGTTGTTGCATGGTGGTTACTTCACTCCTTTTGTTTTTATGTGGTGTCAGTCTTCATTGATTACCCCATACTTCTTGTAATGTTTGTCGGAAAAGGTGATCAAGTGTTTCCGTTACCGCTACTTTTTGTGTTGGTAGGGATGTGGCATAAGTAGTTAATTCCATTAACGCATTCTCGATATAAGGAGAAAATATCTCCAGTTTTTCTCTAGGAAATGAAAGCGGATCTCCATTAGTTTTGGCATCGACAATATGTTTCAGTTCTTTCCTTAATGAATCCTCTAAGATAAGTGCATCCATTAAATGATGAAAATTAACTGGTGGAAACACATTTTCTAGTTGGATCCACTTTGCAGCAAGGATAGGTCGAAATACATTAATAAGCTGTTTAATGGTAACAGCTTTTTCGGCATGTCCGATTTTCCGCCAATTTGTTTTAGCCATATTTAAATAATGCATGATACATGCTTTTGGATTGAATAGATCTGTTAGCATTTCTCTCATTGCATGGATAATGGAGTTGGCTTGTACATATTGGATAGGGGAATGAAGCCATTCTAATAAAGATGGGTTTGATTTTCGAAATAAACGTAATGCCTTCGTGAGTTCCCAACCACTGAATTCAATAGATGGATGAGGAGTTGTTTCGATCACATCTCGTTTATTTCCTGTACCAACTGGGTCAATAGTTAGGTAATCTGATGTAGGATGAACATAGATAAAGCGCACATCAAAATCACTTTGTGCCGAAGCGAGGCCAGTCGAGCGACTACCAGCTTCACAGGCATATAGGAGCGCTATTTGATGGTCTTTTTCTATTTGCTTTAGTGTTTGTTGAATTATTTCCTGCACTTTAATGATATCCTCCTGATGAATATCTAGTTGATGCTTACTTTACCGTTTTCTCCAAGAAGATGCAATCGTTTATAGTGAAATAACAAAACCATCTGTAATCAAACAGATGGTGAAGGGTGAATCGATTAAGAATTAGATGTTGTAAAAGTGTAATAATCATTAAGATGTCATTTGTTCGATAGTTGGCTCTTCTTTTGGCTCTGCTGCTTTATTTCGTTTCTGAACTCGACGAACCAAGCTAATTAAGGAATAGACTAGCATAACAATAAAGTATGGAACGAAATAATCTCCTATAATTATCTTCCCGACAAAGAACATACTAGCTGTTAATAAAAAGAGTACAATCCGTTGAATGGTTGGGTTTTGATAAAAGGGTTGTGGTGCTTCTTTTTTAGTAGAACGCTTGTAAAGAAGTGCATCCCATAAGAAATAGGCAAATAAATATGTCGGAACAAGTAACAGTGCGATCGCTAAGTCTATAAAAACACCTATATATACAAGAATGGCTAATATGATGAGGGTAATCATTTATGCTGCCTCCTAGTTTTTTATATATATTTATCTATTAGTGCGTGTTCAAAAAGGAGGATAAAAAGAACCGAGTCGGCTAAGGTCTCAGGCGTCCTGTTACAACGCCGACACTAGTACGTCCTGTGCGTCGGAAGTTCGAGGTGGCGAAGCCTTGAGCAGCGGAGCGTATACAATTAATACGTGAGCACAAGGAATGCTCACTAGAATCTACATCGCACGCAGGTAAAGTGTCATTCTTTTCCAAGGAGCTAAAAAAGCAAGCCAACGAAGAAATTAGATGTGTCATTTTTACCAGACCTTTTGAACATCCTCTATTATTATAGCATAGAATACAACCGATTTTTCATGAAATTATTCATAAATATAGATTTCAGCCTAGTCACAAAGAGGCATTTCCCCATAGGCTATAGGGAAAGTCAATTAAAAAGGGGAATTTATATGTATCACAATAGTGTTCCAATGTATAGATCAGATGATACACGTTTTCTTGGACCTGGTTTTGCAGGAATTAGCCCGATTACTTCTGGCCTGATAGGTGCAGGATTAGGTTATTTAGGTGGTCAATTCTTAACGCCAAATCCAGGATTTTCACCATATGGTCCAGGAGCTGGAGGCGTTGGTCCTGTACCAGGAGGATATGGTCCAGGCGTAGGAGGCTATGCACCTGGATATCCTGGGTATCCTTTTGGTGGCTATAATTATCCTGGAAACCCGGGAATAGGATATCCAGGGTATGGACCAGGACCCTTCTAAGAACAGAAAGTAGATCCTTTGTTTTTGAAAAGGGTAGACTTAATGGCAAAAAAAGAACTTTCCTGAGATAGGGAAGTTCTTTTTTAACAGGACTGGCTACCTTATAACAGGAACTGTAACGTCCAGTTTTGAGCACCTAACGTGGCAATTTACACCTGTACGAGAATATTTAACTTTTATGCTTGGTGATTGATTTTGGTCATTGCCTTTTCTTGTTTGGGTGATCGTAAAAATAGACTTAGCAAAAAGGCAATCATCGCTAACGCTGTACTACCAATAAATGCCCATTCAAAACCACGTAACTCGGCATACGTAGCAACCATATCTGGTGCAATCGATGAAACTGGATTAAAGGTTTTTGTACCAATTGCAACAAGTGTGATTAAAATAGCAGTACCAATTGATGCGGATACTTGTTGTAGTGTGTTCGCAACAGCAGACCCATGTGAATACCATTTTGGTGGCAATTGATTAAGTGCTGCTGTCATGACAGGCATCATCGCAAATGATAGACCGAACATTCTAATGGCATAAATGGTTGTTAAATAGGCAAAAGACATATCAAGTGATAGTCGTGTAAACAGAAATGTCGTAATCGTCACAACTGCTAATCCTGGAATAGCAAGCCATTTTGCACCATATAAATCAAAAAGTCGACCTGTAATTGGTGACATGATCCCAATCACAATGGCACCAGGTAATAACATCAGTCCAGATTGTAATGGTGTAAACTCGAGTACGTTTTGTACAAATAATGGTAACATTGTTTCAGCACCAATTAGGGAAATAATCGCAACTAATGTAATAGCGATGGATAACGTAAACACTGGGAACTTAAAAACGCGAAATTCCAAGATCGGTGTTTTTAGTCGGAATTGTCTCCAAATAAATAACGCTATTACAATTGTACCAACTCCTATAGTTCCAATCACAAGTGGACTCGTAAATCCTTCATTTGATGCAATACCGAATCCATATAAAAAGGAACCAAACCCGACAGACGACATAGAAATAGATAAAATATCAATCTTTGGTTTACTTTGATAGGTTACATTGCGCATGTATCGCAAAGCTACAATAATCGTTAATAAGACAAGTGGTATAACTGTTATAAATAAGGAACGCCACGGGAAGAATTGGAGCAAGAAACCTGATAATGTTGGACCGATTGCTGGACCAAACGCAATAACGATTCCAAGTAATCCCATTGCAGTTCCACGCCGTTCCACTGGGATGATCAGTAATAGTACTGTCATTAATAATGGCAACATAATTCCTGAACCTATAGCTTGAACTGCCCGTGCGATGACAAGAACATAAAAGGTTGGTGCAACTGCTGCAATGGTCGTACCAACTCCAAATAATAGGATTGCACTTAAAAATAAATGTCTTGTCGTAAATCGTTCAATTAAAAACGCTGAAATGGGAATCATAATGCCATTTACCATTAAGAATACAGTCGTTAACCATTGTACCTCTCCTTGTGTAATGGAAAAAGCATGCTGAATTGTTGGCAAAGCTGTTGCTAATAATGTTTCATTGGTAATACCCATAAATGCACCAACTAAGAGGGATGCAATCATTGCCATTTTTTCTTTTTTCGTTATGTTTACAGGATTTTCTACGTCACTCATGTTTGTTTCTCCTTCCTAAAAAACGATCTATTAATATATGATAAGAGATTGTAACCAAAGTGTTACGTAAGGTAAATAATTAGTCAAAGAAGAATAATATCACATGAAAGACTAACATTCAATTGTACAATCTCATTATTGTGTTTTTTGTGAACACAACAGGAGATGGTATAATGTGCTACCTCAATTTTGGTAAGGAAGAAATTAAAATTGTTACCTTTGATCTATTCCGTTTTAGAATAGTAGAATTGAGCGGACTTTTTCTTGATGATTGTCGAAGGGGATAAAAAGATAATTGTAGAACGGCAAATTAGAGAGAGGGAGTTTACAATGAAAAAACCTGTACAAGCTGAACAATGTATTGATTTAGCATATAAGCTTTATATAAATGGTCAATGAGTAGAAAGCTCAGATGATCGTAAAATGCAAGCTATAATCCTAGCATAGGAGAAAAGCTTGCAGATATAATAGAAGCTAGTCATGCTGATGTTGATGCAGCAGTAGAAGCAGCAACCTATGTATTGGCATCATGGAAAACGATCGGAGTAGAAGAAAGAAGTAAGCTATTATTAAAAATTACTGACTAAATTGACAAAAACGGTGATTATCTAGCAATGGTCGAAACACTGGATAACGGAAAACCATATCGAGAAACAAGAGGTGCTGATGTTCCATTAAGTGCAGATCATTTCCGATATTTTGCTGGTGTCATTGGTTCTGAAGAAGGCACTGCAAAAGGATTAGATGAAGATAATCTGACATTAACATTGCAAGAGCCGATTGGGGGTTGTTGGAAAAATTATTCCATGGAATTTTCCAATTCTAATGGCTGCTTGGAAAATTGCACCTGCAATCGTTGTAGGAAATACTGTCGTCATTCATCCTTCGTCTAGCACACCACTTAGCTTACTAGAATTGGCAAAATTGCTAGAACAAGTGCTATCAGCTGGTGTTGTGAGCATCATTACTGGTGGAGGTTCTGATTCTAAGAAATTATATGCTGGAGCATGAGGTTTTAGTAAACTAGCATTCACAGGATCGACTGAGGCTGGTTACACAGTTGCAAAAGCAGGAGCCAACCGCTTATTTCCAGAGCACTAGAATCAGGTGGGAAATCAGCTAATATCTTCTTTAATGGTGCAACATGGGAAAGAGCAATAGAAGGAGCACAGCTTGGTATTATGTATTAGGTAACGGATATTGTCATGTTATAAGCCTATGTTACAAGTCAATTAGAATCGTAACATAGCTTTTTTTGGTCTAACACTACGCACTAATTCTTTTTTGGATTGGTCCAGCTGAAAGGATATTGGTAATGGTAAAGGTGCGGATCTTTTTCCGGTAGAAACAGTACGCAACTATAACATCGTCTTTTATATTTATTACTCGTATAATACGTTGGGTCACATGATTTTTTCGGTCAATATAATAGATCATCACTTTTTCTTGGTTACGTTTGGAACGATTTAATATTCCTATCATTGTAAACTCCTCCAGAATTGAAATACCGAACATTTGTTCTATAATAACATATTATCAAAAGAAAGCAATAAAAATTATTCATCATTCTTTTCTTCCTCTGTTTCACCATCATTTAAGTCTATATCGTCTAAATCAAGCCATGATAACATTTCTCGTACAACCGTATTTATTTTCTCATTCACAGTATCATCCCCATATTTTTTCTTTGCCAGCTGAATTTGCTCCATTACTTCTTCACTGAATTCTATAATTGGTACATCATCTTCTAAGTTATTAAAGAGATCAAGTATATCATCAAGTGCCTTATCAAACTTTTTACGTTCTAATTCAGTTGCTTTCATCATTTATCACCCAGTATAAGCATATCCAAAATAGACCGAATTAAAGCAAAAATAATGAAATCTATTCTGAGGAAATTAAATGACAAAAATAGAACGTTTGTTTGCTTTTTATATCATAACATGCTATAGTTATAACAATTAAACTTAGAAAAACTCGCATTCGCTTGTCCCTTAGTAAAATTTTCCTAATGTGTAAAAACAACCTCTTTTACACACTTCTCCATTAATCTAGTCTAATATGTATTGCCTCAAAGGTTTCCTTCACACGGTTACTCTAGTTTTTTAAGACAATCTCAATATAGTATAATAGAACGATAGAAAAAGATAACGGTAATCATGGAAAGGGGATAAATAGATGAAGTTTTTTCATACAGCTGATTGGCATTTAGGAAAATTAGTTCAAGGGGTGTACATGACAGAGGATCAGCGTTATGTTTTAGATAAGTTTGTTCAAGCAGTAGAAAATGAGCAACCTGATGCGGTTATCGTGGCAGGGGATTTATATGATCGTGCTGTTCCCCCGATAGAGGCTGTCCATTTACTAGATGATGTATTAGATAGAATTGTCTTACAGTTAAAAACACCTGTGATCGCAGTAGCAGGGAACCATGATAGTCCAAGTAGACTAAACTTTGGAAGTAAATTAATGAAAGAAAACGGATTTCATATTATCGGAAATTTTACAACAGATACAGAGCCAGTAGTTTTACATGATGAACATGGGGCAGTACATTTTCATTTAGTACCATATTGTGATCCTAGTGTCGTACGGACAGTGTTTGATGATGATGACGTTAAGACACATAATGAAGCTGCACGAAAAATCATTGCTAACATCAAGCAACATATGGATCCCAATGCGCGGCATGTGTTTGTTGGACATGCATTTGTGACCCCATTTGGTGAAGAAGAGGAAAATACAAGTGACTCAGAACGGCCTTTATCGATTGGTGGAGCTGAATATGTCGATGCACATCATTATTTGCCATTTCACTATACTGCACTAGGGCATCTGCACAAAAAGCATTATGTTTTGCAGGAAAACATTTGTTATTCTGGGTCTATTTTAAAATATTCCATCTCGGAAGAAAATCATAAAAAAGGATTTAACATTATAGAAATGGATGCTAATGGCAATGTTACGATCGATCGGCGCTTATTAACACCAAAGCGAGATATTCGCACTGTAGAAGCGACGTTGGATGAAATATTAACTTACCCTGTTAATGAAGACTACGTGTTCGTCCGTTTAATGGATGAAGCACCTGTTCTTTCACCAATGGAAAAAATTCGTTCTGTTTTTCCGAATGCGATGCATGTAGAACGACCATTTGATGTATTTACGTCTATCCCAGATAACGAAAACAATGATCAAAAAATAAACCGCAGTAGCATGAGTGATGTCGATTTATTTAAATCCTTTTATAAAGAAGTAAAAGGAACAGAGGTATCGGATGAAACAGAGGTAATTTTCAAAGAGGTATTAGATGAATTACTGCGAACTGAAAATGAAACAGCGAATGACTCGAAGAAAAATAAAACGATGACCAGTAACAAGTAAGGGAGAGGGAGCGCGTTGAAACCAATAAAATTAACGATGACTGCATTTGGTCCATACAAGGATACCGAAACGATCTATTTTAATGAGTTAGATCAGCACCATTTATTTGTTATTTCTGGTAAAACAGGTGCAGGGAAGACGACCATTTTTGATGGCATTTGTTTTGCATTATATGGAAGTGCAAGTGGAACAGATCGTGATAGTTATACGATGTTACGCAGTGATTTTGCCAGTGATGACATTCATACAGCCGTTGAATTAGAGTTTGAATTGCGTGGTCGGCATTATCGGATTTTACGGCAGCTAGGTCATATGAAAAAAGGGAACAAAACAAAGACTGGAGATCGGTATGAGTTCTATGAGTTTGTAAATGGAAAAGAGGTACCTTGTGTTGATCGTCAGATTGTTTCTGAGATTGATAAACAGGTAGAATCCACTATTGGTTTAACGCAAGATCAATTTAAACAGATTGTTATGCTTCCACAAGGGGAATTTCGTAAATTACTTACCTCTCAAACGGAAAACAAGGAAGCGATCCTAAGACGTATTTTTAAAACAGAATCATATAAGCAGCTTAATGAGCTATTAAAACAGAAAAAAGATCATGTTTTTCAACAAGTCGAAAAGAGTAAAGCTAAAAGAGACAACTATATTCAATCACTCGAAAGTGTATTACCTAAACGGGAAGATTCTATCCTTTTTCAAGTGTTAGAAGCAGAATATTACAATATTAATCAGGTTATTGAGGGCTTAGATCAAGAAGTAGCATACTATCAGGATCAAATTGAAAAGGATGAGAAAACCTACAATGACGCATATAAAGCACATGATAAAAAACAAACGGAATTTCATGAGGCAAAAGCAATTAATGATCGGTTTCAAGAGTTAGATGCAAAAGAAAGGCAATTAAATCATTTACAGGAGCAAATACCTGCCATTACACAAGATGAAAAAAGGCTGGAGGCAGCAGAACGTGCCAGCAATTTGGAAATATACGAAAAACAGGTACAAGAATGGAAAAAGGAAGAAAATGAAAAGATTGCTGTTTTAAAACAGGCAAAGCGGGCAAATGAAAAAGCTGAGCAGCAGTTAAAAAATGCGATGCACGTATATCAAGAAGAGGAACGTAAACAAGGCGAACGTGATGGAATTCGTAAACAGGTAGAACGATTAAATGACTATTTACCTGTTGTAGAAGAAATTAATAATCGAAAACTAGAATTAGATGCGTTAAAAGAGAAAAAAACGACCGTATATGATGACCTGGAAAAGGTAAAATCATTAATTCAAGGAAGGAAAGATGAAATAGAAGTAAGACAAGCAAACATAAGTGAAATGGATAAAGCAGTGAGTGAATTACCACAAAAACAAAAATCACTAGCTGAAATGAGAGAAAAGGCTAGAATTTTAAAGTCATATTTTGATGTGGAGGAGCCTCATTCAACACTAAAAAAAGATCTACAAGAAAAAGAGAATGCATATAAAAAATTAAAAAATAAGTATGATGAAATCGAACAAAAGTGGTTAAATAATCAGGCAAGTCATTTGGCGGTTCATCTCCATGATGGTAATCCATGTCCTGTTTGTGGAAGTATGGATCATCCTAATAAAGCGACTAACACTGATGAATTAGTAACAAGAGAACAATTACAAGCAGTAAAGAAAGAGCTAGAAGCTGTAGAAAACCAATATCGCGATGTTTATCTAAACTATAAATCCAATCTTACACAGTTATCGGAAAAAGAAACAGCCTTAAAGGATTATCATATTCAACCAGGAGAAGCAGTAGAAGTTAATAAACAGCTAGTAGAGAAGGGGAAAAAGTGTAATGAGGAAGTGACCTCATTAGAAAAACTTCAAAAAGAATTACAACAAGCAAAAGAAAAACAAGATAAAGAAAATGAAGCGTTAAAACAGCAGGAATTAAAGAAAGAAAAGCTAGAAAAAAACTATCAAGAATACCGAACATCCTTTGAGACAAGGAAGGCTGTTTATGAGGAGCAATTGCGTCATATTCCTGAGGAGTTAAGAGAATTAGAAAAACTAAAGGAACAAATTACGGTTATTTCTCGTAAGAAGATTGAACTGGAGCAAGCATGGGAAAGAGCACAAACTACGCTGCAACAGGAAAAAGAGGAACAAACAAAAGCAGCATCGAATTTGACACATGCACAAAAACAGGTGAAGGAAACAACTGAAAAGCGCGAGGAAGCAGTTTCTCAATTCCACAAGGCTCTTGAAAAAGCGGATTTTGAAACGGTTGAAACGTATCAACAGGCAAAACTACCTGAATCAGAAAGAGAATCTCTAAAAACGACAATTCAACAGTTTAAAGAGAAACTTTCCATCACCAAACAGCAAGTAAGCGAATTAAAAGAAGCATTAAAGGATAAAAAACGTGTTGATTTGACGGAGGTACAATCACTTTTAGCGCAGTTAAAACAAGCATATGAGCAGGCCTTAAACGAGCTGCACTTATCGAAGGAATATTACGAGGAAGCAACAAAACTAAAAGCGAATATCATTGAAACACATGAACAAGTCGTACAGAAGGAAAAGCAGTTTGCTACTATTTCCGATTTGTATGACGTGATGCGAGGACAAAATAATCAAAAGATTTCCTTTGAACGATATTTACAAATTGAGTATTTAGAACGAATTATTGAGGCCGCGAACGGACGGTTGAAGCGCCTTTCTAATGGACAATTTTATTTACAACGCAGTGATCGCCAAGAATCCCATGGAAAGCAAAGTGGGTTAGGGTTAGATGTATATGATGCATACACAGGTCAAACACGTGATGTAAAAACTTTATCGGGTGGAGAAAAGTTTAATGCATCGCTATGCCTAGCTCTTGGAATGTCCGATGTAATTCAACGTTTCCAAGGGAATATTTCGATTGATACGATGTTTATTGATGAAGGATTTGGCTCCTTAGATGAAGAATCATTAAATAAATCGATAGATACGCTTATTGATTTACAAAAGTCAGGACGTATGATTGGGGTTATCTCACATGTGCAGGAGCTTAAATCAATGTTTCCAGCTATACTCGAAGTATCCAAAACAAAAGAAGGGTTTAGTCAAACAAAATTTGTTTTAAAGTAATAAATTAGCAGCATGTTTTTACTGTAGAGATTCCTACCACAACTTTAGAAAGACGTGGTAGGAAGCATCTCTTTACATAAACTAAAAGAAAAAGGAGCTGATTTAAATGGAATTAACCGTTAAATGGGATGGGAAAATGGCTTTCTCCAATGAAACCCCATCAGGCCATTCGATAAAGATGGATGCAGCTGAAGCAGTAGGTGGGGAAAACACAGGCCCAAGACCAACAGAAATATTATTAAATGCGGTAGCAGGTTGTACGGGGATTGATATTATATCCATTTTAAAAAAGATGCGCTTAGAACCTACTTCCTTTCAAATGGAAGTAAAAGGAGAGCGCGCAGAAGATCATCCGAAAAAATTCACAACGGTTATGATTCATTATGCATTGGATGGAGATCTACCAGAGGACAAAGTGGTTCGTGCAATTGAATTGTCCAAGAATAAATACTGTTCTGTTTCTCATTCATTAAGTGCCGAAATTAAAGTAAACTATTCTATTAATGGGAAAAAAGGAGAAAAAACAATATAGTGCTTATTTGTGTTGCACCAATCGTCTTTACTGGCATTATACTAAAATTGTGACTTGTTGGATTTTATGCTATATTAAAATCAGTTTTAGTAAACAATAAGGAGTGTTTTATGTGCAACGCATGATGTGCAAAGGGAAAATTCACCGTGCAAGAGTAACCGAGGCAGAACTAGATTATGTGGGAAGTATTACGATTGATCAAAAGCTAATGAAAGAGGCAGACATTAAGCCATATGAGATGGTACAGGTTACTAATCTTAAAAATGCTACTCGTTGGAAAACATATGCAATTCCCGCACCAGAAGGTTCAAAACGTATTTGTTTAAATGGACCACCAGCTCATTTGTTTTCACCAGGGGATATTGTAATTATTTTAAGCTTAGCTTTAATGGATGAGAAGGAAATTGAAGAGTTGAAACCAAAAGTCGTGTTTATGGATGAAAATAATGACATTACGAGTATAGAAGAACATGATTTACATTGGCCAGAAGGGGTAGAATTATAATAAACTAGATTTGATCTAAGTAGTTCACCTAACGTGGAAAAAATAACATATGTTAAGGGGAATATCTTTAATATAAGACTTGAGTTAACACGAAAAATGCTTTTTGCAGGCGTTTTTCGTGTTTTTATTTACACGTTAGGAGTATAAAAATTTTAGCGAAAAAGTGTATTCGACGTGGCTGAAATTTTAATGTCCCAGGTATAAGAAAAACTAACACATTCGCTAAGGACGAGCGAATGCGAGTTTTTGTAATATTGTCATATTCAACACAATATTTTATCCACGCTTTATAAGAATTAGCGATCTGAACTCTCTTCGGATCCCAGTTGTGTGATTTCGAATCGACATTCCATTATTTACCGAAAAACCCTAGTTTAGTGCCTGCAGTAGTAGATCCTTATTCTACCAGCTCCAGCAGTTTCTGAGTGATAAATCCTCCATTAAACGCGATTGGGTATGTTATGCCATTTAACTGTTAAAGAGGCTTTTCCTCGTTCTTAATCATCATTTGATATAAACTCAGCCTGGTAAGAGTTCTTCCCTGCATGCACAGACACTAATGTATTTGCAAACCCTACAAGTCGGTTGATAATTTCGTCTGTAAGTATATAGATAAAGGAAGCGTATTGGGAGTGGTATAGCTCAGTATCATCCCAAATAATAGTGGTATTGATAAAAACGTCACGATTACCATACAAGTTATAGTGGATAATCACTTTACCTGCTGCTCCACTAGATTGCCTTTCTTGATAACTAGGCAAAAATACATACCATTCTTCAGCAGATGCAGATCGGAAGTTTTTTGTGAATGTCATTCCTTTTATCTCGTTATGATATTCTTTTTGACTATTTTCACTTGGTATATGATGATCCATGAAACAGAGTCCCTTCTAAATAGCTTGTGGTTTGTCTTCTTTTACATCAAATGAAAGTCATGCTGCTGTAGGGTTATCGCAATGCGCTCTGTTGAAATTCTTCTATTATCAAAGGCGATTTTTACTTCGCCATCATCTGCATCTACTAAAACGCGCTCAATGCCAGTTAAGTCATTCAGAATTTGTTCCACTTGTTGTATCGCAGTTCCGTTGTTAGCTTCTTTAATAAACATGGTTACTTCCGTCATAATTCCTACTCCTTTGATTGTTTTTCATTTTCATTATTCCATAAATTACGGGATTTATAATCCATCTTAATTTTTTGTGCAACGTAGCAACATGATTTAAGTTACTACCAGCTTCTATATAGCTTAGGTCTGATTTTTAGAAAACAGCCTTATAAAAAAACTTTTAATCTAAAGGTTTTTTTTTATTATGTCACCTAGAACAGGTATTAAGTCCAACTAGTCGATATAATGGACAAAACTTAATAAAACCTGAAAGTAATAATAGCAATAATTAAACTAGTATAGCTCCAGCCAGAATCTAAAAGAAAAATAGTAAGATAAAGACAATCCCTAGCACTATCCGAATTAATCTGTCCGTAGTATCGACTTCAATTTTCATTTTAACAGCTCCTTATCATCCTGTTTGGGAGCTGGAAGCAGAGTACCAATACCCCTACTACTATTATAAGAATCATATTCCAATAAATGGCTGTTATTATACATTTGGCCATTCACTTATTCAAACCATTCTAAAAATCAGGGAGTGAAAGGTCCTGTTTTGGAAATACTAATGAACTGATAGTTAGGTTAGGGGGTTGAATTGATGGATTTTGTAGAACGGCATGAACTTCGAAAAATTGATGGGAAACAGGATGAATATGAAATAGTAGTTTATTTAAATAATTTTTCTGTGGAATTTGGTGGGGAGCTTGGCAAGTCTCCTAAGAACCAAACGAATGTGGTTGAATTTGCAAAAGAAATGGTGGAAAAACGTTATCCGAAGTTGAAGGTAACAATGGTGAAATTAATGATAGGTGGAATGGCAGTAACATCGATACCGTTAATGGGTGCCAATGCATCCGCAGTAGAAGCAAGTACTGCTGATACAACACCACAGACAACACAAGTTTCTCAGGCTGATTCCGCTTTTTATCAAGTTAAAGCAGGTGAAACGTTGTGGGGAATTGCTCGACAGTTTGATACATCCGTAGATCTGATTAAGCGTGCTAATAACCTAACTTCTGATGGTGTTCGAGCAAACCAACAGTTACTTATTCCAAAAACATTTCATACAGTGGACAGTGGTGATTATTTAACGGTTCTAGCCAAGAAATATGGTACGTCTGTTGAGGCTATTAAAGTAGCAAATGGATTAACGAGTGATATCACTCAAGTTGGCCAAACACTGATTATCCCTGCAAATCTAGCTTCACAGGGGACTTCACCAACAGCAACAAATCAAACGCCAACAGAAGCAAAGACAACTTCCTATACGGTTGTTCCTAGGGACAGCTTATCAGCTATTGCGAAACGATTTGGTACAAGTGTTGAAGCAGTAAAGAGTGTAAATAACTTATCGTCTGATGTAATCCGTGTTGGTCAAACATTGACGATTCCAAGAGAAGCATCAGCAACACCTCCAGGAACATCAACACAAGCGACAACACATACTGTTTCAACAGGAGATAGCCTATGGGCAATTGCCAATAAATATAATGTCACTGTAGATGGATTGCGAAGTGCAAATAATTTATCTTCTAATGTACTTTCTATAGGACAAACGCTCACGATACCAGGCGAAAATCAAAGTAGCACGCAAAATAAGGAAATTCCAACGACTTCTAACTCCCAGTACACTGTGAAATCTGGGGATAGTTTATGGGGAATTTCATCAAAACACAATGTAAGTGTTGATGCACTACGCAGTACCAATAACTTGGACAGTGATCGTTTACAAATTGGACAAACACTTGTCATTCCAAAAGGGGAATCAGGGGTCACCAGTCCTGCAGTTACCCCAGCACAAAATACGACAAGTTATACCGTTACTTCAGGTGATACACTATCAAGAATTGCAAAAAAGTATAACACAACAGTTCAACAAATTAAATCAACGAATAATTTAACAGGTGATACGATTCGTCTTGGCCAAGTATTAACAGTACCAGCTGTTGTGGGACAAGCTTCTGATTCAACGACTGAACAAGCACCTTCTGCGACAGCGGGTTTAACGGATGTCCAAAAAAGTTTACAGATCTTAGGCTATGCCGTACCTGCTATGTCAGGAAGTTATGATTCAGCAACTACGCAAGCTTTAAAGAAGTTTCAGGCAGATTATGGCCTATCTGTAACAGGTGAAGTGAATGAAGCAACCAAAACGGCTATTGATCGAGCAATCGTTAAAGATGCACTTGTAAAAGATACGAAAAATTATTTAGGAGTACCATATTTATGGGGTGGTACGACTCCTTCTGGTTTTGATTGTTCGGGTTTTGTCTACTATATGTTTAATCAGCATGGAGTGGACATGTCACGAACAACGTCAGCAAGTCTGTATAATCAAGGTACAACCATTTCAAACGCTAACCTACAACCTGGTGATTTAGTATTTTTTGCGGTGAATTCTCCTAATACCATTTCGCATGTTGGGTTTTATATGGGGGATAATCAATGGATCTCCGCCACCAGTTCAAAAGGAATTGCGATTTACTCGATGGATAATTCCTATTGGTCCAAGTATTATGTCGGTGCAAAACGGGTGTTTTAGGAACAAAGAATGAGCAACAAATCCTGTTGAAGGAATCTGTTGCTCATTTTTTACACTAGGAAAGCATGATCCGACGTGGCTAAGATTCTAATGTCCCAATATACGAAAAAGAACACTTTCGCTAAGGATGAACGAATGCTCATTTTTTAATGTAATGGCTTCAAGCGGGATATTCGCCTATTTGTGTCTCTGTTAATCTTTATGCACAACAGTTTATGCAAAGAAATCTTCCTGAAAAAATTGCTGCAATCTTAGCAGAAACGGCATTACCGGCTCATTTGTTAGAAATTGAAATTACCGAAACAATTGGTTATGCAAGATACAGAGATGTCTGCCTGGCAATTACAAAAAGTACGTGGTATGGGAGTAAAAGTAGCTATTGATGATTTTGGTACTGGGTATTCTTCTTATCAGTATTTGAAAAACTTTCCAGTCGACAGCTTGAAAATTGATCGTGCCTTTATCATGGATATGATACAAATGTAAACACAAAGTCGATCATGAAATCAATGGTACATCTAGGACATGACTTGAATTTACGTGTGATCGCCGAGGGAGTAGAAACCGAGCAGCAGCTGTGGCATTTACAGAAGGAAGCTTGTGACGAAATACAAGGATTCTTCTATTATAAACCGTTACCACCAGATTTTGATTGGAAGACATTGCTTGCACCTAAATCAAGTCAACTTTCCTAATGTAAAACGAGTAGCTAGTTGGCTACTCGTTTTGTGTGAATGAGCGACACCATTTTTCAAATGACTCAACTGGTAGAGGTCGACTATAAAAATAGCCTTGTCCATGAACCTGATGTTTTTTCAAAAGATTTAGTTGATCGTATGTTTCGATTCCTTCAACGACAACGTCTGCTTGAAGCTTCTTCCCAATTAAGATAATGGATTGCAGGAGCGATTGGACACGATGATTTTCTAATGCGTCTTGTAGAAATGATTGATCAATTTTTAATTCATCCATTGTGATATGTTTTATCATACTTAATGATGAATATCCTACCCCAAAATCGTCTATCGAAATGTTAATTCCTAAGTCTTTTATGGTCTTGATCGTGTCTTTTGCTTGTTCATAAAATAGCAGTGCTGTTTCGGTAATTTCCAATGTTAAAAAGCGTGTATCAACATCTTCTTGTTGAATAATTTCGGTTAATCGATCTCCAAAGGTTCGCTGTAGAAGCTGCTTGGTTGATACGTTTACCGAAATAGGAAAAGCTGGTAGTCCATTTATCGAAAAGCGTTTTAAATGCCTACATGCTTCTTGTATTACCCAGTCCCCGATTGGAGTAATGAGTCCCGTCTCCTCTGCAATAGGTATGAACTCATCTGGCCTAACGTTGCCAATGTCTGAATTCCAACGTAATAATGCTTCTGCTCCGACTAATTGATCGGTTGTGATATTTACTTTTGGTTGATAGAAAAGTGCTAATTCATTCTTATACAAAGCATTACGTAGTTTTGTTTCTAACATTAATCGTCGTTTCAATTGATTATTTAAGATTTGATCATAAAATTGATAGTTGTTTCGACCTGTTTCCTTTGCTGTATACATAGCAAATTCTACTTGTTCTAGTAACTCATTGGTATTAGAAGTGTCACCTGGTTCGTATAAGCTAATCCCGATACTAGGTGTTACATATATTTCTGTTTGATTAATTAAGTAGGGAGCTTTCATTTTATGGATAATATCCTTGGCAATATCCTCACTATGAGATTTCGTTGTATCTCGTAGGAGGATAAGAAATTCATCTCCACTTTGTCGGGAAATTGTATGGTCATTTGGCAAAATGTGTTGCATGCGCTGGGAAATCTTTTTAAGTAGGATATCGCCAGTTTGGTGTCCAAATGTTTCATTGATTCGTTTGAAATGATCAGAATCAATTAGCATAACTGCACATGTTTTAGCTCGTTTGGTAGCTTCTTTTAATTGTTCTTCTAAATGGGATTTGAACCAGTTTCGGTTCGTAAGTCCAGTTAATTCATCTATATAAGCAGCTTTATATAACTTCATCTCTGCTTCTTTTTGTGCGGTTATATCTAGGATTACGCCATTAACTTTAAAAACTTCTCCTTTTTTATTGATTGATGGTGTACCACGATCCTCGACCCAACGTATTGTGCCATCAGGACGAATGATTCGATAAGTAATCTTTGTTTGCTCTCCTTTTTCCTGTTTTTGGATTCCTTGTTGGAGTATTTCTTGGTCCTCTGGATGGACAGCATCTTTCCAGAGATTCGGGTTTTTCTCAAAAGCATCTCGAGAGACCCCATAAATTTTCGCATTCCCTTCTGATGCCATCACTTTTCCTGTTTTTAGGTATCTTGTCCAGAATGTAATATTGTTATTGTTGATGACCTCTTTCATTTCATGTTCTGCTATATGAATTTTTCCTGCTAAGTATCCAACTAAAAGGCAGGTGAAAAAGCCAATCGCGTGGACCATTAGTGTTCTCGTTAATTCCTCGGTTGTAAGGAGTTGGAGTGTTTGCAAATCCATTCCGATATGTATGATAACAATAATAAAGATTGAAATGATTCCAGTTATAATTCCACCATAATAGGTGAATAACGAAATGGTAACAAGGTTGAAAGCCCAAAATAGGCCTGATTCTTCCTCTGGTATAAGGAGCATTTCTACAAGGATGGAACTAGTTAATAGGATGATTGCTACTGCCCAAATATAACGGGGGATTTTTTTATTGTTTGGTTGATACATATTCTTCACCTTAGTTTACGAAATTTCAGATGTAACTTGTCTGACTAAACATTCGTCTAGACAAAAGAAAAAACACGTTTGCTTTTGCAATATGCATTCGTTGATTTCCTTCTCTTGACAGGTTTTATCATGATTACACACTATTGAGTTGATTTGTGCCTTATAACAGTACGTTATTCCTACTAGTAAAGCAAGATCTTATTTAGTTAGTTTATGGGGTTTTCTAATTATCATGAAGGAAAATATAGGAACTCAGCTAATCAGTGTAAAAAATAATAGAATCGACAATCCTATAGAAGAGGAGGACTAGGAATATGGTACGAGAGTTTTTACATAAAATGGCTCAAAACGGGCAAACATTCCTCGATATGGTTAATTCGATAGAGGATTTAATTTTTGTGATGAAACAGGATGGACAATCTTTTCGTTATGTGTATGTCAATCTGGCAGGACTAGAGAAGCTGGATGTTGATGAATCTATCCTCGGTCAAACGATTGAAGATGTTGTACCAAGAGAGATAGCAGCTACGTTAACATCTAAGTACCATCAAGCGGTTAAGACGAAACAACCGATTTATTTTGAAGAAATACTTTACAAACGAGAAGGTGAAATGATTGGGGAGACGTTACTTAACCCAGTTGTAACTACAGATGAAAATTGTGAATACGTATTTGCGATTGTACGGGATGTAACAGATCGAAGGCAAAAAGAACAACAGTTATCGGAAATTAAAAAACGGGTAGAGCGAAATCAAAAGCGAATAGAGTCATTGGCTACGTATAATGGCGATGCTGTATTTGAGATAGATGCAAAAGGAAACTTTGTGACTGTTAATAATAAAGTAACCGAATTAACAGGATATGAGGAAGAGGAATTAATTGGCCAATCTTCTTTTCAATTAATTGTAAAGGAAGACCTCCCACGTACAAGGGCTAATTTTAGACGTGCGTTACAAGGGGACCCTATCGAGTATGAGATCTGGATTCATCATAAAGATGGACAAAGGCTATTATTACAGCTAAAAAATATCCCGATTATAGTGGATGGTGTTCTTGAAGGAGTATATGGGATTGCAACAGATATTACGGAAAAAAGAAAGATGGAAAATGATTTAGAAAATTTGAAAAATGAGCTCCAAATTGTGTGGGACCATAGCACAGATGCCATTTTTTTGCTTAGTTATGATGGGAAAATAATCTCCATTAATCCTGCGTTTGAGGAGATGTTTGGCTATACGAAGGAGGAAGTAAGAGATACGAATCAGATCGTTTTTTTTCCGTTTCATGAAATGGGGAATGTAACGGAATATTTAGAACCATTAAGAAGAGGTGAAAAGATCATCAATTTGGATGTACAGCGATATACCAAAGATGGTCGCTTGTTAGACATTATTGCTTCTTATATGCCAGCAAATAAAGGGCATATTTTGGCGGTCGGCATGTACAAAGATATTACAGATCGAAAAAAGATTCAGGAAAGGCTAGAAGAAAATGAAAAAGGATATCGGCAAATTGTCGAGCTTTCACCTGAAGCGATTGTTATTTTTAAAGAGTATCGTATTAACTATTTTAATAAAACGAGTGTCGATTTATTTGGTATAACACAGGAAGAAGTATTGGATACATCACTTCTTCAATATATTCATAATCGGGATCAGGCCCGTTTTGACCAGTTTATCGATCAAGTCAAATCATTGAAACATCATGACCTTGATGAACTAGACCCAATCGAAGTGCGGATTATTCAACCAGATGAAACAGTGGTACATACTGCTGTATCAGCAGCTCCAATACAAAAGGGTGGAGAGAAATTTATTCAAGCTATATTTCGGGATATTTCGGAACGGAAAAAACAAGAGGAACAACTTACGTTTATGGCCTACCATGATCCATTAACAGGATTGAAAAATCGACGTGCATTTTCAGATGAAATGGAGCAAGCAATAGAGAAAGCACTTTCAAATAAGGAAATGCTAGCTGTTTTGTATTTGGATATGGATAACTTTAAGGAGATTAATGATGCCTTAGGACATGAGATAGGAGATGAATTGTTAATCCAATTTGCCAATCGACTCAGTCAAAATGTTCGTGGAGATGATGTCTTATGCAGGATTGGTGGAGATGAATTTCTTATATTGCTTACACATATCACAACGAAAGAGCGAGTTATTGAAATCGCCGAACGTTTACAGCATTCATTACAAGACCATTATGAGATTAATGGAAACGATCTTCAAGTTACGTCAAGTTTTGGTATTGCACTATATCCTGAAGATGGATGGTCGGCAAAGCTACTCATTCACCATGCAGATGCCGCATTGTATCAAGCAAAAGAAGTACGAAATCGATATCAGTTTTACTCAAGGAATGGCATAACCGAATAGTGCCTGTCACTCCCCGATATTTGTCGAATGATGAGACTGATTCAATGGAGGGGTTTCCTCCATCTTGAATTGGTCTTTTTTTAATGGTTTAAAGGAAATTAACCATATCCTTGTCGAATAGAATGAGATAGGAGAACATGATTCATTGTCATGTAGGGAGGAGGGTTAAAAATGAAAATAGTATTAGCACCAGATTCGTATAAGGGAAGTTTATCGGCTAATGAAGTAGTAAAAGGGATGAGGCAGGCGATTGAATCGCTCCCATACCAAGATACCATTATCGAAAAGCCGATGGCAGATGGAGGGGAAGGGACTGTAGATGCATTAACTACTGCATCCCGTGGTCAAAAAATACATCTAACATGTACAGGCCCTTTAGGAACTCCAATCGAGACGTATTATGCAATGTTACCAGATCATACAGCCGTGATTGAAGTAGCAAATATTGCAGGACTGACACAAGTGCCAATAGAAAAGCGAAACCCTGATGATACTACCTCCTATGGATTGGGAGAAGTAATTAGGGATGCACTTGACAGAGGAGCGTCTAGCCTGATTATAGGTCTAGGTGGAAGTGCAACAAATGATGGTGGACTTGGGATGTTACAAGCACTTGGAATGGAGGCTAACCAGCAAGACGGTACAAAGGCTGGAATCTATGGAAAAGACCTTCATGCCGTTAAGGAAGTTAAACTAGAAGTATTGGATCAACGATTAAAGCGGACTTCTATTCAAGTTGCTTGTGATGTAGCTAATCCGCTAGTTGGGGAAAATGGTGCAAGTGCCGTTTATGGACCGCAAAAAGGATCTACCGAAAACCAGATTGCACAATATGACCAAACATTAGCTCAGTACGCGAAGCTTATCGAAACAAAACAGAGGCAATCCTATCAATCAATGGAAGGATCTGGTGCTGCTGGTGGCCTAGGTTTTGCTATGTTAGTATTGGGAGCTGATCTTGTCTCAGGTGCCAAATTAGTAGCAGAAGCTGGAGACCTTGAGATTGCTATAAAGGAAGCTGATCTTGTCATAACTGGTGAGGGACAAAGTGATGAACAAACCCTTTATGGAAAAGCACCAGGATATATTGCCGATCTTGCTAATCGTTATAATACCCCTGTTATCCTGCTTTCAGGATCACTTACAGGGAAACAAGATCCACTTCGGAACAAGTTTGCTGGCTGTTTTTCGATTATTAACGAGCCCTTAGCAGTAGAAACCTCTATGGCTAAAGCAAAAACACTTGTTACAGAACAAATGAAACATATAAGACATTTTATATCTCATTTAAAACATAATTAAATGAAGAAAGGCTATTACTAGGAAAAGGAGGTAATAGTCTTTTTTAGTACTTTCGGAAAAACTTCGATTTCACTACATCAGTTAAAAGTGCGACATCTGTTCAAACTTGTGGCCCGTGATGAAAGTAACTGTCCGAAGCCAAAAAAAGATACGATGTTATAAAAGTATCTACTTAAAAACCCTACTTTAATGAAGGATCTTTTCGCATTCTTTGTTGTTTTTAAAGTGCATCTTCTATATATTGCATTGTACTTAGTCTATTTATTAAGATTCATACTCGATAAACGTTAGTCTTCCACTTTTATCTAGATGAAATTAATATAGATTATGGTTTTTTCAATATTAGCGGAACAAGGAACCACCTACTATTATTGATGAATCGTCATTCCGTTATTTCCGAAAAACACATGTTTGGAGTATGGTTTGTAATCCTCGTTCCGTTATTTGTGGTTTTCTCCATCAAAATCCAATGATTTAATGCTAATAGCGGAACGTGGATTCATCTTGACCTTAGAAATAGCACTTTTTTAATGATTAGCGGAATGAGGAACCGTCTAGTTTTATTGATGAATCCTCATTCCGTTATTTCCTGCAAATTCCAGTTAGGGATCCTCTTCCATAATTTATATTAATTTCCACCAAAAGTAAATTACTTGTCAGAAGCGGAAATATAAACCGAAAAGTTACATCGCATATAAGAATTATACCTGAAAAACAATAATCTTTTGGAAAACACCCCTAATAAAAAAGCCTTATTCTTGACACTAAATACAATAGGGGGGTATAGTATAAGTAGAAGGAAGAAAGGATGAGATGAAATGGGAGAGCATCTTCATGATCACCCTACAACACCAAGGACAAAAGACGAAAAGCAAGCAATTGTGAATCGTCTCAAGCGAATAGAAGGTCAAGTTCGCGGGATACAAAAAATGATAGAAGAAGATCGTTACTGTGTTGATGTATTAGTCCAAATTAGTGCGATTAATGCAGCCTTGAAAAAGGTTGGGTTTTCCGTAACAGAACGACATATAAAACATTGTGTTAGTGATGCGATAAAATCTGGGGAAGGTAATGAAACCATTGAAGAATTAATGGAAGTTATGCAACAATTTTCAAAGTAAGGGGGGAAGTACCATGAGTGGAACGAAGCATATTACGGTTGGTGTCACAGGGATGACATGTGCGGCATGCTCTAACCGTGTTGAAAAAGTGCTTAATAAAATGGATGGTGTTGACGCACAAGTTAATTTAACAACGGAAAAAGCAACGATAGATTACGACCCATCCACAACCAGTGTGCAGGATATTACTGCAAAAATTGAAAAGTTAGGCTATGGTGTACAAACGGAAAAGGCTGAATTCGATGTCATGGGGATGACGTGTGCAGCCTGTTCCAATCGTATTGAAAAAGTCTTAAATAAACAAGAAGCGATCTCAGTTGCCAATGTGAACTTAGCAACGGAAAGTGCAACAATCGAGTACAATCCCAATTTGATGCAGGAATCAGATATTATTGGTCGCATTCAAAAGTTAGGCTATGATGCTAGGCCAAAAGCTGAAAAACAAGCGAAACAGACACAAAAAGAAAAACAAATACAACGAATGAAAACAAAACTTATTGTATCTGGCTTATTGTCTGCACCACTACTCGTTACAATGCTTGTACATTTATTTGGTATCAATATTCCAGCTATATTTATGAATCCATGGTTTCAATTTCTATTAGCAACACCCGTTCAGTTTGTCATTGGTTGGCAATTTTACGTTGGCGCCTATAAAAACTTACGTAATGGTGGGGCCAACATGGATGTATTAGTTGCATTAGGAACAAGTGCAGCATATTTTTACAGTTTAGTAGAAGCGTTTAAAACTATTGGAAATCCAGACTATATGCCGCATTTATATTTTGAAACAAGTGCCATTTTAATTACGTTAATTTTGTTTGGAAAATACTTGGAGACAAGTGCGAAAAGCCGTACTACTGTTGCGATTTCTAAGCTTCTTGATTTACAAGCTAAAGAAGCACGTGTCATTCGCAATGGGGAAGAAACAATGGTCCCTGTCGATGAGGTGCAGGTTGGTGATCGGTTAGTCATTAAACCTGGGGAGAAAATACCGGTAGATGGTATTGTGATAAAAGGAAGATCTTCAGTGGATGAATCGATGATTACAGGCGAATCCATTCCGATCGAAAAAGATGTCAATGCAGATGTTATAGGTTCAACCATCAATAAAAATGGAACGATGGAAGTCGAGGCGAATAAGGTTGGAAAAGATACAGCACTTGCTTCTATTATTAAAGTAGTTGAGGATGCACAAGGCTCCAAAGCACCAATCCAACGTTTAGCTGATGTAATTTCTGGCTATTTTGTGCCAATTGTTGTTGGGATTGCTATTATCACATTTATCATTTGGATTACACTGGTGACACCAGGAAATCTCGAGCCATCACTGGTTGCGGCAATTGCAGTCTTAGTAATTGCATGCCCTTGTGCATTAGGGCTTGCAACACCAACCTCAATTATGGTGGGAACTGGGAAAGCAGCTGAAAGTGGAATATTATTTAAAGGCGGGGAACATCTAGAACGTACACATCAATTAGATGCTGTGATTTTTGATAAAACAGGAACCATTACAAAAGGAAAACCAGAAGTAACTGATTTTACTGCAAATGACTCCATACTCCAATTGGTAGCAAGTGCAGAAAAAGGATCAGAACACCCATTAGCAGAAGCGATTGTTGCCTATGCAACCGAAAAAGATGTAGAACTGAAAGATGCTGATGACTTCTCTGCTATACCTGGGCACGGTATTGAAGCTACGATTGATGGAAAACGTGTGTTAGTTGGAACGAGAAAATTAATGCAAGACCATCAGATTGATGTAACAGATACTGAAAAAGGGTTAGTGGATGCAGAATCGAATGGTAAAACAGCGATGTTAATTGCAGTGGATGATAATTATGAAGGAATTGTTGCTGTTGCTGATACAGTGAAGGAAACAGCGAAAGAAGCAATTAAAGACCTTCAAGATGAAGGCATTGAAGTGATTATGCTAACCGGTGATAATGAACGTACTGCTCAGGCAATTGCCAAAGAGGTTGGCATTGATCAAGTAATTGCACAAGTCTTGCCAGAGGAAAAAGCAAATAAAGTCAAAGAAGTACAATTACAAGGAAAAAAAGTAGCTATGGTTGGGGATGGTATTAATGATGCACCAGCTTTAGCGATTGCCGATATTGGTATTGCAATTGGAACAGGTACAGAAGTGGCGATTGAAGCAGCTGACGTAACCATTCTTGGTGGAGAATTATTGTTAATTCCTAAAGCGATAAAATTAAGTAAAGCCACCATTAAAAATATTCGTCAAAACTTATTTTGGGCATTTGCCTATAATAGTGCTGGTATTCCAGTAGCTGCGTTAGGATTATTGGCTCCATGGATTGCTGGTGCTGCAATGGCCTTTAGCTCTGTTAGTGTTGTATCCAACTCGCTGCGTTTGAAGCGGGTTAGAATATAAATAGGCTGGCTAACGGGTGAAGCCGTTAGCCACATAAATCATTATATTCGAAGGAAGGGGATTCTTTTTATGCAAACTACATTAGATGTTCAAGGAATGACTTGTGGTCATTGTAAAATGGCTGTAGAAGGTGCACTAAATGAACTAGATGGTGTCAGCGCGGTTGAGGTTGATTTAGGAACTGGTAAAGTAACCGTAACCTATGATGAATCACAAGTTACGCTAGAAGCGATGCAAGAAGCAATTGAAGACCAAGGCTATGATGTTGCATCATAACTTTAATGGAAGAGCACTCTGCTAAAAACAGCGAGTGCTCTTTTTATTGGCTCTTTTCGCATACTTTGTTGTTTACTAAGACGTATAATCTATATTGTGCGCAGTAAGTTAAGGCGATGTTTAGAGTGTTTACCCGTTCCGGAAATACACTTCGCTTTCCGCAGGCGGCTGTTGAGCCTCCTCGTGCTACGCACTGCGGGGTCTCACCTAGGCCTCTTTTCCTGCAGGAGTCTACGTGTTTTTCCTCCACTGATATGATCAACATTTGCTATTATTGTTAATACAGTAGTTGATTGGAGCGTAAGACAGTCGACTCCTGCGGAAAAAACAACAGCTGAATATCCCACAGGAAGCGGTTTTTGCTTCCGAGGAAGCTGAAGCGTTGTCCGCGGAAAGCGACTGTCTGGAGCGGAAATCAACAGCACTTTTTTATTGGGTATAATACATCCTATATGCATCATGTTTCATGCTAAAACCAACATTCTGTTAGAAAACAGTCTTTTTTAGCTGAGAGGATTCTTCTTTTTTCTTATACTATCAAATTAATTTTTGCAAGATTCAAAATCAAATCACTTTCCATCTCTTATACTTATTGATAAAATTTTTACTATAAATAGAATAATTCATTAATTATTCTATTATAATTTTATGGGAGGTGGTTTTGGTGTCATCTAGATCCAAAATGAAAGATCCAGGATTAATACTAACGGTCGTCTTGGTGCTTTATGCTGGGTTTGTGTTTGTTTGGTGGCCTACTGACGTTTATTATGTTGGCATTTCCCTTGTTGCGTGGTTAATGTTTATTGGGTTATTTTTCTGGTTTTTATTGGCTATTGTATATAGTCTTTGGATTGAACGGTTAGATGAGCAAAACAAAAAGTAGGGTTAAAATCGATAACTAAGGAGGGAAAAAGCGATGCAAGTTACAGAGGCAATTATTTTATTTATTTACTTACTTATCGTGACGTTCATTGGTATTTACTTTTACCGTCGTGCGCGACAATCTGAAAGCGATTACTTTACAGCTGGTAAAAGTATTAATACCTTTGTAGGCGCATTTGCGATATTTGCTGCAGTTGCTAGTTCCAGTTCCCTAATGGGTGCAGTTGGCTCAGGGGTAGCCCTTGGAGTTCCGTATTTTTTCACCTATGCATTTGGGGTTATTGCGATCCTGCCGTTTGCCATGTTTCTTATTTCAGGTCAAATTCGTCGTTCTGGTGTGAAAACCATGCCAGAGTTTTTCCAACAACGATACGGTAACTCGGTGCAAATGGTTGCAGCGATAATCGTTGTTATTGGAATGACATTTTATATGGTACCACAGTTAACGGCATCTGGTTTAATCGGTTCCTATGTATTAGGGATTGACTATAAAGCGGCTGTTATTATTCTTGGATTAGGGTTTACCTTATATGCTGCACTTGGAGGTATGTGGGCGATTACTTATACCGATTTAATTCAAGGTGCAGTGATGTTAATTGGGATCGTACTTCTGGCCGGTATTATCCTAGTAGATCATGGTGGCCTCAACTCTTTAATTAGTGCTGCCTTATCAGTTGATCCTGCATTTGGAGATATTACACAACCGTGGATGTCCTATTTCGGTTTATTTATTGCCTTTTTATGGTTTGGCATTATCTCGCCATCTGTTGTGATGCGTAACTTTGCCTCTAGGGATGCAAAAACAGCACGTCGTTCGGCAATGTGGGCATGTCTACTCTATTTAACGTTATTTATTGCTGGGTTTATGGTAACAGCAGCAGGTGCAAACTTAGGGATTGTTGGTACATTAGATAATACTGATATGATTTTCGTATCGGTTATTGAGCATTACTTACCACCAATCCTAGGCGGTATTATGCTAGCTGGGTTAATGGCAGCCATTATGTCATCAGCCGATGCCATGCTACTCGCGGTCTCCGCAGCTGTTGCACATGATTTGTATAAGGCACATATTAATAAGCAAGCTAGTGAGCGTTTTGTAACAGGTCTCGGGCTTATTGTGATGGTAGTAGCCAGTATTATAGGTATTTTAATTGCGATTGAACCACCTGGATTAATTGCGATTATGGTTGGTTGGGTCGGAGGATTTTTACTATCTGCCTTTGGCTTTCCAATCGTACTTGGAATTTGGTGGAAGCGGGCAAACAGACAAGGTGCCTTAATTGGGATGGTAGGTGGTGCCATTGTTTTCTTGATTTTAGTCATTGGTCAATGGCTACCAACCAATGCGGAACCAATTATCGCAGCACCAATTTCCCTAGTCTTAATGATTGTTGTTAGTCTAATGACAGACCCACCATCCAAAGAAGTGCAAGCACAAGTGGACTATTACCACACGCATTTGGATGATGAACAAACTGCTTAATAAAACTGCTTAATAAAGGATGGAGATCATATGCCAAAAGTCGATACCAAATCTAAAACGATCCAACGTATTGGAACTGAAACAGCTATTACAGATGAAACGTCATTGAACCATTATATTTTAAAGAGTTTACCATTACGCTTACGAATGCAACGAGATATCAATGTAGAATATTTACAACAATATACGGTGAAAAAGGATTTGATCTACCATCCTTTTTGGATTGCTAAAACATTAGTGGTGGCAGAACGCCCCCCATTTCCAGCAAAAAAAATGCCAAATGTTATTTTTGTTGATGCTGTATCTGGTTATAGGGGAGTATTTTCAAAAATACCACCATTACAAGAAGAACAGGTGGAAAAGGATTCACTTGTCAGCTTAAAAGTTACGGATGAAGACAAAGCACGCAGCTATGTGAAGGATGTACAGGAGCGACAAATTAATCGTTCTTACGTTTTGAAGAAGCCAAAGCATGAAATCCACTCGATTGAACTTGTCTATTTACCTTTGTGGCGGGTAAGTATACGAAGCGGATTGTTGAATGAAACATTTTATATTAATGCAAATAATGGTGAATCAGAGAAACATATGAGCAAGCAATGGTAGGGCAGTGAGGTATCCATAGTTTCGCTCGATTTGACGTTAATAAATAATAGAAATGCAACATTATCACAGTGATAATGTTGCATTTTTTAACTTTTGACATTTTTACAACAATTATATAAAAGGAATTGAAGCATGTTATTCATGTGGGCTATGATAGAGGTATAAAGTCCAAACAGTGGGTGTTTCTACGCATAGGACAAGGGAGCTATGACAGCAATACATTGCCCGAAGCAAAAATGCTTTTCCTTTGCGAGGATGTGTTGTTCATAGTCAACCTGTCAGTTACATGTGGGATAAATTAAATTACTAAAAACACTCCAATTTTAGGGGGGAGACATTTGAGAACGATACCAGAAATAGATTTGAGCTCTTTTGAGATTTTTTCAACACTCTGTGATTCCGATCTTAAGGAAATGAAACGAATGATTTTTAAACGAACATACAAAAAGAATCAGCTTTTGTTTACAGAAGGCGATCCAAGAGAAAGGATCTTTTTGTTAAATGAGGGGTACGTAAAGTTAGAAAAGACCAATCAAGAAGCGACAATGCTTTATATAAATTACATTAAACCCAACGATATTTTTCCATATGTTGGTTTATTTAATGAAGACTTCTATCGATACTCCGCATATGCACTTACTGATATTGATGTCTATTATATTCCAACCAAACATTTTGAATCGCTAATTCGGGATAAAAATGATCAATTATATTTAATCTTGAGACGATTAGATATACTAACAAAACGACACCAAGATCGCCTGCAAACGATATCGACTTCGTTTGCAACAGACCGTGTAGAACAATCGATTTATTATTTGGTACAAAACTTCTCCGTGGAAACAGAGGAAGGCTATTTTATTGATATCCCCATAACAATGACAGAACTTGCTAAAATTGCCGGAACAACTCGTGAAACAGTGTCCCATGTATACCATGATTTAAAAAATGATGGTATTGTATCGATGGAAGGAAGGCATGTTATTGTTCATGACATCGACTATTTCTCGGAAAAAAGTACTTAGATCTATTTTGAGGTTTTGCTAACAAAAGCGTGAAATTCTTGTCATGTAATTGGTAGAAACGCTTGCAATCTATTATCAGGGATATTCACAACATTACTGTGAATACAGGAACAACACAATAAAGAGATCTCCTCTATGATGAAGGTATAGAAAGAAATACTTTAGGTTAGGAGAGGAGATTATTTTTATGAAGAAGAAAAATATAATTGCTTTCTTCGTTGCTTTAGCCGTTCTAATAATTATATTACTTTTACCAAACCCTGAAGCCTTACCAATCGCTGGCCAACGTGCATTAGCTGTAATGGTTTTTGCGGTTGTGTTGTGGGTAACAGAAGCCGTCACTTATCCTGTGAGCGCAGTTATGATCGTGAGTTTATTAGCCTTGCTGATCGGATTATCACCGACACTTGAGGTTCCATCTATCTTATATGGAACAAAGGATGCTTTAGGTTTGTCGATAGGTGATTTTAGTTCAACCGCTGTTTTGCTAGTTGGTGGGGCGCTTGTGTTAGCTGCCGCAATGGAAATTACCGGGCTTCATAAACGGATTGCTTTAATGATCATGTCGAAAGTAGGTACTAAACCTAATAGTTTAGTGATTGGAACGATTCTAGTCACGTTTATCCCGCATGTAACGGGCAGTAAGACCCCCACTTCAAGATTTCGAGGAGATCCAAGAAAGATAAGTGGGGGATCAAACTGCCCGTAAATGTCCGATTCGTTCAACTAACAATCAGTGGGGGAGGAAAGGAAACCCCACTGATTGAAGTTTCACTTTATTCTTGCTTTATTTGTTCCAAGTGCAACAGCACGAGCTGAAACGCTTGTACCCATATTGTTAGGGATTGTTGCTGCTTTTGGATTATCAAGAGAAAATAAATTAGCATCACTATTAATTATTACGGCTGTTCAGGCTACTTCCATTTGGAATGTTGGAATTAAAACAGCTGCTGCACAAAATATGGTTGCTTTAGGATTTATCGAATCAGAATTCGGAGGAGACGTTACGTGGGGGGAGTGGTTTTTATATGCTGCACCATGGTCTATTCTAATGTCAGTTCTATTATACTTTGTGATGACAAGATTAATTAAACCAGATATTGGAGATATTGTTCAAACAGATCATATTAAAAATCAGCTAGATGCTTTAGGAAAAATTAGTAAAAAAGAATGGAAGCTTATTGTCATCGCCGTATCTTTGCTCTTCCTTTGGCCTACAGAGAGTCTTATTCATTCATTTGATTCTACGATGGTTATGATTATTGCAGTAGGGATTATGATTACACCAGGAGTTTGTATTTTTTCTTGGAAAGAAGTACAGCAAAAAGTTCCTTGGGGTACACTTATTGTCTTTGCAACAGGTATTTCATTGGGAATGGTATTATTGGAAACAGAAGGTGCTACATGGCTTTCCAATAATACCTTTGAAGCTATGGGTGTAGCAACCATGCCATTAGTCGTCATGGTTGGTGTATTAGCTTTATTTAATATCTTGATTCATTTGGGTTTTGCAAGTGCAACAAGTCTAGCATCTACTTTTATTCCAATTGTGATTGCTCTAGTAGGTGGAATGGATTCTATCTCTTTCAATGGAATCGGATTTGTACTTATCATGCAATTTGTCATTAGTTTTGGTTTCTTATTACCGATCAATGCACCACAAAATATGCTTGCTTATGGAACAGGAACCTTTACGACCAAACAATTTCTTAAATCTGGTATTCCAATCACCATTATTGGGTACATTTTAATCATCCTATTTAGTGCAACATACTGGCAATGGGTTGGCTTATTATAATGGATAAGTTAATAGGGTTAGTTGTAATAAAAATGCTTAGAGAAAAATTCCTCTCTAAGCATTTTTTTATGTCAGATGGTTGCTAGTGAACGGATCAGCTGGAAAGTAGCAATAAATAAAAAGAGGAAGCACGTTGATGCACTAACGGCAAGATAGAATGCCAGATGTAAATCAAGGATGTATGTCAATGCAGAATTCATGTATAGGAACCCTAAAATTACATGGATCGATCTTCTCGATACACAAATCAAGTAGAGGAATTTCCAAAATTAAATCAATCGATCTTCTCATTTCACAAATCATCAATAATAATAGCAAAAAGTAAATCAAGCTCCACTATATACCGAATTCCCCCAATCCCCCTTAAAAGAAAGTACATAATTATTCCCAAATTACAGTGAAATCCTTCACGACCCCAATGATAAAACCTTGATGATGGGATTGATAGATAAATTACATCTCGAGTGAGAAAGGGTTTACAACATGATCCATACGGGTCCTTTACTATAAAAGTGTAAGGAAAAATAATACTTCGAGGAGGTTTTCAAAATGAAACATCAATTACATGTCACTTCTGAAATAGGAGAGTTGAAAACGGTGTTGCTTCACAGGCCTGGGAAAGAGGTAGAGAACTTAACACCGGAGTTTTTACCACAATTATTGTTTGATGATATTCCTTATTTACCAGTTGTTCAAAAAGAGCATGATTACTTTGCAAACACATTGCGTAATCGCGGGATTGAAGTTCTTTATTTAACAACACTCTTAGAAGAAGCATTACACACAGAGGAAATAAAAAAATTATTTGTTGCTGATATTTTATATGAATCAAAGGTAACGGTCAATGGTTCCTATGATACGATTTTTGATTATTTAATGTCATTTAATACAGGTGACATGATCAACAAAATCATCGCTGGGGTCTTGAAACAAGAAATTCAGGATAATAAAAAAACACATTTATATGAAATGCTGGAGGATCATTATCCATTTTATTTAGACCCAATGCCAAATCTATATTTCACAAGAGACCCTGCCGCGGTAATTGGAAATGGGATTACGATTAACACGATGCGAGAAGAAGCACGAAGGCGGGAATCATTATTTATGAGCTATATTTTGAAATACCATCCACGTTTTCGTGATCATGATATTCCTGTTTGGTTGGATCGGTATTTTGAGTACCCAATTGAAGGTGGAGATGAGCTTGTATTGTCAAATGACACAGTCGCCATTGGCATTAGTTCAAGGACTGCTGCCAAAACCATTGAACGATTAGCCTTAAACATCTTTACCAAACAAGATAACATTAAAAAGATTCTTGCGGTTGAAATTCCAAAGACGAGGGCATTCATGCATTTAGATACCGTTTTTACAATGGTTGATTATGACAAATTTACAATCCATCCAGCCATCCAAGGTCCTGCAGGGGATATGTCTATCTATATCTTGGAAAAAGGAGAGGACAAAGAAACAGTTAACATTACGCCGAAAACGAACTTAATGGAAACCTTACAAGAAGTTCTTGGCTTGGAAGAGGTAACATTGATTCCATGTGGTGGCGGTGATGTAATTGCCGGACCAAGAGAACAGTGGAATGATGGCTCCAATACATTGGCTATAGCTCCTGGGGTTGTCGTTACGTATGACCGAAACTATGTATCTAATCAACTATTACGTGAAAGTGGAATTGAAGTCATCGAAGTAATGAGCTCCGAATTGTCTCGAGGACGTGGCGGGCCACGTTGTATGAGTATGCCACTCGTTCGTAAGGATATATAAGTATTGACATGTCATGATAAGGGAGGTGATGGAATGGACGCCTATCAATTGGTACGGAAAGAACTAGACCGGTTAAAGCCTGAATTTATTAATTCAGTTGTCGAACTAGTCAAAATTCCGAGTGTTTACCGAGAGGATACAAGTCCATATCCATTTGGCGAATCGATTAACCAAGCACTAGAAAAAACGCTACAACGATGTAAACAGCTTGGATATAAAACGTATTACGATCCGGATGGGTATTATGGATACGCAGAAATTGGTGAAGGAGAGGAACTTTTCGGGATTCTTGGTCACTTAGATGTAGTGAGTGAAGGTCGACTAGAGGATTGGGACACACCTCCGTTCGACATGCGAATTCCAGTTACTGCTAACAAAGAGGAATTAGTTACAAAACTAACGGATACCGCTATGAAATACAACTTAGCATATGAGGAATTTGATTATTTACCGTCCATCTACATTCCAATGGATAGTGAGTTAGTCCAAACACTACTAGAAGCCTATCAATCTATTACAGACGATGCAAAAAGTCAACCTATCACATCTGGTGGTGCAACATATGCTAGAGCAATGGACAACTGTATAGCCTTTGGTGCTATCTTTCCAAATCAAGAAAAGGTAGAGCATCAACCAAATGAATATATGGATATCGAGAAAATGATGCAGGCCATGGAAATTTATGCAAGAGCGATTCTTCAATTAACCACTTAATCTAGCTAGGAGGGAGAATGATGGAAAAAAAGAAAAGAAAGTTTAAAATGCCTACAGCTTATACGTTATTGTTTGCCATTATTGTTGTGATTGCTTTTTTAACATGGGTTGTTCCAGCAGGTGAATACGAAGTTGTAGATCCAGAATCTGGCGAGTTTGAGCCAATTCCTGGAACATATTCAGAAGTAGAACAAAATCCTCAAGGTGTTTGGGAAGTACTTTATGCACCGATCCGCGGATTCTTTGATGCACAAGATATAGCCTTTTTCGTATTAGTAATCGGTGGTTTTATTGGGGTTATGGTAAAAACTGGCGCTATTGATGCTGGTATTGGTCGAATCGTCCGGGGATTAAGGGGGAAGGAGCATTTACTGATTCCTGTTTTAATGACGGTATTTGCATTAGGTGGTACAACCTATGGAATGGCAGAAGAAACAATAGCCTTTTATCCATTACTAATTCCCGTCTTAATTGCCGCTGGATATGATTCATTAACAGCAGTTTCGATTATTGCTTTAGGTGCAGGTGTTGGGGTATTAGGATCTACCATGAACCCATTTGCAACTGGTATCGCATCTGGCTTTGCCGGTATATCAATCGGGGAAGGAATTACCCTACGCTTGATCATCCTTGTACTAAGCTTAGTCATCGCAATTGTATTTGTGATGCGTTATGCCAAACGGGTAAAAGAGGATCCAGGTAAATCGCTTGTTGCTGATATGAAAGAAGATAACGAAAAACACTTCCTAGAAGGTCAGTCTGGTGAAATACCTGAATTCACACGTCGGAGAAAAGCAGTCTTATGGGTGTTTGGGATCACGTTCCTTATTATGATTCTAGCGGTTATTCCTTGGGCTTATAAATTCAATATTCCACTCTTTGAAAATATAAATGACGTGCTCCTGGGGATTCCAGTTATCGGTCCATTTTTAGGGAATATCATCCCACTCGGGGACTGGTGGTTTGGGGAACTAACCCTATTATTCTTATTCTCTTCCATTATCATTGCCTTTATGTATCGTATGGGGGAAGAGGAATTCACCAGTACATTTGTTGATGGTGCACGTGATTTATTAGGCGTAGCGTTGATCATTGGTATTTCCCGCGGTATTTCCGTCGTCATGAGTGATGGTGGTATGACGGCTACAGTCCTACATTGGGGCGAGATGATGCTGGATGGGATTGGTCCAGTTGCATTTGCCAACTTATCTTATTTATTTTATTTGCCACTATCCTTTTTGGTCCCGTCCACTTCTGGTTTAGCTACTTTATCAATGCCGATCATGGCACCACTTGCAGAATTTGCTGGAGTCGGCGGAGAAATGGCAGTTACCGCATTCCAAAGTGCATCTGGTCTAGTGAACTTAGTAACACCAACTAGTGCTGTTATTATGGGTGCATTGGCTATAGCACGTGTTCCATATAACGTTTATTTTAAACACGTGTGGAAACTATTGATCGTACTATCCGTTATGGTAATGGCAGTAATGAGTATTGCAGTAGTAATTTAACTAAATTATTCTGTGTTTTATAACAATCGAAGCTAGATAACGAAAGCAAAAACCGCTTCCCGGGACCTGGAAAAGCAACATAATCTAAAAAACTATTTGCAAAATGAGGAGGAATTACCATGTTAAAACCAAATTTATATGGTCGTAATTTCCTAAAACTAACCGATTTCTCAGAGAAAGAAATAAACGAGCTTATTGATTTTGCACAGGATTTAAAAAATAAGAAACAAGCAGGTATTGTTCACCAATATTTAGCCGGACAAAACGTTGCACTACTTTTTGAGAAACCTTCCACCAGAACAAGATGCGCATTTACCGTTGCATGTGTGGATTTAGGTGCACACCCTGAATATTTAGGGAAAAATGATATCCAATTTGGAAAAAAAGAATCTGTTCGTGATACAGCGATTGTATTAGGACGAATGTTCGACGGCATTCAGTTTCGCGGATTTGATCAGGAAACGGTAGAAGCTTTAGGAGAATATGCTGGTGTTCCTGTCTGGAACGGACTAACGAATGAATTTCACCCAACGCAAATACTAGCAGATTTTTTAACGATTAAAGAGAATCTAGGTCATTTGAAAGGGATTCAGCTAGTGTATGTTGGAGATGGAAGAAATAATGTAGCGACTAGTCTATTAATTGGGGGAGCCAAAGTCGGGATGGATATCCGTATCTGTTCTCCAAAAGAACTATTCCCAGATAAAGAAATAGTAGCACAAGCTCGTATTATCGCAAAAGAAACGAAAGCAAAGGTAATGGTCACAGCAGATGTTGATGAAGCAGTTGAAGGAGCAGATGCCATTTATACCGATGTCTGGGTTTCAATGGGGGAAGAAGATCAATTCCAGCAACGAATAGATTTGCTATTACCATATCAAGTCAATCAAGAAATGCTAGAGAAAACAGGTAATGACAATGTTCTTTTTCTACACTGTCTACCAAGCTTTCATGACTTAGAGACAGAAGTCGGCCGAGATGTATATGAAAAATTTGGTTTAACTGCAATGGAAGTAACAGATGACGTATTCCAAAGTAAAAATTCTGTTGTATTTGATGAAGCAGAAAACCGTTTGCATACGATTAAAGCCGTAATGGCAGCAACAAATGGTAAATAAAGAATGAAAGTGATTAGCGACGTACGGACTGGACTGAGCCGTAGGAGATAAAGGAAATACGGCGACCACAGGGAGTCTATGTTGACTTTATCGGCGTTGGTCACGTCCTGTGACCAACGCCGATACTAGACCATCCGGGTCGTCGTACGGAGGTGAGGGAAGTCTCACTAGTCGCTTGTTGCTGGAGCTAAACATGGCAATTCCTGTTGTTCAGTTATCCATAGGTCAAAATTATTATGGTTTTCTAAAGAACAAAGGGAGAAGGATTCTTTCTGCTTTCTCCTTTCCAAACTTAGCGAGGTGATTTAAATGAGGCAGAAAAAAATAGTAGTGGCACTTGGAGGAAATTCAATCAAATCTGGTGATGGTACCGCACGAGCACAGCAAAAAAAGTTAGAAATGACAGCAATTCAGCTCGTTAAACTTATTGAGGAAGGACATCAAGTCGTGATCACACATGGAAATGGCCCTCAAGTAGGGAATATCTATTTACAGCAAGTACAGGCTGAATCTCCACAAAACCCTGCAATGCCACTCGACACATGTGGTGCTATGAGTCAAGGAATGATTGGCTATTGGTTGGCAAATGCAATCGACTTGCGTCTAAAGGAACATGGTATCGCTAAACAGGTTGCACCTATCATTACAAGAGTAGAAGTAGATCCAATGGATATCGCCTTTTTGAATCCTTCTAAACCAATTGGTCCATTTTATTCAGCGGAAGAAGCAAAAGCATTAATGGAGGAAACTGGCGAAACGTATGTAGAAGACGCAGGTAGAGGCTGGCGTAAAGTCGTTCCATCCCCACAACCAGTAGCTATATTGGAACACCCTATAATTGATACGATGCTAGAGCATGACCATATTGTAATCGCTGCAGGTGGCGGAGGAGTTCCCGTCTATTATAATCGCGGAAGGTATGTCGGAATTGAAGCAGTCATTGATAAGGACTTTGCCTCTTTAAAACTAGCTGAAGCAATTGATGCAGATGTGTTAATGATGTTGACGGAAGTGGATCATGCTTATATTCATTTTGGTACCGATAAAGAAGCACCTTTAACCACCATTAGTTCCAAGGCATTACACCATTATATGAAAGAAGATCATTTTGCACCTGGTAGTATGTTGCCCAAGGTACAGGCAGCAATTGACTTTGCAGATTCTAGGGATGAAAGAGAAGCGATTATTACGTCCCTAGAACATGCATCAGAAGCGTTAGATGGTGTTGTTGGAACAAGGGTTATTGCTGAAAGCGTACATGGTTATGCTGGTGCCTATTGATCTAATAGACACCTTCTTTCCATCAATCTTTCTCAAACGCGGTTTTCTAAAAGATTGTTGCTTTTTCAAGTATAAATCTTAATGAATAGTTGGTAGATTATGCGTATTAATTCTGAAATGAAATGTTGTGCTTGTGCTATTACTCGCTCAGAAAGACACTACGCTTTCACCAGGAGCATAAGTGCAACATCTGTTCAAACTTTTCGTTTTCACAGTGTCTACTTTACCGCGGGCGTCTGGTGAGCCTCCTCGAGACTGTCGTCTCTACGGGGTCTCACCGAGGCCTATCCTCCCGCAGGAGTCTCCGTGTCTTTCTTCCGCTGATTTTGTGCTTACCTAATTCTTATTACTGTTATTGTAAAACAATTTGTATATTGGAGTTCAGACACTTGTTTTTACAAAAGGTATAGCAATATTTTCTTTTAATAAAGAACGGAATAGAGCGCCATAGCGGAGGCAGAATACGGAGACTCCTGCGGGAACAGCACGTGTCCGAAGACCCCGCAGGAAGCATTTTTTGCTTCCGAGGAGGCTGAGGCCGTTCCCGCGGAAAGCAAGTATTCTGCCGGAGTGAATTCCAAGCATTCTTCCATCACGAGAAAGAAAGCGAGCAGACCAAAGTTAATGAACACTTTATAGAAGTTGCGACGTTAAAAACGAAAAAAGAATACGAAGAGATCCTTCTCAAAAGGAGTGGTGTTCATGAATGTAGATAGGGATAACAAACGAAAATGGTATCAAGTTGACGTTGAAACGGTTTTAGATGAACTTCAGACAGATGGCACGAAAGGACTGCGGTCAACTGACATCAAACAAAGGAAGGAACAATTTGGTACCAATCATTTAACATAACGAAAAAAAGAATCAAACGTCATGAAGTTTATCAAACAATTTCACGATGTATTGATTTATGTCCTAATTGTCGCAGCCATTATTACGCTCCTATTAGGACACTATATTGATACAGTCGTGATTGGGATGGTTATTATTATTAATGCGACCATTGGATATATTCAAGAAAATAAAGCCGAAAAAGCACTTGATGCGATTAAAAATATGCTTTCTCCTCATGCAAATGTTATTCGAGATGGGGAGCGGAAGGAAATAGATGCCGCTGATTTAGTAGTGGGGGATATCCTCTTATTAAGCCCAGGTGACAAGGTGCCTGCTGATTGTCGATTAATAACTTGCCATCATTTAACTGCTGAAGAATCTACGTTAACAGGAGAATCAATCTCTGTCGAAAAATCTACGAAGCCGATAGAAGAGGAAACAGTGCTCGGTGACCAACTTAATATGGTGTTTTCTGGTACCTCTATTTCGTCTGGAACTGGGATTGGAGTTGTTGTCGCAGTAGGGGACCAAACAGAACTAGGAAAAATTAATCAATCCTTGGCAGCAGTGGATGATCATAAAACACCATTACTAGAGCAAACAGCGACATTTGGTCGTCAATTAACGATCGCGATTTTAGCTATTGGTCTGTTTATTTTTGTTTTTGCTTACTTTTTACGTGACTATAAACTAGGTGAATTAGCACTCTCTGTTATTGCTTTAATTGTAGCTGCCATTCCAGAGGGACTACCAGCTATTATGTCCATTATATTAGCGATTGGTGTCCAAAATATGGTTAAGCGTAAAGCGATTGTTCGTAATCTACCTTCTGTGGAAACCCTTGGATCAGTTTCTGTTATTTGCTCGGATAAAACAGGAACCCTAACGAAAAATGAAATGACAGTTCGGTCAGTCGAGACGACAAATGATACGTATGAAGTAAGTGGGTTAGGGTATTCTCCTGAGGGGAAAATACAACAACATGGTAAAGAGATAGTCATAGACGAGCATCCGCAATTAATGAAATTGTTATTATGTGTACGAACAGCTAATGATTCCAGTCTGACAAAAGATAATGGACAGTGGGTAATGAATGGTGAACCAACAGATGGTTCTTTGATGACATTAGCGGAGAAAGTAAGTGGACAACTACCAAAACTAACTATCACTTCAAAAATTCCGTTTGATTCGGAATATAAGTATATGGCAGTGTTAACGACTTTTTATGGCGAAAATTATATTTTCACAAAAGGTGCTCCAGATCGAATTATTTGATATGGCGACACATGAGGCGACTGACACTTCTTCGACACAAGCTTTTAATCGTAAGAAATGGGAAGAAAAAATGAAGAAACTGGCACAACGAGGAGAACGAGTCATAGGTGCTGCATACAAAAAAGTTGGTCCAAATGTAACAAGTATTGATCATAGTGACCTTCAAGATGATGTCGTGTTCCTTGGCTTAGCAGGAATTATGGATCCACCGAGAGAAGAAGCAATTGCTGCGGTGGAGGAGTGTAAAAATGCTGGCATTCGCGTGAAAATGATTACAGGAGATCATCCTGAAACAGCTTATGCGATTGGGAAACAATTAGGAATTGGAAATGGTCATGGTGCAATTGATGGAAAGTCGATTGACGCACTTGATGACAACGAGCTAAGTGATGTTGTGATGCGTTATGATATTTTTGCACGTACAAGCCCACATACTAAATTGCGGTTAGTCGATGCACTTCAGAAAAATGGTGAGGTTTGTTCCATGATTGGTGATGGTGTGAATGATGCACCATCTTTGAAAAAAGCGGATATAGGAGTTGCCATGGGAATTAAAGGTACCGAGGTTGCCAAAGATGCTTCTAAAATGGTACTGGTTGATGATAATTTCAAAACGATTATCAATGCAGTTGAAGAAGGTAGAAGAGTCTATGATAATTTGAAAAAGACCATTCTGTTTATTTTACCGACAAATGGTGCTGAGGCAATATTAGTAGCTGGTAGCATTGTGATGGGCATGTCTATGGCTTTATCCCCAGTACAAATTTTATGGGTCAATATGATAACGGCAGTCACAATTGCGATGGCATTAGCTTTTGAAGGAATTGAAAAAGGGGCTATGAATAGACCACCACGGAGACGAAAAACAGCGTTACTCAATTCCTATTATCTATTTCGAATCGTGTATGTTTCCCTGATTGTAGGGCTGAGTTGTTTGTACATGTTTACGAACTTAACCAATAATGGATATACACATACAGATGTACAGACGATTGTTCTAAACGCAATTGTGTTTGCTGAAATGGTTTATTTGTTTAACTGTCGAAATGAGCTAGCACCAGCTATTGGGAAAGATTTTTTTGCCAATAAAATTGCCTTTCTGGTATCTGGTTTATTAGTATTATTTCAACTGGCCATCACATATGTACCTTTTTTGAATACAGCACTAGGTACTGCACCAATGGAATTAGCAGAATGGGGATATCCTCTATTACTTGGCATTCTCGTGTTTACTGCAGTAGAAATAGAAAAAGGCATTACCCGAAAAATAAAGCAGACTAGTTAACAGGTAAAAATAGGATTATGGGAACACTTCATCTAAAGGAAAATGTAGAGGGAGTGTTCTTTTTGACTTTTGTACGTCTTGGATATGTTGCAATGAGTGTTCATGTACAAAACGCTTCTCCATCGAAAACAATGACCTATGCAACATTTTCTAAAATGGAAGACCGACAAGCAGCAATTCATAAGCTGGAGCAACTTGCAAACACAAATTTAACGAATTGCTTACGTTTATTACGACATAACCTTGCGCATGATATTCATTTTTTTCGACTTTCATCTAAACTCATTCCATTAGCAACTCATCCTGAATTAGAAGGATGGGATTATATGAGAGCCGTAAAGGATTCATTAATCAGATCAAGTCTTTCCTAGATGAGCATGAGCAATTCAGAGTTGATTTCCATCCAGATCATTTTGTATTACTTAATTCACTTGGAAAGTATGTTTTACAAAATGCTATCCATACATTACGGCTTCATTACAGGTTATTGAAAGGAATGGGGATGAAACAGACACACCGCTGTGTATTACATGTTGGTGGTGGGTATGGTGATAAAGAAAAATGGTCCCGACTGATTTACAATCGATGATTATGCTGGAAAATGATGATAAGGTATTTACCTTATGGGACACGTTATATTTATGTGAAAAGTTGTCGATTCCAATGATTTTTGACTACCATCATCATTTAGCCAATTGTCCAGAGAATGGGAAATGGGAAAAAGCATGGGATCGTGTGTTAGGAACATGGCGTTTATCTGAACTACCAGTAAAGATGCATATTTCCAGTCCACGATCTAAGCAGAAATTTCGTGCACTTGCTGATTATGTGAATTCCGATATGTTTATGGGATTTTTGCGTACCATAAAAGGAAGTGTTAGTGAAATCGATTGTATGATCGAAGTCAAACAAAAAGATGATGCCTTATTTAAATTAATGGAGGATCTAAAACAATATTCAGAGGTGGAAATTATAGATGGTGCTAGTTTTTATATTCACTAATTTGAGCCAACAAAAATAGGGATTCATTGCGGTAAACTACACCATTTTTGGGTATCCTATTTTAGTGTCTTCTAAGATAAAAATGAGGTAGGTGAATATCGTGACTTTATCACTACAGGAAAATGAAATAGTAAGTGAGTTAGCTAGAGCTCTTACAGAGGGTGATCGGGAGGAGTTCCAACAGCATATTAATGAAATACAACCATATGATTTAGCGCAATTATATATTCATTTACCGATTAAATACCGTAATAAATTTGTTCTTTTTTTATCGATTGAACAATTGACAGATGTTATTCAAGAATTGGAAAAAGAAGATCAGTTAGACGTGTTACATAAGCTGGGAATTGAAAAGTCAACAAAAGTGCTAGATTTAATGGAAAACGATGATTTAGCTACATTATTGGTGAATCTTGAGCCAGAAAAGATGGAAGAGCTCTTATCTGAAATGAAAAAAGAGGAGATCGCAGTTGTAAAAAATCTCCTTAATTATCCACCAGAAACCGCTGGTCGTATTATGAACAACCGGTTTGTTTGGATTCAAAAAAAGTATACGGTGAGAGAAGCAGTTGATAAATTAAAGCACTTTGCAGAATTAGCGGAGTACTTAAATTATCTATATGTGATTGATGAGCATAAAAAATTAGTCGGAGTTGTTTCGTATAAAGATTTATTGTTAGCTGATTTGCACGATACAATTGAAAATATTATGTTTACAAGGCTAGTAAAAGTAGATGCTTATACTGATCAAGAGGAAGTTGCAACCTTAATCAGTCGATATGATTTCGTATCAATCCCAATAGTAGATGAAGATAACACCTTAGTTGGGGTTGTGACAGTTGATGATGTAATTGATGTTGTGATTCGAGAAGCAAATGAAGATATTGAAAAATTATCTGCTTCTGGTAAAGCGATTGATTTTAATACAAAGCCATTTGTAGCTGCCTATAGACGTTTGCCGTGGCTAATTTTGTTATTGTTTATCGGATTAGTATCTGGGAGTATAATTAGCGGATTTGAAGATACCCTTGCACAAGTTGTTGCACTCACTTTCTTTATGCCAATGATTGCTGGTATGACAGGAAACACGGGGACACAGTCACTAGCAGTTGTTGTACGAGGATTAATTACCAATGATGTAAACTTCAAACAATTACTGAAGTTAGTGTTTCGAGAATTACGAGTCGGAATCATTATTGGGGTTGTATGTGGTTTGTTAATCTTAGGTATTGCTTATTTTTGGCAGGGAAGTCTTAGCTTAGGGATTGTCGTTGGTAGTTCATTACTATTGACACTCATTATCGGGACTCTTGCTGGAACGATTATTCCGCTTATTTTATATAAGATTAACATAGACCCGGCCATCGCATCTGGGCCACTCATCACAACCATTAACGACATTCTATCCCTACTCATCTACTTCGGCATCGCCACCATCTTCCTTTTGTAGGTGCCTGTCACCACCCGTATTTTGCCGGTTTATGTCGAATGAGTTCTGAGGGTTCTGTATGATGGTTGGATATGGTTTATAATGGGTTTAGAAGAAGTAGAGGTGAGAGAGGGGGAAGGACTATGTTTAGTGCAGGACAAAAAGAAATGAAAGAAATGGATGATTATACGATCAATAGATTGGGGTTACCTGGTGTTGTGTTAATGGAAAATGCAGGTGTCCGTGTGGTCGAGGAAATAATGAGAACGACCGCCAAAATGATCTCATCGAAATCACACACAAATATTGTTGTGCTTGTTGGTGGGGGGAATAATGGTGGTGATGGGTTTGTCATAGGAAGAAGGCTAGTGGATGCAGGCTTTCCATCACATGTATGGCTACTTGCCGATAAAGATCGCTTAAAAGGGGATGCCAAAACTCATTATGATGTATATATGAATCGAGGATTACCAGTATATTCCCTTCATGACCATTCGTTGGATGACTTGCAACAACAACTAACCCAAGCAGATATCATCGTGGATGCAATACTAGGTACAGGGGTTCGTGGTGCGGTACGAGAACCAATAGCAGAAATTATTTCGATGGTGAATCAATTCTCTGGTGAGAAGCCTATTATCGCTGTGGATATTCCGTCTGGTGTGAATAGTGATACTGGCAAAGTAGAGAACATCGCTATTCAAGCATCAAAGACCGTTACCTTTGTTTGTCCAAAAAATGGATTCTTTCTACAAGATGGTCCGCGATATGTTGGGGAGTGGAAAGTATGTGATATTTCCGTACCAACAACGATCGGCAATCAACTCAACACCAAACTACCTGAAATCATAACAGAACAAAAAGTGAATGCTTCTCTTCCAAAACGTCCACCTCATGGACATAAAGGTACATTTGGACATGCACTTGTAATTGGTGGTTCACGTCACTTTGTTGGAGCACCAATGTATACAGCCAAAGCAGCATTTCATACAGGTGCTGGACTTGTAACAATTGCTATACCAGACTCGATTTACCCAATGATTGCAGCACAAAATCCAGAATTGTTGTTATTGCCGTTACCTGATGAAGCGGGACATCTGATACCTGAAGCGGTGGATACACTCATACCACAATTACCAAAAACCGGTACAATTGCTATTGGTCCAGGTATGAGTCAGTTTTCTAGCGGACAGATGTGGCTGGAAGCACTCTTTTCAAAATTAGATACCCAAACACTTGTGATTGATGCCGATGCAATTTCCTTTACAAGACATCGTTTACAGGACATTCAGGATTATAAAGGAGACATAATACTTACACCACATCCTGGTGAAATGGCTAGACTTATGGACACAACTGTCGCTGAAGTCGAAGCAAATCGACTTGACGTGGCCAAAACATTCGCTCAAAAATATGGCATCTATGTCCTGTTAAAAGGTCATCGTCCGATTATCGCTACACCATCTGGGACACTGTACATTAATCCGCATGGCCATGATGCACTCGGAAAAGGTGGGAGTGGTGACATCTTAACAGGATTAATTACAGCTTTTCTTGCACAAGGTGTCTCACCACTGGATGCAATGATTAGTGCTAGTTATCTTCATGCTAGGTCAGCAGAAGAAAAAGCAAAAAAACTATCTCATTTTGGTGTAACCCCTATGGATGTTATAGATGGGGTAAAAGTGTTGTTAAATAGGATTACATCTTAAATTTTTGTTAGGTTTTGCACCCTTAATAATTTCCTGAAATAATTAGACAAGTAATAAAGTAATACACTTTCTGGAGATAAATGTATGAAACTGAAGTCATGTAATAAACAAAGGGAGCGATGGATAGCAGAAAGAGGATTCATTCATAAAACTAGATGTGGTTTGATATTTACTTTACGTGAAATCAAAGTAACCAAACGCATAACCATCGGTAAATGACTATTTACCTAATTAGGTATAGCGCACCTTCAGGGTTACTTTTAGGAATTATCCGAATTTTGTCGAACTTTTTAGAGGAAATAGTTTAGTCCATATAGAATACATATAAGAGTGAATGATGAAAATTTACGAATAATTTGAGGGGGACATGAACTTGGGTAAACGACGTATAACGACAGAGGATTTAACGAGATTGCGCTTTGTAGGGGATCCTATTGTTTCGCCAACAAAGGAAATCGTTGCGTATGTGTTAACGGAAATGAGTAAAGAAAAGGATGGGTATTTCTCGTCTATTTACCTAACAACACTAGATGGAGAAAACCGACAATTAACCTATCATTATGATGATACTCGTTTAATTAAAGATACAACACCAAAATGGTCTCCAGATGGTACTACACTTACCTTTCTATCTAATCGAACAGGCCGTAATCAAGTGTGGCAGCTGCCTGTTGAAAATGGTGGGGAGGCAAAGCCGTTAACTTCCATAGCTGGAAATGTCGTGGAGCAAACATGGTCTCCAGATGGAAAGCAATTAGCTTTAACAGTAGAAGAAAACCCAGAAGAGGAAGCTTCCAGTGATGTGAAAGTGGTGACACGCCTCCGCTATAAAGCAGACGGGACCCATGACTTTTTAGAAAAGCGAAAACATATTTACCTATTTAACCTTGAAACGAAAAAGGCAACGAAGATTACTAATGGAGATGTTGACTTTTTGAATGTCTGTTTTTCACCAGATGGTACGCATTTGTTATTTGTAGGTAGCAAAGAAGAAGATGATGAACTAGAATATATTCCTTCCATCTGGAAATACGACTTAACAACAGAAAAAGAAACACTATTTTATAAAGGGAAAGGTGCTATTAATTCAATTTCCTATGCACCAAATGGGAAATGGGTAGCCTTTATTGGCCATGATAAAGGGGAGAACATGGCATATGGTGTGCATGTATGGGTGATTTCAACCGAAACAAAAGAAACCGTGAATGTTAGTGGCTCACTTGATCGTTCTGCTGAAACAATCGTTCGAACTGATATTCAATATGACACAGGTGCACCTAGTGTCGTTTGGGATGAAACAAGCTCCAGCATTTATTTTGTCATTACGGATCATGGAAGTGTCCAGCTTTACCAAACAACACCTGAAGGGTCTGTTTCAGGACCTTTAACAGAAGATAAACATCATATTACATCATTTGATCTGATTGACCAACAAAATGCGGTATTAGTTCAAGGACATCCAGAATCTACAGGTGATGTGGTACTACAATCATTAGAACAGGTTGATGCTAAAAAACAACTAACCAATTGGAATAAGCACCTTTATGAGGAAGTGGAAATTTCTACACCAGAACATTTTTCTTTTAAAAGTGTCGATGACCTTGAAATTGATGGATGGTTCATAAAACCAATTGGACATGAGGATGGAAAAAGATCCCCACTGATTTTACAAATTCATGGTGGACCTCATTCCTCTTATGGATTTGGATTACAATTTGAATGGCAATTAATGGCTGCCAAAGGCTATTGTGTTTTATATATGAATCCAAGAGGTAGTAGAGGCTATGGACAAGCATTTGCTGATGAAGTGTTAGGTGATTGGGCAGGCAAGGATTATGAAGATCTAATGAATGGTTTAGATTACGTATTAGAGAAGCATTCATTTATCGATCAAGATCAACTGTTTGTAACAGGTGCAAGTTATGGTGGCTATATGACCAATATGATTACGACAAAAACAAATCGGTTTAAAGCTGCCATCACGCAAAATTCAGTTACGAACTTATATAGTATGTTCGGTACTAGTGATATCGCCTTTTACTTCAATCGCTTTGAATTAGATGTTCAGGATTTGTGGGAAGATGAAGAAAAAATTATGAAGTTCTCCCCAATTCGATATGCACCAAATGTGAAAACACCAATGCTTATTCTTCATAATGAAAAAGATTACAGGTGTCCAATGGAACAGGCGGAACAATGGTATTTAGCATTACGCCGGCTAGGAGTCGAAACGAAATTTATCCGTTTTCCTGAAGAAAGTCATGGCTTGTCGGCAAAAGGAAAACCTGTACACCGTCAAGAACGTTTAGATTACATTATTGAATGGTTTGAGCAATATCGAACAACTACCGAAAAGTAGTATGATTTCCCATGTCAACGAGTACCTTGTGAAGTGCAAATAATAAAACGAGGGAACAACTAACAAGACAACCTATTTTGGAAAAAAGGGAATAAGTTTACTTCTCTGTGACTGGATGAGTAAAATAAGTTGCAATAAAGTAATTGAGCCTGCTTCTCTATGTCCAAACAAGAATGGAAAATGATGAAGAAGTAACCGAATAGCCTTCTCAGTGACTAATTCATGTTAAACATTCATAAAAAAGTAACAGAGAACCTTGGTCAGTAACTAAATTGATAGCAAAAGTCACAAAAAGGTAATAGATCACGCTTGTTGGAAGAAGTCTGTAAAGCATTGAAAAGTTAACCCGTGTGTGTACTATTGACACTCCTAAAGTATTACCTTAATAGCCAGTTTTTGTTTTTCTCTCTAAATTACAAATACACTTTCCCAATACAGGACAAACTAATGATATACATCTAACTGTAGAGGAGTGACATCATGTCCAATGAAGAAGTAGAGGGAAATATTATTGCTGGGACGTTTGATCAACTACGTGATGAGTTTACGGTAGAGCGCGTTAAACATTTTACCACACAATCAACGCTCAATAATAAGCAATTAGATGCCGTTTACAATTATTTAGACAAACGAAAGGGAGAGGTAGATGGTCAGGTGCTCACATTATTTGATCAATTACCTGTTCAATTAACCCAGGAAGAAATCCATGATTTACTCGATGATCTCAAGCAAATTCGAAACAAACAACACCACCTGCGTGAGGATATGTAATCCACTTCAGGTGGTGTTGTTTTCTTCAGTCTTCATCATCTTCCTCTAAATGGTCACTTAAAAATTGCATCCGTTCGTTAAATAGTGTTGGGTAGGATAAATAGCCTAGCATGATGCTGGTAACAACTGCTGTAGTCAACAGTAAGAATAAGATGAGTAACTGGAACATGACAGCTTGAACTGGGTCAGCACCAGCAATAATTTGACCACTCATCATCCCTGGTAATTGTACAAGTCCTATCGTTTTTTGGCTTTCAATGGTTGGGATGGTACTTGCTTTAATGGAATTCAACAACTGTGTTCGAATCGCTTGTTTTGGTGTTCCGCCAAGTGTTAAGATCAATTCTGTTTGATCTTGATGGGTTGTCATTTCCGATGTAAATCGATTCAAAAATAAGATGGATAGAACCATGGAATTCCCAACAACCATCCCGCTGATTGGAATAATATATTGAGCAGTAGCCGGTGTAATACCTAAACCGAGCAATATACCTTGCGTTAGCACCTCTACAAAAACAAAAGTTACAATTAATTTCCATGTGATCCCTTTAATGGAGGCACCTTTTTTCCGCGCATTTTGTGTAGCAGCTGCAATCATTAATAAGACCATCAGAAATATATAGATGAGCTGTTCTGCATCAAATACAAACTGCAACACATACCCAACTGCAAGCAATTGGATAATCGATCGAACAGTAGCAATGAGGGTATCCTTTTCTAACCCTAATTTCAAGGTCTTGGATAAAACTAGTGGGATCACAACAAAGATCAGGGTGATCGCTAACGTAAGATAACTCACTCTACTTCACCCCTTACAAAGTTTCGTACTCTCTCGTTCGTCGGTGCTTCTAATAGTGAACTTTCTCCTGTTTCGACTACTTCTCCTTCCATCATGACCCACGTATAGTCTCCGATGTCTAATGCCTGTTGTAGATTATGGGTAATCCAGATAATGGTTGTACTAAACTCTTTATTAATTTTTACAATCAGTTCTTCAATATCTTGTTGGGACACACGATCAAGGGAAGAAGTGATTTCATCCAGTAACAGGATTTCTGGCTTATTCACCAATGTTCGTGCAATCGATAATTTTTGTCGCTGTCCACCAGATAAATCCTTTATGTTACGAGATAAAAAGCTTTCATCTAAGCCAACTACGGTCAATAACTCCTTTGCGCGTTCCTCGGGTAATTGTTTTCCTTGTAAAATCATCGGAATCGATATGTTCTTTTTAACCGTACCACTTAACATCGTAGCTTGCTGGAGCGCAATCCCGACAAACCGTCGTAACGTTACAGGATCATAGTCGTCAATCTTTTTACCGTTAATGAGAATTTCACCGGAATCAGGTGATTTTAACCCATTACAGAGCTTGAATAACGTGGACTTCCCAGCACCTGAAGGACCAACTAATGTTGTGATTTTTCCTTTTGGAAAGGAACCGGTTATATCGGTTAAAATGGTGTCTCCATTAACGGAATAGCTCACATTTTTAAACTGGATGGCTGCTTCAAGTGACAACATGCTCACTTCCTTTATGTCCGAGGGAATTCCCCGTAATACTAAAACAGCTTAATATTGTTGTTCATAGGTGTTTACCTCAAATAAGTCGATTAAATCAATATCTGGATGTTTGTCTTGGAACCAACGTAGGGCAAAATCATTTTTAAATAATACAACAAAGTTATCTTCACGATCGCGTACTAGCATGTTCCGTTCGTCAAAAAGAGATTCATCAATTTGTTCACGTTTAACCCAGCGTGGGATTCGTTCCCCAATTGATTCAAATACTACTTCTACATTGTACTCATTTTTCATGCGATATTGAAATACCTCATATTGCAGTTCACCCACTGCTCCAACAATATAGGATTCTGTGTGTGCCTTTTTGAATAGTTGAATAGCACCTTCTTGCACAAGCTGTTCGAGACCTTTTTTAAATTGTTTGGATTTCATCACGTTTTTAACCATCACTTGCTTAAATAATTCAGGGGGAAATTGTGGTAATTCGTTAAATTCGTAGGTTTCTTTTCCCTCTATGATTGTATCCCCGATTCGATATACATTTGGATCATAAATACCAATAATATCTCCTGCATAGGCTTCTTCAATGGTGTCCCGTGATGAAGCAACAAATTGCTGTGATTGAGCGAGTTTTATTTGCTTATTGGTCCGTGCGAGTTTTACATTCATGCCTCGTTCAAATTTTCCAGAGCAGACACGTATAAATGCGACCCTGTCACGGTGTTTGGTGTTCATGTTTGCTTGAATCTTAAAAATGAATCCAGAAAATTCTTCTTTCTCAGGGCTAACAGGACCATCTGTTGCTTGTCTTGGGGTAGGTGCTGGTGCCATGGAGATAAATGTATTGAAAAACGTTTCCACACCAAATGGTGCTAATGCGCTTCCGAAAAAGACAGGAGTTTGTTTTCCAGAAAGAACTTTTTCCATGGAAAATTCATCTCCAGCCTCGTCGACTAAGGCAAGTTCTTGTTTTGCATCTTGATAGGTTGCATGTGTTACCAGGTCCTTATAAGTGTCTTGCTCTAGTTCATCATATGGGATATAGCTTTCCTCTTCATTCCCGTTATATTGAATGAATTGTTCATGATGCCGGTCAAAAATACCAAGGAAACGCTTGCCCATCCCTGCAGGCCAGTTCATTGGGTACGTTTCGATATCGAGCACTTCTTCAATTTCCTCTAATAATTCTAGTGGTTCTCTTCCTTCACGATCCAATTTATTGATAAACGTAAAGATCGGAATCCCACGCATCCGACATACTTTAAATAATTTAATGGTTTGTGCTTCGATTCCTTTTGTCGCATCTATGATCATGACAACACTGTCTACAGCCGTTAACGTGCGGTATGTGTCTTCACTGAAATCTTCGTGGCCTGGTGTGTCTAAAATATTGACTTGATATCCATTATAAGGAAAATTCATTACACTGGAGGTAACCGAAATCCCACGTTGCTTCTCAATTTCCATCCAGTCAGATGTTGCAAATTTTCCTGATTTTTTCCCTTTAACCGTTCCAGCTGAGCGAATTAAATTTCCAAATAACAATAATCTTTCTGTTAGAGTCGTTTTCCCTGCGTCAGGGTGTGATATGATCGCAAATGTCCGTCGTTTGTTTACTTCATCTTGTAGATTCATTCAAAATCCCTTCCTATTATAAATTTTCGTTTTGCTTTATGGATTTGGGATTGTTCACTTACATCGGCATAATTCTCCTTTAATGGCGTTATGTCTCATACCTTCAAACGATAGCAAAGAAGAGGGGGACACGTCAACACAAGTTAAGTCCCATTTAATCAATTACTCTTTTAACAACTGTTTGTCTTTTTCATTAAAATGAAAGGCCTTTAAATCCTCACCTACTAAGTCAAGGTGATGTATTCCTCTTGCCTCATAATCTGGATGATCAAAAACGGGATGCAAATTTCTCGAGATCTCTCTTTGTCACGTGTTAACTGGCAGTAAGCCCCCACTTCAAGACTTCGAAAAACAAGGAAGTATAAGTGGAGGATAACTCCAGTAAAAGGTGGGGATAAAGGGAAAACTCCCTCCAAATGAATTAAGCTTTAAATTTTTTGGCGGATTTCAGTTTCTCAAGAGAAATGCTCCTTATTTATTATCTCCATTTACTATACTACAGATGGTTGGATTCTTGTAATGAAGTCATTAATTTTAACAATTTCTTTTCTTTTGTTAGGCAGATAGGAAAGTATAAAACTCTCCTCCTGCATAAGTGCAACTAAGGCTATCTCCACTTGGCGACAAGCCAAGCTTTCTAATCGGGGGTGATCAAGGCGCTTGCGCTTTTGTTCAAATTTACTGGAGAAATGTATTAGTCTCTATAGTTGGTAACATAAAGTAAATTGTGTATCATATCCTAAAGAAGATGTAGCAATTGTGCTACAACATTCTGGCATTCTTTTTGTTGGATTTTACATTTCAAATAAGGAGTTTTCAAAATGGAAATCAACTTGCTATTAATTGTGACATTATTTCTAATCGGCTTTATTGGGTCCTATATTTCTGGAATGGTTGGAATAGGTGGTTCCATTATTAAGTATCCTATGTTACTGTACATTCCACCCATGATAGGATTAACTGCCTACTCTGCACATGAAGTTTCAGGAATTAGTGCAGTCCAAGTGTTGTTTGCGACAATTGGAGGGGTCTGGGCCTATCGGAAAAGTGGATATTTAAATAAAGTCCTCATTATTTATATGGGTGTGAGTATATTACTTGGAAGTATTACTGGTAGTTTTGGTTCAGAGCTTATGCCTGAAAATGTGATCAACTTAATTTATGGAGTACTAGCTGTTATCGCTGCTGTAATGATGTTCATCCCAAAGAAAGGACTCGATGATATCCCGCTGGATCAGGTTACATCTAATAAATGGCTTGCTGCATTCTTTGCCTTTCTAGTTGGTATTGGTGCGGGGATTGTAGGAGCTGGTGGTGCCTTTTTATTAGTGCCAATTATGTTACTTATCTTACGTATTCCAACTCGGATGACGATTGCAACCTCACTAGCCGTTACATTTATAGCATCTATCGGGACGGCTACTGGGAAAATTTTAACAGGTCAAGTGTTATTCTTACCAGCCATTATTATGATTATCGCAAGCTTGATCGGCTCGCCATTAGGTGCGAAATTTGGACAACGAGTTAATACAAGCATTCTACAGGGCTTCTTAGCTATTTTAATTTTAGGGACAGCTATTAAGATTTGGATTGATATTTTAAGTTAGGAAAAAGGAAATGGTTATTTGCAACAGTAGCCGATGTTGAGCTTTTGAGCTTTTGAGTAGTGGTTGTCGAGCGTTGTAAAAAAATAAATCTAGCAAAAATCGATTTTTCCGCTATAATAATACTAGTTATTGAAAATAGAATAATAGGGAGCAAACAACATGAAAACGATCATAAAATGGTGGGGTATATCGTTCATCATACTGGCTAGTCTATTAGCTTGTAATGAGGACACAAAATCAGATGACAGAAAAGCCATAGAAGAAGACACCGTACAAGCAACAGATTTCAAGCAACAGGAAACAACTGTAGATACACAGGGAGAAATTGCAACAGAGGAACAAGAAGCACAAGCACCTGTAACAATAACATCTGAAAGTGAAGCCTATTTAGATGGCAATGATGTGGCAGCAAAGCTAACTTATGAAAATGAAGAATGGATCTATACAACGATAGGGGAAGCCGTTACAGTGACCAATAAACGTGATGATCAACAATCCTATGAGATACGATTCGATAACCTAGAGGAATATGAAAATGTTGCTGCATTAACTGTCAAAGGGGATTGGATTTATTATCTATTAAGTGGATCAATTTGGAAAATGCAGTTAGATGGAAGTAATAAACAGGAAATCTATCCAAGTGGAAGGGTAGTAACCTTTATAGTGGATGAGAATGCCATTTATTTGATTAATAATGATCAATTTCCAGGTAATGCCAAAAAAGACATCCTTTATCGTGTTGATTTAGATGGGAACAATGAACAGCAACTATTCGAAAGTCCAACAGAACAATTAATGACAACACTTGTGATTTCCGATGGTTACTTATACATTCAAACCGATAATGTGGAAGAAACAAAAATAAAACGGATCGATTTAGCTAACCCACTAGAAGCAGAAGACTTCTTTCCATTGTCAGGTATAACAAATGACTTGCAAATGTATCAGGATAAACTATATTTTATGGAAGGGAATATGTTTAAATCGATAGATGAAGTAGATCGAAAAGAGATTTTGGAAGAACCAGATATGTCAGGATTCAAGATATTTGATGATCAATTATTTTATGTTACAACAACCGATACACAGGAAGAAATTATCCGATACGATTTTGAAACACAGGAGAAGACCGTAATTGTTCATAGTACAAACTTTATAAGTGATTTTAGTGTGACATCCAAAGAAGTAAAGTATCTGGAACTTGGAGACGATTTACTTTATATAGAATCCTATTAATAGAAACGCCACCAGTCGGAGTATAAAAGGCTGGTGGCTTTGTATTAATTTACATTATATAGGTCATATGGGCAACTATCACACCCAACTTCTTTCCGTAAAAATGTCATATCTTTAATAAGAATTCGTTTGACATGATCACTATCAATCACATTTTTATTTCGGAGGTCTCTTAGGGTGCGATTGACACTTTCACGGGTGGTAGCACAAAATTGAGCAAGCTCCTGGTTCGTTAGTGGTATATCAATTAAAATACTGCTATCTCGTTTTTCCCCATAACTATTTGCGAGACGGATTAAGGTGGAATAAATGGCGATTTTTACCCCATTAAAAAATAGATCTTTCAATTGATATTCAAATTTTTTCATATGATTACTAGTAAGTTTCATAAATTCAAAGGTTAATCTGCTATCTGCTAGAAGCCTTTCCTTTAGTCTATCTTTATTAATCACTAATACTTCGGCGGGTTTTAGAACGGTAGACGTATGAAGGTATTTGGGATCATCATTAAATACAGATATATCCCCAAGCATGTCACCTTGTTGGCACAATCGTAGTACCAATGTCCCACGGTCTTCTGTTTCCATACTGATCTGTATCAGACCTGATTTTATGAGGAATAGATGATTTGCACTCATGCCTTGCTGAAACAAATGTTCATGCTGTGTATAGTGGGTAAGTGTTCCAATATGATGTAAGATAGCATTTAATCGTCCTGGTATAGAATGTTGGGTACAATTACTTGTTGCTTTTAATTCGGTATTCATAACAAGACCTCCTTTGTTAAATAACAATTTCCTATCCTTTATGGGTATAGTTTAGCTTGTTGAAAGGTTAGACAGTATGATAAATCGCACATTTTGAATACCCAACATTGACAAATCTATGATGCTATCGTGAATGTATTGTGAACATGTGAGGCTTTGTCACGCACAGGAAAAGTAGATATTTTGGTTAACAACGCAGGAATTGCGGGAAATGAGGGACCGTTCCATGAAATATCTATTGAGAAATGGCAGCGTACACAGGATATTAATTTGACAGGTACTTTCCTTGGCATGAAGCATGTGATTCCAAACATGTTGGACAACGGTGGGGGATCAATTGTAAATATTCCTTCAATAGCTGGATTAACTGGTGGGAGTGGCGCAAGTTCTTACACTGCATCAAAAGGTGCTGTAAGATTACTGACAAAGGCAACAGCCATTGACTATTCAAAGAACAATATTCGTGTAAATTCCGTACATCCTGGTTATATTGAAACACCAATGACTTCCCTATGAATTCACGATGGTGTATATCACCTCTGTTCGTTTCCACTATTAAACTTCAAAACATGTTTTGTCCAACCCCCGAATACTATTATAAAAAGGAGTTTCATAGACAATTGATGATGGACATCTTGTTGTCGGAAACTTTTCAGGAGGGGGAGTATTAATGCTGCAATCCATTCTAGAAATAGTTACTAGTGAACAACAGGCGGAATCCATATTATCAAATCCGATTATTGAACTCATTTTTGCAGTTTTATTTGCCACATTTTTCATTACGATTCTGATTCACTTTCTTTTATTTAAAAAGCTTAATAAAATAAGAAATTACCTAAAAGACACAAATCGGATGGATATGGAACCACTTAATACGTTTAAAGAACAGTTTGATCATCGAAATCAAGCTGAATCCGTCAAAGCCGAAACGTTTGTTCAAGAGAAATTTTCCAGCTGGAGAGTATTTAACGTGCCAGTTGTTAATCTCATTAAAATGGTTCAAATGACAGTTTCCGTTTTTATATTAATAGGGGTATTGGGAACATTTATTGGCTTAACCATGTCCTTAGGAAGTATTAATGCAGATGGCGATCAATTGGTCGAAAATGTAGCTGCTGTTTTATCAGGAATAGATGTAGCATTTTATACGAGTATTGCAGGTATGGGATTCTCGTTAATCATGACCATCCTTATAAAAGTATGGAATACAGAACATCTGCTTACCGATATTATGCTAAAAGTAGAATCTATTCTAGAAGGAAATGAACAAGATGGGATGAACCGGCTAATTGATGCTTCTGAAACCATTAATCAATCGATTTTGCAGCTTCAACAATCAAATCAGCAATCGCTAGGTAAGATCGAAAAGGCATTTCAGGGGTTTCAGGAATATACATCTGGTCTACAGCAATCAGCAGCTGATTTGGCTAAATTTAATGAGGGGCTTACTAAAAATCTACAGGAATTTCAGGAACTGTTCCACAATATGGAGGAAGTGACAGATGGGTTTGGGGAAGCTACAGAAAAGCTGAACAATAACTTTAGTTCCTTATTTTCCTATTTCAAAAAGATGGACGGTAAAAATGAGCGAATGGCTAAAGCATTTGAAAATACCTATGAACGAGTGAAAGAAGTTTCGACAACCCAAATGGATACACTGCACGAATTCCAGGAATCTGTAGTTGAACTAAAAGACTTTACATCTTCAATAATGGATAGACAGGAATCCACTCAAGCTGTATTTGAGAAAATTCACCAAAAAGGTCAAGATTTAGCGGATAAAATGGAAGCACACAATAATGAGTTTAAGCAAGTTTTTGGCAAAGATCTTGAATCAAAACTAACAGGAATCATCGCTTACTTAGGAGAGCTTTCCAAAGACTTTAATAAACTGGGAGATTCAGTTGTCCAATTACCTGAAGCACTTGACGTCATTAATCGAACACAAGCAGAATATAAGCATCTCTTGTCCGATCGTTTTGAGGAACTAAAGGAATTTAATCGAACATTTAATCAGCATTTAAAAGCACATTCCGAAGACTCGAAGACATTTGAACGACAAATGACGGAAGCAGGAAATTCGTTTGAGAAAATGGGAAGACAGAACAATCAACTAATTCATGATATAAATGCGACTATTACCCAACTAAATAATACATTCCATCAACAGGATCAGCACATGGAAGCGAGTGTCCGTGTATTGAAAGAAACACTTTCTAACTATGTTATGAGTTTAGAGGGAACGCTTGGAGACAAGCTGGGCTCAGTTGTTCGGGATATGCAGCAATCAGCAGAACAGACAAATAATGAAATAAAGAAGGAATTCAAGGAATTACAGCGAACCTATGAAGAAATGGAACAAAACAATGGTCGTCATATGGTCCAAATGCTGCAAGAACTCCGTTGGGAGATACAACGATTAAATCGGCAACTTACTGATTTTAATCAGCAGGCAAACAAAAATGGTACTGGGTTGAGACACAATGACTACTAAATACCAGAAGTTATTTAAAAAGGAACAGGATGAAGGGCATTTTTGGCCATCTTTTACTGATTTATTGACGGTTATCTTGCTTTGTTTTATTTTAATCTTTATAGCGATGATGATTATTAAGTCTTTGCAAATAGAAGAGATGAAACGAACGATTGATCAAATTATGGGAGTGCGTGAACAGCTTGTTAGTAATTTAAAAGCGGAATTTAATGGTAGTGATTCAGATCTAGGTATTGAGGTGGATGAGAAAACAGGTGCCATTATTTTTGATACGGAAATTTTATTTGAATATGATGATTCGGCGTTGAAGGACGAATCCTTTCAATTTTTGGATGAATTTGTTCCAAGGTATCTCGATACGTTGCTTGAAAGTGGATATGAAGATTATATTGCTGAAATCATTATTGAGGGTCATACGGATCGTGATGGCAGTTATTTATACAACTTGGAACTTGCACAAGAAAGAGCGTACAGTGTTGCAGCATATATCCTTTCTGATGACTTTCCTTATCCAAACATACAAGACCAATTGGAAGAAAAGCTGACGGTTAATAGTAAATCCTACACCGATTTTCGCACTGATGAACAAGGAGATTACAGTCCAGCTAAATCCAGAAGGGTAGAATTCAAATTTAGGTTAAAGGATGAGGAAATTCTTGATAAGACAAGAGAGATTTTAGGAGAGTGATATATAGCAATAGTTTTATCACGTGTTAACTGGAAGTAAGACCCCCACTTCAAGACTTCGAGAAACAAAGAAGTATAAGTGGGGGATAACTGCCAGTAAAAGTGAGATAAGTTCAACTAACATTTAGTGGGGGATGAAAGAAAACCCCTACTGAATGAATTTGTCTTTATTAGACCACGCATAAATTCCAGGAAGGAGCCAGGATATGAAAATTACAAAAGTCGAGATATATCAAGTCGCATTTCCGCTAAAAGAGCCGTTTGTTATTTCGTATGCTTCCTTTGATAAAATGCTAGCAATCATTATTAAGGTATACACAGATGATGGTTTCATCGGGTATGGAGAAAGTGTTCCAGATGAGCATGTTACAGGAGAATCGATATATAGTGTTTTTGCTGCGTTAAAGTATCAACTCATTCCGGCAATAATTGGTGAGGATCCCCGAAATATATATCAGATTCATAAACGAATGAATCGTGCCCTAGTTGGAAATGGTGCAGCCAAAGCAGCTATTGATATTGCTTGCTATGACATTCTCGGTAAATTGTAGTCAACTACCAATATATCATTATTAGGTGGTAGAAAAGAAGAACTACCATCTATCCCAAAAGTATTAAGTATAGATGAACCTGAAAGGATGGCTCAACTAGCGAAGAATGCTGTCCTAGAAGGGTATAAGGATATCAAAATGAAGCTTGGAATAGATCCTAAAAAAGATGTAGAGCGTGTAACAGTCGTACGAGAAGCAGTTGGAAATCAAATTCGTATAAGAGCAGATGTCAACCAAGGTTGGGGTACGGTACAGCTGGCACGAGAAATGCTAAAGCAGTTGGAACCTTATCATTTAGTATGGGTGGAACAACCGATTGCCCAATCAGATCGTTCCATGTTTTGTCAGCTTCAAAATGGATCATCTATTCCGTTAATGGCTGATGAAAGTTTTGTAACGATACAAGATTTACGAACATTTGGTGAGCAGCAATCGATTGACTATCTGAATATTAAGCTAATGAAGTGTGGCGGAATTTATCCATCGTATCAGTTTGCAAATCAGGCAGCATTGTTCGGCATACAATGTCAAATAGGATCCATGGTCGAATCGAATATTGCATCTGCTGCTGGATTTCATGTAGCACTTGCTTCTGAAAATGTTGTTTCTACTGAAATTTCTGGACCAACGAAATTTTCAGTGGATGTGGGAAATCTTACGTACAATTTACCTTTTGTTCATTTAGAAGATAAGCCTGGCTTAGGGATCGATATTGATGAAACTGTTTTAATGGACATTAGTGAAAAAGTGGAAGAAATATTTGAGGGGAACTGATATTAAAAAGCTCGTATCTAATTCTATATTAGATACGAGCTTTTTTGATTAAAAGTTTTCCAAGTGTTTGTATTTATTTGGTGTTGAAATAAGTTTTAAAGATGTAATTTATACTAAATTGAAGGGATGCATGTTGAAAAGAAATATGGGGTCATAGACTTTTTGAAGAAAGGCTTTATATGTAGCCTTTTTATTGCATAACGGTTTTTGCCTTTTTTGGCTTTGTTTTCATTATATGGTTTGCAACGGTTTCAGTAAATTCTTTTGTTATTTTTGGAACAAACGACTTGAGGACAGAGTTGATCATTGGTCCCGTCATTCCCTTAGCATTGATGTTTAGATGTCCAGTTACACTAGTTGCCTCATTTGTTAATGCTTCTGCTTCAAAGTAACCATTCCCTTTAAAGTTTTCATTTAATCCTGTTAAGTCAAATGTTACTTTGTTTGGCTCTTGCCATTTTGTAATATCAATTTTCATATAAATAGTTTTTTGGACAAATCCCAAATCCCCTTTAAATTTCCAGTTAGACTGTTTATCGTTCAAAATTTCATGATGAATATAGCCTGGGACTAGTGGTGCCCAATTATCCACATTACTGACAAAACGCCAAATATGCGTAATTGGCAATTCTAACGCGACTTTGTGACTTCCACTCGGCATTTAACATCAACTCCATTCTCCATTTTCTTCAATGCTTAATTATAAGACATTTATTATCTTATGTTTTGGAGGAGGTGGTTAGAACGGGTGATAAAAGTTATTAGTATGTATAAGACATGTTCTGGGGTTGTCATTACCTTTTGATGAAAACTTCTATAATAACCTTAGTGCAATTTTTTTATAAATTTAGCCCACTTCGACTTTTAAACCTTTTAAGTAGAATGTGACTTTCTACCCTTGTGATGCCAGATAAAGAGTATAGATCATTATTGATGAATGATTCCAATTCAGTAAAATCTTTTACTAAAACATGCATATGCAATGTACTTGGACCTGTCATTTGATAACAACTGGCAACACTAGAGTTTTCTGCTAGTTGTTCTGCTACTTCTACTAAATGACTTGGCTCACAATCTACTTCAAAAAATGCTGATACTTTTTTTCCAACCTTTTCACTATTTACAACACATGAAAACCCTTCTATTACCTCCTCTTGGACTAACTGATTTACTCTGGCTCTTACTGCAACCCTTGACATATTAAGTTTTTTTGCAATATCTGTGTAAGAGATTCTTCCGTTATTGATTAATAGTGACAAGATTTTTTCATCCTTTTCGTCCATGGAATAACCCTCCAAATTTTATATTTCTCTCTATCTTACAGTGATTTCTAAGTTGTTTGCAAATGAAGTATACCGAAAAATTAATTTAATATGAATATATATAAAATGATAAATATATAGAATTTTTTATTTACTTTTGTGGTATTAGGTTATATAATAAATATTAAAAATAAATACAATTGTTAATAAATTATTTAAAAAAGTAAACAGAACGGATGTGAAAACATGGATAATCCTTACCAAATAAAAACAAAATGTCATTTCTATTTACATACAAAGGGGGATATAAATGATAGGTTTAATTATTAGACGGTTATTTCAGTTATTATTTTTACTTCTAGGAATATCATTTTTAGTATTTATGAGTATGCACCTAGCTCCTGGTGATCCTGCACAAATTATTGCTGGCCCTACTGCTTCTTCATCAGATTTAGAAGCGATTAGGGAGGACTTGGGATTAAATAAACCTGTAATGGTTCAATATGTTGATTATTTAGGAAGTATTTTACAAGGCGATTTTGGTTATTCATATCAAACAAATCAGTCAGTTTCTGAAGCAATTCTAACTAGATTTCCAACTACAGTTAAATTAGCTACAGCAAGTATGATCCTAGCTATAATTATTGGAATAGTTGCAGGGATGATTTCTGCGATGAGACAAAACAGTTGGATTGACGTTTCAAGTACAACCATTTCATTAGCAGGTGTATCTATACCCAACTTTTGGTTAGGAACTATGTTGATTCTCCTATTCTCTGTAAACTTACAATGGTTACCAGTAGGTGGTCTAACTGAACCGTGGTATACCGTGGAAGGGATTAAGGAGTTAATACTCCCTGCCATAACATTAGGAACAGCCTCGGCTGCATTGATTACAAGAATGGCTCGGTCATCTATGTTGGAAGTGATTCAGTCAGATTATGTACGTACTGCACGTGCAAAGGGGGTAAAACGGCACTCAATAACCTGGGTACATGCACTTCGAAATGCTATGATACCAGTTATTACAATTATAGGGATTAACTTCGGATCATTACTAGGTGGGACAATTATTACTGAACAAGTGTTTGCGATTAATGGTATCGGCAGATTGATGATAGACGCAATCGCAGCAAGGGACTTCCCTGTGGTACAGGCAACTGTACTTCTAGTTGCAGGTATATTTGTTGTTGTAAATCTAATTGTAGATATTATATATGCAATAATCGATCCACGAATTAGTTACGAATAATGGAGGAGGTGTCAAGGTGGCAACAAATGTAGCAGCAAGTGAAGATGTAAAGAAATCTACTAATAAGGAAAAAAATACAATAGTAGTTGTTAAGCGTATTTTAAAAAATAAGTTAGCTGTTATTGGGTTAATAATTATATTCATATTATTTATTATGGCTATCTTTGCTCCAGTATTACAAACACAGGATCCTTATCAACAGTCTCTAACAGAAGCTGAACTAGGAATAGGAGAACAAGGATATATTCTTGGTACAGATAATTATGGACGAGATATTTGGTCGCGGATGGTACATGGTGCTAGGATATCACTTGTCGTAGGTATAACATCTGTATCCATAGGTTTAATAGGGGGGGTGTTACTTGGTTTATTAGCTGGATATTATAAAAAGTTAGATGGAATTATTATGAGAGTGGTAGATTTATTATTTGCTTTCCCAGGTATATTACTGGCAATGTTAATTATTGCTATGTTAGGTACCAGCCTAGTAAATGTTGTAATTGCAATAAGTATCTGGTCCATACCAGGTTGTGCTCGTATTGTTAGGGGTAGTGTTTTATCGATTAAAAAGCAAGAATATATCATGGCTATGAGAGCAGTCGGTGCAAGTAATATAAGAATTTTATTCAAACATATTTTACCAAATTGTACAGCACCAGTTATTGTATATGCGACAATGCGGATGGCTACAACAATCTTGTCTACATCTGCTTTAAGTTTTCTTGGTCTTGGCGCTCAACCACCAACTCCAGAATGGGGAGCAATGATTGCAGCAGGTCAGGACTTCATGTGGAGTGCTCCACACATGTCAATTATTCCAGGTATAGCAATAATGCTCACTGTTTTTGCATTTAATGTAGTTGGAGATGGTTTACGGGATGCATTAGATCCAAATATGGAATTAAGTGATAACTAAATTTAAATGGAGGGGAAAATTATGAAGAAGAACAAATTTATTGTAATGTTGTTAATGACAATTATGCTACTGTTTATAGCTGCATGTAGTAGTGATAGCAGTTCTCAGGAAGGAGAGTCTTCTGAAAATGGTAGTAGCGATGCTGAGCAAACAATTACTTATGCCTCAGTATCTGATGTAGTAGGATTATCACCTATCGATACAAATGATTCTGTTTCATCAAATATGAATAGACAAATATACGAAACATTATTTACAAGAAATCCAGAAACTATGGAAATTGAACCGTTACTAGCAGAATCTTATGAAAATCCTGATGATACTACATGGGTAATTAAACTAAAAGAAGGGATAACTTTCCACGACGGTACTGATTTTAATGCTGAAGCTGTAAAATATACATTTGAGGAAATGATGGATCCTGAAAGAGCGGCTCCAAGGGCATCTTTATTAGATCCTGTTGAATCAATTGAAGTTCAAGATGAATATACAGTTGTTATTAATACTAAAAACCCTTATGGTCCTTTATTAGCTGCACTTTCCCATTCTAATTCAGCGATTGTTAGTCCTACCGCTGATCAGGAAGGTGATATAAATACAGAAAATCCTACAGGAACAGGTCCATTCATGTTTGAAGAGTGGGTTGAAGGGGACCGTGTAACATTGAAAAAGAACCCAGATTATTGGCAAGGAGAACCACAGTTGGAAACTGTAACTATGAGAGTAGTACCTGAATATTCTACCGCAGTATCCATGCTGGAAACTGGAGAAGTTGACTTTGTTGATGGGATTCCATCAGAACATTTATCTAGAATTGAAAATATTGATAATGTAGAAGTAGTAACTAAAGAAGGTACACCAGTATATTATTTAGGTTTTAATATGGATAAAGAACCTTATAGTGATCCTGCTTTTCGCCAAGCTGTTGCACATGCAGTTGATTCTCAAGCTTATGTTGATCAGTTAGATGGTTTAGGAATCCAAAATGATAGTATAATAGGACCTCAAGTATTTGGGTACAATGAAGAGGCCTCAGATGCAGGATATGAATATGATCCTGAAAAAGCTAAACAATTACTAGAAGAAAATGGCTATGATGGACATGAAATAACTTTATTAGCTTCAACAACTGGTAGTTATATGAAAATGGCGGAAATCGTACAGGCGCAACTAACAGAGGTAGGATTAAATGTGTCAATTGAATCAATGGAATGGGGTACATTTTTAGATACAACTACAGAAGGTAATTTTGAAATGACCTTCCTTGGCTGGACTAACAGTACAGCAGATGGTAGTGAACTTTTATATCCAACATTGCATTCTGATAATATAGAGTCTTCAAATAGAATGAATTATAATAATTCAGAGTTTGATAAATTAGTAGATGAATCTCGTGAAACAGTAGATCAAGATGTTCGTCTGGAAAAATTACATGAGGCAAATATGATTGCCATTGAGGATGCAGTTTGGAAAACAATGAATCATGGAGTAGTATCTATAGCTTATAACGACAGTATCAAAGGTATTGAATTAAAGCCAACACAAGAGTGGTCGCTTTACAATGTTAGTAGAGAGTAGGTGTAACATTGGAAGAATTACTTAAGGTGGATAATTTAGTAACACAATTTCGAACACCTAAAGGGAAGTTATCGGCCTTGCGTGAGGTATCTTTTTCTGTTGACAAGGGTGAAACACTATGTATAGTGGGTGAGTCTGGTTCCGGAAAAAGTATCACATCTCTTTCTATTATGGGTCTGCTTCCATCTAATGGTGAAGTTTCTGATGGATCAATACAATTTAAAAATACGGAGTTAGTAGGTAAAAGTGAAAGGGAACTTGAAAGGCTAAGAGGAAATGAAATGTCAATGATATTTCAGGATCCTATGACAGCACTTAATCCAGTGTTTACTATTGGCTATCAGTTATGTGAGCCGTTAATGATTCATAAAAAACTATCAAAAAAAGAAGCAATACATGAAAGTATTGAATTGCTAACAAAAGTAGGAATACCAAATCCAAGTGAAAAATTAAAAAACTACCCCCACGAACTTAGTGGGGGAATGAGACAAAGAGTTATGATTGCTATGGCATTTGCATGTGAGCCATCCCTATTAATCGCGGATGAACCAACTACAGCGTTAGATGTAACAATCCAAGCACAAATTCTTGATTTAATTTATGATTTAAAAGAACAAATAGGGATGGGAGTAATATTTGTTACACATGACATGGGTGTAGTGGCAGAAATTGCCGATAAAGTAATGGTGATGTATGCAGGGGAAGTAGTAGAGGTTGGTGACGTTGAAACATTATTTAATGACCCACAGCATCCATACACAAAAGGATTGTTGGCAGCTGTACCAAATGTAGACGATAAGGACCAAAGTTTGAATACAATTGAGGGATCTGCACCAAGTTTGGATGAACCTATTAATGGTTGTCCTTTCCATCCGCGATGCCCATTTGTGATGGAATCATGTAAAGTTGAAAAACCACCTCTATTCAAAGTATCTGATTACCAGGAATCTAAATGTTGGTTACAGGAGGAATCTGCAAATGACAAATCAACAGTCACTTCTTGAAGTCAATGAATTAAAAAAATACTTCCCAATTAAAAAAGGTATTCTACAACGGACTAAAGGATATGTGAAAGCTGTAAAAAATGTAACCTTACAAGTTTCTGAGGGGGAGACTCTGGGAATTGTAGGTGAATCAGGATGTGGCAAGTCAACATTTGGTCGGACTGTTATAGGACTTGAAAAAAAAACGGATGGAGATATTAAATTTCAAGGTGAAAATATTGGAGATTTATCAGATAGGGAACTAAAAAAATATAAAAAAGATATGCAAATTATCTTTCAGGATCCTTTTGCATCATTAAACCCACGTCAACGAATTGGGGATGGATTAGAAGAAGTATTGAAAATCCACACAACTTTATCAAAAGCGGAAAGGGAACAAAAAGTAAATGAGCTTTTGAAAGAAGTAGGGTTAAAAGAGGAATATAAAGACAGATATCCTCACCAATTTAGTGGTGGTCAGCGCCAACGCATTGGCATCGCAAGAGCTATTGCATTAAACCCATCGTTAATAATATGTGATGAAGCCGTATCTGCTTTGGATGTTTCAGTACAGGCACAAATAATTAAGCTGCTAAAAGATTTACAAACCACTCACGATTTAACTTACTTATTTATTTCACATGACTTAGGTGTCGTTAGACATGTGAGTGATCGAGTAATGGTTATGTATTTAGGTACTTCTGCTGAACTAGGGTCATCAGATCAAATTTATAGTAATCCATTACATCCATATACAAAGGCATTACTATCTGCTATCCCTCGTCCAATTCCTGGAGTAAAAAAGGAGCGTGTAAGACTGGAAGGGGATATTCCTAGTGCATCTGAATACCCTAGTGGTTGTCCATTTCATACAAGATGTCCTATAGCAAAAGCGCATTGTAAAGAAAGTATACCAGAATGGCGTGAAATTGAGGAAGGTCACTTTGTTGCATGTCATGAAGTATAAATTCATTTTATGATCTATCTTAATGTAAAATATAGAGTGTTAGGGATTTCAATCCCCTAACACTCTCGTTTTTGTCATTAATATGTAAGTAAGTGATCGAATTTTGGTAATGTATTTAGGAGGAATTGGTAAATCGATGATATAAAAACTTATTTAAAGAACCATTGCATCCTTATACACAAGTATTAATTGCTGCTGTAGCAATTCCAGATCCTTTAATAAGATTATAGAAAAGGAGTTTTGACATGACAAACAAAGTATTAATGGGAAGCTTTGAGGAGTATGCTGATAAACTAATTCACGATTATCAAATACCTGGAGTTTCTATTGGGTTAAATCAAGATGGGAAACCTGCCTATTATAAAGGGTTTGGCTATCGAAATGTGGAAGAAAACTTACCGGTAACCGAGGACACAGTCTTTGGAATTGCGTCTATTACCAAATCTTTTACTGGTGTTGCAATTATGAAATTACAAGAAGCAGGTAAATTATCGGTTCATGATAAAGTTGTTGATCATTTACCAGAATTTAAAACACCTGATCCAGAAAAAACAGCACAAATGACCATTCATCACTTTTTGACAAATTCATCGGGACTTCCACCATTGCCATCACTAGTATATGCCAATAAACGGAGTATGGATAAAGATCCGTCAAGGGATGATTATCCAGGGTTAAACATTACGGGAAATTCTTCCCAAGGCCCAATCGACACGTATGAAGACTTAATGCAATTTATAGGGGAATTAGATTTTGAATTGCTAGGATCTCCAGGACTGCATTTTAGTTATTCAAATGATGCGTTTGCTCTATTAGGAGCAATTATTGAACGAGCAAGTGGGCAATCCTATGAATCTTTTGTAAAAGAAAACATACTAGAACCTGTGGGTATGGCAAATAGCTCGTTTAATTTAGATGATCTAAGTGATCATGATGATATAACGATGCTTTATGCAACAAAAGAAGACGATGGCCAAACGAGTGTGTATCCAGCACCGGTTTGGTGGGATTCTCCTGCTATGAGACCAGCTGGCTATTTAAAATCCACGGTAAATGACATGTTAAAGTACACGGAAATTTATCGCAATAAAGGTGTTGTTAATGGGGTTCGTATCCTCTCAGAAGAAAGTGTTAAACAAATGACCTACCCTTATATTGAGGCAGAACCTGGTAAGTATTATGGATATGGGTTAATGATTACACCAGATTACTATGGAAATACATTGGTGGAACATGGAGGTAATTTAAAAGCAATTGCTTCCTTTATGACTATTGTTCCTGAAAAAGGGATTACTGGCGTAATTTTAACCAATCTTGCAGGGGTGCCAGCCTCTAGCCTTTTAATGGGAGCATTAAATGATTTTCAAGATAAGGAGGTGACGGCATCTCATAAAAAGCGTGAAGATTTTGATATGCCTACTGCACAATTGCAAAAGTATGTTGGGACGTATACATCTAATGAAGGGATGCAATTGACAATTGGTGTTGAAGATGACAAACTTACATTTTTCACGCAAGGTTCCTATCATCCAATTCGATGTGTAGGAGAGGATATATTTGTTGTGCAAATTAAGGACCAGGAAGAGACGATCCGTTTTATTACAGACCATAACGGCGAAGTAGATCGCATTGCGTATCATTACCGACAATTTCCAAAAGAGCAAGATAAATAGGCCTTACAAAAATAGGTGCTTACAACAAATGAGTATATCTAAGTAAACTAATTTATCTAGGTCACTTGTTTATAAGGAAGAGTCTGGTTATGAAACAGCATATACGTTTTCGAAATAAACCTATGATCATTTTATTAATCAATCTCAATAAAAAATAAGAGTGTTACGGATGCTAAATCCATAACACTCTCAATTTTAACGAAATATATAGTTGTATAATGACTCTTTTGTAAACTTCCCTTTAATTCCTCGTTTTAATAAGAAGTATTCTGCTACTGCTTCATCTGTTAGGCCTAGTTCCAATAATCCCCGTCCAATGATTGATAAATAAGTAGACGGAGGTATGGTAAATGTTTGATCAGTCATTGGTTCGGTATTTGTAAATGTAAACATCGGATTACCATTCTTATCTCCTAAGTACATCAGTCTTCCGTACCAACCAGCATTGATATCTAAATGTCCTTCACTGATAATCTTATTAACATCGATGTCTAAACGTTGATTATTGTTCTCTTGTTCCACCACTTCACAAAATTGTTCAGCTGTGATTAAATACTTCCGAGCAATGGTTAGTTCCTCACGTTTTGTTTCATTTCCGATAAAGGCAACACCACCCTTACCCCATTTACTTTTCTCCTTGGCAAAATAAAGAGGATAAGGAATTTCTGCTTTCTCACTTCTTTTTGGTGGTGTTTTATCATGACAGCCTACTTCTCGTTTTTCAGATCCTTCTGGTGTGCCTCCGTAGATGTAGCATAGAAAACGATCCTCACAAATATTGGACCCATAGCTTACATACCAGACATCCATTATACGTATCCTCCTCTGGGTTAAAATGGTTACTCTACATGTTTAGCGAGGTTTTTATCTTTTTTTAACGCATATTGTAAGCTCGTTTCGGCTACTAATGCACAACGCTCTACAAACATATCAAAAAGTATATGCTCATGTCTTGCGTGTGGTCCATCACCCGGGATACCTAGACCATCAAGAGTTGGAACGCCAATGGCAGATGTGAAATTGCCATCACTGCCACCACCAACATGTGTTGCTTGTACATTAATTCCAATTTGCTCACTGGCCTGTTTTGCAAGTTTAAATAATGCTTGATTTGCATCGTTCTTTTCCAATGGTGGACGATTTAAATCACCATTAACTTTTAGTTCAGTACGACTATCTTCTGGAGTTAATGATTCGATGATTGCTTTAATTCGATTTCCTTCATCAGCTGTTTTAAAACGCAAGTCAACATCAATTTCGGCAGAATCTGGAACAACATTTGTCCCACTACCACCACGAATGGTACCTACATTGACAGTTGTACCTCGTTCATAATCAGTTAAACTCTCCAGTTTTTGAACAACTTTAGCCATTTCTAAAATAGCATTGACCCCATCTTCATGGTGGTTACCTGCATGTGCACTAACCCCTTTTACTATTATGTGGAAGATCCCTACACCTTTACGTTCGGTTTTTAATGCATTTGAATGGGCAGCAGGTGGTTCCATAATAAAAACAGCATCACAGGTTTTTGCTACATCTTCAATAATTGGTCTAGAAGATAGGCTACCGATTTCCTCATCTGATGTAAATAAAAATACAGGGGAGATAGGAAGTTCGTCTTCAGTTTGCGTCAGTGCATAAATTGCCCAGATAGAAGAGAGTAGACCAGCTTTCATATCAAAAACACCTGGTCCATAAATACGGTTCTCTTGTTCTGTTATTTCTAAATCTCCAATATTCCAAACCGTATCAAAATGACTTAGAAACAGTATGCGTGGTTTTTGGCTGTTTTTAATTTCATATTTGAGATGTGGACGCCCATCTTCATCATATTCTGTTAGGGTAAAGGTTTCCTGCAACTTCTCTTCGAATAAATCTTTCAATACGTTTGCACAGGTATGAATTGCAGCTAGGTCTTCACTTGGAGATTCAGCATGAACAAGTTTTAATAATTCTGCCTTAATTTGTTCTTTGTTTTTTTCAAGAAATGTATAACTGTTAGAAATGATAATCACCTCATTTGTATAATTAATAAATATTAGTATACTCCTAATTTACTGGTTATTCAATTCTCAAAAATCTTTTAAATTGTATCATAATACAATTTTATTGGGAAAATACTGATTATTTAATATAAAAAAATAAAACAAAATATTGACAATATTTTAAATCGAGTATATACTTTTAAGAAATATCAGTATATTGGATCCAGGATTCTGTATCCAGGATACCAATATTCGGGATATAAAAAGTATTAAGGAGGAGGACAATGGTTAAAAGGAGTATATTTTTTATTATTATTTTTTCATTCCTCATCACAACAGGCTGTATGTCCGTTTCAAAAGATTCAGATGAGAATGAGCAGCAATTACCAGTTACTGAAGATCTCCCAGAAGACCGAAAAGTCAGGGAAGTTGTCATGAATGTAACAAACCCAGAATATGATGCTGTACGTTATGAATTTGGATTAATGATTGCAGAGGAATGGAAAAAGTTAGGGTTTGACGTTGAGACTGTACCCCTTGAATGGAACAGGCTATCTGAATTAGGAATGCAACAAAAAGATTTTGATTCATTTACACTGTCTTGGGCAGGAAGAGCGGAAAGGATTGACCCCGATCACTTTATTTATGGAACCTTGCACTCTTCTCTATCAGGCTATGGTGGATATAATATTGCAGGTTACGATAGCGAAGAATATGATGCTCTAGCTGAAGAACAAAGAGCGGTTTCAGATCCTGAAGAAAGGAAGAAAATAGTTAAAAAGGCAGAGGAACTTTTTCTTGAGGATATTCCATATGCACCTGTTGTCCATCGTGACCAGATAATGCCTTTTAATACATCAAATTTCACAAATCTAACATACATGTTAGGTGAAGGGTTGAATAGTTTTTGGACATTTATGGAACTTGAACCAACGGGAGATGAAAAGTATGTGCGTTGGGGATACCCAAGTGATATCAATTCTGTAAACCCGCTTAGTTCTACAAATTCACATGACTTCCAGGTTACTAGGTTGATTTATGATAGGTTAGTTAGGATCACAGAAACTGGGGAACCAGAAAATTGGGCTGCTGAGTCAATTGAGGATGTTAATAGTGATGGGAAAACATATAAGGTAACGTTACGCTCTGGTATGAATTTTCATGATGGAGAACCTGTTACTGCTGAAGATGTAAAATTTTCATTTGATTTAGTAAAAGAAATAGAATCACCATACTTTATGGGAATGGTAGAACCAATTGACTCTGTGGAAGTAGTGGATGATTTAACAGTGGAGTTCAGCCTTAATGACTCATTTGCACCATTCATAAGTAATACCCTAGCACAAATGTATATTTTCCCACAACATTATTGGGAACCTATATTAGAAAGTGAAGGAGCTAGTGGTGTATTAGATCATCAAAACGAAGAAGCTATAGGAAGCGGTCCGTTTACATTAGATTATTGGGAAAGGGATCAAGAATTAAAATTAGACACTAATACAGATTATTTCTCTCCTGCTAAAGTAGATGGTATATTAAGCATTCCTTATTCTAATACGGAAAATATGGTCGCAGCAGTTGAACAAGGTCAAGCGGACATTGGAGGTTGGTGGATAGAGCCAATTCAAGTTGAACAACTTGAGGAAATCGAAAATGTTGAAGTTATATCAGTCCCTGACCATGGCCTATATCATATTAACTACAATATGAGAAGAATGCCGTTTGATGACGTGGCTGTTCGTAAAGCTATGACTTCAGTAATACCAAAAGATAGGATTATTGACGAAATACTTGAAGGATATGGAACTAAGGCAACATCTGTAATTGGTCCAGCAAATGAATTTTGGCATAGCGATGATCTAGAGGGCTATGAATATGATTTTGACTCGGCTGTCGAGATATTGCAAGAAGCTGGTTATGAATGGGATGAAGATGGAAAAATATACTATCCTGAAGGGAAGACTGACCAAGATAAAGAAAATGGGATTATTAGAGAAGTAGAGTAAATATTTTGGGGGAAGATAAAATTCTCCCCCTCCTTACTTCACAGTAAGAAAGGATGTAAAACTATATGGTTTCATTTATTTTTAAAAGATTAATCCAAACAATTATAACTCTTTATATTCTTATAACATTATTGTTTTTTATGTTCAGAATTCTTCCTGGTGATCCTACAACCATGTTTGTGGATGCTGCTTTGCCTTTAGAAGCGCGAGAAGCAGTTCTGGAACAATTTGGTTTAGATAAACCATTACATGAACAGTACTGGTTATATATGAAAAATTTCGTCCAGGGAGACTTTGGAATATCTTTTAACTCAAGAGAACCAGTTGTAGACCTTATCGGGCACTATTTAATGCCGACAATTTTCTTAATGGGCTCAACGATTTTATTAGCACTTGTAATCGCTATAATTTTAGGTGCCGTTACTGCATGGTATCGTGGAAGTAAATTTGAAGCAATAGCGGTATCTGTTGCCTTATTCTTCCGTTCTGCTCCTATATTCTGGATAGGAATGGTTGCTTTAGCATTTTTATCTCATCAACTAAATTTATTTCCAATTGGTGGGATGCATGAACCAGGTCAGGGCTCAAATGGTTTTTTTGAAACATATTTCACCTTAGAATTTTTACATCACTTAATACTACCTTCTATAGTAGGAGCGGCTTATTATGTTGCAAGCCCAATGTTGGTAATGAGGAGTTCTATGATAGAAATTATGGACGAGGACTTTATAGAATTAAACAGAGCAAAAGGTCTTTCAGAGAAAGCCATTTTGTTTAAACATGCAGTGAGAAATGCATTACTTCCAGTAGTTACGGAAATTGCCTTAATTGTAGGTTTTGCAATTGGTGGGCAAGTTTTATTAGAAGTAGTTTTTAATTGGCCTGGTATTGGACGTTTAATTGTTGATTCAATTTCTCGTAATGATTATCCAGTTGCCCAAGCAACCTTTTTCTTGATGGGAGTAATAGTTATTTTCCTTAATTTAATAGCAGATATTTTATATGGATATCTAGATCCAAGGGTTACTTATAAAAAGGGGTGAGTTTTGTGAAATGGAAAAGGGTGTTTAGACTATTATTAAAAGATAAATTAGGATTGATTGGATTTGCGTTAATGGCATTTTTTATAGTTGTTGCTATATTCGCACCTTTTATCATTACGCATGATCCCCAGGCACAGCATTATTCTGATAATGGTGATTTATTGAATATGGCGAAACCATCTAGTGAACATTACTTTGGTACAACTAATATGGGTAGAGACATATTTAGTCAAGTGGTGGCTGGAACACGTGTTGCATTAGTAGTTGGATTAACGTGTGCGGTAATGGTAACAATAATTGGTACTGTTATTGCACTTGTGGCAGGGTATTTTGGAAAATGGGTTGATGACTTATTAATGCGAATTACTGATATTGTATATGGGATTCCATTTTTGCCTTTTGCAATGATAATGGTAGCTGTGCTTGGACCAAGTATATGGAATATTATTATTGCAATTGTATTGATTTCTTGGCGCACAACAACAAGGGTTATAAGATCTGAGGTGTTGTCCATAAAACAAAGAACGTTTATCCAAGCAGCCAAATTAAATGGAGCAGGATCTTTTAGAATTATCTTCAGACATATCGCACCTAATATTATCCCATTATCATTAGTTTTTGGATCCTTAGCTATGGGCTGGGCAATAATTACAGAAGCCAGTATCAGTTTCCTAGGCTATGGAGATCCTTTGCTAGTTAGTTGGGGGAAAATATTGTTTGATGCATATATAGCACATGCAATTACAGAGGCATGGTGGTGGGTTATTCCACCTGGATTATCTATTACACTTTTAGTAATGTCTGGCTTTTTTGTAAGTAGATCCCTAGAGGAAATCTTGAATCCGAGGTTGAGTAGATGATGAATAGTTTATTAGATATCAAGAATTTAAGTACTAATTATCAGTCCTTAGCAGGCCCCGTTAGGGCAGTAGAAGATGTGAACATTACATTGAATCCCGGTGAAAGTCTAGGTCTAGTAGGTGAATCAGGTTGTGGTAAAACTACGATAATTAAGTCAATAATGAGACTTTTACCAAAAGATGCCACTTCAACAGGAGAGATTATTTTTGACGATAAAAACTTACTTGAAATATCAAATTCTGATATGAGAAAAATTCGTTGGGATAGAATATCAATTGTAACTCAAAGTGCAATGAATTCACTTGACCCTGTATACAAAGTAGGAGATCAAATAGTTGAGGCAATTCGTACCCATGAATCTGTATCAAAGCAGGAAGCATGGAAACGTGCAGAAGAATTATTTGAAATCGTTGGGGTAGATAAGGATAGACTTCATGAATATCCACACCAGTATAGTGGTGGTATGAGACAACGTGCAATAATTGCTATGGCTCTTGCGTTAAATCCAGATTTAATTGTTGCTGATGAGCCTACTACTGCACTGGATGTGGTAGTTCAAGCACAAATTTTAAAGAGAATCAGAGAGATACAGAAAAGAACCAAAAGTTCAATGATTATGGTTACACATGATATTTCTGTTGTTGCAGAAACATGTCAAAAAGTTGTTGTCATGTACGCAGGAAAAGTAGTGGAATCTGGTAGTGTAAAGGAAGTTTTTGAAGAACCACATCATCCATATACAATGGGGCTTAAAAATGCCTTTTCTGATATAAAAGGTGAAAAATTTGAACTTATATCGATACCAGGGTACCCACCAGATTTGGTTAATCCACCAAAAGGCTGTAGATTTGCGGAACGTTGCCCATTTGCTACTGATATATGTTATGAAACAACACCAGATAATACAGAAGTGAATAACGGGCATATAGCAGCCTGTCATCATGTTGATAAAGTTAATGAGATGAGAGAAGAAGCTAAAAAACGCGAAACATGGTCGAATTTTGATAAGGGGGTGGCGCATAAATGAATAATGTTTCTACAAAAGAGAGTGTGGAACTTCAAGACAAAACAAATGATTTAGTTACACAAAACGTTGTATATGATCTAAAGGGTGTTAAAGTTCATTTCCCAGTAAATCAAAGATTCCTTGATAAATTTAACAAAAATAAAAAGCAAAAATTTGTAAAAGCAGTAGATGGAATTGATTTGATGATTCGTCAAGGAGAAACAATTGGTCTGGCTGGAGAGTCTGGTTGTGGGAAGTCAACACTTGCCAAAACATTAGTCAAGTTACAGGAACCTACTTCAGGAGAGATAGAATTCAAGGGTAAGAACATGGAAGACTTAGATAAAAATGATATTAAACAGTTTCGGCAAGATGCTCAAATGGTTTTTCAGGATCCGTATGAATCATTAAATCCAAGATTTACGGTTAGGCAAACATTAGAAGAATCACTGATAATCCAAGGGATGAATAAAAAGGATAGAGAAAAGAGAGTACTCGATACCTTAACTATGGTAGGACTAAGGCCAGCTGAATCTTATATTGATCGTTATCCACATGAAATGAGTGGAGGACAGCGACAACGAGTTGCAATAGCTAGAGCCTTAGTTATAAGGCCAACATTCTTGGTGGCAGATGAACCTGTATCCATGCTCGATGTATCGATCCGGGCTAGTATTTTAAATCTTTTAGAGGATTTAGTAACAGAATTGAATTTAGCTAGTGTTTATATATCGCACGATTTATCTTTAATAAGATATGTTTGTGATAGCACGGCAATAATGTATCTAGGTAGAATTGTAGAATATGGTGATACAGAAGAAATTATCAAAAATCCTTTACACCCATATACTCAAGCATTATTAGAAGCTGTACCTAATCCTGACCCTAAGAGTGAGGGGGTTACGGTTTCATTGGATGATGAAGCACCAGATCCTGTTAACCTTCCTACTGGTTGTAGATTTCAACCAAGATGTCCTTTTGCGACTGAAATGTGTAGGAAAGTAGAACCTACACCTAATAACGTTGATGGTAGATTAGTAGAATGTCATATATATAATGAAGAAAAAGAGGTGGGAGAATATGTCGCACCTAGCATGTGACATTCAAAAAAATGTCCTTAAAAATAAAGAGAAGTTTATAAATGATTTATTTGATTTTTTAAAAATTAAAAGTATTTCAGCGCAAAATAAAGAGATGGAAAGCTGTGCGAATTTTTTAAAGGATTTCATGATCCGCCAAGGAGTTCAATCAAAAATTCTTAATATCGATGGAGCTTTACCAGTTGTATATGGTGAAGTTTTAAATTCGAATGCTAATAAAACAATTCTTATTTATGGACATTATGATGTTCAACCAGAGGATCCCATATATTTATGGGATTCTGATCCTTTTGACCCTGAAATAAGAGATAATAAGATTTATGCAAGAGGAGCAACAGATGATAAAGGTAATCTGATGGCAACAATCTTGGCTGTAAAAACATTATTAGATATAAAAGGAACGGTTCCAATTAATATCAAATTCTTTTTTGAAGGTGAGGAAGAAATAGGCAGTCCGAATCTTAAAAGCTATTTAAAGAAATATAAAGATTTATTGGAATCTGATTATACAATTTTGTGTGATAGAGGCATACATGAATCTGGGAGACCCCAAATTTATTTAGGTAATAAAGGAATCACGCATGCTGATATTACAGTATATGGAGCGAAAAGAGATGTACACTCTGGCCAGGCTCCTTTAATTCCAAATCCTTCATGGGAGTTAGTATGGCTACTTAACAAAATGAAAGATGATCAAGATGAAATATTAGTAGATGAATATAAGAATGAAGTCATTGAACCTAGTGAAGAAGATCTTAAATTACTTAAAAACATTCCATTCGATACTAAGGAATTTTCTGATACGTATGGTATAAACCGTATAATTGGAAATAAAAAGAATACCGACGGGGTTGACCTTTTAGTTAGACTTTTATATGAACCAACCATGACCATAAATGGTTTGAGTTCAGGGTATCAAGGTGAAGGTAATAAAACGATCATACCGTCTAGAGCAACAGCAAAGCTAGACTTTAGGTTTGTAAAAGATATGGATCCAGCAAAAAGTGTTGAAAGAATAAAGTCATATATTTCAAAAGTATTCAAAGGGAATATAGATATAAAGTTTGGAGACGTAAGAAATCCATCGAAAGTATCTCCAAATGAGAGTATTGTTCAAACAAGTATTATTGCATTAACAGAAATGTATGATAATGGTCCAGTAGTATGGCCTTTATTAGATGGATCAGGACCAATGTCTTTATTTGGAGAAATACTAGATGCACCTGCAATTATTATTGGCTTGGGATCACCGTTTTCGTTGGCAAATACTCATGCGCCAAATGAAAATATTGGGGTCGATAACTATTTGAATGGAATTATGAGTATGTCATATATTTATTATTTATATGGGGAGGATCAATAATCTAATGTTAAAGATTAAAGAACATATTGAAAGTAACCAGGACGATTATTTGGAGTTGCTATTTAAGTTTTTAAGACAGAAAAGTATTAGTGCCCAAAATGTTGGCATGGAAGAAGCTAGTACGATGCTAAAGGGAATTATGGAAGATATAGGAATAGAAACTAGATTAATTGAAACAGATGGACACCCAGTAGTTTACGGTGAATTGCATAATGACAAAAATGATTTTACGTTACTGATATATGGGCATTATGATGTTCAGCCGCCAGATCCAGTTAATGAGTGGAATTCGCCACCTTTCGAGCCAACAATTAGGGATGGGAGAATTTATTGTAGAGGAGTAGGAGATAATAAAGGCCAATTAATGGCACAGTTGCTTGCAATCAAAACATTTAAAGAAGTTCACGGTGATAATCTTCCAATTAATATAAAATTTGTATTTGAAGGTGAAGAGGAAAGTGGAAGTCCGAATTTAGCTAAATTTGTTGAAACCAATAGTGAGTTGCTAAAAGCTGATTTAGTCTATACATCTGATGGTCCGATGCATGAAACTGGTGCTCCTTTTGTATTACTAGGTGTCCGAGGGATGCTATATGTAGAGCTCAATGCTAAAGGTGCAAAATGGGATAACCATTCAGGAAATAAAGGTAATATCGCACCGAACCCTGCGTGGAAGCTAGTAAATTTATTAAACACTATGCGTGATGAAAATGGAAAAGTATTAATAGACGGCTTTTATGATGATTTACGGGAGCCTACACAAAGTGAATTAGAACTAATTTCAACATTACCATATGATGCAGACCAAATAGCTCAACAAATAGGTTATAAAAAATTTGATATGACAAAAGAAGATTACTATCATAAATTGACCATGGAGCCAACATTAAACATCGCTGGATTTCATAGTGGTTATGGTGGAGAGGGATCAAAAACAATTATTCCAGCAACAGCACAATTAAAAATTGATATGCGTTTAGTAGTGGATCAGGATCCAGATGACATATATGAAAAGTTCGTTAAACACGTTCATAAATATGATCCTAATATTGAAGTAACCAGACATGGTTCAATGAAGCCATCTCGAACTTCATCTGATTCAGAAGTTGTTAGTATTATTAAACGTGCAGTTGAAAATTCTTATAGACAGAAGCCAATATTACAACCAAGTCTTGGTGGTAGTTTACCTGATTATGTATGGACACAGATACTAGGTGTTCCTTCTGTAGTGGTGCCTTATGCAAATTCTGATGAGGCTAATCATTCTCCAAATGAAAATCTAAATATTGAAAACTTTTTTAACGGAATATTGTGTACTTGTCATGTTATTGAAGAGTTAGGTACGTCAAAATTTGACAAATAATTGTGAAACAACTTATGATCTAGGTTGTAATATCAATATCCGAATTTGTTTTAACTTATATATTAAAGAAAGAGATGTGACGTTCTATGGAATTACAACAAACACAACCACTATATCAACAAGTGTATGAGCAAATGAAAAAGTTAATCTTAACTGGGGAATTGCAACCTGGATCTAAATTAAGTGTTACAAGGTTAGCAGAAGAATATAAAATTAGTCGAACTCCGCTACGAGAAGCTTTGCGTCAACTTCAGAAGGAAGGGTTACTAAGGCAGGAACAGAACAGGACGACTGTCGTGGAATTAAATAAAACTGACTTCGAACAGTTATGTTCGTGTCGTTTAATTTTGGAAAAAGAAGTAATTAAGCTAGCAGTAAATGAAATAACAGATTCTACACTTAATAAAATGGAAGATTTACTAAATAAATCAAAGGCATATATAAGAGATGGAGATAATTTAAAGAACTTTTTAGAAGTAAACACTAAATTCCATGAATTAATCATATACTCAATTTCTAATAAGCATCTTACAGATCTTTTAAATCATGTTAGATCCTTGTTATTAATCTATCGTGCTAATATTATACACAATAAAATGGATAATAGTGTAGCAATTATCCAGGAACATGAGAATATATTTAAAGCTTTAAAACTAAGAGATACGGCAAAGGCAGTAAAATCAATAGAACATCATTTACAACAAGATAAACTCCGGGGTGATAATATTTTTCGTAAATATTTATAATTTATGAATTTGAGGTGATTATTTGGGACCATTAGATGGACTTAGAGTAGTTGATGCTTCACAAATTATGGCTGGTCCATACTGTACTATGGTTTTAGCGGATCTAGGAGCTGAAGTGATCAAGATTGAAAAAGTTAATGGTGGAGATGACTCTCGCCAAATGGGTCCGTTCGTAAATGGGGAATCTACTTGTTTTTTTCAAATTAATAGAAATAAAAAAAGTATTGCTTTAAATTTAAAAGAAGATGAGGGCAAAAAAATTTTTAATGACTTGATTAAAAATTCTGATATATTTGTAGAAAACTTTCGCCCAGGGATTACTAAAAAACTAGAAATTGATTATAATTCTCTGAAGAAAATCAATGAAAGTATAATATATTGTTCGATTTCTGGGTTTGGCCAAACAGGTCCTTATTCACATAAAGGTGGATTTGACTTAGTAGCACAGGGGATGTCTGGGATTATGAGCATGACAGGTGAACAAGAAGGACGCCCGTTAAAATCAGGAATTGCTGTATATGATATTGGTGCTGGAATTACAGCAACATATTCAATATTAGCTGCATACATTAATCGACAAAAAACAGGGGAAGGTCAACATATTGATGTTTCTCTTGCTGAGAGCGGTTTTCCTTGGTTTGTTTGGGAAGCAGCAGCATATTTCTCAGAAGGAACTATACCAAAAGCAACTGGTCATAGGCACAGGGTATCAGCACCATATCAAGCCTTAAAAGTGAAAGATGGATATATAATGCTTGGATGTGCAAATCAACGAACATGGGAGATGTTTTGTAAAGAAGTAATTGAAAAACCTGAATGGATAGAGGATACTCGCTTTTTAAAGAATGAAGACCGGCAAAAAAATGTAGAGGAGTTAGAAAATCTAATAGAGGATATCCTATGTACAGAAAACATGGCATTTTGGAATGAGAAATGTGAGAAAGCTGGTGTTCCTTCAGGCCCTATTAATAATTTTGCACAAGCAGTTGAGGATCCACATTATAATGCTAGAGGTATGATACAAGAAATATCCCATCCTGTTCTCGGAAATATGAAGACCTTAGGTATACCAACAAAATTTTCGAGAACTCCTGGAGAAATTAAAACGGCTTCACCATTATTTGGTCAACACAATAAAGAGATTTTATCCAATTTAGATTATTCAACTGATGAAATACAACGTTTATATGATAAAGGTGTTGTTACGGAGGATTATCCTGAGTCTTAACTACAAAGGAGGGTAGTACGTTGGAAAAAAGTGAATTAGTATCCTTAGATATACAAAATGGTATTGGTACGATATATCTTAATAGAGGAAATAAGAGAAACGCTCTGAATTATGAGATGTGGGTTAAGATAACCGAACTAATCAATGTATGTAATGAATCAAAGGATGTTATTATTATTATTTTAAGAAGTTTAGATAATAAAGCTTTTTCTGCAGGAGCAGACATAAGTGAATTTAAAGAAATAAGATATAATGCAAATGATGCATATAAATATAATAAAGTAACACATGAAGCGGAAAAGGCAATTATGAGTTCATCAAAGCCAACTATTGCATTGGTACAAGGATTTTGTGTTGGTGGAGGGTGTGAAATTGCCTTAGCATGTGATTTTCGTTTTTCTGACTCAGAGGGTAAATTTGGAATTACACCAGCTAAACTTGGATTAGTTTATAATTTACCTGGAACTAAAAATCTAGTTGATATAGTAGGTCCCTCAAAAGCAAAAGATATTTTATATACAGGGCGTCTAATTAAAGCTGAGGAAGCGTATAGAATAGGATTGATTGATCACATTTTTGAAAGAGATAAAATCGTATATGAAACATATCAATATGCAGAAATGATTAAAGAGAATGCACAGTTTTCAGTAAGAGGTGCAAAGTTTGTTATAAATAAAGTTCTAGAAGGAGAGATAGAAGATACGGATGAAATCAGCCAACTAGTTCTTGATTCTTTTGAAACAGAAGATTATAAAGAAGGAGTTAATGCTTTTCAAGAAAAAAGAAAACCTAATTTTCAATATGTATAATGTAAACAAGGCGATTAAAGTGAGGTATAGTATTAAAAAGGGAAGTCCTATTATATCGGAAAGTACTTATATAGCACTTGGAGCAAAAGTGATTGGCCATGTTAAGTTAGAAAAGAATACATCAATTTGGTTCAATGCGATATTAAGAGGTGATAATGATAAAATAACTGTTGATAATGGTTCCAATATTCAAGATGGAGCAGTTATCCATGTTGATCCTGGATATCCAGTAAATATTGGTAAACATGTAACTATTGGTCATAATGCTATAATACATGGCTGTACTATTAAAGATAACTCTCTAGTTGGAATGGGAGCGACGATATTAAATGGAGCTGTTGTTGGTGAAGGATCGTTAGTTGCTGCAAATGCGTTAATTCCAGAGGGTGAAATAATTGACTCTGGTGCTCTTGTAGCAGGTGTACCTGCACGAAAAGTCCGTGACTTATCAGAAATAGAGTTGAGGAAATTAAAAGAAACTCCAAATCATTATATTGATAATGCGATATTATATAGTGATTCTTTAGAATGAAAGAAAAAGTGGGTAATGTAAAAGAGTAGCTGTCTTAAAACGGTTCTATAAAAAGACAGCTATTCTTTATTATTGAGGAAACAATATAAAAAGTCTGCTATCACCTAATTATAAAAGCTAAATAAATGATTCGTTAGTTTTGATTGAGATAATGGTATCAACTAATTATTAAATATATTATTGTGTTATATTGTTACGAAGGAGGCTATGTTATGAGTAATAAAACCTATGATTCTATTTCTTCTACGGTACGTAATAAATACAAAGATTTAATGAAAAACCAAACAATCCAAGAAACACTAAAGTTTATTGAATCAGACCATTCCCGTACTGTAGAAGAACAAATTGCTATTACTGAAATTCCAGCACCACCATTTAAGGAAGAAACGCGTGCCAAAGATGTGAAAAAAAGACTAGAAGATTTAGGACTTTCAGATGTTCAAATGGATAAAGAAGGCAATGTATATGGTATCAGACGTGGAACAGGAAAGGGACCAAAGTTATTTGTGTCAGCACATCTGGATACTGTATTCCCAGAAGGCACAGATGTACGTGTTACAGAAAAGGATGGTATCTTATACGCACCAGGAATTAGTGATGATACAAGAGGATTAGCAGAGTTACTTGGTGTTATACGAGCGTTTAATCATGCCGATTTACCAACAGTTGGTGATATCATTTTTGGCGGAACTGTTGGGGAAGAGGGTGCGGGAGATTTACGTGGTGTTAAGGCATTCTTTGATGAACATCAGGATATTGATGGTTTTATTTCGATTGATGGTCCAAATGCTAATAATATTGTTTACTTAGGTACTGGAAGTTATCGTTATACCATAACGTTTAAAGGGGATGGGGGTCATAGCTTTGGTGACTTTGGTATTCCAAGTGCAACCCACGCCTTAGGTAGAGCAATTGCTGCAATTTCCGATATCCAGACGTCCACTGATCCAAAAACAACCTTTACCGTTGGAGAAGTTTGGGGTGGAACATCGGTCAATGCAATTGCACAAAAAGCGGGAATGACAGTGGATTTGCGCTCGAATGATCAAACGGCTTTAAAGCAATTAAATGAAACATTCCTAAATATTATTCAGGAAGCTGTTGAGGCTGAAAATGCTAGATGGAATAGTGATGTAATTAAGGTTGATATTCAAAAATTTGGTAATCGTCCACCAGCAAGTCAGTCCCAAGACGCTCCAATCGTAGAAGCTGCATTTGGCGCAATTGAACAAATTGTAGGTAACCCAACTTTAGCAGGTGCAGTCAGCACTGATGCCAATCATCCAATGAGCTTAGGGATCCCTTCTATTACTATGGGGTTAGGTGGTAAGGCAGGATCTGCGCATACACTGGAAGAATGGTATGATCCAAAAGGCGCCTATGTTGGTGTACAAAAAGACTTTCTAACAATACTTGGATTAGTAGGGATAGAGGGTATTTGTGAGCCATTACTAGGGAAACGTAAACAATAAATTCATACCCAAAAGAAAGTCCAGCCGCCATGAAGCGACTGGACTTTCTTTTAGTTAGATGTTGTCATGTTAATAGTGGTTTGCAATAATAATTCTGTTCCAATGGAAATATCTTCATCTGTAGCATATTCCATTGGATTATGACTAATCCCATCTTTGCATCGAACGAAAATCATTCCATAATCACATGCGTCTGCCATAATCAGTGCATCATGAAATGGGCCACTCATTAAGATAGGTACATCCATTCCCATTCGATCACTTGCCTTTTGCATAGAATGGATAATCTCTTCGTTACAGTATTTTGGTGCATTATTGGTATCTTCTTTTATTTTATATTGAAGTCCAATTTCGTTAGCTACGTTTGCAATGCAATCACGCAATTGTTGTTCGTATTGATCCCGCCTTTCTTTATCAATATCGCGTAAATCGACAGTAAAACGAACTCTCTCAGGAATAATACTGCGCCCATTTGGAAATACTTCTAAATTTCCAACGGTTCCAACTGTCGGTGCATCAGGGTCTGTCTTCACAATCTCGTTTAATGCAGTTACTATTTTCGATGCACCAAGTAAGGCATCATTCCGCAAATGCATTGGTACAGAACCTGCATGGCCCGCAAAACCAGTTAGTTCAATTGTTAACCAAAGCGGTCCTGCAATCCCACTTACAATCCCAACTGGGACATCTTTTGCTTCTAAATAAGGACCTTGTTCAATGTGCATTTCGATATAGCTTCCTAATGAGGCAGGATCATATTCTGATTTATGGAGTTGATTAGGATCACAACCAAAAGTCTTTAGGGCATCCTTTCTCGTAACACCATCCTTATCCGTTCGATCTAATTCATCTGGATCCAACTTCCCTAAAATACCTCTGGATCCAAATAATCCTTTCCCGAAACGATGCCCTTCTTCATCACAAAACGATATAATTTCAATTGGCCTATCGGGTATGATATTGTTTTCTTGCATCGTTTGAACAACTTCTAGTCCACCTAAAACACCAATCGAACCATCAAATCTTCCACCATAAGGCTGTGAATCGATGTGTGACCCAATCATATGAATAGGTTCATCTGGATTTTTTCCTTCCAATTGGCCAATTAAATTACCAAAATGATCAAATCTCGTTTTAAGTCCTGCCTCATCCATCCACTCTCGAACAAGCTCAAGACCTTCTTTATACTCTTCTGATAATGCTAATCGATAAACACCAGTTTCACCTATTTTTCCGACTTTAGCTAGTTTGTGAACACGCTCACTAAGTCTTGCTTTATTGATGGTTAGTTGATCTAGTATCACAGGTATCATGCTTCCTTTTTGGGTTATTTAACTAGGAATTTGATTTTTTATCTTTTTGTTTTTCAATTAACATAATGAGAGTAATGGTTAATGCTACACAAACTACGATCTTAATTAAGCCAAAGATAGGGGATAAAAAGACACCCATACCAATAGCCATTGCCAGAACACCATAAGTAGGTGTTTTATATGCAAATTGTCCTAATACTGCACCAAATATTGCTGGAAGAATAAAATTAAATGCTCCTTCTACTGATGGCGGTAAAATGGAAAGGATATAGGTTCCCCCCAAAATAATTAGGACAATAATACAAATGTTAACCAATGATGCAATGGCAATCCCAAATACACCAGCAATTTCTGCTTTTCTTGAACCACTTTCAGCTCCTATTGCTTTTTGAGCTGCGGAGGAACATGGTAAACACATGTTGGCGATATTTCCAGTTAAAAATGCTAAGTACGTCCCAGCAACTCCAAGTGTTGGATAATACGTTATTGGTTCTAATACCCACATGATCCCAACGAACGCCGCATAACCTAATAAACCTCCTCCGATGACACCCCATCCTGGATGGGCATCTAAAACAAATGAGAGGTATAGTGGTGGCAGTAAACACATTACCATTAATACCCATAGTGTTGTACGTCCCCAAAAATGTGCACGGTTATGAAAAGTATCCATCGCACTATCCATCGCAGCTTCCGTTGTCACATTTTCCGTTACAACTTTTTCCGGATTTGCACTCATATTTTTCCTCCTCTTATTGATAATAAAAAATTTAGGCCTATTTTTTACATCATCGTTGTTAAATAACCGATCGTCATTCCAAGTGCCATTGAAATTCCTAATGCCCATTCTTTTAGCCAAGCAATTTTTTGTTTATCAGCAATAATCATAATAATAACCATGGCTGCTAATGCAATGGCACCTGCAATAGTATGATTAACACTTGAAATCATTTGTTCACTTGCTAAGTAACCAAACGCACCAAGCATTGCTGCAGATGAAATAACAGTCATCGCTTTTGGATTGGTTTTCTCAATTTTCTTCTGTGTTTTTCCTAATCGTTTAGTGAATAGCGCAGTGAATAATAGCCATCCCATACCACCTAAACACATGGTCCATACCACTGCTGCTAATGCTTGTGCAGAAAAATCATCTCCTCCTAATTCTGTTCCAAATGCATCAGCACCAATTGTTGCAGCACCTGATTCCGTTGCTGCTGATCCAATAATTCCAATCCGCATTAATGTAAGAGGGGATCCTAACAATGCAATTAAGGATACTAGTACGATTGCAATAGCAAATGAAGGTCCAATTGAACTGATAAAACCAGTCCTTATTGCAGTCTTTACTTCATTTTGTGTCATCCCAACATCAGGTGCAGATTTTTTTGCAATCCGTAAAAAAATAATAGCTTGGAACATTACAATTCCAACAACAATAAAGGCAATAATCCAAAATGGAGCACTATTGGCAATCTGTAATACATCTCCCAATGTATGATTCCTCCTTTAACATAAGTCTATTAAACTTGCTTTTGTTCTGATGGAACGTTATTTTCTTTCTCTAAGTAATCAAATACTGTTGCAATAAATAATTTTCCAATATAAAGCATCGATTCTTCTTGGACATTGAATTTAGGATGGTGATGTGGATAAACATCCTCATTGTCTTCCATTGCTCCGCCTACCCAGAAGAATGTTCCAGGTGCTTCCTTCACATAATAGGCAAAGTCTTCCATACCCATTTGGGCTGGGATTCGTTTTACGTTCTCTTTCCCATAGAGTTCACTAGCAATTCTTTCAACACGATCTGTTTCCTCTGGATGGTTCACAACAGCAGGATAGCCACGAACATAGTTGCATTTTGCGGATGCACCAAATGCATTAGAAGTAGAAATGGCAATTTTTTCAATCGATTCCTCCACCCAATCTCTTACATCTGGATCAAATGTTCGAACGGTACCTTTAATCGTTGCTTTGTCTGGAATGACATTAAAGCTGTCTCCACCATTAAAAGAAGCTACTGATACGACAGCTGATTTTAATGGATCCGTTTGCCGGCTAACAATTTGTTGTAGGTTTAACATTAATTGGCTGCCGACAATAAGTGGGTCAACTGTTAAATGCGGCATTGCAGCATGCCCACCTTTACCAGAAATTTCTATTTCGAAAGTATCCCCATTTGCCATGGCATTACCTTCTCTTACCCCAACACCACCAAGTGGGTCTGTGGAGCTTACGTGTGCACCGTAAACAACATCCACACCGTCCATAGCACCATCTTCAACCATAAATTTGGCGCCTCCAGGAATCACTTCTTCAGCAAATTGGTGAATAAATACAATCGTTCCTGCTAGAGAATCGCGCTTTTCACTTAATACTTTTGCTACTCCTAGTAGTCCTGCTGTATGAATGTCGTGACCACATGCATGCATAACACCTGGAATTTGTGATTTATATTCCACATCTTTTTCATCCTGGATTGGTAAGGCATCAAAGTCTGCACGTAATGCGATCGTTTTCCCAGGCTTTCCTCCTTTTAAGATACCGAGAACACCACGTCCGCCGACACCAGTTTTCACTTCTAATCCTAAGTCTGTTAAAAATGCTGCAACCTTTTTCGGTGTATTTACTTCTTTATGTGATAGTTCAGGGAACATGTGTAAATCTCTTCTAAATGCTACTAAGTCTGGATAAATTTCTTCTAATCTGGCGAATAATTCTTCCTTCAAGAAAATCATTCCTTTCGTTTGGGCTTTTTTAGTACTTTTTTACAGTAAATGGGAGCTATTGGCACATTATTAAAATATACTGAATATATCCACCCCCTTAATATTTAGTAGAATTTAATTTTTATTTGGTTTTAACTGACTCCACAATAGATGGTCTTGTTTTTGCATAGTTAGTAGCTTTTTCGTATGCATGGCCAATACGCAAGACTTCATAATCAGCTCGATGTTGTCCAACAATCTGAAGGCCTAATGGTAGTCCTTTTGCTGTAAATCCACTAGGTACAGACAGTGCAGGGTTGCCAAGTGCTGAAATATAGTAGCTAGAACGCATCCAGTCAATATAATTTTCCATTTTGACACCATCAATTTCAGTTGGATACTCTTGATAAACATCAAATGGAGGGACTTGGCTAACAGGTAATAATAAAACATCAAAGTCCTGAAAGAAAATACGCATACGATGGTATAGTTTATTGCGTAACCGTTCTGCTGTCCCAATTTCTGGTCCTGTAAGTTCTCGACCTTTATTGAAGTTCCATATAAAGCTTGGTTTCATGACCTCTTGATAACGTTCAACCAGTTCTCTGTTTGACATTTCCATTTCCCATGCACGGAAAACGTGAAATACCTCGTCAGCTTCTGATAGATCAGGACATGCTTCTTCCACATGACAACCTAAATCTTTGAATATATTAACCTGTTGCTCGATATTAGCTCTTACTTCTGAATCAACAGGGAGCATTCCACCTAAATCTGCTGACCATGCTACACGTAGTCCACGTATGTCATCATTAAAAGGTTGTAAGAAATCCTCACCAGATTGATCAATCGAAATAGGGGAGAGATCATCAGGTCCAGCCATAACAGAAAGCATAAAGGCTGCATCCTCTGTATCTCTTGTAATTGGTCCTTGCGTTAATAGAGTTGAGAATAATGCTTGTTTTGGGTATGTAGGGACTCTTCCTGGTGAAGTTCTTAAACCAACAACATTATTGAAAGCAGCAGGGAAACGACACGATCCTCCCATATCACTTCCGTCTGCAAATGGAAGCATCCCTGTGGCGACTGCTGCAGCAGCACCACCACTACTACCACCTGCTGTATGTTTTAATGTATAAGGGTTTTTAGTTGTGCCAAATACCTCATTAAATGTATGGGCACCAGCACCAAATTCAGGTACATTTGTTTTCCCGATGATAATAGCTCCTGCTTCCCTAATTCGTTGTACATGTAGGTCATCTTCCGTTGCAATATTGTCACGTAAGGCAAGTGAGCCACTAGTCATTGGAAAGCCCTTTGCATTGTGGGTATCTTTAATGGCAATCGGTAGACCGTGAAATGGCCCAACATCGTTTCCTTTTACTAGTATTTTATCTGCTTTTTTTGCTTCTTTTAGAGCATGTTCTTCATCTAACGAGACAATTGCATTCACATCTTGATTTATTTTCTTAATCTGGTTTAAATGCGCTTTCATCACTTCAAGTGCTGATACTTCTTTTTTTCGTATAGCTTTTGCGAGTGATCGTGCGCTTGTAAAACAATCTACATTACTCATCGTTTCCAACCCCTTTAGTTTAAGAAATCGCTTACATTTTGGTCAATTGTCGACTAAATAAAATTGATAATACATAGTATATAGTACAAAAATTATAAATTCAACATTTTATTGACAATTTTCAAATTTTAATTGATATTTTATTCTGTGGCATAGAAATTAAATTGCCAGATGTTAGGGAGATATACTATAATGAGGGCAATTAAGTTGGCCTAGAAGTGGAGATAGGGTGATTAAATAAATGGTGAAAAATAAAAACACTTTTCCTGACAACTCATTATCTAACCAGATTGCGGAGAAAATCACACATGAAATTATTACAGGTAAGTTGGAGCCTGGTGAGAAAATTATTGAATCTGCATATGCAGAAGAATTTGGTACAAGTCGAGCACCTATTCGGGAATCGTTATACCTATTAGCAACAGAAGGATTAATTGAACGAATCCCTCGTAAAGGTGCTGTTGTAAAAGACTACTCAGAAGCAGAAATATATGATATTTGTGAAGTTCGAATGGTTTTAGAAAGTCTAGCGATGAAGCGGATCAAACAGAATGGCGTAAAACATGAGGTACAAAACAAAATGGATGATATTGTAGACAAGATGGAGTTAGCAAAGGATGATATTACTGAATACACGTATTTAAACCAGGAACTCCATAAATGCATCATTGAAATGAGTGGCAGTAACATTATTAGTGATATGTACTGGCGGTTGGGAAGACCATTACTTACATTACAGCGAATATCATTTTTACAAGAACAATACATTGAAAAATCATTAGAAGATCATAAAGAAATTATCCAATTATTACTTATAAATGATTTTGATAAGGCAAGCGCGTTATTAGAAAAACATAACCAAGATGTAATACAACGAATTATATAATGGTTGCTTAAACCAACTGTAAGGGATACTCACCTTATGGTTGGTTTTTATTATGGGGGAAGAAAGCATAAAAACCACTTGATTGGCTAGGCGCAGTTCGTATGTTGCTTCGACGCAAAGGATGTGGCGTTTTAAGGCTGTTAAGGTGTTTAGCTTTTATTAAAAGATAAGAAAATATAAAAAGTTGGACTCATTACTGCCTTTTATAGGAAAGGCCACATCCAGCTCCGAGCGATTGACGTCCTAGTGCCGATAGACATAAGGACGCCCGAGTTTTCATCGGCCAGAGCCTACCCCCTCGAGGTCATAAGTTAATCCACATTACGCGCAAAAAGCGCCACGTCGAGGCTTGGCTTATGCTTGGCAGATAAGAAAAACTTTCTTACTGCATAAGTGCAACTAAGGCTTTCGCCATAAGAACTTGACGAAAAGCCTAGTTTTCTAATCGGGGGTAATCAAGGCGCTTCTAGCTTTTGTTCCACGTTAGGGAGGTATAAAATTTTAGCTAAGAAGTAGACTCGACGTTGCAAAATTTTAATGTCCCAAGTATAAGAAAAACTAACACCTTCGCTAAGGATGAGCGAATGCGGGTTTTTCTAATGGAAAAGTTTTTTGAAACATATTTCTGAAAAGTTGTTGAATTTTAACTACTTTATACATATAATGGTATGTAATCGATTGTCGACAATTTAAAATTGATTGAGAAATCTCCTGTTTGGAATGGAGGAAATAACATGAAAGTAACCATAAGTCGGTTTGATACTGATGGAAAAATCACCCTGCAGGAAAGTGGGGGAATAGCGATTGTTACCATGCATCGTCCACGATTAAAAAATGCCATGACCAATAGTATGTGGCGCGAACTTGCCGATGTCAGTAAACGGATTGTTAAAAATCCTAAAAATCGCGTCGTCATTTTAAAAGGCGGAAAAGACCAGTTTACAGCTGGTTCTGACATTAAGCAATTTGATCAATTATCCATTGAAGATGCAAATAGTGCGTTTGATGATATGGAAAAAGCTATTGCATCTTTTGAAAAACTGCCGCTACCTACAATTGCATTGATTAATGGTCCAGCAATGGGAGCTGGTTTTGTCCTAGCGTTAGCATGTGATCTTCGGATTGGGACACCTGATGCAAGGATGGGAATTCCGGTTGGGCGTCTTGGCATAACACTAAGCCAGGCTTTTGTTAACCGGATTATGTCTTTTGTTGGGAAAAGTAGAACATTAGACCTTGTTTACACTGGTCGAATTATTCATGGAGACGAAGCAGTCAATTTAGGGTTATTAAATTATATGGCTCCAGATAAAGAAGAACTTATCCCCTATACGTTGAAAATTGCGGAAAGGATAAAGGAACAGTCCCCTGCATCTTTGTTAGCGGTCAAGCGATCAGCAGCTTTTAGTTCGCCAAGTGTTTCTATTCCTTGGCAAACAGGAGTAGACACGAGTGTTGATCCATATGATTTTCCAGAAGGGGTACGTTCGTTTGTAGAAAAAAGAAAACCGTCTTTTAAAAGGAGAAGATAATATGTTGCCATTAGAAGGAATTAAGGTAGTTGATTTAACACGAATATTAAGTGGACCATACTGTACCATGACCTTAGCTGATTTAGGTGCTGAAGTCATTAAAGTAGAAAGTCCAACTGGTGATGATACTAGACAGTGGGGGCCACCATTTATTCAAGAGGAAAGTGCCTATTACTTAAGTGTGAATCGTAATAAAAAGAGTATTGTGCTGAACTTAAAAATGGAAAAGGGAAAGGAAATTTTTCGTGAATTGGTAAAAGATTCAGATGTTGTAGTGGAAAATTTTCGTCCAGGTACACTAGAAAAATTAGGTATTGGCTATGACGAATTAAATAAAATAAACCAGCGAATTATTCTTGTGTCGATTTCAGGATTTGGCCAAAGTGGTCCTTATGCGAATAAACCTGGTTATGATGTGTTAGCACAAGGAATGGGTGGATTAATGTCTGTAACTGGTGAACCCAATGGCACCCCAGTCAAAGCAGGATATTCTATTGCTGATATTGGTGCTGGTATGTGGGCGACGATTGGTGTCTTAACTTCTCTGTGGGAAAGAGAAAGATCAGGTAAGGGTCAATGGGTAGATGCTTCCTTACTTGATACAATGATATCATGGCAAACATATCTTGCAGGAAATTATTTTGCGACACACGAAAATCCAAAACCATTAGGTGGTGCACATCCAAATATTGTCCCTTATCAAGTGTTTAGTGCTTCTGATGGTCACTTTGTATTAGCAGTTGGAAATGATAGTTTATGGGAACATTTTAAAGAAGCAATGGGTATGAAAGAATTAGAGGATCCAAAATTCCAAACAAACCCAGATCGAATCGAAAATCGAGATGAATTAATTCCGATGTTAGATGAAGTATTTGAAACAAAGCCAAAACAGGAATGGGTGGAGTTGTTCGAAAGCTATAAAATACCATGTGGACCTGTCAATGAGTTTTCTGATATCCTGCATGATCCACATGTAAAAGAACGCGAAATGGTAGTAGAAATGGAGCATCCTTCTTTAGGAATTCTCCATCAATTAGGGGTTCCTGTAAAGTTGTCAAGGACACCTGGTGCCGTTAAGGATGCTCCGCCAAGTCAGGGGGAACATAGTGAGGCTATTTTAAGACAAATTGGTTATCAGGATGATGAAATTCAGAAATTTATCCAGGAGGGTGTAACTGGAAATGATCAGGAAGTTTCATCGGTGAAAAAATGATGTCTGAAGGAGTATGAGGGATGGAGATTTATGGATTAGTTGGACCCAGTGGTACAGGAAAAAGTACAAGTGCATTGTCACTTGCGTATGATAAACAAATTCCTGCAATTATCGATGATGGATTATTGATTATTAATGGGGAGCGAGTTGCTGGGAGATCAGCTAAGTTTGAAAAAAATAGTATTACGGCTATCAAACGTGCTACCTTTCACTATCAGGATCATGCTGATGAAGTAAAAAAAATAATTGGTTTACATGCTTTACCGAAATTACTAGTTATTGGCACATCTACTAATATGGTAGATTTAATTGCCTCCCGGTTAGACCTTGGGAGTATTCATCATTATATTCATATTGAAGATATTCGTCATTCTAGTGAAATAAAACTAGCAAAATTTGCACGGCAAACAACTGGAAGTCACGTTATGCCAGTTCCAGTTATGCAAGTGGAACAAAGCTTTTTTAAGCGACTAATTGTAAGAGGGTTTAAAATATTTTCACCAAAAAAGGAAATAATTGGAGAGACAACTATCGTACGACCTAATTTTCATAAGGACTCATTAATCATAGCAGACGAGGTCTTTAAAAAAATCACGAAAAGTGTCTGTCAATCTAGTGAAGCTGTCCACTCTTGTGAAAAAGTACATGTAACATTAGAAGGTCTCCCATCAGTAAAAGTGGTTGTGAAACTTCATCACGATCAAGATGACCTTAACTTGTTGGATAGCCTAAAAGCGATCCAAAAGAAAATAAATACAGCCTATCAGCGTTATTTTGGATTAGAACTTTTTTCAATTGATGTACATTTAGTTAAACTGGTTTAACGGATTAATTAAAATGACAATCTCATGTTAGAAAATGAGATTGTCATTTATTAATATATCTTTAATCCGAAACAAGCTTTAAAAATGACAATAACAATAGAACCATGATGACACAACATGGTATTGCGACCATAATCGTTACAGTTTGCAAGGTTGTTAATCCCCCTACAAACAATAAAGCAATCGGAGGGAGTGCAAGTGCAAATGCCCAGAATAGACGGTTCCAGCGTACTGGTTCTGTTTCGACTGTCCGTTGTGTGACTGATGCGATCATATATGAAGATGTATCAAAGGTTGTCGCCATAAAGATAACGGCCAAAAGAATAAACAATGCAACAACAATATTTCCAAATGGCAACGTATTTAAGATTGAAATAATCGCTTTATGAGCACCCTCCACTTGAATGATAGCCATTACATCTAACATATTGGTCGCTTGTAAAAATAGACCATAATTCCCGAGTACAAAGAAAAATAACCAACAACCGAGTGATCCGAATGTAATGGTTCCAATAATCATTTGTTTTATGGTACGACCACGAGAAATTTTGGCAATAAACAATCCAACAAATGGGGCATAAACAATCCACCATGCCCAATAAAATAAGGTCCATTTTTCTGGGAAACCAGATTGAGCTATGGGATCAATCCATGTATTTAACCGTAGGAAATTGTTTAAAATTAACCCAACACTATTGGTTGATACTTCTAAAATAAAAATAGTTGGACCTAAAATCACTACAAATAGTAAGAGAAATACGGCTAAATAAATATTTACATCACTTAATCGTTTAATCCCTTTTTCTAACCCTGAGTATACACTAACCGCAAAAACGGAAGTACAGATAAGTAATATCGTAATATCTAGGAAAAAGTTTTGCTCAATCCCTGTTACTTGTTCCACTCCTGCTGCAATCATTGGTACACTAATACCAAGTGATGTCCCAGCAGCTCCTAATAATCCAATAATAAACGATAAATCAATTAGTTTTCCAATCAATCCATCACTATGATGCTTTAAAACAGGACGACATGCTTCACTAATTTTTAGAATGGGACTCCCCTTTACATGATATAAATAAGCGATTGGTAATGCTGGAAGACAATAAATCGCCCAAGCTGTTGGACCAGAGTGAAATAACCCATATGCAGCACTCCATTCAATTGCTGCTGGTGTTTCTGGATTAAGTCCTAATGGGGGGTCTAAATAATAATACCCCCATTCAATCGTCCCGAGGTAAATAACACTAGAACCAATACCTGCACAAAAAATCATGGCAATCCAACTGAATGTGGAAAAAGGTGGCTTCTCCTCTTTTTTACCAAGTTTAATTTGTCCATATTTACTAAATGCGACCCATCCTAAAAATAATAGGGATGAAAAACCAATCCATAAATAAAAAATACCGACAACTTCCGTTAACTGTGTATGGATGTTATGAAACAAATTATAAATTTCCGTTGGATATAAAAATATACTGCCACATATGATCACTAATAGGGCTACAGATGTAATAAATAATGGCGAGTCAATAATTGGTTTCTTCAAAATGACATCTCCTTGTCAAACGGTTTTCGCTATTGGTGCTTGTACAAATCATTCTATAAGTAACTCTATGTCGTCAATATGAAGGACATGACAAGCTTTTATGAAATGTCATTTTGATAAATTTTTTCTAAGATGATCCTATATGGTAGGATAGAAAAAGAGAAGGGAGGCATTGATATGACTAGCAATGATGAACGCTTATTTGCCATGCTGATTTATTTAGTAAGTTTGTTCTTTCCAATATTAGGGCCATTACTTATCTGGTTGTTAAAACGCGATCAATCAGACTTTGTGGACTATCATGGAAAAGAATACTTTAATTTCTTCATTTCCTTTACAATTTATTCCATTGTAAGTGGTATACTTGTTTTAGTATTAATAGGTTTTGTCTTATTGTTTGTTGTAGGGATTTTAGCATTTATTTTTACACTTATTGCATTGTTCAAAGCTTATGGTGGAGAGAGATACCAAATTCCGTTAGTGATTCGGTTTATTAAATAAAAAGTTATTTAAGACAATTAGAAAAGGGAAGCGTACTTTTAAATGTAACGTATGCTTCCCTTTCTTTTATGGAACGTGATAGTTTAGTTACAATGCTTTTGTCATTTATGCTTATTCATTGGCACTGGCACTTTTCGTATTCTTAGTTTTTTAATGACGCATAATCTATATAATGCGCAGTAAAATAGTGAGGTTGATTTCCGCTCCAGACAGTCGCTTTCACCACGGGCATAAGTGCGACATCTGTTCAAACTTTACGTTTTCACAGTGTCTTCTTTACCGCAGGCACGGCCTCAGCCTCCTCGGAAGAAGATCACTTCCTGCTCAGGTCTGGACACGTGCTTTTCCTGCAGGAGTCGACTGTCCTACGCTCCAATCAATATCGTATTAGCATCAATGATGATATTAATAAGAAATTGAACAGGAGCTAGCGAAGGAAATACACGGAGACTCCTGCTGGAAGAGAGGCATAGGTGAGACCCCGGAGTGCGTAGCACGAGGAGGCTCAACAGCCGCCCGCGGAAAGCGAAGTGTATTTCCGTAGCGGTACTCAGCTAAAACTACTGCGTATAATCCATCAACTATGCATAGATTTAAACTTGAAAAAACAACAAACTTATAGAAAACAGCTTAATCATTTATTTTTTTGGAACGAAAATGCAAAACGGTCATTAAAACGAAAAAGTAAAGAATTAATCCACCTAATGTATAAAGATATAACATTGGATTGTTTTCAATAAACCCTACAATAGGAATGTTTAATAATAAAAGCAGTGGGAATCCAAACATAATGGCTGTTGCACTACCAACAACTAAATTATCTGTTGTATTGGATTGGAATTCTGGATCAACTGCTTTTACTAGCGCTAATCCAGTGGATATCGTACCAGTCGCCATCCCAAAAAAACCTAACGTGTTTGGTAATGTATCTGTTGGAAAAAGACGAGGTACAACCCAAACTAAAAAGAAAATGGTTACCAATCCACCAAGGCTTGTTAAAACAATAATCGGTAAGAGGTAATCCTGTAATGCGTATATCGAAATCGCAGCAATGGATGCAGTGATCATATAATCAAAGGCAAACCCTGAAATTCGTTGTAATAAGAAATTATTTGGTTCATGTTCAAGTTTAAATTCTCTTCTTTTTAGTTTATTTAATAGGGTTCGAAAAATCATTGCATAAATACTACCGATAATGAAATGAAAACCTATTAATAACTGTGCTAAAGTTGATCCAAATGTTCCAAGTGGTGTCAGGATTATTTCTAAACCATGAAGTGTGAGATACGTAATAAAATAAATGATTCCTATTAAGGCAACTTGATACGTGAGTTTATCGATGGCATCTGCTAGTGGGATTTCATCTGGTGCGGAAGTTTCTACGATATCTTCATGAGCTGTTTGTTGTTTCGGATGAAATGTAAACTTTTTCTTTCGTATGAGTAGATTCATGACAATTATACCTATAATAGTTGCCCATAAAAATCCTATACCTGCTATCGTTAGCCCAATGTTTCCACCACCAATAGCACCTAGCTCCTCCCATTGTGTCCCAATGGAATAAGCCTGTCCTGGTCCCTGACCAAAGCCTAATGGCAAAAGCAGCCCAATTCCAGGGAAGAATTGAGGATAAAAGAAGTGAACTAGAAATAAAAAGAAACTAAATCCAATAATTCCTTGTATTAAATAAGTTGAAACAATTATCATACCTGAATTAAGCATAGCAGGCTTTCTATTAACTTGACGCTCTTTTAGCGATAAAGCGATAAATCCAATTCCCATTAAATGATAGACAAGTTCTCCTAGCATATCAATATCAAACTTCAACCATCCAAGGAATTCGGGGCCGAGTAGAAGCCCTAAAAAACCAGCAATCATCGACGTTGGAACAATCCATTTTTTGAAAAATGGTATTCGTGCCTTTAATACAGTCGCAATGCCAATTAATAAGGAAATTAGTAAAAAATCAATTACAAATGACCACGATTCATTCATGAAATACCTCCTTCTTCTTTTGCTCAACCTCCATTTTAGCTTGAATGATGTTTAACCATTTGTATGCCGAAGTTCGAGGTTGGTAAAAAAGGAGTCGATACAATTTATCTTGTACAAAGAAATCAAGTCGGTGATGTAGTTGAATATTTAGTCCTTCTATTTGCTCAATTGGAAATGTGTGGTCTTCTTTATCATCCCCAACGAAAGATAACTGATTATTTGTGGCTAAATCCCAAGTTAATAGACCATTTGATAGAAGGGAGAAAGGTTGTCCATTTTCCGAAACAAATAATTTCACATGATCTTGCATTAATTCCTTCCAATCTATTTGTTGTTTCTGTAAGTTTTCTGTAATAAATTTAAGTTGCCATCTATTCCAATCGTTCGTAGTACTATGGATGACATCATGATTTACTTTATCAAAATACCCATACGGATTGTATCTTACTGTATAAAGACAATGTTGACATTGAAAAAGGTCATTGTTGGACTGTAGTTTACCTGGCGTGTGGCAGTGTGGACAAACAAAGAGAAATCGTTCTAGATAATTTGCCAGCTCTTTTCCTTTGTAAGGTATTAATTTTTCCTTTTGCCATTTGCTTTCATTGTGATGTAGTGCGTTAGAAACTTCACGATGAATGGCATTGGGGGAAATGTCACTTAAGTCTTCTTTATCAAAAAGCTTAACCATTGATAGATAAATCGTTCCTTTCCGATTATTCTTTGCCCATCTCGGATGTGACAAGTGCCCTCCTTTAATTGTTACAATCACTACAGGTATCTCAAGACGTTTGATTAATTTTGCTGTAGTAGCGGGAAAAGACTCAGTATTTCCATCCCAGTTTCGGTTCCCCTCTGGAAAAATTCCGATAATGCGATTATGTTTTTTAGCCTTTATAATACTTCGAATGGTTCGTGTATCATTGATATACTTTGTTTTAGGAATTGCTCCAATATAATTTAAAATTCTTTTTAATAATGGATTACGAAATAAAGGTTCACCTGTAATATAACTAATCGGTTCCTTCACAAATAGATTAATAAAAAAAGGATCCCAATTGTTAACATGGTTTGAGAGGATAAAATAAGGACCTTCCATATTTAATGTATCATTTTGTTCGACGACGATTTTTGTTCGCCTACTAATTATAATTTTAAGGCAAAATCGAAGTATATTTTCTATCCATTTAGTAGGCTTTTTTTCAAGGCTCATTTGTATCACTTCCTAGTAGTTGTTATAACCAAGGCTATTTTCGCATACTTTGTGTTTTTTCTTGTCTTCGGAGTTGATATAAAATGCGACGTAACAACTGCATTAATTTACACTCTAGACAATTGCTTTTTCTCTTCAATGATGGTTGGGTGCTTTGATTCGTTCCAGCAGAATAATCCGACATTCTTTTATAAAATAGCTATAACCAAAACAATTCATATTTTATCATAGAATGGAATGGATAGAACAAAAAAAACATAAAATAGATTGAATAATTTTTTAGATTACGAAAGATAAACGTTGGTCAACAATCTTTATTAAACAGGATGCAAATGGAAAACATTTATACAAAATAAATAAAAAGACGACATTCCATTTAAAGTGAATGGATGTCATCTTTTTTCAGTAGGTTTTCTGACAGCTTTGTCTATCTATTTTTCGCTCGGATCATATTCATCATAAGTAAGCCTTGTAACAGTAGTTGTTTCATCTTTTTTTATATCGGATTTAGAAGCTTTTTCGCCATATGATTCGTCTGGATCTATTCCTGGTGCTACGGTATTCTCTTCTTTTTGTTTGTTTCGTTTGCCCATATAATTTTCCTCCTTAGTCTAGATAATTTGCATGATAAGGACTTTCACGTTCTTCTGATTGGATAGATATCCATTGCATAGTTGTGAATTCTTCTAGGGAGCGTTCACCACCGAATCGTCCTAATCCAGAATCTTTTTCACCACCAAATGCGATTAGTGGTTCGTCATTAACACTTTGGTCATTCACATGGACCATACCAGTAACAATCTGTTTTGCTACTTTCACACCTCTTTCAGGTGATCCAGCATGAACTGCACCGCTAAGCCCATACTGTGTGTCATTTGCAATATCGATAGCTTCTTCATCACTGTCTGCTGATATAACAGTAGCAACTGGACCAAACATTTCATTTTTAGCTGTAGCGACATCGTTCGTACCTGTTAAAATATACGGATGCATCACATTTCCCTCGACTTTTCCTTCTAGCACAACATTAGCACCTTGCTCTTGCGCTTTTTCTATATCACGCAGAATTCGTTCAATCGCTCCCTTATTAATTAGTGGTCCAATTAAGGTATCTTTGTCTTGTGGATCGCCTACCTTGATGGTTTTTGCTTTTTTCACAAACAAATCTACAAATTCGTCAAATTTACTTTGATGAACGATGATACGGTTAATTGCCATACATATTTGTCCATTATGCATAAATTTACCAAACAACGCAGAGTTCACAGCACGTTCAATATCAGCATCTTCTAATACGAGTAAAGCATTATTACCACCTAGTTCGAGTATGGACTTTTTAATATGTTTCCCACAAAGTTCGCCAATGTGACGACCAACAGGGGTGGACCCTGTAAAGGAAATTAATCTTGGGATTGGGTGCTCAATGACAGCATCTCCTACTTCTTTTACAGCAGGATGAATGATATTTAATAATCCTTTTGGAACACCAGCTTCTTCAAATGCTTTTGCAATTAGAATACCACCAGTAATCGGTGTTTGTTTGTCAGGTTTTACCACAACGCCATTACCAGTGGCAATAGCAGGAGCAACTGAGCGCATTGCAAGATACATTGGAAAATTAAATGGCCCAATAACTCCCACGACACCGATTGGTTTTCGATAGATACGATTTTCCTTTCCCGCAATTAGTGAAGGTACGATTTCACCATGCATTCGTAATGGAAAAGAAGCAGCTTCCCGTGTAATGGCAATGACAAAGTCCATCTCGACATTTGCTTTAATGTAGGAAGAGCCACTGTCTTGTATTAGATGTTGAATAAATTCCTCACGTCTACTTTCTAATATGTGTACGGCCTTTTCCATAACCGAAGCACGTTCAAATGGATTTCGTTTTTCCCATTCTACTTGCGCCTTTTTTGCTGATTGATAGGCTTCATCTATATCTTCTTTACTTGCAGATTTAACCTCCCCAATGACCTCATTATGATAAGGGTTCCTATTTTCATGTGTGGTTTGTCCATTTCCATCCCGCCATATGCCTGCAATATAATTTTTGGTTAAATCTTCATATGGTTTCATGTGCTTCACTCCCTATTGATAGTCATTGCTTATCATTTCCAAAAAGAAAACTTTTACCAGAGCAGGAGGCATTAAAAAAGGGGAGTATTGGGCACATGATTCATAAAGGTGAAGCATAGTATGGAGTAATTTTTTTTTTGCACGTTAGGAAAGTATAAAATTTTAGCTAAGAAGAAGACTCAACGTTGCTAAAATTTTAATGTCCCAAGTATAAGAAAAACTAACACATTCGCTAAAGGACGAGCGAATGCGAGTTTTTCTAAGTTTGGGTGATTTACTCTAGTGGAAGGGGAGAAGTAAATGGATAATGTCATGCATACGACCATCCCATGTAGAGATTTAGATGAAGCCCTACGCTTTTTATGAAAAATTAGGGTGTTTGCCTATTAAAAAGACGGATAAATATATGCTAATTGACTTTTTTGGACATGAATTAGGATGTTATGTAAGTCCAAAAATGATGGATCAACATCCAACAATGTGTCCAGGTCATTTTGGTATTACATTTTTGGAAATAGAAGCATATAAGGAAACCTTGAAATTGGCAGTACAACATGAGGTATTATTTTTTAAAAAACCAATGATTCATCTTGAAGGAACAGGTGAGGAGCATATGACATATTTCTTGCTTGATCCCACTAACAACGTCATACAATTCCGTTATTATAGTTATTTATACAAAAAATAATGGGAGTGTCTCTTACACTTGAGTTGAAAATTTATATACCATTAACGAATAACAAGAGTAAAGGCCATGCTCTGCTACATAGCCTCTCTTCTTAACATTTACACTTCCTTCACAACAATTGCTTTTGTGACTTTTGTTTGTTTACAGTCCTCAAATGCACCCTCTTCTACAAAACCTAATTTTATGGCTGATTCTAGTTTATCTGTGTCTGGCCGTTTTTCTACAACAATAAATTCGTTTAGGTTTAATCCCTCTAGTTTTTCTACCGTTGGCTTGTCCTTGTAGGTAGTAGATGAGCGAATTTGCCGTTGTACTTTAAGGTTACCACGCTCAATTTCTCCTTTTTGATCTTTTCCGACTGTGTCATCAAGAAATTCATTAAACTTTTTCTTTAATACATTCATTTCTTGTTTGACTTCTTTTTGCAGCTTGTTTAATTCGTAATACCGTTCAATATCCTTCTCTGTAATCGTAACAGCGTCGGCCATCCTGAACGCCCCCAGTTTTATATCGTTAGTTCATATCTATGTGTACATCGAAAAAATATGACGGTGAATCAGTGACAGGAGTGCTTTTTTCATGGGTTTAATTTAGAAGTTTTGTAGGGGGGTTTTCTTATCAGTTTGTAGTGGAATTTATTTATTTTAAATTGAAAACGGATACATTTTAAAAATTTTACAAAAGTTATTGCAATTAAATTTATTATGATTTATAGTATTAATAATCTTTTCACCAAATTTCGATATTTAACATCAAACAAAAGAAAAGGGAGGTTATTTAGGTGAAATTTACAAAAAGTTCTATCTTATTTTTAGTTGTAACAGTAGTATTAAGTTTAGTACTTGTGGCATGTGCCAGCGAACCAGATGAGGAAACATCATCATCGGGTGGTGATGATAGTAGTAATGATAGCGGTGGTGAAGAATCAGCTGGTGGAGATTTGGTCATTGCCAAAAATTCGGATGCTGTTACATTAGACCCTGCTGGTGCAAATGACGTTCCCTCATTTGATGTTCAATATAATATCTTTGAAACCTTAGTCACAAAAGATGGTGAGATGGAAGATCAACCAGGACTTGCGGAAAGCTGGGAAATGGTAGATGACACAACATGGGAATTCAAGCTTCAAGAAGGGGTAACATTCCATGATGGAGCTGAATTTAATGCTGAAGTAGCCAAAATGAATATTGAACGTATTCAAGATCCAGATGTTGCTTCTCCAAACTCACACTTATTTGAAATGATTACGGAAGTGAATGTAGTTGATGATTATACGTTGGAGCTCATAACAGAATACCCATTTCCATCGCTAACATCTAACTTAGCACATGGTATCGGTCAAATGATTTCTCCAAATGTGATTGAAGAAGATTATGCTGCAATGGAAAATGGGGAAGATCCAGGAAGTGTTGTCAACGAGAACCCTATTGGTACTGGATATTTTAAATTTGATGAATGGACACCAGGTCAAGAAATACGTCTAGTAAAAAATGAAGATTATTGGGATGAGCCAGCTTTACTAGATTCGGTTACATTCAAAGTTGTACCAGAAGATTTAACCCGTATAGCTGAACTTGAAACAGGATCAACACATGTCTCTAGTCCATTAAGTCCTTCCGATTTAGCACAAATAGAGGGAACAGATGGATTATGGGTAAATCGTCAAACAAGTACAGGTATTGACTACCTCGGATTTAATATGAGTAAAGAACCATATGATGATAAGCTAGTACGTCAAGCGATTACACACGCAATTGATAAAGAACAAATTTTAGAGGGTATTTATAATGGTGTGGGTATTCCAGCACATGGTCCACTAGCACCAAGTGTAGTTGGTTATGATGATAGTATTGAAGGTTTAGAATATGATCCAGAGAAAGCGAAAGAATTGTTAGCAGAAGCCGGTTTTGAGGATGGCTTTTCCACTACAATTTGGACAAATGATAATCGTGAGCGTATCGATATTGCAACAAATGTCCAACAACAGCTTGCAGAAGTTGGTATAGAAGTAGAAGTGGAAGTATTAGAGTGGGGTGCTTACTTAGATAAAGTCATGAATGGTGAACAGGATATGTATATTGTTGGTTGGTCAAACTCTACAGGGGATGCCGACTTTGGTCTATATCCAATGTTCCACTCTAGTAATGTAGGACCACCAGGAAACCTATCATTTACAGAAAATGATGAGCTTGACCAGTTACTAGAAGATGCACGCAGAGAAACCGATGAAGAAAAACGATTAGAATTATATAGTGAAGTACAAGAAAAATTGATTGATCTTGCGCCATTAAATTATATTCTTCACCAAGAATATTTAACAGGTGTACGGGATGAAGTAAAAGGTTTATCTCAATTGCCAACAAAACGTTTTGAATTAAAAGATGTTTACTTAGAGCAATAATTTTCTAGTATTGGAAGGCTGTCTCTTAATCTCTTAAAAAAGTGTAGAGACAGCCTTCATTTTATGGTACACTTTATCACGTGTTAACTGGAAGTAAGACCCCCACTTCAAGACTTCGAGAAACAAAGAAGTATAAGTGGGGGATAACTGCCAGTAAAAGTGAGATAAGTTCAACTAACATTTAGTGGGGGATGAAAAAAAACCCCCACTGAATGAGTTTGTCTTTATCATATTAAAATAGTTGGAGGTTGCTTAAATGAAATTATCTAAAAATTTTCTTTTATTAGCGTTTTTTACAATTTCGCTAAGTTTTTTACTTGTCGCATGTGCAAGTGAACCAGATGAAGAATCTTCATCTACAGCTGATAATTCCAGTGAAACAGAGGATAAAGGAGGAACCTTAACCATTGCAACTGTCTCTGATGCTGTCACCCTAGACCCTGCTGGTGCCAGTGATGTTCCTTCTTATAATGTTCAATACAATATCTATGAAACATTGGTAGAGCAAAACGATAATATGGAACCACAGCCAGGGTTGGCTGAGAGTTGGGAAGCGATAGATGATACAACTTGGGAATTTAAACTAAGAGAAGGAGTTACCTTTCATGATGGATCCGAATTTAATGCAGAAGTAGTAAAAATGAATATCGAACGGATTTTAGATCCGAAAGTAGCTTCTCCAAATTCGCAGTTATTTGAAATGGTAACCGATATTAAGGTAGTAGATGACTATACGGTCCAATTTATCATGGAATACCCTTTTGCGGCATTACCTGCACATCTAGCACATAACGCTGGTGGAATGGTTTCACCGAAATTAATCGAAGAAGATTATGCAGCAATGGAAGAAGGGGAAGATCCAGGTAGTGCTGTTAACAATCATCCTGTAGGGACAAGTTATTTTCAATTTGAAGAGTGGCAGCCAGGGCAATATGTGAAATTAGTAAAGAATGAAGACTACTGGGGTGAGCCTGCATTCTTAGATTCTGTAACATTTAAAGTGGTGCCAGAGGATTTAACACGTATTGCAGAATTAGAAACAGGTGAATCTCATATCTCCAATCCGTTAAGTCCCGCCGATATTGAACAAGTAGAGGCGATGGAAGGCTTGTCTGTCACAAAGCAAGGAAGTACAGGTATTGATTATATGGGATTTAACTTTGAAAAAGAACCATTTGATGACCAACGGGTACGTCAGGCTATCTCTATGGCAATTGATAAAGAACAAATTTTAGAAGGAATATACAATGGTGTAGGAATTCCTGCTAAGGGACCATTGGCACCAAGTGTATTTGGGTATGATGAAACTATTTCTGGGATTGAATACGACCCTGAAGGTGCAAAAGAATTATTGGCAGAAGCAGGCTTTGAAGATGGCTTCTCTGCAACGATCTGGACAAATGATGATCGTGAGCGTATTGATATCGCAACAAATGTCCAATCACAGCTTTCTGAAATTGGGTTAGATATTGACATTGAAATACTTGAATGGGGTGCGTACTTAGATGAAATCGATAATGCGCAACATGATATGTTCATTTTAGGTTGGTCGAACTCAACAGGTGATGGAGATCAAGGATTACAGCCTCTATTTAATTCAAAAAATGTTGGTTCATCTGGAAATAACTCGTTTATTCGAAATGATGAAATTGATGCGTTATTAAATGAGGCACGTAAAGCTACAAATGAAGAAGAGCGATTAGAATTGTATAGTGAAGTTCAAGAAAAATTAGTTGATCTTGCACCACTCATTTACTTACTTCATAAAGAATATTTATTAGGTGTACGGGATGAAGTAAAAGGATTATCCCAATTACCAACCAAAATGCTACAGCTAAAAGAAGTGTATATTGAAGAATAGCTCAAACGTTGTCTCCTTGGTTTCAAGGAGGCAATTTTTTTGGCAGTTAGGAAAGTATAAAAACTTTCCTACTGCATAAGTGCAACTAAGGCATTCACCAATAAAGATCTGGTGAATGCCAAGTTTTCTAACACGTTAGGGAAAGTATAAAATTTTAGCTAAGAAGAAGACCCGGGCGTTGCTAAAATTTTAATGTCCTAAGTATAAGAAAAACTAAACACATTCGCTAAAGGACGAGAGAATGCAAGTTTTTCTAAAAGTTAGGAAATCAAGAGTCCATCGAATTAGCTGGAAAATATAATAAGGTAGGAGCGAGTGTCATATATCGCTTTAGGCTTCAAAGGCAAGTCCATCTTTTATTTTTCGCTCTAGTTTTTCCGAGACTATGGAAATTTAAGTAGGTTATACGTCACAAGTCAACCGTATAATGGCATAGGCTATTAATGATTTAGGATGATGATCATAGGAGGTAACGAAATGTACTATTATACACCTTTTGTAGGAACCACATATCCATATTATCCTTATCCAGTCGCCCCACAAGTACCTTTTCCAACTTACCAAGAAGCTAGTGTTTATCCATTCGTAACAAGACAACAAAATATCGAAGGACAGGCGACATGGACTGAGGGAGGACGTGTCACACAATGTAATATACCCTGGTCTACAAATGAATATATGACCGCTGCAGTTGGTGACAATGCACCATACCAATGTGGACAAAACCTAAAAGTTAGAAACTTATCCATGCCTGGTAGAGAGATTATTATCACGGTAGTAGATAAAGTACCTGGCTATCCTGCAAATAGGATAAATCTTCATCGGAGAGCTTTTATTGCGCTTGGAGCAGACCCGAATATCGGTGTTATGGATGTGGAAATCACACCACATTTAGAACTAGAAAAAGAGAAATGGGGGAAATATTTATTAGAGATTGTTCAATCTGCTTATCCTAATTACAGTGTAACGGATTATAACGCTATCGATAAAACATCAATTTCTGCCGACCAAACAAAAGAAACATTTGATTATATTCTACAATCACAACAAGAAACGATAAAAGTACGAGGGAATGTTATTTATAACCCAAATACAGATCGTGTCATTTCGTTTGATCTCAAAGAAATGACAGAATGACGAAAGGGTTCTATCCACCTGACCATTTTGGCAGGTGACTTTTTTTGTAACGCTCACTTTCAGTAAAGGATACATTCTGCTCCGACAGACAGGAGTCCTAGTACTGTTGTTGTGATTGACGTGACGGTTTTAGCCAGTAAGACAGATAGGATGTCCTAGTGCCGATAGACATAAGGATACACGAGTTTTCCACGTCCAGCACCTCCCCCTCGAGGTCATAAGTCATTTCTCATCAAGGTCATAAAATGCGCACATTATGGCTCGTCTTATGCTTGTCGAGGGTGTTCAAGGCCTCACCACTTTTGTCCAAACCAATAATATTGACGTTTTCGGAATATTTATTATATACTATATTCAACATTGTTGAATAATTAGAAACACAATTGAATAAGATGTACTATGCATTAATTTAGGTATGGAAAGTGAAAAAAACTTGTTATGTCATAACAAGTCCACCAAAGGGGGTAGGGAAATGGGACGTTGGCCAAATTTTGTTCAGTTGAAAGAGGTTGGACCGAGAGATGGCTTGCAAAATGAAAAGAGACAGGTTTCCACTGAAGATAAGGTACGATTTATTAATATGCTTTCAGACTCTGGGGTAAAGGAAATTGAATATTCTTCTTTCGTTCATCCGAAATGGGTGCCGCAATTATCAGATGCATATGAAGTAGGAAAACGAATTAAACGAAATCCACAGGTTCGCTATTCTGCTCTTGTGCCAAATCAAAAAGGACTGGAATTAGCTTTAGAAGCAGGTATAGATGCTGCGTCAGTTTTTATGTCTGCAAGTGAAACACACAACAAGAAAAATATCAACAAAACTATTGCCGATACCTTTCCAGTTTTACGAGGAGTTATATCAGAGGCGAAAAATGCAAATAAGCATGTAACTGGGTATGTTTCTACTGTGTTTGATTGTCCGTATGAAGGAAATATTTCTCCATCTCAAGTGATCTATGTATGTGATACTTTACTAGAGGCGGGTGTTGATGATATTTCCTTAGGCGATACAATTGGGACTGCGGTGCCTTCTCAAGTAGAACAATTGCTAGAAGAAATTTTAAAGCGTTATCCAAAGGAGAAAATTATAATGCATTATCATGATACAAGGGGGATGGCAATCGCCAATATTATGACATCGATGAAGTATGGTATTACGCGTTTTGATAGTTCAGTAGGAGGACTAGGTGGTTGTCCATATGCACCAGGTGCAGCGGGAAATGTGGCAACAAATGATGTATTATATTTAATGCATGGGATGGGAATAAAAACTGGTATACAAGAGAGAAAAATTCAACAGAGTGCCTTCTATATGCAAGAAAAGCTAGGGAAAGCCTTACCAAGTAAATCGCTTACCTATTATGCAGCACAAGAATAGGAGTCTCTTCTATTATCCACACAATGTACAATCCTTTTCTTGACGAGTTCCCTATACTATTCTATTATATAACCATTCATAGTACGGTCAAGAAAGGGGAGATCCCAATAGATATTCAACATATCGGACAAAAAATAAAAGAAGCACGCATGCGACATAAAAAAACACAACAACAAGTAGCAGATGAATGTGGCATATCAAAAAGCCTTTTATCAAAAATTGAAAATGGTCAAACATCATCAGCTGTAGCAACATTATCGAAAATCTCTGAGGTACTAGATGTGCCTTTATCTTGGGTATTAGATGGCCACCCTGAAACAGATATAATGGTCCTCCCTAAAACGAAACGTCAATTTAAAGTAGGCGATGAAAATATGGGGTATTCCTTTGAATTGCTTGCAAATCGGTCACGTTTTTCAAATATTGAACCTACCATTGTATATGTTACTCCGAAAGATGCTAATTATCGTGTTGATGCATATACACATTCCCAAGATGAGTTTATTTATATTTTAGAAGGATCTATTTTATTATATTACGATGGAGAAGAACATCAGATGGAAAAAGGGGATACCGCATATTTTAAAGGTGAAAACCCACATCTGTTTGTGCCTGTTGATAATGAAGGTGCAAAGGTATTAACGATTTTTATAGAGAGATATTATAGATAAAAAAACCTAAGTCTAACACGAGTAGACTTAGGTTTTTTCTTTAGCTTACATATAATTATGTGTATTATTATAAGTCTTCCATAGTATACGTTGAAAAACAATTCCACTCATACCGATCACGCTGATACAGATTCCAATTAGTTGGAAAGTTAGTGTAACTCCGAGCCACTGTACAATGATACCACCAGTAATTGGTGCAATAAGTAGAATGAAACCAGTAACAGAATTATATAATCCAGACAGTTGCCCAATTTTGCCTTCAGGACTTTCTTTTTGTAAAAGATAGCTAAAGCCAACACTAAATAATCCTGTTCCCATTCCTACCACAAAACATGCCATTATTGGCCAAACATAATGCATTCCTGGTTGCATAAATCCTAAAAGACTAAAACCTAATCCAATTAATAAAATACTTCCACCTAATATCCAACCATAAGAATTAATCGTCTTTACGCTGTTTAATGCAATCATGACAATTACTGCTCCTAATCCAACGGTTGACATACTCCATCCAAGTAGCGAAGGCTCATCGGCGGCGAAATTTCGGAACAAAACTGCAAATTGGACATCCACCAACTGAATGGCAGTAAAACCAGTTAGTGTAAATAGGAAACTAACAAATAGAACTTTTGCGTTCCATAATAGTTTCCATCCATCTTTCCAAATGGCAAAAAAAGTAGTCTTCTCTTTATATGTGGCAGCAATTTCGACTGTTTCATTTTCGTCGATATGTCGAAGGGAATAAAGAAGAAAACAGACAGATAAAAGAAGTGCAATAACATAAACAGCTAAGCTAGCCTTCGGTGAAATGGCAGCGGCTAAAGTTGCTCCTAAAAATGGACCAATGATTTTGGATAATTGATTAACCGTCCCGTTTAAGGTAACAGCTTTTAAAATAAGGTCCTTTTCGACGATTTGTTGAATGACTGCCTGTTGTGCTGGAAAGTGTATGGTAACAACCGTTCCTCGCAATAATAGGATCCCTAAGACGATGTACGGATTTTCGATAAAGATGAGTAATAATGTTAAGATTGCTGTGAGTATATCAGCGATGAGCATAAGGTTTATCTTTTTGCCTTGGTCAACAATAATTCCAATAAATTGACTAAATAATGCTGATGGCAGAGCATACATAATGGGAATGAGTGAGATCAATAAGGGTTCGGATTCCCATGTATACGTAAATAGTAGAATAATAGCAATCATGTCGAAAAATTGTCCCATCACAGAAATGGAATACGAGCTAAAAAGCTTCAAAAATGCTTTATTTTTCCAGATAGATAGTATTTTATTGTCTGTTTCTTTCATTATTTTCATCCCCTATATCGTGTTATCTTTAGCATAAGGAATGTATGTCAGAGGAATATCAGACAAAAGAATTTACTTGCTTTGTTATTTCGGGTGTTAAATGGAACAATTGATGATCCTGAAAAAACTTGTTCTCCATCTTTTTGTAGTCATTTCGCAATGTACTATTACTATCATAAATTTCCAGAAAATGATTGATTACCTTATATGCAAAGAGAAAGTAGTAGGTATGTCGTGAATTTGCAATAATATCTAATCCTTTATTTATTAATTTTTGTCCTGGTATGTGTTTAGAGGTCGTTACGATGTCATAAAGACCTTCTAAAATGGTGAATAATCCAAGTTCACGCTGATATGGTCGTTGCTTGAAAAAGTTTTCCATTAACTTCATGTTTTCCTTTACCGCATCTAGATTTCTTATTTGCAAAAAAATCATCGTTTCTAGAAGGGTTAATAACGGATAGTAGCCATGTTCTGGTGTCGATACATGGTTCTTAGCAGTATTTACTAAAGCAATGGCACGTTTTACTTGATTAGTTTGGAGATAGACAAATGGCAAGTTGAACCACTCGATTTCAGACTTGAGATGTTCTGGTAAAAGTCGTTTATCAAGTGCAGCTTCCAATTTAACAATTACTTTGTGAAGGTCTGTTTCAACATAGGAGTATAAGTACAAAATCATGAACATCTTTTGCGATTGTGGAAATGTATCAGTTTCAACGATTGTTTTAAAATCACCTTTTAGCAAGGTAAGGTATATTTTTTGTTCATTGGTAATAGGAAAACCAAGCGATTTGGTAGTTGTTAGTGTATGGAGTGCTGTTCCTTGACCGTACAAATAATATAAATGAAATAATTTTCTTGTTTGTTCACCAAATTCTTTATCACTAAGCATTGGGTGAGAATTTTTGTCCGTTTCGTCATGAATCAATAAACGATATCCATATCCTTTAACAGTCTCAATAAAGAAAAGATGTTCCCAATCTCCTAGCTTCTTACGCAGACGATATATATGGTCATCCACTGTTCGGTCACTTGGTGTTTCAAGCTTCCACACCGCATCAAGCAATTCATTACGAGTGAATGATTGTCCTTTGTTTTTATATAAATAGGAGAAGAGTAAAAATTCCTTTCGAAGTAGTTGTATGGTTTCATTCTCATAAGAAATCGAAAAGGTACGTTCGTTCAGTTGTAAGTCAATCATTGTTTAGCCTCCACTGTCTTAATGCTTACCTTTATTATATAGGTTTTCAAATTAGTTTATCTACACCTATCCATTCACTAGTTTATTTCTTTTACTTTATAAAAAAATTTGAAACCATTCTTCACTCAATACGTATAGATAAAAGAAAGTTTTCTAAATTTCTGGTATGATAGATATATTACGTGTTAACTGTCAAACGGACTAAGATTATCACGTCCTATGATAACGTCAGCACTAGCAGGGGTTGAAAAATCAACCGAGTAAGTTATGCTTTACCATAATGAAAGAATTATAGGGGGGTCTATTTTGGATTTTGGAGATAATATATCGGAACAACAGGTGGAACGATGGAAGAAACGATTCCGCTTTCTAGGCTATATCGTCGGAATTATTATCTTTCTATTAATCATTGGATTATTTGTTTTAAACTATGTCACAGATTATATATGGATGGACACAATTGGATTTGGTTCTGTGTTTACAACGATCTTAGGAAGTAAAGTCTTATTAGGTGTTATAGGGTTTGTCCTATTTTTTGGTGTAACATACTTTACGTTTTTTTGGATTCGTCGTTCTTATTTAAGCCATTTTGATGAACATCAACTACCAAAAATCATTTTAAGCCGTAAAATAAGTAATGCAATTATCGCTGCTATTGGTCTATTTATAGGGTTAATTGGTAGTTCGGTAATACAAGGATTCGGCTGGGAACCTGCATTAAAAGTATTAAATTATGCTTCATTCGGGGAAACCGATCCACATTTTAATCTAGATATCTCATTTTATGTATTTTTATTACCGTTCTTACGCTTTATCGTGTTTGTATTGTTAGGTTTAAGTATTCTTACATTATTATTAGAAGTAGGTGCTTATTCCGTCTTTCATATGTACCGATTAAGCCGATCAGCACAGTGGCATATGGGGATGACTCTTGGCATAATTGGTATATTACTAGCTGGACATCATTTATTAGAACCATATGGAACATTGCTGACCAATAAAGTAAATTTATTTCAAGAGAGTGTTGTGTACGGCTTAAGTTATACGGATAAATTGATTAATATTCCTGCAGCTTATGTATTAGCAGCAGTTGCTGTTATTGGTAGTATTTGGATGATTGTTGCTCTCAGTAGGGGAAAACTAAATGCAATGGTTATCCCTGTTATTGCATATGTCGTGCTACTAATAGGTGGACAAATAACTTCTGTGGTCGTTCAGAACTTTGTCGTGTCTCCGAATGAGTTTTCTAGAGAAACGCCTTATTTAGAACAAAATTTGAACTACACAAGAGCAGCATATGACCTTGATCAAATTGAGGAAAAAGAGCTCAGTGGTGATGCCTCTCTAGATGAGGACATTGTAGAACAAAATGAATTAACCATCAATAATGTACGTATTAACGATGTAAGACCACTATTAGATGTTTATAATCAGATTCAAACTATACGGTCCTACTATCAATTTAATGATGTCGATGTTGATCGTTATGAAGTCGATGGGGAATATGAACAAGTCTTTCTTGGCGCAAGGGAATTAAGTATGGAAAACCTTCCTTCTCAAGCGCAAACATGGGTTAACCGCACATTACGCTATACACATGGTTATGGGGTTGCCATGAGTGACGTGAATGAGGTGACTGCCCAGGGACAACCAGAGTATATGATTAAGGATTTACCACCTCAAGGAGTAATGGATGTTGAAAAACCACAAATCTATTTTGGGGAAGAATCTTATCAAAATGTAGTTGTAAAAAGTGAAGTAGATGAATTTGATTACCCTTCTGGGGATGAAAATATGTCTACACGTTATGATGCAAATGCGGGTATCCCATTAACTGGGATCAATAGACTTTTGTTTGCAATAGATGAAGGTTCATTCCGTATGTTTGTATCAGATCAAATTAATGATGAAAGTGAATTACTTGCAACGCGAAATATTATGGATCGTGTCAACCGAATCGCTCCATTTTTGGACTATGATAACGACCCATATATTGTGGTACGTGATGATGGATCACTCACATGGATCATTGATGCTTATTTAACAGCTGAACGGTACCCATATTCTGAAGCACATGATGGGAATGTGAATTATATCCGTAATTCGGTAAAAGTTTCAGTGGATGCCTATACTGGTGAAGTTGATTTTTATGTTGTTGATCCTGATGATCCATTATTACAAACCTATCAGTCGATTTTTCCAGATCTGTTTACAGAAGATATACCAGCTGATATAGAAGCACATTTCAGATATCCAGTTGATCTATTCTCGATTCAATCTTCCATGTATGGTGTTTACCATATGTCTAACTTAGAAGTGTTTTATAATCGGGAAGACACGTGGCAGTTCCCAACGGAAAAATATTTTAACGAAGACATTGAGATGGAACCATATTATATTACGATGAAGTTACCTGAATATGAGGAAGAAGAGTTTATTTTAATGATGCCATACACCCCTAAAAATCGCCAAAACATGATTGCATGGATGGGGGTACGAAATGATGGAGAAAATTATGGTGAATTATTTGTCTATCGTTTTCCAAAACAACGAAACATCTACGGTCCACAGCAAATTGAGAACCGTATTAACCAAGACAGTGTGATTTCACAACAATTAAATTTATGGTCTCAAGGAGGATCAGATGTAATACGTGGTAATTTATTAGCAATTCCGATTGAGGATACCGTTTTATATGCAGAGCCAATTTATATTGAATCAAATAATGAAACATCTCTTCCAGAGGTGAAACAGGTTGTCTTAGCGTATGAAGATCACATTGTCATGGAAGAGACATTTGAGAAATCGCTTGAAAGGATGCTAGAAATTATCAATCCTAATGTGGATGTAGAAGAACCAGAACTACCAGATGAATTAGAGGAAGGACAAGAAGAAACCGAAGAAGGCCAGGAAGATATGGATGAATCTGTACCAATAACTGATGCAGAGGAAATGCTAACTGAGTTTGCTGATCTTTTTGACGCTTACCAAGAAGCCTTATCACAAGGAAACTGGCAAGAAGCAGCAGAACTGTTAACGGAAATGGAAGAACAGGTAAATGAAGTTGAATAATAAAAAAGCGTGCATCTAGATGCACGCTTTTTTTGTACGTTAGGAAAGTATAAAATATTAGCTAAGAGGTGGATTCGACGTGGCTAAAATTTTAATGTTCTAAGTATAAGAAAAACTAACACATTCGCTAAGAACGAGCGAATGTGTTAGTTTTTATAAAAAGATAAAAAACTATAAAAAGTTGGCTTTATTTTGTTCATATACAGGAACAGCCACGTCCAGCTTCGACGGACAGGACGTCCTAGTACTGGCGTTGTCACAGGACGCGACGATTTTAGCCAGTGAGAGCGATTGACGTCCTAGTGCCGATAGACATAAGGACGCACGAGTTTTCATCGACCAGCGCCTACCCCCTCGAGGTCATAAGCCAATCCACATTACGCTCAAAAGTGCCACGTCGAGGCTTGGCTTATGCTTGGCAGATAAGAAAAACTTTCTTACTGCATAAGTGCAACTAAGGCTTTCGCCACTTGGCGACAAGCCAAGTTTTCTAATCGGGGGTGATCAAGGCGCTTGCGCTTTTGTTCCTAAAAGAGGTGTTTTGTGGAATAGAGGTATGGCAGCCAATTCATTTGGCTGCCATTACTTGGTAAAGCGTATATTTCTATCTTATAGCCAAGCTGCGCCTACAATGATAAGAAGGATGAATAGTACAACGATTAATGCGAATCCTCCGCCAGCTCCATAGCCAGCTCCTGCTCCTGCTACTGGTGCTCCGTATCCAGCTCCTGCTACTGGTGCGCCATAGCCACATGCTCCATATCCAAAACTCATAAATTAATCCTCCTAACCTAAATTTTTAGTTATTTGTTTTTATTCTGAGGTGTTGGTTAATATCCAAAACCAACATATGCAGAACCTACAATGATTAGTAGGATAAATAATACAACTAGTAGGGCAAAACCACTGCCATATCCAACCCCTGCAACTGGTTCACTCATTAGTACACCTCCATATCGCTTTACTATCAATATATGTGAGATATCCAATGATGATATGGACACTATCCCAATTTCACTAAGATTTTTTATGTCTTATGTTCATAGATAGAACTTTTCAAAGATCTATTATATTTGTCCATTACGGATTATTGGTTCCACACATATACTGCCATAGTTTCATTATGATATGGGGGTGATGTTATGTCAGTGAATCATTTTTATGGGCTTTGTCAGCGGTATAGAGGTCGTGCGGTTGAGATTAGAACTCATGACGGCGGAGTTCATCGTGGAATCATTCAGCATGTAGATCATCATCAAGTATATTTACAGCCACTTGGCCGACCTGGTAACTTAGGTGGATTTGGTTACGGATTTTATGGTCCTGGCTGGGGTGCAGGGCGATTTGGCTTTGGGCTTGCGTTAGGATCTATTGCAGCATTAACGTTATTACCATTCTTCTTTATTTAATGGTAACATCAATATTGTTTAATAAAGAAAACTCGGTATCCTTTATTAAAATGAGAGGATACCGAGTTTTTGTTAGTCATCTGTAATGCCAGCAATTTCATTGGATGGAATCGAGAGGAGATCTTTACTTGTTGCATTGTGTGTAGTTGTATATTTCTGTACTAAATAATATCCAACACAATACCCAATCATTTTTGGGTAAAATCGAAAGCCATATAGAATATCCCGATGTTTTTGGATAAATTTGGGTGCCTTTCGATTAGGGTATATTAATCTATGCCAGATTTTCTGTAAGTCTTTTTCGGAATAATACGTTGTCCAGTCTGCCATAAATTTATTCCCGAAACGCTCGTAAACAGCATGTTCTGCTAATCCTTCCATAATAATGGCATCTAATAATGTGATATCTTCTTCATTTGGTGATGGAAACGCGTTTAACCGACAAACATGATTATATTCATGGGTGAACAATGCCTTTATTTCTTCGATGGCATTTTCCTCGGAAAAAAATAAAAATAGTTTATCCTTAAAGGCGAGGCCAGACTTACCATTATGGTCCTTTTGTAAGGAGTGGTTTGTAGTATCAGAAGGGAAGATGTAGACGGGTACATCTGGACCATTCCATTTCTGTTGTAATTGTTTTAATTCTTTTTGAAGGATTTCCCAACTATTCTGTTGTTTTAGTAAATCAATGGTTTTACGCCCATCTTTTAATGGTATTTGATACATCCCATGCTGGAGTAGATGAGTGTAAATATCAGAACTACTTGCGTGTGAAAATTGTGACCTTAATCGATCACACATTTTTAATGGTTGGTCATATAAATGTGTTAACCATTTGTCTGTACGTATAATACCCATAGTCATTCCCCTAAACAAGATATTTCCTTTTATCCCGCATGTAATTGACAGGCCGACTAAGAATCCCACATCCCCGAAAAAGAAAATCACTTTTACTTCGTCCGATGTGTCGCTGTCATAGTTTTCCTTGTCCTCTTGCAACCGTCAGCACTAGTACGTCCTGCGAATCGAAACCTCAATTGATTGAAGTTCCACTTTATACAATAATATGCGATAGCCTAATAAATGTGAGAACAAAAGCTAGAAGTGCCTTGGTCACCCCTGATTAGAAAGCTTGGCTTGTCGCCAAGTGGCGAAAGCCTTAGTTGCACTTATGCAGTAAGAAAGTTTTTCTTATATGCCAAGCATAAGCCAAGCCTCGACGTGGTGCTTTTTGCGCGTAATATTGACTTATGACCTCGAGGGGGTAGGCGCTGGCGATGAAAACTCGGGCGTCCTTATTTCTATCGGCACTAGGATGTCAATCGCTCTCACTGGCTAAAATCGTCACGTCCTGTGACAACGCCAGTACTAGGACGTCAATCGCTCGAAACTGGACGTGGCCTTTCCTGTAAAAGGCAGTAATGAGACCAACTTTTTTATTCTCTCTTACTTTGTAAAAAAACTAGTAATCTATGTGCGGATTACTAGTTTATAACTATTTATCCCGCATGTAACGGGCAGTAAGCCCCCCACTTCAAGATTTCTTCTTAAGAGATCCAAGAAAGATAAGTGGGGGATCAAACTGCCCGTAAATGTCCGGTTCGTTCAACTAACAATCAGTGGGGGAGGAAAGGAAACACCCACTGGTTGAAGTTTCACTTTATTTAGGATTCATCAATATCTATATAATTAATGTTACGGTCCTTTTTAGGAATGGAAATTTTCAAGATCCCCTCGTAAAAGGAAGCTTTGGTATCCTGTTCAGGAATAGGATAAGGTAATGTAACAACTCGTTCGCTTCTAAAAAAGGATTGTTCCTTGTTTAGAAACTTTTTCTCATCGTTTTTTTCTTCTAAAGTGGCATTGTCTTCTACCGCAATACGTAATTGATTTCCGATTGCTTCCAGTTCAATTTGATTCGGCTTATATCCAGGTAAATTTGCTTCCACTACAATGTCTTTATTTGTTTCATACATATTTACTTCAAATGGTTTTTGCTGAAAGAAGTCATTAAATTGTTTAACAGATTCATTTAAAAATTGATCCATTTGTTTCATGAGTTGGTGGAATGATGTGTGATCAAATCCTTCTGGTAAATTTTTATTGGTGCTCAATTGCATCACTCCTTTTTTTCAAATGTTTATTAATAACCTATGCAAAATCAGAAAAATGTACTGGGCTAGTATGCTAATTACTGAAAATGAGTATTAGTTAGGCAAGAAAATTTCAAATTGAATCAAATTATCTGAAAAAAGTATAGACATGCAGTAATTCTGGTGGTATAGTAATTATTAAATTTTAACAATAGGAAAAGAATTTGTTCAATTGTCTGTAAGGGCAAAATGGATAGGAGGAATGAAAATGGGAAAAACAGTAATTAAAAATGGTCAATTGATTGATGGTAATGGTGGTGACGTTCAACAAGGTGCGATTGTTGTGACGGAGGATGAGCGCATTATTTATGTTGGTCCAGAAAGTGGATATAAGATTAGTGGAGAAGAAACGGTTATCGATGCAGAAGGTGGAACGATTTTACCTGGATTAATTGATGCACATGTACATATGATGATGGAGTTCTCACCAGTTTCGCAACGACTAGAAACACCGTTCTCTTTCATGTATTATCAAGCAGAAAAGTATTTAGAAAATACGCTAAAAGCTGGGATTACGTCTGTTCGTGACGCGCTTGGTGCTGATTTAGGTGTAAAAAAGGCAATTGAGGATGGCTTCATTACTGGACCACGTCTTCAGTTAAGTATTAATGCATTAACGATTACTGGCGGACATGGAGATGGCTATACTGTTTCAGGAAATGTAATTGATTTATTACCATCTAACTATCCAGGAATGCCTGATGGAAAATGTGATGGGGTAGAGGAAGTACGTAAGAAAACGAGAGAAATGCTTCGTGCAGGTGCAGAAGTGATTAAAGTACATGCAACTGGTGGTGTATTAAGTGCAACCGATCATCCAGAATTCACGCAATTCTCCTTAGACGAATTAAAGGCTATTGTGGAAGAGGGAAGGTTCCGTAAAGGTGTTAAAGTCATGGCACATGCACAAGGATCTGAAGGGATTAAAAATGCAGTGAAGGCAGGTATCCATTCTATTGAGCATGGTATTTTCTTAGATGATGAAGCAATTGAATTGATGTTAGAAAATGGAACCTATTTAGTCCCAACGTTACTTGCTCCCGTTGCTGTATTAGAAACAGCGGAAGAAACAGGTATGCCAGCATCCGCAGTTGAAAAATCAAAAGAAGTAATTGAGCAACATAAAGCAAGTTTTACAAAAGCCTATAAAGCAGGTGTTAAAATTGCAATGGGAACCGATGCAGGGGTTATGAAACATGGCACTAACCTACGTGAGCTTGGACTAATGGTCGATGGTGGAATGACACCGATGGATTCCATTATTGCTTCTACAAAAACAGCAGCCGAGTGTATGGGATGGGACGATAAAGTTGGAACAATTCAACAAGGAAAATTAGCCGATATTGTTGTAGTGAAAGGAAATCCATTAGAAGATATTTATTCTTTAGCAGATAATGCTACGATTCAAGTCGTTGTGAAAAATGGAAAAATAGAGAAGAACACATTATCAGATGTTGCTGTAATAGGCTAACTAAAATGGGTTGTTCACTTTCGACGGGAAAAACTTAGCATACCAATCGTGGTTGGTATGCTATTTTTCGTTGATACCATAGACTAAGGTGGTTCCTCGTTTCGTTATTGGATAGAAAAGAGGTACTTTTAAGTCTGAGATGAATCCTCTTTCCGCTAAAGGTGTTAAATCTATTGAATTTAGCCAAAAAATTCATACATAGATCAAGGCGGTTACTCGTACTGCTAAAGACACGTAGTTAATGTTGTGTGCGTAACATTTGATTTGAAGTTTGCATAAGATGTTTCGCATACTTTTTTAAGAAAGGTTGAGGCATATGTGTGGGATTACAGGAATCGTTAATTGGTACGATGATGTAAGATCTCAACAAACAACATTACAAAAGATGACTGATACATTAGAGAAACGTGGTCCAGATGATACACAATTTTGGGTGAATGAAAATGTTGGTTTTGGGCACAAAAGACTTTCCGTAGTTGATATAGAAGGCGGTAAACAACCAATGGTAAAGGAGATGAATGGAAACCGATACATTCTGGTATATAACGGAGAGCTATATAATACAGAGGAATTACGAAATATATTAACAAATAAAGGGTACCAATTTGAAACGATGTCCGATACGGAAGTAGTATTAACTGCATATATAGAATGGAAAGAAGCCTGCGTGGACTACTTAAATGGTATCTTTGCTTTTGGCGTATGGGATGAAGATAGAGCTCAATTGTTTATGACAAGAGATCGCTTAGGGGTAAAACCGTTATTTTTTCGTCATGATTCTCACTCCTTTTTATTTGGTTCCGAGCCTAAGTCCATATTAGCCCATCATGATGTTGAAGCATCCGTAGATCGGGATGGATTAGCCGAAATTTTTGGGTTGGGACCATCAAAAACACCAGGACACGGTATTTTTAAAGGAGTACAGGAGCTACGTGGAGGACATTCTTTGTGTTTTTCAAAAGATGGATTAACTATTTGGCGCTACTGGAATGTACAAAGCAAGCAACACACTGATTCTATTACGGAAACAGCAGAAAAAGTGAGATCTTTATTCACAGATGCAGTCGAGCGACAGTTGGTGGCAGATGTTCCGGTGTCAACCTTTTTATCTGGAGGACTTGACTCAAGTGCAATAACTGCAATCGCTGCTGATTATTTCCAAAGTAATGGCAATGGTGTTCTTAAAACATTTTCAGTGGATTACGAGGGGAATGAAAATTACTTTGAAGAAAGCAAATTTCAACCTTCTACTGACCAGCCTTGGATTGATAAAATGGCACAAGCTTACTCGACAGATCATCATAATAAAGTAATATCTGGTTCTAAGTTGGCCGACTTGTTAAAGGAATCTGTTTTATTGCGGGATCAACCTGGTATGGCAGATATTGATACTTCATTATTCTGGTTCTGTCAACAAATTAAAGAGCATACTACAGTTAGTTTATCTGGTGAGTGTGCTGATGAGATTTTTGGTGGTTATCCTTGGTTCCATGATCCTTCCAATGAACACGAAGGATTTCCTTGGATGAGGTCATTAGACGCAAGAATTGACTTGCTTAACCCGGAGTGGCAAAAGAAGTTAGATTTACAAACTTATGTTTATGATCGATATTGTGAAACGATCGCGGAAACACCAAGGTTAGATGGAGAAACATATGAGGATGAGAAAAGACGTGAAATGTTCTACTTGAACATGAATTGGTTTATGGCACAACTACTGGACCGAAAAGACCGAATGAGTATGGGAGCAAGTTTAGAAGTGCGTGTTCCATATGCTGATCATAAATTGGTGGAATATGTTTGGAATATACCTTGGGAAATGAAAGTGTTTAATGGGAAAGAAAAAGGGATCTTACGTAAGGCCTTAGAAGGTATTCTTCCCGATGATGTTTTATATAGAAAGAAAAGCCCTTATCCGAAAACATTCCAGCCATCTTATACACAAGCAGTAATGTCTTGGATGGAAGATATTCTAGCGGATAGAGAGTCACCATTGTTTGAATTTGTTTCTCGTTCTAAAATTGATTCTATTGTAAAAAGTGAAGGAAAAGAATTTAAAGAGCCTTGGTATGGTCAACTCATGAAAGGTCCACAATTAATTGCACATTTATGTCAAATTGATTATTGGTTACGGACTTATGATATAAAAGTTCATTCATAATAAAAAACATGGTGTACATCTTGATGAAAAAAGGGTACACCATGTTTTTAGATTAATTATTTTTCTAGATCAATTTCAATATCAATTTCTTCGCCAACATCTTCCCAGTCTTCATTTGATGGAGCGCTAAAAATTAAGCGGATAGACTCAACATCCTCTGCTTTGGAATTTTCTAATATATAGTGAGAAGTCCCAGTCTTAGTTACTTGCCCTATATATTCACCATCAATATGATCACTTAACCACATATCTGGTTCAAGTTGTTCCCCAGTATTAGTAGTCATGACGGCTTGTGAAGCATAAAAGGTTATGTTTTCTTCTGTAGTGTTCTCAACTGTCATATCAACCTGAATGTATTCTAACTCCTCTGTTTCCATCATTTCAGCCATTTCATCACTTAGTTTTCCAGAAACCCCATTTGCTTTATCAATGGTTAACTTTATTGGACCAGATTCAAATGTTCCAACATCATCTGTACGACTAACTAAGGTCATTTCCCCAGCTTCATTGGTTATTGTATCACCAACTTGCGCCTCCCCAGTGTCTTCAACTTCTTCTTCAGGTTCTTCCTCATTGGTTTCACTTTGTTCTTGTTCTTCATTTGTATCTTCAGAAGTTGTATCTTCTTCACCAGTGTCATTGGTATCTCCGCCACACGCAACTAAAACAATTGAAATTGACATTAAAAATAAAAACATGCATAACTTCTTCATTATTTTATCTCCTCCTTTTGGTTATATCTTTTCCAATGGATGAAAAATTATTTTCATGCTTATTATAAAGTGAAAGGTGTGCAATTTAATGTATAGCTTTAATGTAGAAGTTGAAATTTGGTAAAAAGTGTACTTAATATTTTTTTACTTAAGGCTCATGCTAAGAAACGAAAGGGGAGGTTATTTCATGCAACAACAATTACGCAATCTAATGACTTCAGATGTATACACTGTTAAAGAAAATCAAACTGTACAAGAAGCAGCAGCCATTATGAGTGAGCATAATATTGGTGCTGTACCAGTTGTGAATAATAGTGGTCAAGTAGTTGGAATGGTAACAGACCGTGACATTACTCTTCGTTCAACTGCACAAGGAGAGCAAGCACAAACTCCTGTAACAGAGATAATGACATCACAGCAAGTTGTACAAGGTACACCAGACATGGATGTCAATGAAGCAGCCGAATTAATGTCACAACAACAAATTCGTCGTTTACCTGTTGTGGAAAACGGCCAAGTCGTTGGGATGGTAGCATTAGGTGACTTAGCTGTACAAAATCAATATGATGATGAAGCTGAAGAAGCGTTGTCTAATATCTCAACCCCTTCCAAACCTCAACAATAACAATGTATAATGTGTTTGGTTGCTTTACAGTCAAATGGCTGTGAAGCAACCATTTTTTATGTTTACGGTTGTTAGTTGTTCAATATAAAATGAAATAAAAAAGATTGTATAATATAGAAGATAGTACATAAGTAGTGGAACTTACTGAACGTTCTAAGAGGAATGATTAATCTCGCCAAGAAGGTTTATGTTTCAATAATAATAGAAAGATTCTTTAAGGGAGGTCATAGATGATGTATCATAAAATTTTATTAGCTACTGACGGGTCAAACCATGCAATTCGTGCTGAAGAAAATGCTTTAACCCTTGCTAAGGGAAATTCAAACTCAAGCATAGAAGTTGTTTATGTTGTTGATGCAGAAAAAGCTAAGTCAGATGTATTAAATTATTGGAATAGAACAGATCTAACTGATACTCGACAGGGACGACTTAATGAATTTGAACAAATTGCAAAAAAGGCTGGTGTGAATTATAAAATAAATATTCTACGGGGTGAGCCAGGACCAGCAATTGTTGATTACGCTAATAGAAACAACTTTGACGTAGTTGTCATTGGGAGTAGAGGCTTAAATACGCTTCAAGAGTTTGTGTTGGGTAGCGTAAGTCATAAAGTAGTCAAAGAAGTAAAATGTCCTGTACTGATTGTAAAATAACATGTGTATAAAAAAGCATTGACATGCAATTGAAACCATTGTATTCTATTTGTTGTCGCTCAAAACGAGCCAAAGGATATTGACACTAACAATGTTAAGTGATATAATTTTATTCATGTCGCTAATATGACAGACGCAATAAAATAACTTATTGACTATGATGTCGGTAGATGGTATACTAATTTAGTCGCTCTAAAAAAGGTGACACAAGATCACAAAAAACATATTGACTTGAATTAGTTGATATGATATAATTAATAAGTTGTCGCTAAAGCAGCACTTTAAATTTTGCTCCTTGAAAACTGAACAAAACAACCAGTATGTCAAGTACGAATGAAAGCTAAGAATTTCGTGAGA
>NZ_WIXL01000024.1 GCF_010993955.1 Oceanobacillus halotolerans | reverse complement strand
CGAATGACTTCGGATACTTGGGTGAACCCATTGGTATATTTTACCAATGGGTAGATACGCTTCGCTAATGCTAATTGGGATTAATTAACATTTAAAGGGCATATGTGATGCACTTTGGAACTCTGCAATACTTATGATGACTCACCCTCCCATGTCTCTTAGCGTCTAGCGCTCACATTCCTTCGTTCGGTCTAGTCATAAGGCAGAGGCTGGCAGTGCTCCTCGAGAGACTCGTAGTCTAATTGCTGATTTTGCGCCGGCTTCTCCGTGTCATCCTTCTGATAGTTAGAACTTAAATGTGACTAGGCGACCTCTTGGAGACAGTGGAGGTCATTCATCATAGCTTCTTCATTAAAATAAAGCTGTTTATTTACTAGGGCATGTAAAATCTTTAACACTTTGCTGCATAATACGACTAATGCTTCCTTCTTTCGAAGGGAATTATTAGGTCTGGAAATATAGTAGTTATATAATGAACTAAAGGCTGAATTATGCCTTATTAATGGCAATGTCATCCGATATAAAATGGCGCGTAGTTTCTTTCTGCCTCGTTTAGAGATTTTTTTCTGACCTTTATGCTGACCAGAAGAGTTTTCACGCAATGTTAATCCCGCTAATTTAATAAGTTGGCGTGGATGTTTATAATGCGTGAAAGATCCAATTTCTGAAAGCAACATAGTTATAGAATGTGCCCCTATTCCATCTACAGATTGAACATATTCAAAGTCTATTAGTTGTATGGCCAATTCTTTCATATGGCTATCTAGATTCTCTAATTGATGTTGTAGTAACTTATATTGGTTAAGGAGTGTAGCTATTTCAAAACGCGCCATCTCTAATCCTTCTCTTATCCCAATGGATTGTTCAGCTAAGAATTGTATTTGTTTTATCTTAGGGCGCGAAGGACATTTTAGGCCTTCCACTTGAATATACAGTGTCACAAGGTCTTCTAAATCAATTCCTACCACATCCTGTGGTAGAGGTGTTTTTTCTAAGATAGCACAAGCATTTTTACCGAAAGACGGAAATACTTGATGGAATTCGGGAAAAAAGCGATCCAACCAACGAATCATTCGGTTTTTTAATGCAGTTATATCCTCTACGATTTTCGTTCTTAACATGGATGCATTTCGTAATTCCGCTTCAACGCCAGTTAATATACGCGGATAACTAAATCTACCATCTCGGATAAGTTGAGCTATAACACGAGCATCTTTTTGATCGTTTTTTGTTTGAAGATTATCATCTAACTCCTTTGTTCGACTAACATGCATAGGGTTAACAAACACATATGGAATATCATGTTGGACTAAATAAGCAGCTAGATTCATCCAATAATGTCCTGTGGGTTCAAAACCAACAATTACTTGTTCTTTCTCGTGTAAGTCTTGGAGTGTACGAATACTATGCTTAAACTTTTCAAACCCTGATCCGGATTGCCCGAAGGGAAAAGCTTTTTGAAGTACTCGTCCCCGATCATCAATTGGGCAGGCATAATGTGTCTTCTTTGCAATATCTACGCCAATTACCAAGGTATTATCAGATACTTGATTTATCTTTTGATTCGTAATATGATTCATTAGGTAGTCCCTCCTGTATATGGTTGAGTATTAATTGGCGTTGATT
>NZ_WIXL01000023.1 GCF_010993955.1 Oceanobacillus halotolerans | reverse complement strand
AATCTAGCGGAGGAAAAACACGTAGACTCCTGCGGGAAGTAGGAGATCGGTGAGACCCCACAGGGCGCTAGCCCGAGGAGGCTCACCACTCCCCCGCGGTAAAGAAGACACTGTGAAAACATAAGTTTGAACAGATGTCGCACTTATGCCCCTGGTGAAAGCGAAGTGTATTTCCGTAGCGGTATTCATAAGTTAAACTATTGCGTATTATATAGCAGATTATGCGCAGTAGAAAACAATAAAGTATGCAAAAAGAGCCTACAAAAAAACACTTGGAAATCCAAGTGTTTTTTGAATATAAGAAATATTATCGGAATAGCCGCTCTCGCTAATTCTTTATTATTCTCCAAGTAATTGTGCTTGTTCTTTCATTTCTGCTGGAACCATAATGGCATCAAAACGCCACTTCCTGTGGCTTCATCGGCACTAGGACGTCAATCGCTCGAAGCTGGATGTGGCCTTTCCTATAAAAGGCAGTAATGAGTCCAATTTTTTATGCTTTCTTTTAAAAAACCAAACCCGAAAATCGGATTTGGCTTTTTTACTATGATAAATGATTTGTAATATCAGCATCTTCTCGAAGACTTTCGACAAGACTTTGGGATACTTGTGCATGTTCTTGTGCAATAATTTGTTCTTCTAAATTTGGCCTCATTTCCTCAAAGGACTGGATTTCAGGGTCCTCATCTTCCCCAGCCATTTGTTCCTGTTGTGCTGTATATTGATCATATAGGTCTTGAAGTTCCTCTTCATCAATTTCTACTTCGCCTGCTTCTTCTTCAATCAGTTTATCTAGTTTTACTTGTTGTTCAATTTGTGAACTGACTTCTGCTTCAGCCATTCCTTGTTCTTCCATTGCAGAAAAGAATTCTTCTTCAGACTCTAATCCACTTTGGGTTACTAAAGCATCCAAGATTTCTTGCGTTTCCTCTTCTGATGCTGTATATTCACGGCGATTTGCTTCTTGGAGTAGAAGTTCTAGGTCAATCATCCCTTCTGCAACCTGCACTTTTAATTGATCCTGATCGATCTCTTCACCAGTTAACTGTGATTGGAAAGCAGCTTGCTGAAACTGACCAACATAATTTGCTTCAAATTCGTCTTTAGATAATTCTTCGCCATTTACTTCTGCCACGACATCAGGGATACCCTCTAAATCAGGCTCAGGCATTTCAGGTGCCTCTGTCTCTTCCTGTGTTTCTTCATTATCATCTTCACCACCACATGCAGCTAGTAACGTTACTAGTACAGCAATGGATAATAATATCAACCATTTTCTATTCAAATGTTATTCTCCTTTCATTGTTGCTTACGGCTCATTCTACCACATTTAAATAGCTTGTTCACGTAAAAACATGAAACGAGCATATACCTAAAAGATTTAAACACTGTTTTTAAAAGGAAATCAGATGTGACACTTTCCCTTATCCCTAATTCTGTTCACTACTTTGAAAGGTATGCCTTCAATGGTTATGAAACAGAAGAAGTGGCACATCAAATATTAAACTGGATTCGTTCTAACTTATAACCTATATCCCCAAAAACAAACAAAACCCAGGTTCTATGCTGAACCTGGGTTTTCATCATAATGACAAGTGATTGGTCACATCTGCTTCCTCTCGAAGATTTTCAACAAGTAATTGAGTAGATTCCGATTCTTTTTGGGTGACTACTTGTTCTTCCAAATCTGATTTCACTTCGTCAAAGGATGGAACTTCTGCTTCTTCTCCAGTTTGTTCGGCCATCGCCTCTTGTTGTGCCTTCATTTCTTCATATGCTTGTTCTAATTCTTCTTCCGTAGGCTCAGTCTCACCAGCTTCTTCTGACACTAGCTGATTCACCTTTACTTGTAATGCCACTTGAGACATTACTTCCTCTTCTTCCGTACCTTGTTCTTCCATGGCAGCTAAGAACTCTTCTTTCGATTCCAGACCGTTTTGTGCTACGATACCTTCAAATGTTTCATCCACGGCCTCATCTGATACTTCATAATCGCGACTCTCCGCTTCTTGTATTAGAAGTTCCGTACCAATTAAATTTTCTGCTACCTGTTCTTTCAATTGATCCTGATTAATTTCTTCACCAGTCATTTGTGCTTGCAAAGCGAACTGCTGAAATTGTCCCATATAGCTTGCCTCAAAATCTTCTTTTGGAATAGCTTGTCCATTTACTTCAGCAACCACATCTGGAATCCCCTCCAGATCAGGTTCTGGCATTTCCATTTCTTGTGCATTTTCACCTGGTTCTGCTTCTTCATTGTTATCTTCATTTGAATCACCACCACATGCTGCTAGCAAAAGGACAAGTGCAGCAAGGGAAATACGTACAAATTTTTTGTTCAAACTAATTCTCCTTCCAATCCATGTTGGGGGCTATTGTAACACATATACAGTACTTGTACACTGATGAAGGAAAACTGTTACCGAACCTTAATCATTGCCACAACCATTACATACATATTACAAGGTGCCTCCATCCATTCAAATTTAGATAGCTATTTTCTTAAACTACTGAATAGGTTTTTGGTTCAGCTTCCCACTTAATACTTCTACCAGTAGGTCTCTCTTATTTAACCAGTCCCCCCAGTTAAAGCATAACATATCTCCTCGTGCAATCGTTGTGATTACTTGATTATATTTAAATGAATAGGCAAATGTATGAAGGGTTCCAAAGAAGTTCTCATAGTCATTAAAAAACAAATCCGCTGATGGATCACCAAACCAGTTAACTACTTCCTCCATATTAGGTTCATCAGATGCTTTCTTTTCTAAAGTTTTAAGTCGATGGAAACTAAGCGTATAATCATCTATTCTATTTAGTGATAATAAATCTTTATGTTGAAAATGGTTCGTGCACGTTAACTTGCTCCCACCCTCTCGTACTTTTATCTGAGTGGGAGATGCTTCAACAATTGCTTTACGACCATTCGTGTCACCGATTGAAAAATTATAGCTCCACGTGTGTGGTAATGCTTTTAATAAAGCAATCGCCTCGTATGTATCCGTGCATATATCAAGGACAATTCGAATAATAGTAGATGCTAGTAATCCTAATTTTGCTTGATCCTGATTGACAAAATGGAACGCAATAAAGAGGCCCTTTTCATTTACCCCTTCATGTCTTCCATTTACATGGAGACTATGACCCACACTAGCAAAACATTCATTTGTTTGACTTACTACCAAACGCTTATCATATAGCAATGGTGAAAAATCATAATTTCGAACTGCAAAATCAGCATTTACAATAGACGAACACCCCATACCAGGAATAGAGGATGGAATATCATACCCGCCGAAAAGATTGGCGCTCTTTGTGTATGGCACTCCTAAACCATCCGCTAATCCCTTTATTTCATCGATTAAATGAGGTGCAAAATGTTTGAGAATGTCCGTGAACCTATCCAGATCAAACGATCAAACGTAACTTTTTCCAATATAGAAAATTGATCTAAAAGAACACGATTTATTGCTTTTCCTTGTTGTACCCCCATGTTATAGGCACTATCTCGATACTGTTCAACAGATACATGAATCGTTTCGATATGGCACAGCTCCTTCCATATTCCTTTAATTCATTAAATTGATGCCATATTCCATTTCCAGCTTTTCATAAATCGCCTTTAATTTTGGTTTTTTCGCAATAACATTCCGTGCTCTTTCTGTAAGGTGAATAATTTCTTCGTTTTGTTCGTCTTTAGGTAGACTTTTTTCATATCGATAGGTGTCATGTAAGGTATTATCCAATAAACGTAAAATAGCAGCTTGAATTTTGACTGCTTCTAGTAATAATGCTTCTGTATCTTCTGTTTTATGTTGTTCATTACTCATCTCCCATTCTCCTTTTTTTAAAAATTAATAAATACCATTCTTAGTATAGACGATTTGTACACCAATTACATACACTCTTGCCTATCTTTGATATGGACAAAAACTCTAGGAGATTGTCGTGCATAGGCTATTTATATAAAATCGAGGGAGGTAGAAAAATGACACATGAACACAATTTTCAACACCCAATGTTCCCATCAAATTTTCACGGATCCCATGGACATATGAATCCAATGGGTACTGGGTTTAATCCAGCAGGGTATGGAGACATGACACAACCAGGAGTGAATCCAGTATATCAATCTAATTATGGTATGATGAACCAACCTGGTTACGGTGGAATGAATGTCCCCACTCATGGTATGATGAATCATCCTGGAATTGGTCCAATGCATCAACATGGATTCGCTCCAATGAATCAGCATGGATATAATATTACCAACCATCCTGCCTATGGTACGATGAACCAACCTGGATTTGCCCCTACAAATCACCCTGCCTTTGGTGTTAATCAACAAGCAGGATTTGGTCATACCAACTACCCTGGAAACTGGCAAGACTAGACACTTATGTATAGATTAAAACACCGCTTTATTGGCGGTGTTTTAATTTGCTTTCTTACTGTTCTACTAATTTTATTAACAGTTACAATTTCTTTTTTACTGTGTTATCAATTGGATGAACCGTAGCCTTTCCTGCATCTTAATCTATAAGGTCAATATATACTTTTTTACCAGCATACGTCACATCTACCACTTCTGGTTTTATGGTTTCAAAACAACTTTGATACAATCATCCATCTTTGTATCAAAAATTTCGTACCCGTGCTTTGCATCATCTAACGGTAATTTATGTGTAATAATATCACTTAAATCGACTTTTCCTCTTGCAATCAAATCATGTAAAGCTGGCATATAGTGTATCACGGGTGCTTGTCCTGTTCTAATATTCACATTACGTTGAAAAATATCGCCAAATGGAAAGGCGTTATAGCGAGATGCATACACACCAGTAACTTGAATGTTTCCACCTTTTCGAACTGCTTGGCTTGCCATGACTAATGCACCCATTGATCCTCCATGGAGTTTTAATCCTGTAGCAAGAAATTCTAAATCACTCATTTTTCCATCCATACCAACACAATCAATAACAACATCTGCACCACCCTTAGTGAGATCATGAAGGTAATCACCAGGGTTGTCGTAATCCTCAAAGTTAACAATTTCTACATTATTTGTCCGTTTGGCATGTTCTAAACGATATCCTACATAATCTACTGCAATGACTCGTTTTGCACCTTTTAACCAAGCAAATTTTTGTGCGATCAGCCCTATTGGTCCACAACCTAAAATAATAACCGTGTCTCCTTCTTTCATACCAGAGTTATCCACACTCCAATAGGCGGTCACACCAACATCCGAAAGTAACACTAAGTTATCATCATCAACCTCGCTATTTTCAGGGATTTTATAAGGGGTGAAGTTACCATATGGAACACGCATATATTCAGCTTGTCCACCAGGATAACCACCTGTTGTTCCAGAATATCCAAAATAGGCACCCATTTCCCCATTATCATTTGCATTATCACATTGACTTTCTAGTTGATTTTGACAAAACCAACACTCACCACAACTTACATTAAACGGAACAACGACACGATCTCCTTTTTTAACTTTTGTTACTTCAGGTCCTGTCTCTTCCACAATTCCCATCGGTTCATGACCAATAATATAATTTTCCTGAACGTTCGGAATCATGCCATGGATTAAATGCAAATCAGATCCGCAAATACCTGTATTGGTTAATTTTACAATAATATCGTCAGGCTTTTGAATACTGGGTGCTTCCACATCTTTTACGATTACATTTTTAACACCTTGAAAAGTTACCGCTTTCATGGTCTATCTCTCCTCTATTATCTTTATTTTGGTGGAGTTGGAAATAATCCTTTTCGATTGTTTTCCTCTCCGAAGAGCTTAAGACCAGCAATATCTACTGCAGTCTGTGCTGCTTTTAAATCTAGCATTTGCTGCTCACTGACATCGTAAGGATGGAACCATTTTTTATCCATCATTAACTCAACTATTTCAGTTTGATAATCAATAGCTGCTTCCATTTGATTACGAATTGTTGTTCTTACTTCTGGACTAGCTGCTTCCGTTAAGGCAATCGAATAATTTCGTATTAATTCTTTTATAGTAATTAATAAATCTAGTGCAATAGCTGAATCGATTTGTTCCGGCATTCCTACCGAATTGATTGGATCTAAATAGTCATTCATGCTGTCACCTCATTTACTGTGATTTCGAATAGTGAAAAATCCGCTGCAATTCCTTGATATCCTTCACAGACATTTGAACATTTTTATCCATTAATTTGCGTAAATCTTGATCAAATACAACTCCTTGCATCAACTTTGACTTTAAGAGTCCAATCGTTTTTATGTTTAATAATTCATGGGAATCCATCGTTTCATGAAAAGCTAAATCCTCACGTCCCATTCACCTCAGCCTCCTCGCGTATACAGCTATGCTTATTTTGGCTCTAAAGGCTTTTACCTATACAGAAAAAGAAGCACGAAATGGAGTATGAAACATATAGAATAATCCCTTCCTATGAAGGTAACCTATAAAAAAGGAATTTTTTATATATAAGGAGTGAGAAATCATGCCAATAAAGTTAGCATTACACGAACGTCTAGAATTACATGAAATACTAACCTTTAGAAATTTAAGCCTAACAAAGGCTGCTACGATGCATGGTTTAGTAGGATGTGAAGAATTAAAGGAGATTCTGGCCACTCATGTAACAGAAGGGAAACAGCATGTGGAAAATTTAAATAACTTATTAAAAGATGGGAGCGTTTCAACATGACGAATATGCTTCAAAAAATCGCTGGGATGGCTGGGATGACAGATCAAGTTATTGCCACTGATTTTTTAATATCCACTAAAACGGCAGTAAGAAACTTAACATTTGCATTAACGGAATCGGCAACACCAGAAGTAAGAGAGGAATTACGGAAACAACTAAATTATGAGATCGAGGCACATGAAAAAATCGCCCAATACATGATGAAAAAGGGCTATTACAACCCTAGTGATTTAGAAGAGCAATTAGATGTCGATTTAAAAGCATCAAAAGCTGCTTTAAAAATAGCCGATTAAGCACAAAAGTTAGAAGCGCCCTTAAAGGCTAAGAACGCCACGTAGATCGCAATATACTTGACTAGGATGTCTGGACCCATCATACAGAGGGGTGGAAAGTCTTGTGACAGTTTTAGCATTAGCCAATGATAACGCGCCATATTCTTATGTCTAACGGGGGCTTAATCATCTAGTCCGACTCGCTGACTAAAACCGTCACATCCTATGACAACGCCAGTACTAGGCCTTAAATTAACATAAGACAAAAAAGGATGATAATGTAAAAATGCTACATTATCATCCTTTGGGGATGGAGCCTAGCGGGATCGAACCGCTGACCTCCTGCGTGCAAGGCAGGCGCTCTCCCAGCTGAGCTAAGGCCCCATATAACTATAATATTTTTTAACGACAGTAAATATAATAACAAATTAATTATATAAAGTCAACTAAAGTTTAACTAAATGGGCCTGAGTGGACTCGAACCACCGACCTCACGCTTATCAGGCGTGCGCTCTAACCAGCTGAGCTACAGGCCCATACTTACATGGAGCGGGTGATGGGAATCGAACCCACGACATCAGCTTGGAAGGCTGAGGTTTTACCACTAAACTACACCCGCATGTTATTCGGTATTTTTTATAATTGATTATGACGCACTTGTTATCCTCTCGCACCTTAGTTGATTCAAGATGTGCTGTGCATCGAGGCAACTCGTTGTTATTTCGGTGGATGTGTCGCTCGTGGCTGAGGTTTTACCACTAAACTACACCCGCATGTTATTCGGTATTTTTTATAATTGATTATGACGCACTTGTTATCCTCTCGCACCTTAGTTGATTCAAGATGTGCTGTGCATCGAGGCAACTCCTTGTTATTTCAGTGGATGTGTCGCTCGTGGCTGCACACGATATTATAAATGGAGGGAGTAGGACTCGAACCTACGAACCCGATGGGAGCGGATTTACAGTCCGCCGCGTTTGGCCAACTTCGCTATCCCTCCATAGAACAAGTGGTGGCTCGGGACGGAATCGAACCGCCGACACACGGATTTTCAGTCCGTTGCTCTACCGACTGAGCTACCGAGCCAAATATATTCATAGAAATTATGGCGCGCCCGAGAGGAGTCGAACCCCTAACCTTTTGATCCGTAGTCAAACGCTCTATCCAATTGAGCTACGGGCGCATATGGTGCCGAGGGCCGGACTCGAACCGGCACGGTAGAAACCTACCGCAGGATTTTAAGTCCTGTGCGTCTGCCAATTCCGCCACCCCGGCATGGCTTGGAGCGGAAGACGGGATTCGAACCCGCGACCCCCACCTTGGCAAGGTGGTGTTCTACCACTGAACTACTTCCGCGCATAAAATGGTGCGGGTGGAGGGAGTCGAACCCCCACGTCCGAAGACACTAGATCCTAAGTCTAGCGCGTCTGCCAATTCCGCCACACCCGCATTATTCATATGATATATAAAAGGATAAGACATTGAGGATTCCGACGCTTCAGTTAGTCCTTGTTATCTTTTTCTAAATTGAAACAAGGGCAACCAAAGGCGAGAATCCGCCACAACATCTTTGATGAGCCATGGAGGATTCGAACCTCCGACCCTCTGATTAAAAGTCAGATGCTCTACCAACTGAGCTAATGGCTCATATGAATATAGTCTCTTATTGAGCTTTCATTTGTGCTCGTCATATTGAATATTTTTCAATGACGTCGCATTCCTCGCAAGCCTGCATATAGTTGATATTTCGGTGATACTTGCAGCTAGCTAAAATGGTTCATATTTAGACTTTACATATATATTGTAAATGGTGCCGGCCAGAGGACTTGAACCCCCAACCTACTGATTACAAGTCAGTTGCTCTACCAATTGAGCTAGGCCGGCTCATGGCGGTCCGGACGGGACTCGAACCCGCGACCTCCTGCGTGACAGGCAGGCATTCTAACCAACTGAACTACCGGACCAATATATAATTCGATTCAACATTATTAAATGAATTAAATTGGCTACACTCTTTCAATTACCACTATTCTTCAATTAGCAATGAGGTATTGTCGACGTTGTTAATTGAAATATTTTGGTTGCACTCTTTCAAGTACTACTTATTTTCAACTAGCTTTGATGCTTACACGACGTAGTTAGTTGAAGTATTTTGGTTGCACTCTTTCAAGTACTACTTATTTTCAACTAGCTTTGATGCTTACACGACGTAGTTAGTTGAAGTATTTTGGTTGCGGGGGCAAGATTTGAACTTGCGACCTTCGGGTTATGAGCCCGACGAGCTACCAGACTGCTCCACCCCGCGATATAAATAAAAATATAAATTTGATCATGCATTAAGTTTTAAAAAATACTGTTCGTCGTGTTGCAAGTATTTCTATGATGTCTCACTCCTCACAAGCCTGCACATAGTAGCGTATTCAATGATGCTAGCGGCTTGCTCCACCCCGCGATATAAATAAAAATATGAATTTGATCATGCATTAAGTTTTAAAAAATACTGTTCGTCGTGTTGCTAGTATTTCAATGAAGTCTCACTCCTCACAAGCCTGCACATAGTAGCGTATTCAATGATGCTAGCGGCTTGCTCCACCCCGCGGTATAAATTAAGTTGAATATGGTGGAGGATGCAGGGCTCGAACCTGCGACCCCTTGCTTGTAAGGCAAGTGCTCTCCCAGCTGAGCTAATCCTCCATATTGGTGACCCGTACGGGATTCGAACCCGTGTTACCGCCGTGAAAGGGCGGTGTCTTAACCACTTGACCAACGGGCCAATCAAAAGACAAAAATCAAAAGTATAGCCTAGCAGCGTCCTACTCTTGCAGGGGCAAAGCCCCAACTACCATCGGCGCTGGAGAGCTTAACTTCTGTGTTCGAAATGGGAACAGGTGTGACCTCTCCGCTATTACCACTAGACCTTATGTAAGAAGATAAATGGTAAATAAAGTACCTATATACCTTCAAAACTAGATAAGAAATACCTAAGACAAATAATAATAAAGTTAAGTCCTCGATCGATTAGTATCCGTCAGCTCCACGTGTCACCACGCTTCCACCTCGGACCTATCAA
>NZ_WIXL01000022.1 GCF_010993955.1 Oceanobacillus halotolerans | reverse complement strand
GCCTACTACAACGAGAATATCTTTTAATCGGAATCCTTCTTCTTTGAGTTCGAATGCCACCTTTGTTTGTACTTTTCGTGGAACGCATTCGGATTCTACCGAAAAGCTTTCAACTTTTTTAAGTAGGCATTTTCTAGTCTTAGTAGTTCATTCTCACGTTCTAATTCTTTTTCGCGTGTTAACTTTTTTTCTTCCTTTTTCTTTTGTTTATTGGGTTTCTTAGACATAGAAGGCCGCCCCTTTGGTTTTGGAATCAGGCCTTCTACTCCTTGTTCATGAAACTCTTTCATCCAGCGTATAATCAAGGAAGGGTTGTTCAAATTAAAGTGAACAGCAGTATCTAAATAAGAAGCACCTGTGTTTAACATAAATTGTATCGTATCTAATTTAAATTGAACAGAATACTCCCTCTTCATTTTTCTTCGTTTTAACCCATTCATTCCTTGAGACTCATACGATTTCACCCAATCACGTATAGGTGTTTGGCTACCCATATTATTTTTTTTTGCCAATGATCCATATCCAATGTTTCCATCTAAATACTCGGCGACAAGCTTCATTTTAAATTCTTCACTATATTTTGCCACAAAAAACACCCCCGAAAGTTAGATTTATTACTCTAACTTTCGGGGGTCGGTACCCTATCCAAGCATTTTTATATGTTAATTCAAGTGCTAAATTAGGTGCTAAATACTTTGCAACATCTTATGATACTTCGTTAAGCTTTATCGTCTCTTCCACAGTAAGAGAACTACTTATTTAATCCAGATCAACCTTCTTCCAGTTATTATTCCCCTAATAACATGTTTTCCATTTCACTTAGTTTTTCCTCAAATACGTTTAATGCATCAACGATAGGTTGTTTGGAGGTCATATCTACGCCGGCCTTTTGCAATACTTCAATTGGATAATCGCTGCTGCCAGATTTCAAGAAGTTCACGTAACGCTCTACCGCACCTTCTTCTCCAGCTAAAATTTTATTGGCTAGTGCTGTTGCAGCGGAATAGCCTGTTGCATACTGATAAACATAATAATTCATATAGAAATGAGGAATTCTTGCCCATTCTAATCCAATCTCATCATCAGAAACGACATCATCACCAAAGTATTTTTTATTTAGATTGTAATAAATTTCAGTTAAGCCATCAGCTGTTAATGCTTCCCCTTCTTGCAAACGCTTATGAATATCATGTTCAAATTCAGCAAACATCGTCTGACGGAAAACAGTTCCTCGGAATCCTTCTAGGAAGTGATTAAGTAAATATAACTTTTTCTGTTGGTCATCTAAGTGATTCAACATGTAATCATTTAACAACGCTTCGTTCGTAGTAGATGCTACCTCTGCCACGAAAATAGAATAGTTTCCATAACGGAATGGTTGATGTTTACGAGTGAAATAACTGTGTACAGAGTGACCCAATTCATGTGCCAATGTAAACATATCATTCACATTGTCCTGCCAATTCAACAGGACGTATGGATTGGTCCCATATGCACCAGAAGAGTATGCTCCACTACGTTTTCCTTTATTTTCTTCCACGTCTATCCAACGATTTTCATACCCTTCTTTTACAATGTTGACATATTCCTCGCCTAATGGACTTAATCCATCTAGCACATATTGCTGCGCTTTTTCATATGGTATATTCATATCGACATCTTTTATAAGTGGTGTGTACATATCATACATGTGCAATTCATCTACACCTAATACTTTTTTACGCAGTTTTGCATAACGGTGTAATAGGTGCAAATGATCATTTACTGCTTCAACTAAATTATCATACACTTGCTCTGGAATATTATTGTTATCCAATGCAGCCTGTCTTGCAGAATCATATTTTCTAACTTTCGCATTAAAATTATTGCTTTTCACTTGCCCAGTTAAGGTAGAGGAGAATGTATTAATAAATTCTCCATACGTTTTATACATCGCTTTAAACGCATTTTTTCGCACTTCTCGGTCACTCGATTCTAAAAATCCAATGTAACGACCCTGGGTAAGCTCAACTTCTTCTCCTTTTTCATTTTTGACAGTTGGAAAGGTCAAATCAGCATTATTTAACATACTAAAGGTATTTGAAGCATTCCCCATTGGCTCAGATGCTTCGGCTAATAACACTTCTTCCCGCTCACTTAACACGTGTGGCCGTTGACGATTAATTTCATCCAATGTCTTTTGATAGTTTTGCAGTTCTTTATTTTCTTCTATAAATTGTTTTAGTTTTGCTTCATCCATCGCTAAAATCTCTGGTACGATAAAACTCATACTACTTGATGCTAATGTTAGTACATTTTCCGCTTTGCCATTTAAGCCTTGGTAAAATGAATTCGTGGTATCCTGATCATATCGCATATGCGCATATGTATATAATTTTCCTAGCCGCTCCGAAAGCTGATCTTGTAATTGGAATACTTCCAGTAATGAGTCTGAGGAATTCGCTAATTTTCCTTGGTATTCGGTTATTTGGGGGATATCCTTTTTCAAGTCGTCTAATTCCTTTTCCCAATCCTCATCTGATGCAAATATGTCTTCTAGTCGCCAAGTTCGTTCAGTTGGGATCTCATCTCTTTTTGGTAGTTCCTTTGTTGTGTTTGCCATACAACATCCTCCTTTAAACGTTTGAACACGAAATAATAATTCCTATTATATCTATTCGTGATTTACGTCATTTTTCCTTTTATCCATACCTTTTTTTAGTATAACGAAAAAAAACTGGATCATGCTTGTATTTTGTTTTTGATCTTGATTAACTGCTTCATTACCTCTTGATCAGCTCGGATAGCTTGTTCGATATTCGAATGAAACGTGATAGATTTTCGTTTTTGATATTGTTCTGGTCCTACTTGCTTGATGACCATTAGTCCTCCTAATAAGTCGAGATAATTTCTAATGGGATCTTCTATTTGTTGCCGTAATGGAAACGTATTAGATTGGAAAAGAACTGTGCGAAGTAATCGATAGCATGCATCAATAGAAAACACACCGTGAAGTGGCAGTGGATCAATGATATCTATACATAAACGACTTTGCCAATCCCATGGAGGGGTTTTCATCCGATATTGGCCTTTCACTGGAAGATATACTATAGATGGTAAATAAATGGGATGGGTTTGTTTTTGATAAAGCCATCGTTGCCATTTAAGGGTTAGTCCAGATGCAACCCGTTTAGGTGGCTTTTGGCGGAACAAGATTTTCTCTTTATTCCATATTGTATAGATGAGTTGTGTGGGTAATGGATTTGTTTGAAAAAGGGATGTAAAACGCATCTCACGTAACGTATGAACGGTAAATGTACCAATAGCCTTGGTTGGTGTCATTTCGATAATGTGCTGAAATTGGATGAATTTATTCGTTGTGGGACAAAAGTAGAAAAGGGTTGGAGTAGTTATTGAAGAAAACTGGTGGATCAGGTGGCGAGTAAATGGATTCAAGCGTAGCATATGTTGATTCTTTCGTTTGAATTGGTTGGCACCTATAATCCATATTGGAACAATTCCCGCTTGCCTGTACCCTTTACTTCGTTTGATAATTTCGTCCGTACTGATTTTCGCACATTGATATTCAAATGCCATTGTTTTATTTCCAATTGTCACTAATAAATCTGGTCGCTGCTGAATATCAGGAAGATAGATTTCTAGTTGGACGTTCAGCTTTTGCGACTGTAGCCATTCATATAGCTTGAGTTTCCCCTGTTCATGGTAAGCACCTTCTGTTTTTTCGTTGGATGGACACGTATGCTGGGAATAATGTGAAAAATGTGGGATCATCTTACGTCCAGCTTTTATCATCACAGCTTCATTACATGCAGGACAATAAAACTGTTCCGTTTCTTTCCATGTTTCAATCTCGATTCGTGTATGTTTTGCAAGGGTCACAAGCCTACCTTCTTTCGTTTTTGCTTGTAACAAAAAAATCACCTCCATCGTATACATAGTATTCGACAAAAAGTGATAAATTCCTGCTATTAGATTTTTGAGTTAGAAAACTTGGCATTCGCTCGTCCTTTTATGGTGAATGCCTTAGTTGCACTTATGCAGTAGGAAAGTTTTGATACTTTCCTAGCTGCCAAAAAAATAAGACACCTACCAATCAGGTGTCTACACTTGTGCTGGGAAATAAGTTCTAACTTGAGCAAATGTGTCATCCTCAAATACTGTTTTCCCATATTCTTCTAGTACATAAACCGTTACATCTGTATCATTTGCAAATTCGAATAGCTGACTAATCTGGTCTTCTTGTTCGCTATCATCTAATTCATCTTGGTCAAATTCGACATATAGATAGTAATGACCATTATAATGGAATAATTTCTCGCTTTCATTTTTAGGGATATCCGCAAAATAGTGACTTAGCTGAATCACATCTTCAAAATCTTGGAATCGGACAATCATCGATAAATTTTCCCCATCATCTAAAGGTTCAGGTAACTTCGCTGTTTCATTAGAACCAAATTTCTCCTCTAGCATATCTTCAATTTTTTCATCGATAGAGATATCAATCGTTTTGCCACTTTCGGTTGGGAGTTCAAGGTTCTCGCCATCTTTAGAAATTTGTGCTTTCGTCACAACGATCTCAAGTCCCTTTTCGAGTGCTTGGACTTGAATCCATAATGGACCTTCCACACTGAAGTCTTCTTTGTAATTGACTTCATCCATCATTTGCCAGAAAAGTTGTTCACTGCGTTCTCGGTTATACCAGATTTCTTCCCGTCCGAATCCGCGTTCCTCAATGTCCATATACGAAATGTAAAACTTAATGGTATTTTCATTTATTCGCTCTATCTCCATCTATCCTTCTCTCCCTTCTTCTCGAGAATATTTTAAGGTGGAAGAGATTACTTTCACCTTCATTTTGTCCATTGCTTAAAGAACAAGTTCTCCTTAGCATATTCAATAAGCAGACATTTATATATCTATTGCTTTATTAGTATTGTATGCGATGCAATTGTATTTTGAAAATTGATATGCCTATACAAATTGCATTGTAAATTATTATTTTAACTTATCTTATTCAATTTGTCATCCAAAAATGAAAAGTTTCTACATAATAAAAACGCAGAATTACCTCTTTCTGGATTCTGCGTTTTTTATGTGTTTGCCAGTTCTACATTTGTTTTTACAAAGGCCTAGTTAACCATTCGTTGAGCTTCACGTAATTGAAATGTACGCACTGTTCTTGGTAAGAATCGGCGTATTTCATCTTCATTATAGCCAACCTGCAGGCGTTTCTCATCAAGAATAATTGGCCTTCTTAATAATCCTGGATTCTCTTGAATTAGTTCAAAGAGATCTTTCATCGGTAACTGATCGATATTCACATCTAATTTTTGAAAGACTTTTGATCGCGTTGATATTATCTCATCAGTTCCATCTTCTGTCATACGAAGGATTTCTTTAATTTCATCCATTGTTAATGCTTCTGAAAAAATATTACGTTCTTTAAACGGAATATCATGTTCAATTAACCAGGATTTCGCTTTTCTACAAGATGTACAACTTGGTGAGGTATAAAGTGTTACCATGTAACTTCACTCCTCATTCTATAAGTTTATATGCACTTCATAACATCCGATTATTACTTTAAAATCATTTTAAATAACCTGATATGTATATTATACTATAATTGTCAAGTGAAAGGTAGATGTAATTTACAAAAAAAATAATGTTCACGAAATGTTCTTAATTACATTACAATCTTCAAAATGGAAATTTAGTCTTTATGTTTAAGATACCCTATTTCGTTTTCAATTAAACCATATATTTGAAAAAACATTTTTTTTTTTATGTGAAGGATCTTTTCACATGCTTAGTTGTTTTTTCTTCTTATCTATTGCGGTGGAATCAGGTTTCACCTAGTTTTATGGAGTGAATCGTCATTCCGTTATTTGCCAAGCATCCAATCAGCCCATGTAAAGTAATACGATCGCCATGATAACATGGCGATCTGTCCTAATAATGGTTAGTTCAGTCTGTTCATTCCATTTAAGTTAGCAAAAATATTATCGGAATCTCGATTTTCATCGTAAGACAATACTTCATCTACTGGTTGATATGATTCTCCATATATTTCTTCATCTTTATACGTGTGAATCGTTTCATACATTTGCTTCATTTTCTCATATATTTCTTCTTCTGATTCATCACTTGGCGACCAATAAAGGATTTCCATATTATTTTCCTCATTTGTAGCTAATGAGCGGCGAGAATAGCCAATCGATTGTGCATGGGTAAACCCTTCACGCTGGTAAAAGTGAAGACGCTTTTCCGTGTCCGTATCATCATAATCAACTGGTTCAACTTCTAGGATAATTGGCTTATTCTTCTTTTTGAGCTTCTCCATTAGTTGGTGACCAATTCCTTGCCCTCTCGATTCTGAAGAAACCCATACATAGTCTATAAAGATAAACGTATCAAATTCAGCATACATCATCACATGATGTGGACCTTCATCCTTATAATACACATCACCTTTTTCCTCCAGGAGTGTTTCCATATGCTCTTTTGATTTCATTTCTTCTACTGGAAAGTATTTGTTTAGCTTTTCATACCAATTCATTGATCTACTCCCTTTTTTCATAGTCGCATTTTAGTATACAGATATATATGACATTTGTTAAATTGAGTTTGAAGCCATTTATTCCGATATACGCTTACTTTTCCCAATAATACATAATTCAAACCAATATACGTCAAAATAAAGGCAGAACGTCAAATTTGTACGTTCTGCCTTTAAATTAGTCTATAGGTGTATAATCCACATTTTCCGAATAAACGTTTCCAGCATTCCAAATGAGGAATTCGTTGATCCCATTTTCCTGTAATGCTTTGATCTGCACTTCCACTTCTTCTTTTCCGTATTCAGTCGGGGCTCCACTATATAGCCATGGCGCTTCAAAATCCTGTATCCATGGCCGTGAAACAGGCTGATTATCTAGTTTATCTAGTATTTCATTTTCAACCTTTGCATATTCAGTTGTTAAACGATATGGCTCTTTATCTGGCATTTCAATACCGAAATAAGATGTCCAGTGACTAGGATAGATCATGGAAGAAATAACATCAACATTTTCAGAAATTCTAGAGAAGTTTTGACCAATTCCAGGTGTTTCTTCTACTGTTGCAGCATAACCGAAAATATCAACAGACACATCAATATCATACTGTCCTAACGATTCATGCGCATACGCGACAAAATCAGTTACTGCTTCAACCCGTTTTTTTACATTATTTAAATCTACATCAGCATACTCGCCTAATGTATAATCCAGCTCTTCATCTCTGGTTTCAAAGCCCTCTGGAAAACGTACGTAATCAAACTGAATTTCTTGAAATCCTAATTCGGCAGCCATTTTAGCTATTTCAATATTATAATCCCATACTTCTTTTTCAAACGGGTTAACAAATGCTTCTTCTTTATTGTTTACCCATACATCGCCATTTTTTGTAAACGATAAATCAGGACGTTCCCTAGCTAATTTGGAATCTTTAAATACAACAATGCGTGCAATAGGATAAATTTCTTTTTCCTCTAATTCTTCTAAGGTTGCTCGAACATCTTTAATATAGTTTGTCCCAATTGATTCATAAGGAGACCCTTCTCCAGGCTGATAGGTTAAATTACCGTGATCATCCTTTATGTCAATAACCATCGCATTTAAATCAGACGAATCAACTAAATCGACTAATGTATCAAACCGTTCGCCACCTGCAGAATTACCAGTTACATAGATTCCTCTTACAGCATCTGGATAATCAAAATGTAAGCCAGAATCATATGTAAATCGCTTAATTGGTTGTTCCACATCAATTTCTTTTGTCGCATATTGTCGTTCTTGGTGTGCTGTTATTATTTTGGCGGATTCATCCCCACTACTACTATAGGAAAACGCTGGTATACTAAGGCTTAGTAGGAGTATTAAAGCGAAGGTGCCGATCATTAGCTGCTTTTTTGTCATACTACCAATCTCCTAATCTACATCATTTTAAGTCTATTATATAGTAGATTTGGTGAAAGGTGAACGCCTATTTTAAAATTTTGTCGAAATTTTGGAGGTAATTTAAATCAGGTATGGATTGGGATTTTATGGAGTTTCTGGAAGAATCAGAACATCCAGCTCCAGCGCTCAACGACTAGCGCAACATCCCTCACCTCCGTACGACGACGACCACGACGGTCTAGTATCGGCGTTGGTCACAGGACGTGACCGTATTTAGCCGATAAAGTCAACATCGATTCACTGTGTTCATCGTGTTTCCTTTATCTCCTACGGGGATTGTTCGATTAAAACCACCACTTTGCGTGGCAACATCGAACCACCTGGCATGGCCAATGCAGTTCGTATGTCGCTAACTGGGCGCTTCTAGCTTTTGTTCAAAAAACATGACCTAGCATAAAGTGAACGTTTGCTAGGTCATGTTACATGATCATTATTCATTATACTAATACATTATCAGGTGTACCATATTTTTCAAAAATGGCATTTCTACTTTCAATCGCTAATTTACGTATTTTTTCTAAATCAACATTTAGTAACTTACCATCTCGTTTAACGGCCTTTCCAGCAACAAAAACAGAATCAACATTTCCTGTGTGTGTACATTGAACAACCGTACCAATCGGATCATTCACAGGGAAAATATTTAAATCAGAGGTCCGTACCATAATAATATCAGCCTCTTTGCCTGGTGTGAGTGTACCGACTTTGTCTTCTAGCATTAATGATTTGGCACTTTCAACTGTTGCAAATTCTAATACTTCTCTAGCAGATAGGTGCAATGGTTCTGGCATTTCGCCACCAGCGATTATTTTACTATTTACTCTAGCACGCTCTGCTTGTAGTGCAAATTTCATTTGTGCAAACATATCTCCACCAGTAGAAGTAACAACATCTACACCAATACTAGGTTTTACTCCGTTTTCAATACATAGTCCTGTCGCAGGATATCCATGTCCCATCATCATTTCAATTTCTGGTGTAACAGAAATGGAACCACCATTTTCAGCTAACATTTTCATTTCCTCAGGACTAACCGCATTCGCATGTGTGAAATTTAAATCTGGACCTAATAAATTAGCATTATTTAGTTTTTCGATGGATCGATCAACTGCTCCCCATGTACCAAACCCTAAATGCATACTACAAACGACATCAAGTTCCCGTGCTAAGTTAATTTCTTTCACAGACGTCTCCCAGGAAGAAAATTCAGGGCCACGAATGGCAAGTCCCATTGTTAACAATTGATCCTTAGAAGAGAAGTACTTTTCTTTGATTTTTTTCGCATCTGCACCATTATCTATTGTACTCTCCCTATTCCAATATTCCGCATCACCTGGAGCACCATGCGCAAATACGGCACGGGCACCAGATTCTTTCAATCCTCTGATCATCTCATCCGTATGGTCATTTGACATAATCATAGTCCAATCCAAAAAGGTAGTTACCCCAGAATCTAAAGCTTCTAAAGCACCTAATAAGTTTCCAATATAATCATCCTGTGGTCTTCTAAGGGAGCCAATGTTTCCGAAATAGATACTTCCTAAATACTTTTGTAATGACCAGTCTGCACCAACATTCCTCACAACCGATTCCCAAGTATGCCGATGTGAATCCACTAACCCTGGCATGACAATCATATCTGATGCATCGATCACTTCACAATCAGAGGCTTCAATATTTGGCTTTACTTCCACTATTTTCGATCCTTCTACTAGGACATCCGCTTTATTAAAATCACCAATATCCTTATCAAGCGTTAACACAATACCATCTTTAAAAAGTTTTCTCCCCATTATAAATCTCCTCCTTTAAATTTACTTCATTTACCAATCTGCCACACATTAAAGATAACGCTTTCATAACATGCCACATTAAACTATGGTTTCAAGTACTCTCCATTCTCTTTCCCCCTTCTAATATTTTTAAATATTATGAATATTTTTATCATAATTTTATAATGTTGAAAAGGGATGCTTCCTCCCTTTTCAACACATTATCCTAGTTTTATTATAGTTATTACTTGTATTTCGCAATATTGGAACCAAGTATTTTATTGCCATTCGATAAAATGGTCCATAACAGAATCTAATAAATCTAATGACTTTTCATCTATTAATTTTCCTTGTTCATCAAATTTTTCAGGTGCTTTTATTACTAAAAATTCATTTGGTGCAGGTGGTAAAACTTTTGCATTAAGACCTGGGCTACTTAGGATTTTACGTAAGTCTATTTGCGCTCGAATGGTACCCATCATTCCAGTCGATGCGCCTACAATCATAGTAGACTTACCAATCATCGGCCTATCGCCACGTGATAGCCAGTCTAAACTATTTTTTAGTACTCCTGGAACAGACCAGTTATATTCTGGTGTAGCAATGATGACCCCATCACATTCTGATATCTCCTTTTTAAATTCCTTTACTACTTTTGGAGGTTCTAATTCTTCATCTTGATTAAATAATGGTAAATGTTCTATTTCTATTATTTCCAATTCTACTAAATGACGATAGCGGTCCTGAATATTTTTTAGCAACATCGTGTTATAGGATTCAGTGCGAATACTTCCAGAAATACCTTTTAGTCGCATATTGCATGATGCCTCCCTTTCATCTTTTAGCTATCTTTAACTACTACTTTATTTTCCTGTGTACCTAAATCAATTTCCCCATCTAAACTTTTAATTTCACACCTAATCATGTCTCCATTTTTTAAGTAATTATCATTATTTTCCCTAATCTCCGCTAGTTTTTTCGTTTTATCTTGTACGGGAACAGAAGGATTCATTAATAATTCTAGTTCTTCTGTTGAAAGTTTTAATGCTACCCCACCTGGAGTTCCAGTTAGCCACAAATCACCTGGATAGAAACTCATTAACTGTGATAATTCAGTTAAGGATTCTTCAGGTTTATACAATAGTTGTTCAGTCGTAGCTGATTGACGGACATCACCATTTACGGAAAGCGTTAATTCTAAGTTGTGTATCGTTGTTGGTTCATCCTCATCAAATAAATATAAAATAGGCCCTACCGGACAAAATGTACGATAACTTTTTCCTTTGAACCATTGTCCTTCAATAAACTGTACATCACGTGCCGAAACATCGTTTGTAATGACATAACCAGCAATGTATTCGTTTAAATTATCAGAAGTAATCTCTACCCCTTCACTAATTTCCTTTCGTATCACTACTCCCAACTCAATCTCATAATCCAATAAATTCACATGTGGAGGACATAAAATATCATTATGCGGGCCGGTCATCGAACTTGGTGCCTTCGTGAAAATCAAATTATAAGGAGGTCTAGCACTTTTCATCCCAGCTTCGGCACGATGCGACCCATAGTTAGCTCCTTGGCATACTACTTGGGCTGGTGTAGTTACTGGACTGACTAACTCAACGTCAGTTAATATTAGCTCACCCTTCCCCTCTGATAATGCTTTTTTTGCTTGGGTGATCCCATTCCCATTTAAAAATGATGCCAGAGATTCATAATTACCTTGTATCGGGTACACCTTATTATCGTGAACAGTTCCCCATATGTATTCGTGGTTACTTTTATATCGAACTACACTAACTCCCATTTTAGTTTCCTCCCCTATTCACCGTTTAGTTCATGATTTATTCATTAATAATATTATATTATTTTATTAATAAAGTCAATGAAAATAGGTAATTTTCAGAAAAAATATTAAAAGCCTCCTTACAGGCTAAGAACGCCCATGTCCTGTGACAACACCTAAACTAGCACGTCCTGTATATCGTAGTTACGTACGGTCTGTTCTTGGCCGAGCTATGTGGTTGATTCTAAGCCAAGGAAGTGTTCCTAAACAGCACTCCTAAACGCCAAAAACTTCTCCCAAGAAAGCACGGTTGTCTGTCACTGATATAAGTGAAATACCTCAAAAAGGGATTTGAGCTAGCTTGTCAGTTACAGAGTTAGCAATACAAATCGTAAAAAGTAAATCGAAACGCTTTCTCTGTTAAAAAATCAGCAAGACAAATCGATACAACTTCTCTACTACTAAATAGCATAAAACTTAGATAAAAAGTAATCGAAGGCCTGTCTGTTACCTAATTAACAATCTGAACTACAAGAAATTGACATATCACCCTTTAAGAATGACATGGTGACTTTAGCTCCCCACATAAAACAAACACACATCATTTTTAATATGATAACGTGTGTTTGGATTTGTATTCTGTAAAATAAATTCTGATTTTTCACGAATAAGAAGTATGTATTTTATTTTGATTCGGATCCTCGATAACCTGGCCAACACGAGTTAGCAATTCATACATTTTCTCTCTGGCAAGCTTTCCGTTTCGTGAACAAACTGCTTCCATTAACTCCTTATGTCTTTTTAATACTTCTTCTTGATCAATGGATTGAATGGTTTGGATTCGGCTATGCAATAATCCACCTTGCAATATTTTTATCAGACTAATCATTAATTCATTATGAGATGCGGCTAGAATACTGTGATGAAACTCTGTGTCTGCTTTAGCCCATTCTTCTTCATTTCCCAAAGAAGTTTCAAGCTTTTTATAACACTCTTTTATTCTATTTAAATCCACTTCCGTTGCCTTTTTTGCTGCAAGTTCGACCGCTGCAGGTTCAATTGCCATACGAACTTCTGTTAATTGAAGTAATACATGCTTGCTATTATTTGATTGAGAAGCCCAGGCTATGACATCTGGATCCCACCATTGCCAATCGCTTCGTTCACGTACGACTGTCCCGACTTTTGTAGAGGATTCTACAAGCCTTCTTGCCGCTAAACCCTTTAATGCTTCTCTAACAACTGTTCTACTTACACCATTTTCTTCACTTATATCTTCTACCTTTGGCAAAACATGTCCTGGCTTCAATTTTCCTTCTATAATCTTTTCGCCTAAATCGTGTAATAATTGTTCGCTTAAGTTACGTGGTGCCATTACCTTCTTCCTTTCAGTGGTAGTTATCTTCCATTTCTTTTTAATTTGAGAAAACATAAAAATAATATCATAATATTTAATTTTATTCGATGTATCTTTTTTGAAAAACTCGCATTAACAATGGTGTTAGTTTTCTTGCACTTATGGACGTTAAAACTTTAACTACGTCGGTTCCACTTCTTAGCAAAAATGTTATGCTTTCCTAACGTGTAGAAAAAAAGCATCTTACGTAAATAACATGTAAGATGCTAGAACATCATATTTAGTTTACACCCTACTATCTGTTTTACACCAAAGCATTTTCAAAGTCTACACCCCATAAAGAAAGACACTCATCTGTTGGCCATACTTTTGGTTTTTGTGGAAAATCTTTATGCCATGGTCTTGGTTCGAAAATACCTAATTCTTTAATGAAAATATCAGCATCAGTGAACAGCTCAATTCTATTACCATCTGCATCTGGATGATAGCAAGCGATATTATGTCCTGCTCCATGACGAGATGGTCCCCATTCGAGATGAATATCGTTCAATCGTAAAAAATCAATCTTTTCGACTAGGTGATTGTAATTTCTCATTTCGAAAGCAAGGTGGTGTAGTTCATGTTTTCCAGATTCACAAAAGTTTAATACATGATGATCACGGTTACATGTCATAAAGGCAAAGAAATCTTCAATCCAATCTGTGTTCACAAATCCTAATTTACTATAAAACGCTACTTGTTTTTTTGCATCCTTTACATTTAAGGATATATGACCAATTTTATTCGGGATAATTCCTTGTGTTTTAAATCCAGGGTTAACAAGTTCCATCTTTGGATATAAATGAATGACATAACCCTCTGGATCTGTAAACTCAATAAGTTCATCTACACCAGGTTCAGTTTTGATTTCATTTGTTATATCAAATTCAAATTTTAGATACTCAGAGACCTCTTGAACAGATAAGTCTGAAGTATATTGTAATCCGATGCTACGGACACCTGATTCTTCGGATGGTGTTAGTATAATGTTATGATGATCAATTGCACTACTTAAATAAACTCTTCCATCTGATCCTTCCTCCGTCAATGAAAATCCCATTATATCCGAATAATAAGACGACATTGCCTGTTTATCCTTCACTCCAAATTCCACATACCCAAGTTTAAAAATATTTAACATTACAATTCCTCCCCCAAAAATAATTTATTAATTAATAGACAGTCAAACTGTCTATTTCATTCATCCATTTACCAATTAGCAATAATACTTCTTCCTTTTTTAGAAGCATGTTATCTGGATGTAAACTTGAAGGAAATTATTTGTGTCTTGTCTGTAGGTGGCAAATCGTGATTCGTCTTGATGGGTAACAATGTTGGAGAGTGAGTTAAAAGGTGTTGTTATTTTGTAGTGGATTACTAATGGTGAAAGACTACTTTTAACTATGTAGAGTTGATTTTAATTAATAATATTATATTATTAAAAGGAAGTCAAGCGCTTACATTTATTTTTTTGAAAATTTTCCGATAAATATTATCAGTAAATGCTATCTGCTTGAAGAAAAGTATAATTTTGGAAGTAATTATTACGAAGCACATAAATGGCTTCAATAAAAACTTTGACAAAAAGAGAGTCTCCTATAAGTAAGAGGTTTCCATTACGATATCGATGCATTTTAACACCCCTTTTCCCCAAAATTGTTACCTTTATTTTACCATGTTTTTACATGAAAGGGATATTCTCTTTTCCTGCACCTAGTAACCCTCTTACTGGGCGATCTAGTGAATCTAACTGAATGGCCGATATAAATACAAAACCCTGCAGCAACGTCGACAAACTATCGATGGACTCACTTTTGAATGATGCTATTAGTCCTTCATATAATTTGTGAAGGACTATTTATTTTGCTCTTGAATAGCCTCTTCACAATTGTATTCTCACAGCTTTTAATTCTAATCTGCCTTACTGCCTTCCTGTCGGTTAATCCGCCGTGATAACAACAATATTACGGACTTTTATTAACTTCCCCTCTTGCATTTCATCACTAGGCTATATATATAAAGATTATTTTTACTTCATTTTGAACGTTTAGAACTCGACTATTTAAAATAGACAGCGCAGAAGGATATGACTGCTAATATACTCAACCAGTGGCTTGAAAATTGATCTGGTAATAGAAATAATTCACTGATATTTGATTTCTCTTCTTTAAATCGTATATAATTATACAAAATTAATAGTTGCGATGATAAAGATATAGTACAATTACCCTCTGGCTATTAGAGAGCTTGTGGTTGGTGAAAACAAGTACCATGGTGGATTGGAATTGGGCTTTGGAGCTAATTAACTTTTAAGTGATTCTGCTAGGAGTAGAATAATAAGGGTGGCACCGCGGTTCATTCGTCCCTTTTTGGATTGGGATAAATGAGCTTTTTTTGTATAAAAAAATGAAATTGGAGTGAGGAATATGAAAACTATCTTTTCTGGAATTCAACCAAGTGGTACCTTAACAATTGGTAACTATTTAGGTGCAATGCAACAATTCGTCAAATACCAAGAAGATCATAATTGCTATTTTTGTATTGTGGATGAACATGCAATCACCGTTCCGCAAGATCGGTTAAAACTACGTAACAATATTCGTTCCCTTGCAGCTTTATATTTAGCTGCTGGAATTGACCCGAATAAATCGACGTTATTTATCCAATCCGAAGTCCCTGCACATACTCAGCTAGGTTGGATGCTGCAGTCAATTAGTTATATCGGCGAATTAGAACGAATGACACAATTCAAGGATAAGTCAACAGGAAAAGAAGCTGTTTCAGTTGGATTATTAACCTATCCACCATTAATGGCAGCTGATATTTTACTCTATAAAACGGATATCGTCCCAGTGGGAGAAGATCAGAAGCAGCATCTTGAATTAACAAGGGACTTGGCACAACGTTTTAATAATCGATATAATGATATCTTCACCATTCCAGAAATTGCGACACCTAAAGTTGGAGCACGTATTATGTCCTTGCAAGAACCAACGAAAAAAATGAGTAAATCAGACGAAAACGAAAAAGCATTTATTTCCATGTTAGATGAACCAAAGAAAATTGAGAAAAAGATCAAAAGTGCAGTTACGGATTCTGAGGGTGTTGTCAAATTTGATAAAGAAAATAAACCAGGCGTTTCTAACTTAATGACAATTTATGCAAGCTGCACAGGAGAGTCCATTAAATCGATTGAAGAAAAGTATGCTGGAAAAGGATATGGAGAATTTAAAGCCGATGTTGCACAAGCTATCATCGCTATTTTAAAACCAATTCAGGACCGTTACCATGAATTAATTGATTCAGAGCAACTTGATGACATTTTAGACCAAGGAAGAGATAAAGCTGCAGCTACTGCCAATAAAATGATCTTCAAGGCTAAAAAAGCAATGGGATTAGGACGAATAAAAAAGAAAAAATAAGCTCATAGCGTCGATGCGAAGTCTCGTATCGGCGTTTTCACTGGAAAAATCCACTAGTTTAGGCGTGAATGGCTCAAGTTCACAGTTTTGTCGCTCAAGTTCACAATAAATTGGCTCAAGTTCACAATTCATCCGCTCAACTCATAGCCAATCCACTTAAATTTAGGCACAAAAAAGCAGTGATACGCACATCACTGCTTTTTGCTACTGTTGTTTAGATGTATTTTGTTCTTGGCCTTGCTCTAGCTGCCACATTTTTTCGAGGAATGGTTGGCCTTTGATCATTTTTTTACATAAGTCTTCATGGGCTTCACTCCACCCATTTTTTACACCATCATAGAGCACCTGCCAAACTGTCTCCTCATCCATGTGACGGATATATGGGTATTGCTTTGGATCCCATTCTGTTAACCAATAGCGCAATTCTTCTAAATTGTTTGTTGTTCGTAATTGATCAAGTGCCATCATTAACAGCTGCTTCAATTGACGTTCTTTTCTCGTTAATCCAAACACCAACTTCGGTTCCATCGATAACATATGGTACTCTTTTTGATGCATGCTTTCATCAAATCCAAAAGACTCTGGTTTTGTATTACGAACCATATCAAATACGAGCTGTTCTTGGCGCGGGATAAGCCTACTTTTTCGTATTGGAATACGATAACCAATTGTATCAATAGCAACAATGTCATTTCCGTCCGTCACAACACAAGCATATTCTAACACTGTACGCTTTTGTCCTTTACGAATATACGCACGTTTAAAAATGGTATCTAATAATTCATCCGGCAAGTCATGCATATCATTTTCGATATAGTTAAATAACGGTTCGGTTATGTATAGTAGTGGAACTTGATCTAACAATTCAATTTTATCCTCCTTTCGCCATTCATGAAAGTAACATACATTGTATCCATTCTCTTCACCTTCGAACCAATTTACCCAAACATCATGTAAGTACAACATAAAACAACCCTCGCTTTTTAACTCTTAATCTAAATGTTTATTTGATGGTTTTAACTATTTAACAGGTAACAGGAAAAACATTTAGTACCATTCACCTAACAATAGACAGGCACGTTTTTCCATTAAAAATTTTATTTAGAATACATTATGACCATCATTGAAAAAAATTATTCGAGTTTAGCTAAAGATTAAGAGTTATTCGGAAAGCGAGTTATTACAAACAACATCATGAGAAGACCAATAGGTAAAAAATAACATTCAATTCGACCACTAATAAAAAGAATATAATCCACCCATGTTAAGCCAGCAGGCAAAAAGTTAGTATATGCAATGATTGTTACACCACCAGACACAGCTAGTCCAAATCCAGTCAAAAAAAGTAATAAATACCCCATTGTTTCTTCCACCTTTACATTATCTAGAACGTCCATAGCAGTATCTTAATGAATAGAATTGATGTCCTTCTTCATGGTGGTCCTTATTATGTGAAAACTTGTCCAATACTTTTACTCCATTTTATGCGAATTTGGCCCATACATGCCTAAAAGTTTCTGAAATCTTTACCATTAGAAAAACTCGCATTCACTCGTCCTTTAGCGAATGTGTTTAGTTTTTCTTATACTTGGGACTCAAAAAATTTTAGCTACGTCGAGTCCACTTCTTCGCTAAAATTTTATACTTTCCTAACGTGCAAAAAAAGGATGAAATCAATATTAGATTTCACCCTTTTCTCAAGCATTACTTATCATATTTTTTAAAAATTAAAGCGACATTATGACCACCAAAACCAAGCGAGTTACTCATGACAACATTGACATCCTGTCTACGTGCTTCATTTGGGACGTAATCCAAATCGCATTCTGGATCAGGAGTTTCGTAATTCATCGTCGGTGGAATCGTACTGTCTGCAATTGTTTTTGCTGCAATAACAGACTCAACACCGCCAGCTGCACCGAGTAGATGGCCTGTAATCGATTTTGTAGAAGAAATTGCTACATGTTGGGCATGTTCTCCTAAGACTGCTTTTATTGCTTGTGTTTCATATTTATCATTTAACTCAGTACTTGTCCCATGTGCATTAATATAGTCAATTTCATTAGGCGAAAGGTTAGCATCCTCAATTGCCTGCTTCATGGCGCGTGCTGCTCCTTCACCATCCTCAGCAGGTGCTGTAATGTGGTAGGCATCACCTGTTGACCCATAGCCAACAATCTCTCCATAAATAGTTGCACCACGTTCTAAAGCACTTTCCAATGTTTCGATAACCATAATACCAGCACCTTCCCCCATTACAAATCCATCTCGGTTTTGATCAAATGGACGGCTTGCCGTTTTAGGATCCTCGTTAAACGTTAATGCTTTCATTGAGGAAAACCCAGCAAATGCCATGTTCGTAATAGGGGCTTCTGTACCACCTGTAATCATATAATCGGCATCTCCACGTTGAACCGCTTTAAATGCATCACCAATCGAATTGGCACCAGATGCACATGCTGTTACCGTACAGGAATTAATCCCTTTTGCTCCTAATTGAATCGATACTTGTCCTGCTGCCATGTCTGGAATCATCATTGGCACGAAAAATGGACTGACACGTTTGTATCCTTTATTAATAAACTTTCGCATCTGATCTTCATATGTTTGCATTCCGCCAATACCAGACCCGATCCAAACCCCTACACGATCAGCATTCTTTTCATCAATCGTTAAATTTGCATCCTCTACTGCCATTTTAGAGGCAACCACTGCATATTGGGTAAATAGATCCATTTTGCGTACATCTTTTTTGTCAATATAATGGCTTGGGTCAAAATCTTTTACTTCTGCAGCAACATGAGCAGGAAAGTCTTCCGTATTCAAGCGAGTTAGATAGTCAATGCCTGAATTCCCTTCCACCACATTATCCCACATCGTCTTCACATCATTTCCAATAGGGGTAACTGCTCCAAGTCCTGTAATGACGACACGTTTTTCCTCCATATCGTTTTCCTCCTATTCCTTATCTCTGATCATGGGTGTAATCCTTTATTTTCCCCAGCGTAAGGCGACTGCTCCCCATGTTAATCCGCCACCAAATCCAACTAACACGACGACATCATTATCTTTAATTTTACCATTTTTTACGGCCTCTGATAAAGCAATTGGAATAGAGGCAGATGAATTATTTCCATACCGTTTGATACTTGTTGCCATTTTGTCTTCGGAAATTCCTAACCGTTCTCGTGCAGCTTCCATAATACGAATGTTCGCCTGATGTGGAATTAAATAGTCTACATCTTCATTCTTTAGTCCTGCTTGTTCAATAACCTTAACAGATGACTCTGGCATCTGGCGTACCGCGAATTTAAAAACTTCACGACCATTCATAAAGAGGAAATCATTATCATCTTGATAGAGATGTTTTGCACCAGAACCATCAGCACCTAGTTCAAATGAGAGAATTCCTTTATTCTTAGATACTTCTCCAAGGACAGCTGCACCTGCACCATCCCCAAATAGCACACATGTATTACGGTCAGACCAGTCCGTAATCTTGGACAGTTTTTCCGTACCAACAACAAGTACATGTTTATATACACCCGTATCGATAAATTGTTTCGCTGTAATCATTCCATACATGAACCCGCTACATGCAGCACTAACATCCATTGCTGCAGCTTTTGTTGCACCTAACCGATCTTGTAGCATACAAGCTACTGATGGAAACGGTGTGTCCGGCGTAACCGTTGCTACTAAAATCAAATCAATCTCTTCGGCTTTAACATTTGCATCATACAATGCTTTTTCTGCTGCGTAAAAAGCCATATCCGATGAATCGATATCATCACTTGCAATTCTTCGTTCTTCTATTCCAGTTCTTGTCCGGATCCATTCATCACTGGTATCAACTGTTTTTTCTAAATCTTTATTTGTTACGACGTTGGTTGGCACGTAATGTCCGACCCCTAGTACACCAACACTCATATGTCCATCCCCTTTGTTTTTACTAGCAATTATTATGACTTGGTACTAATTTTAATCGATTCTCTCCATTTCTGCAAGATCTACCTGGTGTTTAAGTTGCTTTAGAAAAGCATAGAACAGTACACCAAGCTGTTTTCGCATGATTGTTTTTTTATTCAACCAAATTCCTTTTTAAAAAGGGTTGACCACATTAAATAAAGAATAATATTGGGAATTATCGTTGATATCGTTCCAACAACATCCCAAGTTCTTGAAGCTTTTTTATAATGATTTTTATTGAATGTTTCTCCATTATATTTAATTATTTTTCTTTGCAGAGGTAACAAAAGAATACCCCATATGACTCCTGTAATTGTAAATAATGTGAAGGAAATCGTTAACTAGTTTATTTCATCAACTGAATAATTACTCTTTATTGCTAATAAAAAACCAGAAATGAGTAAAGCGATAATACTGGGTAAAGTAAACACATAATCAGCAACCATTATATTCTTTGCTGTTTTGTTAATATGTGTTTCATATCCAGAAATTTAAGCCTTTAATTTCCAAAAAGCAGCCATGATAATATTTCCAACAAAAATAATTGCCGAAATAATATGTATTAACAATAAATAAGCCATTTTATCTATACTAGCACTTCATATATTTGTTTTTTACTTTCATCTATGCTTCTATATTTCGACAGGTAACTTAAGTAATCCTCTATCAAATAAATCGTTACTATGCCTTTCGTTTACCATCAATAGTTCCTCTCCTTTATTTTCCTAGCCTGTCATTAGTTTAAAGCATATTTCTTCACAGTTTTAAAAAAGGAAAGATAAAACCTCTCCCCTTCTTAAAAAGACTACGTTAATGTATTCTTACTCTATAACCCTCTCCTAAATTACAGAGTCAATCCCTTTTTCTTAGCATCTTCATCTACGCCTACTCCAATTGCTAAACCAATACTTATTCCAAATGGTAATCCTAGTCCAATATTATCAAATATAAGCAGTCCAAGTACTACACCTAAACTTATGCCAAGCGACATATATATACTCATATAATATCCACTTGGTACTAACTTGTGTTGTTTCTGTAAATGAGATCTGATATCTCCTATTTTTTGTTTATGGTGTTTAAAATCATCTTCTACAAGAGAATCTTTTTTATCCATTAAGTGTTCGATGTGGGCTTCTAAATCAATAAAGTGTCGATAACATTCCTCACAATCCGTTGAAAATGAACTTAACTTTTGTATGATTCGCTTGCACTTATCTAATTCCATTTTCTTTGAATCTTGTTCCCCAACCGTACTTTTAATTTCCTCAAGTGTACTATTTAGTTTATCCACTCTTTGCCCTTCCACAATTTCACCCCCCACTCTCCTACTCATTTTACTCCGATAAACAACAATACTGAAATAAGCAAAGGGAAAAAGAGGCTAATAATATTTGTTTACCTTGGGCTTATGCTGTTATTTTGTATGGGATATATCCTTTTGGATAATTATCGTCTAAGTAAATCTGAACAGTGGTTAAATACATCCACCCTAACACAAGGAGATATTCAAAGTATTCAACAGTTAGGATTCTGGACTTCACTACTTGAATTTTTGTTTTTAGGTTTATTCGTACTTACAACTTTATTATTATTTCGTTATCGAAAAAATAGAAAGACCTTAACCAATTTTATATTCATACACCTTGGTTTATTTACTACTATATTTTTAATAGGATATATTTTGTCATTTTTCTTGATAGCCCCTATTGGTAATTTAACACAACCTTTAATTGCAACATCCTTCCTACTTGTGATAATAGTCCTTTATACTGTTGTTAGGTTGATAAAGGAACGTTTAAGTAAACGTATTAAACCTTTCCTATAGAGCTATAGGGTGCAATATTTCAAGAGCATTTTTCACTTATTGTACGGATCAGTATAGTTAAATAGAATGGGGGAAGGACAGATGATGGATAACCAATATTTTGTAGGTTGGGGTACACTGGCGTTGATAAATGCTGCACTCGCACAAGGAAAGAATAGGACGGGAATAAACTGGTTTTTGCTTTCACTTGTATTAGGTCCTTTGGCAACACTGATACTGTTATTTGTTGAAAAGAGGTATCAGTAGCACTAAAATTCACAATAACTGATATAAATTTAAAAGCGAGGGGTGTAGTATTGTTCGTTCTCGTTTCTTCAACTATTGCACCCTTAGTTGAAGAAACAATTCTAAATACTAAGGGCTTAGAGATAAATTTCTCTAAACCCTTTTTAAGTGTGATTTATAATGTGATTTATGTTGCGGAAATCCTGTGAAATACTCTGTGATTTTCTATATGATTTACCATTTTGCACCTCACAAGTAAACCCGTTATACTCAAAATCCAGTCGTTATTATTTAATTTTAAAAAAGTATTGGATTTCCTTTCAAAAACACAATGAAAATGACTTTTAAGCACATTTAAAAACGCTCAGAAAATTTCTGAGCGTTTACGTTACTGATCGAATTTAATTCGTACCTACACTCTCGCTCCAAGCATTTAGTCCACTTCTATTTCATTCGGTAATAGGCTTGTCTCTTTATATTGTTCCACATATTCTTTTACGTCCTCTTGAAAGGATTCTGGTACTTCATCACTGAATTCCCCTAAGGTAATCACGTCATCTTGAAAATCAAATGTTTCCACTGTGCCTTTTATTGTCCCATCATTAAATTTTTCCGCAGCAATTTCATATAAGTGGTCAACATGTTGGATCGTGCTCGTTAATACCGTCTCATCATCAATAGTTGATTGATCGGTAACATATCCAATGGCATATAACCCGTCATCCTTTACATGGTTAATAACGGTTGCACTAAATGCATCACCCGTCGGATAAAACACATCAACATTATCATTTTTCATTACGTCGTACACATCTAATGCTGTATGAGTATCTCGCCAGTCATTCACAAATCGCATATGTACATTTGCCATTGGATTTTGGTATTTAACTCCTTCATAAAACCCCTCTACTTCTGGCTGCCATTCGTAAGCACCAATAATTCCTACTTCATTTGTATTTGTCATTTCCCCTGCAATCATACCTGCAAAGAACCCCATTGCATGTGAATTGAAATTTAAACTCGTTACATTTTCTGCTGTATACCCACCATTAAAATAGACAAAGTGAACATCTGGATAGGACTCAGCAATTTCAACAAAGGGCTGACCATAATTACTACTATGACCAAATATTAAATTGACACCGTCATGTACCATATCTCCTATAGCTTCATCAATTTCTTCCGCTGTTTGAACATTTTCTTTCACATATACATCTATTTCATATTCGTCTGCAATGCTCATTAAACCACGGTGTCCCTTTTCTTCCCATGGATGTCCTTCTATGGTGTTTTCTACGAGCATCCCTACATTTTGAACATTTCCAGTTTCAAAATAATTGCATCCTGCTAGAAGTACAATTCCTATTAAAACCCCTATATACATGGACAATTGCTTCAACATGGGCACCTCAATTCTATATTTAGTGCTGCTTGGTGCTAGATAGTAAACAATATAGACTATTAATAAAATGGTTGATAGCGTTTATAATGGTCCCGGACAATCTTGATTTGTTCATCTATAGGTCTATTGTCACGAAGATAAATTGAATTTTCAAGTGTTACACCATTGTCGGATCTAGCTCTTGCTGATTTAACTAAGATGGTATCTGGCTTATAATGTATCTGAATCCATTCAAGCAGTTCCTTACAAAAATCCTTGATATAAACTGCTTCTTCCTTAAAGTAATTGGAATCAAATGGAATATACTCTCCTTTATTATATATGCCATTTTCATCCATAGACATCCATTCTCCAAAAAGTAATGGAAATGTAACATTTTGCTCATGGCGTGCTATCTGGTCAATTATGACAATCCTCTGATCCATTTCCTTTACCGTAATCCTCATATCTTCGTCTAGACCCCTCTCTACTGTCACAGGCGTAAATAAATCATTACGTGCAAAGAACATTGCTAAGAATTCTTCTTTATCTGTATCCCTTTTGCCAATCCCATAAACGTGATGACTTTCTTCTAATAATTGGTTGACAAGGTGAAAGCCGATCCATTGATAACAATTTTCCACCATGACATTCATTTGATTGTCCTCCTGTCCTCTTTCTAACAAATTATTCTACCTACTAAAAAAATGCTTTTCACTACTGGACGTATTGCATATAAGATGGATTATACGCAGTAACTAGAATATGCACATTGCTTCGCTTCGGAAAAACACTTCGCTTTCCGCGGGGGAGTGGTGAGCCTCCTCGGGCTAGCGCCCTGTGGGGTCTCACCGATCTCCTACTTCCCGCAGGAGTCTCCGTGTTTTTCCTACGCTAGCTCGTAGACTAATCCATATTTAGATCATCATTGATGCTAATATAATAGTTGATTGGAGCGAAGGACAGTCGACTCC
>NZ_WIXL01000021.1:490-26433 GCF_010993955.1 Oceanobacillus halotolerans | reverse complement strand
TCCCCCGCGGAAAGCGTAGTGTTTTTCCGTAGCGAAGCTATGTGCATATCCTAACTACTGCGCATAATATTGATTATGCGTCATAGAAAACAACAAAATATGTGAAAAGATTCTTAGTTAATAAAAGCACACTATCAGAATATCATTTCTATATGGGAATTAAAATAGGTTTGTTTCTATCTATTTTACATAATATTATTATGGTAAACTAATTCATTGGTATAAATAAAAAACCTTTGATAGTAAAAATACTACCAAAGGTTTTAAATGTAAAATTAAACAGGGTAAACACCGTGTTTTCTTTCTGTGAAGGTTACATATTTAGTCTCATATAGTTCAAATCGTTTTACTAGCTCATTCCTTAAATGATCTGGATCTACAATAGCATCAATAACCATTTCAGAGGCTAATCGATAAATATCAATATTATTCTTATATTCCTCCTGTTTCTCTTTGATAAATGCAGGTCGTTCTTCCTCGGGCAGTTCTGCTATTTTGTTTGCATAAACGGCATTTACGGCTGCTTCAGGTCCCATAACAGCAATTTGCGCAGTTGGTAGGGCTAAACAACAATCTGGTTCAAATGCTGGACCTGCCATAGCATACAGCCCTGCACCATAAGCTTTACGAACAACCACGGAGATCTTAGGAACTGTTGCTTCACTCATCATTGCTAACATTTTGGCACCATGTCGAATAATACCAGCACGTTCTACTTTCGTACCAATCATAAAGCCTGGTATATCCATTAAGAATAATAATGGAATATTAAATGCATCACATAACTGGATAAACTTCGCCGCTTTATCTGCAGAATCCGGAAACAGCACTCCACCTTTCATTCGTGGTTGGTTTGCAATAATTCCAACTGATTTACCGTTCATACGAGCTAACCCTGTAATAATTTCAGGGGCAAATTTCTTTTTAATTTCACAAAAACTATTCTCATCAATAATTCGGTTGATTAAGTCATACATATTAAAGGCTGCATTTTGATTTTCGGGTATAATATCGGAAATTGATTTTTCAGCAGCTTTGACTTCTCTAGGTTGTATAGCGTTTGGCTTCTTACGAAAATTGGATGGAAAATACTGTAAATAATTGCGAGAGTATTCAATTGCCTCTTCTTCTGTTTTAACTAATACATCTCCTACACCAGATACAGAGCAATGCATATTTGCTCCACCCATTTCTTCTAAGGTTACTTTTTCACCAATTACTTTTTCAGCCATTCGAGGTGAGCCTAAATACATGGAAGCATTTCCATCTACCATGATGACAATATCACAAAATGCAGGGATATAGGCCCCACCTGCTGCAGAAGGACCAAATAGAAGACAAACTTGTGGCACACGCCCAGATAATTTTATTTGATTATGAAAAATACGGCCAGCACCTCTTCGGCCTGGAAACATTTCAACTTGATCCGTAATTCGGGCTCCTGCTGAATCTACTAAATAAAATATAGGGATTTCTAGTTTTTCTGCTGTTTCTTGAATACGGATAATTTTTTCAACCGTTCGTTTTCCCCATGATCCCGCCTTAACCGTTGAATCATTTGCCATAACACAAACGGATTGGCCATTTATCCTTCCAATTCCAGTCACTACACCGTCTGACGGTAAATCTTCTTCCATACAGTTTGCAAAAAATGCATCTTCTACATCTATATCCTGATCAAATAATAATTCCAATCGCTTACGTACAAATAGTTTTCCTTTTTCTTTATTTTTTTGGTGATATTTTTCTTGTCCACCCTTTTCAATTTGTTTTATACGTTTATGTAAGGTATCTATATAATCCATTAAGAGACCTCCTGCAATTATTTTCCTTCATATACTGGCTTTCTTTTTTCTTTAAATGCTTGTAAACCTTCTAATCGATCTGATGAAAAAAGTGTTTTCGTGTAACATAAATGCTCAATTTCTAAACCAGTTGTTATATCCGTCTGAAATCCTTGATTAATAGCTTTCTTAGCTTGTTTTACAGCAATTGGCCCATTCTTACTAATAGCATGTGCGAGCTTCATGGCGTGTTCGATTAGCTGTTTAGGTTCTGTTAATTCTTCCACCAAACCTATTTTGAAGGCTTCTTCTGCTGTAACTGGCTTAGCAGTATAGATTAAGCGTTTTGCCTGTCCAAGTCCTATTAATCGAGACAAGCGTTGTGTTCCCCCTGCACCAGGGATGATAGCTAGGGATGTTTCGGTTAATCCCATTTTACTTTGTCTAGAAGCGATTCGGAGGTCACAAGCGAGTGCTAGTTCAAGCCCCCCACCATATGCAGCACCATTTATAGCAGCAATTACAGGGACAGTTATCCTTTCAATAGAGGTGGCTATCCTGCTAATGGATCGAACAGATTCCATTACTTCAGTTTCTGACATTCCTTTTCTCTCTTTTAAATCCGCACCTGCACAAAAGGCTTTTTCTCCAGCACCAGTTATAATAACGCAACGAACGTCCTCTTCTTGATTTAATTGATGGATACAATTGTTAAATTCATCTATCACTGATCTGGATAAGGCATTTGCAGCATTCGGACGGTTAATTGTAATAATAGCAATATGATCATTTTCTAAATCCCAGTTAACAAACATGCTCATCTTTCATTCACTCCTATATCAATGCTAGGTGACAACGAAATTTTCGTTAACCCTCTATAACTGCGATGACATCTCCTTCATTAACAAAATCCCCTTCCGACACCTTTATTTCCTTGATTGCCCCATCTTGTTCAGCTGGAATTGGAATTTCCATTTTCATAGATTCTAGTATAACAACATCTTGTCCTTCTTTTACGACATCACCTTTATTTACGGTTATTTTCCACACGCTTCCTGCCATCGTTGCCTTCAATTCTTGCATGTTAATTCCCCCTTATCATTATTTATTTAGTTGATTTTCAACAAATGTTGTTGTGATATTCCCTTTCCGAAATGCTTCATGATCCAGTGTTTTTAAGAGCATCGGTATATTCGTTTTAATTCCTTCAACCTTATAGTGCAGTAATGCTTCCTTTAATCTATTAACGACAAGTTCTCGACTTTCACCTTTCACTATTAATTTACCAATCATCGGATCATAAAAAGGTGTCACATCATAATTCTCTGTTACCCCTAGTTCATGGCGAATATAATCTTCTTTTGGAATAGAAAATGTATGAATATGTCCTGGTGATGGAAGGAATGTTTTTGGATCTTCTGCATAAATTCTTGCTTCCATTGCATATCCAGATATGTTTAGATCTTCTTGTTTTATGGTAAGTACTTTTCTATCTGCAATTTCGATTTGTTTTTCTACTATGTCTATTCCAGTAATTTCTTCTGTGATCGGATGTTCTACTTGAATACGTGTGTTCATTTCTAAAAAGTAAAAGTTTTCCTTTTCATCGACCAAAAATTCCACTGTTCCAGCGTTAGTGTATCCTAAGGACTTTGCTGCTGTTATAGCAGCCTCTCCCATTTTAGTTCGAGTCTCTTGTGATAAACATGGGCAAGGTGCTTCTTCTATTACTTTTTGATTCCTACGTTGAATGGAACAATCCCTTTCAAATAAATGAATCACGTTTCCAAAATGATCAGCTAAAAGTTGAATTTCGATATGTCTAGCATTTTCTATCTTTTTCTCCATGAACATGGCACCATTTCCAAAGAAAGCTTGAGCTCGTTTCGCATTACTTTCAAAAGATTTTACAAGATCTTGCTCATTTTGTACTACTTGCATTCCAATGCCACCTCCACCATGGGAAGCTTTTAACATGATGGGATATCCAATTGATTGTGCAATATTTATTGCCTCATCTATATTGTTAATTGCCTCTTCTGTCCCAGGTATTACGGGTACTCCTGCCTGCTGCATCAGGTTTCTTGCTTTAATTTTACTTCCCATCTGTTCGATTGCCTTTTTGGGAGGTCCAATAAATGTAATGGATGCTTCTTCACATTTTTCCACAAATATACTACTCTCACTTAAAAAGCCGTAGCCTGGGTGAATGGCATCAACGTTTGTTTTTCGCGCAATAGAGATGATTTTATCGATATTTAAATAACTCTCTTGTACACGAGGGCCGCCTAACAAATGCTTTTCATCGGCCATATTAACATATGGTGCTTTCTGGTCTGCTTCAGAATAAACAGCAACTGTAGTGATTCCTAATTGTTTACAAGTACGGATGACACGAGCTGCAATTTCTCCTCTATTTGCTATTAATATTTTTTTGATCATATACTCCCCCCCTAACATAAAATCTATTTCTAGCAACCTAATTGTCTAGCAATGACAAGACGCTGTATTTCAGATGTTCCCTCGCCAATTTCTAGAAGCTTGGCATCACGTAAATATCGTTCTACTTCAAATTCCCGCATATATCCATACCCACCATGTATTTGAATGGCCTCATTTGCCGCACGAAATGCAGTTTCTGTAGCAAACAGCTTTGCATATGCAGCTTCTTTGGTAAACGGTTTTTGATTATCTTTTAGCCATGCAGCCTTATAGACCATATTTCTAGCTAATTCCACTTCCATCGCCATATCTGCTAACTTAAATTGAATTGCTTGAAAATTGGAAATGGATGCTCCAAATTGTTTTCTCTCCTTGGCATAGGTAAGCGCTTTATTTAAAGATGCTTGAGCTAACCCCACACCTAAAGCCGCAATGGAAATTCTTCCGCCATCTAATGTGTACAAAAATTGTTTAAAACCTTTTGTTGGATCACCTAATAAGTTTGCTTTAGGGACACGCACATTATCTAGGATAACTTCTGCTGTATCAGACCCTCTAACTCCCATTTTGTCGTAATTACTCGTAATGGTTAGTCCTTCCGTATCAGTAGGAACGATAATAGCGGAGATAATGTCTTTCCCACTGTCACCTTTACCTGTTAAAGCGGTTACAATTATTGTTTTAGCAAAGCTGGCATTCGTGATAAAACATTTTTCTCCATTAATAATATAATCAGTACCATCCTCTACTGCTGTCGTTTTTGTTCCTCTTGCATCAGATCCAGCATTTGGCTCGGTCAATCCAAATGAGCCTAATGCCTTGCCTTCTGCTAATGGTTTCAAATATGTTTGCTTTTGTTCTTCTGTTCCAAAATAATAGATGGGACTTGCACCAAGAGAAACAGCAGCAGCATAACTAAGGCCAGTACTACCACAGACTTTTCCAATTTCTTCAACTGCAATTGCGTAGGATATAGTATCACCATCTGAACCACCATAGCGTTCAGGAAACGGAATACCTAATAACCCCAACTCTCCCATTTCTTTGAAGATATCAATTGGAAATTTTGCCTCTTTGTCAATTTCTATTGCTCTCGGCTTAATTATTCCTTCTGCAAAATCTTTAACCATCTGTTGGATCATTTGTTGTTCCTTCGTTAGTTCAAAATCCATCAAAACCCCCCCTTATTTAACATAAAGCTGTATTCTAAAAATTTTTGCTTTTACCAATATGAATCTTAATGAATAGTTGATATATAATGCGACACAATCAACCGCTCCAGAAATACACTACGCTTTCTGCAGGCTCGCGCTGAGACTCCTCGCTTCACAAAGAACGCTCACTGTGGAGACTCGAATGTCTTCGATGTCCTGCACGCTGTCCTGCAGGGGTCTTCGTGTTTTTTCGCTAGTTTTGTATTATTCTACTTTTTACCATTGTTGTTACTAATACGATAGCTGATTGGAGCGAGGGCAGTCGACCACTAAGGAAAAAACAACAACTGAAAACCCCGCTGGAATCGGGTTTGGCTACCGAAAGTCTAGCTTCGACGGACAGGACGTGCTAGTACTGGCGTTGCGATTGACCTGACGGTTTTAGCCAGTGAGACTCAACAGGACATCCTATTGCCAACAGACATAAGGACGCACGTGTTTTCAATGGCCAGCACTTACCCACTCGTGGGTCTTTAGTCAATCCTCCATTGTGCGGCGAAGAGTGCCACGTAGAGGATATCAGCTTAAGCTTGGCAGATAAGAAAAACTTTCTTACTGCATAAGTGCAACTAAGGCTTTCGCCACTCGGCGACAAGCCAAGTTTTCTAATCGGTGGTGACCAAGGCACTTACGCTTTTCTACCCGTGGAAGTTAAAAGCGTCTGTCCGCAGCAAGGAAACACTGTGAAAACGAATAAGTTTGAACAGCTGTCGCACTTGTGCCCATGGTGAAAGCAACTGTCCAGAGTGGAAATCAAAGATTCTTATTATGTCGCATTTTATATCATCTACGAGAATAACAAAGTGTTCGAAAATAGTTTTACATAAAAGACCGACTGGTTGGTTTGTATATAGCGACAATATTTGGTTACGCAATTACAGTCCTAACATATGTTTTCGAGGATAAGCTGTTTCACTTAATATCGCATGAAGCAGCAAATCAATATAGACATCACTAATCTCATCTATCGTTTTCGAGCCGTCCCTTTTAAACCATTTATATGTCCAATTAACCATACCCAAAATTGCCATACTAGTTATATCGGTAGGAATATCACGACGAAATTCTCCACGCTTTTTTCCTTCGTCAATGACTGCAATAATAATATTTTTAAACTGATCTCTTTTCCGCTTTATTAACTTCTTATATTTAGGTTGTAAGTAATTACTCTCTTGGTAAAAAACAGCTATGTGTGATTTGTATAGATCAAACACTTTTACAAAATCATTTACAATGGCTTGAAGTTTTTTTGTAGGAGTCTGATAGGTGTTGGTTGCAATGGTTGCTTTTTCTAAAGCATATGAAATGAATGCGTCATGAATGACAAATAATAACTCATCCTTTGATGTGAAATGGTGGTAAAAGCCCCCCTTTGATGTTCCAACATTTTCTACAATATCATTCACTGATACACCATGATAACCATGTTGTTCAAATAAAACTAAAGCAGATTGAATGATACGATTACGTAAATCCGTTCTAACCCCTCCTCTCTCCTCATTACCTATACCTTATCATACTTTTCTGAATATAGGAAGTGTTTTCATAGTTGGGTTAGGTCTTCATGTGGGAGAATGCATTACTCAAATGTAATGAAAAAACGCAGACAATTAATGTCTGCGTTTTCTTCCATACTAGTTAGGAATCATCATTTTCATTAAATGGTTTTTCATAATGGGCATCTTTCCATACTTCTTCTACTTCACCTTCATTATCTGTATCGATCACAAAGGAACCATTACTAGAACGATCACTGGTACTTAATTCTAATGGAAATAATTGATGAGTTTTTCCATTAGTTGTTATAAAATTAATCGTGTCATTTTCACCGATCACATAAAACCCAACCACACGATGAGGTTTTTGTTTTAATTCCCGAAGCATTGTAAGTCCACGTTTTGCTCGATTTGATTTTTCAAACTGTCGTAATGTCATTCGTTTAGAAGCACCACGCTGTGTTAGAAGAAATATGGATGGGTCGCTTAGCTCATCAAATGCTTGGCCATTTACCACATATTCATCCTTTTTCAACTGGATTGCTTTAACCCCAGCTGCTCGTTGACCAACAACAGACACTTCGGATTCATGATACCATAATCCAAATCCCTTATTAGATACAATAAAAATATCAGCATGTCCATTCGTTAACTCAACATTTACAACTTCATCGTCTTTTTTTACATTTAAAGCAATTAATGTTTTAGAATAGCGTTGTGCATTATATAGCACTAATTCACTACGTTTGATCATGCCATTTTTCGTAAAGAACACTAAGTAGTGATCTTCAGAAAACTCACGAATTGGTATACATTTTACAATTTGTTCATCTTTGTCCATTGTTGTCAAATTGGATAAATGCTGCCCTGTATCCTTCCAACGAATATCAGGTAGTTCATGAACTGGTATTGACACATATTTACCTTTATTTGTAAACAATAATAATTTATCTGTTGTATTCATCTCGACTAAGCCAATTATATGGTCATCCTCTTTTTTTGCAAAGCCTTCCCCATTTGAAGCGGAATAAGAGCGCAAACTAGTACGTTTAATATAGCCATCTTTTGTAACGGAAACAAGAACATCCTCACTTGCGACCGTTACTTCCAAATCAATTTTTAAGGTTTCTATTTTCTTCTCAATTTCGGTTCTTCGTTTATCCATGAAGGTTTTTTTCAATTGTTTTAAATCCTTCTTAATGGTTTGATATAGCTTTCTTTCACTACCTAAAATAGATTCTAATTCTTCTATTTGCTTCCGTAACTCACTTGCTTCTGCTTCTAATGAAGTAATATCTGTATTTGTTAATCGATATAACTGTAGCATCACAATAGCTTCTGCTTGGGGTTCGGTAAAATCAAACTGCTTCATTATACGTTTTTTAGCATCCTGTTTGTTTTCACTAGAACGGATAGTTGCTATTAGTTCATCAAGCACCGAAACAGCTTTAATCAACCCCTCTACAATATGAGATCGATCTTTTGCTTTACGTAAATCATATGTTGTGTGACGCGTTGTGACTTCTTTTTGATGCTGTATGTAGGAGTCAAGTATAGATAGCAAGGATAATCGTTTTGGCGTTCTATCTTGTATAGCTACCATGTTAAAATGGTACGTTATTTGTAATTCTGTATTTTTATACAAATAATTAAGGATTCCTTCACTGTTTACATTCTTTTTCAGCTCTACGACAACCCTTAGTCCAGTACGGTCTGTTTCATCCCGTACTTCTGCAATTCCTTCCACTTTACGGTCAATTCGCAATTCATCCATTTTCTTGACCATACTTGCTTTATTGACTTCATATGGAATTTCATCAATCACAATTTGCTCACGGTTTCCTCGAACTGGTTCAATTTTTGCTTTTCCTCGAACAACTACTTTACCCTTTCCTGTTTCATATGCTTGTCTAATTCCTTCCACACCTTGAATAATGCCACCTGTAGGGAAATCTGGTCCTTTTAATACGGACATTATTTCATCAATACTAACATCAGGTTTATCCATCTTCATAATAACGGCATCAATAACTTCTCCCAAATTATGTGGCGGAATATCAGTTGCATAACCAGCAGAAATACCAGTTGAACCATTAACTAGAAGGTTAGGAAATCGAGCTGGCAGTACAACAGGTTCATCAATTGTATCATCAAAGTTTGGTATATAATCCACTGTTTCTTTTTCAATGTCACGTAGCAATTCTGAGGCGATCTTAGATAGTCTAGCTTCTGTGTAACGCATTGCAGCAGGTGGGTCTCCATCAATACTCCCATTATTACCGTGCATTTCAACTAAACCATTGCGGACCTTCCAATCCTGACTAAGTCGGATCATTGCTTCATATACAGATGAGTCACCATGTGGATGGTAGTTACCAATTACGGTCCCAACTGTTTTAGCAGATTTACGAAAACTTTTATCATGTGTATTTTTTTCCTGATGCATGGCATATAGTATCCTACGTTGTACTGGTTTTAATCCATCCCGTGCATCTGGTAGTGCTCTATCTTGAATAATATACTTACTATAACGACCAAATCGATCTCCAATAACTTCTTCTAATGGAAGATCTAAATATTTCTCTTGTTGAGTCAAGACAGTCCCCCCTGTTTATTCATATTCTATTATGCTTTACTACGAATGAATATTTTCATTTTCTAAAATACTTGCATCTTCTTCAAGCCCGAATGCTACATGACCTTCAATCCATTTTCGCCGAGGTTCAACTTTATCCCCCATAAGTGTAGTGACTCTACGTTCTGCTCTAGCTAAATCATCAATCGTAACACGAATTAAAGTTCGTGTTTCCGGATTCATGGTTGTTTCCCATAACTGATCGGCGTTCATTTCACCAAGCCCTTTATAGCGTTGGATGGTGTAGCCATTTTTGAACTCGTTTATCGCCTTTCGCATTTCATCATCGTCCCAGGCGTATACAATTTTTTCTTTTTTTCCTTTTCCTTTTGAAATCTTATAGAGTGGTGGCAATGCAATAAAGACCTTTCCAGCTTCTACCAAAGAACGCATGTAGCGGTAAAAGAATGTAAGCAATAATACTTGGATATGTGCACCATCCGTATCGGCATCCGTCATAATTACAATTTTATTATATTGGACATCTTCTAGATTGAAGTCTCCTCCTACACCTGCACCGATGGTATGAATAATCGTAGAGATTTCTTCATTTTTAAATACATCTTCTAGTTTCGCTTTTTCAGTATTAATCACTTTCCCGCGTAACGGTAATACTGCTTGAAATTTACGATCTCTTCCTTGCTTCGCTGATCCACCAGCTGAATCTCCCTCTACTAAATATAACTCATTTTTCTCAGCATTTCTTGATTGAGCAGGGGTTAATTTTCCACTTAATAACGCATCTTTACGTCTTTTTTTCTTTCCAGATCTAGCATCCTCCCTTGCTTTTCTTGCTGCTTCACGAGCTTGTTTTGCTCGAATCGCTTTTTTAATTAACGTTGTTGCAATATCAGGGTTTTCTTCTAAAAAGTATGCTAGTTTTTCAGAGATGATAGCATCTACTGCAGATCTTGCTTCTGAAGTACCTAGTTTACTTTTCGTTTGACCTTCAAATTGAAGTTTTTCCTCTGGGACTCGAACGGAAATAATAGCAGTGAATCCTTCTCGAATATCTGTGCCTTCTAAGTTCTTATCTTTATCCTTAAGTAAGGATATTTTTCTAGCATGATCATTAAACATTCTTGTAATAGCTGAGCGTGCACCAGATTCATGTGTTCCACCATCTTTTGTACGAACGTGATTAACAAAGGATAGCATACTTTCTGCAAATCCATCATTGAATTGAAAGGCAAAATCCACCTCAATTCCTTGATTTTCCCCTTCAAACGAGACGACTGGATGAAGTGTATCTTTTTCTTCATTTAAATAATTTACAAAAGCCTCTAACCCATCTGGGTATTCGTATATTTCTTTAACATCTGTACGTTCATCTTTAATTTCTATTTTTAAGCCCTTTAATAAAAAGGCTGCTTCTCGTAATCGTTCTGTAAGGGTATCGAAATTATAGGTGGTAGTAGAAAAAATGCTTGGATCTGGTTTGAAATGAATAATTGATCCAGTTTTTCTGGTTGGACCTTTATTTTCCAATTCACCAACAGGGTGACCACCCTTTTCAAATCGTTGAAAGTAGATTTGTCCATCTCGAAAAGAAGTTACTTCTAACCATTCCGATAATGCGTTAACAACAGATGCACCTACTCCATGTAGGCCACCACTTGTTTTATAGCCTCCTTGCCCGAATTTTCCACCAGCATGGAGAATGGTAAAAATAACTTCAATAGTAGGTTTTCCCGTACGATGAATTCCTGTGGGTATTCCCCGTCCATGATCCTGTACAGAAATACTATTGTCTTTATGTATCGTTACATTAATGGTATCCCCAAATCCTGCAAGTGCCTCATCTACTGCGTTATCAACAATTTCAAAAACTAAATGATGTAGCCCACGGAGATCTGTACTACCAATGTACATACCTGGTCTTTTACGAACCGCATCAAGTCCCTCTAGAACTTGTATGGATTCATCTGTATATTGTAATGATTGTTTCGACATGTATTGCACTGTCCCCTTTCCCAACCCATTTCTATATTTCTTTTCTTGAACCATCTATTATTATCATAGAACGAATGTTTGTAAATGTAAAATAGAGATACAAGTTTATGACCACTAAAGGATGACTACACAGTTAGTCATCCTTTGGTGTGCACCGTCATTTAACTAATAATGAATGTAATACCTTTATACAACGATCCATTATAACGGTAAAATTATGTTCCTTTAAATAGTGAAAAGCTTCTTCATTTACAATTCCTTGTTGCGCCCAGAAAATGTTACAGTTCGTTTGTACCGCATCTTTTGCGATATCCGTGAGATACTCAGGTCTTCTGAACACATTAATAATATCAATTTGATCTGGAACTTCTAAAAGTGATGGATAAGCTTTTTCTCCTAATACTTCGTCTATGGTTGGATTTACTGGGATAATCCTATAACCGGATTCCTGCATAATCTTGGATACCTGATAAGAAGTACGGTCAGGATTATTCGATAATCCTACAACTGCTATCGTTTTAGACGATTCTAGAATTTCTTGCATTACTTCATTTGAGGGATTTTCCCATGCCATTATGTCATCACCTTTTCTATTTTAAATGATAAGATTGTAAACGTCCCTTCTTTTGCTACATTATACGGTGTTGTTTTTTTAGAATCAACATCTAAAATAATAGATGTGACATTTTATAGTATTTTTCTTGACAACTTCGTGATAAAATGAATGAGCAAGCGTTGACAGTATGAAAGGTGTACTTGTATATTATTTTAAACCAAAAAAAACTAATTATAGAATAAAGGTAGGCTAGTAATATGGATTATATCATATTTGCAATTATTGCTTATTTATTAGGCTCAATACCATCTGCTCTGGTTATTGGTAAAATGATTTATAATATTGATGTAAGAGAACATGGAAGTGGAAACTTAGGGGCAACAAATGCTTTTCGTGTGCTTGGTATAAAGGCAGGAATATTTGTCACCTTAATTGATATCCTGAAAGGAACTGCTGCTACTATTATACCAGTTTTATTTGCTGCAGAGGTATATCCTTTAATAATTGGTATTTTTGCTGTGTTAGGTCATGTGTATCCGCTTTTCGCTAAATTCAAAGGTGGGAAAGCTGTAGCAACCTCAGGTGGATTAATACTTGGTGTAAGTCCAATATTATTTGTCATTATGGTAGCTACTTTTCTGCTAGCATTGTATATCTGGAAATATGTTTCCTTAGCATCTATGCTTACTGGTATTGTTTCTACTATAATGGCATTATTGTTACAGGAGGATGTTGGATTAATTATTATCTTGTCACTATTAACTGTATTTGTTATTTACCGTCATAGGGAAAATATAAAACGGATTAAGAATAAAACAGAACCAAAAATAAAGTGGATGTAACTGAAATCAACCAATTGAATATTTAATTTATCTGAAGTATACTTTTTATTAGTCCATTAAAGAAAGGGGACAAAATCGATCATGAATCGACCAAATACAATTGCAAAATCATCATTACCAACAAAAAGTGAACGACATAAATTATTTGGTTCTGTAGAGCCAGGACCGAAAACTAAGCCAGTTGAGAAAAAAGACATGGCAGATTTACAAAATACAAAGAAGGACTTTTTGTTTCATATAGATGCTGTCGGAATTACAAATGTAAAGCATCCAGTCATCATTCATAGTAAATTAAATCCGACAAATCAAACTAGCATCGGGACATTCCAGTTCACATCAAGTATTGATCAATCAAGTAAAGGAACCAATATGAGTCGTTTTACGGAACAATTAAGTGTTTACCATGAACAGGGCTTTCCTGTTGATTTTACGACATTAAAGGAATTTACAAAAGATTTAGCAGAACGATTAAAACAGAATGACGCATCTATCACTGTTTCTTTCCCATGGTTCTTTGAACGAAGGGGTCCACAATCTGATCTAAAAGGACTTAACCACGCTGAGGCGAGTATAACCGTAACTTATGATAAAATAAAAGGCTATGAGTTGAAGGCTCAACTTTCAGGTTTAGTGACTACATTATGCCCTTGTTCGAAGGAAATTAGCGAATATAGTGCCCATAATCAACGTGGACAAGTTAAAATGGAAGTAATATTAGATAATGATTTTGATGAGGCAACTTATGATTGGAAAGAAATACTATTAGAAGCTGCTGAAAGTAATGCAAGCGCACGATTACATCCCGTGCTAAAACGGCCTGATGAAAAAATGGTTACTGAACAAGCATATGAAAATCCGCGATTTGTAGAGGATATGGTTCGTTTAGTTGCCGCTGACTTATATGAGACACCAATAGTACAAGCATTTCATGTATCCTGTCAAAATGAAGAATCTATTCATATGCATGATGCAATTGCATCAATTTCATATGATAAACGTACTATGTAGATGAATCAAAAAGGGTGCAGCTAACATGAAGTATTTGTTGATTGGGATTATTAGGTTTTACCGGAAATTTATTAGCCCGATAAAACCGCCTATATGTCGTTTTTATCCAACGTGTTCTGCATATGGATTAGAAGCTATTAAGCGGTTTGGTGCAATTAAAGGCGGCTATCTAACGATTAGAAGAATTAGTAAATGCCACCCTTTTCATCCTGGTGGTATTGATCTTGTACCTGAAAAAGATAAACCAGAATAAAAAGGCATTCATACCATGCCCTTTTTATTCTGTTTTTTTATTGTTTGCTAAAGATTGTTGACTTGTACAACATAGCTTGTTCAACATAGCTTAATAAATAGTTTATAAATTATGCGACGTAAAGTTTAGTATGCCTTCCTCCATCTTTAAAAAGGTGAGTGCTAAATCAACACTGCGGAAAACACTCGCTTTTACCATGGGCACAAGCGCGACATCTCTGTTCAAACTCACTCTGGTCGTTTTCACAGTGTCTTCTTTGCCGCGGGGAACGCTTCAGACTGTTCTTTTCCTAGCGAAGTGTTTTTCCGTAGCGGTAATTAGCTAAAACTTTATGTCGTACAATATAGAAGATGGGACGTTAAAAACAGCAAAGTGTGGTAACTTATAAGTTAAATTTATCAATATGGTCTTCTAGTTTTTCCTTTTTCAAAATCTCCTTCTGCTTATCACCAAATAAGTCAAAATGTGGAAAGTCTTTATCATCGTGTATCCATTCTGGTTGTAAGTTATAGTAAGTTCCCCATTTTATTAGCTTTTCCCGATCAATACAACCAACTTTTGTTACTGTATAGCAACCAGGGAAGCGATCATCGAGCCAATAATGTGTTAAAAATGCAATTTCTCCATTCTTTACTTTCTTTTTCCATTTATGTAATTCCGCTTTTTTTAAACCAAATGCCATTAGGATCCCTCATTTAATTGTGCTTTGTATGCATGGTGCCAATCAGGAAAAGCTTTACGTAAGGATAATGGACGAAATGAGTCTTTTTTGACAATGACATGTTTGGTTGTTCCACTTACTGCAACATTGTTATCTTTATCCAAAATATGATACCCATAAACAGTACGAATCCCATCATAGGACTCCAACCAAGTTTGAACTGATGTTTTCTCACCATATCGAATTGGTTTTTTAAATGATATATTGGCATCTACAACAGGAGAAACTACATTATGCTTTTCCATGTCATTATAGTTAAAACCTAAATGTTCTATATATTTTGTCCGGCCAATTTCAAACCATATTAAATAATTTGCATGATAAACAACGCCCATTTGGTCTGTTTCTTGATACCTAACCTCGATTGGTGTTGTAACTTTTTTCATTTTATTTCCCCTCCATCTTTTAATATTTTATCACATTTAAATAATTTACTCTTTGTTAAGAGCTTTTCCGGGTCTTTGATAAAAAAAGAAGCCTCAAATCATTAACTGATTTGAGGCAACAACTCTTTATTTAGTGCTGATCATGGTACTCATCACGTATTTCAGCTCGCATGCCTTCAATAGCTTCTTCACGACGTTTATTTTTCTCTTTAATTTGTTCTTTTTCTTCCCCTGAAGCAAACTTCATTGTCTCATGCGCTTCTTCAATATTTTGAATAGTATTCTGTACCATGTCCTGCAGCTTTTCTACATTATCGCTACGATCATCTGGTTTGGGTGTCTTATCATGTTGACTCATCGTTTACGCTCCTCCCAAGTGAGAAATATCAAATAACCCTAGTTATTATGGGTCATATTTATTGTTTGAAGGGTAATATAAAATATACAAAAAACAGGGATAAAACCCTTTGAAAAATGGGCATCATCCCCGTTTTGTTAATTTTCTTCTGCAGTTCGTTGGTCGGTTTGATTGATTTTGGTTTCTAAATTTTCTTCAATTTGATTTAATAATTCTTTATCTTTTAGGATTTGTTGACGGTTTTCTTGTACTAATTCATCAAAAGACACTTTCTTTTTTAATGAAATGGTAATCAGCTCCTTTTTTAGCAGATAGGAAAGTATAAAAAACTTTCCTCCTGCATAAGTGCAACTAAGGCATTCTCCATTAAAGGCTTGGCGAATGCCAAGTTTTCTAAAAGCTAGTATTACCAATTCTTTGGAATTTTATGCCATATATAACAAGAGTCTGACTATACTATGAATAAGGCCATGTGATTGTAAGGAGACATTAACAGAAGTTCCTTATAATGAACTTACAAAGTTCCTACCTCAAGGGTGTTAATTATTTCTTAATCAAGAGCATTCATCATTTCTTCCATAAAGCTTTGTGTCATCGGACCAATTTTTCTAGGCTGTTGGATGACTCCATCAGTCCCAATAAAATAAGTTGTTGGAATGGTAATAGCACTATATAAATCATTACTAACTGAATTTTCTTCTTTTTTATCTAACAAGATTGGATAAGTGTAATTATACTCGTCAATAAACTCCTTAACATCACTGTCTTTTGCTTCTGACCAAGTTAAGTTAACCGCAACAATTTCCACTTCATCTTGATATTTTTCATAAAAAGTTTGCATTTCAGGCATCTCTTCTTTACAAGGAGGACACCAAGTTGCCCAAAAATTAAGAAATACTTTTTTCCCCCGTAAATCTGACAAGCGTATTGTTTCCCCAGACAATGTTTCTAGTTCAAAGTCTGGTGCTTGATTGCCCTCCTTTAATCCCTCAGGTGCATCTAAAACAGAAGCTTCCGTTGTAACTTCTAGATTAGTGCTTTCATTTGAGCGATTTAGATCAAGTACATTATAACTTAAGATCCCTAGTAATAATACCAAACCTACTGTAGCAATTATTTTTTTATACATGGAGTATCTCCTTTTAAAAGCAAATTCTTATCGTTACATCTATATAGTAGGTATATTTTTATATAATGTAAAGCACATTAGAAAATGTTCAGAAAACGTTCAGAGAATGCCAATTAGTTTTAAGGTTGGTTTTCTAAAAAATTGTTGCTTTCTAGTATGAACATCTTGTATATAAGGTGTATTATACGTTTGAACAGATGTTGCTCTTGTGCCCATGGTGAAAGCGAGTGTTTTACGCTGCGGTGGTTTAGCACTCATCCTATAAGGGATGATAAGGAAACATATTAAAACTACTGCACATAATATAGATTATGCGTCGTAGAAAACAGCAAAGTATGCAAAAAGTGCCGATTTAAAAAATGAAAATGAACCATATAAGAAAAACTCGCATTCGCCCGTCCTTTAGCGAATACGTTAGTTTTTCCTATACTTGGGATAAAAAATGTTATACTTTCCTAACGTGTAAAAAAGCAGTGATTACACTATAGTGTAATCACTGCCGTTTCATTAAGCTTCTAATTTGTTACGTAAAACCATTTGTAAGATACCACCATGGCGATAGTAATCTACCTCAACATCACTATCGAAGCGTGCAACAGCTTTAAACTCTGTTGTATTTCCATCCTCATCAACTGCTTTAATGTTCACTAAATCATGCGGTTTTACACTTTCGTCAATTTCAATATGGAAAGTTTCTTTACCAGTTAAGCCAAGTGAATCAGCACTTTCTCCTTTGACGAATTGTAATGGTAATACACCCATCATAACAAGATTGGAACGGTGAATACGTTCAAAGCTTTCGGCAATTACCGTTTTAATTCCGAGTAAGTTTGTACCTTTAGCAGCCCAGTCACGAGATGATCCCATACCATAATCTTTACCACCGATGACAATTAAGCCTGTACCATCTTCTTGATATTTCATGGCAGCATCATAAATAGGCATTACATCACCAGTTGGCCAGTAAGTAGTATAGCCGCCTTCTGTTCCTGGTGCTAAAAGATTACGGATACGAATATTAGCAAATGTACCGCGCATCATAACTTCATGATTACCACGACGAGAACCATAAGAGTTAAAGTTACGTGGCGAAACTCCTTTATCTTGTAAATACTTTCCTGCTGGCATATCTTTTGCAATGGCTCCTGCTGGTGAAATATGGTCTGTTGTAACAGAATCACCAAATTTACCAATAGCACGTAAGTCATTTAAAGATTCTACCGTACCAGCTTCTTTTGATAATCCTTCAAAGAATGGAGGGTTTTGGATATAAGTTGAATCTTCATCCCATTCAAATAAAGGTTCATCAGTTGTTTGTATTTCATTCCATTTTTCATTGGAATCAAATACATTTTCGTATTCTTTACGGAAAATTTCTGGGTTTACAACAGTACTCACTTCTTCTTTTATTTCATCCATTGCTGGCCATATATCATTTAAGTAAATAGGATTACCGTCCGCATCAGTACCTAAAGCATCTTCCGTTAAGTTAATATCCACCGTACCTGCTAATGCATAGGCAACAACTAATGGTGGAGATGCAAGATAATTTGCTTTTACTAATGGATGAATACGGCCTTCAAAGTTACGGTTACCAGATAATACAGAAGAAGCTAGTAAATCATTATCCGCAATAGCTTTTTCAATTTCTTCACGTAACGGACCTGAGTTACCAATACATGTTGTACATCCATACCCAACTAAGTTAAATCCTAATTCATTGAGATATTTCATTAAACCAGAATCTTCTAAATAACGAGTAACTACTTTTGAACCTGGTGCTAATGAAGTTTTAACATACTCAGGTACTTGAAGTCCTTTTTTCACAGCGTTTCTAGCTAAGAGACCTGCACCTAACATGACATATGGATTAGATGTATTGGTACATGAAGTAATCGCCGCAATCGCTAATGCACCTGTTTTCATGACAGATGTTTTTCCATTTGGATGCTCTACTTTTACTTCTTTATCAAATTCTTTTTTATCCAAACCAAAGCCTTGATTACCTTCAGGTGCTGTTACGGCTTTATTGAATTCTTTTTGCATATTTGATAATGAAATTAAATCTTGTGGACGTTTAGGACCTGATAAGTTTGGTTCTAACTCCGATAAGTTAATTTCAACAAGCTCTGTGTATTCAGGATCTTCTTGATCTGGTGAATACCATAAATCATTTTCTTTGCAATATTTTTCTACTAGTGCAATTTGTTCTTCACTGCGTCCAGTTAGTCGCAAGTAGTTTAGTGCTTCTGCATCTACCGGGAAGAAACCACATGTTGCACCATATTCCGGTGCCATGTTTGAGATAGTAGCACGATCCGCTAATGGCATATCACTAAGTCCTGGTCCGAAATATTCAACAAATTTTCCAACTACATTTTTCTCACGGAGTACTTGTGTAACTTTTAATGCTAAGTCTGTTGCAGTAGTTCCTTGTGGAAGGCTTCCAGTAAACTTAACACCAATTACTTCAGGTGCTGGAAAATAGGAAGGTTGGCCTAGCATACCTGCTTCCGCTTCAATTCCACCTACACCCCAACCAAGTACACCTAAACCATTAATCATGGTAGTATGAGAGTCTGTTCCTACTAGTGTATCTGGGAATGCATCATACTCACCACTTTCATTTTCCAATGCATGAACAACATTCGCAATATATTCTAAGTTTACTTGGTGTACAATACCAGTTGCAGGTGGTACTGCACGGTAGTTGTCAAAGGCTTTTTGTGCCCAGTTAAGAAATTCATAACGCTCTGCGTTACGTTCAAATTCAAGTTCCATATTAGCTTTTAAGGCATTCGCTGTACCATATTGATCTACTTGTACTGAGTGATCAATTACTAAATCAACGGGTACTTCGGGATTAATTTTATCAGGTTCTCCACCCATATCAACCATTGCTTTGCGTAATGAAGCAAGGTCAACCACTGCTGGAACACCTGTGAAGTCTTGCAAAATAACACGAGAAGGTTTAAATGGTACATCTACACCATTATTTTCTTTTCCCCATTCAGCTAATCCTTTTACATGTTCATCTTTAATTACTCGTCCATCATGTTGGCGAATAAGTGACTCTAACAAAACACGAACAGAAAATGGTAGACGTGACACATTACCTAATCCCAATGATTCTACAGCTTTTAATTCGTAGTAATTATACGTTTTACCATTTAAATCAAACTTACGTTTTGCATTAAACGTATTTTCTCCCATGTATTCTTACCCCTTTCAGTTCACTTTTGTCTTGTTGTTTACCAAACTTTTCTTGCTGACAAAAGCGATCTTATTTTCTTATGCTCTTAATCTAGTAGTCTTTCTACATAAAAGTATAAGATTCAACATCCATAATATATCTTAAATCAAAAGACCGTATAAAACAAATGATTATAGCAATAAACTATATAGTAAAAAATTATGTAAAGTGATAAGTAAAAATTATATATCGATATATCCAATTAATGGCTAAACTTATACTATACGAATTAGACTACTAGTGTTGAATCGGTAATTCAATTCGAAACGTACTTCCCTTTTTCTCATTACGCATAATTTCAAGCTTACCATCATGTCGTTCCAAAATTTGCTGCGTTATCATTAGGCCTAAACCAGTGCCATCTTGCTTCGTTGTAAAAAACGGCTCCCCTAACTTATGTATAATCTCCTCTGGTACACCAGGCCCTTCATCCACAACATCAACTGCAATCGTTTTATCTTCTTTCGTTGCTGTAACTTTTATTTCCCCACCATTTTCCATTGCTTCTATTGCATTTTTTATTAGATTGATAAATACTTGTTTAATTTGTGATCGATCACAGTATATAGTTATGTTAGAAGCTACATCATAGCGTATAATAATGTTTCGTAATTTTGCTTGTGGCTTTAGCAAAGCCACTACGTCATCAAGCATTTGTTGAAGTGACTCCTCTTGCTTATACTCAGTGAGTGGTTTTGAAATATATAATAATTCTGATGTAATGGTTTCCATTTTTTCAATTTCATCAACCATAATTTTATAGTATTCTTTTTTATGATTAACACCTGCCTGCAATAACTGCAAAAAGCCTTTTAACGAGGTTAATGGGTTCCGAATTTCATGTGCAATACCTGCAGCAAGTTGTCCAGCAACAGACATCTTTTCCGAACGAATCATCAATTCTTCTGCTTCTTTTTTTTCCGTAATATCTTTTAGGATAGAAACTAGAAACGTTCTGTTTGATTCAGGATCAGAAACTCTTCCAGTAGAAGATTGGAGCCAAACCAATTTGCTATCTTTCGTACGCATATGAAACATAAATAATTGCAACTCATCTGAGTCTTTATCAAAATATTTTCTTATATTACTGAGGTCATCCTCTGAAATTTTGTCATAATAGGAAGTCCCCATTAATTCCGACGGCTGATACCCTAAGACATCTTCCACCGTCTTTGATACATAAATTAGATTACCCTTTTCATCACAAATGGTAATAATATCATTGCTGTTATGCTCAATCCATTGCAATATAAATGAAGGGAGACTTGACAAATCCATCAAATGGTGAAGATCGCTATTCACTTTAGGTGATGTAACTTCTTCTTTTTTCGTGGAAACGATATTGCGATATCTTTCGTTATCATACTCCATAAAAATACCCCCTTTGTCGAACTATCACAAAACCTTTACCCCTACATTCATAAATATGACATAATATATTAAAATATGATACTTGTTCACCTAATACAAACCGAATATAATAAATATAGTATCATTTGTATGTAATTATATTATATTATATTCAATAGATGATTTATGTTTCAATTTGTAACAAAATGTTATAAAGGCATTCCATGTAATGGTACTATAAATAATATAAAAAATAAATCTTTTGTAAAATTTACTTTCTAAAAATGAAAATTAGTAATAGAGACTGGGTGATAAAATGTCTGAACTAGTGGATTATCTTATTATTTTATGGGGTTTTATAATGATTGGCTTAATGGCTATTGGTGGTTTCTTTATGTTCCGCAAATTCTTAAAGCGAATGCCAAAACAAGATGGGAAATCGACACTTGATTGGGAAGAATATTATATGGAGAAAACGAGATCGATGTGGGAAAAGGAGGAAAAAGTACTATTAGAAGAATTGGTATCACCCGTACCAGAATTATTTCGAGATGTAGCCAGACAAAAAATAGCTAGTAAAATTGGTGAATTAGCACTAAAGCAGAATAAAAATAAGATTACACGTGAAGTGTTGATAGAGGGTTATATTTTAGCAACACCAAAACGTGACCATAAGTTTCTTCGGAAAAAATTAAAGGATAAAGATATTGACGTAACACCATATGAACCCCTTTTTAAAAGAGCAAAAGCTGACTATGAAACTAACTGGCAAGTTCGTTATAAAAATAAATAAACCATGTACTTTAAGTACATGGTTTATTTATACCTCCATTATTCTAACTTTTTTTCCAATTGTTTAAATTTATATAGCATGGCTAATCTCCAAGCAAGGATCATTCCAAAAGCGATTAAAAAGAACATACCACTTGTTTCCCCAAAAGAGATTGTGCTACCTATGATTATTTTCATAATAATTCTAACTGCCAATAAACCAAATAAAATAACGATAAACGCTTTAGAAGGTATTAAATAGATTTGACCCTTGTGGATTTCGAATTTAGAGGTTTTAATTAGAAAAATCGAAAAGATAATTCCGACGCTCAATGATTCCAAAACCTGAATCCATCTTACCTGAAAGACTGGAAAAAGAAACATGAAGGCACCTGTACTCATAAACAAGGGTGGCAATATTATTCGTTTAATACTAGTTGGTCTTTTGGATGATCTTAAGCGAATGAAAATCATTACAACAGCCATAAACATCGCAACAATGGTACTAGCCACTATCCAAAACATAACCATATCACTCTTTCTGGTAAACAATTTCTAGCGCTTAATGGATAGTGAACTTAGTCTGTTCAACACTCTTTAACAGCGCTTTGTTTTTAGACTAGTTACTTGTTATTTTTTCACACTTGTCCAACACGCGATTTATTGTTTCTAATACCCGATTTTCATCAAAAGGTTTTACAATAAAATCTTTTGCACCTAGTTCAATTGCCTCTACTACTACTTTTTGTTGTCCCATTGCAGAACAAACAACAATTATTGCATTAGGATTGATTTCCCGTATAGCTTTGATCGCTTCAATCCCGTTCATAACTGGCATTGTAATATCCATTGTTACTAAATCTGGTTGTAATTCTTTATATTGTTGGACAGCTTCCTCCCCATTAGATGCCTCACCAACAATTTCATGTTTTTCTTTTTTTAAAATATTTCCGATTGTAACGCGCATAAAATTTGCATCGTCAACTACAAGTACTCTAGCCATCAATTATTCCCCCATTAGTTATTGATCATTTGCAATTGATAAAATAATTGTAATTGTTACTCCCAAAACCGTTAAATAAACGCCTATATCAAATAACATTGCTGTAGCAAGTTCAATTTCGCCAAAAAATGGAAACATAAAATAATCATATGTATGTGCTAGAAATGGTTGTTGGAATAAGAAGGCTCCAAAACCAGTTAGAACCGCCACAAGTAATCCGATCGAAATTAATGTACGAAAATTAATTGGTAAAATTTTCTTCATTACTTCTGTTCCATAGGATATATACATTAGCACAATTGCTGCAGCAGTCATTAATCCCCCTACAAACCCGCCTCCTGGAGCATTATGTCCTGCAAATAATAAATATACCGCAAAACCTAGCAAAATAAAAGCGATTAATGAGGTTGTTGTACGTAAGATAAGATTATTCGGTTTATACATAACAAATACCCCTTTACTTCGTTTGTTTCATAATAATATCATAATACAATGCAAATGAAAAATACACTTTAAAAACCGTAAAATCCAAATAATCCAGCTAAATAGGATGTGAGTTTTGTCATCCAATCAAAAAATAACGCTATACCCATAAAAATCATAATGTATCCTCCGATTTTAACAAACCGATTACTGTTTCGTTTAATCCACTGCATCTTCCCAATGAAAAAGGCCAGTAATAAAAATGGGATAGAGAATCCTAATATATAACTGATCATCATAACCATCCCAACTTCTGGATTGGTTGCTGCCAATGAGAGGACAATAGCAAGTATCGGACCTGTACATGGTGTCCAGCCTAAGGAAAAGGCCATCCCGATCAAAAAGGAACCAAAAAAGCCAGCTGGTCGATTTTTAAAGGTTATTTTTCTATCTTTCATAAGAAATTCAAAATTAAAAACTCCTACAATGACAAGACCGAAAAAGATAATTAAAATAGCACCTAATTGTCTAATAATATCTTGGTATGTTAATAAAAACTCAGAAATAAATGATGTCGTAAAACCAATCATTATAAAAATGCTTGAAAATCCAAGTAAAAAGAATATGGTATGTAATAAGCTTTTGTTATTCAGTTTCTTATTATCATCTTTTATTTCACTAACACTCATACCCGTTATATAGGATAGAAATGCTGGATATAAAGGTAATACACAAGGGGATATAAAAGATAAAAAACCTGCACCAAAAGCGAGAAATATGTTTATTTCAGACATAATAATCCTCCTATTATAATAGCTTCTCCTATTTTAACAGAAGAAAGACATAAATTAGTGTATGGAATATGACAATTATCCGAAATTTCCCCTTTGCATTTATAGGAAGAAATACGTATTATGCTGAAATTACACTCATATGGAATAAAGTGTATCTTCAATCAGTTGAGGGTGACTCGACATGATTACTAGCTAGGTTATACTATGTGGAAATTTATGTAAAAAAACACCCCAGTAAATCACAAGGGGTGTTGGCATGCGGTTTATTTTCCTTGTTGTTGGTTGTTCATTGCACGCATCATTTGATTGATTTTTTTCTGGGATGGCTTTTGCCCCATTTGCATCATTAAAGTACGAAGCATTTGCTCATTAATTGGTGGGTTTTTCTTTAAATAATTCATCATATATTTTCTAGCAATAAAAAATCCAAGAGCAACACCAGCAATCAACGTTGCAATAGCTATTAGTACGACCCAAATCACGTCCATTTAAAGATTTCCTCCTTCATGTTGTCTCTCATACAGTATAGTAAATCAAAGGCAAGAATACAATACTTGTTCTAATTTTTGCTCTCGCTCATTCTTTACAGGTGATATCCAACCATAGTCTTCTAAATCATTACTAATAATAAATAAATACGGGTGAAACAAGCGCAAAATAGGAAATAATAGAACTTCCGCCTCATGTAACACTTCACAACGAAATTTTATATGTTTTTCGAAAATATGTAAAGAAATAAAGTGTCCATTCATCGAAATTTCTATGTAATTATCTCTTCGGTTTATTTGTGCATTTTGGTGGTGGTCTACGATATTATTAATAAGAGAATCTACTGGAAAGGTATTTGTTATATAGTGATATTGTTTGATTAAATCTGTTCGGTTACTATTGAATTGATATTCTTTTAAGAATCGATATAAAATATCACTCTTATAGTAAAAGTGATTTGCAACATTTTCTTTCATCCAAAAGACAGAATATGCTTTCACTAGTATCCCTCCATTTCATTTATATTTTATTATACAGTTTTCTAATAAAATATATGTCACAACGCGGTATAAAATACCACTAGTTTTGTCGAAGGGTTATGAATAATAGTATCAATTATTGTAAGTCGTTCACTTACCTTAGAAAAAAGGCTCTTTTCGCATTCTTTGTTGGTTTAGCACTCATCTTATAAGGAATGAAGTATATCATGTTAAATACTTACTGCGCATCATATATCAACTGTGCATTAAGATTTATACTTAAAAAAGCAACAACCTTTTAGAAAACAGCCTAGAGAAAACATTAAATTACATAGCAACACATGCTAATAAAAACCATGAAAAACCCAGTAACGAGAGATCATCATTACTGGGGTTTCTCTATTATTTCACTAGTGATTCTACATGTTGGACTACATTATCAACAGTAAAGCCATATTCTTGCACCACTTTTTCTCCGTTTGCGGAAGCCCCAAAACGATCAATGCCAAGAATAATACCATTATCGCCTACATAACGCTCCCAGCCGAAGGAAGATCCCATTTCAATTGCAACTCTATTCTTCACACTTGGTGGGATGACGTTA
>NZ_WIXL01000021.1:0-434 GCF_010993955.1 Oceanobacillus halotolerans | reverse complement strand
GAATCGATCCCATGAAGGCATGCTGACAACCGAAACATCGATTCCTTTTCCTTGTAGAGCTTTTTGTGCTTCTACAGCTAATTGAACCTCTGATCCTGTTGCTAACAGAATCGCATCTGCTGTGTCTTTTTCAGCCTGACTAATAACATATGCACCTTTTTGGACCCCTTCATAAGCTTTTTCCGCTGTTCCCTCTAATGTTGGTAATCCTTGTCTTGTTAACACAAGTGCTGTTGGTTGATCGGTGGATTCCACTGCTAGGCGCCATGCTGCTTGTGTTTCATTTCCATCAGCTGGACGGATTAAGGAAAGATTTGGAATTGCTCGCAATGCAGCTAGCTGTTCAATTGGTTCGTGGGTTGGGCCATCTTCCCCAACGGCAATTGAATCATGGGTAAATACGTATGTTACTGGTGTATTCATGATGGCTGATA
>NZ_WIXL01000020.1 GCF_010993955.1 Oceanobacillus halotolerans | reverse complement strand
TATAGGTTGCAGCAAGGTGTGCTTCTGCCATAGCCATTCCAACAGACATGGCAATCCCTTGGCCTAATGGACCAGTTGTTGCTTCGACTCCATCTGTATGATGTACTTCTGGATGTCCAGGTGTTTTCGAATCCCACTGACGAAATGCTTTTAAATCATCCATACTTACGTCATAACCTGATAAATGAAGTAAGCTATATAAAAGCATAGACCCATGTCCAGCAGATAGGACAAACCGATCTCGGTTAAACCATTTTGAATTCTTTGGGTTGTGGTTCATGAAATCTGTCCACAAGGTATATGCCATTGGTGCAGCGCCCATTGGTAACCCTGGGTGACCTGAGTTTGCCTTTTGAATGGCATCAATGGATAGTGTGCGAATGGTATTGATCGATCGTTGTTCAACTTCTTTAGTCATGTTGTATTCTCCTTCCAACTCTATGTTTCTCATTTTTAAGCGAGATCATTTCCTAATCTAGTTCGGGATAAAAGAGGACTTTTACATAGGAACCTTTTCGATTAATTAAGTTATCAAACGTTTCTGGTCCTTCACTTAACTGTAAACGATGGGAAATCATTGGTTTCACATTAATTTGTCCTGTACTCATGTAATGAACAGATGATGTCCACTCTTTTCCAGGAAATGGTGAAGATATTGCATTCCAAGAACCTAATACTGTCAATTCGCTTCGAACGATTTTTTCAAAATAAAAGCGTTCAATATTAATATCGGCATATGGGATACCCATAAAGACGACTTCTCCGCCTTTTTTTGGTAATGCAAAAACTTGTGCGGATGTTATTGGGGAGCCTGCAGATTCTACTGCTAAATCAACACCTGAACCATTCGTATGATCCATGATTTGCTCATGAGCAGGCTTTTCCATAGAGTTAATGAGGACGTCTGCTCCTACTTCTTTCGCCACTTCCAATTTGGCATCATCAATGTCGATCGCATACACTTTTTTTGCTCCGAAAATTTTCGCCCATTGAACAGCCAATAGTCCAATACTTCCACAACCCATAATAGCTACTTCTGCACCAGGCTTAATGCTTGTGCGATAGAAACCATGTGCGACGACAGAGGATGGTTCAACCATTGCAGCTGTATCATAATCCACATTATCTGGAAGTGGTAAAATATTCTCTGCAGGTAATTTTACATACTCTGCATAAGCACCAGGGTGTCTCGCACCGATTACGGTAAGCTTTTCACAGCGTGATAGCTCCCCTTTTTTGCAGCTTTCACATTCACCACAATAAAAGGTAGGACATGCTGCAACACGATCACCTGGTCTAATTCCTTCTACACCTGAACCCACTTCTGTTACTTCTCCTGCAAATTCATGGCCAAACACCATACCTTCTACATATGGTCCTAATTTTTTATATCTAGAAATATCAGAGCCACAAATTCCAACAGCTTTTACTTTAACAATTACATCATCTGTATTTTCAATGACTGGGTTGTCTGCTTCTTCATATCGTAAATCTTGTTTTCCATAAAGTCTTAATGATTTCATATGATCACTCTTCCATTCTAGTAATTATGTCTTACTTACGATGCAGATTCACTTTCTGTCTTTTTTTTGCTAAAGATAATTTTATATAATGTAAATCCAACGATTAGAGAGTTAAAGATCATTTGATTTTCTACATAAAAATCAGTAATTCCACGCATTGGTCCTAACATAAACTCTAGTAGCATATCGACCATATTATTCCCCTCATTTCTATTTAGGAGTATGTTGAACAACATTAATTAGGAAATAAGTTCAACGATTAAGCACCATACACCTAATCGTTGAACTATTATTATTTAATAGGATGCAGTAGATGTTCCACCTGAAATAATGGCAATTGCACCACTTGCTCCAATCCGGTTTGCACCGGCTTTCACAATATTGACAGCATCTTCATATGTCCGAACACCGCCAGCAGCTTTGACACCAAAGTCATCGCCAACTACGGAACGAAGCAATTGAACATCTTCTACAGTGGCTCCTCCGCCGTTAAATCCTGTTGCTGTTTTAACAAAATCAGCACCAGCTTCCACAATTAAATTGCTTGCTGCGACTTTTTCCTCTTTGGTTAATAAGGCTGTCTCAATAATCACTTTCGTTGTTAATCCTTCTGAAGCTTTCACTACTTCTGCGATATCCTGTTTGACAGTATCATATTCTTTTGATTTTAAAGCACCTAGATTAATTAACATATCAATCTCAGTTGCACCGTTTTGAATCGCTTCTTTCGTTTCTGCTACTTTTGTGTTTGTCGTGGCACCACCTAGTGAAAAGCCAATTGGTACCCCAACTTTTACACCATGTTCATTTAGTAGACTATATGCATGGGCGACATAGTATGGATTGACAAATACTGTTTTGAATCCATAGTCTATTGTTTCCTGGCAGAAAGCCGTAATGTCGTCTTTGTTTGCTGTTGGTTTTAATAGTGTATAGTCTATGATATCTATTAGGTTTTGTTTGTCCATCCAACACACTCCCTTTCTTTATTCGTCAACAGGAGTTAGTAGTACTTTGATTGCGTCTCCGCTTTTAATTGCGTTATATGCTTCATCCCATTGTGTAATATCAAATTCGTGCGTTACTAATGCTTTAGCGTCTACTTTTCCTTCATTCATTAATGCTAGAGATGGTTCCCAGTCAGCAGATTTTTGACTTCTGCTTCCGACAACACGAATCTCTTTTTGAATGATTTTCTCTAAATCAAATGAAATTTCGGGTTGTGCGAATAGACCAATCTGACCATATTGACCTTTTTTACGTAGAAGATCAAGTCCTTGTTTGGCAGCTGGTACCGCTCCAGAACATTCGAATACAACATCTGCTCCGTAACCATCTGTTAAGCTGTTAATGAGTTCTTTTAAATCTTCTTCTTGCGTATTAACCGCATAATCAATACCAAGCTCTTTTGCTTTATCTAAACGAACTTTGTCATTCGTTAAGCCTGTAATAATAACAGTCGCACCACGGCTTTTTGCAACTTGTGCAGTGAATAACCCTATTGGACCAGGACCGATCACAACAACAACGTCACCGTCATTTACTTCTGTTTTGTTAACACCATGATAGGTACATGCTAATGGTTCTGTCATGGCAGCAGATTTATAATCAACATGTTCTGGTAAAATGTGAACACTTTCTTTTCTTGCGATTAAGTACTTCGCAAATCCACCATCTTGCTGTGTACCTAATCCTTTACGATGGTTACAAAGGTTATAATCACCTGTTTGGCAATAGTCACATTCTCCGCAAATGTAATAAGTTGTTTCAGAAGTCACGCGATCACCTACTTTAAATTCAGTGACACCCTCTCCAACCTCTACTACTTCACCAGCAAATTCATGTCCTAATGTAACTGGAACACCAACTTTATAGTGTCCTTCATACGTATGGATATCTGATCCACAAATACCTGCATATTTTACTTCAATTTTTACTTGGTCTTTTCCAGGGTTTGGTTCTGGTTTGTCTTGAATTTCCAGATTACCAAATCCGAGTTCTGTTTTGACGAGTGATTTCATTCGAACTCCTCCTGATAATCGATTGAGTTATACCCTAGCTGTATTAGAGGCTCACACACTATTAGTTAAAGATTTCAAAGAATTTCCAGATTACCCAGTTTACTAAGTTACCACCTTGGTCAATACTAGAAATCATTGCAGAACCTTCTGGCATATTGAAGTCAGCGTTCTCTGCCATTTGTGTGAATACTGGTGCAATATCTGTTGCCATGTATAGTGATAATGCAATCATGATCGCACCAACGATAACAGAGTGAACAATGTTGCCTCGTGCTGCACCTACGATAAAGGCAACAACAAATGGAATTGTCGCTAAGTCACCAAATGGTAATAATGCGTTTCCTGGTAAGATAACGGCTAATAATACAGTAATAGGAACAAGAATTAATGCTGTTGCAATAACAGACGGATGTCCTAGTAGTACCGCTGCGTCAAGTCCGATATGAATCTCTTTGTCACCAAAGTGTTTATTTAACCACTCACGTGCAGATTCAGATACAGGCATTAACCCTTCCATTAGGATTTTTACCATACGAGGCATCAATACCATTACAGCTGCCATCGCCATACCAATTTCAATAATATCTCCTACACTATAACCTGCTAGTGCACCAATTGCAGCACCTAATGCAAGTCCGATGAAGATAGATTCTCCAAAGATACCGAAACGTTTTTGAATCGTATCTGGATCTGCATTTAAGTTCTTAAGTCCAGGAATTTTTTGAATGAGTTTTACTAGCCAAATACCTGGTGCGTAAGAAATCGTACTACCGGTTGCGATTGAAACACCTGGTAATTCATAAAAATCGCTTACCATTGGTGCAGTCCAGTCAGCAACTTTCAAGGTAACAATTTGGAAAATAACTGCTGCGATTAACCCTTGAACAATACTTCCTGAAATTGCATAGACAAGAGCAGCCATAAAAGTATAATGCCAGAAATTCCAAATATCCACGTTCATGGTTTTCGTTGTTTTGGTTAGAAGCATTACAACGTTTACCACTAAACCAAGTGGAATGATAAATGCTGCTACAACAGATGCCCAAGCAATTGATGATGTCGCTGGCCAACCAACGTCAATAACGTTAAGTTCAACCCCTAAACGGTCAACCATTCCTTGTGCAGCTGGTCCTAAGTTTTCTACTAACAAGTCCACAACTAAGAAAATACCGACAAATGCTACCCCAATGGTTAAACCAGAGCGGAATGCTTTCCCAGGCTTTTGTCCAAATAGTAGACCTAAAAGGAATATAGCTACTGGTAGAATTACTGTGGCACCTAAATCTAAAAATGCTTGAATAAAATCTACAAATGCTTGCATCGTGGTTGCCCCCTTATAAAAATATGGGTAAGCATCTCGATTCATTAGAAGAATAATAAAATCGAGACCTTACATCCATTTACTTATTTCTTTAGTTCTTCTAAAATTTGTTTTTTCGTATCTTCAACACCAATACCTGTTAAGAATGCTCGTGCATTAATGACAGGGAATGGGTATTCCTTTTTCGTCATTGCAGTTGTAACCAATAGGTCTGCAGTATCAACATATGAACCAACTTCTGCAATTTTAATTTGAATTAAGTTCACATCAAGGTTGTTTTCTTTCGCCATTTCTTCAATTGCGCCATTTACAACAGTTGAAGTTGCAATACCTGCACCACATGCTACTAATACTTGTTTTTTCGCCATCTTACTCACCTCCTTCAAATGCTAATTTTTCAGTCAATAGATCTTTGACTTTTGTTTTATCTTTCTCGGTCACTAAGAACTGAAGTGTGTCTTCATCTTGAAATACTTGCATGAGTTTTTGTAAAAGCGTCAGCTGTGAATGTGGTTGATCCATTGCTAGCATAAAGACCACTTTGACTGGAGTTGTTTCACTATCATCCCCCATTACGCCAAATTCCACTGGTTCTTTCAATACTGCCATACTGATGGTCTTTTGATTGACGTGTTCGACATCTGTATGTGGGATTGCAACAGAAACGCCACTCGTTGGTAAACCAGTTGCGAATTCATTTTCACGCTTAATCACCGCATCGATATAGCTTTCTTTCACAAGCTCTTTATCTACTAGGTTAGAACCCATTTTCGTTAAAACATCTTCTTTTGTATCACTTTCTAAGTCTAATAGTATGGTAGATTCATCAAAAATTAAGTCACTCATTCTCATGCACCTCTTTGCTCTATTTATCTAGTTGTCCTTTATCTCATTACTCGGCTGAATATGCTGTAATGATGTTATAGATTTCTTCTTTTGTTTTAGCAGCCATTAATGTGTTTAGGTCTTCTTTATTCCCTGCTAAGTTCATCAATTGCATTAATGCTCGTAAATGCTGTTGTTTATCTACAGCGGCAATCATGATCACGAAATTAATGGAGTAATCTGTTGTAAATGGTACACCTTCTTCTAATCGAAGTAGGCTCATTCCCACATCATTGACACCTTCATCTGGAGCTGCATGTGGGATTGCAATATTTGGCCCAATGACAATATAAGGATCTTTTTCGCAATGATGAAGCACTGCCTCCACATACCTTGGTTCAATCTTTTTCGTCTTCACTAATGGCTCACCACTAAGTCGGATGGCTTCTTGCCAAGAATCTGCCGAGTCAGCTAGTGTTATGGTTTCGAGTGTGATTAGATCATTTAGATTTAATGGAGCATTCTGTACTTGTTGTTGTTTCACTGATTGCGTTTCATCCCGATGAATGTATTGTGTTAGCTCCCTGGCTAGTGATTGTTTATTTTCAATCGTTGCATTCTTTTCGATAATTTCTAGAATCTGATCTACATCAATGTCATAAGGAATGTAGCCATGTAGTTCAAGCATCACTTGTTTTCGTAATCGTTGTTTTTCTTCACGATTTAAAAATGAATTGGCTTTAAATAATTTCTTGTCTGTCTCCAAATGAATAGGTGAGAAAACAATATCGTAATCAAGTGAATAGTTTAGAAATTCTCGAACGGATAATGAATCTAAAAAGACAAAATCAGGGAATAACTCTCGCAACTCATTAAACATTAACCTCGAAACAGAAACACCCTGCGGACAAACAACGATAGCCTTTATTTTCTCTTGAATGTTTTCACCTTGTTTTGTTAACCAACCACCGATTAACATGGTCAAATATGCTGTTTCATTATCTGGTATGTCACTCCCAACCAAATCAGCAAGTGGTTTGGTTGACTGTTTGACAAGATGATGTACTTCTCGGAATTGATTTGTCACGGTATCTAGAACGTCATTTGCCTCTGTTAGGTTATATTTAATTCGGTAATAAGCTGGTTTCACATGTAGTAATAACTTATTTAATAGTTGCTGACGATCTTGTAAATAAATACATGCATTTTTTTCAAACATTCGTAACATATCATCTAATGCTTGGTTTAAATTTGGAATGGAATCCTCTGTTAATCCTTCAGACCAGTACACATTTGTTGTTAATAAATGTAAGGTTATGAACAATCTTTCCTCTAGGGGGATATCCATAAAGTCATATAATATTTCTTCCGTTGCTTGATATTCTTTCGTATCAGACAATTCTTCGTAACGAATGGAAAATGCGTTAATGGTCTTGCCTTGTTTAATTCTTCTCAAGACTAAGATGAGTGTGTATGGCATGATGGTCATCTTCTCATCCGTGAATTTCAAGTTTAATTTGTTCTCCACTTTTTCAATTCGATGTTGTAATTCATCAAGTTCATTTGTTTGGATATTTGCAATATCTTTAAGCCAACTTTCTCCATTAACCATATCCAATAGTTGGAACGTAACATTTAGCAGGAGCTTTCGTATTTGAAATTCTTTACCCTCTAGCACATACCCATTTCGTCTGGAATAACGAATATGCAATTCATAATCATCGACAAAGGATTGTGCTCGTTTTAGATCATGTAGAATTGTGTTCTTACTCATCTCTAACTTACTTGTAAAATGAACAAGGGAAAGTTCTTCTTGTTTACTAATTAACATCATGAGAATGATATAAACACGTTGATCCTCTAAAAGAATATTGCTATCTAATGCTGGTGTTTCCTGCTCACTGGTAAGCTGAGAAAATATCGATTGATCCATTACAAAATGCCCTTGTCTTGTTCTTTCGATAACAGGAAGGTTCTTGGTCAACAGCCAATCATTGATTTTATCGAAGCTATAACCAAGCTGTCTACGAGTTAATTGGAATTTTTTCTCCATATCTTTACTAGTAATACTTGGATTACTGATTAGTTCTTCTAGAATTTTTTTACTTCGACTATCGAGTGGCATTTCCTAACCTCCCTTACAATAATTATTGTAGCACCGTATGAACATAAATTGTATTCGTTTTCAGCGCAATTTGTCGAACATTTGATGTACAACGTTGTGATTTAGTTGCACAAACACAGTAGATACATAGGTTGCACAACTTTTTTCCACATTATACACCTTGAATTTTTAGGTTGCACCCTTAGTTCGAATTGTGATTTCTTAATGTCGTCGTAGCTTTTATAGAATGATAATGTTTAGCAATGATTACTCCTACGAACGAACATTACAAATTGGGTGATTTGCGGCAAATAATGGAATGACGATTCATCCGTAAAAACTAGGCGGGTCCTTGTTCCGCTACAAAAAAGGTGAATGTTATCTTTCAAGCACGCAAAAAAAACCGTACACTATCGGCATAGCGTACGGTTTTTTGGTTTTTATTATATTAAGCAGCTGCATTCTCCGGTATCGGTTTTCCCCATACACGGTTTAAAATATAAGCTAATACGATCAGTACAACAGCTCCAACTAAAATAGATGCTACTGCAGACTCTGTAATACCAGCAACTAGGAAGGCCACAATTCCACTAATTCCAGCTGTAATGGCATATGGAATCTGTGTATTAACATGGTCAACTAAGTCACTGGATGCACCTGCAGAAGACAGGATCGTTGTATCGGAAATTGGTGAACAGTGGTCCCCAAATATTCCACCACTTAACACTGCAGCGATTGCCAAGTACATGGAAATATCCATTGAATCTGCCAATGGCATGGCAATTGGAACCATAATTGCGAAGGTTCCATACGATGTTCCTGTTGTAAAGGCAACAATAGCGCCAATGAAAAATAACAATACGGGAATAACTGCAGGCGATGCAGTTTGTTGTGCAAAATCTACAATAAATTCTGCTGTTCCTAATTCCGTTGTAACACTTCCAATAGACCACGCTAATGCTAAAATAACGTAGACGAGCATCATGCTACGGAAGCCACTAACATAAATAGACATAGCCTCTTTAAATGTAAACAGCTTTTGTCCTAATCCCATGATTAATGCGACAATTCCAGCTCCGAAAGCTGCAATTAAGATAGAGATACCACCATCTGCTTCCCCAACAGCTGTTACGAAGTCATTTTCTGGATAGCCACCTGTCCATAAGAAAAGTGGAGGAATCAATGCTAATAACACAACAATTGGAACAATCATGTTGCGTTTTTTCGGTGTATGTCCTTCTACCATTTCAACATCTGTCATTTGGTCATCCTGTGGTGGCTCTGCACCATCACGAATTAATTTACCAGTCGTTCTAGCACGGTATTCAGCATTAGCCATTGGACCAAAATCCCACTTCATGAATATAATAATTGCAACTAGTAATAATGCTAAAATCGAATAAAAGTTAAATGGGATGGTCAAAATGTACGTCATATATTCTGATCCTGAAATTCCTAACTCAACAAATTGTGCACCAATTAACCCCATTACAAATACAACCCAAGTTGATACTGGCGCGAGTAAACACATCGGTGCTGATGTTGAATCAACGACATATGCAAGTTTTTCCCTGGAAACACGCATTTTGTCGTTAACAGAACGCATCACACTACCTACTGTAAGTGCATTAAAATAATCTTCAAAGAAAATGATAATACCAAATAGCATGGTAGATCCTTGTGCACCTCTAGCTGTTTTTACTTTTCTAGAGATAGCATGTGCAATTGCATGTGCACCACCTGTTGTTTGCAAGATTGCAATAAGCACTCCAAACAAACCACAGTAAATTAAAACTGTTGCACTCCATTCATCCCCTACATTTGGAATAATAAATTCACTAAAGGTTGCATATAAACCCATTAGTGGATTCCAACCATGTAGCATTGTGGCACCTAACCATACTCCAGCAAACAGTGCTGGGATAACATTACGTGTCACAAGTGCCAAAACAATAGCAATGACTGGAGGCAGTAATGAAAGAATTCCAAACTCCATTTCTCATACTCCCCTCATTTTTTATTAAGCTATGATCTTTCTTTGTATCTATTCTCTTTATATACGATGTAAAAGTACTTCTTCTTATTTACGTATTGAATCACTTTATCCTATTAAATGAGTAATTAGAAAAAAGATCATAACCCTACTATACCAAAAATCCTATCATTTCACTACAAGTATATTTCGTTATCAATAATGTTATGTACGAACTAACGAAAAAATAGTAAGAAAATTTAAAATTAAATAGGTACAATCTTACATATAAGATAGATGATGCGCAATAACTTAACCCCGTTGATTTCCACTTCGGACAGTCGCTTTCACCACGGGCATAAGTGCGACATCTGTTCAAACTTTTGTTTTCACAGTGTCTACTTTACCGCAGGCACGGCCTCAGCCTCCTCGGAAAAAGACCACTTCCTCCGGGGTCTTCGGACACGTGTTGTTCCTGCAGGAGTCGACTGTCCTACGCTCCAATCAACTAATGTATAGTTACGTAAATACATGAATAAACATAGCTCAAATCAGCGTAGGAAATACACGTAGACTCCTGCGGGAGGAACGGCCTAGGTAAGACCCCTAGAAACGTGTGACGAGTTGAGGAGGCTCAACAGCCACCCGCGGAAAGCGAAGTGTATTTCCGGAGCGGGTAAATGCTCCAACCATCACCTTAAGTTACTGCGTATAATAATGATTATGCGACGTAGAAACAACAAAGTATGCGAAAAGAGCCTTTACTAAACATTCGGAAATGCTTATGATAAAATCACAATGTACAAGCAGGCATAGAAAAGGAGATTAACATGACATATAAGGCAGTATTTTTAGATATTGATGGGACAATTTTGCGATCCGATCATACCTATGAATCATCAACAAGAGAAGCTATTCAACAAGCAAAAAAGAATAACATTGAAGTATTTCTAGCAACAGGCCGCCCATTACATGAAATAACTGACCTCGCAAAGGATTTAGATATTCATTCCTTAATTGGCTACAATGGTGCTTATGCCATCTATCAAGATAAGACGATTGTGAATGAGCCAATGCAAAAGGATATAGTAGAAGCATTTTACGATAAAACCAAAAATCATGGACATGAGATGATTATATATACCAACAAGAAAAATTACCTTTCCTCTCTACACACGCCTATTATGAAGCATTTCACAAAAACCTTTAATTTGACACAAAATGAAATCATTCACACAGGTGTATTTTATAACATATTAGGTGGATCTCTCATCAATCTTCCTGATGAAGAGAAAGATCTTTACCAGTTTACACAGGACATTTATCTTTCTCCTGTTACGGTTTCTGGCATGCAAAATTGCTATGATTTAATTCGGAAAAATGTCAACAAAGGAAATGCTGTGGAAACGGTACTCCATACGATGGGGATTGCACCAGAACAGGCAATTGCCTTTGGAGATGGGATGAATGATAAAGAAATGCTGCAGACAGTTGGAGAAGGCATTGCAATGGGGAATGCTCATCCAGACTTGCTTCAATATGCAAAGCATCAAACAACACCTGTAAATGAGGATGGTATTTTTAATGGTTTAAAACAACTTGGTGTTATTTCATAAAAGGTAAAAATGAATGTTGCTACAACGATGTAGCAACATTCATTCTTTTAATATGGTCTTGCGTCACGACCCTTTTTCACAGCATCTTTTACCGCTTTACGAGCATCTTTTGCTCCAAGTGGATGCATCTCCTTAGCTGCTTCGGTCTTCATATCATTGCTATTCATTTTGCTTTTCTCTTCCAGTCCTTCGCGTAGACGGCGACCATATTCTTCATCTGCTTCTTCAGCTAATGCAATCATTTTATCTTGAATTCGCTTATCACATGTAGCTAAATCATTTACTAGATTTTTGATTAACTCATCCTTTTCCCATTGTTCAAAGCGGCGATAGGTTTCACCTGCTTGCTTCGTATTATCATTTCGATCAATGGATTCACGAACAAGGTTTCCTTCCACTTTTGGAGTATGTTCTTTTCCAGTTTGTTCTGCCTCTTTTAGTCCACCTAACATGGATGGCTCATAATTGATGTGAGGATTTTGTCCAGGAGCCTTGTCGTTCTCATGTCGTAGCTGGCCACCTTCTTGATTGGTTGCTACCCGTTTCTTCGCAGCATTGACTGGAACTTGAAGATAGTTTGCACCTACACGATATCGTTGGGTATCGGAATAGGAAAACGTTCTACCCTGTAACATTTTGTCATCAGAGAAGTCTAATCCATCTACAAGTACACCAGTACCAAATGCAGCTTGTTCCACTTCCGTAAAATAATCTTCTGGATTCTTGTTCAACACCATCTTTCCTACTGGTAGCCATGGAAATTGATCTTCTGGCCATAGTTTCGTATCATCCAGTGGATCGAAGTCTAATTCTGGATGTGGGCCATCCTCCATGATTTGTACAAATAACTCCCACTCAGGATAATCTCCATTCTCAATTGCTTCATATAAATCTTGTGTGGCATGATTGAAATTTTTCCCTTGAATTTCTTCTGCTTCTTCTACTGTTAGATTTTTAATTCCTTGTTTCGGTTCCCAATGGTATTTGACAAGAACTGCTTCTCCATCTTGATTAACCCATTTATACGTATTGACACCAGAACCTTGCATCATACGATAATTCGCTGGAATACCCCAAGGTGAATAAACAAATGTCACCATATGGAACGATTCAGGTGAGTTAGCACAAAAGTCAAAGAATCGTTCAGAATCTTGATAGTTGGTTACTGGGTCGGGACGAAAGGCATGAATCATATCAGGGAATTTCATCGCATCACGGATAAAAAATATTTTTAAGTTATTGCCAACTAAATCCCAATTTCCATCTTCTGTATAAAATTTCACCGCAAAACCACGAGGATCACGAACAGTTTCTGGCGAATGATTTCCATGAACTACCGTCGAGAAACGAACAAAAACAGGTGTCTGTTTCCCTTTTTCTTGGAAAAGCTTTGCTCGAGTATATTTGGATATCGGCTCATCTCCAGCCGTCCCATATGACTCAAAGTATCCATGGGCACCTGCTCCACGCGCATGCACAATCCGTTCTGGTACTTTTTCACGATCAAAATGACTTATTTTCTCGATATAGTCATAATTCTCCAAGGTTGCTGGACCTCTATTTCCAACGGTTCTAATGTTTTGATTATTGGTAACAGGATGACCTTGTCTCGTTGTAAGCGTGTCATCATTTTCAATATTTGTCTCTCGTTCTTTATCCATGTTATCTCCTCTTTCTCTAAAAGTAAATTTATCATTTACTATCGTTTCCTGAAATCAACAAATTATCTATAGAGCGTAGAAAATATCAATTAAAGAGATACATGTGTTATCGATAGGCCTCAATCTGTATGATCCTCTTCTAAAATTGTGTCAAAGGCCTCGGAAACCATGTTAAATTCCTCATCTGATTCAATTGCTCCTAAGTCACCTTCCTGATCAATTTTTAGAAAAAAGACATCAATGTTTTCGCTATTTTCTTCCTTTAAATCTTCAGTAAAGCTAACAGCGACATAGTCTGTTCCTTGTAACGTGACCTTTGCCAATACCTCAACCTCTTGATCTTCCGTTGTTTCATCACTAATAGTAAAAACTTCTCCTACCTGTATTTCATCCATCTTTACTCCTCCTTTCTGTTACTGGATTCTGTTTCTATCTTTTACTTCACGTATGAAAATAATGCCTTTATAGAAAAACTCTTTTGGTAAAACACTTTTCACATACTTTAAATTTCTTACCTTGTTAGTTTTTATGTAATGCGACGTTAACTTGAGATGATAGTTGGAGCTTTTACCCGCTCCGGAAATATACTTCGCTAGTTGGTGCTATGCTAATTCTTATCATTTTTGTTACTAATACGATAGTTTAAGCGTAGGACAGTCGACTCCTGCGGAAAAAAACAACAGCTGAAGATCTGTGGCAAAAAGTGCCACACCGAGGCTCGGCTTAAGCTTATCGTGGTGACCATGGCGCTTACGCTTTCTTTAAGAGGAAGCTGAAGCGTTCTCCCCGGTGTAGAAGACACTGTGAGAACGAACAAGTTTGAACAGATGTCGCACTTGTGCCCATGGTGAAAGCGACTGTCCGATGCGAAAATCAATGCTGCTATGTTGTTTAGAATATTGTTCAAAGATTCATTAGGTTTAATTTTATAAAATGGGAAAACATATTAAAAAACATATAGAAAAAACAAAAAACTTTACAATCTGCCACGATATGGAAGCAAACTGTAAAGTACTTATACTAGATAATCCTATCAAAATGAACTTGTTTGTTTAACGCATACATAATTGGGATACCAATCGCTAATACAACAACCTCTCCAATGGCTGTTGTTACCCACGAAAATAGAAATGGTAAACCAAGTGCTAAATATAATTCGAATGCGATGATAAACATATTAAAGGAGAAAATGATGGTATTTGCAATAAGTAAAACGATCACATTCTTCGTGTATTTAGAAAGTAAAATAATAATACTTAAGGAAAATGCTGAATGTGCTACACCAAACACGATATCGTAAAGCCGCATCGGTGAGAAAAAGAAATTGGTTAAAAATACACCAAAGATAATTCCGAAAAAGAACTTCTTATTAAAAACGACTAAATGATTAAACATCTCTGATAGTCGAAATTGGATGTTGGTAAATCCGAATGGTTGTATCAGTGCTGATACAGCAATATATAATGCAGCTAATAGGCCATTTGCTACTAATGTTCTTGGTTTCATTAACGCTTTCTCCTTAGTTTTTTATCGTGGGATGGTCTCGAACCACGTGTGAAGTAGAATGTTTTTTTGCTTTTTAAGGTAAAATCTTAATGCATAGTTGATGTATTATGCGCAATAAAACTGTACTCACTACCGCTACGAAAATACACTTCGCTTTCCGCGGACTCCCCACGAGCCTCCTCGTGAAACCCACACTGCGGGGTCTCTTAGGCTCGTTTTCCCGCAGGAGTCTACGTGTGTTTTCTCCGCTAGATTGCGCTATTTTATTTCTTATTAATATCACCATTGATGCTAATACTATCGTTGATTGGAGCGTAGGACAGTCGACTCCTGCAGAAATAGCACGTGTCCAGACCTGAGCAAGAAGCGGTCTTTGCTTCTGAGGAGGCTGAGGCCGTGCCTGCGGTAAAGTAGACACTGTGAAAACGAATAGTTTGAACAGATGTCGCACTTATGCCCCTGGTGAAAGTGAAGTGTATTTCCGGAGCGGGTAAATGCTCCAACCATCACCTCAAGTTGCGCACAATATAAATTATAAGCATTAAAATTATTAAAAAAATAACTTAAAAGCAGAAATGGGTTGACCACCTATCCTTATGGTGGCCTGATTAAGCGATAAACATCCATTTATTATGGTTAGCGCAATGATTTAAGGAAAAGAAAAAAGATGCCAAAACCTACAATAAAGATAATCGAGCGCTGTACAGCGAGCTTGGATACCTCTCCTACCTTACGTACATATGTAGCGAATACCCAAATCAGCGTAAGAATACTCCCTATTGCTAGTAGGGACATTTGTACAGTAGTACTAGGAAACAGGACTTTCCACCCTCCGTCATCCAATGGCTCTTTCGGTAATATGGTAAACGTGACAATAGACATGATGAAAAACGTGATAATACTACTATATTGAATCACTTTCCATAGCCGATCATTCAACTATTCACCCTAAAATAGTGAAATAGGGAATCACTCTGTAAAAAGACTCCCTAATTTCACTAAATCGATATTACCGCCAGATGCAACACAGCAAACATTTTTCCCAGTGATGCCTAATTTTCCATTCATTGCAGCGGCAACTGTAACAGCACTTGACGGCTCAATTACTTGTTTCATTCGTTCCATCACCATATACATGGCATTTTTGATTTCATTTTCCTTCACAAGCACTAACTCATCTAAATAACGCTGTACAACTGGAAAAGTTAAGGATCCTGGTTGTGTAGTCCGTAATCCATCCGCAATAGTAGTTGAACTTGTTATCGAAGTTATCTTATTTTTTTGTAAAGATAAATAGGTATCGTTTCCCAATTCTGGTTCCACGCCAATTACCTTTATACGTGGATCTGTCTCTTTAATGGCAGTAAGAATTCCTGATATTAGTCCACCACCACCAACTGGTACGACTACAACATCCACATCTTTTAGTTGTCCTAAGATTTCCAGTCCAACCGTTCCTTGACCCGCCATAATAAGTGGGTCATCATAAGGGGGGATAAATACCCCATTTGTTTTATGTGCAAGCTCTTTTGCACGTGGTATTCGCTCAGCTGATGTAGTGCCACAGGTTTCAATCTTTGCCTGATACGTACGAATGGCATTCAATTTACTCGTTGTAGCATCCTCTGGAACGACAATAGTAGCTGGAACTCCTAATTGATTTGCAATATAAGCGACTGCTTGACCATGGTTTCCAGAAGAGGCAGCCGTAACAGAACTCGCACCATCTTCTACCACCTGCTGTACTTTGTTCGTTGCACCTCGAATTTTAAATGACCCCGTGGTTTGTACGTGCTCACCCTTTAGAAATAGGTTATTATCACATAATGCAGAAAGCTGGCTAGAATGAAGGATTGGCGTTTCCTTTACTACATCATAAATTGTATCACGTGCCTGTTGGATATCGGCTAATTTCACCAAATCAGTCAGCTCCTTTTTGTTTTGGAATGAAGCGAACACCACTAAAAACCCCAATTACATCATCTTGATCATTCACGATAAATTTCATCTTTTTGCCTTCTGTTGTCATAAAGCCATGTTCTTCATAAGGGGTAACTGGAGCTTCCTGCTGTTGTACTTTCCAATACAATTTATTGTTTTTCCGTAAAAAGGTTATTTGCTGTCCTTCTGCTGACTCATACCGCCCTACATATTTATGTAGTTGTTCGTTCCCTGGCATTTCCGATTTAGATGCCGTTGTTTTCTTATCCATATCAACTAAGTGATCCATAACAGAAGAAATAATATTTTCCACGTTCACATCTTGAATGTTCGTTAATACGACCATGGTTAACTCCTCTTCTTTCACTACTTTCATATGTGAGGAAACCCCTTTAATACTTCCACCATGACCAAAGAGCTTCATCCCGTTATAATCATCAACTTGTAACCCATATCCATATTGATCCCCAGTTGGCATCCTAACATGGGCTGTGGTCATTGCTTGGATACTTTCACTAGAGACAATCTGTTTACCATTAACGAAACCATTATTTCGATATACTTCTAGATAACGCACTAAATCGGTGACACTTGCTTTCAATGAACCATTTGCATACAAATTTCGTGTATCCCACCATGCAGGAGAATGAAATGGCTTTTTGGTTGGATCTTTTTGATAAGCATACAGTTCTGTAACATCAGCATCATGGTGTAGATCGGCTCGTAAAAATGTAGCACGATCCATCTGTAACGGATCTAGGATATGTTCTTGTACAAATGGAATATAATCCATCCCACTCGCTCGTTCGATTATCCCTTGAAGCATGGCATAACCTTCATTGGAATAGTTAAAAACGGTACCAGGCACTCCTAACATCTCATAAGGGGTTTCATTGATCAATTGAATCATGTCCTCCACTGTTTCAACGGTTGGTTCTTTTGGAAGATCTGCTAATACATCAAACAAATAACCTCCATCTGGATCCTTTTGTATACTTGTTCGGCGCGCCTGATGAACAGCTTTCATTCCAGGAAATCCTGCTGTATGGGTTAACAAATGGTGGATGGTAGGCTCTTTTTCGAGTGATTCTGGTAATTTTAATTCTGGTAACCACTTTGTTATAGGATCCAGTACCGATAATTTCTGAGCGTCCTGTAGTTGCATAACCGCTAGAGCTGTAACAGATTTCGTAATCGAAGCAACCCCAAATATAGTATCTGGGGTAACTGGTAATTTCTTCTCAACATCTCGATAACCAGCATATTTTTCATAAATTGGCTCTCCTTCTTTTGCAACAACCACTGCCATACCTGGAATTTGTTTCGATTCTTGTATTGCTGTTAATGCTTCATCTAAAGCCGTGAAATCCTGATTTACCTTCATTCCAATCGCTCCTTATTTTGGTCTATGATCTAAAAAGTTTTGATAGGCAAATCCACGGACTTCATCTTCTGAATAATATTTGAGCAATTCATTAATGAGGTTTTGGTATTTTCCAGAATGCTCCAATTGTTTAATGTAATATGCTATGCCATCAAAGTCAGATCCAAAGCCAATTTGCTTCACTCCTCCAAGGGAGCATAAATGATCAATATGTTTAATGAGATCGCCTATCGTTGCCTTTTGACTATCTTTATTAATAAATGGTGGATTAAACACAACATGAATCATTCCATTATTGGAAAACATCGCTTCTACTTGATCATCATATAAGTTACGTGGGTGATCACAAATAGCACGTGCATTGGAATGACTAGCAATTGGATAATCTGCTAACTCCATCACATCCCAAAACCCTTTTACCGTTAAGTGTGAAACATCTGTAAATACACGATATTCATTGTTCAGCTTAACCGCTTCTTTTCCTAGTACTGTTAATCCACCACCTCTTGGTTCTCCTGCTCCATCCCCACAAAGGTTTGCATTATTCCACGTTAACCCATGAGATAATACACCTAATCGATATAAATGACGTAACTTTCCTAGGTCATTCCCAAATGCATCCGCACCTTCTAATGTTAAAACAGCACCTATTTCCCCTTCCTGCAGCGTGTCAAAGTCTTCCCACTTTTTAATGTGTTTCATTTTTGGATTGCGTGCAAGGATTTCAGTATAAAATAAGTCAATTTGTTCGAGTGCATGCTGCCATTTTTCATCTGATGGCACATCTGGGTATATAAAAATAGCAAAAAATTGTGCCATCACTTCCCCTTTATAAAGTCGTTGAAAACTAGTATCTAGTTCTTTTGAATCTTGATAGTTTAAGGCTTCCTTGCCGTAATAGGTACCTCTTTTCGCTAGTTGTAATTTTAATAACGCATCACAATGTGTATCAATTACTTTCATTTTTAATTCCCCCTATTAATTTGCGCAGGCTCTTAAAAACCCTTCATAAATTTTACGAGATGGTTCATCATTACCTACTAACATATTTTCCGGATGCCATTGCAGGCCTAATGCAAACGTATGATGTTTACTTTCAATTGCCTCCAACACATCATCACTTGCTGTTCCACTTACTTGGAACGGTTCTTTTACCGCTCGATTTGCTTGATGATGACGACTGTTCACTTTCAATTTCGTTTCGTTTGTTAACCGATGGAGAAGACTTCCTTCTAATACATGTACAAAATGAGACCCATGATCTTTGGGAGCCTTTTGTTGATGCTGTAATAATTCATGATCGATTTGTGCATAAATATCTTGGTACATGTCCCCACCAGCAGCAATATTTAACGTCTGACAACCTCTGCAAACAGCAAGAATTGGTTTATCTAACGCTAGCATCTTTTTCATTAACGTAATTTCAAAATGATCACGCGCTGGGATAATGGTTCCTAGCTTCGGATGTGGTTCTTCTCCAAAAAGGATAGGATCAATATCATACCCACCTGTTGCATACAATCCATCTAACTGATGTGCAAGCTCGTCAATATCCTCCTTTATTAAATAAGGCAACATCACAGGCATACCTCCAGCCTGTGTAATGGCATTTACATTTTCTTCTGCCACCTTATAATACGTTTTGTCCACTTCCATGGATGTCGTGATGCCAATTAATTTCTTCATAAAAAGCCTCCCATTATGTATTCGTATGAAATATGTATTCCATTTAAAAACTATTATTCTATTTTTTCATTGGCTATTTTCGCAGAGTTTGTTGCTAATAATCTATATAATGCGCAATAAATGGTGCTATTGATTTCCGCTCCAGACAGTCGCTTTCCGCAGACACGGCCTCAACCTCATCAGAAGTAAAGACCGCTTCTTGCGGGGTCTTCGGACGCGTGCTATACCTTGCAGGAGTCGACTCTCCTCCGCTCCAATCAACTATTGTATTAGATCAATAATGATATAGGCAAAAAAGCATATCACTAGCGGAGAAAATACACGAAGACTCCCGCGGTTCGTCGACTAACATCGGTCACGCCCTGTGACCAACGCCGACACTAGAACGTCCTGTTCGTCGCAGTGGCCAACGTGAGACCCCGCAGGCGAGGTACGATCGAGAAGGCTCACGGGTCACCCGCGGTAAAGTAGACACTGTGAAAACGAACAGTTTGAACAGAAGTCGCACTTATGCCCCTGGTGAAAGCGAAGTGTATTTTCGTAGCGGTAGTTAACGCAGTTTTATTGCGCATCATACACCAACTGTTCATGAAGAATTGACACTTGAAAAACAACAAGCTTTTAGAAAACAACCTTTTCATTTAAAACATTTAATGAAAAAGATGGTTTAATTTCACCAATCTTTTCATTCCTAGCATTCAAAACAGGTGCACGATCATAACTAATTAATGATTCTCTTAAGGCTGCCTCCCCAATATCTAGCTGCTGTAATACTTGCATGGAAGCTACACTTGTTGCACGTGCATTTCCATCGTCTACTTTTACCGCAACACCAATACCAGTTTCACTATCGCCAAAGCAATGAACTCCTTCCGCACCACCTTTTGCGACGATTCTTCCTGCATAGGCTCCCATTAAATCAGTGTCAAATCGTTTCGTACCTGCAACCATTTCAGGATATTCCACCATTGCATTACGTATGCGTTTTAAGGAGGATTTTCTTTTCGTGTCGCCTTCTTCCCATTGATCTGGATTTGCAAGTCTTGCAAATGCTAATGCTAAATTTTCAAGTGGAAGACGATGAACAGGCACACCACATCCATCAACTGATGTGTTAATTTTGTCTTTCTCATAGTCACTCACATTAGCGATCACCTCGATGATTTGTTGTTGATATGGATGTGTTACATCTCGATATGTACTTATATCCATGTCTTGTTGCATGCAACCAGCAAGCATACCAGAATGCTTACCAGAACAGTTACTATATAAAGGAGTGAGCTGGCCTCCTTCTTTTATTAATTGGTTGTAGCTTTCGATATCCTTTGGAATATGGGTCCCACATTGCAAGTGTTCTTCTTGTAGATTCAATTTTTCTAATACATTTGTTACACTTTCTCGATGGAAGGGCTCGCCATTATGACTAGCACAAAAGAGAGCTAATTCTTTTTCGGTTAAAGCAAACCCATCCATAGCACCAGATTCGACGATTGGTACTGCTTGAAACGGCTTCATGGAAGAGCGTGCAAACGTTAATCGGTCTTGTTCCCCAAAAGATGCTATCAATTCCCCGTTTGCATTCACCACTGCAATATGTATATCATGTGCGCTTTCGAGATAGTCGCCTCTAAAAACTTGGATTGGTTTTGTTTGTGTCATTGTATCAGTTCCTTTCAGTTTTTTATTAGTTACTCAACTTTCGCAGACTGAAATAGCAAGTAACACCTAATATGTCTAGGCAGACCTGCAATCCATTGCTGGTTGACTTTTGATTAATTTTTGCACGCTTTTTATTACTTATTTTGAAGGCATCTTTAAGAAGATCAATTAAAATTAACTGCTGTAGTGCTACAACGATTTTGCCTTGAAAGCACTATACCTTGCAAAGCCGATAGTTGTGTGGCTAATTAAGGAATCGTAGGAACTACCTTGAAATTTTTTTCGTAGTTTCAAAAGGACTTGGTTGTTTTGAAAAACACCTCAATATCCTAACGCATTCCATAAATACAAGTACAATCCGTACTTAAGATTGCTAGCCAATCACTCTTTTTGTTACGGTTGCGAACAAATACAACTTTAATCGGAACTCCATTTGCCTGTGTCGTTTGATTGGAACGAAGAACTCCTTTCTTTCCTGATACAGGCTTCGTCAGATAGTACAGTTCCTTTAAGCTTACATGTTCGTTACCAACCAGATTACGCTGTTTCAGATTTTCAACCATACCAATCACGTCAATACCTTGTTCTTTGATGTTCTTAATGAGTGGTTGCTGATTAAACCAAGTGTCCATCAGCACATAGGAAGCATCTATTCATTGGGTAGTTGATTATATTGGTTATTATCCGTTATCATGTATAGGACACCTCTTCAGTATGATATTGGTGATTCTAGTCAAACCAACTATACCAAACGTTAAGGTGTTTTTTTCATGCCTTTTTATTTATAATCAAGTCTCATATTTTAACGTTCAAAAACTCTACAAGGAATTGAACTTAACTATTTTTTCTTGATGCGAAAGTTGAATTAGTTATAAATACTAGATATTATGTTAATCAATTTACATGAGAGATAAATAGTCTCTGATATAAATATATATCCTATGTTCTTTTTTGATAGACAATTTCCCCATTAATCAGCGTATATTCTACACTTGCTTTAGTCTGAAATGGATGATGTGTCCACAAAACAAGATCAGCATCTTTGCCCTGTTCGATCGAACCCACTCTATCCGCTACTCCAGTAATCTTAGCAGGATTAATTGTAATAGCACGTAATGCTTCCATTTCATTCAATCCATGTTTCACTGCATCTGCTGCACAAATAGACAAATATTGAATAGGTGTAACAGGGTGATCAGTATTAATTGCCAAAAGGATACCAAGGTCATTTAAAATTCTTGGATTCTCTAAGTTCATATCCCTTGTTTCATATTTACCCGATTGTCCCATGAAGGGTCCTACCGTAACGGGATAACCAGATTTTTTTATATATGAGGCAACTTTAAAGCCTTCTGTACAATGTTCAATAGATAAATTAATATCAAATTCTTTAGCAATACGAATAGCCGTAACAATATCATCAGCGCGATGAGCATGAATTCGTAAGGGCATCTTTTTTTGTAATACATCAATAAAAGGAGCAAGGTCTTCTTTCCCTTGTCTATATAAATCACCTAATTCATTATATCCCTCCATAAGTGCTTGTTCTGCCTTTTGGAAACCTTGTCTTATCCAATTAGCTATGGACATTCTAGTATATGGATCCCTCTTCCCGACTTGGCCATATCTATTTTTCGGGTTCTCACCCGTCGCACCTTTTAATCCACTATTCCTACGTAAGAGCATATCCTCAACAATGGTTCCAGTTGTTTTTACAACAGACCAAATACCGCCTATTGCATTTGCACTTCCAGCACCAGTCTGTACTGTTGTTACCCCTCCTGAACGTGCATCTTTAAATGAATCATCCTGGGGATTAATAGCATCTACTGCTGACATTAAAGGTGTATAAGGATGTGAACTTTCATTTGCATCATTCCAAACCCCTACATGTGTATGAGCATCAATTAATCCAGGTGTTATAACGTACCCTTCAGCATTAATTACTTCCACACCTTCAGGGGTAGGTATATTCGTACCGATATTTTTGATTTTCCCGTCCTCAAGTAAAATATCACAGTTCTCTAACACTTGATTAGTATTATTAACGGTGTATACTGTCGCTTGTTTAATTAACTTCATTTGGATTGATCCTCCCTTTTATAGACGGTCTCACCACTGATAATTGTTTGGGTGACATTTGATTTTAATTCTAAAGGTTCTCCGTTCCAGATAACTATATCAGCTTGTTTTCCTGGCTCAATAGAACCTAGACTTTCTGAAATACCAAGGATTTTCGCTGGGCCAAGTGTTAATGCATATAACGCATCACTACTTGACAACCCTTCTCTTACTGATAGTGACCCTTCTAGTGGTAAGTTCCGTATTGTATGAGTTGTCAAAGCAAAAGATAAACCAGCTTCTTTTAAGATACTCGCATGAGATGGATGAAGACTTTCTATTTCCTCTCTAAGTCTAGAAGCATAATACGGTCCAACTAACACTGGAATTTCTGCCTTTATTAAAGTATCTGTAGCTAGATGAGCTTCAGTAGCATGAACAAGCGTAACATTAATATCAAACTCTTCTTTTAGACGTACAGCTGTTAGGATGTCATCTAATCGGTGAGCTCGTATGTACATTGGAGCTTTTTTCTCAAGGATATCACTTACAATTCTATCCTCAATGCCTTCCAATTTTTCTTTATACAAAACTTTTCTTAGGCGATCTCTTATTATTGATGCAATCCTCATTCTTGTTAGAGGTTGTTTAAATTTTTTCGAAAAGGCTTGTTTCGGTACCTCGCCTAATGAAATAGATAGTCCGTGTTGAGCATTAACTACCATTTCATCTATGACGCTACCAGTTGTTTTTATGACTGATGTAATACCTGAGATAACGTTTTCTGGTCCAGGTAATACATGAACAGTTGTAATACCTGCTGATCTAGCTTTGGAAAACCCTTTATCAAATGGGTAGATTCCATCGATCACAGATAAACTTGGTTGTTCTGTTCCTGATGCTTCAAAAGTGTCATCTCCTTCCCAACGTACTCCATATTCTTTTAACCCCAGAAGTGTTGCACCATTTATAAGGCCAGGCGTAATGAAGCTGCCTGCTCCATCTATTATATTTACATCAGAAGATAGATTTATATTTTCACCAACTTCCTTAATAGTATTGCCTTCCCATAATATTGTCATATTATCCTTAATAGTTCCTGTCTTAACATCAAACATATTACTATTAATAATAGCCTGCTTCATTATAAAACCTCTCCATTCTCTAATTCTCCTTATAATTACATCTTAATTTTTCGCTTGCTCATAATAAACTGATTCTTTTTTGAGAAAACTGGTCTATAGACTCCAGTTTTCTATCAATTTTAAAAAATACTCCTAATTTTTTCTTTTAGGATCTAATGCATCTCGTAAACCATCTCCAACAAAATTAAATGACAAAATTGTAATGAGAATCATCAAACCTGGGAAGAGAGGATACCACCATGCATAAAGCATTATGCTAAAATCCTGTGCAGCTTGTAACATATTTCCCCAACTCGGTGTTGGTGGTTGTACTCCAAGACCTAAATAACTAAGAGTTGATTCTGCCAAAATCACGTAACCAATCTGCAAAGTTGCAGTTACAATAATAGGTCCAATTGCATTAGGCAAAATATGTGAAAAAATAATTTTGCCCTTTCGAATACCAATAGTCCTAGCAGCTAATACAAACTCGCGTGTTCTTAAGGTTAAAAATTCTCCTCTAACCAATCTAGCTGTTCCTGTCCAGCTAAATAAAGCAAACACAACAATCAGCGTACCTAAACTCGGTTCTAAAACTGCAATTAAAGTTATTAATAAAAATATTTGTGGAAAAGCAATAATAACATCAACAACCCTCATAAGGATTGAGTCAATTATTCCCCCAAAATAACCAGCAACAGCGCCTACAATTGTACCAATTGAAATTATTCCAGCCACAGCTACAAATCCAACTGTTAATGAAACTCGTGCACCATACAATAAACGACTAAAAGTATCACGTCCTAATTCATCAGTGCCTAAAGGATGTTCTGCACTCGGTGGCGCAAGTCGGTTTGTTAGAACCTGTTCTTCAGGACTATGTGGTGCTATCAAGGGAGCAAATATCGCCATGCCTATAATGATAATAAGAACCACTGCTCCACTAACAGCTAATTTATTTTTCATAAACTTGTCAAATGCGATTCTCCATAGAGATTCTGGTTTTTGTTTTACTTCCAAATTTATATCTGGAGAAGTTATTGTTTGGTTCTTTGAAATGTCCTTTTCAGGCAATGTCAAGTGTCTCTCCTCCTTTAGTACTCTATTCTCGGGTCAAAAATTGCATAAAGTATATCGGCAATCAAATTTCCGATAATTACCAATGTAGCTGAAATCATCGTAATAGCCATAATCATTGGATAATCACGTTGAAATGTTGCGTCAATAAACAGTAAACCTATACCTGGCCAATTAAAAATTTTTTCAGTAACTACCGATCCCCCTATAAACGTCGGTAGCATAAGGCCGATAAGAGTAAGCACTGGTATTAATCCGTTCCGAAGACCATGTTTATAAACAACCTTCCTTTGTTTAAACCCTTTAGCACGTGCAGTTCGTATATAGTCTTGATCGAGAACATCTAACATACTTGAACGTGTGTAACGGGTTAATGAAGCAGTCTCTGCAGTAGCCAGTACTATAGCTGGTAAAATCAAATGGTGAATCCTATCCAACAAACTAAATGGTTCATTTAGAGTTGCTACTCCCCCACTTGGAAACCAACCTAAATGAACAGATAGGAGCATAATGAGAACAAGTCCGAACCAAAAATTCGGTGTTGCCATTCCCAAAAAGGAAGCAGTTGTAACAGTATAATCAGTTAGTGAATAAGGCTTTCTTGCTGATACGATTCCAAATGGGATAGCTACAACAATAGCTAGCAATGCAGAGACAACCATTAATAGTAATGTATTTGGTAAGCGAGCCATAATTAATTCTGTAACAGGAGTTCCCTGATAGATTAAGGACTCACCAAAATCACCTGTTACAATATCACCCAACCAACGGACATACTGGACATGAACTGGGTCGTTTAATCCTTGCTCCTCTAAAAATGCTTCTCGGTCTTCTTGGCTAATCCCTGGATTATCCATCATTAATGCGGTAGGATCTCCAGGGGCCAATTGAACTATACCAAAAGATAAAACTGAAACACCCAATAGTAACGGGATAGTTAATATAATTCGTCTTATTATATATGCAATCATTTTAATGCCTCCTGAAGTTAAGAGATAAGGAAAGAGTTGGGGCAACCCTAACTCTTTCCCAATTAATCTTGATTTATTGTTCCATCCACCATTCATGAATTTTGTAGTAAGAATTTCCCGAATGCATATTCGGATGAAGTTGTGGTACGAATAAATGATTACCATTTTGGGAATATAGGAATGTATATGGCTGTTCTTCAGCAACAATAGCTTGGGCTTCCTCGATTAGTTCAGCTCGTTTTTCTTGATCCATTGCCATGTCACTTTCTTCCATTAATTTATCTAGTTCCGGATTCGAGTAAGCACCATAATTTAATCCATTTTCTACTTCATCAGAGTGGAAATAGGAAGTTATACTTGGATCAGCTGTTAACGACCAACCAAGTACATACGCATCATAGTCAAATTGATGAATTTGGTCGATAAACGCACTCCACTCTATGATTTCTGGAGTTACTTCTACTCCTACTTCTGCCCATTGTTGTTGAGCAACCTGAGTAATTTGTTCCCGGACTTCTCTACCTTGACCTGATTTTATGCTAAAGGAAAGCTTTGTTCCGTCTTTTTCTCTAATACCATCACCATCCGTATCTTCCCATCCTGCTTCAGACAACAATTCTTTTGCTTTTTCAGGATCATATTCAAAGACAGGAACATCTTCATTGTATGCCCAACTGAATGGAAGACCTGGTGAGTTTGAGAGTTCCCCATCTCCATATACAATCGTTTCAAGTATTTCTTCACGGTCAAGAGCATGGGTAAGTGCTTGACGAACCTTTTTGTCTTCAAATATTGGATTTCTTAGGTTATATCCAATGTAGTTATACTGTAAATCAGGGACTTTTTCTAGCTGAGCTTGGCCTTGGTCAATTAGTGACTCAACAGTAGGCATATCAGACTGCGATACACGCATGTAGTCTATATCACCCGCTTGATACTGTGCTAATAACGCGTTTTTATCTGGTACTATTTTATAAGTAATAGAGTCTAGATATGGTCGACCTTGGAAATAATCATCATTAGCGACAACTTTGACATATTGGCCTTGTACCCATTCATCGAATTTAAATGGTCCAGTACCTACTGGATTCTTTGTATTAAAATCCGCTTCGTCTAGATCACTAACTGGTATGTCTCCTAATATGTGTTTAGGTAAAATATCATAAACAGTTGTTTGGAATAGAAACTTTGCATCTGGTCGTTTTAAAGTGATTTCAACTGTGTAATCATCAGTAGCTTCAATAGACTCTATACTTGCAAAGTGACTACCTCTTGGCCCTGTATATTCTTCATTTAATGGTATGTTATAAGAGAAAGCTACATCCTCCGCTGTAAATGGTTCCCCATCATGCCAATTAACACCCTCTCTTAAATGAAAAGTCCATTTCAACTCTTCTTCGGAATACTCCCAGTCCTCCGCTAAACCTGGTGCAGGTTCTAAATTTTCATCAATAGTAGTTAAAGGATCAAACATAAATCCTTCAATTGTGTCACTTGGTACATCTGATGAAAACATATCATTAAACAAAGTCGGTGCCGATACGTTTCCAACAATCAAATCTCCGCCTTGTTGCGCTTCACCTGAATCCTCATTTGAAACTTCTGACTTTTCTTCTTGAGTATTTTCACTTTCATTATCTTCTGTCGTCCCTGAATCCGATGAACATGCTGTTAAAATTAGTGAAAACGCAAAGATAAATGCTAATGTACAAATTAATTTACTAATCTTTTTCATTTTAATCCTCCCACTAATTATTTACGTTTGTCCAAAACTTCTGTAACAAAATTATATTTGTCACTCCCCCTTACTTTCTTAACCTCCTTTTAATTATAAAGATGACAAGCAACGTAATGATTTGGTTTTTCTTCCTTAAATGTTGGAACCACCTCCTTACAAACATCCATTGCAACTGGGCACCTTGTGTGAAAAACACAACCTTTTGGAGGGTTTGCTGGATTTGGTATATCTCCTTCTAATACAATTCTTTCTCTTTGTTCCTCTCCTTTCTTTTTTGGAACAGGAACCGCAGATAACAATGCTTTGGAATATGGATGTAACGGTTCTGAATAAAGACTATCTTTATCTGCCAACTCCATTAAATTACCTAAGTACATTACTGCAACACGATCAGAGATATGTCGGACGACACTTAAATCATGAGATATAAAAATATAAGTGAGATTAAATTTTTCCTGCAGATCTTTCATTAAATTAATAATCTGTGATTGAATAGATACGTCTAATGCTGAAACTGCCTCATCTGCTATAATTAATTCTGGATTAAGAGCAAGTGCCCTAGCTATTCCAATTCTTTGTCTTTGACCCCCAGAAAACTCATGTGGATACCTTGTAAAATATGAAGGATCTAGCCCAACTACATCTAATAATTCCTTTACTCTATCCATTCTTTCCTTTTTATTTTTATAAAGTTGATGAGCTTCTAATGGCTCCATTAATGTTTTACCAAGTGTTTTACGTGGATTGAGTGATGCAAATGGATCCTGAAATATCATCTGAATATCTTTACGAATTGATTTTCGAAGCTGATTCTCACTTGCTTTGGTAATATCCTCTCCTTTATAAAGTATTTTTCCTTCAGTAGGTTTGTTTAGGCGAATAATAGTTCTACCAGCAGTTGACTTACCACAACCGGATTCTCCTACAATTCCAAATGTTTCTCCTTTTTTTATATTTAGGTTCAGTCCATCTACTGCTTTTACATGGCCTACTGTTTTTTGTAATATTCCATCCTTAATAGGGAAATATTTTTTAAGATTTTTCACTTCTAAAATAAAGTCTTCACCTGGACCTTTTGATTTGACATTTTCTTTTTCACTTAGGACATTTACATCCATCACTCAACCTCCTCTTCATCATCATATAAAAAACAACGAACTGACCGAGAATTAGAAATCGATTTTAATTGTGGTTTTTCTTCCAAGCAACGACCAAACACTTTATTACAACGGGAAGCAAATCTACAACCTTTTGGTAAAGAATCAGGTGAAGGAACATTACCTTTAATGGAGTAAAGACGTTCTATTTCTCCAGTCAATGTTGGTACCGATTTAATAAGTCCTTCTGTGTATGGATGGTAAGGTTCATCAAAAATTTCATCTATCGGTGCTTCTTCAACTATTTCGCCTGCGTACATAACAATTACTCTTTCAGCTAATTCAGAAACTACTCCAAGATCATGCGTAATTAATAGAATGGATGTATCAAATTCCTTCGTTAAATTTTTAAGTAATTCTAAAATTTGAGCCTGGATAGTTACATCTAATGCTGTCGTAGGTTCATCTGCAATCAAAAGTTTAGGGTTACAGCTCATCGCCATTGCGATCATGACCCTTTGTCTCATACCACCAGACAATCTGTGTGGATAATCACGGATTATCTCTTCTGCTCTTGAAAATCCAACTATTTGAAGAAGTTCAATCGCTTTTTCTACAGCAGAAGCACGGTTAACTCCTTGATGATATGTAATAACCTCAACCAACTGTTCACCAATCGTTAGTACTGGATTTAAAGATGTCATTGGCTCCTGAAAAATCATAGATATTTCTTTTCCGCGTACTTTACACATGTCATCCTCGGATAATTCCGTTAGATTTATATCTTCTAGCATAATTTTTCCGTCAACGATCTCTCCACCAGGTTTTGGAACTAAACCCATAATCGAAAGAGAGGTCATACTTTTTCCAGACCCAGATTCACCTACCAAAGCTACTGTTTCTCCCTTATTTAACTTCAAGTCAACACCGTCAACTGCTGGTACAACGTGTTTTTTTTGAAAAAAATATGTTTTTAAATTTTCAATATTTAATAATGATGCCATGTTTTTCTTTCCCTCACTTTCGTTGTTTCTACCTCTTTTTTAACCCTTATATAATTGTCATTTTGTAGATTTAACTCTACTTCTTTAGCACATGGGTTTTAGTAATTCTAAACTGTCTTTCTCTATTAGAAACCCAATCTTTTTATATAGGGCTATAATTTGTTTGAAACCTATCTCTTTCACCCCTTTCAACAATAAAGAATATTGTTGTTTCCATTTTTATTTAATTTTCATAATTAAATAATATCAGTTATTTCTGAAAAGTAAACCATTTTTTTAAAAATTTGGTCTATATTTACTTACAATTCACATAATAATTCCCTTTTAGCGACATATTTCTTTCCCTTCTATTCTTGTTATAAACTAAGGAGACTTTAGGCCTTTTTTAAAGATCTATTTTTTTCGTTACTCAGACAACTTCATTTCTCGGGAATAATTTCTAAGTATATTAAAATTTAGTAATGGTCAGTAATGGTTTTTTGTTAAATTATGCAAGACATGTGCCAAGTTTCAGACTTTACATTTGGATAGTTCCATGTAAATGAGGTATCCTATTTAATCTAAAAGAGGGGATTATAACCAATAAACTAACCATTATATTAGTAAACATCAGATTATTATCTTTGCTCTTTGCTGTTCGTCATCTATACATCTGCAATCGTAAAGTTATAAAAAAAGTGTCCAACTAATAACAAACGCACCATTAGTTGAACAAGACAATACAAATGAATACAAAAAAAACGCTTGGATAGGTACCGACCCCCGAAAGTTAGAGTAATAAATCTAACTTTCGGGGGTGTTTTTGTGGCAAAATATAGTGAAGAATTTAAAATGAAGCTTGTCGCCGAGTATTTAGATGGAAACATTGG
>NZ_WIXL01000002.1 GCF_010993955.1 Oceanobacillus halotolerans | reverse complement strand
GGTGGAAGCGTGGTGACACGTGGAGCTGACGGATACTAATCGATCGAGGACTTAACTATCTAATTCGTTGAACATACTCTTATTTAGTTTTTAGGGTATAAATTAAATACATACATTTAATTTATACTTGATAATAAAATGTCTGGTAGCAATAGCGGAGAGGTCACACCTGTTCCCATTCCGAACACAGAAGTTAAGCTCTCCAGCGCCGATGGTAGTTGGGACTTTGTCCCTGCGAGAGTAGGACGCCGCCAGGCAGTAACAGCTGTAGGATAGAAATAATCTATTTTACGGCTGTTTTTTCGCGTTAGGAAAGTATAAAATTGTAGCTAAGAAGTGGATTCGACGTTGCTAAAATTTTAATGTCCCAAGTATAAGAAAAACTAACACCTTCACTAAAAGACGAGCGAATGCGAGTTTTTTTCTAATGAGGTAAGAAAGTATAAAAAGTTGGCCTCATTACTGTCTTATATAGGAAAGGCCACGTCCTAGTGCCGATGAAGCCACAGGACGTGGCGTTTTCATCGGCCAGCGCCTACCCCCTCGAGGTCATAAGTCAATCCACATTACGCGCAAAAAACGCCACGTCGAGGCTTGGCTTATGCTTGGCAGATAAGAAACAAAACGTTTACTGCATAACTGCAACTAAGGCTTTCGCCATAAGAACTTGGCGAAAACCCTAGTTTTCTAATCGGGGGTGATCAAGGCGCTTGCGCTTTTGTTCTGAGTGTGCAGTATTGTCTTTTTTTTGGTATAATAGAAAGCGCTTACATAATTATGGAGGTGGAAAAATGATCGGGAAAAAGAGAAAATTGGGTAAGAAAATAAATGAATTACAGGTTGGGGATACCTACACAGCATCCCATATCATTGAAGATAAGGAACTATTGTTATATTTAGGATTGACAAATGATGCTAATCCACTCTATATTCAACATGATTATGCCTCACAAACCCCTTATGAACAACCTATTGTCCCTTCCGTCATGTTATTTGGGATGGTATCATCTATTGTATCGATGCATTTACCTGGTCCAGGGAGTCATATAGTTGAACATGAGATAACATTTCCAAAACCTGTATATCATTATTCCGAAGTAAAGTTCACATTAGAAATAACGGATATTGATAAGGAAAAGCATACAGTTAATCTAACTATCTTAGGGTTTAATGTTAATGGGGAAGAGGTAATGAATGGTACTTTGCAAGTATGTCCTCCATATGAACCTAATTCAATAACAGCACAGTCGTTAGAAAATTTCTTTTAGGTGGCATGTAAAGTAAATAAACCTGTTGAATACTCGTCCTTTTGGCGGGTATTTTTATTAATTTTTTTTAACATTTCTAATATCTATTCACATTATTATTTCTTCATTGTAAGATAAAATTAGTTTTATCACGTGTTAACTTGCAGGCTGACTATGAAGGCCACGTCAATCACAACGCCAGCACTAGCACGTCCTGTGCGTCGAATCTCCACCGAATGAGTTAAACTTTATAGAGTATCTTACTGATTTATGTATAATGGTTGTATTAGTCGTGAATTACCGAATATTTTTCTTTTGTTATTAGAAATGGGGGAGTAGGAATGATGGAAAAGATACTAATTGTAGATGACGAAGAATCTATTGTGACTTTACTAACTTTTAATATTAAGCAAGCAGGATTTGAAACAGATGTTGCATATACTGGAGTTGAAGCTATTAAAAAAGCGGAAAAAGAAAATTATGCATTAATTATTTTAGATTTAATGCTTCCAGAAATGGATGGAATGGAAGTTTGTAAACATTTACGGTATCATAAAAATAATACACCTATCTTAATGTTAACAGCAAAGGATGATGAATTAGACAAAGTACTTGGTTTAGAAATAGGAGCAGATGATTATTTAACCAAACCGTTTAGTCCGAAAGAGGTAATTGCTCGTATTAAGGCAATATTACGAAGAACTACATTCCAAGAAACTAAACAAAGTACATTACAAATAGGTGATCTCGTTATTTTCCCTGATCGGTATGAAGCTAAAATGCATAATAAAGTAATCACTTTTACTCGAAAAGAATTTGAACTTTTATATTACTTAGCCTCTAATAAAGAAAAAGTGATATCTAGAGATCAATTGTTAAATGCAGTTTGGGATTATCATTTTGTTGGTGATACCCGGATTGTAGATGTTCACATTAGTCATTTAAGAGAAAAGATTGAACCAAATACGAAAAAACCGGTATACATTAAAACAATTCGTGGGCTAGGTTATAAATTGGAGGACCCTACATGATGAAAAAGTTATTTTCAAGAGCCTTATTCTCATATGTTCTTGGCATATTTGTTCTTCTTATAGTTAGTGGTGTTATTTTAAATCAAGTAGTAAGTAACTATGTTGTACTAATAGCTGTATTATTGACAGTTTATATTGTTTTATTATTAATGTTATTACATGTGTTTGATAAATATATTAAACCAATCAAGAAAGCGACCAAAACAGTCGGAAAATTAGTAGAAGGTAATTATCGTGCTAGGATGCATCATCCATCATACGGAAGTATTGGAGAGTTAAGTAGTCGAATTAATCAGCTAGCACGTAATCTTAGTGAACTATCAATCCATGAACAAATGCAATCAGAACAACTAGCAACAGTTTTTGATAATACAGTAAGTGGGTTAGTTCATATTGATCAAAAAGGGTATATTCATCTTGTGAATCGAAAGTTCCTTACTATGTTTGGAAAAAAGGCAAAAGATTATAAGGGATATTTATATTATGAAGTCATTCCAAACGAGAAAATTCATGAAACGGTACAAAAAGCATTTTTATATGAGGAGAATGTAAAAGAATCTATTACACATTATAAAGGGATTGATAAATTTTATCTAGAAATAGTTGGTGCTCCGATCTTTAATGATCGAAATATGTTAAAAGGTGCTGTGCTCGTAATCTATGATATAACCGAAATGAAGAAATTAGAATTAACTAGAAAAGATTTTGTGGCTAATGTATCGCATGAATTAAAGACACCTATTACCTCGATTAAAGGTTTTTCCGAGACATTATTAGATGGAGCTATGGATGATGAAGAAGCGCGACAAAAATTTATTCGAATTATCTACAAGGAAAGTCAACGGTTGCAATTATTAATAGAAGATTTATTAACGTTATCAAAGCTGGAAAAAGAAGAATTTCAGCTAAATATAGTAGAAGTAGATGTGAAACAACTACTCCAAGATATAACACCTATTATGCAATCGAAGGCAGCGAAGAAAAATATTAATGTGACGATCAATATCGATAGTGATAGTACAGTGAAAATAGATGAAGATAGAGTTAAACAAGTTATTTTAAACTTATTAGATAATGCGATTAGCTATACACCAGAAGATGGAAATATTACGTTACAGGTTGATGAAGTAAGGGATCAATTACACATCCGTGTATCAGATACTGGAATTGGAATCGAACAGGAAGCTTTGCCGCGAATTTTTGAACGTTTTTATCGTATTGATAAAGCAAGAAGTCGCAATACTGGTGGAACGGGATTAGGTTTAGCAATCGCAAAACATATCGTTGATGTACATGATGGTAAAATTACTGTTGATAGTAAAGTGAACGAAGGGACAACATTCGATGTTTACTTGCCAAAAGAGACAGCGATTTAAATAATTTGTCATTCTCCCTTTACTGGGAGAATGATTATTTTTGGGGAGTTAGGATAATATATAAACTTTCCTACTGTTCACTGGCTAATACCGTCACGTCAATCACTACGCCAGTACTAGTACGTCCTCGCAATAGAAGAGCACTTTTGTTTTGTGCGACGTGTCGATGTCGTAGCATTCCTTGTCCTGTACGTGGCACTAGCTAAAACTATCAGGTCATGAGAAAGGTTTCAAGACCTTGCCACCTTTACGAGGCAAAGTCTATCATGCAGATTTATCGGCATCCTATAACATTGGTTGCTCGCTATTTTATTCGAGGTGTTCAAAAATCCATTTCTGAGAAGGAATGGTTGGCTCTTTAGGCAAAAGTCCCTGAATTGTCAAAAAGAACACAACAGAATTGTCTTCATTAAATTAACCTTCATCTTGCATCGTAATCTGTAAGGATTACAAAACTAGATTTAGTGTTGTATTTAAGATAAGGGATGCTCCATCAAAATCTTTGGTTTAGGTGGAGAGGTTCACGTGTTTCTAATGTTTGATCAAGCGTTTACGTGATAAACTATAACTAACGTGCCTTAAGAAATGGAGGATACATATGGCAAATAAACTTGTCTTAATTGATGGAAATAGTATTATTTATCGTGCTTTTTTTGCTTTACCTTTGTTAAATAATGATAAAGGTGTTTATACCAATGCGGTATATGGATTTACAACAATGCTGTTAAGAATTTTAGAAGAAGAGAAGCCTACTCACATCCTTGTTGCATTTGATGCCGGGAAAACGACTTTTCGCCATGAGACTTATCAAGAATATAAAGGTGGGAGACAAAAAACACCACCAGAATTATCAGAACAAATTCCATTGCTAAAAGAATTACTAGATTCCTTTAACATTCCCCATTATCAGCTTAACCAATATGAAGCAGATGACATTATTGGGACGTTATCAAAAGAAGCGGAAACAGATCGCTGGGATGTAACTGTTATTTCAGGTGACAAAGATTTATTACAACTTGTTTCCGATCAGGTCACGGTAAGTTTAACAAAAAAAGGCATTACCGATGTAGAACGTTATACACCTCAATTTATGAAAGAAAAGATGGAAATAACGCCAGATCAATTAATTGATTTAAAGGCATTAATGGGGGATAGTTCAGATAATATTCCAGGTGTACCTGGTGTCGGTCAAAAAACAGCCACCAAATTACTAAAGCAATACAATACGCTAGAGGAAGTATATGCCAATTTAGATGAAGTGAGCGGTAAAAAGTTAAAAGAAAAATTAGAGAACCATCAGGAAGATGCTTTTATGAGTAAGGAGCTTGTTACCATCAAGCGTGATTCTCCTGTACAAGTTACAATAAAAGATATCGTATATGATGGGTATGATGCACAACAAGTAAGTACTATGTTTAAGGATCTTGGTTTTCAATCATTACTAAATAGGCTTCAAGGTTCAACAGATAATGAACAACGTGAAGATGCTAAGACATTACCTGATTTAGAATATGATATCGTGGACCATGTCACGAATGAGATGTTTACAGGATACGAATCTTTTATGGTAGAAATAGTAGAAGATAATTACCATGAAGCAACGATTCACGGATTTGGTGTTGTTAATAATAAGCATGCCTATTTTATTCCAACAGATGTTGCATTACAATCGGAAGCCTTTAAACAATGGGTTGAAAATGAAAGAATGGAAAAAGTGGTATTTGATGCAAAACAAACGTTAGTAGCTTTATTGCGTCAAGGGATGCATATACGAGGAATTCGATTTGACATGCTATTAGCCTCATATCTTTTAAATCCGTCTGAAAATAATCATGATATCCCAGCGATTGGGAATCGGATGGGGAGAAACGATGTATTATTTGATGAAGAAGTATATGGAAAAGGCGCTAAAATGAAAGTTCCTGAACAATCACCATTAGCTGAGCATGTTGTTCGTAAAGCATCCACTATGTATAACTTGAGAGAAGCTATGGAGGAGCAATTACAACAAAATGAGCAAGATAAGCTATTAAACGAATTAGAAATTCCTCTAGCTCTTGTATTAGGTGAAATGGAACACACGGGAGTCCGCGTAGATATTGAACGATTAAAAGAGATGGATCAAGATTTAAAACAACGCCTCTCAGAATTAGAGCAAGAAGTATATGAATTAGCAGGTGAGGAGTTTAACTTGAATTCGCCAAAGCAGTTAGGACCCATTTTATTTGAGAAATTAAAACTTCCAGTTGTTAAAAAAACGAAAACAGGCTATTCGACTGCAGCTGATGTATTAGAACAATTACGTGATGAACATGAAATCATTCCGAAACTACTGCTTTATCGTCAATTAGGGAAATTGCAATCCACCTATTTAACAGGTCTGTTGCGTGTTGTTCATGTTGATACCAATAAAATTCATACACATTTTAACCAGGCTTTAACACAAACAGGACGTTTAAGCTCAGTTGATCCGAACTTACAAAATATACCAATCCGTTTAGAAGAAGGACGAAAAATTAGACAGGCTTTTGTTCCTGCAAAAAAAGATTGGATGATGTTTGCTGCAGACTATTCTCAAATTGAGTTACGGGTACTAGCCCATATTGCAGGTGATGATAAGTTAATCGATGCTTTTGTACATGATGTTGATATTCATACCCAAACAGCGATGGATGTCTTCCATGTGGAAAAAGATGCCGTGACAAGTAATATGAGACGCCAAGCAAAAGCCGTTAATTTTGGTATTGTGTATGGAATTAGTGATTACGGGCTTTCACAAAATTTAGGAATAACTAGAAAAGAAGCCAAGCAATTTATTGAACGATATTTTGAAAGTTACCCAGGTGTTAAGACATATATGGATGAAATTGTCCAAGAAGCGAAACACAAAGGATATGTTTCCACTATCATGAAACGTAGAAGGTACTTACCAGAGATTACGAGTCGCAATTTCAATCGCCGTAGTTTTGCTGAACGAACAGCGATGAATACCCCTATTCAGGGTAGTGCAGCAGATATAATTAAACAAGCAATGCTTGATTTACACGCAAAATTAAGAGAAGAAAATTTAACAGCTCGTATGTTACTTCAAGTACATGATGAGCTAATTCTAGAAGCACCGAAAGAAGAAATCAATAAGCTGAAAGAAATAGTACCAGCTGTTATGGAAAATACCGTAAAATTAAATGTCCCATTAAAAGTGGATTATGCATATGGAGAAAGCTGGTTTGATGCAAAATAAGGAGAATAGGTACAATGCCAGAATTACCAGAAGTCGAAACAATACGAAAAACATTAAAACGATTTGTGATCGAAAAAACGATTAAAGAAGTAGTGGTTTATTGGCCCAACATTATCAAATTACCCGATGATATAGAACAATTTAGGCATCGAATACAGGGTCAAACCATTCATGATATTAAACGAAAAGGGAAGTTTCTTTTATTTCAATTAGATGATGATGTCCTTGTTTCGCACCTTCGTATGGAAGGGAAATATAATGTATTCCCAACTTCGGAACCAGTGGCAAAACATACACATGTGATTTTTAAATTTACAAATGAAGAAGAACTTCGCTATCAAGATGTGCGCAAATTTGGGACAATGCATCTCTATAAAAAAGGGGAAGAATTTAACACAAAACCGCTTAATCAACTGGGACCAGATCCCTTTGATGATTCATTCACATTCGATTATTTTTATAAAAAACTAAAAAAGACAGATCGTGTTATTAAAAATGTTTTATTAGATCAAGGTATTGTAGCTGGTTTAGGTAATATTTACGTGGATGAGACTTTATTTAAAGCAAATATTCACCCTTTAAAACGGGCAAGCAAGCTAACAAAAAAGGAAATTGATAGGATTCGAATGGAGGCAATTGATACATTAGCCAATGCGGTTCAATTAGGTGGAACAACTATAAGGTCCTATGTAAATAGTCAAGGGGAAATGGGAATGTTTCAGCAGGAGTTATTTGTATATGGCCAAGAAAATAAGCCTTGTAAACAATGTGGGAGTACAATTATAAAATTAAAAGTGGGAGGACGCGGAACCCATATCTGTCAAGTATGCCAAAAAAAATAATAAGGGAGTAATCAACATGACACTAGTTATCGGATTAACGGGGAGTATTGCCAGTGGGAAAAGTACGGTTTCGTTAATGTTTGATGATTATAATATTCCTGTGATAGATGCAGATAAAATCTCTCGAGAAGTTGTGACCCCTGGGGAAAAAGCATATAATGAAATTGTTCAAACCTTTGGAAAGGAAATTTTACGAGACGACCTAACAATTGACCGGAAGAAGCTAGGTGAAATTGTATTTTCAGATGAAGGAAAACGAAACCAATTAAATCAAATTGTTCATCCAGAAGTTCGTAAAAAAATGATTCAACGGCGTGATGCCTTTGTAAATGCTAGTGTAAATGCTGTTGTTCTTGATATACCACTTTTATTTGAAAGCAAATTAACCAGTTTTGCAGATAAGATTATTGTTGTTGCAGTAGATGAAAAAGTACAATTACAACGATTAATGGAACGAGACAATTATACGAAAGAAGAAGCAAAAATGCGTATTCAGTCCCAAATGCCAGTTGCTGAAAAAGCCAAAATGGCCGATGCTGTAATTAATAATAATGGCACAAAGGCAGAAACCTATGCACAGTTAGAAGCATTACTAAAGGATTGGAAGGCAGTGTGATGACAAAAGCTTAGAATGACATATTCTAAGCTTTTATTTAAAGGTAAGTATAAAAAGTTGGCCTCATTACTGTCTTATATAGGAACAGCCACGTCCAGCTTCGAGCGATTGACGTCCTAGTGCCCATAGACATAAGGACGCACGAGTTTTCATCGGCCAGCGCCTACCCCCTCGAGGTCATAAGCCAATCTACATTACGCGCAAAAAGCGCCACGTCGAGGCTTGGCTTATGCTTGGCAGATAAGAAACAAAACGTTCTTACTGCATAAGTGCAACTAAGGCTTTCGCCATAAGAACTTGGAGAAAAGCCTAGTTTTCTAATCGGGGTGATCAAGGCGCTTATAGCTTTTGTTCCACGTTAGGAAAGTATAAAATTTTAGCTAAGAAGTGGACTCGACGTGGCTAAAATTTTAATGTCCCAAGTATAAGAAAAACTAACACATTCGCTAAGGACGAGCGAATGCGAGTTTTTCTAATTTGAAAAATTACTACACATTTTCCTTCAATATGTTATACTAATTACAGTTAAAGTTAATTGAGTATAGCATAAATGGGAGGACTATAAATGAGTAAAACACGTGTTGCAATTAATGGGTTTGGCCGTATAGGTCGAATGGTATTCCGTCAAGCAGTAAAAGATGATCAATTAGACATTATCGCAATTAATGCAAGCTATCCCCCAGAAACACTTGCCCACCTCATTAAATATGATAGTGTACACGGTATTTTTAACGGGGAAGTGGAAGCACTTCATGAAGGTATTATGGTAGATGGTAAAACTATTAATCTTGTTAATTCCCGTGATCCTAAACAACTTCCATGGAAGGATTTAGCTATAGATGTCGTCATAGAAGCAACTGGTAAGTTCAAAACGAAAGAAGATGCAGGCCTTCATCTACAGGCAGGTGCAAAGAAGGTTGTTATTACTGCACCAGGAAAACAAATCGATAAGACCATTGTAATGGGGGTAAATCAGGAAGAGTATAGCCCTATGGATGATGATGTTATTTCAAATGCATCATGTACAACAAATTGTTTGGCACCTGTTGTGAAAGTGTTAGATAATGCATTTACAATAGAAAATGGATTAATGACAACGGTTCATGCGTTTACAAATGATCAGAAAAATTTAGATAATCCACACAAAGACCTTCGTCGTGCAAGAAGCTGTACACAGTCGATTATCCCAACTTCCACTGGGGCTGCTAAAGCATTAGGCGAAGTATTACCACATTTAAACGGAAAATTACACGGGATGGCACTACGAGTTCCCACACCAAATGTTTCGCTCGTCGATTTAGTAGTAGATGTGAAAGAAGAAGTGACGGTCGAACAGGTAAATAATGCACTTAAGCAAGCAGCTGACACAGAGTTAAATGGTATATTACACTATAGTGAGGAACCGTTAGTATCTATTGATTATACAACAACCACTTATTCTGCCATTGTAGATGGCTTATCCACAATGGTTATGAGTGATAATAAAATTAAAGTATTAGCCTGGTATGATAATGAATGGGGTTATTCTAGAAGAGTAGTTGATTTAACGAAATATGTAGGAAAACACTTACACGAAAAAGTGGCAATGTCATAACTGAAGATATAGGTTGATCAATGGTCATTCATTTAATTAACCTCAGCTTGTAGAGAAAGTGGGAATTCCCCCTCCCCTCTCTACAAGCTTTTTTATGCTCTTTTCGTATTCCTTGCTTTTTTTAACGCTACATTTTCTATATGATACTTCGTAAAATAGTGTAGTTAATTTCCGCTCCGGACAGTCGCTTTCACAGCGCACTTATGCCCCTGGTGAAAGCGTAGTGTTTTTCCGAAGCGAAGCAATGTGCATATTCTAGTTATTGCGCATTATATAAATTGTGCGTCGTGAAACAACAAAGTATGTGAAAAGAGCCTTTATAAAAAGTTTTTGTTTACTTTTAAAAATTTTAGTTTAGTATTTAATTCTATATCTTATTTTTTTGTGGATAAAATAGATTAGTCGATGTCAGGAAAACGTGTTAAAATAAAAAGTAACATGAACGGTTGCTAAACGGAAGAACAGTATTTTAAAATCGATATAAACATAGATTATCAAATTAGTGCTATACTGTTAAAATTGATTGGAGCTGAATGGATGTGAAATGTCCAAATTGCCACAATAAAAATACAAAAGTTCTTGACTCACGGCCAATTGAAGAAGGGCGCTCAATTAGAAGAAGAAGAGAGTGTGAAGAATGTGATTTTCGTTTTACTACATTCGAACGGATTGAAGAGTTACCATTAATCGTTATTAAAAAAGATGGTACTAGACAAGAATTTAGTCGAGAAAAAATCATCCGTGGCTTAATTAAAGCATGTGAGAAGCGTCCTGTACCACTTGAAAAAATTGAAGGAATTGCTGTAGAAGTTGAAAATGAATTACGGAATAGTGGTACTTCTGAAATCGAAAGCAAAGAAATTGGTGAAATGGTAATGGATCGACTATCTGTTATTGATGATGTTGCATATGTTCGTTTCGCATCTGTCTATCGCCAGTTTAAGGACATCAGTGTTTTCTTAGATGAACTAAAAGATTTAATCAATACGGATAAAGAGGATTAATCATCCTACCTATACTAGTGGAAAAGGAAAGGATTTCTTATGTTAAAAGGGATTGGAAAAATATTACCAATAGATGGTTATCGTGTTTCATTAAAGGGAACATTGCCAAATGATTATAGCCTATCACTTACTCATTTGTATCAACCATTAATAGGTTTACATGCCGTAACCTTATATCAAACCCTTTTACATGAATTACAGTTACAACAGCATGAAACCATTCAAACACACCACACATTAATGAATTATTTAAATATGCCATTAGATAAATTGTATCGAGCAAGGTTAAAGTTAGAAGGAATTGGTTTATTACGAACATATGAGCAGGAAGCAGATGACCAAAAAGTTTACTTTTATGAATTGTTAAGTCCATTTACCCCAATACATTTTTTTCAAGATGCAATGCTATCACAATTACATTATCATCATATCGGAGCTGATAAGCACCGAGCACTAAAGGACCATTTTATAAAAGAAGCAATGCAACCCTCTGGTAAAAATATAACAGCTTCTTTTTATGATGTATTTCAAACATTTCATCCATCCAAAGAAGATATAGACGAAATGATTCCTAAACAAGAAAATGTAGAAGACACATCTTCTATTGATTTCTCTTGGATAGAACAAATGTTAAAACAACGTATGATCCCACATCATAAGGTGTTGACACCTCAACATAAAAAATTAATATTTCAAATGATGACGTTATACGATTTATCCACATATGAATTAGAAAAAGCTGTACTATGGGCGTTAACCGATGAAAATGTATTAGACGCAGAAGAATTCAAAGTTGCTTGTCATGATTTATTTAAGGCTAAACATCAACAAAAAGCGATTCAATTAACGGAAAAAAGTCATCAATCATCGGTGTCTATACAATCGGTTGAAAAACCAACTACGAAAGAAGAACAGCTTATATATGAACTAGAACGTATTTCGCCAAAACAATTATTAGAAGACCTATCAAATGGAAATCAGGCATCAGAACAAGATATGAAAATTATTCGTGAAGTGATGACCACACAAGGATTACCAGCACCAGTTATGAATGTTTTAATCCATTACGTTTTATTACAAACAAACATGAAGCTTTCTAAAGCATATATGGAAAAAATCGCCAGCCATTGGTCTAGAGCCAATTTACAAACGGCGAAAGAAGCAATGGCATTTGCAAAGCAAGAGAAAAAACGATTCCAAGATGCGAAAAACAAAAAGCAAAATTATTATAAGAAGACTTATCAGCAGAATAATAAAGAAGTAGTACCAGATTGGTTTAAAAACCGTAAAAAGAAACAAGCTGTTGGTCAAGAAACTGCAAATGGTTCGGTGGCACCAGATGAACAAAAAGAGAGAGAAGAAATCGCAGCAATGTTGCGTGAGTTTTCAAGCAAGGATTAGCAAAGGTAATATGTTAAATATCAATAATATCACTTAGGATGATTATGATGGAATCAATACAGTCAACATTAAAAAAATGGATGCGTGAGAATGCGAATTTTAAAGACAACTATGAGAAGATCAGAAAAGAAACTCTTCAAGATCCTGAGATCAAGGAGTTTCTCTCTTTGCATCCTGAGTTAGAACAACGCGTTATTGATAAAAATTTGATCAAGCTATATGAGTTTAAAACACAGTCAAAGCAATGTGATAAATGTGAGTCTTTTGGGACATGTATTAATATGATTCAAGGGTATTCTCCAGTTTTGAAAACAGATCATAATGATATTCATCTTCAATATGAAAAGTGTCATCAACGAATTGACTATGAAAAACAAAAGGATTTAGAAAATCTGATCAAAAGTTTATATATGCCGAAAGAAATATTAAATGCTTCTATTGATAAATTGGATAATGACCCAAATCGAAGTAATGCCATTCGAGAAACAATTTCATTCTTACGGGAAGCAACAATCAAATTACCTACAAAAGGTCTCTATTTTTCAGGACCTTTTGGAGTGGGAAAAACCTATTTCCTTGGTGCGTTGGCCAATAAATTGAAGGAATCGAATATTTCATCGATGCTCATTTATATGCCAGAATTTGTCCGTGAAATGAAAGGTTCCATTAAAGATGATTCTATTAATGCTAAAATAGACTATTTCAAACGAACCGATGTGTTGATGCTAGACGACATTGGTGCAGAAACACAATCAGCTTGGTTTCGTGACGAAATACTTGGATCTATTCTTCAGTATCGTATGATGGAGCAGCTACCTGTGTTTTTTACGTCCAATTATACATTAGATCAACTAGAGTTACAGTTAAGTCATTCCAATCGTGGAGATACAGAAATGGTTAAAGCTGGGAGAATTATTGAACGAATCAAGCAAGTTAGTAAAGAAGTGTCCATGAGTGGAGAAAACAGGCGTGACCTCTAAATATAACTTAATAATAGGCTCTTTTCGCATACTTTGTTTGGTTCCTACGTGCGTATAATCTATATTATGCGCAGTAAAGTAGTGCTGTTGATTTCCGCTCCGGACAGTCGCTTTCACCACGGGCATAAGTGCGACATCTGTTCAAACTATTCGTTTTCACAGTGTCTTCTTTACCGCGGACAGACGCTTTTAGCTTCCTCTATAGAAAAGCGGAAGTGCCTTGGTTACCCCCGATTAGAAAACTTGGCTTTTCGCCAAGTGGCGAAAGCCTTAGTTGCACTTATGCAGTAAGAAAGTTTTTCTTATCTGCCAAGCTTAAGCCGAGCCTCGGCGTGGCATTTTGTGCCCGTGATGAGGATTGACTTAAGACCTCGAGGGGGTAGGCACTGTAGCTAGACATCGGAAGCAAAGACCGCTTCCTGTTCAGATCTAGCTGCGTGTTTTTTCCGCAGTAGTCGACTGTCCTACGCTCCAATCAAGCCTTGAATTAGTAAATATAAAGTAGAAAAGCAAAAAGCACCATATAAGCGAAGGAAATACACGGAGACTCCTGTGTGAGCAGCGGCATAGGTGAGACCCCGCAGTGCGGTTAGCACGAGGAGGCTCACCAGCCACTCACGGAAAGCGAAGTGTATTTCCGTAGCGGTAATATTAGCAGGTAATGCAAGGACTACTGCGCATCATCTATCTTATATGCATGGCGTTTCATACCAGAAAGCAACAATCTTTTAGAAAACAGCCTAAAAATAAAATAAAATAAACCTTTACAAACACCCTTATCTATAACCAATGCTATAGTTACTAGTTTACATGGATTATACATTTTTTCATGAATCTGTCCATATAATGTAACAGTTTGGTTTTGGATGAGGGTGATAATTTGCTGGAGGTATATTTTGAATCAGATAAAGAAGTGATTCGGTTTTGTGAACGGTTATTTCAGTATAACAAGAATATTGAATTGCATTGGAAAACACATGAAGAATGGGGGAATCATTTACAATTTACAGTTCAGCATCCAAGCAATGAAATAGTAAAGGCTATTGCCAAATCAATGGTGGATGTCTTCGTAACACATCGCTTTACTAAAATAGCAAAAGAGATCATTAAAGATTACTATTATTATTCAAATGCTGATGAGATCGAACGAATATTAGAGATAACACATTGGATTGTTCTGGGAGATGATGATGACAGTGCCTATGTGCGGAATCGGAAAGAGCCGAGAAAGGTGCTATATTCATTATTTTTTTCAAATGTAAAGAACACATCAGTTGTTCATTTTGATTCCATTGTAAACTTTCGATTAAAGGTATTTAAGGATCAGTTAATTGATTATGTTGGGCTAGCGATTGATGAGTTCAAACGAGAAGAGGAACATCAAGCATTTGTTAATATGCTAAGAGAATATATCGCTAAAAAGGAAGCAAGCTTTAGTACTATTTACATTTTGCAAGGAAATCCATTTTCTTTCTATAAACCAGATGGAAAACGTTTCTCTAAAATGGAATTACGTATGCTGATGCAGGAGGAACCACTGTATATTGTTGGACTAGATGAAGAGGAATTAAATTTAGCACCATTAGTGGCAATGGCGCCAGAAAAAATTAAAATTTATGGTGATCATCCGTCAGAGCCAAAAACGTTAACAGTTATTAACGTCTTTCAAGAAAAAGTTGATTTTGAACCTTATCAGAACTTTCCTTTTTTAGCAGATAAGAAAGTGTAAAACTTTCTTACTGCATAAGTGTGATTAAGGCTTGGTGAGAGGCCAAGTTTTCTAACATAATCAAAAATAATCTAAAAAATCTTTCACTACAAGGTTGATTTTATACTTAAGACAAGCTATAATATCATTTATATTAATTCATGCGTAAATAAAAGTGATGATAAGGACAAGATCATCTGCTTCTTGTATAGAAAGAGAGGGAAGTCGTTGGCTGAAAGCTTCCGATATACATTCAGATGATTACCACCTTTGAACTCTACTATCGAACCATTAGTAAATAGTAGCGTATCACCTTGCGTTAAAAGGTCTAAAGCCGTAGGAGAATCCTGCGGAAAAATAGGGTGGAACCACGTGTCAACGCTCGTCCCTTTGCTTCAGGCAGAGGGATGGGCGTTTTTTAATGGAATAAAGACATAAAAAGGAGATGTAAATATGGCAGATATCACTGTAACCTTTCCAGATGGTGCGCAGAAAAATTTTCCGCAAAATACAACAGGGGAGGATATTGCTGCATCGATTTCACCAGGTTTAAAGAAACAAGCATTAGCCATTAAACTAGACGGACAGTTAGTGGATTTGCGGCGTGAATTAAAAGAAGGTGGCCGGATTGAGATCATTACGTACAAGAATGATGAAGGTATCGATATTATGCGCCATTCGACTGCACATTTAATGGCACAGGCGATTAAACGTCTGTATAAAAATGTTAAGTTCGGTGTTGGTCCTGTCATCGAAGAAGGATTTTATTATGATATGGACTTAGAAGAATCCATTACACCAGAAGACCTGCCGAAAATTGAAAAAGAAATGAAGCGAATTGTAGATGAAAATCTGGAAATTGAGCGGATTGAAGTTTCTCGCGAAGAAGCAAAAGAGATGTTTCGTGAAATTGGCGATGAATTAAAGCTGGAATTAATTGATGATATTCCAGATGAAGAACAAGTGACCATTTATAAGCAAGGTGAGTTTTTTGATCTTTGCCGTGGTGTGCATGTTCCGTCTACCAGTAAAATTAAAGCATTTAAATTGTTGAGCATTTCAGGTGCATACTGGCGTGGTGACAGTAATAATCAGCAGCTCCAGCGAATTTATGGCACAGCTTTTGAAAAACAAGGACAGCTAGAAGAACATTTGAAAATTTTAGAAGAGCGTAAAGAGCGAGACCATCGAAAACTTGGTAAAGAGCTAGACATTTTTACTGTCTCCCAAAAGGTTGGCCAAGGACTACCATTATGGCTACCAAACGGTGCAACAATTCGTCGCAATATTGAACGTTATATTGTCGATTTAGAAGAGCGCCTAGGTTATGACCATGTGTACACACCTGTATTGGGAAGTGTTGATTTATATAAAACAAGTGGTCACTGGGATCACTACCAAGATGATATGTTCCCAGAGATGAAAATGGATAATGAAGATTTAGTATTACGTCCAATGAATTGCCCACACCATATGATGGTTTATAAAAATCAATTATACAGCTATCGAAACTTACCAGTGCGTATTGCAGAACTGGGTACGATGCATCGTTACGAAATGTCTGGAGCACTAGCAGGACTGCAGCGAGTGCGTGCTATGACACTTAATGACGCGCATATTTTCGCAAGGCCAGACCAATTAAAAGATGAATTTATTCGAGTGGTAGAATTGGTGCAACGCGTTTACAAAGATTTTGGAATTGATGATTACTATTTCCGTCTGTCTTATCGCGATCCTGAAGACAAAGAAAAATACATTGACAATGATGAAATGTGGGAAAAAGCACAAGCAATGCTAAAGGAAACAATGGAAGAGATGAAAGTCGATTATGTAGAAGCAGAAGGAGAAGCAGCATTCTATGGTCCGAAACTTGATGTTCAAGTTAAAACAGCACTCGGCAAAGATGAGACTCTTTCAACCGTACAGCTTGATTATCAATTACCGGAACGCTTTGACTTAACCTATATTGGAGAAGATGGAAAAGAACATCGTCCAGTGGTCATTCATAGAGGTGTCGTTTCTACGATGGAACGGTTTGTGGCATTTTTAATTGAGGAATACAAAGGTGCATTCCCGACATGGCTGGCACCAGAACAAGTAAGAGTTATACCAGTATCACCACAAGTACATCTTGATTATGCAAAGAAAGTGGAAGAACAGCTCCGATTAGACGGTATACGAGTTTCTGTTGATGAACGAGATGAAAAAATCGGCTATAAAATTCGGGAAGCACAAACACAAAAGATCCCATTTGCTTTAGTTGTTGGGGATAAAGAAGTCGAAAATAATTCAGTGAATGTTCGTCGTTATGGGGAAAAAGATTCCGAAACAATCAGCTTTGAACAATTTCAAACGAATATTCAAGAAGAAGTAAAAGACAAAAAGCTTCGAACAAAATAGGTATGAAAAGGACAAGTATGGGAGGCATCACACATATTTGTCCTTTTCCATATACTAAGTATGTGCTAGAATATATGAATAGTATTAATTCTTGTTTGAACCCTTCATGATTGGTTGACAAGAACAAAAACTAGTGATATTCTATAAAAGTTGAATTAAAATTAAATGATCTGAAGACAAGTAGAAGCACCCGCTTCTCACCTGATCGACGCATGTATTGTTGTTGACTGGTTCCAAAATCTTTGAATAGATGACTGGAGACGTGTGGGTGCATGGTTGTACCGACACTTTTTTGTTTGATAGAATCGAAAGCTTGTCATTATGGATCACTAGCACTAAAAAATCTTTTGGAGGTGGCTGGCTATTAGCAAAGATATGAACGTTAATGAAAAAATTCGTGCTAGAGAGGTACGGTTAATTGACTCGAATGGTGATCAGCTAGGAGTGAAATCACGTCAAGAAGCATTGGAAATTGCACAAACAAGAAACTTGGATTTAGTTTTGGTAGCTCCTAATGCAAAACCACCTGTATGCCGTATTATGAATTACGGGAAATACCGTTATGAGCAACAAAAGAAAGAAAAAGAAGCACGCAAAAAACAAAAAACGATTAATGTTAAAGAAGTTCGATTTACTCCTGGAATTGGAGAGCATGATTTTAATACTAAATTAAAGAATGCTCGTAAATTCCTTGATAAAGGGGATAAAGTCAAAGCTTCCGTGCGTTTTCGTGGCCGTGCAATTACCCATAAGGAGCTAGGTCAAGAAGTACTAGATCGTCTTGCTGAAGAAGTGAAAGATATTTCGACCATTGAATCCAAGCCAAAAATGGAAGGTCGTAATATGTTTATGATGCTTGCTCCAGTAAAAGAAAAATAATAGAAGGAAACAAGGAGGAAATCAACATGCCTAAAATGAAGACCCATAAAGGTTCTCAAAAACGCTTCAAAAAAACAGGTTCAGGTAAACTAAAACGTTCACACGCATATACAAGTCATATGTTCGCACACAAATCACAGAAGCAAAAACGTAAACTTCGCAAATCTGCAATTGTATCTTCTGGAGATTTCAAGCGCATTAAAACATTGCTACCTTACAAGTAAGGACGGACACACAAGTACTACTAGGAATGACAACAATCAGATTGTATTAGGAGGGAATTACTATGCCACGAGTAAAAGGTGGAACAGTTACGCGCAGACGTCGTAAACGCGTATTAAAATTAGCTAAAGGGTATTATGGTTCGAAAAGAACATTATTTAAAACAGCAAAACAGCAAGTAATGAAATCAGGTCAATATGCTTATCGTGACCGCAGACAGAAAAAACGTGACTTCCGTAAGCTTTGGATTTCTCGTATCAACGCTGCTGCACGAATGAATGATATTTCATACAGCAAATTAATGCATGGTTTAAAACTTGCAGGAATTGAAGTAAACCGTAAAATGTTGTCAGAACTTGCTATTAATGATGAAAAGGCATTTTCACAATTAGTGGATAAAGCAAAAGCTGCGCTTAAATAATAGACTTTAGGAAAAGACCAAATTCACTTTATAGTGGTTTGGTCTTTTTTTGGCAGATAGTATAAAACTTTCTATCTGCATAAGTGCAACTAAAGCTATCGCCGAAAAAACTTGACGGTAGCCAAGTTTTCTAATTTCGTTTTTTTATGTCATAATGGCTCGTCTATTGTCATATAAATGGAACAGGGTTGTTTGAGTAAACGGGCATATAAAAGGAGGGAAAGTTATGGAGCAGGTTGGTCAGTATGTGATGGCCTTTATTGAAACAGGTGGCCTATTCGCACCAATTTTATTTATTAGCTTTCACCTGTTAAGGCCGTTGCTATTTGTACCAGTTGTGTTTATCATCATATCTGGAGGTGTGTTGTTTGGGGCTGTTGCTGGGACTGTCTATTCTGTTGTAGGAATAACATTGTCTAGTGTACTATTTTATGGGTTGATCCATTGGATGCCCAAAACCTTTAACAAATTAGTTCACGTAAAGCAGCGGCTGATAGGAAAACGTGGAGAGCTCACGACCTCGCAAATTGCAATATTACGTTTAATCCCGTTTATTCACTTCCATCTATTATCATTATGTCTTATTGAAATCTCAGAAGGGTTTAAGGATTATACGAAATCATCTTTATTAACCAGTATTCCTCTCGCTTTTGTGTACACTTCAATAGGTCAATGGCTTTCGAATTTATCTCCCTATTATATATTCATTTCATTACTCGCTTTACTACCACTATTATATATACTAAGACGCAAAGAAATTGTGATTAAATGGCAAGAATTTTTCCAAGTAAGCACGTAAAAAAACCGCTCATCACATCAAATGATGAGCGGTTGATCTATTTATTTGGTGAGACAAGCTGGTTTATAGGATGTCTCCATTCAATCGCTGCATGTGGATAACGGATTAGTATTTCTTTTTCCAAGAAATATAAATCGTCTTTTGTAATCCCTTTTAACTCAAGAGGTTCATGAACAAAAATATGAATGGTTACAACTTCGAATGACTGTTCTGTAGTACCCAAGTATTTCTCACCCTCAAATAGGCATCCTTTATAGACAATTTGAAAGTTTTTTTGATTATTCGCTGGATCGTCATGAAAATAGAAGGTCTTATACTGCTTCGCTAGCCTTATTTGTCGTTCTGGGTTACGGTAGTAGGTAATTAATGAATAGACCAGTACAACAAAAGCTATAAGCAGCAAAATCCGAAATACAACGATAATCATAACACACCGTCTCCCTATAGTTATTACTATGTTATACGAATAACCTGACGCTAAGTTTCACTATTTCTTAGATTTCATGATACAATCGAAAAAAATACTTAAAGGATGATGAAAAATTGACGGATTGGTCAACATTATTTACGATACAGGAGCAATTAGACAAATTTATTGAAGAAAACCATAACCTCCAGGAAGATGACTTATTTGATAAGAAATACCTTTCTTTACTAGTAGAAATTGGAGAACTCGCAAATGAAACACGCTGTTTTAAGTTTTGGAGTACAAAACCCAAAAGTGAAAAGGAAGTCATCTTAGAGGAATATGTGGATGGAATTCATTTTTTGTTGTCATTAGGACTGGAAAAAGGATTTCGGTATACAAAGACCGATCATGACCTGAAGATTAGTACGAATTTGACAGATCAATTTAATATCGTGTTTGCAAACTGTACACAGTTTAAAGAAAACCCTATGCAAAAGTACTATGAAAAACTATTTACGGAATATGTTGCATTAGGGGTTCTGCTTGGTTTTGACGAACATGCAATACGAGATGCTTATCTAAAAAAGAATGAAGTAAATTATCAGCGACAGCAGCAAGGTTATTAATGAAACTTATAGAGGTTGTTCAAAAAGTCCGGTGAAAATGACACATCGGTGTTTCTGTTAGCTTGCTTTTCCGTTACTCATGTATTAAATGAACTAAGGAACTTCTACTAAAACCGTCCACGTCCTGTGACCAACGTAGAAGTCACCACATCCTGTGGAAGTCCGTTACTCAAAGCTACACTGCCTCGAACATCTCGGCCCTTTTAATCCTCCTTTTTGAACACGCACTTATATGTAAACTTTTTTAAAGTGAGTTTGGCTTTATATTTTACAGAGAAGTAGGTATAATTAAATGGTAAATATGGCTAAAGGAGGAAATAGATACATATGGCGAAATTAGACGAGACATTAACCATGTTAAAGGATTTAACAGATGCAAAAGGAATCCCTGGTAATGAAAAAGAAGCTAGGGAAGTCATGGAGAAATACTTGCAGCCACAGGCGGATGAAGTTTTTACGGATAACTTAGGAAGTTTAATTGGGAAGAAAACTGGTGATGTAAATGGACCGAAAATTATGGTCGCTGGTCATCTTGATGAAATTGGATTTATGGTAACTCGCATTGATAAAGACGGGTTTGTCTATTTTCAAACAGTAGGTGGATGGTGGAACCAAGTCATGCTTGCTCAACGTGTAACTATTGTGACACGTAAGGGAGAAGTGACTGGTGTTATCGGATCGAAACCACCACATATTCTATCAGCGGAACAACGGAAAAAGCCAGTTGACATTAAAGATATGTTTATTGATATTGGTGCATCTAGCAAAGAAGAAGCACAAGAGTTTGGTGTGAAACCTGGTGATTCGATCGTACCGTATTTTGAATTTACCCAAATGAAAAATGAAAAAATGCTATTAGCAAAAGCATGGGATAATCGAATTGGTTGTGCGATCGCAATTGAAGTGTTAAAACAGTTAAAAGATCAAAACCACCCAAATATCGTTTATGGTGTTGGAACTATTCAAGAAGAAGTAGGGTTACGTGGTGCAAAAACTTCGGCAAATGCTATTCAACCAGATATTGGTTTTGGTGTAGATGTAGGAATTGCTGGAGATATGCCTGGTGTTTCTGATAAGGATGCAGATAGTAAACTAGGAAAAGGACCGCAAATCATATTATATGATGCATCTATGATTTCCCATAAAGGGGTGCGTGATTTTATTGTAGATACAGCAGATGAGCATAACATTCCATATCAATATGCATCCATCGCTGGTGGTGGAACGGATTCAGGTTCCATTCATTTAACGGCAAATGGTGTACCATCCCTATCCATTACGATTGCAACGCGGTATATCCATTCCCATGCAGCAATCCTACACCGTGATGATTTTGAAAATGCTGTCAAACTAATTGTGGAAGCTATTAAAAAATTAGATAGTGATAAAGTAAAAGAAATTACATTGGCATAAACGAAAAGGAAAAACAAAAAGAAAAGGGAGGTTAATTGATGCCTCCCTTTTGTTATGTAAACTACATGACGTGGTGATTCATTATATATTTTAGTTAGTCATTTTTTTGTAAGATTTTGATTAACTTAAGCTAAATAAGTATTCATCACTTTTTTTACATAGTTTTGGGTTTCTTGAAATGGTGGTATTCCTTGGTGTTTGTCAACATTCCCCGGTCCTGCATTATAAGCAGCAAGTGCTAATTCTAGATTTCCATTGTACCGATCTAACATTTGTCTTAAATACTTTGTCCCACCTTCAATGTTCTGGACTGGATCAAATGCATTCGTAACACCAAGGCCACGTGCTGTTGCAGGCATTAACTGCATTAAGCCTTGCGCACCTGCAGCACTTTTTGCATACGTATTAAAATTAGACTCTGCTTGTATTACAGATTGAATTAGTTTTTTGTCGATCCCATATTGTTCTGCAATTGCCTCTATCTCAGGTTCGTACTGGTTATTATTTATAGGTTTATTTATTACGGTATTATCCATACTCTGTATAGAGGGATATGTATGTAATGGCTTATTTTCTTTATGAGAAACAGTTGAATTTAACTGTTCTTGAAGTAGAAATTTAAATGGCAATTCCATCATTGGTGATCGAAACGAAGTATTATTATTATTGTTTGATGCTAATATCGACATTGCTTGTGATTGCATCAGTGTTTGCAGATGTTTAATATCCACGGTAAACTCCACCTTTTTTCATCTTATATCTATTTTACCCTTAACGGTGAGTTCAGGCAATCACAATTTTTAGTTTTAATAAGGATATTTTCGTATGCTTTGTTGTTGTCTATTACGCATAATTCATATTGTGCGCAATAAAGTTGTACATTGATTTTCACTACGGACAGTCGCTTTCCGCAGGCACGGCCTCAGCCTCCTCGGAAGAAGACCACTTCCTCCGGGGTCTTCGGACACGTGCTTTTCCTGCAGGAGTCGACTGTCCTACGCTCCAATCAAGCCTTGTAATAGTAATGCATTGATAAGAAGTGAAATAGTGCATAACTAGCGAAGGAAATATACGCAGACTCCTGCAGGAAAAGAGGCATAGGTGAGACCCCTAAAGACGAGTAGCACGAGGAGGCTCAACAGCCGCCTGCGGTAAAGAAGACACTGTGAAAACGAATAGTTTGAACAGATGTCGCACTTATGCCCCTGGTGAAAGCGAAGTATATTTCCGTAGCGGTATTCATAGCTAAGCTATTGCGTATAATACATCAATTATTCATTAAGATTAATCATATAAAAAAGATAGATGCTAAATTGCATCCATCTTGTAAGTCATCTTCCATTATTTGGTTGCTTGTTTTACTCCTTGTTCTAATGCTTGGATCATCTCTTCTTTATCCTGTTCATTGGATTGTTGCCAAATTAGTTCGAACAATACACCTAATCCTGGTAACATTTTTTCCTCACCAGCCTGGATAGCATCGACAATTGTAGCTTCTAGTTGGTCTTGGTCATTACCAGAGATGTTTGATAGAATTGCTTTACGTAAGTTTAAATCCATTCGTTGTCACCCCATCTTTATAGAATCGTTAATAGTTTGACCAAGATTAGGGGAAATATGTATGATAATACAAGATATAATAAATGAGGATGAACGAGATGATTACTTCTGTACAAAATGAAAAAATAAAAAAATGGAAAAAGCTACTAAAACGAAAAGGAAGGTTAGAAACAAATACTTTTTTGGTGGAAGGTTTTCATTTGTTAGAAGAAGCATGGAAAAGTAAATGGGAAATTGAAGATATTATTGTGCAAGAGGATGTATCATTACCCAATTGGTGTCAGGAATATAAGGTGACAACGGTTTCTAATAATGTGTTGCAAGCACTATCTCAAACCAAGTCACCACAGGGTGTCGTAGCAGTTATTCGAATGCAAACAAATCAGACTGTTACTGGTCCACATATTGTGCTAATCGATGCAATACAAGATCCAGGTAATTTAGGGACGATTATCCGTACAGCTGATGCTGCTGGGTTTAATGGTGTCATTTTAGGACATGACACAGTGGATATCTACAATTCTAAAGTAATTCGTGCCACACAAGGATCTATCTTTCATATTCCTGTTTTTTATACGAATTTACTCGACCAAATACAAGATTTAAAACATAAGGGCTATCAGATATGGGCAACAGCACTAAAAGATGCTCAAGCCTATCAAGAAGTTTCAGTAGGCGAAAAAGTTGCCATCTTGGTCGGAAATGAAGGAAATGGTGTGCACTCTTCTTTAATTGATGCTGCAACTGTTAATGTAAATATTCCGATATATGGTGAAGCCGAATCATTGAATGTCAGTATTGCAGCAGGGATATTAATTTACCACGTAAAACAATCATCCTTGCAACTTCCCTAAAAGTTTTCTATAATAAAATATACTTATGAAATGAAAAAACTGTCGATTAGAATAAACAATGAATGCGACGAAAGAGAAGATTAATAACATAATCCGTAGTTAAGGGAGGAGACGTCATGACTGAAAACGTCTCTACTAACGGTGTTATTGATCCTTCACTCTGGAGCTGGCACTTAGACCTTGTTGATCAAGTAAAGGTGTACCGGGCATACAACCCGTTATCATGTTAAAAAGTTGGACACTTATTTTTATATTTGTGTCAACAAGGGTGGTACCGCGATTGTAAACCTCGTCCCTTTTTAGGACGGGGTTTTTATAATGTAGCAATCTTTTCCAATGTGTAGTTTAAACAATATATTTTAAGGAGGCAGTAACGATGAAGGAGCAATTAGAAGCAATTCAACAAGAAGCTCTTGAAAAAATCAACACAGTCGATAATTTAAAAGAACTTCAAGAAATTCGTGTTGCTTATTTAGGGAAAAAAGGATCCTTGACAAGTGTATTAAGAGGAATGGGGCAACTTTCTAAAGAAGAAAGACCAATTGTAGGAGAAATGGCCAATCGTATAAGAGAAGCGATTACGGCTTCTCTCGATGAGAAAAAAGAAGCCTTAGAAAAAGAGGCATTGGAAAAACAACTAGAAGCGGAAGCAATTGATATTACGTTGCCTGGTCGTCCAACTAATGTAGGAGGACCTCATCTATTAACGAAAATTGTTGAAGAAATTGAAGATCTATTTATTGGAATGGGATATGAAGTTCGAGAAGGTCCTGAAGTGGAAACAGATTACTTCAACTTTGAAGCACTGAATTTACCAAAGGACCACCCAGCTCGTGATATGCAAGATTCATTTTATATTACAAATGAGTTGTTATTACGAACTCATACTTCCCCAGTTCAAGCGAGAACAATGCGAAAATACGGAGGAAATCAACCTGTTAAAATGATTTGTCCAGGGAAGGTGTACCGCCGTGATACAGACGATGCGACACATTCACATCAATTCACCCAAATTGAAGGGTTGTATGTTGATAAACATGTGCGTATGAGTGATTTGAAAGGAACATTAGATCGATTTGCCAAGAAGATGTTTGGTGAAGAGCGCAAAATACGCTTGCGTCCAAGTTTCTTCCCGTTTACAGAACCATCTGTCGAAATGGATATATCTTGTAAAGTATGTCATGGGGATGGGTGCTCTGTATGTAAGCAAACTGGCTGGATTGAAATTTTAGGCGCTGGAATGGTTCATCCAAACGTATTAGAAATGGCGGGATATGATTCAAATGAATATACTGGTTTCGCATTTGGAATGGGACCTGAACGAATAGCGATGTTGAAATATGGCATTAATGATATTCGTCATTTTTATACAAATGATCGTCGATTTTTAAAACAATATCACCAAGCGTAAGGAGGAGAACGTCGTGTTAGTATCACTTAACTGGTTACGAAACTATGTGGATTTAGGCGATATTAGTCCAGAGGATTTAGCCGAGAAAATATCGAAAACAGGAATTGAAGTAGACGGTATTGAATATATAGCAGAGAAAAGCAAGGGTGTTGTTGTAGGTTATGTAGAATCCTGTGAAAAGCATCCGAATGCAGATAAATTAAATCTTTGTCAAGTTAATGTTGGGGAAGAAACATTACAAATTATATGTGGTGCACCCAATGTATCACAAGGACAAAAAGTAGCCGTTGCCAAGCCTGGAGCTGTTTTGCCAGGTAACTTTAAAATTAAAAAAGTAAAATTACGTGGAATTGAATCAAATGGAATGATCTGTTCGATGCAGGAGCTCGGAATCGAAGAGAAATACGTTCCTAAGGATATGGCTGATGGGATTTATGTATTTGAAGAGGACGTAGCGATTGGGGAAAGTGTTGAAGGACTGTTAAACTTAAATGACGCTGTATTAGAATTCGATTTAACACCAAATCGGTCAGATTGTTTAAGTATGATTGGCGTAGCCTATGAAGTTGCCGCCATACTAGACAAACCAATAAAGCTTCCAGATGAATCATTAGAAACAGGGGCAGAACATGTTTCAGATTATGTGTCTGTCCAAGTAGAGGAACCAGAACTTAATCCATATTATGGAGCGTTCTTAGTAAAAGATATTGAAGTGAAACCTTCTCCATTGTGGATGCAAAATCACCTGATGGCAGCAGGTATTCGCCCAATTAGTAATGTTGTCGATATTACAAACTATGTATTGCTTGAGTATGGTCAACCATTACATGCATTCGATTTTGAACGATTAGGTACAAACCAAATTCTCGTACGTCGGGCGAAAGCAGAAGAAACACTTGTTACACTAGATGATGAAACACGTGTCTTATCAGAAGATGATCTCGTAATTACAGATGGAACAGTACCTGTTGCATTAGCAGGTGTGATGGGTGGTAAAAGTACAGAGGTACATGATGGAACAAAAACCGTCTTATTAGAGGCAGCATACTTTGCCCCATCCTCCGTTCGGAAAACAGTAAAAGAAACGGGATTACGAAGTGAATCTAGTACTAGATTTGAAAAAGGCGTTGACCCGAGCCGCGTCAAACAAGCTGGAATTCGTGCAGCTCAATTGTTAAAACAGTATGCTGGAGCAACCGTATTAGACGGAGTTGTGTCTGTGGATACATTAGATCGTACAGAAAAAATGGTATCGATTAATTCGAATACCATTAATGATCGCTTAGGTACTACCATTTCCAATGAAGAAATAGGAGATATATTAAGAAAGCTCCGTTTTCCATTTGAACAAAATGGGGATGTTTTTCATGTGACAATCCCGACACGTCGAGGGGATATTACGATATTTGAGGATATGCTAGAAGAAGTAGCGCGTATTTATGGATATGATAACCTGCCATTTACCTTACCAGAAGGTGTTTCTCAAGCGGCTGAGTTAACAGAACAGCAACGTTTGAAGCGGAAGGTGAAACACTATTTACAAGGATCAGGTTTACATGAAGTGATGACATACTCTTTAACGAATGAAGCTAAAAAGCAGGCATTTGTAAGTCCAGAAGTAAAAGATTATGGTGTACATCCTGTGAAAGTTGCTATGCCAATGAGTGAAGATCATCAGTACTTACGGTTAAGCATATTACCTGAATTACTTCAATCGGTTGCATATAATCGAGCACGTAACCAAATGAACATTGCTTATTATGAAATGGGGTCTATTTTTGTATCAAGTGAGGAATCTATTACTAAACAGCCCACTGAAGAACAACGCTTAGCTGGTGCGTTAACAGGTAATTGGCTGGAACATCCATGGCAGCAGGAAAATAAAATGGCTGATTTTTATGTTGTAAAGGGAATTATCGAAGGATTATTTGAACATTTAGCTATACCTGTGGCATTTAAACCAGCAAAATTACCTGAACTACACCCTGGAAGATGTGCTACATTGTTTGTTCAAGACAAAGTAGTCGGCTTTATTGGACAAGTACATCCAGTTATTGAAAAGCAAATGGATTTAAAAGAAACATATGTATTTGATATTAATTTGGAAAGCCTATTAAACGAATATCGAGATCGTACGGCATTTAATGTGATTCCAAAATATCCATCTATCGCACGTGATATTGCATTTATTGTCGATAAGGGTGTGTTAGCAGGTGATATTAAATCTAGAATTGAAGATAAAGGATCACCACTTGTGAAACAGGTACAGATTTTTGATGTTTATGAGGGTGAAAATGTCCCAGAAGGTAAAAAGTCTATTGCCTATAGTCTAGTTTATCAAGATCCTGAAAAAACGTTAAAAGATGATGAAGTAGAAGCATCTTATCAAGAAATTGTCAATACGATTAATGAAGAATTTAATGCATATATAAGATCATAATAAAAGACTCTTTTCACATATCAAAACAGGATATGATAAGCTAAAAACAGCCTAATAAAAACAAAGGTATGGTGTGATACGCCATACCTTTGTTTTTTATAAATGGCTCTTCTAGTCAAGTTCTTATGGCGAAAGCCTTAGTTGCACTTATGCAGTGGGACGTTTTGTTTCTTACCTCACCAAGCTTAAGCCGAGCCTCGGCGTGGCGCTATTTTGCGCGCAATGAGGATTGACTTAAGGCATCGAGGGGGGGAGGCGCTGGACCTAGACAATGCTCGCAAGGAGGCTGAAGCGTTCCCCGTGGCAAAGAAGACACTGTGAAAACAAACAGAGAGAGTTTGAACAGATGTCGCACTTGTGCCCATGGTGAAAGCGAGTGTTTTCCGCAGCGTTGGTTTAGTACTCACCTTATAAAGGATGGAAGGAAGTCATGCCAAACATTTACGACGCATAATTTATTAACTATGCATTAAGATATAAACTTGAAAAAACAACAATCGTTTAGTAAATAGCTTTATAAATATTTTTCTGCTTTGTGTGTATTAGCAAAGTGTACTTTTGCAATTTGGGATAATGATTCTTTTCCATATTTTTTGATAACCTTTGCAATCACTTGATCTACTTTTGACGATGCTCCTTTTGGTAAATCCATTCCTGTTTCTGCTGACAGTTTATCCATCTCTTTTAAAAAGCTTGTCCTAGCAATAATGGAACCAGCTGCAACAGCAATCGAATGGCTTTCTGCCTTTGTCAAAAAGTAGGTATTTGATGGTAGTGACTCGTTTTCAGAAGCGAGATATTTTTGGTATACAGCTGGTTCACAAAACTGGTCGATTAAAATTCCGTCATTAGGTTGGTTGTTTATTTTTTGTAATAGTTTATTGATTGCATGGTGGTGTAGCATTGCTTTCATTTTTCCTTGTGACCACCCTTTTCGCTGAAGGCGGTTATATTTCTCGTTATGTAATACTAATAATGCATAAGGAATGTTAAGTTTAATAATATCCTTTGCTATTGAACGAATGGTGCGATCTGTCAGGTTTTTGGAGTCTTGCACACCCAGTTGTTTCAAGGTTTGTATTTGATCGTGTGGAACAAAGGCACAAGCAACTGTAATAGGCCCAAAGTAATCACCAGTTCCAGCCTCATCTGAGCCTATATGGCTACTGGAATATAGTATATGAGGGGGAGTAAAGGAATGTGCTCTTGTTTGTTTGTGTTTAGGTGTATGTTTAGCTTTTTCTAAACCAAGATCCCATTTTTTAACTTCTATTTCTGGTGAAGAACCTTGAAATAATACTTTTCCAGATTTATATCCTGTTATAACAGCGTTTTTTGTTTTAGCACGAAAGATTGCCCCTTGAGGTGTTGATTGTAGTTCATTCTTGTAAAATTCTTTCATCTTTTGTATTTTATTAGTTGGTAATGTATAAACGCGTTGTGGCATTATTGTCGCTCCTTTATATGTAGCATAACTTGACTATAGCAAACGTGTAGGAAAAGTTAAATTATTTGGTGCTTTTCGCATACTTTGTTGTTTTCTACGTCGTATAATCTATATTGTGCGCAGTAAATGATGTTTAGAGCATTTATCCGTTCCGGAAATATACTTCGCTTTCCACGGGTGGCTGCTGAGCCTCCTCAACTCGTTCCTCGTTTGCGGGGTCTCATCTAGGCCTTTCCTCCCGTTGGAGTCTACGTATATTTCCTCCACTGATTTGATCAACATTTCCTATTAAATATTATGTTTATACGATAGTTGATTGGAGCGTAAGACAGTCGACTCCTGCGGAAAAAACAACAGCTGAAGATCCCACAGGAAGTGGTTTTCTTCCGAGGAGGCTGAGGCCGTGCCTGGTGAAAGCGACTGTCTGGAGCGGAAATTAACGGAGCATTTATTGCGTATAATACATCCTATATGCAAGACATTTCATACTTGGGAGCAACAATCTTTTAGAAAACAGCCAATTATTTTTATCATGAACAGTTTCCTAAATGCTGTCCTTCATGTTAAGATAAAGTGAATAATTTTTCTCACAGGAGGGTATCCTTGTGGCCCAAAATGATAAAACACGGGTAACAGTTGATATACATAATAAACCTTATACCGTAATTGGAACAGAGTCACCGCACCATGTTCGTTTAGTTGCAAGCCTTGTTGATCAAAAGATGCGGGAGATTCAAGAAGCAAATCCGAAATTAGATACAACTAAATTAGCGGTTTTAACAGCGGTTAATACAATGAATGATTATTTAAAGTTAAAAGAGGAATACGCTTCTCTGTTAGGTTCTAAGAAAGAGAAAGAGGATTAATAGACTATGGTTGATTTTATTTTAATTATATTATTGATTTTAGGTTTTTTTATTGGCTTAAAAAGGGGTTTTATTTTACAAGTATTCCACTTATTAGGATTTATAATCGCATTTATTCTTGCAACAATCTACTATGATAATCTCGCAGAAATGTTTTCACTCTGGATTCCATATCCTGAATTAGGTAGTGATAGCGCATGGGCAATATTTTTACAATCAGATCCACTCGAAACAGCTTTTTATAATGCAATTGCATTTGCTGCTATATTTTTCAGTGTAAAAATTGTCTTACAAATCATTGCTTCTATGTTAGATTTTGTAGCATCTTTGCCTATTTTAAGTTCAATTAATGGAATACTTGGTGCTGTGTTAGGATTTTTAGAAGTGTATTTGATTATCTTTGTTATCTTGTTTATTTTAGCTTTAACCCCAATTTCAAGTATTCAAGTTTGGATTGACCATTCTACGGTTGCTCAATTTATTGTGGAGAAAACGCCGATCTTATCCGAACAAGTAAAAACACTATGGTTCACTCAATTAGAAAGTATGTTTGATGCATAAAGGCTATTTTCGTATACTTTGTTGCATTCTTAACCGCGCATCTTAAATATTATGAGTCGTAATTTTCTTTAACTTACTTCCATCCTTTTTAAGATGAGTGCTAATCCACCGCTGTGTTAAAATACTCGCTTTCCGAAGTGGAAATCAATAACGCAATTTTAAGACGCATAATCTATCAACTTTCAGGATGATTAATACTGGAAAAAGCAACAATCTGTTAGAAAACAGCCTACATAAAAGAAATAATTTAGACTGATTCAAAGTATTAGGGGTAGCATTGGCATGTCGTGTACAATGTAACTAAAATGAATCAGTCTTTTCATTTGTAGAAGAGTAGATATAAGAGAAGGTGAATGAACTCATGACTGTTAACAAAAAAGATGTGATTAAACTTTTAGAAAAAATAGCGATATACCTCGAATTAAAGGGTGAAAATCCATTTAAAATATCTGCTTATCGGAAAGCAGCTCAAGCCTTAGAACGAGATGATCGCTCCTTATCGGAAATTAATGATTTTACCAAATTAAAAGGGATTGGGAAAGGAACTAGTACAGTCATTGAATCGTATATAAAAGAAGGTGTTTCTGATACCTTAATTCAATTAGAAAAAGAAGTGCCACAAGGGTTAGTGCCTTTATTACATTTACCTGGCCTAGGCGGAAAAAAATTGGCCAAGTTATATCAAGAACTTGGTGTCTCAGACGCGGCATCATTAAAAGAAGCTTGTGAAAAAGGAGAAGTGGAACAACTAGCTGGCTTTGGTAAGAAGACTGCTGAAAAGATCCTTGCTGCTCTAGAGGACGCAGGTAATCGACCTGAGCGAATTCCGATAGCTCATATGTTGCCAATTGCAGAAAGGATAGAGGCATATTTAGAAACAATACCGGAAATTGAGCGATTCTCACGGGCAGGAAGCTTGCGTAGAATGCGAGAAACCGTGAAGGATATCGACTTTATTATTGCAACAGAAAACACAACAACTGTTAAGGAAGCCTTAGTTCAATTTGATAGTATAAAAGATGTGATTGCTAGTGGAGATACGAAGGTTTCGATTACACTTGATGAAGTATATGAAATCAATGTCGATTTTCGTTTGGTTACCGAACAAGAATTTGCCACTACTTTGCACCATTTTACTGGCTCAAAAGACCATAATGTAGCGATGAGACAATTAGCAAAGAAACGTGGTGAAAAAATTAGTGAATATGGAATTGAAAAGGATAATACTGGTGAAGTCCTAACCTTTACAAGTGAACAGGCATTCTTTCATCACTTTGATCTTCATTATATTCCACCTGAAGTGAGAGAAAATACAGGTGAGGTAGAAGCGTTTAAGGAAAACATTAAATTAATCGAGCTGGCTGATATACGTGGTGACATGCATATGCACTCAACCTGGAGTGATGGTGCACAGTCAATAGAAGAAATGGTTAACCGTGTCCGAGCAAAAGGATATGAGTACATGGCTATAACAGACCATTCCAAATATCTACGTGTTGCAAATGGATTAAATGAAACTAGACTGCGGAAACAACGAGAAGAAATAGATAGACTTAACCAACAATATAATGATATTCAACTATTTGCTGGTGTTGAGATGGATATTTTGCCAGATGGCCAGTTAGATTTTTCCGATGATTTTTTACAGGAAATGGACTTTGTCATTGGCTCCATCCACTCAAGTTTTAATCAATCGCAAGCGAAAATAATGGAACGATTGGAAGCGGCATTAGAAAATCCATATATTTCGTTAATTGCACACCCTACAGGTCGTTTGATCGGAAGACGCCAGGGGTATGATGTAGACCTTGAGCGATTAATTCAACGAGCATACGAAACCGATACAGCACTCGAAATAAATGCTAATCCTAATCGACTAGATTTAGCAGCTCATTGGGTTAGAAAAGCGCAGGAAGAAGGAGTCAAAATCTTTATTAATACCGATGCACATGATTATCGTATGCTGGATCATATGGAATATGGTGTTGGGGTTGCAAGAAAAGGTTGGCTGCAAAAAGAAACAGTCATAAATACTTGGCCAAAAGAGAAACTTATAGAATGGATTAACCGTAATAGATAGGAGTAAGTCGTCATGAATGAACGGATCTTTCGTATACTGGAATTTGATAAAATAATTCAATTGTTATCAAGTGAAGCAGCAACATCATTAGGTAAAGATTTATGTATGACATTAAAACCATCTACTGAATTAGATGAAGTAAATCATATGCAAGCAGAAACAGATGAAGCTAGAACGATAATTCGGCTGAATGAATCGATCCCATTAGGAGGAATATCAGACATACGGCCAAGTGTAAAACGATCTACAATCGGTGGTATACTAGCGGCTGAAGAATGTTTAGATGTGGCAAACACAATTTATGGTGGCCGACAAGTAAAACGTTTTATGGAGAAACTAGACGAATCATTGCCTATTCTAAGTAATTTAAACGAACAGATTTATCCATTACGTGATTTAGAGACACAAATTAAAAGTTGTATAGATGATCATGGACATGTGATGGATAGTGCATCTGTTAAATTACGTAGTATACGTTCATCAATTAGAACATTTGAGTCTAGACTTCGAGACAAATTAGATAACTATACAAAAACAAAGAGTAATATGCTTTCTGATGCTATCATCACGATCCGGAATGATCGATATGTTCTTCCCGTCAAGCAAGAATACAGAGGTGCAATCGGAGGAATTGTCCATGATCAATCAACGTCTGGTGCTACATTATTTATGGAACCAAAAGCTGTTGTTGATTTAAACAATCAATTACAAGAGGCAAAGGCAAATGAACAAACAGAGATAGAACGTATTTTACGTATGCTGACCGAACAAATCGCTAATCATGAAACCTATTTACTAGATAATGTCACTGTATTAGCACAGATTGATTTTATCTTTGCTCGTGCAAAACTTGCTAGTAATATGAAAGCATCTCTGCCAATGATTAATCAAGATGGTTATATAAAAATGCAACAAGCAAGACACCCTTTAATTCCATCTGATGAAGTGGTAGCAAACGATATTGAGTTAGGAAAAGGTTATACAGCCATCGTTATCACAGGACCAAATACTGGTGGTAAAACAGTAACATTGAAGATGGTTGGGATCTGTACGTTAATGGCTCAGTCTGGGTTACAAATTCCGGCATTGGATGGCTGTGAAATGGCTTTATTTGAGCATGTTTTTGCTGATATTGGTGATGAACAATCAATAGAACAGAATTTAAGTACGTTTTCCTCCCATATGACGAACATCGTAAATATTATGAACAAAGTGGATCACCAATCACTTGTGTTGTTTGATGAACTGGGAGCAGGCACAGATCCGCAAGAAGGTGCAGCTTTAGCAATGTCTATTTTAGATAATGCTATCTCAAAGGGTGCACGTGTAATTGCAACTACCCACTATCCTGAATTAAAAGCGTATGGTTATAATCGTGACAATGTCGTAAACGCCTCAGTTGAATTTAATGTGGAAACACTTGAGCCGACCTATCGTTTACTAATTGGCGTGCCAGGTAGAAGTAATGCCTTTGACATCTCAAAACGGTTAGGGTTAAGTGATGCCATCATTGAGCAAGCAAAAAGCCATATCGGGATTGATTCCAAAAATGTTGAAAATATGATTGCTTCTTTAGAACAGTCCAAAAAGCAGGCCGAAAAGGAATATGAAGAAGCACATCAAGTACTAGAAGAAAGTGAAAAACTGCATCGAGATCTAAAAAATGAATGGAATCGGTTTAACGAAGTGCGCGAAACATTATATAAAAAAGCGGAAGAAAAAGCAGAAAAGGCACTTCAAAAAGCTCGAGATGAAGCAGCACTTATTGTTGAGGAAATCAAAAATATGAAAACAGAAAGTGCATTTAAAGAACATGAGTGGATTGAAGCGAAGAAATTACTTGATGACGCAAAACCCAACTTAGTGAAGAAGAAAAATAAGGAAGAAAAGAATGTCAATACAAAGGAAGAGTCGTTGCAGCCAGGAGATGAAATTATTCTATTAACCGTAAATCAACAAGGAACGGTTTTAGAAAAAGTTTCTGATGATGAATATCTTGTTCAAGTAGGTATTATGAAAGCGAAAGTGAAACGAAATGATTTAAAACGCGTTAAACAAACGAGGAAACAACAACCTACCCGTCCATTAGCTACGGTAAAGGGGAACAGCTACCATGTTAAGACAGAACTTGATTTACGTGGTCAACGATATGAGGATGCAATTTGGCAATTAGAAAAATATATCGATGACACGGTATTGGCAGGTTATGAAAAAGTGTCTATTATTCATGGTAAAGGAACTGGAGCATTGCGTAAGGGAGTACAAGAATTTGCCACTAAACATCCAAATATTAAATCTTATCGAGCAGGATCCAGTGGTGAAGGTGGTAGTGGAGTTACCGTATTGGAATTACGTTAAATTCCGAACATAAGGGGAGAGGTGTTTTGGAGTGGAAGGTTTCTGGGAAAACATACACGTCGAAACAGCTGCACGATATAGTGTCGTTATTCTTTGCTCGATTCTTTTTTTAGCGATCTTTGAGCTAATTACATCGTATAAGAATTGGAAGGAAATTAATAAAGGGAATATTGCAGTTGCTATGGCAACAGGGGGAAAACTACTAGGTATTTCCATTATTTTCCGTTACTCAATTGAACATAATGACACTTTATTACAAAGTGTTGGCTGGGGAGTTTTTGGCTTTTTCTTATTATTGTTAGGCTATGTATTGTTTGAATTTCTGACACCAACCATTAAAGTAGATCAAGAAATTGGAAAGGGAAATAAAGCAGTTGGATTTATTTCGATGGTTATTTCGATTGGTCTATCTTTCGTCATTGGTGCAAGCATAGGGTGAGGTGACATAATTTGTTAGAAACATTAGCAAAAATTTTAATCGCAGTAGCAGTTATTTTTTTAATTATAGGTGTTATTTACTTAATTTAAGTCTCTTTTCGTATACTTTCTATTATTTTTTAATGACGCATCTTATATATTATACGTCTTATTACCGCTATGGAAAACACTTCGCTTTTCAACAGACAACTAAGATTCTTATTGGTAAATGTAACAGCTTAGAAATCAGAAGTTTGCTTTTATGCTTTAGTACTTTTAAAAAAGAAAATCAAAACATAAAATGTGGCATTCTTTATACAATATAATTGAATGCTGCATTTTTTTACGATAAAAACTTATAAAATATTTAAAAAATATAGATTAATCGGTATAATGGTATTAAGACTATAAAAAGGAGGAGAGGTAATTGTGGAAGAACGTTTATGGCATGCGCATTATCCAAAAGAAATCCCACACAGTATAGACTACGACCAAAGAGGATTACATGAGTATTTAATGGAAAGTGCAGATCGTTACGCACAAAAGAAAGCGCTTTATTTTATGGGGAAGGAACTTACGTTTCATGAAGTGGCAGAACAAGCGAAAAGATTCGCAAATTATTTGCAATCGTTAGGTCTTGAAAAAGGGGATCGTGTTGCAGTAATGCTACCAAATTGTCCACAAGCCGTTATTAGTTATTATGGTACACTATTGGCTGGTGGGATTGTCGTGCAAACCAATCCACTATACAAAGAACGGGAGTTAGAATATCAGCTAGAGGACTCTGGTGCGCGTTTTATCGTTTGCCTAGATATTTTAGTACCACGTGTTACAAATGTAAGAGGAAATACAGAAGTAGATCATATGATTGTTACGGGTATTAAGGATTATTTGCCATTTCCAAAAAATATTATTTATCCATTTATTCAAAAGAAAGAGTACAATATGGTCGTTAGAGTAGATCCTTCCGAGGAAACACATGTGTGGAAGTCAATCATGGAAAAAGCGAGCACCTCCTATAAGGAAGTTCCTATTGATCCAAAAGAAGATTTAGCTTTATTGCAGTATACTGGCGGAACAACTGGACATCCAAAAGGGGTTATGTTAACACATCATAACTTAGTCGCAAATGTCCAAATGTGTGATAAATGGTTGTACAAAACAAGGCATGGAAAAGAAGTTGTGTTAGGTGTCTTACCATTTTTCCACGTATATGGTATGACAACGGTTATGAATATGTCCATAATGAATGGATCCAAAATGGTTTTATTACCGAAATTTGATGCAGAGGAAGTATTAAAAACAATCCATAAACAAAAACCAACTTTATTTCCTGGTGCGCCAACGATTTATGTTGGACTTTTAAACCACCCAAATTTAAAAAAATATAATTTATCCTCTATTGAAGCTTGTATTAGCGGCTCAGCACCATTACCAGTTGAGGTGCAAGAGCAATTTGAAAAGGTAACAGGTGGACGGTTAGTTGAAGGATATGGTCTTACAGAATCATCTCCAGTAACACATGCTAATTTTGTTTGGGAAAAACGGGTAAATGGGAGTATAGGTGTTCCATGGCCTGATACAGATGCAAAGATTTTTCATATAAGTGAAGACGTATTTGAAGAAGCAGAAGTAGGTGAGATTGGGGAGATCGCGGTTAAAGGCCCACAGGTAATGAAAGGGTACTGGAATAATGAAGAAGAAACGAAACAAGTTTTAAAAGAAGGTTGGTTATTTACTGGTGATTTAGGCTATATGGATGAAAATGGCTATTTTTACATCGTTGATCGAAAGAAGGATATGATTATAGCTGGTGGTTACAATATCTATCCAAGAGAAGTAGAAGAGGTTTTATATGAGCACGAAGGAATTCAAGAGGCAGTGGTAGCTGGAATACCTGACCCATATCGAGGAGAAACAGTAAAAGCATACGTTGTGACAAAAAGTGGGTATCAATTAGATGAAAAAGATCTTAATGACTATTGCCGCAAGCATTTGGCGGCATATAAGGCTCCTCGTATTTACGAATTTCGCGATGAACTACCAAAAACAGCTGTAGGGAAAATATTAAGACGAAAGTTAATAGATGAAGAAAAAGAAAAACATCAAAAGGTATAATAATGATGCTTCTGCATAAAGCTTGGCAACAGCCAAGTTTTTATCAACATTTTGTACAACCTTAAATATTGACATCTTCTTCATGGAAACGTACAATAAATAATGAATGATTATTCATTCATTATAGAGACCCTAAGGGAGATTTGTATGAAAAAAAACAAACCAAAGTATAAACAAATTATTGATGCTGCAGTTGTGGTTATTGCTGAAAATGGGTACCATGCATCACAGGTTTCCAAAATTGCAAAACAAGCTGGTGTTGCAGATGGCACTATTTACTTATACTTTAAAAATAAGGAAGATATTTTAGTATCTGTATTTGAAGAGAAAATGGGCACCTTTATTGAAAAGATTGTTTCTAGTATTAAAGAAAAAAATAATGCAGATGAAAAACTGTTAACGCTAATTCGAACCCATTTTCAACAACTAGCAGAAAATCACCATTTAGCAATTGTGACACAGCTAGAATTGCGTCAATCAAACAAAGAATTACGCTTAAAAATCAATAAAATACTAAAGCCATATCTAACGTTAATTGATGAAATCATTAAGGAAGGAATAGAAGAAAAAATTTTTAGGGATGACTTAAATTTACCACTTGTTCGTCAAATGATATTTGGAACTCTGGATGAAGTGGTAACAAACTGGGTTATGAATGAACAACGTTATCAATTAGTGGAGCAAGCACATCCTGTACATACCTTGATTATAAATGGTCTATCGAAACACCATTAATATTTTGAAATATGTGTATAAAGAGATGTGCTTTTATAAAAATTTTGTTACTATAAATACAAAGGGGGAAAGCTTGTGAGTACAGTAAAACTTGAAACAACTGGAAATATCGCAATGCTTACGATAATAAGTCCACCTGCAAATGCATTGTCTAGTAATCTACTACAAGATCTTGATAAACGATTGGATGAAATAGAGGCGGACGATGCTATCAAGGCTATTGTTTTAAAAGGTGAAGGGAAGTTTTTCTCTGCTGGTGCAGATATTAAGGAATTTACATCACTTCAAAAATCATCCGATTATCAATCTCTTTCTGAAAAAGGACAGCAATTATTTAACCGAATTGAAGCGTTTCCAATTCCAATTGTTGCAGCTATACATGGTGCAGCTTTAGGTGGTGGGTTAGAGCTTGCCATGGCGTGTCATATGCGGATAGTTACAGAAAATGCAAAGCTTGGTTTGCCAGAATTAACATTAGGGATTATACCAGGATTTGCAGGAACACAACGCTTACCACACTATGTTGGCACTGCAAAAGCATATGAAATGATTCTAACAGGAGAGCCAATTGGTGGTCGTGAAGCTTATTCGTGGGGATTAGCAAACATTGTATGTGATGAAGATTCTGTAGAGGAAGAGGCAATGAAACTAGCAGAAAAAATTGCAGCTAAAAGTAAATTGACGATTAAAGAAGTGATGCACCTTGTTCCATATGCGAAAACGGAACAATTTACAAAAGGAATCGAGAAAGAGGCTGAATCCTTTGGAGCAATATTTGGCTCAGATGATGCAAAAGAAGGTGTGCAAGCGTTTATAGAAAAACGGAAACCAAACTTCCAAGATAAATAGTTTAAAGGAGGATCACAGATGGATATTTATGTATTATTAAAAAAGACATTTGATACAGAGGAAAAAATAGTTGTATCTAATGGACGAATTGAAGATGATGGTGCTGAATTTATCATTAATCCATATGATGAATATGCAATTGAGGAGGCCATTAATCAACGAGACGAACACGGTGGAGAAGTTACTGTTGTGACAGTTGGCGATGAGGAGTCTGAAAAACAATTACGTACTGCTTTAGCAATGGGAGCTGATAAAGCGGTATTGATAGATACAGAAGATGATCTTGAAGATGGTGATCAGTATTCAACAGCTAAGATTTTAGAGGCCTTCTTTGAAGATAAAGAACCAGATTTAATATTAGCTGGAAATGTAGCAATTGACGAAGCAAGTGGGCAAGTTGGTCCAAGACTCGCAGATCGTTTAGGGATTTCATATGTCACAACCATTACAGCTTTAACGATTGAAGAGGAGACCGCTAAAATAGATAAGGATGTCGAAGGGGATATCGAAAAGGTAGAAGTTCCATTACCAGTTCTAGTAACATGTCAGCAAGGGTTGAATGAACCTAGATATCCATCCTTACCAGGTATCATGAAAGCGAAGAAAAAGCCTTTAGAAGAATTAGAAATAGATGATCTTGATTTAGATGAAGATGATGTAGAGGCGAAAACAAAAACGGTAGAAGTTTTCCTACCACCTGAAAAAGAAGCTGGTCGTGTACTAGAAGGAGAACTTGATGACCAGGTAAAAGAATTAGTGTCACTATTAAAAGATGAAGCGAAAGTATTATAGTGTGGCAGAAGGGAGAAATGCACAATGAGTGATAAATTATTAGTAATTGGCGAGATACGTGATGGTGTTTTACGTAATGTTACGTTCGAAGCGATTGCAGCAGCCAAAAAGATAGATGCAGATGGAGAAATTGTAGGTGTCGTATGTGGGGATCAAGAGTTAGAAGCACAAGCACAAGAAATGATTTATTATGGAGCAGACCGTGTTGTAACTGTCGCACATGAAAACTTGAAAACGTATACATCAGAGGGATATTCGCAAGCGATAATGGCGGTCATTGAAGATGAGTCCCCTAGTGGAATTGTAATGGGACATACAGCTGTTGGAAAAGATTTAACTCCTAAATTGGCGAGCAAGTTAGACTCGGGTCTTATCTCTGATGCAACAGATATTGAGGTAGACGGAGAAGATGTTACATTTATTAGACCTATTTATTCAGGAAAAGCATTTGAAAAGAAAGTGATTGAAGATGGTTTAACTTTTGTGACCATTCGTCCTAATAATATTCCAGCTTTAGACCGTGATGATTCCCGTAATGGTGAAGTAGAGTCTAAAGACGTAGACGTAACCGATTTACGTACTGTAATTAAGGATGTTATTCGAAAAGCTTCTGATGGTGTCGATTTATCTGAAGCAAACGTGATTGTTGCAGGTGGTCGTGGAGTTAAAAGCGCAGATGGATTTAAACCTTTATATGAACTAGCCGATGTTTTAGGTGGTGCAGTTGGTGCATCACGTGGTGCATGTGATGCTGATTACTGTGATTATTCCTTGCAAATTGGTCAAACTGGTAAAGTAGTTACACCCGACCTTTATTTTGCAGTAGGGATTTCTGGTGCTATCCAACATTTAGCAGGTATGAGTAATTCAAAAGTAATTGTTGCGATCAACAAGGACCCAGAGGCTAACATTTTTAATGTTGCAGATTATGGTATTGTTGGTGACTTATTTGAAGTAGTACCAATGCTAATTGAAGAAGTGAAAAAACTAAAAGGCATTAATGTGTAATAAAAAAAGTTCTGATCCGACTTAGGGTCAGATCTTTTTTACTTATCTATTTTGAATAAGCAAAGTATTCGCTAGGAAATACTATCGGTGATATACTCATAAGAGAATTGAAAAGGATAAGGAGGGAATAGCATGGCAATTTCACATGTAACAGATCAAAATTTCACACAAGAAACTTCTGAGGGATTAGTTTTAGCAGACTTTTGGGCACCTTGGTGTGGACCTTGTAAAATGATTGCCCCTGTTTTAGAAGAAATAGATGGCGAAATGGAAGATAAAGTACAAATCGTCAAGCTAGACGTTGATGAAAATCAAGAAACAGCTGGTAAATATGGTGTTATGAGTATCCCAACATTATTATTATTTAAAGATGGTAATGTTGTTGATCAAGTTGTTGGATTCCAACCAAAAGAAGCATTAGTAGAACTAATTAACAAGCATGCTTCTTAATTATAAATAAATCTAGCAGAATGAATGATCCCTTGTTACAATAAGTAGCGGGGGATCATCTTTGTTTGTAGAGCATTATGGATACTAATGTCTAAAGTGATCGTTTATATCCGTAATTATTCAACATTCGTAGTTATCTTTGAGATACCTAAAATACTCCAATTAAAGAATACAATGATTACAAAAGTTAACTACAAGAATGAATGGAATTGCTAGTTTATCAAGCTATATCAAGATATACCTACCTCCTATTTTAGAGTGCGAAAGTTGAGTTAATTAGAAAACATAATCTTTGTGAAAAAAGCGATTTTAAAAAGGGCTGACATGAGAGATGAATCAAAGAATAAAAGATAAATTGGCTGTTCTTCCTACACAACCTGGTTGTTATTTAATGAAGGATAAACATGGTACAGTCATTTATGTGGGGAAGTCTAAAAAACTACGAAATAGAGTGCGATCCTATTTTACTGGTGCAAATGACCAAAAAACGCAACGGTTGGTACAGGAAATTGAGGATTTTGAATATATTGTTACCTCCTCAGAAATAGAAGCATTAATCTTAGAAATGAATCTAATTAAAAAATACGATCCAAAATATAATGTCATGTTAAAAGATGATAAATCTTACCCCTATTTGAAAATAACCGATGAAAGACACCCACGCTTAATCATTACAAGAAAGGTAAAGAAAGATAAGGGAAAATACTTTGGTCCCTATCCAAATGTCAATGCAGCAAAGGAAACGAAACGACTCTTAGATCGTTTATACCCATTACGAAAATGCAACAATCCACCTGGACGTGTTTGTCTTTATTACCACATGAATCAGTGTTTAGCGTGTAGTGAGACCCCACCCTCAGTTGAAATGTACCAAGAAATTGTGAAAAGTATATCCTCTTTTTTACATGGAGGGTATAAAACGATCAAAAATGACTTGAAGCAGCAAATGATTCAAGCTAGCGAAGAGCTTAATTTCGAACGTGCAAAGGAATTAAGGGATCAAATCCAACATATCGAAATTGTGATGGAACAACAAAAGATGACCTTAAATGATCGGGCTGATCGAGACATTTTTGGCTATAGTTATGATAAAGGTTGGATATGTATTCAAGTATTCTTTATACGACAAGGTAAATTAATAGAACGCGATGTATCTATTTTTCCATTTTTTGATGACCCAGAAGACACATTCATTAGTTTTATCGGTCGTTTTTATTTACATCAACATCATCTAAAGCCAAAGCAAATTTTATTACCAATCGGAACGGATACGGAATTATTAGAAGAATTATTAGAAATTGATGTGCATACACCATTTCGTGGGCGTAAAAAGGAATTGGTAGCCTTAGCTATGAAGAATGCCTCCATCGCACTGCAAGAGAAATTCTCGATTATTGAGCGAAACGAAGAACGTACGATTAAAGCGGTGGATCGACTAGGTGAGATTCTAAATATAGAAACACCGCATCGTATTGAAGCGTTTGATAACTCGAATATACAAGGAACAGACCCTGTCTCTGCTATGGTAGTTTTTATAGATGGACGTCCAAATAAGAAAGAATACCGAAAATATAAGATAAGAGATGTTTCAGGACCAGATGATTATGAAACAATGCGTGAAGTTATAAGAAGGAGGTATACACGAGTACTAAAGGAAGACTTACCATTACCTGATCTGATCATTGTAGATGGTGGGAAAGGTCAAATGAATGCGGCAATGGATGTACTTGAAAATGAGTTAGATATTAGCATACCATTAGCTGGATTGGCCAAAGATGATAAACATAAAACCAGTGAGTTACTATATGGGATGTCTCCTGAAATAGTCCCTTTATCTAGAAAATCACAGGAATTTTATTTAGTACAACGGATTCAAGATGAGGTCCATCGGTTTGCAATTACGTTTCATAGGCAGTTAAGAGGAAAGAGTGTGTTTCAATCAGAATTGGATAACATTAAAGGAGTTGGAGAAAAAAGAAGACGATTATTGTTAAAGCACTTCAAAACGATTGAAGCCATAAAAAATGCAGCTATAGAAGATTTCACAAAATTAGGTATACCTAAAAATACTGCACAGGATATTTTGGACCATTTAAATAAAAAGCAATAATTAAAGGTATAGTCAGTCGTATTTGGAGTGACTATACCTCTTCTTTTTATGTATAAGTAGTAGTTTAATCTGTGAAAATGAGATTAAACTCAATTAAGTAGAGTTTACGGTTTATCTCTTCTGTACATTCACATGATTTGCCATTGAGAATCTCCATTGCTTCTGCTAAAAATCCAGATTCTAACCGAAATTCAACATCCAATGAACTATTAATTCGTTGAACTACCGCATCTGCCATTAATTGAAAAATGACTGTTTTTCGCTTTTTCTTCCGGATTTCTAATTTACCCCATCCTAATTTTTCAAAAAGAAGGATGATATCATCAAGTGATTGGGGGTTAAATTTCCGAGCTAAACTTTTCCCTAAGAAATATAGAAGTGTGTCAGATTCTTTTCCTAATAATTCCGGTAAACTAATATATCGTAATACATCGTAGCCAGCACCAGATGTATGTAATTGATCTAGATCTGTCATTAACAGCTCTTCCGTTTTCTTTTGCATTGCTGTCATCCTTCCTTCCATAAAAGCGACTACTATTTCTCACTTATAAGTAATTAACGCTAAATAGTTATTAATTTATGCTTGTTGAACATCCTCTTAAAGATTCCTTTTAATATATTTTCCTCCATATATATATTATCTATTTATTTTGTTTTTCGTGCAACTGAATTTTAATTCCTATATACAATTGAAAAATGTAAAATGTCACATTTCTAAAAATATATTACTTCTTTTCTTGACGCTTTATATAGATAGAAGTACAATAAATGTGTCACAAATTGTACATTTTTCGGCGAATTAGATAAAAAAGAAAACGTTATCTTGGTAGTTAGCAGGAAAGTATCGTGCTTTCTTACCTTTACATGTATTAAATTTGACTGTTGCCAAAAGAATATATGGTGTATGGCGACTGTCAAGCTAACTTATCTAATACTGCTTATGAATCGTATGATTTGTGTTTTACTAAATTAAAATCACATAATGATTAAGGGGGGGTAATACATGGCAGAACATCGGGAATATTTTTACCGTAGATTACATTCATTGTTAGGTGTCATTCCAATCGGTATCTTTTTGATTCAACACTTAGTGGTGAATCATTTTGCTGTTTACGGTCCAGAGAGTTTTAATAAGGCAGCCTCGTTTATGCACGATCTACCATTTCGTATCGTACTAGAAACGGTTATCATCTTTCTGCCAATACTATTTCACGCAATCTTAGGGGTCTACATCGTATTTGTAACCCGTAATAATATCAAACGTTATGGTTTTTTCCGTAACTGGATGTTTTATTTACAGCGTGTCACAGGGATTATTACATTAATATTTATTTCATGGCACGTTTGGGAAACACGTGTTCAAATCGGATTAGGAAATGCCGATTTAGACTATAGTTTAATGGAAAGCATCTTAACAAATCCGTTTATGTTTTGGTTTTATGTTGTAGGGGTAATTTCAACTGTTTTCCATTTTGCTAATGGACTATGGAGTTTTATGGTATCTTGGGGCTTTGCACAGTCACCTCGATCGCAAAAAATTGTTACATATGCTACCTTAATTGTATTTTTAGCTGTTAGTTATATTGGAATTCGTTCGCTAATAACATTCGCTTATGGTGTTTAAATAGGAAAAGAAGGAGTGAGTATTACTATGACCAATCGTAAAATCGCTGTTGTTGGTGGTGGTCTGGCTGGGCTAATGGCAACAATTAAAGCAGCAGAAGAAGGAGCACATGTTGATTTATTTTCAATTGTACCAGTGAAACGTTCTCACTCTGTGTGTGCCCAAGGTGGTATTAATGGTGCGGTGAATACGAAAGGCGAAGGTGACTCACCAGATATTCACTTTGACGATACAGTGTATGGTGGAGACTTTTTAGCAAACCAACCACCAGTAAAAGCAATGTGTGATGCGGCACCAAGTATTATACATATGTTGGACCGCATGGGTGTTATGTTTAATCGTACTCCAGAAGGATTATTAGATTTCCGTCGTTTTGGAGGAACACAACACCATCGCACGGCATATGCAGGTGCAACAACAGGACAACAGCTTTTATATGCTTTAGATGAACAAGTTCGTCGTTTTGAAGTAGAGGGACTTGTTACGAAATATGAAAGCTGGGAATTCATTGGAGCAATTATTGATGATGAAGGTGTCGGCAGAGGGATTGTAGCACAGGATATTCGGACACATGAAATTAAATCATTCCCTTCTGATGCAACCATTATAGCTTCTGGTGGACCAGGAATCATTTTCGGAAAATCGACAAACTCCGTCATTAATACTGGTTCTGCAGCAAGTGTTTTGTACCAACAAGGTGCAAAATATGCCAACGGAGAATTTATTCAAATTCACCCAACTGCTATCCCAGGTGACGACAAACTACGTCTTATGAGTGAATCTGCACGTGGTGAAGGTGGACGAGTATGGACGTATAAAGATGGTGAACCTTGGTATTTCTTAGAGGAAAAATATCCTGCCTATGGTAATCTTGTTCCACGAGATATTGCAACTCGAGAAATATTTGATGTTTGTGTAAACCAAAAATTAGGTATTAATGGCGAAAACATGGTATACCTAGACTTATCTCATAAAGATCCAAAAGAATTGGATGTTAAATTAGGCGGAATTATTGAAATCTATGAGAAGTTTGTAGGGGAAGATCCACGTAAAGTACCAATGAAAATTTTCCCTGCTGTTCACTATTCAATGGGTGGACTATGGGTAGATTATGACCAAATGACAAGTATCCCAGGTATATTTGCTGCTGGGGAGTGTGATTATTCGCAACATGGTGGAAACCGCCTAGGAGCAAATTCACTACTATCTGCTATTTATGGTGGGTCTGTAGCCGGTCCTAATGCGATTAAATATATTAATGGACTAGATAAACATGTTGAAGATATGTCTAGTGACCTGTTTGAAGCAAAAGAAAAAGAAGAACAAGAGAAATTTGAAGCATTAATGAAAATGGAAGGTAGCGAAAACGCATATCAAATTCATAAAGAACTTGGAGAGTGGATGACAGATAACGTAACGGTTGTTCGGGAAAATGATAAACTATTAAAAACAGATGAGAAAATCCAAGAATTACTTGAACGTTGGGAAAATATCAATATTAATGATACATCACGTTGGAGTAATCAAGGGGTTATGTTCACACGACAATTAAAAAATATGCTTCATCTAGCACGTGTTATTACGATTGGTGCATATAACCGTAACGAAAGTCGTGGAGCACATTATAAGCCAGAATTCCCTGAACGTAATGATGAGGAATGGTTAAAAACAACAATCGCTTCTTTCAATCAAGAAAAAGAAGATCCAGAATTCACCTATGAAGATGTCGACGTTTCCTTGATCAAGCCTCGTAAACGTGATTATACGAAAAAAAGCGAAGGGAGTAAGTAAAAATGGCTGAACAAAAAACAGTTAAATTTATTATCACTCGACAAGATAGCCCAGATTCTGCTCCTTATGAAGAAACGTTTAATGTACCATATCGTAAAAACATGAACGTAATATCTGGACTGATGGCAATTCGTGAAAATCCAGTTAATGCAAATGGGGAAAAAACAACACCAGTGTATTGGGATATGAACTGTCTAGAGGAAGTTTGTGGTGCATGTTCTATGGTGATAAACGGAACAGCGAGACAATCATGTGCAGCACTTGTAGATGAATTAGAGCAGCCTATCCGTTTAGAACCAATGTCAACATTCCCCGTTGTTCGTGACTTAATTATTGATCGTGAACGTATGTTTGATGCGTTAAAACAAGTAAAAGCATGGATTCCAATAGACGGAACACATGATTTAGGTCCTGGACCGCGTATGCCAGAGAAAAAACGCCAATGGGCATATGAGTTATCTAAATGTATGACTTGTGGTGTTTGCCTTGAAGCATGTCCAAATGTAAATGATAAGTCAGACTTTATTGGACCTGCTGCAATCTCACAGGCTCGCTTGTTTAATGCCCATCCAACAGGTGAAATGAATGCAAGCGAACGCTTGGAAGGCTTAATGGAAGATGGGGGCGTTACCGGTTGTGGAAATGCACAAAACTGTGTTCAAGTTTGTCCGAAAGGGATTCCATTAACCACATCAATCGCAGCAATGAATCGTGCAACTAATATTCAATCTTTCAAGAACTTCTTTGGCAGTGACAACGCGCATTAATAAATAGCTATTATTACTATTACCCTTGCCAGTTTATGGTAGGGGTCCTTTTATTCTATTTTTTATATAAAGAAATTTCGGAATTATGTCGTGAGAAACCATTTTGGAAGGAGAAATTTTGTTGAAATCAGTATCCTATATTAAAAGTATAGAAGATTGGAAGTCTAGCTTTTCCTTTTTTACACCAATTAAAATCCGATTCTCTGAAACAGATATGTTTGGTCATGTAAATAATGTTTCCCCTTTTATTTACTTTGAGGAAGCACGAATTGAATTTTTAAAATCTGTTGGGCTTTTTAATGGATCTGAAGATGGGATTCCAATTGTGGCAGATTTACAATGTGATTATCATAAACAGATGTTTTTTAGTGATCAATTAAGGTTGTATGTGAAGGTAAACGACATTGGAAATACTTCTTTTGATGTGCATTACTTAGGGGTTAACCAAGATGATGCAGTTACATTAACTGGACGGGGACGAATGGTATATGTCGACCAAAAGTCAGGCAAACCAGTTAAGTTAAGTGAGTCAATTAAAGAAAAATTAATCCATGCATCGGAATAAGAACTCTTCTTTTGTAAGTAGTTCCCTTCCCGTGGAGGAAACGATAAATCACAAAACGAATAGCATGAGATTTTGCGGTGTATATTGACACCTATTTTTAGCACTTGAATTAATATATAAAAAGGCTTGGATAAAAATAATATCTTATCCAAGCCTTTTTTAAAAGAAAGTATAAAAAGTTGGCCTCATTACTGCCTTTTATAGGAAAGGCCACATCCAGCTCCGAGCGATTGACGTCCTAGTGCTGGCGTTGTCACAGGACGTGACGATTTTAGCCAGTGAGAGCGATTGACGTCCTAGTGCCGATAGAAATAAGGACGCCCGAGTTTTCATCGGCCAGCGCCTATCCCCTCGAGGTCATAAGTCAATCCACATTACGCGCAAAAAGCACCACGTCGAGGCTTGGCTTATGCTTGGCAGATAAGAAAACTTTCTTACTGCATAAGTGCAACTAAGGCTTGTCACCACTTGGAGACAAGCCAAGTTTTCTAATCGGGGGTAATCAAGGCGCTTCTAGCTTTTGTTCATATAGAAATCATCTCATGAAATATTAGAAAATTTGACATTCACCAAGCCTTTAATAGCGAATACCTTAATTGCACATACGACGCACAGGACAAGGAAAGCAACGACAGCGATACATCGCTCGAAGCAAAAGTGTTTTTCTTTTCGGGGACGTACTAGTACTAGCGTTGTGATTGACGTGACGGTTTTAAGCCAGTGAACAGTAGGAAAGTACACCTTTCTAGCTGCCAATAAAGGTCTTAAGATGGAATGATGGACAAAACACAAAACTACCTCAAAATACGATGTAATCAACTGTGACAACCTGTCTATTGGTTGATCCTCTTTAAATATTCGATGAAATCCCCCGTTACAGCCTGTCTATCGGTTGATTTCTCTCTCAATTTTCAATGTAAGAAACCGTGGTACTGTATGAAGAATAAAACCTTTGAGCAATGAAAATAACATTCTAATTTTCAACTTACTAACACTTCATTACTCAAAATAGGGTGTGAATAGCAATAATCTTTAGGAAACGGCCTTTTAGTAAAATAAAGTAAGTTATTACGCATTGTGAAAGTTTTTATTTTAATTGTGAGCGGGGTCCAATCTATCTATTAGTTTGATACATATTATAAAATAAAGCTACTTGATCTCTTTAGTTAAAAAGATAAAAAATCGTTCGTATTTAATATAGAAAGGAGCGGAAGATTGATGTCTGTTCACCATTATTATAATGAATGTGTTCGGTGTATGGGACGTCCTGTTAATATTAAAACACGTGGTGGGGGAGTGTATGAAGGCATCGTTACGGATGTCACGCATACACATGTGTTCCTAAGACCGACAAATCATCGAAATTTAGGTGGATTTGGCTACGGATTTGGAGGATTTGGTGGTGGAGTTGGAATTGCGCTAGGAACAATTGTTGGATTGTCTTTAGCTCCCCTATTCTTTTGGTAACAGTTATAAAAAAAACCGACTTTCATTGCATAAAAGTCGGTTTTTTTATAAGGAAATTTTAGCTAAGAAGTAGACTCGACGTTGCTAATATTTTAATGTCCTAAGTATAAGAAAAACGAACACATTCGCTAAGGACGAGCGAATGCGATTTTTTTTAAAAAATAATGCTGACATCCGTCAGTAATATATGACGGATGCCAGATCATTTGTTAGAGCTCAATTTCTCCCATACGGATAAGCTCTACGACTGCTTGTGATCGCCCCTTAACTCCTAACTTTTGCATAGCATTTGAAATATGGTTACGGACAGTTTTTTCAGATATAAACAATTCCTGGGCAATTTCTTTTGTTGTTTTGTCTTGTACTAGGTGTTTGAATACTTCTTTTTCGCGTTTAGTCAATAGTTGCGTTGGTTTGTACTTGTTGTCCTTCAAATGTTAACCCCTCCTTGCTGTCATAGAGCTGCAGGCGAAGGGTAATAATTTAGTCATTATTAGCTTATGAAACAAAAACATTAACGGTGAGCGCACTTCTAGAACGAATTACGATTTAGTCATTAGTTTATAAAAGTAATGGATTTTTTGTGACAATTCTTGCTATTTCCAAGGGGATTTTATGTTGTTATGTACCCAAACGTAAGAACAGAGAAAAATGTTTTAGAATAAGTTAACGAAGGAGTGTTATTTACTATTTGTCGAATAAAACAGGTTAATCCAATATTGGACTAAGAATTATGCTACAATAAAAAATATAAAAGGTATGGGTACTTTAGGAGGTAACACTATTGAATCAAGGTCAATCCGATAAGGCTGTAGAAGCTGTTGAAAAGAGAATACGTCATATATCAGGAATTGTTAAACAAATGGGAAGAAAAATATTAACCAACTATCCTATTACACTTCCACAATTTCTTGCATTACAATGGTTGCTAGAAGAAGGGGACTTAACGATTGGGGAATTGTCGAATAGAATAAGTTTAGCATTTAGTACAACAACTGATTTAGTTGATAGGATGGAACGAAACGATCTCGTTGAAAGAGTTCGTGACACTAACGATCGTAGAGTAGTACGAATCCATGTTTTAGAAAAAGGGGAAACCATTATTCAGGAAGTAATTAAGAAAAGACAAGAATACTTAGGAGAGGTACTTGAACAATTCTCGGATGAACAAACAGAGAATTTAAAGGAACTATTAGATTTATTACATGAACAAATGAAAGAGGTAAATGAGAGATAAACAACAATGAAGAGGCGATAATGTTGAATCAACCAATAGGTGTCATTGACTCAGGTGTAGGTGGATTGACAGTAGTACAGGAACTCATGCGCCAATTACCAAATGAGCAGCTAATATATGTAGGAGATACATTGCGTTGTCCATATGGGCCAAGATCAAAAAGTGAAGTCAAACGTTTTACATGGGAAATGGTAGATTTTTTGTTAGAAAAGAAAATTAAGATGCTTGTTATCGCATGTAATACAGCAACTGCATTTACATTAAGTGAATTACAAGAAACATTAGACATTCCAATTATAGGGGTCATCCAACCTGGAGCACGTGCAGCAATAAAGGTAACAGATAATAATCATATTGGTGTGATTGGTACAGAAGGAACCATAAAAAGTGATGCATATCCACAAGCACTAAAAAGTATAAACCCAAATTTAGATATTGAGACACTTGCATGCCCGTCCTTTGTACCAATGGTGGAAGAAGGTATAGTGGATGGAGAAAAGGCACAACGTGAAGTAGAGCACTCATTACAGCCTTTGAAAAAAAATAAAAAAATGGATTCGCTGATTTTAGGCTGTACACATTATCCATTGTTGAAAGAAACAATCCAGCATGTAATGGGATCTCATGTTACCCTTCTATCATCCAGTGAAGAAACAGCTAGAGAAACAAGTACAATTTTGGATGTTCATCAATTGTTAGCGAACAGTAATTCTCAGCCTAAGCATCAGTTTTATACAACCGGTGAAGCCACGATATTCACAACCCTTGTAAATCGAATCTTTGCTACCACTATTGGAAATTTAAATCATGTGACAATACAGACAGCTACGATTACACATTCATAACATCTGTTTCTTAAAACATTATTAGAAAAAATATTTTTTGATAGGCCTTAGTCGAGGGTCCTATTTTTAATATTCCTGTAGGATTTCTAATATCTGTTGGTCTATTTTTACGATGGGCTCGTATATATAATAGTACAAACCATCGTAGGAGGGATTAACGTGCAGAAAAAGTGGAGTGGACTAATCATAATGTTAACCATTAGTTTAACTTTATTATTAACTGGTTGTTTTCAAGGGGAGCAATCAATGGAAGAAATGGATCCACCTCAGGATGCAGAAGGTGTCGATAGTTTAGAAGAGGTAACAACAAGTGAAGAAGAATTGGAAGCAGAAGAAGGGGCAGATGAAAGTAGTGAGAATGAGGATACACAGACTGTGACTAGAGAGCTGTTTTTGCTGGACGCAAATGGTATGGTAGCTCCACAAACATTGGAATTACCACAAATTGAATCAAAAGAAGTTGCGAAACAATCATTAGAATATTTAGTTAAGGGTGGACCAGTAACGTCTCTATTGCCAAATGGTTTTGAGGCTGTTCTACCTGAGGGAACAGAGATTTTAGGCCTTAATTTACAGGAAGATGGGACCATGGTCGTCGATGTAAGTAATGAATTTGAAAATTATCAAGCAGAAGACGAGGCGAAAATTCTTCAATCCATGACATATACCCTAACACAGTTTGAAAGTGTAGATGAAGTGGAACTACAAATTAATGGCCATAAACTACAAGAGATGCCAGTGAATGGGACACCTATTAATGATGGCTATTCTAGAGCTAATGGAATTAATGTAATGGGTACTGATGCATTAGATGTGGATGCACAAGCTGTAACGATGTATTATCCTGCTGAATTTAATGAAAATCAATATTTTGTTCCAGTGACACAACATATTGAAGTAGAAGATAATGATATCTATAGCTCCATTGTTAATAAGTTGATGGAAGGCCCTGGATATAATTTCAATACAACCCATGTATTTAGTCCAGGAGCTACATTATTAAATTCTCCAAATCTAGATCAGGGAGTACTTGAGTTAGTTTTTAGTCAAGAGATTTTGCATAATAGAGAAAAAGGACAAATCGCTGATGAAGTAATGGAAACCTTGGTAAGAACATTAACGGAACAACAGGCAGTTGAAGCAGTCCAAGTTAAAGTGGAGGATGTAGAGGAGATATTTAATGAGAACGGGGAAGCGTATGGAGAACAGGTAACATTAAACGATTTTGAACCAGCTGAAAAGTTCTAAAAAATTCCCGCGGTAAGTAAAAAGAGAATATCGAATTTGGATGAGGCTGTGGGAGTACGGCCTCTTTTTTGATTTTTTAGGGGAGTTACAGAATAATGAGATGTATTAACGTGAATCTTTTGTTTAAAATATGTTACGATGTACGTTGAATGAGGAGGAGTTTTATGCGAAATGATCAACGAAAAGTAAATAGTTTACGACCAATAAACATTGAAACAAACTATGTAAAACACCCAGAAGGATCTGTGTATATCCAGGTCGGCGATACAAAAGTGATTTGTAATGCTAGTATTGAAGATCGAGTTCCTCCATTTATGCGTGGGCAAGGGAAAGGTTGGATTACTGCTGAATATGCGATGTTACCACGTGCCACTCAACAGCGAAACATTCGTGAGTCTTCCAAAGGAAAAGTTAGTGGAAGAACAATGGAAATTCAACGATTAATTGGGAGGTCACTTCGTTCTGTAGTTGATCTAGATGTGATAGGGGAACGAACCCTTTGGATTGATTGTGACGTTATTCAAGCTGATGGTGGTACAAGAACCGCCTCAATAACAGGTGCATTTATAGCAATGGTACTAGCTTTTGGTAAGTTAAAAGAAGAGAAAAAAATATCAAAAATGCCAGTTACTGATTTACTAGCTGCAACGTCAGTAGGTGTTTTACCAGATGGAACGGTGATATTAGATCTAAACTATAAAGAAGACTCTCAAGCAAGAGTAGACATGAATATTGTGATGACTGGTGCTAAGGAGTTTGTTGAAGTTCAGGGTACAGGTGAAGAGGCAACATTTTCCCATACCGAACTAATGGAAATGCTTGATTTAGCCAAAGGTGGTTTGGAGCAACTTTTTGAAAAACAAAAAAGGATACTAGGGGATTTAGCTAAACAAATAGGAAAAATGGAATCCGATAAAAGTGGTGAGTGATAGTCAATGAAGGAAATGATAATTGCAACAAAAAATAATGGTAAAGCAAAAGAGTTTAAAGAGTTTTTTGACACCTATCATATCAAGGCAAGATCGTTATTGGATTTAGCCGAACCAGTTGAGGATATAGAAGAAACAGGGAATACGTTTGAAGAAAATGCCGCTTTAAAAGCAGAGCAAATTGCAAAACAATTAAACCTCCCTGTTATAGGGGATGATTCGGGTCTAGAGATTGATGCTTTAGATGGAAGGCCTGGTATTTATTCAGCGAGATATGCAGGTGAGCAAAAAAGTGATCAAGCAAACATGGAGAAGGTCTTAGAAGAATTAAAGGGGGTACCGAAAAAGGATCGAAGTGCTCGGTTTATTTGTGTGTTAGCAGTTGCAATTCCAGGAAAGGTGACTATTTTTAAAAAAGGTTTTTGTGAAGGGGAAATTGCTATAGAGCCACGTGGTGAAAACGGATTTGGTTATGATCCTATTTTTATACCAAAAAACTATAATCAAACAATGGCTGAATTAGACCCAGTGGAAAAGAATAATATTAGTCATCGCCATGATGCCTTTAAGCAATTAGAGGTTTGGCTCAAAGAAATTGCAAGGTGATAATGGAGGGGTTTCTATGACACGCGTTTTAATTATGAGTGATAGTCATGGTTTAACAGAAGAAGTAAAAACAATAAAGGAAAGACATGGCTTAAAACACATGATTCATTGTGGAGATTCCGAATTAGATATGGATAGAGATGAACTGGAAGGGTTTGTGAAAGTAGGTGGAAATTGTGATATAGATGCACGATTTCCAACTGAACAAAAAGTTACGATTGATGGCATTACCTTTTTTGTTGTACATGGCCATCTACATAATGTGAAATCATCACTTATGTCTCTTTCTTATCGAGCAGAAGAAGAAGGCGCAAAAATTGTATGTTTTGGCCATACCCATGTAGCAGGTGCGGAAAAGCTAGGTAATCAATTATTACTAAACCCTGGAAGTATTCGATTACCCCGTACTAGACAAGAAAAAACGTATATTATCCTAGAATGGGAGTCATTAGAAAATGTTAAGGTAACATTCTATACCCTATCAGGTGACATTGTTGATGCATTAACCTATACGACAACACTTCGTTAAACTTGCTTTTCATTGGGTTTATCTGATAAATCCAATGAATGGCTTTATTTTTGGAGCTTGTTTTAAGAAGTTGTTGTTATTATAGCGTAAACAAGCATTGCCTTCAGAAGAACAAATCAGTAGAGGAAATGTGCAAAACATTTGCGTCCAAGCTTCAAAAAAGTGCTAGCATATATTAAAGTGGATGTTACATCGCATTTTAAGTTACCTATTTATTAAGATTCATACTTGAATAAGCGACCATCTTTAAGAAAGGCTCTTTTCGTGTACTTTGTCTGTTTTCTACGTCACATAATACATCTTATATGCAAGACGTTTCATACTAGAAAGCATCAATCTTTTAGAAAACAGCCTTAAGAAAACAACTTTAAAGTGGAAAGTGTTGACAAAGAGCAATAATATGCATATAATAGTTTTTGTCTTTCAATAAAAATAGACTAATCAAATACAGATGTAGCCACGAGCAAAACATCCACCGAGTAATCAACGAGTTGCCTCGATGCACAACACATCTTGAATCAACTAAGGTGCGAGAGGATAACAAGCTCGAGATATTCAATTAAATTAAATACTATCATTTAAATGCGGGTGTAGTTTAGTGGTAAAACCTCAGCCTTCCAAGCTGATGTCGTGGGTTCGATTCCCATCACCCGCTCCATATTTCACCTATACTTTATGTCCCAGTAGCTCAGCAGGATAGAGCAACAGCCTTCTAAGCTGTGGGTCGCAGGTTCGAATCCTGCCTGGGACGTTATAAGAGAAACCTATAGATTATATAGGTTTCTCTTTATTTTACACGTTAGGAAAGTATAAAATTTATCTAAAAAGTAGACTCGACGTTGCTAAAATTTTAATGTCCCAAGTATTTTAATGTCCCAAGTATAAGAAAAAACTAACACATTCGCTAAAGGACGAGCGAATGCGAGTTTTTCTAAGGTTTAATTTTTGTGATTTCGGGAAGGTATAGTTACTATAAGAATTAGGAATAAATGGGGTAACAATTAAAAGTGAAAGGGGTGAAAAAATGCAAGATGGAGGCAATAATGTAATTCTTTTTCCGAAATGGAAAAGCGTGTTAGAAGATGAGAGCTTGCTCGCTTTAAAGGAAAAACGATATGAGGAAGCCTTAACAAAGTTAAATAAGCTCCTCCATTATCAAGTACATAATCATGAAATATATGTAGGAAAATTAATTTGTTTAATGGAATTAAACCGATATAATGAAGCAGAGGATCTTTGTGAAACCTTAATGTCCTATAAAGACGAGTATTATTATCATTACGTACATATTTATTTAACGATTCTTTTTCAAACAAACCAGTATGAGCTACTAATGCAAGAAGCGGGGAGTGCACTCCAATCAAAATCAATCCCAGAGGAAATAAGACAACAATTTCAACAGTTGCAAGATATGAGTAAACATATGTGGTATGATTTGAAAGTAGAAAAGACAAATGATTATATTCATGCCTTAAATGAAGTAGTTCAAAAAGAGGACCATCCTAAACAATGGCGTATTATAGAAGATATGCGTAAAATGAAAGGTATACCAACAAAGGCTGTTGTTTCGATGTTACATAATAAGAAAGTGCATCCCGTTATAAAAACTGCTATTTTCCAGTGGCTTCAAGAGAGCAATATTTCAGAAAAGGTTACGATACATAAACTAAGTCTACATATATCAGTTGTTCCCAATAAAGTAACGCCCATAGAAAATCATGAGGTCTATAAACAATTTCAATTTATGATTAGAGAATTGGAGCAAGAAAATCCGACGCTGTATCAAATGGTAAAACAACTTACATATCGATATTGTTATGTACGTTATCCTATTCTTCCTGATGAAACAGAAGTTATTACAATTAGTGAAGCACTTAAAGTCGTTGGTAACCAATATTTAAATATCGATTCCAATACAGAAATACTTAATGATAAAATTCATCAATATATCGAGGAAATAAAAGTATGTGAAGCACTTTACTTATCTATTATTGATGAGTCATAATATGTTGTAAATGCTTGAAAGGCGTCGTAAGTATGTTATAATGAGATGGTTGTCATTTTGACTATCATTTATACTTAGAACAATAATAATGAAGTTTAATTTTTGAATAATAGATTTTGGAGGGAATTAATATGTCAGCAAAATGGGAAAAACAAGAAGGCAATGAGGGTGTATTGACAATTGAAGTTTCAGCAGAGGAGTTTGATCGTGCTTTAGATAAAGCTTTCCAAAAAGTGAAAAAAGACGTTCAAATCCCTGGATTCCGTAAAGGGAAAATTCCACGTAATATTTTTGAAAAACGCTTCGGTGTCGAAGCATTGTATCAAGATGCAGTAGATATTGTTCTACCAGATGCATATATGAAAGCAGTCGAAGAGACTGGTATCGAGCCAATTGCACAACCAGAAGTAGATATTGAAACAATTGAACAAGGACAAGACCTTGTATTTACTGCAAAAGTAGAAGTGAAACCAGAAGTGACACTTGGGGAATATAAGGGCCTTGAAGTAGAAGAACAATCTGTTGAAGTAACTGATGAAGATGTAGACCATGAATTAGAACATCAACGAGAACACCATGCAGAATTAATTGTGAAAGAAGATGGTACAGTCGAAGAAGGCGATACCGTTGTAATGGACTTTGAAGGGTTTATCGATGGTGAAGCATTTGATGGTGGAAAAGCGGAAGATCATTCTTTAGAAATTGGTTCTGGTCAATTTATTCCAGGATTTGAAGAACAGTTAATTGGTAAATCTGCTGGAGAAGAAACAGAAATTCAATTAACATTCCCTGAAGATTATCATGCTGAAGAGTTAGCTGGAAAAGAAGCTACATTTAAAGTGAAAATTCATGAAATCAAAGAAAAAGAACTGCCTGAACTTGATGACGAATTTGCGAAAGATGTCGATGAAGAAGTAGAATCACTAGATGAATTGAAGAAAAAGAAAAAAGAACAGTTAGAAGAACAGAAGAAACAAGAAGCAGAAAATGAAAAACGAGAAACTTTAGTAACAAAAGCTTCTGATAATGCTGAAGCAACCATTCCAGATGCTATGGTTCAAACTGAGTTAGATCGTATGATGCAAGAGTTTGAACAACGTTTACAAATGCAAGGCATGACATTAGATATGTACTTCCAGTTCTCTGGTCAAGATGAAGCAGCGTTAAAAGACCAGATGAAAGAGGATGCAGAAAAACGAGTAAAAACAAATCTTACCCTAGAAGCAATTTTTGAGAAGGAAAATCTCGAAGTTACGGATGAAGATGTAAATGCAGAACTAGAAAATATGGCTTCTATGTATGGCACAGATGTAGAACAGTTGAAACAAATGCTAGGTGGCAACACGGATGCAATTAAAGAGGATATGAAGTTTAAAAAAGCAATTGACTTCTTAGTGGATGAAAGTAAAGTAGTGAATGCATAAGTATAAAAATTCAATTAAATTAACAGGCTAGTTAAAAACAAGGTGCGGATTTTCGTGCCTTGTTTTTACACGCTTTAAAAAAAGAGGAAGGGAGTACAGTAGTATTATTTTATTAAAAGAAAAGCACATACAAGTACCCTATAATGTCATATGCTATATACTAGTATGATTGGTGTTATAAGAAATACATGAGAATAGTTATGGTTTGACTTTTTTTTATATTGCTCCATAATGAATAAATAAATAAAAGAGTAAAATATTTTGTTTTCTAATTTTGTTCTGATATGATTGCTATGAAAGTTGAATCCACCAAAGAATTCGCTTTATTTATAGCATAGGACTAGATTTATACGTTTAGGGGTGAAATGCATGTTCAAATTTAATGAAGAAAAAGGACAGCTTAAATGTTCATTTTGTGGAAAGAGTCAAGATCAAGTTCGTAAGTTAGTAGCCGGTCCAGGCGTTTATATATGTGATGAATGTATTGAACTTTGCACAGAAATTGTTGAAGAAGAACTAGGTACAGAAGAAGAAACAGAAATCAAGGAAATACCAAAACCAAAGGAAATTTGCGAAACACTTGATGATTATGTGATCGGTCAAGATAAAGCAAAAAAGAATTTATCTGTAGCAGTATACAATCACTATAAGCGTATTAATACGCCAAAAAATCATGATGATGTTGAATTAGCAAAAAGTAATATTGCTATGTTAGGACCAACTGGAAGTGGTAAAACATTACTTGCCCAAACACTAGCACGCATTATTAATGTTCCATTTGCAATGGCTGACGCTACATCGCTAACAGAGGCTGGTTATGTCGGAGAAGATGTAGAAAATATCCTTTTAAAATTAATTCAAGCTGCTGATTATGATGTGGAAAAAGCAGAAAAAGGAATTATTTACATTGATGAAATTGATAAGGTTGCCAGAAAATCAGAGAATCCATCCATTACAAGAGACGTATCTGGTGAAGGGGTGCAACAGGCTTTACTAAAAATCTTAGAAGGTACGGTTGCAAGCGTACCACCTCAAGGTGGCCGCAAACATCCACATCAAGAATTTATTCAAATTGATACAACCAATATTTTATTTATAGTTGGTGGCGCATTTGATGGAATTGACCAAATTATTAAACGTCGTCTTGGGAAGAAAGTCATTGGCTTTGGTTCTGATAACAGCCAAGAGGAGTTAGAAAAAGGGCAACTACTTGCAAAAGTATTACCAGAGGATTTATTAAGTTATGGATTAATCCCAGAATTTATTGGGCGAATCCCTGTAATAGGTAGCCTAGAGCCTTTAGATGAAAAGGCACTTATTGAAATTTTGACAAAACCAAAAAATGCGTTAGTAAAACAATACAAAAAGTTATTTGAAATTGATAATGTTGAGTTAGTTTTTGAGGAAAAGGCATTATCCGAAATAGCAAATAAAGCAATTGAACGAAAAACAGGAGCACGTGGATTACGGTCGATTATTGAAAATATTATGTTAGATGTAATGTTTGAGCTACCTTCTCGTGAAGATATTGAAAGATGTATTATTACAAAAGAAACAGTGGTCGATGATAATGGTAGTCCGAAGTTAGTATTTAGAGATGGAACAGTTAAACAAGGTAATGAAAAATTACCAAAAGAAAGTGCCTAATGTATATCAGAACAAATAAATAACTATAAAGACTGACTTAACTAATAATGAGCTCCTATTATGTGGTAAAAGGAGTCTGTATTTATTGGTTTTGTCAGTCTTTTTCTTAGTAGTAGGAAAACTTTCCTTCTGCACACTGGCTAAACCTGTCGCGTCAATCACAACGCCAGTACTAGCACGTCCTCGCAAAAGAAAAGCACTTTTGCTTCGTGCGATGAATCGCTGTCGTTGCTTTCCTTGTCCTATGCGTCGGAAATTGAATTAAGGCATTCTTCAAAAAGAATTGGTCATACAAGGTTTTCTAATAACAATCGTTTAGGATTAGGAGAACAGGAAACACTAATTACGAATAATTTTACAAATGGTAATGATTTCTTTACACTTTATAAAGAAGACAATCGATAATGAAAAGACATATATTTGTTTTGGAGGTACATACATATGATGAAAGAGAATACACAACTTCCCCTCCTACCATTAAGAGGACTACTTGTATTTCCAACAATGGTACTTCACCTTGATGTAGGTAGAGAAAAATCAATTGCTGCATTAGAGCGTGCCATGATGGATGATCAAGTCATTTTCCTAGCAGCACAGAAAAAGGTAAGTATGAATGAACCGACTACAGAAGATATTTATCGCATAGGAACGGTTGCTAAGGTAAATCAGATGTTGAAGTTGCCAAATGGAACCATGCGTGTTCTGGTTGAAGGGTTAAATAGAGGCGAAATTGTTCGTTATTTAGAGGATAGCGGCGAAGAGTTTTTTGTTGAAGTAGAACCAATTGAAGAGACACATGGCGATGACCAAGAAGAAGAAGCTTTAATGCGTTCATTACTGTCTCTTTTTGAACAATACGTAAAGGTATCACGAAAAGTAACGAAAGAAACATTTAATACAGTTTCTGATATAGATGAACCTGGAAGACTAGCCGATATTATAACGTCCCATCTATCATTAAAAATAAAAGACAAACAAGAGCTACTTGAAGTTGACAATAGTAAAGAACGTCTACAGAAACTAATTGATCTTCTTTCAAACGAAAAGAAGGTGTTAGATTTAGAAAAGAAAATTGGTCAACGTGTAAAGAATTCCATGGAAAAAACACAAAAAGAGTATTATTTACGGGAGCAATTAAAAGCCATTCAAAAAGAACTAGGTGAAAAGGATGGAAAACTTGGAGAAGTTGAACAGCTAAGAGAAAAAATTGAAAAATCTGATATGCCAGAGCGTATTGTAGAAGTTGCAATGAAAGAGTTGGATCGATATGAGAAGGTTCCTCAAAGTTCTGGTGAAAGTTCTGTCATTCGAAATTACGTAGAATGGTTAATTGCTTTGCCATGGACAACAGAAACACAGGATACAATTGATATAAGTCATGCACATAAAATATTGGATCGTGATCATTATGGATTAGACAAGGTTAAAGAGCGGATTTTAGAGTATTTGGCTGTACAAAAACTTACCAAATCGATTAAAGGACCAATTCTATGTCTTGTAGGCCCTCCTGGAGTTGGGAAAACATCGTTAGCAAAATCCATTGCTAGTTCCATTAATCGTAACTTTGTTCGAATTTCCTTAGGTGGGGTTCGAGATGAAGCAGAAATTCGTGGGCACCGGAGGACCTATATTGGCGCAATGCCAGGTCGAATTATTCAAGGGATGAAAAAGGCAAAAACGATAAATCCAGTATTTTTGTTAGATGAGATTGATAAGATGGCAAGTGACTTTAGGGGAGACCCATCTAGTGCTATGTTAGAAGTACTAGACCCTGAACAAAACAGTAACTTCAGCGATCATTTTATAGAAGAAACCTATGATTTGTCGAATGTACTCTTTATTGCAACAGCAAATTATGTTAATAATATTCCAGCACCTTTATTAGACCGGATGGAATTAATTTCAATTGCTGGCTATACAGAAGTTGAAAAGCTGCATATTGCCAAAGAGCATTTATTACAAAAGCAACTAAAGGAAAATGGTCTTAAAAAAGCGAACATGCAGATTCGAGATGATGCATTACTTACTTTAATTCGCAGGTATACAAGAGAAGCAGGAGTGCGGGGATTAGAACGCCAAATTGCTACACTCTGTCGAAAAGCAGCAAAGATCATTATATCGGAAGAAAAGAAACGTGTTATCATCACTGAAAAAAACTTAGCAGAGTTGTTAGGGAAACCTCTATTCCGATATGGTAGACGAGAACAAGAAGATCAAGTTGGGACTGCAACTGGATTAGCCTATACTGCAGCTGGGGGAGACACATTGTCGATTGAGGTGTCCCATTATCCAGGAAAAGGGAAATTAACATTAACTGGAAAACTAGGTGATGTGATGCAAGAATCTGCTCAAGCCGCATTTAGTTATATTCGTTCTCGAGCAAAACAACTCGAGATAGATCCTGATTTTCATGAAAAATATGATATTCATATCCATGTCCCAGAAGGTGCTACGCCAAAAGATGGTCCATCTGCGGGAATTACAATGGCAACTGCATTGGTATCCGCTTTAACTGGACGAGCTGTAAAGAAAGAAGTAGGAATGACAGGGGAAATTACGCTACGAGGTCGCGTGCTACCAATAGGTGGATTAAAAGAAAAATCACTTAGTGCACACCGTGCTGGACTAACGACAATTATTATACCAGAAGAAAATGAAAAAGATATTGATGATATACCAAAAAGTGTTCGTAAAGAATTATCATTTGTTAAAGTTAATCACCTTGATCAAGTTTTAGAACATGCACTTTCGGAGGAAAAACATGAAAGTAACTAAGGCAGAAATTGTAATTAGTGCGGTTAGCCAAAAACAATATCCGAACGATCGCCTACCTGAAATAGCATTAGCAGGTAGATCAAATGTTGGTAAATCATCATTTATTAATAAGTTAATTAATCGAAAAAATCTAGCTAGAACATCATCAAAGCCTGGAAAAACACAAACATTAAATTTTTATCTAATAAATGAGGCTTTCTATTTTGTAGACGTACCTGGATATGGTTATGCGAAGGTTTCCAAAAAGGAACGAGAAAAATGGGGAATCATGATGGAAGAGTACTTCGAAACAAGGGAAACGTTGAAAGCGGTCGTCTTAATAACGGACATACGGCATGAGCCTACAAGGGACGATATACAAATGTATGAATTCTTAAAGCATTTTCAGCTACCTGTTATTGTGATTGCAACTAAGTTAGATAAGATTCCAAAAGGAAAACGTTCCAAGCATTTAACACGCACATCGAAAATATTGCAAGTTGAATCAGAAGATATTATTATACCTTTTTCCGCTGAAACTGGGGAAGGTAAAGAGGATGCATGGAGTGCTTTAAGAAAATTTATGTAACATATTAGATAGTAGTGTTTGCTAGTCACATAGTAAATAGTCCACTTACCATGGAGAAAACGATAAATAACATAATAAATAGCATAAGATATATGTCGTATTTGACACCTGTTTTTGCACTTGAAATCTCATATTAAAATGCTTGGATAGAAATAACATCCTATCCAAGCGTTTTTTTATATAGGAACCATCTCATAAAATATTAGAGAACCTGACATTCGCCGAGTCTTTAATGGCGAACGCCTTAGTTGCACTTATACGCACAGGATGTGATGGGTTAGGCAGTGAGACGTATACGATGCAATCGGCCGTGACAGCCTGTCTAGCGGTTGGTTCTCTTTCAAAACACGATACAATCAGCCATGACAATGTATGAAGGACAAAACAAAACTTGTTAGCGATTAAAATATTTCATTACGACGGATAGAACGTCCTAGTACAGGTGTTACGATTGATGTGGCGTACTTAGCCTGTAAGGGCACTTCTAACTTTTGTACTATGCAAAAAGAAGGAAAATAAGTGTAGTTGGCAGGAGTTTTGTAAACAAGATAAATTAGTAGTTATAAATTAACGTCTCCGTGCGTAAATACTAGTAAAGGGATTCTTTAGTAATGGTCTTTGAAATCAAGAAGGGATGATTAGTTCGTGAAAAAACTGAAAATTGCGTTATTTGTCGTCTTGATATCGATACTTGTCGCATGTGGATCAGATGATACGACAGATGGGAGCGGGGGTGAAAGCAGTAGTAATGGGGAGTATGATTTGATAGAGGATGGAAAGTTAACCTTTGCAGCCTCAGGTGAATTTAAGCCATTTAGTTATATGGAAGGAGATAAAATGGTTGGTTATGATGTCGCTGTTGCAGAAGCGATTGCAGAGAAATTAGGTCTTGAACCAGTACAACAAAAAGCCAAATTCTCTGGAATTGTCACAGGTGTCAATGAGGGACGTTATGATATTGCGGTAGCAAGTCATACGATTACAGAAGAACGACTGGAGAAAGTTAACTTTTCAGATCCTTACTATTACTCTGGTCCAGTTATTTATACAAGACCAGATAGTGATATAGAAAGTAAAGAGGACCTAAACGGAAAAGAAATTTCTGTATCACGAGGATCTACCTATGTAGAAATGGCAGAGGAATATACAGATAATATTCCACAGGTTGATAGTGATGTTGTTGCAATTCAATCATTGGCACAAGGTCATCATGATGCTGTTATTACAGATGACATAACAGGTCAAACAGCCATTGATAACGGATTAGAAGTAGAAAACCGTGGTCAATTAGGTGTTAGTGAACAAGCAGTAGCTGTAAATAAAGAAAAAGAAAAACTGTTAGAAGATATTAACGAAGCATTACAAGAAATGAAAGAAAGTGGGGAACTTCAAGCGTTAGCCGAAGAATGGGTAGGTGTTGATATAACTCAGGAGCCAGAAGAAATCGAATAATGGCACTCTATCTTTTACACACCATTATCGTCATAAAAGAATGGAAGGAACGGTGGCGTAAGAACCAATGATACTTTTTTAATGCTTCATTTTTTAGGCTTGATTGGTTCTTACGTTTTTTGGTAAAAGGAGATGACTCATTTTGTCAGCAATTATGCATTTTTTTGATGTATTTATTAATAGCTTTGATGTCTTTTTAAACGGCTTATGGATTACCTTTCAGTTATCAGTAGCTTCATTGATAATTGCTTGTATTATTGGTCTGTTTTTTGCCCTTCTTAAAATTTCTAATATAAAGGTGTTAGTATGGATCGCGGATGCTTATATTTGGATTGTGCGTGGTACACCATTAATTGTTCAGATTTTCATTCTATTTTATGGATTAACAGACATCATGTTGATACCAATGTTTTGGGCGGGTGTTGCCGGTCTGGCATTTCATAGCGGTGCTTATATAGCTGAAATAATTCGAGGTGCCATTCAATCAATTGATAAAGGACAACGAGAAGCAGGCAGGTCACTTGGAATGTCAAATGGATTAACAATGCGTAGAATTATTTTACCACAAGCCTTCCGTAGGGCAATTCCCCCGCTTGGTAATCAATTCATTATTGGGATAAAGGATTCCTCCCTTGTATCATTCATCGGAATGCAAGAGTTATTTGGTGTAGCTAGTACAATGGGGTCAAATAGTTTTGATTACCTCCCTTACTTTATAACAGTAGCGATTTACTACTTGTTTATTGTTTTAGTATTGACAGTACTGGTGAATAAATTGGAAAAGAAATTAGCAGAAAGTGATTAATGAGAGGGGATTTTCATGCAACAAGGGGAAGATATGATTAAAGTAACGAAGCTAAATAAATCATTTGGCGATTTGCATGTTTTAAAAGACGTGGATCTTACGGTGAAAGAAAGTGATGTTGTCGTTTTAATTGGAGCAAGTGGTTCTGGAAAAAGTACTTTACTTCGATGCTTGAATTTTTTAGAGATAAAAAATAGCGGTAAAATCTTCTTAGAAGGTGAGCAGATTGAAGAAGAAACACATAATTTAAATACTGTTCGGGAACGGGTTGGTATGGTTTTTCAGCATTTTAATTTATTTCCTCATAAAACTGTTTTAGGAAATGTTATCGAAGCTCCTACACAAGTAAAGGGTGTCCCAAAAGATCAAGCGATACAAGAAGGAAAGGAGCTTTTAGATAAAGTTGGATTGGGGGATAAGTATGATGTATATCCTTCAACACTATCAGGTGGTCAAAAGCAACGAGTCGCAATTGCAAGAGCGTTGGCGATGAAACCAGATATCATGCTATTTGATGAGCCAACATCAGCACTAGATCCTGAATTAGTTGGAGAAGTACTTGCAACAATGAAAGAACTAGCAGAAGAAGGTATGACTATGATTGTCGTTACACATGAGATGGGATTCGCCAGAGAAGTCGGCGATAAAGTGGTGTATATGCATGATGGTAAGATTGTAGAATACGGTATACCTAATGAATTATTTGATCAACCGAAAGAGGAACGGACAAAAGCATTCCTAAGTTCTATATTATAGGCTAGTTTTAAAAAAAGATTATTACATTTTCAAGTATTAATTATAATGTCGAAGCGAAGCAATGTGCATATTCTAGTTATTGTACATAATATAGAAGATGCGACGGTAATAACAACAAAGAATTCGAAAGGAGTCATAATATAAGAAAAACGGTAATCCTAACAAGAAGAGCTAGGGTTACCGTTTCTTTTTGATAATATAAATTCCTACTACTATGAGAATGATAGGCCAAAACCGTTCGATATACTGTATTATGTCATTAATCCAACGTAATTGAGCAGGCACCTGGATTGAAAATATCATTACAATGGAAAGTCCGATAAATAATAGCCCATACATCAAGCCTTTCTTTGTTTGAGTGTACCGAACAATATATGCAATTCCGATAATGAGTAAATACATTCCCCAATGATCAATCCAAAATGAATAATGGTTTAGTCCATGAAAATGAATACCAAGTCCCAGTATTATGGTTCCACTGAATAAATGCTGATAATCTTTGGAAGTATAACTATGAAGTATTAAAGCTAATCCAATGATGATGAGTAACGTTGGCCAAGAATAAAAATCAGTAAAAATTGGAAGTCTTAATTCTCGTATAAAGAAATAAGCTCCGACACCGATTAAAATGTAACCTACAAATGATTTCTCCTTTTTCATAGACGACATCACTACTTTCAGTCCATATATTGTTTTCTTGCGATTTCTGAAAGGGTATGGTAGAGTACAATCGAGATTACTATGTATGTACGTTCCATCATATCATATGGTTTCAAAATCTGTTCACATTATTGTCATTATGTATGGATTTTCTCATGTTATAATAAAATAAGGACTATGTAAAAAGGGCTAGTTTGATGGGGGTAGATAATGTGCATATTTTAAAAGTTGGGTTTAATTACAAAACAGCCCCTGTAGAAATTAGGGAACGACTTCAATTTTCAGAAGATACATTAGAAGAAGCAATGCTTCAATTAAAAGAACAAAAAAGTATCCTTGAAAATGTGATTATTTCTACATGTAATCGTACAGAAATTTTTGCTGTTGTGGATCAAGTCCATACAGGCCGCTATTATATTAAGCAATTTATTGCAGATTGGTTTAAGGTGGATAAAGAAACATTTACGCCATATTTAAAGATTGTAGATGGAGATGGTGCTATTGAGCATCTATTCCGCGTAACAACAGGACTTGACTCGATGGTATTAGGGGAGACCCAAATTTTAGGTCAGGTAAAACAATCATTCCTAACAGCGCAAAACGTGAATACAACTGGAACGATATTTAATGAGTTGTTTAAACAGGCTATTACATTTGCGAAACGAACACATAAAGAAACAGCAATTGGAGAACATGCCGTTTCCGTGAGTTATGCTGCTGTTGAGTTAGCCAAAAAAATATTTGGTTCGATTGAAAAGAAACAAGTTCTTATACTAGGTGCTGGGAAAATGGGGAAATTAGCAGCCAAAAACTTACACGGTTCAGGTGCAACGAATATTACGGTTGTTAATCGAACATTAGAAAAAGCCCAAGGGTTAGCAGAACAATTTCATGCTAAAGCAGCATCACTTGAGCAATTAGAGGAATTAATGGAGCAAGCTGATATTCTTATAAGCTCTACTGGTTCTAATTCTGTAATGTTAACGAAAGAATTATTAGAACCCATCCGAAAGCAACGTAAAGGAAATCCGCTCTTTTTGGTGGATATAGCTGTTCCAAGAGATATTGATCCAGCCATTAGTAAGTTAGATGATATTTTCTTATATGATATAGATGATTTGCAACATATCGTTGATGAAAATTTAGAGGCTAGAAAAGCAGCTGCTGAAAAAATTGAAATACTGATTGAAAAGGAAATGGTCGACTTCAATGAATGGCTTCAAACATTAGGTGTTGTACCAGTTATTTCTGCACTCCGGCAAAAAGCATTAGCAATTCAATCGGAAACAATGAAAAGTATTGAACGAAAAATGCCAGATTTAACTGCTCGTGAGAAAAAAGTGTTAAACAAACATACGAAGAGTATTATCAATCAGTTATTAAAAGAGCCTGTGACACAGGCAAAAGAGTTAGCAGGTAGTGAGCAGGCAGAAGAATCATTACAACTATTTGTTGATATATTTGGGATTGAAGAGGAAGTTAAAAAAGAGATTGATAAGCAAGCACAAAAAAATGATAAGTTAGTACCAGCAACAGAACAAGAAAAGGTATCCTTTCCATTTCTAAATCGTATTGCTACTCGATAATAGAAAGGATTTCCGTTCATGGATATTACCAAATGGATGTATGAAATTATTTTAGTGATTTATGGATTAAGTTTAGTTGGGTACTTTATTGATTTTATTCAACATAACCGGAAGGCGAATCGGATAGCCTTCTGGTTACTTAGTATGGTTTGGTTGTTGCAAACTAGTTTTTTATGTATCCAACTCATAAGTGATAAAAGCTTTCCAATAACAACACTTCAAGAGGGTTTATTTTTTTATGCTTGGATTTTAGTGACATTTTCACTTTTAATGAATCGCTTATTTACAATCCATTTCATTGTGTTCTTTACAAATGTTTTTACTTTTTTTATTCTTTTACTAGCGATATCGATGCGTATCCAAGCACAGATGGAGCCTAGTAGTATTCAATTTGTTCATGAAATATTAATTACACACATAACACTAGCAATCGTATCCTATGGCTTTTTTACGTTAGCCTTTATTTTCTCTTTAATGTATTTAACACAATATTATTTCTTGAAAAAGAAACAAGGATTGAAATGGATGTGGCGTTTTGGAGATTTGAAACGGCTAGATATCTATTCTTTTACTGCAATTACTTTAGGGGTACCCTTATTATTAATTGGAATTATTTATGGTATCGTCTGGGCCTATAGTATGGATGTCGAGTTTTATTGGTTGGATATAAAGACGATCGGTTCAATTCTTGTATTAGGGGTTTACATTCTATATTTGTTATTACGAATTGTAAGAGGATATCGAGGAAGATCGATTGCTATATACAATACAGCAGCCTTTTTAGTTTTGTTAATCAACTTCTTTTTATTTAGTTTGCTTTCTAATTTTCATTTTTAAACGTGTTAAGGAGGATAACACATGCGTAAAATTATTGTAGGTACAAGAAAAAGTAACTTAGCGGTCACACAAACAGAATGGGTTATCGATCGCTTGAAAAAAGCAGGAATAGAGAATGAGTTTGAAACGAAGAAAATTGTGACAAAAGGGGATAAAATCCTTGATGTTACGTTATCAAAGGTTGGGGGAAAAGGGTTATTTGTAAAAGAAATCGAACAAGCTATGTATGATAAAGAAATAGACTTAGCGGTACATAGTATGAAAGATATGCCTTCTAGTATGCCTGAAGGGTTAGCAATTGCATCTATCCCTGAAAGAGAAGACCATCGTGATGCCTATATTGCAAACGATAATATACCGTTAAAAGATTTACCAGAAGGTGCGATTGTAGGAACAAGCAGCTTGAGACGATCTGCACAGATTTTAGCGGAAAGACCTGATGTCAATATTAAATGGATACGTGGGAATATTGAAACCCGTATACGAAAACTAAGAGAAGAAGATTATGATGCGATTATTTTAGCAGTATCTGGACTTAAACGAGTAGGATTAAGTGAAGAATTAATTACAGAATACTTAGAACCAGATGTTTGTGTTCCTGCTGTTGGCCAAGGTGCCTTGGCAATAGAATGTCGAGAAGATGATGAAGAATTACGTACATTATTAAATCAAATAAATGATGAATACACCACAAAAACTGTAACAGCTGAACGTACATTTTTACATCTTTTAGAAGGTGGCTGTCAAGTGCCGATAGGAGGATATGCCTATTTAGAAAATGAGGAAATTGTATTAACAGCACTTGTCGGTACACCTGATGGGAAAACAATCTTAAAAGAAATTGTACATGGAACAGATCCAGTAAAAGTAGGAGAACAAGCAGCGGAAAAATTAATTAAACAAGGAGCTAAAGAAATCGTGGATGGTGTGAAAGAGGAGCTTAATCAGTAGTGACAGCATCCTTGCAAGGTAAAACAATTCTTGTCACACGGGAGAAAAAACAAGCGCGGGAATTTGCAGAAAAAATAAAAGCTCGTGGTGGCAAACCCATTGTAGTTCCGCTATTACAAATCTCCTGCAAGTTGGATATAGATCAACAGTTTTTACAAAAGATAGAATCCTATAGTTGGCTCTTTTTCACAAGTGCGAATGGTGTGCATGCTTTCGTACAACTCGTAAAAGTAAGAGGTATAAGACTACAAGATTTGAGTCATATACCAATAGCTGCTGTCGGGGAGAAGACAGCAAGAATATTAAAAACATACGGGTTCCATACTACTTTTATGCCATCTACTTTTAATGGAGCAACTATGGTAGAGGAGTTTTTAGAACAATATGATGTAAGTTCATCCATTTTATTAATCCGTGGAAATTTATCAAGAGATACAATCCCCGAGGAATTTAAAGCAAAAGGTATCCCGTTTGAAACGGTTGAACTTTATGCCACAACGACGAACTATGAGGTAAAGGAGCAACTTAATACGTCTTGTTATAATGATGAAATTGATTTTCTTACATTCACAAGTCCTTCAACTGTACAAGCATTTATGGAATTGAAGGAAGAGGATGATAAATTAAATCAATTAATTCATACGCCTTGTGTTTGTATTGGTACAACTACAGCAGATAAAGCGGAGCAGTTAGGGTTTACACATATTATAGTGCCATCCACATTTACAATAGATGGAATGATCCAGCAAATGGAACATTACATAGGAAAGGGAGAATAGATTTTATGAGTGGACCAAAAGCGTTTAAGCGACATCGCCGGTTACGGTCATCAATGGAAATGCGTTCTTTAGTGAGAGAAAATAAGTTGTCGATAGATGATTTTATTTATCCCATTTTTGTAGTAGAGGGAGAGAACATAAAAAGGGAAGTACCATCCATGCCTGGCGTTTATCACATTTCATTGGATTACGTCGTAGAAGAAATGAAAGAAATTCGTTCATTAGGCATCAAAGCAGTTATCTTATTTGGTGTACCGAAAGAAAAAGATGAAGAAGGAACAGGTGCATTTATAAAGGATGGAATTGTCCAAGAAGCAACGCGACTAATTAAAAAAGAGGTTCCAGGTTTGTTGGTTGTGGCTGATACTTGCTTATGTGAATATACGTCACATGGACACTGTGGGGTAATCCATAATCACGACGTTGATAATGATGCATCATTACCATTATTAGCAAAGACTGCTGTATCACAAGCGGAAGCAGGTGCTGATATTATTGCGCCTTCCAATATGATGGATGGATATGTTGAAACAATACGAGAAGCTTTAGATGAGGCAGGCTACACGAACATTCCGATTATGGCCTATGCAGTTAAATACGCTTCTGCATTTTATGGTCCGTTTCGTGATGCTGCAGACAGTACTCCACAATTTGGAGATCGTAAAACGTATCAAATGGACCCTGCCAATCGGGAAGAGGCATTACGTGAAGCTGGATCTGACGTGGAGGAAGGCGCTGATTTCCTTATTGTCAAACCAGCTATGTCGTATTTAGATATTGTTCGAGATGTTCGAAACAATTTTCATAAACCAGTAGTCGCGTACAATGTAAGTGGAGAATACTCCATGGTGAAAGCTGCTGCATTAAATGGATGGATTGATGAAAAAGAGTTGGTCTTGGAAAAATTAACTGCAATGAAACGTGCAGGTGCTGATTTAATTATTTCCTATTTTGCAAAAGATGTTGCAGAATGGTTAAATGAATAATATTTTCTATACTATTGTGAGGTGGTGTTACCGTGAGATCATTTGATAAATCAGTAGATGCCTATAAAGAAGCGGTAGATTTAATGCCAGGGGGTGTAAATTCTCCAGTACGTGCATTTAAATCGGTTGGAATGTCCCCTTTATTTATGGAATCTGGAAAAGGGTCAAAAATAGTAGACATTGATGGAAATGAATATATTGACTATGTGCTTAGCTGGGGACCTTTAATTTTAGGGCATGCTGATGATCGTGTTGTCTCTAAATTAAAAGAGGCAGCTGTAAAAGGGACAAGCTTTGGAGCTCCTACTATACTAGAAAATGAGTTAGCAGATTTGGTCATCGATCGTGTCCCATCGATAGAAATGGTTCGTATGGTTAATTCTGGTACAGAAGCAACAATGAGTGCACTTCGTTTAGCAAGAGGATATACTGGGCGCAATAAAATTCTAAAATTTGAAGGGAACTATCATGGTCACGGAGATTCTTTATTAATTAAAGCAGGATCCGGTGTTGCAACCTTAGGACTTCCAGATAGCCCTGGTGTTCCAGAGTCGATTGCACAAAATACAATTACTGTTCCATATAACGATGTAGAAAGTGTTCGTTATGCATTTGAACAATTTGGTGATGATATTGCGGCTGTTATTGTAGAACCAGTATCAGGTAACATGGGTGTTGTACCACCTAAGGATGATTTCTTATCACAATTACGAGTGATTACTGAAGATAACGGAACCCTTCTAATCTTTGATGAAGTTATGACAGGTTTTCGGGTAGGTTATAACTGTGCACAAGGACATTTTAATGTAACCCCTGATTTAACATGTCTTGGCAAGGTGATTGGTGGTGGATTACCTGTAGGAGCTTATGGAGGAAAACGTGAAATTATGGAAAGTGTTGCACCAACTGGTAATATTTATCAAGCAGGAACATTATCTGGAAATCCACTTGCCATGACAGCTGGTTTAGAAACGTTGCGTGCGCTAGGTGAATCTGATTACGTAGAGATCAATAAAAAAGTGGACAAGCTTGTAGCAGGTTTTGAACAAGCATCTAACGAATTTGAAATTGATATTACTATTAATCGTGCAGGTTCTATGGTAGGTGTATTCTTTACGAAAGGTCCTGTTATTAATTACGAAACAGCACAAGCATCTAATACGGATTATTTTGCACAATATTATCGTGCAATGATTGAAGAAGGTGTATTCTTACCTCCATCGCAATTCGAAGGGTTATTTTTGTCCACTGCTCACACTGATGAAGATATAGAGAAAACAGTTGAAGCGGTCAGAACTGCCTTTTCGAAAATAGAAAAATAATTTTTTTAATAGATAGAAGCTATCCCAATACGAATTTGGGATAGCTTTTTTAATTCGTCTTTTTGGGTTTTTAGCAAAATTTGCTAGGTCCTCACCATCGGACTTGATAGATTATACGACGACTTCTTGTCTTTTTGACCTCTATTTATCATGATGATAAACGTTAGTTTTCCACCTATTAGAGTAATCCTATAGATGAAAGGCTGTTTTCACTATTAGAGGATGTTCAAAAAGTCCAGTAAAAATGACACATCTAAATTCTTCGTTGGCTTACTTTTTTAGCTACTTGGAAAAGAACTACACTTTTCCTGCGTGCGATGTGAGAAACCGCCTATGTTTATTGGTGAATCGTCGTTCCGTTATTTTTCCGAAAAACCCGTGTTTGGAGCATGGTTTGTAATCCTCGTTCCGTTAATTGTGGTTTTCCCCTCATAATCGAGGTGATTTAATGGTATTAGCGGAACGAGGATTCATCTTGACCTTAAAAGTATCGCTTTTCTTATCAATAGCGGAAGAATGAGGAACCGCCTATGCTTATTGATGAATCGTCATTCCGCTATTTCCCGCAAATCCCTAGTTTGGGACTCTCCTCCCGTTATTGATAGCAGATTAATTCCCGTCGAAAGTGAATTTTACTTGGCCGAACCGGAAAATCAACTGAGCTATGTCCATTGCAATTTATATAAATTGTTCATGAAGATTCGTAACAGCAACAATCTTTTAGAAAACAGTCCTTTGTAATAATCAGTTAATTAAAATGATTTCACATTAGGTTAGAACTTACTTTACTGCGCGATTAGAAACTTTGAAAACACTTGGTAATAGAGAAGTTTTCTAATATTGATAAGCATATAAATGCAACCTGTTGAATATAGTGAAATAAGACATATATAAGCATATGTATGATATGTATGTTGAAGGGAGGAAGGCTTTTGACAAATGAACAAGGAGTATTTCGGTTCGAGTTAAATGAATCATTGTATTTTGAAAAGGGACAGGAAGTTTCGGAAATGTTAGGGATCTCTCTTGACCCAGAAATATCAATCCAGCCTTTTCATGAGTATATATCTATTAGAGGTGTTATAGAACTTCAGGGTGAGTATCAAAAAGTAGACACTCTAAATGAGCTAAAAGATGAGGTGGAGGATTTTGATGACTTTCATTCGAAACGTTATGTGGAAAGAGTGATGGATAGGGAAGACGGGCAAGTGGAATTTGTTCATCGGTTCCCTGTAGAGATTTCTGTTCCCACTTATCGTGTATCGGACATTAATGATATAACGGTAAGTGTTGAGTCATTTGACTATGAGCTACCAAATCATAGTCAGCTAAACCTTAATTCTGTTATTGAGATTAATGGAATTCGCGATGAAGAACAAGAAGAGGAGGATATCGAAAGTAGCTCAATTGAAGAATCAGTAGAGGAAAGTGCTGAGTCAGAAGCATATGCTGCGTCTCAACGTAGTGAAGAGGAAGATGAATTTTTTGAATTTGAAATTAATCAAACACAAGAAGAACTAAATGAATCCTCTTCTGTTAATGAATCAATCGATACAAAAGATACACCACCATTATCTTCAGATTTTGTAGAAGATAAAGATGATCATTCAAATCAGGAAAAGGAAAAAGACCGTTGGAAGTATAAGGAGACACAAAGCCTTAAGGAATTTTTCCAAAAGGATGATGAATCTTCCTCAGTTGAATCACCCTCATTAGAGGATACGGAAGGGGAAAGTACAGAAGTGATATGGAACGAATCACATTCACCTAGTATAGACTTTGATGAATCCCCCAATATCGATAGTAACGATGAAAGTGAATCAGATGAAATTAGAGATGTAGGCTATTTAGCAGATATGTTCAGAGATGAGGAAGAAGACACATACACAAAGATGAAGTTATGTATTGTACAAGGAGACGATTCACTAGAATCAATTGCAGAGAAATATAATGTATCTAAGGTTCGACTTGTTAAGCAAAATCGGTTAACAGATGATGAAATTTCAGAAGGGCAATTGCTATATATTCCAGTTAAATAATCTATATACCCCTTGATCTTTTCATATCAAGGGGTATCTAATTTTAGTAGGTGGTAGATGTGAAAATGATCGAAACCATTTTAAATCAATATGGTGTATATACAAAAGAAGTAAAAACAGTTACAGACCGTCTTTATCAAGTCTCTGATGGTAATGCAGTTTATGCATTAAAGAAAAGTTCCTTATCAAATAGTGAAATTGATAATTGGAAAAGGGTCTATGATCAAGCATATTCCAGCCATTTAATTGATGTGTTACCACTTTATTTAACAAAAGATAGGGAACTATATACTTATGGTGATCAATCGATTTGGTACTTGACTCCATGGGTTGATTCACAACAGGTAACGAAACAACAAGCAATTGAAAATATATATAGAAGTATAGGAAACATACATGCCATAACCAAACAATCGCTTTCTATGGATCCAAAACACTCAGCACAGCAGTTTAAACAGTATCATAGTTATTGTTTGGAGATGCATTCTATGTTAATTGGGTATGTGGAAAAATTTGAAAGTGAACCATACATGTCACCATTTGGCTTACAAGTTTGTACACATTATCGTGATTTAGAATTTGTATTTTATGAACTTATCAATCATCTTACAGGATTTATGGAATTGCTAGAAGAACAAACTAGGTGGAGTTTTAGCTTATGCCATGGTCAACTTCAATTTTCCCACGTACTTCATCACCAACATACGTCAATTATCAATTGGGAAAATGCTTTCTTTGGAAATGCTTGTATAGATTTATCCAGATTCATAAAGGAAGAATGTAAATACCATGATCAACCAGGCGAAGCACTTATTGATTTATTTGATATTTATACAAAAGAAAATAATTTATCTAAGATAGAGTTACGGTTATTAGCAATTTACCTACTAGATCCTACCGATTATATCAACCTTATAAAACAATATGATAGTGGTGATTTTTCGACTACAATAGATCATATGAAGGAGCTTGTGCATACTTATCGACAACTGCTTTTAGCAATAAAGTTTTCTCAAAAGTTCAATGACATGATTGAGCCCTCTTTCTTAGATGAATCCCTCGAAAGCTAAATCCATTCCAAATAAAATGCGATAAACAGACCAACTAATAACCCTAATAAAAACACATCTAAAGTAGAAGGGAAAAATAGGGTTCGTATTAATTGAAAGATTAAAATCGGTAATGTTACTCTTTCTAGGATAATAATACACCTTAATGCCCATGGTGGTAATCTATAACGGTAAAAACGAGCCATTAAATCACCCTCTCGCTTCACATTTTGGCTGCTTTATAATAAGATATGTATAGACAAACTTGTTTTGTGCAATATTGATTTATAAGTTGTATTTATCATATCGTCATATTAAAATATAAGTACCATACAGGAAATGTGAAGAGAGGGAAGAGTACAAAATAATCACCCATAGAGAGGGAAGGCTTGGCTGGAAACTTCCTGGTTTGTATTATTTTGGAAGGTCGCCCTTGATACAGCTTCTTTGAAAAATAGTAGGAGAAGCCGGTTGAAAACCGTTATCAATGTGAGTGTGCAAGTTAACTAGTCTTATTAATATAACTTGCAAATAAAGGTGGTACCACGGAATTATACCCTTTTCGTCCTTTTTAAGGATGAAAAGGGTTTTTTATTATACTTGAAGGAGGAAAACACATGAGCGAGAAAGAAAAGGAAGTGTCCATGTCATCAAAATATGATCCACAAGCAGTAGAAAAAGATCGATATAAGTTTTGGGTGGAAGGGAAGTTCTTTGAAGCAACCAATAATCCGGATAAGGAGCCATTTTCTATTGTTATCCCGCCTCCAAATGTTACAGGGAAGTTGCATCTGGGACATGCATGGGATACCACGATGCAGGATACGATCTCCAGAATGAAGCGGATGCAGGGATATGATGTATTATGGCTTCCTGGAATGGACCATGCTGGGATTGCAACACAGGCAAAAGTAGAAGCAAAGCTGAAAGAAGAGGGACAAAGCCGATATGATTTAGGCAGAGAGAAGTTCTTAGAAAAAGCTTGGGAATGGAAGGGTGAGTATGCTGATTTCATTCGCGCGCAATGGGAAAAATTAGGCTTAGGAGTTGATTATTCCCGTGAACGTTTCACCTTAGATGAGGGGTTATCTGATGCAGTGCGCGAAGTATTTGTCACCCTTTATGAAAAAGGGTTCATTTATCGTGGTGAATATATCATTAATTGGGACCCTGATACGAAAACAGCTCTTTCAGATATAGAAGTTATCTATGAAGAGGTGCAAGGAAAGTTTTATCATATGCGATATCCAATTAAAGGTAGTGAGGAAACAATCGAAATAGCAACTACCCGTCCAGAAACAATGTTGGGGGATACAGCGGTAGCAGTACACCCAGATGATGAACGTTATCAGCACTTAATTGGGAAAACAGTAGTACTTCCAATTGTTGGTCGTGAGATTGAAATCGTAGCAGATGATTATGTCGATATGGAAATGGGGTCTGGTGCGGTTAAAATAACACCTGCCCATGATCCGAATGACTTTGATATCGGAAACCGTCATAACTTAGAACGAATTCTTATCATGAATGAAGACGGATCGATGAATGAAAACGCGGGTGATTATAAAGGTCTGGATCGCTTTGAATGCCGTAAGCAAATTGTAAAAGATCTAGAAGAACAAGGTGTGTTGTTTAAGATTGAGGACCATACCCATCAAGTAGGACATTCCGAACGCAGTGGGGCTGTTGTTGAACCTTACTTATCAACACAATGGTTTGTGAAAATGCAACCATTAGCTGATGAGGCAATTGGTCTGCAAAATAGTGAAGATAAAGTCAACTTTGTGCCAGACCGATTTGAACGTACGTATTTACATTGGATGGAAAATATACGTGATTGGTGTATTTCCCGTCAATTGTGGTGGGGCCATCGTATCCCAGCATGGTATCACAAAGAAACAAAAGAGGTATATGTAGGAAAAGAAGCCCCAGAAGATATCGAAAATTGGGAGCAGGATGAAGATGTATTGGATACGTGGTTCTCTAGTGCGCTTTGGCCATTTTCTACCATGGGTTGGCCCGATAAAAACGCTGAGGATTTTAAGCGTTACTTCCCGACAGATGTCTTAGTTACTGGCTATGATATTATTTTCTTCTGGGTAGCTCGAATGATTTTTCAATCAAAAGAATTCACTGGAAAACGTCCATTCAAAGATGTTTTAGTACATGGCTTGATTCGAGATGCACAAGGACGTAAAATGAGTAAATCGCTCGGTAATGGCGTTGATCCAATGGATGTTATTGATAAGTATGGTGCTGACTCCTTACGTTACTTCTTATTAACAGGATCTACACCAGGTCAGGATTTGCGCTTCCATTGGGAAAAAGTAGAAGCAACATGGAATTTTGCCAATAAAGTATGGAATGCTTCCCGCTTCTCCTTAATGAATATGGAAGACTTCAGCTATGAAGACATTGATCTTACTGGTGATTTGACACTTGCTGATAAATGGATTTTGACCCGTTTAAATGAAACGATTGAACAGGTTACGAAGAACACAACTAAATATGAATTTGGAGAAGCAGGACGGTATCTCTATAATTTTATTTGGGATGAATTGTGTGACTGGTATATTGAAATGGCTAAACTTCCTTTATATGGGGATGATGAAGCGAAAAAGAAAACAACTCGTTCTGTGTTAGCTTATGTGTTAGATCAAACAATGCGCATGCTGCATCCATACATGCCATTTATTACCGAGGAAATATGGCAGCAGCTCCCACATGAAGGTGAGTCTATTACGGTGGCAAAATGGCCTGAGGTTCGTGATGAATTTCATGATGAACAGGCTTCCAAAGAAATGAAACGACTCGTTGCCATTATTAAATCAGTGCGAAATATTCGTGCTGAAGTCAACACACCAATGTCTAAACAAATACAACTCCTCATCCAAGCTGAGAATGATAAAGTTGTAAGTGAATTGGAGCAGCACCGTGAATATTTGGAAAGGTTCTGTAATCCAAGTGAATTAACTATCGCAACAAGTGTCGATGCTCCAGATAAAGCGATGACCGCTGTGGTAACAGGTGCTGAAATCTTCTTGCCACTTGAAGGATTAATTGACTTTGATAAGGAAATTGTTCGCTTAGAAAAAGAATTAGAGAAGTGGACGAAAGAAGTGGAGCGTGTTCAGAAAAAGTTAGCGAATGAAGGATTTGTGAACAAAGCTCCTGAAGCAGTAGTGGAGGAAGAAAAACAAAAAGAGAAAGATTACTTGGATAAACAAGCAAAAGTGAAAGCTCGCTTAGAAGAGTTAAAAGGGTAAGTTCTTTTTCCAAAAATAATTTAAAAACCAAAGTGGAATTTCTTAAGTTGAAATTCCACTTTGGTTTATTTTATCACGTCTTAACTGGCAGTAAGACCCCCACTTCAAGACTTCGCGTTTCAAGGAAGTGTAAGTGGGGGATAACTGCCAGTAAAGTCCTGATTCGTTCAACTAACATTTAGTAGGGGATGAAGGCCGACTAAAAACGCCACGTCAATCGCCAACGTCGGCACTAGCACGTCCTGTGCGTCGCAAAACCCCTACTGAATGAGTTTCACTTTATTAAATCATCCTTTATATAGTGAAGGTACTGCTTAACAATATTAATATCGCTTACAGCACTTAATGTGCGAGATCCAACAACATCCTCTATTTCATTAAAAAGTAGTGTTCCATCATGATTTATTAAGAAATCGATGCCAACCATGCCAAAATCGAAATGCTTAACAATTTTTTGGATCATCTGTTTTTCTGAAGAAGATAGATGATAGATGGATGCTTGACCACCTAATTTAAAATTGGCACGGAAATCCGTCTGACTTTCCCGTAATACTGCCGCGATGATCTCTTTTCCAATGACAAACACACGAACATCTTTTCCGAGTTGAACCTTACAATCCTGAATAAGAATATCCTGGCTCGTTATTTTCATTAAACTTTCTTTAAGCACTCTTTCGTTGTTCACATAGAAAACATGTTTCCCCCCTCTACTATGTACATCCTTGATCACAAAGGGATATTCGATAGGGGGAGCTGCTGGTGATATGGTATCTTTTGTTGTGAAAATGGTATTGACCATCGGAATATGAAGTTTCATTACCTCTTGATGTGTCATTGCTTTATGATTACAAATTGATGCTACATATGAGGAATTATATACCGTAATACCTATATTTTCTAAGTGTGAACTTAGTAAGGGGTCTATTGTACGAACAATCGCGAAGTTAGGAAAAGAAGTACTTTCTCCATCTTTTAAAATACTTAGTTTTTGATTCATAATACCAATTTGAACCTGTTCACGATATACTAGTTCTATAGAAATATCAATTGCACTTGCTTCATCCATAAACCACTGAATAAACCCCTCGTTTTGTTTTGCATCCTCTTTTCGATAAATAAGCCAACCAGTTTTCGTCAAGTTATCTCATCCTTTAATGTTTAGGCTTTACTGTTTTAACAATATAATCGATAATATAATCTGCTACATTAACTGATGTACAATCATACATATTTCGAATATGCGCATTGGAGTTGATTTCACAAATAATTGGGTTGTTATTCTTACCAAATAATAAGTCTACACCAGCAAAATGAGCTCCGATTGCCTTGGTTGCTGAAATAGCTATATTTTGTTCAATAGGTGAAGGATTATAGCGTTTCATTGTTCCACCAGCAGTTACATTTGCTCTAAAGTCATCTGAAGCAGTTCGCATCATACTAGCAACCACTTGATTTCCAACAACATGTAAACGACAGTCTTTTCCATAACTAGTATGAATGAATTCTTGAAAGACAAATTCTTTTCCTAGAAGTGCATTTACTTTAGATAGCATTGCTGATTTGTCTTCAATTAAATAGACTTGTTCTCCAAATGATCCATAAGCTTCTTTTATAATCATTGGGAAACCTAATGAGTTGATAACATTGGTTATAAAAGCGTCATCGATTGTTGTATGGTTATTAAATATTTTCGGAGCAATAATTGTTTTTGGAATAGGCAGCTGATGTTGTGCTAATATTTGATAAGAAGTAATTTTATTATCGCTAACACTAATTGCTTCTGCATTATTAAATACAGGAATACCTAATAATTCAAGTTGTTTAGCTAAGTATATATCTTTATCGGTAAATAGAACAAAATCTGGTAATGGTGCTGGATTTGTTTGTCGTAATTCAAGTGAGCTACCCGATAAAAATGCTAATAACTCGTGATTTGGAATCATTTCTGCTGTAATATTACGTTTAATAGCGGCACTATGTAGCCATTCTGCAAAGTCGATAAATTTATTACTAGGCAGGTGGCCATTGTAAATAATCCATGCATGGAGACTCAATCGCAATCTTCCTTTCTTTATATAAAAAATATATTACGTGATAAAAAACAATAATTCGACAACTATTATATCAGATGACAAAGGTAGGGTATATGATGTTCACATCAATAGAAGAAGTTGAAACATTTTTTGAAAATCGTGCTTCGTTAGGGATAAAACCAGGTTTAACACGTATAATCCATCTACTTCACTTACTCGGTGATCCTCAAGAAACAATAAAGGCTATTCACATTGCAGGAACTAATGGAAAAGGGTCTACAGCGAATTTTTTAAGTCAAGCTTTAGCAGCAAACGGTTATCGAGTAGGTATATTCACTTCCCCGAGTTTAGCTGGTAGACGGGGACACATTCTTGACAATAATACACTAATAGATGAGGACACATTTATTTCATTATTAAATACCATGTTACCTGCAATAAATGAGTTGGATCAGCATTTAGAGGAGCCCAGTGAATTTGAAATTATAACAGCCCTAGCGTTTCTATATTTTTCTCAACATGTCGAAATTGCACTAATAGAGGCAGGAATGGGAGGAAGAGAAGACACAACCAATTGCCTTACTCCTCTTTTTTCGATCATTACAAATGTAGAACTAGACCATACGCACTTCTTAGGTGGTACCATACAGGAAATTGCCTATCAAAAAGCGGGTATTATTAAGCATCAAACGCCCGTTATTATAGGAAGTGTCTACAGTACAGCTTTTCAAGTTATTCAAAAGGAAGCATTCATTAAAGAAGCTCCATTATATGCACTGTCACACGACTTTTCTTATTCAAACAGACAACAAGAATTAAGTATACAACGATATAGTTGGCATGACGAAAAACATAACCAAACGGTAAGAATACTAGCTCAGGGTAAACATCAAGTTGAAAATAGTGCTGTAGCTATCAAAGGCTTATTCCTACTTCAATCAGAAGGTTATCACATCAACTGGGAATACACGCTGAAGCGTCTGAGTAAGGTAACAATTCCAGGAAGGTATGAACAGATTTATACAGATCCAGTCATAATTGCCGATAGCGCACATAATCCAGCTGGTATGGAGTTATTTGTCGAAACTGTAGAAGAAATCTATCCAGCTCATGAAAAACATTTATTATTTGCTGCATTTCAAGATAAAGATATTCAAACGATGCTACAAATGGTAGATGGACACTTTTCAACGGTTACGATAACGACCTTTAATCATAAGCGTGCTGCTACACTTCAACAACTAGAAAATATGCAGCTTCAAGGAGAACAAGATTTTACTATAGATTGGCGGGCTAAATTACAGCACTTTCTTAAAGGGGACAAGGATGCTATCTACTTTGTCACAGGATCTTTTCATTTTATAACGGAAGTTCGAAAATATATGTCACTTTTATAAGGATTTTTGTATTTTTGTTGTTTTTTAACGTCGTAACATGTATATGATGCGTCGTATATAGCGCAATTGATTTCCGTAGCGGTAATTATAGCAAAAGCCTGCTGCGCATAATATATCAACTATTCATGAAAAATCATACAGGAAAAGCAATAATCTTTAACAATCAATTTTTATCACGTGTTATGAAATATGACGAATTATTAGGAAATAGGAAAAGATATGTTGAAAGGTTTTTTCGAAGTGCTACAAATCTCGCCTTACTTTTTATATTTTGTGTGCTAGAGTGAAATAAACAGCTAAAAGTGAGGGGAGAACGTGGAAAATAAAAGATCAATTACCGTTAAATTAAACAAAAAGAAATCTACTAAACAGTCATCTGAATCGGCAGAAACTAGTGGTGCTACTAACCCTGAAGAATTACATGATGAAATGGCTGCTGCTGTAGAAGGATCAGATGATAAAATGGACATACCTGCATATGCGCGTCAGCATGATCCTGACGATATTCATAGAGGCCTCCAAAAGAAGAAAAAGGGATTCAAAAATTTGAAGCCAATCTTATTTGCAATCTTATCTGCAATAGGAGTAGGATCCATACTAGGCTTTATTATGTTGAATTTTTTTGGAGGAATGGATGACTACACTGGTACTGGTGATACTAATTCATCCGTTCCTGCGGTTATAGATGATGAGGGCGATGATGACTCGCACCAAACGACTGAAGAAGATGAGCCTCAGGTCACGGCCAATTCATCTGCTTCACTTCCAGCATTAACAGGTTTTGTTGTACAAGCAGGGGTTTTTTCTGATGAACCTAATGCCGAAGAGGCCGCTAAAGACCTTGAGAATTCTGGGTATTCATCTGTTGTGTGGAATGATGGAGAAAGTTATTTCCTTTTCACAGGAGTTGCTAGCACAAAAGAACATGCTAATGAACTAGCAGCAACTATCGATGAGGAAGTATATGTAAAAGAATGGCAGACAGATGAAGTGGAACTAACATTGAATGAAAAGGAAGCTCAGTGGATACATAATGTTAGTGATCAGTGGAAAGCGTCATTAAAATCTGTTAGTCAAAATGGATCGTTACAGACGGAAGGTTGGAATAAAGTTCTAGAAGCTTTTCCAACAGAATCAGAAACGTTATCTCCATTACACAATACATTAAAAGAGCTTAATAAGGAAATGGAAGCTGCTGATGAAAATCGAGCACATTATCTATTATTACAAATATGGTATGAACTAGAGGAGCAAGTCCTATAAAAACAATTATAACCTTTAAATCTTTATGAAGAATATATTTCTGCCAGGTTTTAATCGTTAGAATTTCCTCTTTCGCTAAATAAACTGTAATTTTACAGAAATAGAGTTAGATAAAATGGAATTTTAGGTGTTTGTGGATTTTGTTTTTAGTCGCTAAGATTATACTATCTTAGCGAAGGAGGAATGGTAATGACATTATCATCCATTATGATAAAAGATGTTCCAAAAGAAGATAGGCCAAGGGAGCGTCTAGTGAAATTAGGTGCAGATCATTTGTCGAATCAAGAACTAATAGCAATTCTATTAGGAAGTGGATCGAAAAATGAGTCGGTTATGGAATTATCCAACCGATTACTAATCCATTTTGAAGGGTTAAAGTTATTAAAAGATGCAACTATTGAGGAATTAACAGCAATACGTGGGATTGGGAATGCAAAAGGTGTTTTAGTACTAGCTGCACTAGAGCTTGGAAAACGTTTAAACACCTTTAGACCAAATGAACGTTATGTCATTCGCTCCCCTGAAGATGGTGCTGATTTTGTGATGGAAGAAATGCGTAGCTTGAAACAGGAACACTTTGTTGTACTTTTTTTGAATACCAAGAATCAAATCATTCATAGGCAGACCATTTTCATTGGAAGTTTAAACGCTTCCATTGTTCACCCTCGTGAAGTCTACCGTGAAGCAGTGAAACGTTCCGCCGCTTCCATCATTTGTGCTCATAATCATCCCTCAGGCGACCCATCTCCCTCACAAGAAGATATTCACGTCACACGGCGTTTAGTTGAATCTGGTAAAATGATAGGAATAGAACTTCTTGATCATTTAGTGATAGGTGATCGAAAATTTATTTCTTTAAAGGAAAAAGGGTACTTATAGCACTATCTATTTTAGTATTTTTTTCGTATAATTATATAGAAAACAAATAGGTTAGCGCCAGTTTTCATTTCACGTTAGGAAAGTATAAAATTTTAGCTAAGAAGCGGGCTCGACGTGGCTAAAATTTTAATGTTCCAAGTATAAGGAAAACTAACACATTCGCTAAGGATGAGTGAATGCGAGTTTTTCTAATGAAGTGAAAAATGGCGCTTCTTCTGATTTGTATTATCCTACCCTTTAACGTTTAAAATAAGATAAAATATCAAAAAAATGGTGCTATATTGCATCATACAAAATAAATCGATATAGTAAAGCTACATACAACGACAGATTTGCTATTGGAAAGGGAGATTTTTTTGGGAAAATTTAGCTTTTCGCAAGACCTAGGGATTGACTTAGGGACGGCTAATACACTCGTGTTTGTAAAAGGTAAGGGTGTTGTTCTCCGTGAACCATCAGTAGTTGCCAAAAATATAGAAACAGGACAAATTGAAGCTGTTGGAAATTCTGCACGTAATATGATTGGTAGAACTCCAGGAAATATTTCGGTTATACGGCCAATGAAAGATGGCGTTATAGCTGATTATGATACTACAGCCGTCATGATGAAATACTATATAAAAAAAGCTATGCGTAATCGCTCTTTCTTTGCAAGAAAACCAAATGTCATGATCTGTGTACCATCTGGTATTACAATGGTTGAAGAGCGTGCAGTAGTGGACGCAACGAAACAAGCTGGCGCAAAAGATGCATTTCCGATTGCTGAACCTTTTGCAGCTGCAATTGGATCAGGATTACCTGTTTGGGAACCAACGGGTAGTATGATTGTTGATATTGGTGGGGGAACGACTGAAGTTGCCGTTATTTCCCTAGGTGGAGTAGTTACAAGTCAATCAATCCGTACAGCAGGTGATAATATGGATGAGGCGATCACTCAGTATATACGAAAAACATATAATTTGATGATTGGCGAACGATCAGCAGAATCGATTAAAATGGATATCGGAACAGCTGGTGAGGTATCTGAAGACGTAGAAATGGACATTCGGGGAAGAGACCTACTTACAGGATTACCAAAAACCATCACGATAACCTCTAGTGAGATAGCAACCTCTTTAAAAGAAACAGTTGATGCTATTGTGGAAGCCGTAAAAAATACGCTAGAAAAAACACCTCCAGAGCTAGCTGCTGATATCATGGATCGTGGTATTGTATTGTCAGGTGGAGGTTCTCTTCTTCGAAATATAGATAAAGTTATTAGTGATGAGACAAAAATGCCTGTTTTTGTTACAGACGATCCATTGGATAGTGTTGCAATTGGAACAGGTAAATCCTTAGAATACATTCAACATTTCCGTTCCCATCCGAATGTATCCTCTCGTCCAACAGTTGATTAAAAAGTGGTGGTTACATGCCAGTATTTCGTAAAAAACGATTATTTATAATCTTATGTGGAATTATTATACTTGTTGCTATGATTGGTTATTCATTACGGGATAGAGATAGTCTAACGATGCCTGAAAAATTTATTAATGACACTGTTGGATGGGTACAAAGTGTTATTCATACACCGGTAAGCTATGTTGCATCTATTTTTTCAAATATAGATGATATAAAAAATACTTATAATGAAAATCAACTACTAAAAGAAAAATTAGCAGAATATAAAAGCCTTATTTATGAGGTACAAGAGATAAAGGAAGAAAATGAAGAATTAAGAAATACCTTGGATAAATCAGACTCACTTCGAGACTTCAATCCAATTCATGCTACTGTAACATCAAGGTCACCTGAACGTTGGGTAGAACAAATTACGATTAATAAAGGTGAACAAGATGGGGTAGAAACAAACATGGCCGTCATTACAGCAGAAGGGATGATAGGAAAGGTTCAAGCAACATCAGAGTTTTCTTCTCATGTACAGTTACTATCTGGGTTTGACCAATTTAATCGTATTTCGGCTACCATCTCTCGTGAGGAAGGTAACGATGATATTTTTGGGTTGATAGAAGAATATGATAAGGAAACAGACTCCCTATTATTTAAGATCATTGATGAGTCTGACACGGAGATTGAAGAAGGAGAACTTGTTGTATCCTCAGGAATGGGTGGAGTGTTTCCAGCTGGATTAATGATTGGTACTGTAACTGATGTTATTCCAGATCAATACGGGCTAACGAATACAGCTTTAGTAGAACCAGCAGCTAATATGTATGAAATTAATAATGTTATTGTTGTGGATCGACTATTGAATGGTCAAGAGGACGTTACAGCTGAAGAGGAGGATGCAGAATGAAGCGACTTATCATACCTGCTATTCTCTTCTTATTATTAATTTTAGAAGGAGTTGCTTTTGAACTGCTCCCTGCAAACTTGGTTACAGGAAATTCTGTTATCATTCCACATTGGGTCCTTATATTTCTAGTATTTGTGGCAATCTTTTATGATCGAGCAAACACTTATTTTTGTGTACTATATGGTTTAATTTTTGGTTTGTTAATTGATGTAGTATATACTAGTGTTCTAGGCGTATACATGTTTACCTATTCTATTACCATTTATATGACACATGGTTTAAAGAAAATATTTCACGCAAATTTTTATGTGACCATATTACTAGGCACCTTAAGTATCGCCGTTGCGGAAGGTATTATTAATATTATATTCTTTGTCGTAGGAATATCAGATATCCCCATAAAAGAATATACGATCTATCGTTTATTACCTACTTTATTAGCTAATTTTATATTTATGGTAATATTGTATCCGATCTTTGCAAAACGTCTATTGGCATGGCAAAGAGAATTACTTCATATGGGCGAATCGGTGTAAATTAAATAGTTATAGGCTTCAATAAAGATGAAATAATATATTGATTTTTGGTGTTAATTTATAGTGGAAGGTCAAGAAGTTCTACTATACATGGGGAAAGGCTTTCCCTATAAAGGCTTTTTAAAAGCTTTAGTTTTCTAATGAGGTGAACATATCGTGCATGAAAAGAAGCAAGCAATAACAATTAAAGGAACACGAGATGGGCTAACTTTATTAATAGATGATACCTGTTCGCTTGAAGCTATTTTTAAGGAACTTGATGAAAAATTAGGTGATACACAGCCTACCAATGATGGAAAACTAGTATCTGTCACAGTAAAGCTTGGCCATCGTTATTTAAATAAAGAACAAAAGGAACAATTACATGATATAATTAGTCAAAAAAACAACTTATTTGTTCAATCTATTGATTCAGAAGTGATTCAGCGAGAAGAAGCACTTGCTTGGAAGGAAGATAGTGAGGTTAAAACGATTAATAGAATCATAAGGTCTGGACAAGTTTTAGAGATTACTGGTGATTTATTACTAATTGGTGATGTGAATCCGGGAGGAAAAGTAGTTACTACTGGTAATATTTATATTATGGGTAATTTGCTAGGAATTGCACATGCGGGTGCTAATGGTGATAAAGATGCGGTTATTGCTGCATCTTATATGAACCCTACCCAACTACGAATTGCTGATTGTATTAGTCGGGCACCAGATTATGAAGCAGAGGGCGTCTATATGGAATGCGGTATTATTGATAAAGAAACAGATAAAATTGTTATCGATCAAGTACAGGTTCTTTCACAAAAGCGAAAAAGTTTAAGCGGGTTTGAAAGGAGAATGTCTAATGGGTGAGGCAATCGTAATCACTTCGGGAAAAGGCGGTGTAGGAAAAACAACGACAACTGCGAATATAGGGACAGCACTAGCTCTTATGGAAAAGAAAGTGTGCTTAATTGATACAGACATTGGTCTTCGAAATCTGGATGTTGTGATGGGATTAGAAAACCGAATAATTTATGACATTGTAGATGTGATAGAGGAACGCTGTAAATTACACCAAGCATTAATAAAAGATAAACGTTTTGAATCACTTTCTTTGTTGCCTGCTGCTCAAACTAGTGATAAAACAGCAGTAACAAGTGAAGGAATGGAAACCATTATAAAACAATTAAAACAAGACTATGATTATATTGTTATTGATTGTCCGGCAGGTATTGAACAAGGATTTCAAAATGCAATTGCTGGAGCTGATAAGGCAGTCGTTGTTACAACTCCTGAAAAATCTAGTGTTCGTGATGCGGATCGTATCATTGGATTATTGGAAAAAGAGGAAATGGAAGCACCTCGTCTTATCATTAATCGTATACGTAATCATATGATAAAAAGCGGTGATATGCTTGACATTGATGATATTGTTCAAATTCTCTCCATCGATCTAATTGGTATTGTTATTGATGATGATGAAGTGATTAAGTCATCGAATCATGGGGAGCCCGTAGCGTTAACACCAAATTCTAAAGCATCTATTGCATACCGTAATATTGCTAGAAGAATTTTAGGTGAAACAGTACCATTACAATCATTAGAGGATGAAAAAGGGATGTTTTCAAAAGTAAAGAAATTTTTTGGTATGCGTACTTAATTAATTACATAAGTATACGGTTTAGTGTATGGGAACTAGATTTCTGTACACTATTTTTTATGTCTACTTTTCCATTCTGGTTCATATACTTGTACAAAAGTATGGAGAAGGATTGTGATATGTATGAGTAAAGGAGTCGAAAAAGTACGTAAATCTATTTCAAAACGAAAAAAACGTGGAGTACAATCAAAAGAAGGCTACACAAAGTATATAACCCCAACTTTTCCTGAAGAAGAGGAAAAACATGGTTATGCTCCAATCATTTCAAGTGGGTCCATGCAAAAAAAAGATAGTAGTTCATTTGTGTCAGGTCTTGTATTAAAAAGTATTCTATCCGTTCTCTTATTTTTGGTTACGGCGTTGTTGTATCAGATGGATACAGATTTTCTTTCCAAACCAAAAGAATGGACAAGCAATGCACTAACAGAAGAGTTCCCATTCGCTAAAATGAATTTATGGTATAAAGAAACGTTTGGATCACCATTAGCATTTGCACCAGATCGTCAAACAGAAGCGAGTACTAGACCATTGGCATTACCGGTATCGGGAAGTGTAACGGAATCTTTTCAAGTCAATGGATCTGGTATAAGGATTGCTCCTGGGGAATCTGTGGATGTCTCTGTTCTTAACGAAGGGGTTGTTGTGTTTGCTGGAAATGATCCAGAGACTAAAAAAACGGTGATTGTACAACATGCTGACGGAAGTAAGTCCACCTATGGAAATTTAAGTTCCATTGATGTGCATCTATATCAATTCGTTGGGAATAGTCATAAAATTGGAATGTTTTCTCCAACCGCAGAAAGCGATACCGTATATTTTTCAATTGAAAAAGATAATGAGTATATTGATCCAGTACAGGTGATTCAAGTTGATGAGCGTCCTTAAGTATATACCACCAATCCAGCTACATCCGATACTTTTGGTGTTTATGATTATCGCTTTTATAACAGGTACATTCTTAGAATTATTGATTATCTTATCAATTGTATTCATTCATGAATCTGGTCACTATTTGATGGCAAGAGTATTTAAGTGGCGTATTCGAAAAGTAATGCTATGGATATTTGGGGGAGTGATGGATACGGACGAGCATGGGAATCGGCCAATCTATGAAGAAGCGCTCGTTACCATTGCTGGCCCTTTCCAACACTTACTTATTTATGGATTGGCCTATTTTCTTTCAATCTATGAACTATTACCGGGATCTGTTATTACCTTAATATTTTTTTATAATACAACAATTTTGATCTTTAATCTTTTACCGATATGGCCTTTGGATGGAGGTAAGTTCCTATTTTTATTATTTTCAAAGTATTTACCCTTCAAGAAAGCCTATGATGTAATTATACTTTTTTCAATCGTAACATGTATTTGTTTTTTGGTTGTGCAACTTGTTTTTTTCCCATTTACACTTAGTGCGTTTTTAGTTATGCTATTTTTAATAATGGAAAATCGATCGGAATGGAAAAAACGGTATTATGTTTTTATTCGTTTTCTCTTAAAACGATATGAAAATAGTGTATCGATAAAACATATCCAACCAATCGTTGTACCACACCAAACGTCATTAATGGATATTTTTACGCAATTTAGACGGGAGAAGCGACATTATATTTACATTACCTTTCCAGGAAAACAACGAAAAGCGTTGGATGAATCGGAATGCTTAAAAAGTTATTTTTATGATAAGCAATACAATAAGTCAATTGGGGAGATTGTTACCTATAGTGTTTAACATGCTATACTTCATTCCTTATAAGGTGAGTGTTAAGTCAGCACTGATTTAGAAGATGCGATGTTAAAAACAACAATGAATGCGAAAAGATCCTTAACAAAATGATAATAGCGAACAGTACTTGACAAAGTGATTGTGTACATGGTAACATCAATACGTTAATCATCGTAGCACCAGTGCTACAACCGCACAGAACAGGTTGTAAAACCTTATTGGTTACCTGTATGGCGAGTCTGAGTTATTAAGGAGGTGCAAGTATGTACGCAATTATTGAAACAGGTGGAAAACAAGTAAAAGTAGAAGAAGGCCAAGAGATTTACGTTGAAAAAGTATCTGCGGATTCTGATGAAACAGTAACATTTGATAAAGTACTTTTCGTAGGCGGAGATGATGTGAAAGTAGGTGCTCCATACGTAGATGGTGCTAGTGTTACTGCAAAAGTAGAAAAACATGGTCGTCAAAAGAAGATTACTGTATTTAAATACAAACCGAAAAAGAACTACCATCGCAAACAAGGTCATCGTCAACCTTATACGAAATTGGTAGTAGAAAAAATTAATGCGTAAAGGTATTCGCTTATGATCCACGTAACGGTTAAACGGTCCAATCGACACATACATTCATTTGAGTTGTCTGGACATGCTGAGAGTGGTCCATATGGATATGACTTAGTGTGTGCAGGTGTTTCTGCTGTTACTTTTGGAGCGGTGAACGCGGTAATGGAGTTAAGTAATGCGAACCTTACCATTGATCAAGGTGAAGATGGTGGCTACCTTCACGTAACGATACCATCTACCATATCTGAGGAACAGATGGAGAAAGTGCAGTTATTATTTGAAGGTATGCTCTTATCACTTAAAACTATTGAACGAGAATATAGTCAATTCATCAAGATTCATGAAGGAGGTGGAATGTAATGCTACGTCTAGATTTACAATTCTTTTCTCAGAAAAAAGGTCAAGGTAGTACAAAAAATGGTCGTGATTCAGAGGCTAAACGTCTTGGTTCAAAACGTGCAGACGGTCAATTTGTAACTGGTGGATCTATCCTTTATCGCCAACGTGGTACAAAAATATACCCAGGTGAAAATGTAGGTCGTGGTGGAGATGACACACTTTTTGCCAAAATTGATGGTGTTGTAAAATTTGAACGCTATGGTCGTGAACGTAAAAAAGTAAGTGTTTATCCAGTTGCGAAAGAAGCTTAATCTGTATCATGTAGAGCTCCAGCCTATTGTTCTTTAATAATAGGTTGGAGTTTTTTTAATTCCTTCCTTTTTCTGCTATACTTTTCTAATAGTGGAGGGGAAATTAATGGAAGAACAAGAAGTTATTCATTTAATACGTCATTATCGTCATGATATATTAAATCATTTACAGGTCATTCAAGGCTATGTAAAGATGGGGAAGATGGATAAAGTAGAGGCAAAATTAAATCAGTTTATGGAGGATTTCCAACAAGAACGGAATTTAATGCAGTTGAACGCACCAAAAATTATATTGTGGATCATGCAATTCAACACAATACATACCAATTTACGATTAACATATCATATAGATGCTGATCATATCGATTTATCGAATTGGGATTCGCGTATTCAAAAACAGTGTGATGATATCCTACATCTAATTAAAAATGAATTAGATCAAACTGAATTATATGAGGTCACACTACATGTAACAAAAAATAGTGAAAATCAAACTGTCCAATTTATGTTTTTGATAAATGGATGTTTGCAAAATACTGTTCATGTAAAGCAAATGTTAAGTTCAATTAATTCGTTTCCAATCAAAGTTAGTGAAGAAACAAATGGAGTATCTTTTATCGTATCAATACCATTGGATAAATGAGGTGTAAATATGTTTGTCGATCAGGTAAATGTGTATGTTAAAGCAGGTGATGGTGGTAATGGACTTGTTGCTTACCGCCGTGAGAAGTATGTACCAAAAGGTGGGCCTGCAGGTGGAGATGGTGGAAATGGGGGCGATGTCGTTTTTGAAGTGGATGAAGGGTTAAACACATTAATGGATTTTCGTTATAATCGGCATTTTAAGGCAAAACGTGGCGAAAATGGCATGAATAAAAATCAACATGGTAAAAATGCCGAGCCCTTAGTCGTACCAGTTCCACCAGGCACTACTGTTATGGATGAGGAAACAGGAGATGTTATTGCTGATTTAACTGAGCACAAACAACGAGCAGTTATTGTGAAAGGCGGAAGAGGAGGACGTGGTAATTCTCGGTTTGCTACACCACGTAATCCTGCACCAGATTATGCTGAGAATGGGGAACCAGGTCAAGAACGTAATATAACAGTCGAATTAAAGCTATTAGCAGATGTCGGTCTTGTCGGTTTCCCTAGTGTTGGGAAGTCTACATTTCTTTCTGTTGTCAGTGCAGCCAAGCCCAAAATAGCTGATTATCATTTTACGACATTAGCACCTAATTTAGGTGTGGTGGAGACGAGTGATCAACGTAGCTTTGTGATGGCAGATTTGCCTGGATTAATTGAAGGAGCACATAACGGTGTAGGCTTAGGTCATCAATTCCTGCGTCACGTAGAACGGACAAGAGTAATTGTTCATGTGATTGATATGGCGGCAACAGAAGGAAGAGATCCTGTTGAAGACTATAACAAAATTAATCAGGAGTTAAAGGAATATGATGCAACATTAATGGAGCGTCCCCAAATTATTGCTGCAAATAAAATGGACATGCCAGGAGCAGAAGAAAATCTAGAGCAGTTTAGGAGTCAGCTTGGTGAAGGTATTCCTATATATGCTATCTCGACCCTAACAAAAGAGGGATTAAGAGATATATTATTCGCTATTGCAGATACGTTAGAATCAATACCAAAGCATGTTCCAAAAGTAGAAGAATCAGAAGAAAAGGTTATATATCGATATCAAAAGGAAGAGGAACCATTTACAATATCTCGGGATCCAGATGGTGCATATGTGCTGTCAGGACCAAAAATAGAAAAGGTATTTAAAATGACCGATTTTAATCGGGATGAGGCTGTGCAGCGTTTTGCAAGACAGCTTCGTGGTATGGGAGTAGATGAAGCATTACGTAAGCGTGGAGCAGAAGATGGAGATACGATTCGATTATTAGATTTTGAATTTGAGTTTATTGAATAAGAGGGAGATTATGGAACACGAGGAAAAGTTCTATTTAGTACGTAGTGATGTATTACCGGAGTCAATTCGGAAAACAATGGAGGTAAAAGAGTTATTGGAACGGGGAACGGCTCATACTATACAAGAAGCTGTTCGTAAGGTTGATTTGTCTAGAAGTGCTTATTATAAATATAAAGATGCTGTATTCCCATTTCAAGCAATGGTAAAAGAAAAAATTATTACGTTGTTTTTTCTTTTAGAGGACCGGGCAGGTACACTTTCTAATTTATTAAAGATCGCTTCAGATAAAGGATGTAATGTATTAACTATTCATCAAACCATACCTATTCAAGGTAGAGCGAACGTTACCTTGTCATTAGATGCTTCACAAATAAATGGCACGATCGATCAGTTAATTCATGCATTAAAACAATTGGACTTTGTTAAGCGTGTGGATATTTTAAGTTCAGGGGCTCAATAAAGTTGAAGGAATCAGACAAAAAGGTTGTTTGGTTCTTTTTTTTTGCACGTTAGAAAAATTTTAGCTTAGAAGTGGACCTGACGTGGCTAAACTTTTAATGTCCCAAGTATAAGAAAACTAACACATTCACTAAGGACGGGCGAATGCAAGCTTTTCTAAGGATCTTTTCATATACTTTGCGGTTTTCGTAGTTAATATAAAATGTGACGTAACTTACCGTTCCAGCTGGATTAGTACTCATCTTATAAAGGTGGAAGGAAGTCATGCTAAAGTTACGTTGCATTTTAGATCAATTGTTTGATGACCAGGGTGTGGAAAATACAATCCTTTAGAAAGTAACTTTTTTTGCCAATAAAAATCAACTTTTGTCATGCTCTTGCATATGGTGTTAATGAGTGATTAGCCCAGGTGCAATCAGATCAGAAAGGAGTATGGTCAATCGTGAAAATTCACGTTGTACAAAAAGGAGATACGTTGGCAGATATTGCTCAAAAACATGGCGTTGATTTAGATCAAGTCATACAACTAAATCCACAGCTATCTAGTCCAGATATGATTATGCCAGGTATGAAAATAAAAATTCCAAGTAATACGAAAGCGGTAAAACAACATACGGCTGATATAAAAGAAACACAAAAGCCAAAAACAGAAAAGCCTTACAAAGACATTTCACCAAAGCCGATTCCAGCAATAAAAGAAGATGATGATAAAAAGCCAAAAGATATAAAACCAGAATTACCTACACAACCGCTTCCGCAAATGCCGCCACAACCTATGCAAATGCCTCAGATGACACAGGATTTAGAGGAACACACCACTATTAATATTCCACAAATGCCAAGCTATACAGAACCAAAAACAGAAATGCCGCAGCAGCAACCGAAACAGCAACCGAAACAGCAACCGCAACAGCAACCGCAACAGCAACCGCAACAGCAACCGCAACAGCAACCGCAACAATCAATACAACAACCACAACATGAACCAGAAGCAATGATGCCTGCCCATCAAATGCCAATACCGATGCCGATGCCACCAGTCTATTATGTGATTCATCCAAGTTGCTGTGTTCCAATGCATCAGGCTCATTTTCCTGCTGAAATGCCAGTCATGCCACAAGGATTTCCAGGTCATACACAACAAATGATGCACCCTTTCGTACAGGGGAATATGATGGAATCATCTGAGTCTTCAGGTATGCCATTACCAAAGCATGCCTTTACAACTGCTGGTGAAGATTGTGGATGCCAAGACAAAGGATTCCCACAACAACCATATGTTGATGCACAACCATATTCTAATGGCTATATGCAAGTACCAACTCCAGGAACATTTGAAGGGGGTCCGCATGGATTTCAACCTTATCCTGATTTTGCTCAACATCATTCACCACAAGCAAATCTATATCCAACACCTCCAGGATACCCACCTTTTTCTGATGGATATAGGGAAGAGGAAGAAGAACAGGATGGGGATGATTCTAGCGGTGAATAGAAATAAACAAAGAGACGATAATTATTTTTATCGTCTCTATTCTTTTTTATATAAAGAGGGTAATTTGGAACTAAAACATGTCCAAACGATTAAGAAGAATGTATTTCTTATTGAGGACCGAGATAATAAAAAGCTTATCCTAAAAAAATATCAAAAAGGGGATATTGTAAAACAACAATGGGAATTCTTTAAACAAATTCACGACCGTGGAATTATTTCTTTCTTGCCATTTCCAAACGGTAAGGAAATGATTCATGATAAACATGCTTATTGGACAATTGCTCCATATATAAATGGGGAATCGATTAGTTATCGGAATGAAGCAGATCGCATAGAAGCGTTACATCGGCTCCGTTTATTTCATCAAAAAGCTACTTCTGTTTATATCGATCATCCAATCAAAAGAGATCCTTTCTATGTCCGTTGGTCTCAACGTTTAATGAGGTTTAAGAAAACTCGATACATTTTTGAAAAATGGGGCTATGAGAATTTATATCATGATATTGTACAAACAACAGCGATATATTTACGGCTCGTTGCAAAATTTCCATGGGATCAAGATATAGATCATGCTATTCGCAATGGGATTTGGGTACATGGTGATGTAGCCTCGCATAACTTTCTTAAATATAGGGAAAAGGTATACCTTATTGACTTTGACTTACTGGCATTAAATCCACAGATATATGACTATATACAGTTAGGACAACGTTTTTTACCGCATGTAAATTGGAACGTAGATAAACTTCTTACTTATAAAATGGTACCAGAATCGGAAACTAGAAGATGGCTGTTAACTTTATTCATTCCTAGTGATATGTTTCGAGAATGGTTACATTTTCTGAGTAGGAACTATCCAAATAATATACAACACTATCTACAATCACTTGAAAAACAATGGATTAAGCGCAAAAGGTTTTTGGAAGAAATCAATTTAATGTTAAAATAAAACAAGATACCATAATAAGAATAGGAGCGGTACTTGTGGAGCAAACAATTAATGAAATAGTGGAATGGCTTCAGAAACAGGTGAAAGAAACAGGTGTAAATGGCCTCTTGGTAGGTGTTAGCGGTGGAATTGATTCAGCAGTTGTTGCCAATCTAATTAAACGCGCGGTACCTGATCATTCGTTGGGTGTGCTGATGCCAATTCATACGAAGTCTGAAAATATGGAAGATGCCAATAGTGTGGTAGAAAAATGTGGAATTGATTCTGTTACAGTTGACTTAACAGAAACGCATGATGTAATGTATGCCACTATTAAGGATTCGGTAGTAGCAAAAGGTGAGTTCAATGAAAAAAATGATCAGTTAGCAGATGCAAATCTACGTGCCAGATTACGAATGAGTACGTTGTATACAATCGCTACGAATTATAATTATTTAGTAGTTGGAACCGATAATGCAGCTGAGTGGTATACTGGTTATTTTACAAAATATGGAGATGGTGGTGTAGATATCCTACCACTTTCATCTTTTACGAAGCAGGAAGTCCGCGAAATAGCAAAAGCCTTAGATGTCCCGGATTCTGTTATTAACAAAAAACCGAGTGCTGATTTATGGGAAGGGCAGACAGATGAAACAGAGATGGGAACCACATATGAAAAAATTGATGCTTATTTAAAAGGAGAAAGTATCCCTGAAAAGGATCAAGAAATTATAGAAAGAATGCATAAACGTACAGCACACAAACGAAATCCTACTCCACAATTTGAACAAAAATAGGCTGGATTGGGAATAAATAACAGCTTTAAAAGACCTCCCTTATAACAAACTAGTTATAAGGGAGGTTATTGTATGAAATGGAGATCTTTTATCACTATAAGCTTGATGGTCCCTTTCGTTATTGCTTGTAATGATACAGATCATATAGACGAAAACGCCCAACGAGACGGTAATCAATCGGATCCTCAGCCAATCCATTATGAATCTGAAGGTGAAAAAAGAGAACGATTAGGTATAGATGATCAATCTATTGGGGAAAGAGGAGGGTATCCTCAAACTAATCGTGATGATATTAATCGATCTGAGAACAATAATCGCTATACGGATGCTTTTACAAATGAAGAATCGGAGGAAATAGCAGAGCATCTAAGACAGCGCAACGATATTAGGCAAGTTCAAGTTGCCTCAACAGATGACCGAGTAGTGGTTGCCGTAATGTTAAATAAACACCATGACCACCATGTTCCTGATAATATTGAGGAAGATATAAAGGAATTTGTTCAGGACAAAAAGATTGTCGTATATACCGATGATATCTATTGGGAGCGCATGCGTAATCTGGACTCCCGGTTAAATCAAGCAAATATGGGAGAAGATGTGGAACAAGAGATAGAAGATCTTTTTAATATTGACCTTGATTAAAGAACCTTTGTGCGAAACAAAGGTTCTTTTCATTGCACGTTAGGAAGGTATAAAAATTTTAGCTAAGAAGTGGATTCGACGTGGCTAAAATTTTAATGTCCCAAGTATGAGAAAAACTAACCCATTCGCTAAGGACGAGCGAATGCAAGTTTTTCTAAAAAGATAAGAATGTATAAAATGTTGGCTTTATTTTGTTCATATACAGGAACAGCCACGTCCAGCTTCGAGCGATTGACGTCCTAGTGCCGATGAAGCCACAGGACGTGGCGTTTTCATCGGCCAGCGCCTACCCCCTCGAGGTCATAAGTCAATCCACATTACGCGCAAAAAGCGCCACGTCGAGGCTTGGCTTATGCTTGGTAGATAAGAAACTACTTACTGCATAAGTGCAACTAAGGCTTTCGCCACTTGGCGACAAGCCAAGTTTTCTAATCGGGGGTGAACAAGGCGCCTGCGCTTTTGTTCTGAAAGCTTGGAGGAAGAAATCTCAAGTGGAGCCTCACTTTCATCTCATTCGTATTTTTGATATAGTAAAAAAGGACATTAAGAGAGAGGAGAATGCCCAATGGCTGGTCATTCTAAATGGAATAATATCAAAAGAAGAAAAAATGCCCAAGATGCTAAAAAGGGTAAAATATTTATGCGCCACGCAAAGGAAATTTATATGGCAGCGAAACAAGGTGGGGGAGACCCAGATACAAATGCTGCTTTGCGGTTGGCAATTGATAAGGCAAAAGCAGATAATATGCCAAATGATAATATTGATCGCGCTATTAAAAAAGCTACTGGCACAATAGATGGTGCGAGTTTCGAGGAATTAACATATGAAGGTTATGGACCTGGAGGTGTTGCCGTTATTGTTCAAGTCCTAACAGATAATAAAAATCGAACTGCTGCTGAGGTTAGACATGCATTTAAGAAAAATGGAGGTAACCTAGGAGAGAATGGTAGTGTATCCTTTATGTTTGACCGAAAAGGATATATTGTTGTTTTAAATGAAGATGGTTCCATTGATGAAGATGAAATTACATTAGAAGCAATTGAGGCTGGTGCAGATGATATTGTCGTAGAAGAAGGTGCTTATGAAATATATACAGCACCTGAAAGTTTTCAGGAGGTATGTGATCATCTGCGCGAAAGTGGGTATTCACTACAAGAGTCTGAGGTTACAATGATCCCTCAAAACTATAATCAACTATCAGATGAAGATGAAGAGAAAATGTATGCACTTATTGATACGTTAGAAGAAAGTGAAGATGTACAGGATATTTATCATAACCTACAAGAGTCCAATTAAGCCTAAAAACTTCTATTTCATAATGGAATAGAAGTTTTTTTCGCCCGCCTATTTCTGTCATGTACCACATGGATATGTTAAACTAAAGGAAGATTAAAGAGGAGAAACTGATATGATAGCATATATAAAGGGAAAATTAACAGCAATTTATGATGATGCGATTATTCTCGATGTTCAAGGGGTTGGGTATGAAATAATTTGCGCCAATCCTTTTGTATTTCAGTCAGCGTTAAATGATGTTGTAAAAGTACATACCTATCATTATGTTCGAGAAGATGCACACATACTGTATGGCTTTAAAAATGAAGATGAAAAATACTTGTTTACGAAACTGATATCTGTTTCTGGTATTGGTCCTAAAGGTGCTTTAGCTATTTTAGGTAGTGTTGATATAGCTAGTTTCGTTGAGGCAATTGAACGGGAGGATGACAAATTTTTAACATCATTTCCCGGTGTTGGAAAGAAAACAGCTCGTCAAATCGTATTAGATTTGAAAGGGAAGCTAACAACAGCTCTTTCCATTTCTGCTTCAGATACAAAAACTGCAAATAATAGCTCTAATGTAGTGACAGAAACGGTTACAGAAGCGAAAGAAGCTTTATTAGCTTTAGGGTATCGAGAACAAGAATTAAAAGCCATTATGCCGCAGCTGAAACAAGAAACGGACAGTACTACGGATGAATTAATACGAAAAGCTTTAGCACTGCTTATGAAAAATTAACAAGGGGGGAATCATGATGGAAGAACGGATGGTAACAGGTGAATTACAGGATACAGATTCATCTGTTGAACTTAGTCTTCGCCCCACAAACTTAAACCAATATATTGGGCAACAAAAAGTTAAAGAAAACTTAAGTATTTTTATTCAAGCGGCAAAAATGCGAGAAGAACCCTTAGACCATGTGTTACTATATGGCCCACCTGGACTTGGAAAGACGACATTAGCAGCTATTATTGCCAATGAAATGGGGGTACAGTTTCGTTCAACCTCTGGACCTGCAATTGAACGAGCAGGTGATTTAGCTGCTATTTTGTCCTCCTTGGAACCAGGTGATGTATTATTTATTGATGAAGTACACCGGTTGCCCCGTTCAGTCGAAGAAGTTTTATACCCTGCCATGGAGGACTTTTTCCTTGATATCGTTATTGGTACTGGACCTAGTGCACGTTCTGTCCGAATTGACTTGCCTCCGTTTACTTTAGTTGGAGCAACAACAAGAGCTGGATTACTTTCAGCACCACTTCGCGATCGCTTTGGGGTATTAAGTCGTCTTGAATATTACGATACGGATGCATTATGCTCCATTATTGAACGAACTGCTGATATATTTGATAGTAACATTTCTAAAGAAGCTGCAGTGGAAGTAGCTCGCCGATCACGCGGGACACCACGGATAGCAAATCGTCTTTTAAAACGTATTCGTGATATATCACAAGTAAAAGGTGAATCAGAAATTAGTTTGGAAACCACAAATGAAGCACTGCAAATGTTACAAGTGGATGAAGTAGGTCTAGATCATATTGATCATAAACTATTAAAAGGCATAATTGATGGGTTTAATGGTGGACCAGTTGGCCTGGATACCATATCTGCAACTATTGGTGAAGAATCACAAACAATCGAGGATGTGTATGAACCATATTTGCTGCAGATCGGTTTTATTCAGCGCACACCTAGAGGGCGTGTCGTAACACCTAAAGCCTATCAGCATTTTGGGATAAAAGAGGACGATGTGGAATGAATATAGGAAAACTTTTTATTATATTAGGAATCGTTTTTCTTGTCATCGGGATAATTTGGACGTATATTGGAAAATTACCTGGTGATATTAGTTTTAAAAAAGGAAATGTTTCCTTTCATTTTCCTATTATGACATCGATTGTAGTTAGTATTATTTTATCGCTCATCTTTTTTATCCTAGGAAAGTTTCGATAAGTTTTATAGAGGGAGATCAGCATGAATATAGATGATTTTGATTTTGATTTACCAGAAGAACTGATTGCACAAACTCCATTAAAAGAACGTACTGCATCTCGATTGCTCGTTATAGACCGAGATACAAAACAGACAGACCATAAGTATTTTACAGATATTAAACACTATTTAAAACCAGGCGATTGTCTCGTTTTAAATGATACGAAGGTATTACCAGCTAGGTTGTATGGAGTAAAGGAAGATACAGGAGCTAAAGTGGAGGTATTACTGCTTCATCAAGAAGAAGAAGATACGTGGGAAGTACTTGCAAAACCAGCAAAAAAGATAAAAATCGGAACAAGCCTTGTATTTGGCGACGGGAAATTACGTGCAACCTGTATAGGTATCAAGGAACATGGTGGAAGAACAATCCGTTTTTCTTATCATGGTATATTCTATGAAATATTAGATGAACTAGGCGAAATGCCTTTACCGCCATATATAAAAGAACAACTTCCAGAAAGGGAAAGATACCAAACCGTTTATGCCAAAGAGGAAGGATCTGCTGCTGCACCAACTGCAGGTTTACACTTCACAAAAGAACTATTGCAAGAAATAAGGGAAATGGGTGTAAAAATTACATTTATTACACTACATGTTGGATTAGGTACATTTCGTCCTGTAAGTGTAAATCATATTGATGACCATCAAATGCATGCCGAATTTTATCACATGACACAAGAAACAGCCGATATTTTGACAGAGGTAAAGAAAACAAATGGTCGCATTATTTCAGTGGGTACGACATCAACTCGAACACTTGAAACAATTGCACGAGACTATAATGGAGCATTTGTTGCATCTAGTGGATGGACCGATATTTTTATTTACCCACCATACGAATTTCAAGCAATAGATGGGTTAATTACAAACTTTCACTTACCAAAATCAACCTTAATTATGCTTGTTAGCGCATTTGCCGATCGTGAGTCAATACTAGATGCGTATCGTGAAGCTGTAGACCGGCGTTACCGATTTTTCAGTTTCGGTGATGCGATGTTAATTATATAAAAAAGAGGAACGTGAATATGAAACCAATTACTTATGAACATATAAAAACGTGTAAACAAACAGGAGCTAGATTGGGACGTATTCATACACCACATGGTTCATTTGATACCCCAACATTTATGCCAGTAGGAACCCTCGCTACTGTCAAAACAATGAGTCCTGAGGAACTAAAGGAAATGAATGCAAATATCATCCTTTCCAATACGTATCATCTGTGGCTACGTCCAGGTGAGGATATTATCCAAGAAGCTGGTGGTCTTCATCAGTTTATGAATTGGGATGGTGCGATTCTTACGGATTCTGGAGGATTTCAGGTGTTTAGTTTAAGTGATATGCGGGAAATAAAAGAAGAAGGTGTACATTTTCGAAATCATTTAAGTGGAGAGAGGTTATTTTTATCACCAGAGAAAGCAATGCACATTCAAAATGCCTTAGGATCAGATATAATGATGGCCTTTGATGAATGTCCACCATACCCAGCAACATATGATTATATGAAATCGTCTGTTGAAAGGACATCACGCTGGGCTGAAAGATGTTTAGAGGCGCATGGCCGTAAACAAGATCAAGGTTTATTTGGAATTATTCAAGGTGGTGAATATGAAGATCTCCGAAAGCAAAGTGTAGATGATTTAGTCTCATTAGATTTACCTGGATATGCAGTTGGAGGTCTATCTGTAGGTGAGCCAAAAGATGTTATGAATCGTGTCTTAGAGTTTACAACACCACTTATGCCAATTGACAAACCCCGTTATTTAATGGGAGTAGGTTCACCTGATTCGTTAATTGATGGTGCTATTCGTGGGATTGATATGTTTGATTGTGTATTGCCAACAAGAATTGCTCGTAATGGGACATGCATGACATCAAACGGACGTTTAGTTGTTCGTAATGCAAAATATGCCCGTGATTTTAGCCCAATTGATGAACATTGTGATTGCCATGTTTGTCAGCATTATTCTCGAGCCTATATTCGTCACTTAATCAAATGTAATGAAACATTTGGTTTTAGGCTTACTACTTATCATAATCTATATTTTCTGGTAAAATTAATGGAACAAGTACGTCAAGCAATACAAGAGGATCGACTTGGCGATTTTAAAGAGGCATTTTTTGAACAATATGGGTTTAATAAACCAAATGCAAAGAACTTTTAGTAAGGAGGTGAGCTAAATAATGGACTTGCTAATATCCCTATCACCAATTATTCTTATGTTTGTAATCTTTTATTTCTTACTGATAAGACCACAACAAAAAAGACAAAAACAGGTAAGACAGATGCAGGCAGACTTGCAAAAAGGTGATAATGTTATTACAATTGGTGGTTTTCATGGTGTAATCCATGCACTAGATGAAGATACAATTGTCATTCAAGCTAGTGATGGTACTAAGTTAACGTATGACCGTTCAGCTGTTAGAGACGTGAAAAATGAATCATAATACAATGTGAATACTAACAGACTGTATCTATTCCGTATTAAGGTACATAGAGAAGAAAAAGTGTCATAACGAAAAAACCAGGGTCTAATCCCTGGTTTTTTCTAGTTTATTAGGTGTTTTGTTCTTCAGATCCTGCCAAATTCACCCCTATTACACCACCAATTAAGGCTGCTAGAACATATCCAACATGGTGTAGAGATTGTTCTAGCGAAAAAGTCTGTTGATAACCTAGATATTGCACGAGGAATGTAAACAACGTAAACCCTAATCCAGTAAGTGTACCGATAATCCATCCCTTTTGTTTTCCTTTTGCACCAGCTATAATTCCTCCGATAAATAATGAAATTAGCCCAACAGCTAAGGTAACCCATGCTAGAGTTCCTTCTGTCATGGTCATAAATCGTAGTACAAAAGCTAGTAAAACACTTGTTATTAAAATAAGGCCGAGTACCACAATCCAACCGTACAATACTGCAACAATTTGTTGCTGTCTCATAATGTTTTCCTCCCCCTTGTTTGTCCATTTATTACAAATTTATTCAAGAAATTCTAAAATAGACTGAAAATATTTATTTAATTACTGCATATATTTGTTAAAGGGCTTGTTTCAAAAAGGTTATAAGATGAGGTGGATTATGAGTATTATTTTTGCAACAATCATATTTGTTATCTGCTATATGTTTATCATGACGGAAAAGATTAATCGAGCAGTTGTCGCTTTAACAGGGGGGACATTATTTTTATTAACTGGAATTTATACAACAAGTGATGTTTTTGTCCAATATATTGATTGGAATACAATTGCCCTATTGTTTTCCATGATGGTTCTCATTGCTATTACGGAAAAAACCGGATTATTTTCCTTTATTGCAGTTCGTTTTGCACAAAAGGTTCGTGGCTCACCGATTCCTCTCTTAATCGGTATTAGCATATTAACTGCAGTTGGTTCAGCATTATTGGACAATGTAACTACTGTTTTAATATTTGTTCCGATTATTTTAAAAATCACTAGTCTATTAAAGTTACCTTCTTTTCCCTATTTATTAGCAATAATCCTAAGCTCAAATATAGGTGGGGCTGCTACCTTAATTGGTGATCCACCGAATATAATGATTGGTCAAGCAGTGGAAGAACTAACGTTTCTATCATTTTTAATCCATCTTGCTCCATTAGCACTTTTTATTTTTATTGTTGTATTGTTTTTACTTGTCTTATTGTTTCGGCGTTCCTTTAACGAGATATCGATTGATACAAACGAATTGATGGAAATAGAGGCAGAATCTTATATTGTGAAGTCACCAATGCTTTATAAATCTACTGCTGTTTTGTGTATGACACTTTTTGGGTTTATGCTACATTCATTTTTGCACATTGAGTTAACAGTTATAGCACTTAGTGGAGCAATATTATTGCTTTTACTGACAGAAAATGAAATAGAGACAGAACAGGTTTTTCAGAAGGTGGAATGGGTAACGCTATTTTTCTTTATTGGACTTTTCACTTTAGTAGGGGGGTTGCAGGAAGTAGGGATTATTGACGAGTTGGCCAAAGGAATTATGTTATATACAGATGGTAACTTTACCTATACTGCTCTATTAATTCTATGGGTATCTGGTTTATTTTCTGGAATTGTAGATAATATTCCATTTGTTGCAGCAATGATTCCAGTCATTCAGGAGTTTGAAAGTTATGGAATGATCTACTTAGACCCGATTTGGTGGTCACTAGCATTAGGAGCTTGTTTAGGCGGGAATGCTACACTAATAGGTGCATCGGCTAATATTGTAGTAGCGGGGTTAGCAGAGGGTGCTAATCAACGAATACCGTTTATCCGGTTTATGTTATATGGGGTACCTTTTGTTCTATTTTCGTTAGTCGTTTCAACCATTTACATTTATGTGCGATATTTGCTTCCTTATATTGGGATGACTTCATGAAGTGATTGTATTTTTGTTTGTGAATAAAGTGAAACTTCAATCAGTGGGGGTTTCCTTTCCTCCCCCACTGATTGTTAGTTGAACGAATCGGACATTTACGGGCAGTTTGATCCCCCACTTATCTTTCTTGGATCTCTCGAAATCTTGAAATGGGGGTCTTACTGCACGTTACATGCGGGATAAACAGAAAACTAGTTGTAACAAAAAATAAAAACCATATCGCTAACATTCTAGTAAAGCGATATGGTTTTTGTGTTTAGCTCTTTTATTGTTTTTAACGTCGTATTATCTATAGAATGCGACGTAAGTTAAGGCGATGTATAGAATGTTTATCCGTTCCAGAAATACACTTCGCTTTTTAGCGGGGAAGTGGTGAGCCTCCTCTGGCTAACGCCCTGTGGGGTCTCACCGATCTCCTACTTCCCGCAGGAGTCTCCATGTATTTCCTTCACTAATATGGCTGACCTCTTTCTTATCATTGCTATTGCTAATATAGCAGTTGATTGAAGCGTAGGATAGTAGACTCCTGCAGGAACAGCACGTGTCTAGACCTGAGCAGTAAGTGGTCTTCTTCCGATGTCTAGCGACGACGGACAGGACGTCCTAGTGCCGATAGACATAAGGACGTGGCGTTTTCATAGGCCAGCGCCTACCCCCTCGAGGTCTTAAGTCAATCCTCATTACGCGCAAAAAGTGCCACGCCGAGGCTCGGCTTAAGCTTGGCAGATAAGAAAGAAAACGTTCTTACTGCATAAGTGCAACTAAGGCTTTCGCCACTTGGCGAAAAGCCAAGTTTTCTAATCGGGGGTGACCAAGGCGCTTTTAGCTTTTTTAAAGAGGAGGCTGAGGCCGTGCCTGCGGTAAAGAAGACACTGTGAAAACGTAAAGTTTGAACAGATGTCGCACTTATGCCCATGGTGAAAGCGACTGTCCGAAGCGGAAATCAACGACGCAATTTACGTCGCAATTTACATCAACTATGCATTACGATTTATACTGTTAGATATTTAGACAAGGTGTATAGAACTTCTAACAATTTTAATCAGCATATTACACAAATCGTTGGATAAGAGGGATTTGCTTTAATTCCTCTTTGGTAACAAATCGTAATATGAGTAAGAATAATAGATAAATGAAGGTTAATAAAATGAGTAAGCAGATAAAGGCTATAATATTTTGTTGTCCAATTCCATCATATATGCCTTTTAAAAGATGTCCAACCACGCCGGTCATTAATAAAAGTAAAGCCATTTTTGATAAATCTTTAAATGGAATATAGAAATGAATGGCTTTTTTTAATGATGCTAAATGCATTAGGGTTACTAGCACAACACCTACAGACATGGCAATGGCAACACCCATAATTCCAAAATCAGGGTTTGATGCAAGGAAAAAGAGTACAATAAACTTAAAGAATGCGCCTACCAAGCTATTCCACATTGCTGGCTTTGCAAGATCTAGACCCTGTAAAGCAGACTGTAAAGGAGCTTGAATGTAAAGTAAAATAAAGAATGGTGCCATAAATACGAGGAACCGGCTAGCATTATCTGTTCCATACATATACGTTAAAATTGGTTCCGCAAAAAAAGTTAAGACAATCGTTGCAATTGCACCAGAAGCAAATGAAATTCGAATAGATTGATGGATTCGATAATGAATTAGTTTTTTATTTTTATTTGCTTCTGCTTCTGAAATATTAGGAACTAATGCAATGGATAGTGAATTAGTAATAAATGTTGGTAAAAATAATAATGGAAGCACAAACCCTGTAAGCTCACCATACTGTTTTGTAGCTATTGTTGTAGCCACACCAGCGATTGCCAAACTTTGAGCTACCAAAATTGGTTCTAAGAAGTTAGATATGGAGCCAATTAAACGACTGCCTGTACTAGGTAACGCAATAGAAAACAATTCACGTAAGGTGCTTTTACTAGTTTTCAAGTAATGAAAGAAACGGTTTCTAACCTTAATCGATTTATTTCGCTTAAAAAGATAAAACATAAAAGCTAATGAAGCGAATTCACCTAAGATAACACTAAACATTGCTCCAGCAGCAGCAAATTCCACGCCATAAGGCAGTAGTAGATTTACAAAAAACGCAACACATGCAATACGAACGATCTGTTCTATTACGAGACCGAAGCTTTGCGGTTTCATGTTTTGCTTTCCTTGGAAGTATCCCTTTAAGATAGAAGATATTGCAATGATTGGAACAATTGGGCTTATCGCGATTAACGGATAAATAGTTCGTCCATCTGTTAATAAAGTGGAAGCAATAAATGGTGCAAAAAGGATCATTCCAGTTGTGAATAAAATACATGTAACGGCGGTGATCGCAAACGAAACAGTAAGGATTTTTTTAATCTTTTGTTGATCGTTTCTTGCTTCGGCTTCTGCTACGCGTTTAGATATGGCAACAGGTAGTCCAAGCTGTGTTAATGTAATAACGAGAAAAAGTGTTGGCAATGCCATCATATAAAGGCCTACACCCTCTTCTCCCATTAACCGTGCTACCACTAATCGGTTAATAAAACCTAAAAATCGTGTGATAAGACCTGCCATAATCAAAATGATTGTTCCTTGTAGAAATGTTTGTTTGGCCATGGACGACGACCTGCCTTCTCAAAAATTAAATTTTCATATACAATGATATATATGCGAAAGAGTGGGCCAAGCATGACAAAAGGTGTGAATTAATATTAATGTACTACTTAATGGTAGGGGGATTGGTGTAATGACACGTACGAAAACGGTTGAAGAATGGAGAACTACCTTACAACCTGCTTTAGAGAGCAAAGTGAACGAATTACAATTAATGGGGTATACACAAGCAACAAAGGAAAATGTTTGGAATTGTCTCATGAAAAAAGTTTGGAGAGGTAATCCAACAAAACGGTTACATGAAGTAGTTCAAGATATTTTCCATCTTAGTTCTAATATTTATATGAGTTATCTTACAGTAGATACATATCAAGAAACCCAAAATGATGATATAATGGCCTCTATTGCTGCTTTAACAAATAATGATGATGAAACTACTTAATGTTCATGGATATATATTAAGAGTCCTGGAATGAATGAGGAGGAAACGTATAGATGAAATATCGAGGCAGAATTGTTGCCTTCTTTCTAATCGTCTTGTTATTTGCAACAACGATTGGAACAACGGTAACAGGTATAACAAAAGACATTAACTTAGGACTAGATCTTCAAGGAGGATTTGAAGTCCTTTATGAGGTTGAGCCTGTCGATGAGGAGCAAGATGTAACACGGAGTTTATTAGAATCAACGGTTCAAACATTAAATGACCGAGTAAACCGCTTAGGGATTAGTGAAGCAAGTATTGATATTGAAGGAGAGGACAGAATCCGTGTTCAGCTGGCTGGTGTAGAAGACCAGACAGAAGCTCGAGAAATGCTAGCTACATCTGCAAGACTTTCCTTCCGAGATGTCAATGATAAAGAATATTTAGATGGTACAGATGTGGAAGAAGGGAGTGCCACGCAAGACTTTCATCCACAAACAAATGCACCAATTGTTACACTTCAATTAAAGGATGCCTCCAAATTTGGTGAGGTAACAACAAAAATTAAGAATATGGGGGAACCCGATAATCGTCTCGTCATTTGGATGGACTATCAAGAGGAGGACTCCTATCAGGAAGAAGTGACCAAAGAGGAACCAAAATATGTATCAGCACCAGGTGTGGATGAGACCTTAAATACAACGAATGTCATGATTACTGGTAATTTTACGGTTGAATCAGCACAACGACTTGCTGACATTATTAATTCTGGTTCATTACCAGTTCATATGGAGGAGTTATATTCAGATTCTGTTGGTGCACAATTTGGGGAACAGGCTTTAAATAAAACGGTATTTGCTGCATTTATTGGAATAGGTTTAATTTTTGTCTATATGATGGTTGTCTATCGTTTTCCAGGTGTTATTGCAGCCGTTAATTTAAGTATTTACATTTATTTAGTATTATTGGTGTTTGAGTTAATGAATGGTGTGCTTACCCTCCCTGGAATAGCTGCTCTCATTTTAGGAGTCGGGATGGCAGTCGATGCAAATGTTATTACGTTTGAACGAATAAAAGAAGAAATTAAGTCTGGTAAATCAATTATGGCTTCGTTTAAAGCAGGATCTAAAAACTCGTTGTCTACCATTTTTGATGCCAACTTAACGACATTAATTGCTGCTGCAGTACTATTTATCTTTGGGACAAGCTCTGTTAAAGGATTCGCAACGATGTTAATCGTCAGTATTGTGGTTAGCTTTTTAACAGCAGTTTATGGGTCAAGGTTATTGCTAGGCCTATGGGTGAAGAGTAGATTTTTAAATAAAAAGCCAACCTGGTTTGGTGTTAAGAAGAAAGATATTCAGGATATTGCGGATTATAAAGAGACAGATGATGTGACCTTTATGGACCGGAAAGTAAATGTCGTACAACATCGTAAGAAATTCTTTACAGGTTCTATTGTAATGGTCATATTAGGATTAGCTTCTATTCTCTTGTTCCAATTAAATCCTGGAATCGATTTTACTAGTGGATCACGTGTCGAGATTTTAGCAGAAGATGGATTGACTAGTGAGGAAGTGGAAAAAAATCTAGATGAATTAGGATTGGAGCCAAAGTCAATCGTTCTTTCTGGTGATAATAATGATATTGCCGTGACAAGATATGATACTGTATTATCAGAAGATGAGATTGCGGAAGTTAAAGAACATTTTGTTGGCTTGTATGGGAATGAGCCTAGTGTTAGTGTCGTTTCCCCTATCGTAGGAGAAGAATTAGTAAAAAATGCTATTTATGCAGTCGGAATTGCATCGATTTTTATGATTATTTATGTTACATTCCGTTTTGAATTCTTCTTTGCAATTACAGCATTAATTGCCCTATTACACGACGCATTTTTTGTTCTTGCTATTTTCAGCTTAACTAGAATAGAATTTGATATTACAATCGTTGCAGCTATCCTGACAATTGTCGGTTACTCAATCAACGATACCATTGTAACCTTTGACCGGATTCGAGAAAACTTAAAGAAAAAGAAACGTGTTAAATCGTTTAAAGAGCTCGCAAAAGTGGTTAACAAAAGTTTAGTTCAAACGTTTATGCGGAGTATTAATACAACTGTAACAACTATGTTAGCTGTATTGGCATTTCTTTTCCTAGGTGCTCAGTCAATCACGGGGTTTGCAATTGCTTTAGCAGTCGGTCTGCTAGTAGGTACGTATTCTTCCCTATTTTTAGCAGCACAAATATGGCTTGTATGGCGCGGGAAAATGATTAAAAAGAAACCAGTTGTATTTGTGAAGAAAAAGAAACCAGAAGGACCACAAGTATAATGTTTACAAACCCTTGTTGAAAAACAAGGGTTTGATTTTTTGGGTATGGCGACAGCACGTGTCCGAAGCCCCCGCAGGAAGCGGTTTTCTTCCGATGTCTAGCTTCAGCACCTACCCCCTCGAGGTCTTAAGTCAATCCTCATTACGCGCAAAAAGCGCCACGCCGAGGATCGGCTTAAGCTTGGCAGATAAGAAAAATTTTCTTACTGCATAAGTGCAACTAAGGCTTTCGCCACTTGGCGACAAGCCAAGTTTTCTAATCGGGGGTGACCAAGGCGCTTAAGCTTTTCTGTAGAGGAGGCTTTAGGCGGCGTCCATGGCAAAGAAGACACTGTGAAAACGAACAAGTTTGAACAGATGTCGCGCTTATGCCCTGGTGAAAGCGAAGTGTTCTGCTGGAACGGTAAGATATTCGCATATCTACCAATTATTCATGAAGATTTAAATTGAAAAAACGTTTATATAATAGAAAATAGGTCTTCTTTGATAAGTAATTTTTTAAACGGAGATTGGGTAATGATAAGATACGAGTGTAAAGGAGGGGTGATGATGAAAGGACAAACCTATACAATTATCGCCATTATTGTCGTTATTATTGTAGCGATATTTGCTGTTGCAAATGTTGAACCAGTGCAAGTCAATTTTGTGTTTGGATCAGGAGAAATTCCCTTAGTTTTACTTATATTGTTTGCGGTTTTAATGGGTGGGATTATAACCGCAGCTGTTGGGATGATAAAAGTATTTCGTTTAGAGCGTTCTATAAGAAAGTATAAAGAAGAAAATGAACGCTTAAATACATTACTTAAAGAAAACAATCTAGAAAAAGAGGCAGAAATGGGGGGATCACCAGAGACTACGAATGAGAAATCAGGTGATGAATACTAATTTCGATCTCATTTTTTCACATTGCTACCATTGACCTCGTCTTGTATAATAGTAAAGTCAGGGGTGTAATTATATATGTTAAAAAGTAAGATGAGATGGAATTTTAGATCATCACCAGAAAATAATGCAAAGTGGATGGACAACTTCAGTGACATGTCCCCTATAATAACGGAATTATTATCTCAACGAGGTATTCAAACAAAAGCGGAGGCACAATCGTTTCTATCGCCAGATTTAAACGAATTACATAGCCCTGCTACTTTAGATTCAATTGACATTGCTTCAAATCGAGTACACGAAGCAATCCATCATAATGAAAAAATATTAATATATGGTGATTATGATGCAGATGGTGTAAGCTCTACTACTGTCATGCTTGAAACATTAGAGGAACTTGGTGCAAACTGTGATTATTATATACCAAATCGTTTTACAGAGGGTTATGGTCCAAATGAACAAGCATTCCGAAAAGCCTACGAAAGTGGTTTTTCGCTCATTATTACAGTAGATACAGGTATTGCTGCACTACATGAAGCGGAAGTTGCCAGGGAACTTGGTATTGATTTAATCATTACGGATCATCATGAAGTCCAAGACCAGTTACCAGATGCATATGCGATTATTCATCCAAAATGTTCAAATGATTATCCGTTTAAAGAGTTAGCAGGAGTTGGTGTAGCTTTTAAATTTGCTGAAAATTTATTAGGTTATTTTCCGAAGCAATTCTTAGATGTAGTAGCAATTGGTACAATAGCTGATTTAGTACCATTGATAAATGAGAATCGTATTCTTGCGTATTACGGATTAAAGGTACTTACCACAAGTAAACGTTCTGGTCTTCAGGCACTCAAAAACCATTGTAAAATAGATGGAAATGTGACAGAAGAAGATGTTGGTTTTTTAATAGGACCGCGAATTAATGCTGTTGGAAGACTTCAGGATGCTGACTTAGCAGTACGATTGTTAACAACAAAGAATAGAGAAGAAGCAGAAATGTATGCTAATCAAATAGATTCGTTGAACCAAGAGCGTCAGGAAATTGTCAAAACCATTGTCAGTGAAGCAGTGGAGATGATAGATCCTTCTGATCAAGGAGTTATTATCGTAGCTAAAGAAGGATGGAATGAAGGGGTTCTAGGTATTGTTGCTTCTCGCTTAGTGCGAAAGTATGAACGTCCTGCTATCGTGTTAACAGTTAAAACAGACACAAATGAGGCAAAGGGGTCTGCTCGAAGTATACCAGCCTTTGATTTATTCCATAATTGTATGAAGGTACGAAACTTATTCACTCATTTTGGTGGTCATGCACAAGCAGCAGGGATGACATTCCCTTTAGATAACCTTTCTACAATACAATTAGAACTAAACAAGCTTATATATGACCAATTGCGACCAGAAGATTTCACACAAGAAGTAGAGATATGTAAGACATTATCGATTAGTGATATTACTGAAACATTAGTAAACGATCTTTCCCGTTTAGCACCTTTTGGAATGGGGAATCCCAAACCTGTTTTTCATATGAACCATGTACCAGCACAAATTAGACAAATTGGAAATGGACAAAAACATATCAAATTATTGTTTAAAGAAGCTGACCATTCTGTTGATGGAATAGGTTTTCAGCTAGGAGATCTCTACCATCAAATAGCTCCAAATACACCGATTTCAATTATTGGCGAACTATCCATAAATGAGTGGAATGGTACGAAGAAAATGCAAGTCATTGTACAAGATATAAAAATTGATGATTGGCAACTATTCGATTATCGTGGAAAAAAACAGGTTGATTTTAATACATTAACAAATGAAAATGAGGGGTTTCTTGCTATTGGTGAAAATATGGAAGATAGTAGTAGATCATTACCTGAATGGGTTCATGTTATAAGCTATAATACTTCTGTTCCGTCATTTACTAATATTGATAGTTTAATTATTCTAGATTTACCTAATGAAAGTGACGAATTAAAGGAAATAATCAAACATACAAGTCCTTCCAAGATATATGCATGTTATAATGTGAGTGACAGTGTATATATGAAGCCATTCCCATCCAGAGAGGATTTTAAATGGTATTATGGCTTAATTCGAAAACGAAATACGCTAGATTTGAATAAAGAAATACATTTGATCATGAATATGAAATCTTGGACAAAAGATCGAATTATTTTTATGTCGAAAGTGTTTTTTGAATTAGGATTTGTTAAAATAAATAAAGGTGTCATTACTTGTAATAAAAATCCTATTAAGAAAGATTTAAAGGATTCTAAGCTATATCAAAATCGATTAAGAAAAGCACAACTGGAAAAAGCATTATACTATTCAACCTATCAACAATTAAAGTCCTGGTTTCAAGACTGTATGGCAGTTAGTGATGGGTACGTGTCCGAGGAGGAAGTAAGGAATGGATTATAAAAACTATATTAAAATTGTGGAAGATTGGCCAAAGGAAGGAATTCAATTTAAAGATATTACCCCATTAATGGATAATGGGAAAGCATATAAAGCTGCAGTTGATGAAATTGTTGAGTATGCACGTCAAAAAGAAATTGATATTGTTGTTGGGCCAGAGGCAAGAGGGTTTATTGTTGGTTGCCCTGTTTCCTATGCGTTAGAAGTAGGATTTGCTCCCGTAAGGAAAGAAGGGAAATTACCCCGAGAGGTTATTAAGGTTGACTACGGTTTAGAGTATGGTAAAAATGTATTGACAATCCACAAAGATGCAATAAAGGCTGGCCAACGTGTGTTAATAACAGATGATTTACTTGCAACAGGTGGTACGATTGAAGCAACCATTAATTTGGTAGAACAACTTGGTGGTGTAGTAGTTGGGTGTGCATTTTTAATTGAATTATCATATCTAAATGGATTAGATAAATTAGAAGGTTATGATGTACTTACACTAATGCGTTATTAATAAAAAGAGTATGATTGAAAAGGTCTGGCGTTTAAATACATCGTCAGACCTATTCTTATAAAGGTAAGAGTTATCGCGTTAACTAACAGGCTGACTAAGAGCGCGCACGTCATTCGCAAGTACTAGCACGACCTGTCGAGTTGAAAACTTTGCCGAATGAGTTAAGCTTTATAATATTTATTTCTTTACTTTTTCATAAATATTTTTGATACTATTATAAAAGTTATTCTCTACAATGAATATAGGTGATTATATGGCTAAAATGGAAGTTTTAACAATGGAAGACGTACTTGAAAATGCTAGACAATATCTCTCAGAAAAGGATATCGATTTTTTACGTCATGCATATGAATTTGCTGAAAACGCACACCGTGATCAGTACCGTAAATCAGGCGAGCCTTATATTCTTCATCCAGTGCAGGTAGCAGGGATCCTAGTAGAACTAGAAATGGATCCTGAAACAATTGCTGGTGGGTTTTTGCATGATGTTGTAGAGGATACAGAAGTGACAATTAAAGATTTAGAAAGGGAATTTAACCATGAAGTTGCGATGCTTGTTGATGGTGTTACGAAACTAGGTAAAATTAAGTATAAATCCAAAGAAGCAATACAAGCAGAAAATCATCGGAAAATGTTTGTTGCAATGGCGAAGGATATACGTGTTATTTTGATAAAACTTGCAGATCGTCTGCATAACATGCGTACATTGAAACACCTACCACCTGATAAACAACGTCGTATTTCAAATGAAACATTAGAAATTTTCGCGCCATTAGCTCACCGCTTAGGGATTTCTACCATTAAATGGGAATTAGAAGATACTGCTCTACGTTATTTGAATCCGCAACAGTACTATCGGATTGTTCAACTGATGAAACAAAAACGAGAAGAACGTGAGTCTTATGTAGAAGAGGTAATGGAAGAAGTCAATCAGCAGCTAAAGGATGTTAACATTCATGCTGATATTTCTGGTAGACCCAAGCACTTATATAGTATTTATTCAAAGATGGTAAAACAAAGTAAACAGTTTAGTGAAATATATGATCTGTTAGCTGTACGTATTATCGTAAATAGTATTAAGGATTGTTATGCGGTTTTAGGGATTATTCATACTTGTTGGAAGCCAATGCCAGGGCGTTTTAAGGATTATATTGCAATGCCGAAGCCTAATCTTTATCAATCCTTGCATACAACCGTTATTGGTCCCAAAGGGGATCCGCTGGAAGTTCAAATTCGGACGAAGGAAATGCATGAGATTGCAGAGTATGGAATCGCAGCACATTGGGCGTATAAAGAGGGAAGACAGCTTGGAAAAGAAAAGAAATCATTTGAAGAAAAATTAACTTGGTTTCGCGAAATATTAGAATGGCAAAATGAAACCCATGATGCAGAGGAATTTATGGAATCTCTTAAAATGGATTTATTCTCGGATATGGTGTATGTATTTACACCAAAGGGGGATGTGATTGAACTTCCATCAGGGTCTGTTCCGTTAGACTTTGCTTATCGTATTCATACGGAGATTGGTAATAAAACAATTGGTGCAAAAGTGAATGGTAAAATGGAACCACTCGATTATGAATTGAAAAATGGCGACATTATAGAGGTGATGACGTCCAAACATTCCTATGGACCTTCTCAGGATTGGTTGAAAATAACACAAACATCACAAGCAAAAAATAAAATTAAACAGTTTTTTAAAAAACAGCGTCGTGAAGAAAATATTCAAAAAGGGAAAGAAGCGGTTGAACGCGAAATTAGAGCTTTAGGAATTGAACCAAAAAAAGTACTGACTTCCGACAATCTAGGACGTGTTTACGAACGGTTTAACTTTACAAATGAAGATGATATGTATGCAGCGGTTGGCTACCAAGGGATCACTGCCGCATTAATTGCTACACGATTAACCGAAAAAGTTAGACGCTCCCAGCAAAAAGAACAAGATTTACAGGATACGATTGAAGAAGTAAATAATGATGTTAAACAATATAGAGCACAAAAGCGGGATTCTGGTGTTAAAGTAGAAGGGATAGATAATGTATTAATTCGCTTATCTAAATGCTGCAATCCAGTACCAGGTGACAAAATTATCGGATATATTACAAAAGGCCGTGGGGTTTCTGTACATCGCGCGGATTGTCCGAATGTTCAAACAGAAGAGGCAAAGCAACGACAATTGGATGTAAGATGGGAAAATACCCAAACAACGAAGAAACAATATCATGTTGACTTAGAAATATCAGGATATGATCGACGTGGTTTATTAAATGAAGTATTACAAGTTGTTAATGAAATGAAGACAAATATTACGAAAGTAAATGGAAAGTCTGATCGAAATAAAATGGCTGTTATTAACATTACTATTTTAATTCATAATACTAGTCACTTACGAAAAATTGTTGAACGAATTAAGCAAATACAAGATGTTTATGCCGTAACAAGAACAATACAGTAACTTTTTCAAGGGGGCGTAGTGGGATGAGAGCAGTAATTCAACGAGCAAAAAATGCAAGTGTAACAGTTGAAGACGAAGTAGTTGGTCAAATTGCTAATGGATTAGTTGTCCTATTAGGCGTAACGCATGATGACCAAGAAGAAGATGTAGATTATATTGTTCGTAAATTAGTGCATTTGCGTATATTTGAAGATGATGATGGAAAAATGAATGATTCCTTAATCAATACTGGTGGAAGTGTTTTATCCATATCACAATTTACGTTATATGCTGACACTCGGAAAGGGAGAAGACCAAGCTATATACAGGCGGCAAAACCTGATGTAGCGACTCAATGGTATAATCAATTTAATAAACGACTACTTGAAGAAGGAGTTCGAGTCGAAACAGGGCAATTTGGTGAAATGATGGATGTCCGATTCACTAATGTTGGGCCAGTTACGATTATACTTGATAGTAAAGATAAATAAAAAAGTGGGATTAGAAATTTAGTCTAATCCCACTTTTTTTATTTTTAAGGCTGTTTTCTAAAATGTTTTCTAAAAGATTGTTACTTTCTAGTATGAAACGTCTTGCGTAGTAGAAAACCACTAAGTATGTGAAAAGTGCCATTTTTAAAGACTACTAAAATAGAATTGTAGTCCTTTTACGATTCCTGTTACAAGCTTTTTTTGGTAGCCGTTTGTTAGTAATAGTTGTTCCTTTTCATGATTAGATATGAACTCTAATTCAACCAAAATAGATGGCACACGACTTTGCCGCATTACTTGAAAGTCTCCAAATGAGATATCACGGTTTTTGGCGTTCGTTTCTTTAATAATATTCTGTTGAATGGATTTAGCCAAAGATTTATTTTGATCATGGTAAAAATATGTCCCAACTCCTGTCACATCTGGCATATCTAACGTGCTATTGTAATGAAGACTAATAAAGGCATCTGTAGGATAACGATTTGCAAGGCTAGCTCGACTATTTAACGAAATAAATTCATCTTCATCTCTTGTTAAAATCACATTAGCACCCAAAAGGTTAAGTTCTTCTTTTAAGGCAAGTGCCGTTTGGAATGTGAAATCTTTTTCATATGTTCCTGATGCACCGATTGCCCCAACATCTTTCCCACCATGACCTGCATCAATCACAATTGTTTTATTGTCAAATCCATTTGTGCTAGTTGTTTCGTTCCGTTCATCTACTAGATCTTTTAAAACATATCCATGAATTTGTTCATCTTTTACCTCATACCAATTCCCTTCTTGTGAGATAATTGAAAGTTCCTCTCCTTTATTCACAAAATCTACGATAGGATAACTTGAAGAGGCACCTTCACGTATGTGTGTATTGTCATTTTGGATAATGATATTTGTTTTTTGCAAATTACCGTTCGATTCTGTTTCCTGTTGAATGTGTACATATTCTGAAGTAATCCATCCTGATTGATTTTGATACTCAATTTCCACCCATCCATTTTGTTGCTGGATGATAGGGTATTCTTCATCCGTATGAACTTGTCCAATTTGTTCATAATGAATACTAGGACCCGTTCTCACATTAACATGATCAGCTGTTATAATTGCTTCATTTGCAAAAACAGGATGTGGCAAAGATTGTGACAGTAAAATTACTATACTAAACATTAGTACAAACAGGTATATACTACGAATCATTGGATTCCTCCTCCGTTAACAAATCTCTATTGCTTATTTTAATAAAAATAGAGCGTTATGGCAAAACTATACCAATTAAAAAGGAGGTACATCGGTTATGCGAATGCAGGAGAAACAGTGGAATTCATCTAATAATAAGGATATTTTTGGTGTTGATTTACATCAATTTATGGAAATGGAGGGACATGCCAACCACATGGAGATTGCCGAAGAATTGGGGATTTCATTAGGTGAAGTGAAGAAGCTAAAGAAAAGGATTACTCGTACTTGACAATATTTGGTGGAACGATTATTATAGATGACATGTTTAGAGTAGTGTAATTACTTATGTGAAATAGTAAAACCGATGAGGGAAAAAGTAGTTAGATCCTATATGAAAAGAGAGAAAATGCCATGGCTGAAAGCATTTTTGCATAATAGTCTAATGAAAGACATTCCTGAGGGATCTATATCGAATCATTTATTACTAGCTGAATGTAGTAGGTGTAGACGTTTTGCAGGCGTTAACTGTGTATAAGCGGATGCATTTTGTGCGTCAACTAGGGTGGCAACGCGGGTAAACTCTCGTCCCTTTTTCATATAGGGATGAGGGTTTTTTTGTACCATAAAAAAAGTGAAAATCCAACACAAAAGTGAATTTTTATAAAGACTCTTTTCGCATAACTTATTGCTTATAATATATATTATACGTCGTAACGAAATTGAATTTCCGATCCAGACGCTTTCACCACGGGCACAAGTGCGACATCTGCTCAAACTGTTCGTTTTCACAGTGTCTTCTTCGCCGCAGGCACGGCCTCAGCCTCCCGCGGAAGTATTGCACATAATATATCAATTATTCGTTAAGGATGCATACTTGAAATAACAAAAATTTAATAAAAAACAGACTTATGTAAAGTAAGTAATAAAGGAAGTTAAGATAACTAGGGGGTATCGTAAATGAGCATGAAAGCACCAAGGGGAACAGTGGACATCCTGCCAAAGGATGCAAAAAAATGGCAATATGTAGAAAATGAAATTAAACGGATATGTAATCATTATTGTTATGAGGAAATCAGGACACCTATTTTTGAACATACAGAGTTATTCCAACGCGGTGTTGGGGATACAACAGATATCGTTCAAAAGGAAATGTATACATTTGAAGATCGAGGTGGGAGAAGTTTAACATTGCGCCCAGAAGGGACAGCTTCTGTTGTTCGTGCATTTGTTCAAAATAAATTACATGGAGCTGTTAACCAACCAGTTAAAATGTATTATTTTGGACCAATGTTTCGATATGAGCGACCTCAACAAGGTAGAATGCGTCAACTAAATCAATTTGGTGTCGAAGTTCTAGGAAGTAGTGATCCAGCAGTTGATGCAGAGGTTATTGATCTTGCTATGACTTGCTATCAAAAACTAGGGCTTTCTTCTTTGAAATTATTCATAAATAGCCTTGGAGATCAAGAAAGTAGACAGGATTACCGAAATGCATTAGTGGAACACTTTACACCACACCAATCAGAGCTTTGTTCGGATTGTCAATCTCGCTTAGCGCAAAATCCACTACGTATTTTGGACTGTAAAACTGATAGAGACCATCCTGCAATGAAAACAGCACCAGCCATTTTAGATTATTTAAATGACGAGTCAAAAGAATATTTCGAGAAAGTAAAAGAGTATTTAGAAGCGATGGGAATTGATTATGAAGTAGATCAAAACTTAGTTCGTGGATTAGATTATTATAACCATACAGCGTTTGAAATTATGAGTGAAGCTGAAGGATTCGGCGCTATTACTACACTGGCAGGTGGTGGACGTTATAATGGCTTAGTAGAAGAACTGGGTGGTCCAGATACCCCAGGAATTGGTTTTGCAATGGGGATTGAACGATTATTAATGGCACTTGAGGTGGAAAACATCGAGCTCCCAGTAAATGAGGCGTTAGATTGTTTTGTTATCGCTCAAGGAGAAATGGCACAAAAAGAAGGTGTAAAAGTTGTTCATCAATTACGACAGCAAAATGTGCAGGTAGATAAGGATTATCAACAGCGAAAAATGAAAGGACAATTTAAAGCTGCTGATCGATTAAAAGCTAAATATACGATCGTTCTTGGAGAAAGTGAGCTAGAAAAACAGGTGGCTAACGTAAAAGCTATGGATACAGGGGATCAAGTCGAGGTTCCATTGGATAAAATAGTAGATTATGTTGCAGAAAAAGTGCAAGGAGGAAGTCAATCATGACGGAACGAGTATTTGCTGGTACATTACGGGAGACAGAGATTGATAAAAATGTTCTGTTAAAAGGATGGGTACAAAAACGCCGGGACTTAGGTGGTTTAATCTTTATTGATTTGCGGGATAAATCAGGTATTGTTCAGGTTGTTTTCAATCCAGACTATTCTGCTGAAGCTTTGGCGATTGCAGAAGATGTTCGCACAGAATTTGTTATTGAAGTTTCGGGTAAAGTGGTCAAACGAGATAAAGCAACGATTAATCCAGCGATGGAAACAGGTACTATAGAAGTAATTGCTACTGAATTAAACGTGATCAATTCAGCAAAAACACCACCATTCTTAATACAAGAGAATACAGATGTAGCAGAAGATTTACGGTTAAAATACCGTTATATCGATTTGCGTCGTAAAGATCTACAGGATACATTTAAATTGCGCCATCAAACAACACAGGTCGTTCGTAATTTCTTAAATGACAACGAATTCCTTGAAATGGAAACACCTATCTTAACCAAAAGTACACCTGAAGGAGCACGTGATTATTTAGTCCCAAGTCGTGTGCATGAAGGGGAATTTTATGCATTACCACAATCCCCGCAACTTTTTAAGCAACTAATTATGATGAGTGGCTTTGAAAGGTATTATCAAATTGCCCGTTGTTTTCGTGATGAGGATTTACGAGCTGATCGCCAACCAGAATTCACACAAATTGATATTGAAACATCTTTTATGACTAGTGAAGAGATTATGGAAATGACAGAGCAAATGATGCATAAAATATTAAAAGAAGTAAAAGGATTGGATATTCCTGTTCCATTCCCAAGAATGAGTTATCAAGAAGCAATGGAACGCTATGGTTCTGATAAGCCAGATACCCGATTTGAAATGGAGTTAATCCACGTTCCAGATATTGTTGAAAATTCATCATTTAAAGTATTCCAAGGTGCAATTGAATCAGGCGGAACAGTTTGTTTATTAAATGTAAAAGGACATGCTAATGATTATTCACGAAAAGATATTGATAAATTAACTGATTTTGTAAAGGTATATGGGGCCAAAGGACTAGCTTGGTTAAAAGTAGAAGACGGAGAATTAAAAGGTCCGATTGCAAAGTTTCTAACAGATGAAGAGAAGGAAGGAATTGTAAATCGAGCAGAAGCAAGTGATGGTGACTTATTATTATTTGGTGCAGATAAAAAAGCGATTGTGTATGATGCATTAGGTGCACTCCGTCTGAAATTAGGAAATGATTTAGGGTTAATTGATACCTCCCGTTTTAACTTTTTATGGGTTACAGATTGGCCACTTCTAGAATATGATGAAGACTTAGGCAGATATTTTGCAGCACACCATCCATTCACATCACCAGTAGAAGCAGATATTGATAAGCTATCAACTGATCCTGGCAGTGTACGTGCGAATGCGTATGACCTTGTGTTAAATGGTTATGAACTTGGAGGAGGTTCACTACGTATATACAAACGGGAACAACAAGAAAAAATGTTTGAAGTATTAGGCTTTTCTTTGGAGGAAGCCAATGAACAGTTTGGATTTTTAATGGAAGCATTAGAATATGGAGCACCGCCACATGGTGGAATTGCTCTAGGGTTAGATCGGATCATTATGTTATTAGCTGGACGTACTAATTTAAGGGATACCATTTTATTCCCGAAAACAGCATCTGCATCCGATTTACTGACAGATGCCCCAAGTGAAGTTTCCGTAGAGCAATTAGATGAACTAGGTATTCATTTAAAAGAGTAATTATGCTTAAACAAAACAATTGTTGTTAATTCGTAACATCTGTAAACAACACTTCATATGATTATTTATTGAAAACGGAAATTCTGTATGGTACTATATAAATACAAATAAAGAAAATGATTACTCATCAATCCTAATGTGTGCGTCTATCAAAATCGTTTTGACCGAACACTAATTAAAATGGGAGCCTGATGTTTCTATATTGCGTGCATGCCTTGAAATAGAGGACGTACAAGATATAGAACAGGGCACCCACCTGCCAGGAGCGGGATCAAAACTAGATATAGACGGCACGATTGGGATTGATAGTTTTTACTTATAATTCCCAATAAAAAAACGCCTCCAATGTGTCATGGAAGCGTATTTTTATTGGGGATTTTTTAATACATTAGGAAAATTTTAGCCAAGAAGTGGACTCGACGTAGCTAAAATTTTAATGTCCTAAGTATAAGAAAAACTAAACACATTTGCTAAAGGATGAGCGAATGCGAGTTTTTCTAAAAAGGTAAGAAAGTATAAAAAGTTGGCCTCATTACTGTCTTTTAGAGGTTGTTCAAAAAGTCCAGTGAATATGACGCATCTGTGTTTCTGTTAGCTTGCTTTTCCGTTACTCATGTATTAAATGCAAACATTCAGCTACTCAAAGCTACGCTGCCCCGAACTTCCGACGTACAGGACGTACTAGTGTCGGCGTTGTAACAGGATGCCCGAGACCTTAGCCGACTCGGTCCTTTTAATCCTCCTTTTTGAACACGCACTTATATAGGAAAGGCCACGTCCAGCTTCGACGGACAGGACGTCCTAGTGCTGGCGTTGTCACAGGACGTGACGAATTTAGCCAGTGAGAGCGATTGACGTCCTAGTGCCGATAGACATAAGGACGCACGAGTTTTCATCGGCCAGCGCCTATCCCCTCGAGGTCATAAGACAATCCACAATTACGCACAAAAAGCGCCACGTCGAGGCTTGGCTTATGCTTGGCAGATAAGAAACAAAACTTTCTTACTGCATAAGTGCAACTAAGACTTTCGCCATAAAGGCTTGGCGATAAGCCTAGTTTTCTAATGATTGGATCCTTCTGCTACTTGTTGGAGATTTCCATTTTTGTCCATTCTGAAGGCTGGAGTTTTTAAAGATCCTTGATCCTCTAATACAGTCATCTTTCTAGCACGATCCATAATTTGCATAAACACTTGATAGTCTTCTTGAATTGTATTTAACTGATCTTCTGTATCTGCTAATTTTTTTTCTAATTCACTTACTTTTTCGCGTAACTGCTCATTTTCTTTTTGTGTTTCTTCTAGTGTTTGTTTCGATTGATTAGAAGCCTGATAGTCCTTTTTCATATCTGTAAGAAATTGAATAACCCTATCAAGTGTTAATGAGCTTTCAGTATTCATTGATTGATTCCAATTTATATCTGTGTCAGTAAGCTGTTGACTAGTTTGGGCAACAACTTCTTTTTTCACTGGTTGCTGCTCTTTAGCCATTGCACGTTTTCTTTCTTTTCGTTGTCTTTTTGCAAGATCAATAGCATTTTCGTATTTTGCTCTTACCTCAGCATTCCAACGAAATCCACATGCAGCTGATGTCCGATTTAATTTATCACCGACTTCTTCAAATGCATTTAGTTGTGTACTACCTTCTCTTATATGACGTAACACTGTCTCGGCAAGTAATAGATCATCTTCATGAGACCAAGCATCTTGTCTGACTTTAACCAATTTCTTCCACTCCTTTTACAATAACGGTAATTTCATATAATCTATAGATTTCTTTTGGTATTTCTATTTTGACCGTTATGAAAAGGATTTATACCTCATATATCTAGTAATTATTTTTTTCAGATTTAATTTTATCATATACTTGCTTTAACGCTTGTTCAAACTTACCAGAATTTTTTGGGTGATAGTAGTTTTTATTTTTGATAGAATCCGGTAAATATTGTTGCCTCACCCATCCGTTTTCATAATGATGAGGGTATTTATAGTCAACACCTCTACCTAAGGTTTTTGCACCTTGGTAATGAGCATCTTTTAGGTGATTTGGAATATCACCACTTTTTCCATTGCGAATATCAGATAAAGCTCCATCTAAAGCCTTGTAGGCAGTATTGGATTTTGGTGATAAGCATAACTCTACAATCGCAACAGATAGTGGTATTCTAGCTTCAGGAAAACCTACTCGTTCCGCAGCTTCAACAGCGGCTAGTGCTCGTGGTCCAGCTTGGGGATTAGCAAGACCAATATCTTCATAGGCACAAACAATCATTCTTCTTGCTATACTATCTAAATCACCAGCTTCAATCAGTCTTCCTAAATAGTGTAATGCTGCATCCACATCACTGCCTCTAATTGATTTTTGAAAAGCGGATAAAACATCATAATGAGCATCACCATTTTTATCGTGAGAAAAGCTTTTCTTTTGCATACATTCCTCGACAATATCTAATGTGATCACAACTTCTCCTTCATCGTTTTCAGGAGTGGATACAACCGCTAATTCTATTCCGTTTAGAGCAGCTCGTAAGTCTCCATTAGATGTATTGGCAATATGACTTATTGCTTCTTCGGTAATGGAAATATGATACATTCCAAGTCCATTTTCCTCATCATGTATTGCACGTTTTAATGCTAGTTGAATATCATCCCCAGTTAGGGTGTGTAATTCAAATAAATGGCATCTACTTCTTATTGCAGGATTAATAGAATGATAAGGATTACTCGTTGTACAGCCAATCAAGGTAATGGTATTATTTTCTAAATATGGTAAGAGAAAGTCTTGTTTCCCTTTATCAAGTCGATGAACTTCATCTAAAACTAATACGAGTTGACCAGTCATTTTTGCCTCTTCAACAACGATTTCCATATCTTTCTTCTTATCAACGACAGCATTAAGCATTTTGACAGGTATACCTAAACTTTTCGCAAGGGCAACTGCCATGGATGTTTTGCCGGTCCCAGGTGGTCCATACAAAATCATTGATGCTAAACGTTCTGCTTGGATCATGCGATGCAAGATTTTTCCTTCTCCAACTAAATGGTCTTGTCCGATAATATCACGGATATGAGTAGGTCTCATGCGAAAGGCAAGTGGTTTTTGTTTCATAAGAATCGTCCTTTGTTTAAAATTAAAGTTATCTACTAAAAGCGTAGAGATGATTTTCTTAAAATGCAAGAGGAATACATTTCATGCTATAATAGCCCATAGCTTAGAGTGAGATATAATTAAACGGATTGATGGTATTCCTTTTACACGTTAGGAAAGCATAAAATTTTAGCTAAGAAGTAGATTCGACGTTGCCAAAACTTTAATGTCCCAAGTATAAGAAAAACGAACACATTCGCTAAGGACGAGCTAATGCGATTTTTTCTAAGCAGATAAGAAAGCATAAAACTTTCTTACTGCATAAATACAACTAAGGCTTTCGCCATAAAGGCTTGGCGATAGGCCAAGCTTTATAAGAAGTATAGAGGTGTAAATAATGAAGATATCAACTAAGGGAAGATATGGTTTAACGATCATGATTGAACTAGCAAAACATAATGGGGATGGCCCGCTATCTCTAAAGGCAATTGCTCGAAATAATGATCTCAGTGAACATTACTTAGAGCAGCTAGCTACACCCCTACGGAATGCTGGGTTAATCAAAAGTATTAGAGGTGCATACGGTGGGTATATCCTTGCCAAAGAGCCGAAAGATATTAAGGCAGGAGATATTATTCGTGTATTAGAAGGACCCATAACGCCAGTCGAAGGGATTGAGGATGAAGATCCTGCCAAGCAGGCACTTTGGCTAAGGATTCGTGATGCTGTAAAGGAAGTACTCGATACCACCACATTAGAAGATTTAGTTCATCATGAAAATGATCAAGTGCAAGAAGCTTATATGTTTTATATCTAGTCTTTGTAAGGAAGGAACGAAACCAAATGGAAACAATTTACTTGGATCATGCCGCAACAACACCAGTGCATAAAGATGTTGTCGATGCAATGTATCCTATTTATAATGATGTATTTGGTAATCCATCTAGTGTACACTCATATGGACGTAAAGCAAGACAACACTTAGATGGTGCTAGACAAGTAATCGCCAAGAGTATTCATGCTCGGGAAAAGGAAATTATTTTCACAAGTGGTGGAACGGAAGCAGATAACTTAGCGTTAATTGGAACAGCAATGTCCAATAAAGCAAAAGGAAATCATATTATTACAACTTCTCAAGAACATCATGCAACACTTCATACTGCAAATTATTTAGAGAAATTAGGCTTTCAAGTGACCTATTTACCTGTTGGAACAGATGGTAAAGTTCTTGTTCAAGATCTAGTAGATGTGTTAACAGATGATACCATTCTAGTTTCTATCATGTATGTCAATAATGAAACAGGTGTCATCCAACCAATAAAAGAAATTGGCGAATTGTTAAAAGATCATCAAGCCCATTTTCATTCTGATGCAGTCCAAGCATACGGTTCCATTGATATCCATGTTGATAATTTAGGGCTTGATCTTTTGACAGCATCATCCCATAAAATAAATGGACCAAAAGGAATCGGATTTTTATATGCTAGGGAAGGAATTAGCTTACAAGCCTTACAATATGGTGGTGAGCAGGAGCGAAAACGTAGACCAGGCACTGAAAATGTTGTAAGCGCAGTCGGTTTTCAAAAAGCTGTTGAACTAGCTATGAACCACAGACAAGACAGAGAACATCAGTATAAGCAATATAAAGAACATTTCTTATCTGTTTTAAGTGAGTTTGGTGTTCATTTCCAACTAAATGGTGATCAAGAAAATGCTGTTCCAACCATTGTCAATATTAGTTTTCCAGGTACAAATGTGGAAGCATTACTTACCAATTTTGATTTAGATGGAATAGCAGCTTCTAGTGGTAGTGCATGCACAGCAGGCTCAATAGATCCATCACATGTTTTAAGTGCGATGTTTGGCGAAGAGGATGACCGGACAACCAATTCGATCCGATTTAGTTTCGGTTTAGTTAACACAATGGAAAATGTAGAGGAAGCGGCTAAACGTGTGGCAAAAATTGTCAAACGGTTAACAACCTAAAAGAGGTGATTTCATTGAAAAGAAAAGAAGATACACGTGTAGTGGTCGGTATGAGTGGTGGTGTCGATTCATCTGTAGCTGCCTTGTTATTAAAAGAACAAGGCTATGATGTTGTTGGTATTTTCATGAAAAATTGGGATGATACAGATGAATTTGGTGTTTGTACCGCAACAGAGGATTTTGAAGATGTGATACGAGTTTGTAATCAATTAGACATTCCTTACTATGCAGTGAACTTTGAAAAACAGTACTGGGATAAAGTATTTACGTATTTCTTAGATGAATATAAGGCTGGTCGAACACCTAATCCAGATGTTATGTGTAATAAAGAAATTAAGTTTAAAGCATTTTTAGACCATGCATTGAAATTAGGTGCAGATTATTTAGCAACAGGTCATTATGCTCAAGTAAGAAATCAGGATGGCCGTTATGAAATGCTGCGTGGTGTTGATGATAATAAAGATCAAACTTACTTCCTAAATCAATTGTCAGAAAATGTACTATCACGTGTTATGTTTCCATTAGGTCATTTAGAAAAGAAAGAAGTACGGGAAATTGCTAAACAACATGATCTTGCTACAGCAACCAAAAAAGATAGTACAGGTATCTGTTTTATAGGAGAACGAAACTTCAAGGAGTTTTTAAGTGAATATTTACCAGCCCAACCTGGTCAAATGCAAACGTTAACTGGTGAAGTGAAGGGCCAACATGATGGGCTTATGTACTATACTATTGGACAGCGTCAAGGTCTTGGAATTGGTGGGTCTGGAGAACCTTGGTTTGTTGTTGGTAAAAATTTAGAAGACAATATTTTATATGTTGGTCAAGGGTTTTATAATGATCATTTATATTCTGATGCATTGATTGCAACAGATATGAATTGGATTAATATTGAAAATTTAGAAGAGCAATTGACTTGTACGGCAAAATTCCGCTATCGTCAAAAAGATAGTAGTGTCACCGTTTATCCATTGCAAGATGGAAGCGTTAAAGTAGTGTTTGATGAATCCCAACGCGCGATTACCCCAGGACAGGCAGTTGTCTTCTATCAAGATGAAGTATGTCTAGGTGGGGGTACTATTGATGAAGTGATCAAAAATGAAAAAACCCTTGATTATGTAGGATAAAAACAATAGGATCGTGTTCTTGAAGACAGTTATTGTTGATAGAACTAGATCCTTTTCTTTGATGTAAAGAGAGGAGTGGTTGATAATGAATAAAAATAAAGAAGCGATTCACTTAATGAAAGAACAGAATTATGAAGAGGCGGCTAAGTTGTTTACAGAGGAAATTGAAGAGAATCCTGAACAGCCCGTAGGATATATTAATTTTGGCAACCTATTACTTCATATAAACGACTATCAACGCGCCCAACGTTTTTTTGAAAAAGCAATTGAAATAGATCCACATGCAGCAACAGCCTATTACGGTTTAGGAAATTTGTACTTTGAACAGTCATTATATCCGAAAGCACAAGAGAATTATCAAAAAGCGATTGAACTAGGGTTAGAAGAAGCAGATGTCTACTATATGCTTGGTATAACATTTCAAAAACAAGAACATGACAAGTTAGCACTCCCTTACTTATTACGTGCCACTGAGCTAAATCCAGATGATGAGGAAATGTTATTTCAATATGGATTATCACTTGCACAAAGTGACCATATATCAGAGGCAGAACCAATTTTTCATAAAGTACTATCTTTAAACGATCAACATAGTGATGCACACTATAATTTAGGTGTTATTGCACTATATCAAGATCAACCAAAAGAAAGTTTAAGACATTTTGATGCTGCACTTGAAGCACAATCAGACCATGTGTTAGCAGCAAATGGTAAAAAACAAGTAGAAGAGCTATTGAAACATATGAATGAATAGAATAGTGGGGATAAGGGATGGAACGACAATTGCAATCAAACCAACCAAATGATCGGAGTTATATAAAAGGGGAATTGATCTATACCATTTTTCATAATGAAGAAGAGCATTTCTCTATTGCTAAAATTAAGATTCATGACACAAATGAAGATTATAAGGCAAAAGATATAGTTGCTAAAGGACACTTTTCTAATTTACAAGAAGGCACCATTTATCAATTTTATGGTAGTTTTGAAGAGCATCCGAAATTTGGAACGCAATTTAAAGTAGAAACGTACCAAACCTTTATCCCAGATACAAAAGATGGTTTGATTGCATATTTATCGAGTGATTTGTTCTACGGTATTGGGAAAAAAACAGCGACAAGAATTGTTGATATCTTAGGAGAAAACGCAATATCTAAAATATTAAATGATCCAGATGTGTTAAAGGAAGTACCAAACTTGAAGCAGGATAAGGCACAATCACTCACAAAAATGTTACAAGAAAATCAAGGTTTTGAGCATATAGTCGTAACATTATCCAAGTATGGAATCGGATTAAAAATGGCACAAACTATCTATAAAGTGTACAAGGAAAATGCGATTGAAATATTAGAACAAGATCCCTATCAATATGTATTTGATATAGAAGGATTTGGCTTTCAAACAGCAGATGAGATAGCAAGACAAAATGGGATTTCCTCAACACATCCAACACGAATTGGGGCTGGCTGTATCTATGTTTTACAAAATAGCATACAGGATGGACATGTCTATTTGCCTTATGATGAATGTATCCAACGAATGCTTCAATTATTAACAATAAATAGTGTATCACTACCAAAGGAAGTAATTGTCGAACAACTAGAACAATTAAATAGTGAAAAGAAAATCGTCATTCAGCATCGAAAAATATATTTACCATCCCTTTATTACGCCGAAGATGGTTTTGTCTCCCATTTACAAAGATTAATTAACCAGCCTGTGAAAGATACAATACCTATTGCAGAATTAATGAAAATTACGGGTGAAGTAGAAGAAGAAGAAGTAATTAGCTACGGGAAAGATCAATTCGAAGCCATTCAAAAGGCACTTCATTCCAAAGTAATGATTGTAACAGGCGGTCCTGGAACAGGAAAAACAACCGTCATTAAGGGGATTCTTCAAGCATATGCTGCCATTCACGATCTTGCTCTGGATCCGAAAGATTATGAAGATGAATCCACTTACCCATTTATTTTAACTGCACCAACAGGACGTGCTGCAAAACGATTGAATGAATCAACTGGATTACCAGCTGTCACGATACACCGTCTTTTAGGATGGGATGGAAAGAATACGTTCGAAAAGGATGAGCGGGAACAACTATCCGGAAAATTTATTATAGTTGATGAATTTTCGATGGTCGACATTTGGTTAGCCAATAGTCTCTTTAAAGCGATTTCAGATGAAATGCAAGTCCTATTAGTGGGAGATGAAGATCAATTACCATCAGTTGGTCCTGGCCAAGTTTTATCCGATTTATTAAGCAGTAATATTTTGCCATTTGTTAGTCTTCAAGAAGTGTATCGACAAAAAGAAGGATCGAAAATTATTCAGTTAGCACATGAAATAAAACACGATCGATGCACATCAACATCTTTACAAAACGATAAAGATTTTAGTTTTATTTCCTGCCATGCTTCTCAAATGGTTGAGGTGTTAACAAAAATAGTGAAACGAGCAGTAGAAAGAGGAATTGATGTAAAAGACATTCAGGTGCTAGCACCAATGTATCGTTCCATGGCCGGAATTACAAATATTAATAAGGAACTTCAGGCATTAGTGAATCCAAAAGATGCTAGAAAACGGGAAGTGAAGGTAAAGGATAGCATCTATCGAATTGGGGATAAAGTTATCCAGCTTGTTAATCAACCAGAAGATGGTGTGTTTAATGGAGATATTGGGGAAGTAGTCGCCATTTTTGAAGAGGATGAAAATACGGATCATGTTGAACAGATTGTGATTTCTTATGATGGGAAAGAAGTGGTCTATGAGCGTAAAGACTATATAAACTTTATGCATGCCTATTGTATTTCGATTCATAAGTCTCAGGGCAGTGAATTCCCAATTGTAGTCATGCCTGTTTTACCAGCATATCGTCGAATGCTGCGAAAAAACTTGCTATATACAGCTATTACAAGAAGTAAACAATCCTTAATTATTTGTGGTGATCATTCAGCTTTTCTACAAGGGATTCAAACCTATGATACAAATCAACGGTATACATCATTGAAAGAACAACTAATAGAAAGGATAAATGCGTCTGAGACTTTTACGGAAGAAGAGGAAGAAGATATCTCCCCATATGATTTTATGTAATCGTTTGTTTCTAGCAGATTGGTACATTATCCTAATAAATGTTAATGCACAGTTGATATATTATACGCAGTAAATGTTTAGTATGGCTTCCTTAATTCTTTATAAAGTGAGTGCTAAATTTTCGCTGTGGAAAACACTCGCTTTCACCATGGGCACAAGCGCGACATCTGTTCAAACTCTCTCTGGTCGTTTTCACAGTGTCTTCTTTGCCACGGGGAACGCTTCAGCCTCCTCGCGAGCATTGTCTAGGTCTAGCATCTACCCCCTCGAGGTCTTAAGTCAATCCTCTTTGTGGTACAAAATGCCACGCCGAGGCTCGTCTTAAGCTTGGCAGATAAGAAAAGTTTTATTACTGCATAAGTGCAACTAAGGCTTTCACCACTTGGCGACAAGCCAAGTTTTCTAATCGGGGGTGACCAAGGCGCTAGACCTTTTTCTATTAAAAGCACTCGCTGTGGGGTCTTCAGACTGTTCCTTTTCCCGTAGGAGTCTCGCATTTTCCACAGCTTCGAATAGTTTTCTATATTAAAAAGACGCAATATTGACAATGTCTATCATTCGCTTCGATCAACTGTTATATTGTCAATAGTAATGATAAAAATGTGGCAATACAACTTAGCGGAGGAAAAACATGGAGACTCCTGCGGAAAAACGAGCCTAAGAGACCCCGCAACGAGGTTACGAGTGAGGAGGCTCGTGGGGAGTCCGCGGAAAGCGAAATGTTTTTCCGTAGCGGTAATATTAGCTAAATGTTACTGTGCATTATATAGATTATACGCAATGCAACTCTGTAACGATGTATATTTTACTTGTATTCGGGTTAGGATAGCATAATAATGGATACTTGACGATAAAGGAGCTTTATGTATGCTAAAATGCCCGAATTGTAATAGTAAGGATATCGGAATAATTGGATCTGAACAATACTATTGTTGGAACTGTTTTATAGAGATGGCAGTCATTAATAATGAATTAACGCTCCACCAAGTGGAATCGGATGGATCTTTAAGCTCACTAAACGACTTATTCACAGAAGATGAAAGGAAAGTACAATGGTAGACTCTTCTTAGTAAGCAACTGATATCAAATTGGCAGCTAAGGAGCGAGTTCGTATGATGGATAAAAAGACACCATTGACTTTTCTTTATTGGATTCTTCTAGGTATATTTTTATTTTTATTTCTTTATTTAGTAGCTAAATTGTCTCCAATCTATGGAGCTTTTTTTTCATTTATATGGAGCCTTATGGCACCTTTTTTAATTTCTTGTTTAATTGCTTATTTTCTCTATCCGATAGTAACTAAAATACAACGTTTAAATATTCCCAGGAGTTTAGCCATACTTTTCATATATGTATTGTTCTTTGGAGGAATTAGTTATTTAATCTATCGTGTATATCCGACGATTGTTCATCAATTACATGACTTGAATGAACAATTACCTGAACTACTGGAGATGTACAAGGGATTTGTGTATCAATTATATGAATACACAGCCTTTCTTCCTGAGACGGTTCATGATAAGATGGATCAATTAATTTATGATATAGAAGCTAGTGTCGATGAAATAATTGGAAACATTGTAGGTGGAGTAACAAAAGTTTTTGATATGATTGTACTATTAACGGTTATTCCCGTATTAGTATTTTATTTTCTAAAAGACTACCAGAAAATAAAACAATATATAAAAACATGGATACCGTCTAAATATCAATCTCAAACAAGCAGCCTAGTTCATAAAATAGATGAAAGTCTAGGTGGTTATATTCGGGGGTTATTACTCGTTAGTTTTTTTGTCGGTGTTATCTCGTTTATTGCATTTTATTTTTTGCAAATCCCATATGCACTTGTGTTAGGCGTTGTTATGGGTTTAACCAATATAATCCCCTACTTCGGGCCCATCATCGGTGCTATTCCAGTTGTCGCTATCACGATGACAGTATCCACAAAACTCGTGATCATTGCGATTATTGTAATATTTGTTATTCAACTGGTTGAAGGGAACTTTCTATCCCCATATATTGTTGGAAAAAGTGTAGAGACCCATCCAATTGCGATTATATTTGCACTTCTTTTAGGAGGACAAATTGGTGGTGTAATTGGAATGATAGTGGCAGTCCCATTATTAACAATTATGAAGGTAATTGTATCGCATATCCTTACAATAAGGCAGATGGATTGACATTTTTTGAAAATCTTTCTATAATATCGGGTAAAATTAGATATATTTTCGTAACTTTTATAAAGCTAAAATGCTGAAGGTTCCGAGTACACGAAACGCCTTTTACAGAGAGGGATTTCCAATGGCTGTAAGAAATCCTATTGAGACATCGTGGAAAGCTAAACTGGAGTGCGGTTAATCCCCGCCGGTATCATGCCGTTACCATGATTAAGGTGATGAATAATGTAACTTATTCATAATTAGGGTGGTACCGCGAACAAATCTCGTCCCTGCTAGTGCAGAGATGGGATTTTTTTATCGTCTAGGAAATTATTAGAAAAACTCGAATTCGCTCGTCCTTTAGCGAATGCGTTAGTTTTTCTTATACTTGGGACATTAAAATTTTAGCAACGTTGAGTCCACTTCTTAGCTAAAATTTTATACTTTCCTAACGTGTAAAAAAAGAGCTGTGGATAGCTGAACAACAGGAACAGCCACGTTCAGCTCCAGTGCCTCCCCCCGTCGAGGTCATAAGTCAATCAACATTACGCGCAAAAAGCGCCACGTCGAGGCTTGGCTTATGCTTGGCAGATCAGAAATAAAACATGCTTACTGCATAAGTGCAACTAAGGCTTTCGCCATAAGAACTTGGCGAAAAGCCTAGTTTTCTAATCGGGGGTGGTCAGGGCACTTGCACTTTCGTTCTAGACAAAAATTAGAAACAAATCAAACTAATATGTATAAATTGGGAGGAAATAGTATGAAACAACTAACATCAGCTGAAGTGAGGCAATTATTTTTAGACTTTTTTAAAGAAAAAGGTCATCGAGTAGAACCTAGTGCATCACTTGTACCAAAGGAAGATCCAACATTACTTTGGATAAATAGTGGGGTAGCAACACTAAAAAAATATTTTGATGGTCGAGTGATTCCAGATAATCCCCGTATCGTAAATGCGCAGAAATCCATTCGGACAAATGATATAGAAAACGTTGGATATACAGCGAGACATCACACTTTTTTTGAAATGTTAGGTAACTTTTCAATTGGAGATTACTTTAAAAAAGAAGCAATTGAGTGGGCGTGGGAATTCTTAACTGGTGATAAATGGATTGGATTCGATCCTGAACGCTTGTCTGTAACAGTGCATCCTGAAGATGATGAAGCATATGATATTTGGTTACATGATATAAGGTTACCGAAAGATCGTATTATTCGGTTAGAGGAAAACTTTTGGGATATTGGGGAAGGACCAAGTGGACCAAATACGGAAATTTTCTATGATAGAGGAGAAAAATATGGAAATGATCCTCAAGACCCTGAACTATATCCTGGTGGTGAAAATGCACGTTATTTAGAAATATGGAATTTAGTATTTTCTCAATTTAATCATAATCCAGATGATACGTATACCCCACTACCCAAGAAAAATATTGATACTGGTATGGGATTAGAACGTATAGTATCTGTCATTCAAGATACGCCAACAAACTTTGAAACAGACTTATTTATGCCAATTATTGAAAAGACTTCATCAATAGCAGAAACGACATACGGAAAATCTGAAGAAATGGATACAGCCTTTAAGGTGATTGCCGACCATATTCGTACTGTCGCATTTGCAATTGGTGATGGTGCAACACCATCCAATGAAGGTAGAGGTTATGTATTAAGAAGGTTGTTACGCCGTGCGGTACGATTTGCGAAACAATTAGGTATTGAAAAGCCATTTATGTACCAACTCGTTCCAGCAGTAGGGGATATTATGAAAGACTACTATCCAGAAGTTAATCAGAAAGCAGAGTATATTCAAAAGGTAATTAAGACAGAAGAAGAGCGATTCCATGAGACATTAAACGAAGGTCTTACCATTTTATCATCGATAATGGAAAAAGAGGAAAAGAAAGGTAGTTCTGTTTTTCCAGGAGAGGAAGTATTTCGACTATATGATACGTATGGCTTTCCTAAGGAGTTAACAGAGGAGTATGTACATGAGAAAGGATTCTCGATTGATGAAGAAGGTTTTGAAAAGGAGATGGCACAACAAAGAGAACGTGCTAGAAGTGCCCGCCAAAAGGTAGACTCGATGCAAGTACAGGATGATATCTTTAGTGAATTGGATGTGGATAGTAAGTTTATAGGGTATGACAAGTTGGAAGGGACGACAACATTACTTCATATTATTAGGGATAAAGAACAGCTAGAGACAGCAAAAACAGGGGAAGAGGTATCTGTTCTACTAGCTGAGACTCCATTTTATGCAGAGAGTGGAGGACAAGTTGCCGATCATGGATGGATAAAAACAAAACATGCTTCTGGCTTTGTAAAGGATGTTCAAAAGTCACCGAATGGACAACATGTACACCAGCTTCAGGTAGTTGAAGGTACATTTCATATAAATGATGAAGTGGAAGTACTAGTTGATGAGCAATTGCGTACACTAACGATGAAAAATCATACAGCAACCCATTTATTACACCAAGCACTAAAAGATGTGTTAGGCGACCATGTTAATCAGGCTGGGTCTTTAGTTGCACCTGATCGTTTACGCTTTGATTTCTCTCATTTTGATGCCGTAACCGGTGAACAACTTGAAGAAATAGAGCAAATTGTAAATGAGAAAATTTGGGAGTCCATATCCACTACTGTAGATTATAAGAACTTGGAAGAAGCTAAACAAATGGGAGCAATGGCACTTTTTGGAGAAAAATATGGAGATGTTGTTCGAGTAGTGAAGATTGGCGATTTTAGTTTAGAGCTTTGTGGCGGTAATCATGTGAACAACACTGCGGAAATCGGTATGTTTAAAATTGTAACAGAATCAGGTATTGGAGCAGGTACGAGAAGAATTGAAGCAGTAACAAGTAAACAAGCCTATATGTATGTGAAAGACAAGCTGGAGTTATTGCAGACGACGGCAAATATGTTGAAAACAAATGATACTTCTGTACCAGAAAGAGTAGAAGCATTATATGATGAAATAAAAGCCTTACAAAAAGCAAATGAATCGTTGAACGCAAAATTATCAAATGCTGAAGCTGCATCTATATTAGAAAAGGTAGAAACTGTTGAGGGTGTTCAAGTATTGGCCCAAAAAGTAAGTGTGAAAGATATGAATCAGCTACGAAATATGGTAGACAATTTAAAAGACAAGTTAGATTCTGGTGTTATCCTACTGGCAGCTGAAAATAATGGGAAAGTTCAGTTGGCTTCAGGTGTTTCCCAAGATTTAATAGAACGAGGGCTTCAAGCAGGTAAATTAATCAAACAGGCAGCACAACTTTGTGGTGGTGGCGGTGGTGGCCGTCCTGACATGGCACAAGCTGGAGGAAAGGATCCACAAAAAATAGAAGAAGCATTAAATTACGCTACTTCCTATGTGAGAGAAAATCTGTAAGCTTTAACATTTAAAAAAAGATATATTAAACTGTATAAACATGTTAAAATAGAGGAAGAATGCAAAATATGGAAGAGGTGTCACGATGAGCTCGATCGATAAAACGATGAAATTCGACTTTTCAGAAGAACCATTTGACCAGGATATCAAAGAAATCTTGTTTACGGTCCATGATGCGCTAAAAGAAAAAGGATATAATCCAATTAATCAAATTGTTGGATATTTATTATCCGGTGACCCAGCTTATATACCAAGGTATAGGGATGCGCGTAATATAATTCGGAAAATAGAACGTGATGAAGTGATTGAGGCACTAGTGACATTCTATCTTGAACAACAAAAGGATCAATAAATGAAACTAATCGGATTAGATGTCGGTTCAAAAACAATTGGTGTCGCAATAAGTGATGCATTAGGATGGACAGCGCAAGGATTGACGACCATTTATTGGGATGAAACAGATATCCAGTCAGCAGATGAGGCGTTAAAAGAGATTATTACGACACATGATATTACAAAAGCAGTTATTGGGTTACCTAAAAATATGAATGGAACCATCGGGGAACGTGGTGAAGCATGTCAAAAATTTGCCAAGCATGTAGAGGAAACCTTTCATATCCCTACGATCTTATGGGATGAGCGGTTATCCACGATTGCTGCTGAAAGAGTTTTATTAGAGGCTGATGTCAGTAGAAAAAAGCGAAAAAAAGTGATTGATAAAATGGCAGCAGTTATGATCTTACAAGGTTATTTAGACCAAAAAAAGTAAAGGAGTGTCGGAATGGCATTAGAAGAAAAAGAACGAATTATTGTTCCAGATGAAAATGGTGAAGAACATTTATTTGAAGTATTATTTACATTTGATGTTGATGAAACCAATCAATCCTATATTGCAGTTGTCCCTGTTGAACAAAAGGAAGCGGAAGAAGTAGAGGTGTATGCCTTTCGTTATGAAGAAAAGGAAGAACAGGATGATGACTTATCTTTGTTTCCGATTGAATCAGATGAAGAATGGGAAATGGTAGAAGAAATGTTAAATACATTGGCAAATGAAGAAACGGAGTAATAAGCAAAGTAGATCATCTAAAATAGCTGATGTTGTTTATCACTAACATCAGCTATTTTTTCTATGTTCTTTTACATTTTGATGGATTATATTGTCGATTTTTAGTATAATGTACCGGGTGAAAGGGGGATACTGAATGACCAAGCGTAAAAAAACAGGTGATTATAAGGAAAATCTTATCACTCGTAGCCAAGAGGCCGAAACGGTAAGAAAAATTGTTGCAATCATTATATTAGCTCTTGTCCTTATACTTGTTATTGGTGGTATCTCAGCATATATGTTTATAAAATCTTCGTTGGAGCCAGTTGACCCAGATAGTGATGAAGAGATACAGGTAGAAATACCGATGGGTTCCTCATCTTCGGATATTGCAGAAATCCTAGAGGAAAATGGAGTTATTAATAATGCACTTATCTTTCGCTTTTATACGAAATTTAAGAATGAATCAGATTTTCAAGCGGGGGAATATACGTTTACTCCATCTTTAACAATAGATGAGATAATTGAATCGTTAAAAAATGGAACAGTACTAAAAGAAGCGATTTATACTGTTACAGTCCCTGAGGGGAAAACATTGGAACAAATCGCCGATATATTTGAAAAATCAACACCAATAGAAGCCGATGCATTTTTAGAGAGAGTTAATGATGAAGAATATATCGAACAGTTAATGGACCAATATCCATCATTTTTAACGGAAGAGATTTTAAATATAGATATTAAAATGCCTCTAGAAGGATATTTGTTTGCTGCGACGTATAGTATATATGAGGAAAATCCCAGTATCGATTCGATTATAGAGACGATGTTATCAAAAACAGAATCTGTCCTATCCTCTTATTTGGATGATATTACAGCAAGTGATTTAACCATTCACGAGGCAATTACAATGGCTTCATTAGTTGAAAAAGAAGCCAGTACAGAAGATCAGCGTTCTCAAATTGCGGGTGTTTTTTATAACCGAATGGATATAGGAATGAAATTACAAACAGATCCAACAGTATTATATGCACTTGGGGAGCATAAGGAGAAAATTTATTTAAAGGATTTAGAAGTAGAATCACCATATAATACGTATTATATAGATGGACTACCAGTCGGACCAATATCGAATTTTGCTGAAAGCTCCTTAGAAGCAATTCTATATCCTGAAGAATCCGATTATTTATATTTCCTACATGATAGTGAAGGAAATATCCACTATTCGGAAACTGATGACGAACACGAACAGCTAAAAAGCCAATATATTGATTAAGATAGGAAGTGTGAATGATGTTCACATTTCCCGTTTTTTTACAAGATAAGATAGTATAAAAAAGTTGGCCTCATTGCTGCCTTTTATAGGAAAGACAACGTCCAGCTCCGAGCGATTGACATCCTAGTACTGGCGTTGCGCTTGACGTGACGATTTTAGCCAGTGAGATGGACAGGATGACCTAGTGCCGATAGACATAAGGATGCCTGAGTTTTCATCGGCCAGTGCCTACCCCTCGAGATCATAAGTCAATCCACATTACAGGCAAAAAGTGCCACGTCGAGGCTCGGCTTAAGCTTGGCAGATAAGAAAGAAAACGTTCTTACTGCATAAGTTCAACTAAGGCTTTCGCCCAATGGTCAATCCAAGTTTTCTAATCGAGGGTGATCAGGGCGCTTCTAGTTTTTGTTACATGGATTTGTCATCACAATTAGATGGGAAACTAACTGAAGGTGAGTATACAGATGGAAAAAGAATTAGAAAGCTATTTAAAAAACTTATTACCTCCTAAAAAAGAGTGGGTTACCAAGTTAGAAAACCAAGCAATGGAAGAAAATGTGCCAATTATGGATCCGGTCAGTATTCATTTCTTAATGCAATTGGTCAAGGTACATAAACCAAAATCAATATTAGAGATTGGAACGGCAATCGGGTATTCTGCCTTGCGAATGGTGGAGGCATATCCAGAAACATCTGTTGTTACCATTGAACGAGATGAACATCGCTATCAGCAAGCACTTCAAAATATACAATTACTTGAGAAACAATCTACTATACAGGTAATTAAAGGCGATGCATTGGAAAAGATAAAAGAGTTACCACAAGATCAGTTATTTGACTTAATCTTTATAGATGCAGCAAAAGGGAAATATAAACAATTCTTTAAGCTGGCAAATGACTATCTCACCCCAAATGGTGTGATTGTATCAGACAATGTATTGTTTAAAGGGTATGTTGCAGATCCTTTCAAACAGCATCCAAGATATCAGAAAATGGCTACCTCAATAAGAGCTTATAATGAATGGCTCATCCAATTGCCAAATTACGAAACAACGATCGTTCCAATTGGGGATGGAGTAGCAATCACCACCAGGAATGAATCAAAGGAGGAACAGGATTTATGCAAGGAAAACCAGTTGTAATTGGTGTTGCTGGTGGAAGTGGCAGTGGGAAAACAACTGTGACACAATCAATATGTCAACGTTTTTCGGATAAAACAATTCTAGTTATTGAACAAGATTATTATTATAAAGATCAGTCTGATTTACCATTTGAAGAAAGACTTCAAACAAATTATGACCATCCATTAGCATTTGATAATGATTTATTAATCGAGCATATACATCAACTATTAAATTTTAAGTCGATTGAAAAGCCTGTATATGATTATAAACTTCATACCCGATCAAACAAAGTTGTCCCTGTTGAACCAAAAGAAGTCATTATTTTAGAAGGCATATTAATATTAGAAGATCCAAGACTTGTTGATTTAATGGATATTAAGGTTTTTGTCGATACAGATGCAGATATTCGAATTGTCCGTCGACTATTACGGGATATTAAAGAACGAGGTCGTTCATTAGATTCGGTAATTGATCAATATGTAAATAGTGTTCGTCCAATGCATCTTCAATTTGTAGAACCAACAAAACGCTATGCAGACATTATCATACCTGAAGGTGGACAAAATCATGTTGCGATCGATATCATGGCATCTAAAATTTCAACTATTTTATCGGAAAATCAACAAAATAATTCATAGAAAAGTATTGAAAATTTAAATTAAATCTGCCATAGTAATGATTAGTATATTTTTATAGTTTGCATAACATAAAGTTTTGATCATAATAATATGTTACATTGTACTTTTTATCGGAGGAAAAAGGAGTGTATTAGGAATGGCTATAGAGAAAAGTTATTATATGACACAAGAGGGAAAAGAGAAACTAGAAGAGGAATTACATTACTTAAAAACGGAAAGACGTCAAGAAGTTGTGGAACGAATTAAAATTGCAAGAGGTTTTGGAGATCTATCCGAGAATTCTGAGTATGACGCTGCAAAAGATGAACAAGCTTTCGTTGAATCACGCATTGCACAGGTAGAAAAAATGATTCGTAATGCGGTTATTATTGAAAATGATGATGAAAATCCAAATATTGTCTCCTTAGGTAAATCCGTAACCTTCAAAGAATTACCAGACGGAGAAGAAGAAACATATATTATTGTTGGTAGTGCAGAAGCAGATCCTTTCGAAGGGAAAATATCGAATGATTCTCCAATGGCTAAGAGTCTATTAGGTCATGAAATTGGTGAAGAGGTTGCTGTCAGTACACCTGGTGGGGATATTCAAGTCAAAATTATAGAAGTTGAATAGTGTAAACTAGGTGGGATTGTCAGATAGAGTAGCGTATATTCTACAGCACTATCCCACTTTTTATTTATTAGCATATTTAGAGAAACTAGCTAATAAAGTAGATATAGAAAATAGGAGGGGAGATAAATGAGTAATTTTGATCGATATAGTCGAGTTAATAAATTTGAGAAGCGTCGGAAAAATACAAAATCTATCTCTATTTTTCTTGTTACAGGAAGCGTACTTCTTCTTCTGCTAGTTGGAATATGGATTTTTGGTGATAATGACCAAGAAGCATCTACAGCACAGAATGACTCCCCTACATATAATGAGGAAGAAAATCACGAGTCGTCATCCGAGGATAATAATAGCATTGAGGTTGAATCCAGTGAAGAATCTTCTGAGGCTGAAAATACCTTAGATGATGATGAAAGAGAATATGATGAATCGGTTTCAAATCAAGAACAAGTTGAGTTAGAAGAAGTTGAGACGGACGATGATAATGTTTCACATGCATTTACTGGAAATTGGCAGCCAGTAGGAACCGAACAAGAAGGTCCACATACTACTGTATTTGATGAAGAATCACAAGATTGGAAAGAAATGCGTGAAGCTGTTTTAATGGCAACAGGCTTAACGGAAGATAATCTGATTGAGTGGCGATATGAAAATGGTGGCGATCAAAAAGTGATTGCAACTGTTTCTGACCTTGAAGAAACAGAAATATATCGTGTTTATTTATCATGGATAGATGAACAAGGATGGAAACCAACTAGAGTGGAAATTCTTATAGAAAATGATAAGAAAGACTAAGGAAATAGCCAATTGGAGGAACCATTATGACAATAGGAATAATAGGTGCAATGGATGAGGAAGTTAAACTTATTATCGAAAATATGACAAACAAGCAGGAAAGAACAGTTGCAAATTGTCTATTTGTAAGAGGGAAATTACTTGGAAAAGATGTTGTCTTATTAAAATCAGGAATTGGAAAAGTCAATGCAGCTATGGCAACAACTATTATGCATGAACGTTTTTCTCCGTCGCATGTAATCAATACCGGTTCAGCAGGCGGGTATGACCCAGAACTTGAAGTGGGTGATATAGTTATTTCTTCGGAAGTTGTTCATCATGATGTGGATGTTACTGCTTTTAATTATGCTTATGGACAAGTACCTCAAATGCCAGCAACCTTCAAAGGTGATCCGGAGTTAATAAAGAAAACGATAAAGGCATTGGAGGGAATCTCTGTATCCTATAAAACTGGCTTAGTAGCAACTGGGGATTCGTTTATGGATAATCCAGAGCGAGTAAAGTTTGTGCAATCGATGTTTCCAAATATGATTGCATTAGAGATGGAAGCTGCTGCAGTTGCACAAGTATGTCATCAATTTGGTAAACCATTTGTTGTCATACGAGCACTGTCTGACATAGCTGGAAAAGAATCATCTGTATCCTTTGACACATTTTTAGATAAAGCTGCCAGAAATGCAACAACTATTTTGATGTCAGTAATACAAGATATTTAAGTTTTTACCCATCATTTACCTCTCTATTATACGTATATTATATGATATACTTTTTTAGTATTTAAAGGCTTATACCATAGCAGATGGCATAAGCCTTTTACTAGTAGAAAAGGAGAAGGTAATTATGAACGTGAATAAGGATGATTTATTATTAAAATTGAAAGATTATCAACGTTTCCTTGTTACGTTATTAATACTCGCGAGTTATTTGTATATGGGTGCTATTATTAATACGTATATTCAGCCAAACCATCATAGTCCATACTTATATATGCTATCATTGATTCTCATTGTTCTTGCAAGCATTTTTCTATATAAAACGATACGAATTAGAAAAGAATTACAAGATTAGGAGCGCGTTTCGCTTTGTGGTAACGCGCTTTTTTTTAATCACTTTGTTGTTCATTTCGATAATATTCATGAAATACCTTCATTAGTGCCCGTTTTTCAATTCGAGAAACATAGCTACGTGAAATATCTAATTTTTTAGCGATTTCTCGTTGCGTCATTTCTTTTTGATTACCTAAACCATAACGCAATATAATTACTTCCTTTTCACGTTTATCCAGAATAGCTAGATATTCCTTCATTTTGTCAATTTCCATGTTAAGTTGCACATATTCGATGATATTCTCATTTTCTGCTTCCAAAATATCCATTAGGCTAATCTCGTTACCTTCTTTATCCTGTCCGATGGGATCATAGAGAGAAACATCTTTTTTTACTTTCTTGAGCGCACGTAAATGCATCAGTATCTCATTCTCCACACAACGCGCAGCATATGTGGCCAGTTTGGTTCCTTTATCAGGTGAATAACTTTCAATCCCTTTTATTAACCCAATTGTACCAATGGAAATGAGGTCTTCTGTGTCTTCCCCTGTATTTTCGAATTTTTTCACGATATGTGCGACAAGTCTTAAATTATGTTCAATCAACTTATTCCTAGCTGTTTCGTCACCTTCTTGCATGGCTTTAATGTACTTTTTCTCTTCTTCTTGTGGTAATGGTTGCGGAAATGCATGATTTTTTACATAAGATACGAAAAAGAGTGCTTCTTTGATTAATAGTGCCAGAACCGTTAAAATTCCTGACAAACAGATACACCTCCTAAAAGATTGGCTGGGCTTTTGCCTATACCTTATCTTTATGAGGCGTCTTTTCATTTTGTGTCTGTCCAAAAAAAGAAGTTATGTATTTTTTTAGGTCAAAATGGTTCGAATTCCATCATAATTTAGACAATACTGTTATCTTTATCTTCAACTTTCCAGAAAAAACAACACAACCTCTGATCATTAATGATGAATTCATGATGATCGTTTTTGGTAAAAGTGCCTTTCACATACTTTGATGTTTCTTAACGTCATAGTTGATATATTATGCGTCGAAAATTGCGCCATTCATTTCCGCACCGGGCAGCCGCTTTCACCATGGGCATAAGTGCGACATCTGTTCAAACTTGTTCGTTTTCACAGTGTCTTCTTTACCGCAGGCACGGCCTCAGCCTCCTCTTTAGAGAAGCTAAAAGCGCTTTGGTCACCCACGATTAGAAAACTTGGCTTTTCGCCAAGTGCCGAAAGCCTTAGTTGCACTTATGCAGTAAGAACGTTTTCTTTCTTATCTGCCAAGCTTAGGCCGAGCCTTGGCGTGGCGCTTTTTGCGCGTAATGAGGATTGACTTAAGACCTCGAGGGGGTAGGCACTGGCCGATGAAAACGCCACGTCCTTATGTCTATCGGCACTAGGACGTCCTGTCCGTCGTAGCTAGACATTTTTAGAAAAGCGGAAGCGCCTTGGCCACCCCCGACAAGCTTAAGCCGAGCCTCGGCGTGGCGCTTTTTGCCACAAAGAGGATTGACTTAAGACCTCGAGGGGGTAGGCGCTGTAGCTAGACATCAGAAGAAGACCACTTCCTGCTCAGGTCTGGACACGTGCTGTTCCTGCAGGAGTCGACTGTCCTACGCTCCAATCAACTGCTATATTAGCAATAGCAATGATAAGAAAGAGGCCAGCCACATACGTTAAAAACAACAAAGAATGTAAAAAGCAACACTCCTTTAGAAACAGCTTTGGCTAAAAATAAAAAAAATGACCTTTTCCAAGATCATTTTTTACTTCGTTTCGTTTAATTCTTTTGCTTTTGCTTTTTCAAATGCATCTGTTCGATTATTCGTAACAGGTTTTATGCCAACATGATGTGCTGCTCGTGAAATCATGTGTGCAGATACTGGTGCTGTTAAAAGGATAAAGAATATGGCTAACAACAATTTTCCACTTATAATATTGTGTGAGCCATATAAAAATAGAAAAGCGCCAATCAAAATACTAGCAACCCCTAAGGTAGCCGCCTTTGTCGAAGCATGTAATCTGGTATAAACATCTGGAAACCGTATTACCCCGATCGAGGCTGATAATACGAAAAACGTCCCCGCTAACAATAGTACTATAATAATGATATTCATGATTATGTTAATCCATGTCTCTATCAATTAAAGCACCCTTTTCAATATATTTTGCGATGGCAAGTGTACCAATAAAAAGAAGTATCCCAATTAAAAGAATCACATCATTAAACTTTGTTGTGACGATCATGATCGATATTAAGGCTGCTAGCCCCATTAAGTTAACACCAATACCATCTAATGCAACAGCACGATCAGGATTAGTAGGGCCTTGAATAGCTCGGTATAATAGCAATAATAAAGAAATGCCTATAGCTATTAGCGAAATCCATACCGCAATGTCTAAAAACGTTTCGGTGGCTTGTAGAACACTTGTCATTGCGTCACCTCCATGATTGCTTTTTCAAATGTATCTTTAATCGAATTAATGGATTCATGAATGTCGTCAATATCCATTGCATGAATATAGATATGTGTATTATCACTTGAAATAGCAACCGATAATGTACCAGGTGTTAATGAAATTAAATTGGCTAATAAGGTAATTTCCCAATTACTCTTTAAATCCGTTGGTAAGGCAAAAATTCCTGGTTCAAATGTTGGTTTCGGGCTATAAACTAGTTTGACAATATCAATATTAGATACAACTAATTCCTTCACAAATAATACTAATAGCTTTACAATTCTAAACAAACGTTTTAAGTAGAATGTATCTGGGATAAATCGGTTTAACAGAAATAATAAGAGAAGCCCTAGTATATACCCAACTATAAAACTAGGTGTTGTATAGGATTCACTTAAAAACATCCACATAAACGCTATTATTAGGTTAATAACAATTTGAAAGGCCATAGTGGTCTACTCCTTTAATACAGAATCAATATACAATTCAGGATTAAGTAAATACTCAGATATGGATGCGATAGGCGGATATACAAATTCCGCTCCAATACCTAGCATAACAGAAAATTCTAATAGAAATACTATCGGACCCATAAAACCTTTTGTAGATTTTAATTTAATATTATCTGATTCTTGTTTTTCTCCCCAGAAACCATTGATAAATATTTTCATAATAGAGTACAGAATCAGCAGACTTGAAATTAACGCGATTAATACAATAATCACTTCATCAACTGATAATGCCCCTTTTAATAATAATAATTTGCCTATAAAACCACTAAATGGTGGAATACCTGCTAATACAAAAGCAGAAATAAATAGTAGCCAACCTAATAAAGGATAATAATTAATTAACCCATTCATCTTGCGTAGATCAGATGTCCCTGCAACATAAACAATTACTCCAACAATTAAAAATAACACTGCTTTAATAAACATATCATGCACAAGATAATAAATGGTTCCACTTAATGCATCTTCATTAAAAACACCAATTCCCATTATAAGAAAACCTACTGCCGGGATAATATTGTATGCGACGATTAATTTGACGTTGTTGGTTGAAATGGAACCAATCACGCCAAAGATGAGAGAGAGACCTGCAATCCAAATAAACAATGGGTGTGTAAAGTCTATATTATGGATGAAAATAAGTGAGAACATACGTAATATCGAATAGATTCCAACCTTTGTTAATAATGCACCAAACAGAGCCGAAACGACTGGATTTGGAACAATATAGGATTTTGGCATCCAATAGTAAAGCGGAAATAAAGCCGCTTTTGTTGCAAAAACAAAGAAGAATAGAATTGCAATTGTTGTAAGAATTCCTTGTTGTTCAACTTCTTGCACCCGCTCTGCAATTTGTGCCATATTAATTGTCCCCACAACACTGTACAAAAATGCAACAGCCGTAACAAATAACATAGAAGAGAATAGATTAATGATCACATATTTAATGGATTCACGTAATTGAACCTTGTCTCCACCAAGTACAATTAGCCCGTAAGAAGCCATTAAAAGAACCTCAAAGAAAACAAATAGGTTAAATAAATCACCTGTTAAGAATGCTCCTGATACACCGGTGATTAACAGGAGGAAAAAGGGATAAAAATAATATTTCTCCTGTCTTTCTGATAAAGAATGTGGTGCATAAAAAGCACATGCAACAGCGATGATATTTGTCGTTAATACAAGCAGCATTGCAAGTGAATCAGCAACAATTACAATACCATATGGTGCTTCCCATCCTCCCGTTTCTAAAGTGATTGTTCCTTGGTTAAAAACACGGAAAGTGATATATGATACAACACCTAAATTAATGATGGTAAAGGTTTTGGTTAGGAATCGAGATAAAGGTATTCGGTTGTGTGTCAGAGCTAATATAATTCCAAATAGTAATGGAAGGATGATTGGTAAAACGGCTAAGTTACTCATTTTCAGTACCCCTTAATTGTCCCATATTATCCGTATTATTTTCTTTAGCAGTACGATACGCTAGTACTAATAACAGGCTTGTCGTACCAAAACTTATAACGATCGAGGTTAATATTAATGCCTGTGGTAACGGATCACTATATTCGGTTATTCCATCTGTTAAAACAGGCGGAAGCCCCCGTTTTAGTTCGCCCATTGTTAAGATAAATAAGTGTGCTCCATGTGATATCAATGTTGTTCCAATAACGATACGAAGTAATTGTTTTTGCAATAAATTGTATATACCAGTAGCGAATAGAAGCCCCGCTAAAATAGATGTGACGATCTCCATATCTTATTCCGCCCCCTTATTTCGTTTTAGCTTAATGAGGCTAAATATTGCAAGAGCTGCAATACCTAATACGACGATTTCAAACAATGTATCTAAACCACGCATATCTACTAATATGACGTTTACTACATTATCTCCTCCCCCAAGTTTATAGGATGTCTCAAGGAAGTATTCCGAAATGGTATCAAACCATTTACTGCTATGTGCTGCAATTCCAATTACCGTCATTAATGCACCAAAACCAATTGCAATCAATGCATTTGTAAATTTATATCCTGTCTGTTCATTTGGGGAGCGTAGATTTGGTAAATGGTAAAAACATAGTAAAAATAATGCAACAGTGATGGTTTCGATAACAAGCTGTGTTAACGCTAAGTCAGGTGCACGATAAATAACGAATAAAATGGCCAATCCATATCCAACAACACCTAATATTAAGATTGCTGAAACGTTATGTCTTGCAAATATAGTCGCGATAGCAGCGACTGCCATGATCGTTACAACCGCTATTTCTAAAACAGTAATTTCTGCTAAATTATCAAAGGAAATGGTAAATCCATTTGTTAGGAGTAGTGCTCCTAAAGTTATAAGAAATACGGTGCTTAATATTAGAGCTGCATATAATCTTAACGATCCCGTCATATACGTATTCGTAATTTTACTTGGAACAGTATCCATTTTCGATAATGTCCAATCATATACACCATTAAAACTAAAATTCCCTGGCACAGCATGATATACCTTTGCCCATTTTGCACGTGTTAGGAATAAAACAAATCCTATGCCAACCACTGCTAAAGACATAAAGAATGGTGTGATGAATCCATGCCAGAAATAAATGTCTTTTTCAATGGGGACACCACTCACAGCCTGGGCAGCATGTGCAATAAATGTACCATTCACCATATTTGGGAATAATCCGATTAAAATAATACCAAGGACTAAGACAATTGGTGATACTAGCATCCCAATTGGTGCCTCATGTGGTTTTTTCGGTAATTGATCTATTTGTTTCTTTCCACCGAATACACCAAACACGAAATATAAGGAATAAACAAAGGTAAAAATACTACCAAATACTGCTAAATAGGGAATAATTTGAACAAGGAAGTTTGTGATTGGGAGTGTTCCTTCATTCAAATGTAGGGTTGCATCAAAGAATAATTCTTTACTGTAAAATCCATTTAAAAATGGTAATGGTATACCTGCCATGGAAAAAGTACCAAATAACGCAAGGGTAGCTGTAATAGGCATGAAAGTTAGTAATCCACCTAGCTTACGTATATCTCGAGTACCAGTCTCATGGTCAACAATACCAGCGACCATAAATAAACTACCCTTAAATGTTGCATGGTTTAGAATATGGAAAACAGCTGCAAAAATCGCTACTTCAGTACCAAAGCCAAGCATTGCCATGATCATTCCTAATTGACTGATAGTGGAAAAGGCGAGGATTGCTTTTAGATCCGTTTGCCTTACAGCCATATAGGAACCCCAGCATAATGTAGCGATACCAAATATACTAACAATTATAAAGAACCATTCATAACCAGCAAAAATAGGTGAGAATCGAGCAACTAAAAATATACCAGCTTTTACCATTGTTGCCGAGTGGAGATAAGCACTAACTGGTGTAGGTGCCTCCATGGCATCTGGTAGCCATATATGGAAAGGGAATTGCGCTGATTTCGTGAAAGCTCCTAATAACAATAAAGTTAAAATTAGTGGCAAATAATCATTGTTTAAAATAACATCACTCATCGCGATCATGGATTGAATACTAGTTGTATTGGTCACCACAGATAGAAGGATTAATCCTCCAAGCATACTTAAGCCACCAAATACGGTAATTAACATGGACTTAAGTGCACCATAACGAGAGCGCTGATTATAATGCCAGTATCCAATTAATAAAAAGGATGATATAGAAGTTAATTCCCAAAACATATAGAGTACAAAAACATTATCAGATAGGACTACACCTAACATTGCTGCCATAAACATTAATAAATAAACATAGAAATGTCCTAAACGTTCTGATTTATGTAAGTAATAGATGGAATAAAGGACAACAAGTGACCCGATCCCACTAATGAGTAAAACAAATAGTAGACTTAATCCATCTAAGTAAAATGTAAGATTTATACCAAGTGATGGAATCCAGCTAATTGTCTCGGTAACTGGTGAAAAATCGGTACCGATAAAACGTATAAAATAAAGGAAAATAAGGATAGGAATAATTAGTACAAAAATACCTGTGTGAACTTTAGCCTTTATCTTACTAATATATGGAACAAATAAGGCAAAGAGAAGTGGTAAAAAAACTGCGAATATCATCTATTTAATTTCCTCCTTAAATTATGAATGTTAGGATGTTTGGAACTGGGGATATATTTCTATGTTAAGTATATGATGGTTGGTTTATTATCATTAAGATTTAGTGTAATCAATTAACATTTTTTTTAATATGTTTCGTATAAGTTCTTCTATATTTGTAAGATGAAAAAAAGGGTAATCTAGCTAAGGATATGTAATAAATGTTCATTTGGAGCACTATAGCATAAAAAAGATTTATTCATAGGATAGCTTAACACAAAGTTCTCATTGGAAAAAATAAAAAACCCCTACCATTTTATAAAATGACAAGAGTTTAAGATCACAAGTACGTATATTGATTTTTCCAGATAAGCTAACTTGATTGTTTTATTTTGTTTGTTAGATTCCGTCTTTCAATTTCTTTTTTGATTAATAATAGAAAATCAGGGCTTAAATTTAATTCATTTGCTTTATAATAAGCTTCAATTAGCAAATCATCTGATAAATGTTCCATTTTGGCAGCCCTCCTTACTTCGTTACTCTAGTAAGCTTACGTTATGTTTAATTTACCATGAAATGATAGGTTGAACAAGATTTGAGTTATCTACATAACCCTGTAGATAACTTGTGCATAATCATTAATCGACTACTTTAAAATGTTGGTATTAAAGCACTATTTTTGTGAATAAACTTATCCACAATGCAAAAAATGTAGGGAATTGTCGAACGGTTTTTCGCATAATTTCGCAAAAAAGACATATTTTTACGAAGTTCTTGTGATGAAATTATAACCGTTTATAATTGAAAGTAGTATTGTAGTTGAAAATAAGGAAGGTTGTCAGTGGATCAAACTCTTTGAAAAAGGTTCATTTAGCAATTTTTGTTGTTTTTGGCTGTTTTCTAAAAGATTGTTTCTTTCTAGTAAGGAATGTCTTGCATATAAGATGCATTATGCGCAATAAATTAAAGCCGTTGATTTCCACTTTGGACAGTCGCTTTTGCTCATTCAATAAGGGTCAAGCATGCGAATTCGTTCCGGCAGAATACTTCGCTTTCCATGGACACGGCCTCAGCCTCCTCAGAAGCAAAGACCGCTTCTTCCGGGGTCTTCGGACACGTGTTGTTTCCATAGGAGTCTACGTATTCTGCCTCCACTGTTTTGTTGCTCTAATCCAGTAGTGATATCACCCAATAAATGCGTCTCTTGGGGTTCTCTTACTTGTGCCTGAAAATTTTTCTAATAAGGGTAAAATGCTAGACTCCACCAGGAAAATACGTCAAATAATTATCCTATTAGTAACATAAATGATAAGAATTAACATTTCTCAAATCTGGCGGAGAAAAAACACGAAGACTCCTGCGGGAAGTAGGAGATCGGTGAGACCCCACAGGGCGCTAGCCCAAAGAGGCTCATCAGCCACCCGCGGTAAAGAAGACACTGTGAAAACGAATAGTTTGAACAGATGTCGCACTTATGCCCCTGGTGAAAGCGAAGTGTATTTCCAGAACGGGTAAACACTCTAAACATCGCTTACTGCATATAATATAGATTATGCGACATGGATAAAAACAGAGTATACGGAAAGATCCCTTGTTTTCAGCGTCGTTTTTTCTATATTTAAAAAAGTTCTTCCATTTAATAAACAATTTAAAAGATGCTACATATATCGAAAGCCATCATAATATTCCTAACCTCGGAAATCTACCGTGATTAAGATTATACTTTATAAATAATGAAAGATGAGATAGGATAAAGAAAGTAAAGTATTCCATAACTAGTAAATTATTGGAAATAGAAATCATATAAATTGTCGAATGTCATAAAGAGGTGGAAGGTTTGTTTAAACATTTTTTGCCGAATGAGCATGTAAAAAGTATTTTTGAAATTCATCCAGATTTATTAAAGGAAAAAGGAATTAAAGGAATTATTACAGATTTAGATAATACGCTCGTTGCATGGGATGAAAAAGACGCAACTCCAGAAGTTGTTAAATGGTTTGAGTTAATGGAAAACCATGGTATCAAAGTAACCATCATCTCGAATAATAATCGAGAGCGGGTAAAAATATTTTCGGAACCTTTAGGTACACCATTTGTATTTAGTGCTAGGAAACCCTTAAGTAGAGCTTTTAAATTAGTAGCGAAGCAAATGAACCTAAAAAAAAGTGAAATAGTCGTTATTGGAGATCAAATTCTAACAGATGTGTTAGGGGGAAATATTGCTGGATTTCATACGATCCTCGTTGTTCCAATCGTTCAAACGGATGGAAAACTAACTCGAATCAATCGACAAATTGAGCGACGAATTTTAGCATATATGCGTAAAAAAGGTCAAATTAACTGGGAGGAATAGGGATGGAATCAATAGAATGTCAGGGATGTGGTGTGACCATTCAAACATCGGACAAAAAGGCAACTGGCTATACACCACAAGCAGCATTAAATAGAGAGACAATATTATGTCAACGTTGTTTTCGATTAAAGCATTATAATGAAATTCAGGATATAGACATGACCGATGATGATTTTTTAAAAATGGTCAGTAGTATAGCGGATACCAATGGTTTAGTGGTTCATATTATTGATATTTTTGATGTTGATGGAACGATGCTAAAAAGTTTACCTAGGATTGTTGGCGATAAGTCGATACTTTTAGTCGGGAATAAAATGGACCTACTACCAAAATCAACGAATCGAAATAAATTAAAACAATGGCTTCAAGCGTCAGCAAACTCATTAGGGGTCAAAGTAAAAGGTGTTTTTTTAATTTCATCGACAAAAGGGTATGGGTTTGAAGAATTAACCGAGGCCATGGAGGAGATTCGAGACAGACAGGATGTTTATATTGTTGGAACGACAAATGTCGGCAAATCGACATTTATCAACCGATTAATTAAACAATCTACAGGAGCTAATGATGTGATAACAACTTCATATTTCCCAGGAACCACACTAGGTTTTATCGAAATTCCTTTAGATGATGATACGGCATTAATTGATACACCAGGAATTGTAAATCAAGCGCAGATGGCCCATTATGTATCGAAAGAAGATTTAAAAATAATAACGCCAACAAAAGAAATTAAACCTAGAGTTTTTCAATTAAATAGTGACCAAACATTGTTTTTTGGGGGGCTTGCTCGCCTAGATTTTATAAGAGGAGACAGACAATCGTTTGTTTGTTATTTTTCCAATGATCTTTCGATACACCGAACAAAACTAGAAAAAGCTGATTCCTTATATGAAGTACATAAGGGGGAACTACTGTCACCACCAAATAATGAAACATTGAAACACTTACCTGAATTAGAACAACATACATTTAAACTAACTGATTCAAATGTCGATATTGTGTTCCCAGGTCTTGGTTGGGTACGGATTTTAGATGGGGATTGTACAGTAATTGCACACAGCCCAAAAGGCGTTTCTGTTTCTGTACGATCATCCTTATTGTAGGAGGGAACTAAATGGCGTATTCCTTAGGTCTAGTAGGCCATCCTATTTCTCATTCTTTATCACCATGGATACATCAGAACTTGTTAAAAAAAGCAGTGTTAGAAGGTACTTATACACTGTATAATATCCCAGTAGAATCTTTTTCGAGGGAGATTGAAAAGCTAAAAGGTATACAACTTGACGGATTTAATGTTACTGTGCCGTATAAACAAGCTATTATGAGACACTTAGATGAAGTAGACTCGACTGCAAAACGTGTTGAAGCAGTTAATACAGTGGCGTGCCGAAATGGAAAGTGGATAGGTTATAACACAGATGGAAGTGGTTATATCCGCTCACTAAGGGATGCCTATCCTGACATATTCTTAAATAAATCGATAAGAATTATCCTAATAGGAGCAGGTGGTGCTGCTAGAGGAATATACGATGCATTAGTGCAAAATGGATTTTATTATATTGATATAGCAAATCGTACCACAGACCATGCTGTACAAATTAAAGAATTGGGAAATACTTTTACTGAAACGACAATATATTCCTTAGACAAGGTGAAAAACGGATTGGATGGGTATGATTTGATTATTCAAACAACATCTGTTGGAATGAAACCAAATGATAATGAGATCATAATGGTTCCAGAGAAAGTTACGGAATCGAGTATTGTGAGTGATATTGTCTATCAACCAATTTGCACGCGTATGTTACAGATAGCTAAAAGAAAGAAGGCATCTGTTCATTATGGGCATACAATGCTTTTGTATCAAGCTCAACATGCCTTTGAAATATGGACAGGAAAACAAATAACTGTCGAAGACCTCAAAGAACCATTACAAAAACAATTGGAAGGAAGATAAAATGTTAACAGGTAAACAAAAGCGTTTTTTGCGAGCGAAAGCGAATCAACTAAAACCAATTTTCCAAGTTGGAAAAACTGGTGTGAATGAAAATATGATTAACCAAATTAATGAGGCCTTAGAAAAGCGTGAATTAATAAAAGTGAGTATTTTGCAAAACTGTTTAGAAGATAAAAGTGTTGTAGCAGAGCAACTAGCAGAGGGGACACAGGCCCATGTTGTCCAGATTATCGGGAATAATATTGTATTATATAAGGAATCAACAGAACATAAAGAAATCGAGCTACCATAAAGGGGTATTATTACATTGAAACAAATTGGTATTTTAGGAGGAACTTTTGATCCACCACACATTGGTCATCTGATTATCGCTGAAGAGGTACGCTTAGCATTGTCACTGGAACAAGTATGGTTTATGCCTTCTAATATCCCTCCACATAAGGAAAAAGCGAAAATTGATGCACAAGATCGTGTCAAAATGGTTCGACTTGCAACGGAGAATAATCCAAACTTTGTTGTAAATACCATTGAAATAGAACGTTTAGGGAAATCATATACATTTGATACAATGAAAATACTGAAGAATGAACATCCTGATAAAGAATTTTATTTTATAATCGGCGCTGATATGGTGGAATATTTACCAAAATGGCAAAGCATTGACCAATTAATGGAATTGGTCAAATTTATCGGTGTTAAGCGGTATGAGCATGATTTGAAAACAAATTATCCGATAATAGAAGTGAGTGTACCAACGATTGAAGTATCTTCCACAGGATTACGAAAACGTTTAGCCAATAGACAGTCAGTCCGATATTTTATTCCTGATAAGGTAGAAGCTTATATTAAGGAGAAGCATTTGTATGAATAAAGAGAAAGCGATATCGATTGTGAAACCTCAGTTAACGGAGGAACGTTTTGAACATACGTTACGTGTTACCCAAACAGCTTTAGAGTTGGCAGAAACATATAATGTAAATAAAGAAAAAGTAGAGTTGGCAGGAATACTACATGATTATGCAAAATATCGACCAAAGGAAGAACTAAAAAGATCTATCCTTACCAGCAATTTGCCTAAGGATTTATTGGACTATCATCATGAACTTTGGCACGGACCGGCTGGTGCTTTATTATTAGAGCAAGAGCACGGAATAAACGATTCTGATGTACAACAAGCAATAAGGTACCATACCACGGGAAAAGCCAACATGAGTATGTTAGAAATGATTATTTTTATAGCGGATTATAGTGAACCAGGCAGGGACTTTCCAGGTGTTCAAGAAGTTCGTGATATTGTACATCATGATCTATATCGTGCTTCTTGGTTAGCGACACGAAATACGATTAACTTTTTAATGCAAAAAAACGCTACAATTTATCCTGATACCTTTCACGCCTACAATGATTTAACCAGACAATTAAATGGAGGTAATGATTGATGGACTATAAAGAAATTCTAGAAATTGCAGCAGAAGCTTGTGATGATAAACTAGCAGAAGATATTGTTGCACTGGATATGAAAGATGTCTCTTTAGTGGCAGACTACTTTTTGATATGTCATGCGGGTAATGAGCGACAAGTTCAAGCTATTGCTCGTGCAGTTAAAGATGCGGTAGAAGAAAAAGGCATTGATGTGAAACGTTTAGAAGGATTGGAAGAAGCTCGTTGGGTATTAGTAGATGTCGGGGATATTGTCTGTCATATATTCCATAAGGATGAGCGTGCTTACTATAATTTAGAACGCTTATGGGGAGATGCAATACGTGTGCCCTTAAGTGTTGGACAAGAAGGGTGACCAATGGCATATCAACAAATGGCATCGTTATATGATCGTTTAATGGAAGACGCACCATATGATGCATGGGTTACGTTTACAGAAGAGGTGTTAAAGAAATATCAAGTCAAGCCAGAAAAGATAGTGGACTTAGGATGTGGAACTGGTCAAATAACGGCCAGATTGGCAAAACAAAGATACCAAATGATCGGGATCGATAATTCTGTTAATATGTTAACGGCAGCAGAGCATCGAGCAAGTAAAGAACAACTTCCTATCACATTTATTCAGCAAGATTTACGTGATATAAACGGGGTGGAAAACATAGATGTAGCTATTAGTTACTGTGATGTTATGAATTATATTACAGATAAAAATGATCTCCAGGTTGTTTTCCAGCAAATCGAGCAAATCTTAAGACCAGGTGGTTTACTTTTATTTGATATTCATTCTATCAATCATGTCGAGAATTTTTATGTAAATCAAACATTTGCTGATGTTCAAGATGAGGTATCTTATATTTGGTTTTGTATTGAAGGAGATCAACGAGGAGAAATGTATCATGATTTGACCTTTTTTGTTGAAATGGAAAGTGGCTCTTACCAACGTTTTGAGGAATATCATCATCAACGAACCTATCCAATAATAGTGTATAAACATTTGTTAGAGGAAGCAGGTTTTTATAATTTGTCAGTTTACAACGATTTTTCCACTTATAATACTACAATAGATGAGAAGGCAGAGAGGATTTTTATAGTTGCCGAAAAAAAATCGAGAGCGTGATAATCTCGATTTTTTTGTGGTTGGAGTATTTGCAAAATTAAAAACAAACAGTTATAATATAAGAAATAAAATTTTGACAAATTCCTCGTTTTTTCTACATACTCCTCAAAATAAAAAAGCATTGGCTTTTCCTCAAAAGGTGTGATCCCATTTGAATGAGTTACTGAAGAAAGGTATTTTTTTCATTATTGTAATTGCTGTCGTATTGTTATTATTATGGCTTCCCCCTGATTCTAGTGAAAATGGTGAGTTACAAGAGATGGATCCGATCGAATTGGCTTCAAACGAAAGTGATAATCCAACTGAAGCAATAGAAGAAATGGTTACTGTGGATATAAAAGGGGAAGTGAAAACACCAGGTGTGTACGAACTCAAGCGAAATGCTCGTGTAAATGATGCCGTTGCTTTAGCTGGAGGATTCACACCAGATGCAGATCAAACAGTAGTCAATCTTGCTCAAAAAGTACAGGATGAGATGTTAATTATTGTTCCCAATATTACAGATCAACCAAGCCAATCTATTGAATCTACTTCAAGTGGAGGTTCGGATAAAGTTAATCTAAACGCTGCAACACAAGAAGAAATAGAAGGTTTAGCTGGAATTGGGCCTACAAAGGCTAAAGCAATCATTCAATATCGTGAAGAAAATGGCTACTTCCAATCGGCAGATGAGTTATTAAATGTTACTGGAATTGGTGAGAAGACACTTGAAACAATTAGAGAAATGATTCAACTTCCATAATGGATTGACGGTTTTGATAGGGAGTTGTACACTAATGAACAGTATAGAGTACAGTTAACGTTATGAATAAAAAATATATTCTTATTTTACGAAAAGGAGATACAGTCATGGAGCGAATTTCATGGGACCAATATTTTATGGCACAAAGCAACTTGTTAGCGTTACGTAGTACATGTGCCAGGCTAATGGTTGGTGCAACGATTGTAAGAGAAAAACGAATTATTGCTGGCGGATATAATGGTAGTGTATCAGGCGGTGTTCATTGTATTGATGAAGGTTGTTATGTGATTGATGGTCACTGTGTTCGAACGGTACATGCTGAGGCAAATGCTCTATTACAATGTGCTAAATTTGGTGTACCAACAAAGGATGCAGAAATGTATGTAACTCATTTTCCTTGTTTGCAATGTTGCAAACAAATTATTCAAGCAGGTATTAAGACAGTTTATTATGCCAATGATTATCGAAATCACCCTTATGCAATTGAACTATTTAACGAAGCAGGTGTTCATACAAGTAAAGTAGAACTAACACAAGTGTCCGTTGAACGAAATCATGATGAAAAATTATCGTATGTTAATGAATTATTGGATGAACTGGCAGACACAACAGATCCAGCTAAATTTCAAAAATTACAAGAAAAAGCAGAACAGATCTTTGATATACAAAGATCCTAAAGGGTAAATGCCAGTGAATGGATATTGGCATTTGCCAGCTATTTCAGTTGTAGGAAGTATCATTTGTGTTTTGTCACAAAACAAGTGGATTATTGTTCCTTTGCTCGTATGGTTTGGTTACTTATATTTATTTAAATGGCTAGGGAAAACACAAATTATACTATCTTTAGCCTTCTTCCTCTTTTTTCTCTTTTATATTCCCGTCATCACGCCCACTGAATATACAACTCCAGCGAATAATTCTACCATTAACGGCAAAATCAAAAGTTCGATTGATGAAACAAATAACAAAATTGATCTTGTCCTTCATGAAAATAACACGGATAGAGTCTTTCTTATTACGTATTTTTTCTCAAATAACGAATTAATCAGTTCCATTGACAGAAAAAAATTAACATATGGTGCGAACTGTGTAGTGAATGGAAAAATAGAACTTCCCGAGTCTAGTCGTAATCCCGGGCAGTTTGATTATCAAACCTACTTACTATCCCGCGGAATTACGTATCAAATGACCCTAGACTCATTAGAGGATATTCAATGTACAGGAGCTTCTTCAATCAGTCGTCTATACGATCTTCGCTATAAATTATTTTCTTATATAAGTGACATGACTAGTGTAGAAACATCAGCTTGGTTAAATGGACTTGTATTAGGGAATGATGTTTTGATTGATGAAAACGTGATTGATTTATTTCGTAGATGGAATTTGTCCCATCTATTAGCAATATCTGGCCTTCATGTTGGCTTAGTCATCACCTTATTTTACTTTCTTTTAATAAAATTAGGAATGGTAACTAGAGAGAAAGCAACATGGATACTTTTACTATTTTTACCATGCTATGCACTTATTGCAGGAGGGGAACCCTCTGTCTGGCGTGCTAGTATGATGGTTATGCTCTTTATTATATTAAAGCAGTTTAAATTAAGGCTCAGTGTTACAGATGTGCTTAGTATTGTGATGATGATACTAATTCTTTTTGATCCCTATATTGTCTATCATGTTGGATTCCAGTTATCTTTTGCTGTAACGTTAGGACTACTTTTATCAAAAAATTGGATTCGACAAAGTCAATCTTCTGTATGGACCATTGCTAAAATAAGTTTTATCTCACAGATGATGATACTGCCATTTCAGTTTTCTTATTTTTATACGTTCCAGCCGTTATCTATCTTATTGAATATTGTTATCGTTCCTTATTTTTCATTTTTTGTTATTCCATTTCTATTCTTAGTATTGCTCCTTTCTCCTATTAAATGGATTGTCACCTTAATGGATGCATTTTTTGTTATAGTCCATTCATTTGTTATTAATTTTATTGAGCGCGTCGATCAACTAGCATACTTCCCATGGGTCTCAGGTCCATTACCAGGCTTTACGGTTATTCTTTATTACGGGTTATTGCTATTTTTTATGAGTAGTCTGGAGAAAGGAAAGCTCACCAGGGCTTTCACATATGGCTGCATGAAGCTTGTATTGATCTGTGTTTTCTTGGTAAAGCCCTATTTTTCTAATGTGGGATCCATTACGATGCTTGATATAGGACAAGGTGATGCTTTTGTAATTGAGTTGCCATATCGTAAAGGTGTCATCCTTATTGATGCTGGATCTACATTCTCGTTTGAAGATAGAGAGCCTACCTCTACTGTTAAAGAACAGATTATTGAACCGTATTTACACTCTAGGGGAATTCAACAAATTGACGCTATTTTTATATCGCATGAGGATACCGATCATAATGGAAGTGTTTCTTATTTAATGAACGATTTTTCTGTAAAAAAAGTGATTGTTAGTCAATTTTATCCAGAAGATGATACAACATGGGGAAATAACGAGACGCAGCTAGTAAGAATGGGCCAAAACGACCGTATTGCTATTGGAGAACACCAATTTTTTATTTTGGGACCCGCAGTTTCAAAACAAGACCCAAATGAAAACTCGTTAGTTATATACACCACATTAGGTGGGAAAAGATGGCTTTTCACAGGTGATATTGGAAAAGAAACGGAAAAAGAGCTAATTCAAACATATCCCAATTTACGTGTTGATGTGTTAAAAGTAGCTCATCATGGTAGTGATACCTCAACAGAGGATTCCTTTTTAGAAACGGTTGACCCCTCTATTGCTATGATCTCTGTAGGTATTGAAAATCGGTATGGGCACCCGACAAACAATGTTTTGACTCTTCTTCATGAAGAGGGGGTACGTATCTTTCGTACAGATATAGATGGAGCGGTGCAATTTCAATTTAAAGATGAAGATGGAACATTTTTTAAGTATTTACCATAAGGTATTAGTGAGAAAGCGATTAATACAAAAGAGCAAGTGGCCTTTTAGCAGGCTATGCACACGTACGTTTTACCAAAACTATCGTGCGGTATATCTCTGATGTAGCAATTTGTATCCTGTTGCTGTAATAACTTATTCACGGGTATTATAATTTCTAGACAAACGAAAAAGAGACTGTTGGAGCAGTCTCTTAGCACACACTTCCTATGTATTATTAAACTTACGAACCAATAACACTTATAACGACACCAATTGTAAAAATTAACAAAAAGAATACAAACGAGGATACAAACCCTTTAATCGAGTCTACAACATCATTATTTTTTGATTGCACATCTTGTTCAAATTCATTCATTTTTACCCCTCCTATACAAATCAAGTATAAAATAAAACAGAAAAAAAATCCACTTGTACACTACAAAATGAATGATATCCAATACTAGCAAGAGTTTACATCTATACTTTAAACATAAATGGAAAATCTATAAGTACACAGCAAACATCGTTTAAAGTTCAGTTCCTAGGTCTGAGCTTTAAACGTTAATATAGATCCGAGGAGGGGATCTTAAATGGTGTGTACTAAGGAACATCCCCCTCCTCTTTCTCTACATAGTACTTGCTATTCCAATTATTCCGTTTTACCATTAATAATACAAAAAGACCCCGTTAAACGTTTATGTAATGGTTTTGAAAAGAAAATAATTGGAGTGAAATATCATGGCAACTTATATGGAAGTTATGCAGCAGGTTAGAAAAAAGCAAATTGTACCAGTGTACATATTATATGGAACGGAATCATATTTCATACAACAATTAAAAGACGAAATAACAAAAGTGGTTTTACCAGCCAATGAAAGAGATAATCTTACTACATATGACCTAGAGGAAACACCAATTCAAGAAGTGATAGCAGATGTTGAAACCTATCCATTTTTTGGAGAAAAAAAACTAATATTCGCTTATAACCCAACTTTTTTAAAGCCTAAACCAGACAAATTACCATTTGAACATGATGTCCAAGCGTTAGAACAATATGTCGCAAATCCAGTTGATTATTCCATTTTAGTATTAATAGGACCGTTTGAAAAAATGGATGAACGAAAAAAAGTAAGTAAATCACTAAAGAAGCATGGATTATTGGCGAATTGTAGTCCGATCAAGGAATATGAGGTAGGTAAATGGATTAAACAATTATCAGAAAGCTTAGAGATTTCGATTGAACCTGACGCATTCGAGATGATTGAAGCAGAATTTTCAAGTGATCTGAATTTATTACAAAGCGAATTAACTAAATTAGCCTTTTATGTAGGTAAAGATGGTATTGTTACAAAAGAAGTAGCGGAGACAATGATATCCCATTCTCCAAATAGCTCATCCCTACGATTAGTTGATGCCGTCATTGATAAAGATTTATATAAAGCAATATCAATTTATAAGGACTTAGAAAAAATGAAAGAAGAGCCAATAGCATTGATTGCTTTACTAGCATTCCAATTTCGTACGATACTCCGTGTGAAATTACTGAAAAACAAAGGATACAGTCAGTCTCAAATGCAAAAACAATTAGGCGTACACCCATATGTTATCAAGATAGCAGTAAATAGAGAAAAAATGTTCACACAAGAAAAACTGGAAAATATTATGGATCGCTTAACTAAAGCGGATACCCAAATTAAACGAGGAGAAATGGAAAAACAATTAGCATTTGAATTATTACTATATGACATAATATAAGTAAAAAAAAACGATCCATAATCCGGATCGTTTTTGTTTTTTGTTCCTTATGCACTAATTTCTTTTACTTTTTTAGCTAAACGGGATTTCTGGCGATTACCATTATTTTTATGAATAACCCCTCTTTGTACAGCTTTATCGATCTTTTTCACAGCTTTTTCTAATGCTGTTTTAGCATTATCTACATCATTTGCCTCCACTAGTTTCTCAACACGTTTCACTTGAGTACGCATGTCAGATTTAAATGAGTTATTTAGAGCGTGTTTTTTATTGTTTACATCAATACGCTTTTCTGCAGATTTAATGTTAGCCATTCTTTCACCTCCTTAGAAGAAAACTCGACATCATAACGTCTTACATTACGAGAAAATGTCAATTTCTTATACTACGTTTCTAAACGGTCTAACTACCTCAATGTGAAAACGTAACGTTCTTCGCATCTAGGAACAATTTTGTGAATATCAGCAAGACATATTTTATCAAAGGCTTGTTATGTTTTCAATAACTTTATTTATTGGTATTTAAATAAAAGCTGTTTTCTATAAGATCCTTGCTTTTTTAAGTATACACTTTAATGAATAGTAGATGTATTATGCGCAGCAAATTAAAGCCGTTGATTTCCGTAGCGAAGCTAAGTGTGCATATCCTAACTACTGCACATAATATACATGATGCGACGGAAAAAACTACTCTCTGCACAGAAAAGGAAAATTGTATAAATTGAAGGTTCTTTTTATAACTGATGATAAATTGTTTGAAGTCTGCGATGTTGTATGTTTTGGCGCGATTATGTGAAGTCTAATGATGAGAACCTGACGAAGGTAATTATAGTTTTGAAAGGGTGTCTTTTATGCGTAATGAACAAGATAATTATCAAGTACGAACAGACTTGGCGGTAGAAGCGAAAGATATGTATGTTGAAAAGGAAGCAAAAAAAGAAGAAGAAATAGAAGGCGTTACCATAAAAGAACGCCAAGAGAATGATATTAAGATTTCATATGTTGATATTTCAGCGGAGGGAGAAGCATTATTAAATAAAAAGCCAGGGTCTTATGTAACGATTTATGCAGATGGGGTAAAACGACAAGATACCAAAAAACAAGAGGTTGCTGCAGAAATTTTAGCAAAAGAATTAGAAGAATTGTTAAAGAAAAATGAAATACCTGAAAATGGGACAGGATTAATTGTTGGCCTTGGTAACTGGCAAGTGACACCTGATGCATTAGGGCCTATGACCGCTGAGAAAATTTTGGTGACAAGTCATTTATTTCAGCTCCAATATGAAAGTGTATCAGAAGGGTATCGTTCTGTCGCATCTGTTACACCAGGAGTAATGGGGGTAACAGGAATTGAAACAAGCGATATTATTTTTGGTATCGTGGAGAAATTTAATCCAGATTTTGTGATTGCTGTGGATGCACTAGCTTCACGTTCAATAGAACGAGTAAATGAAACAATACAGTTATCAGACTCTGGTATCCATCCAGGTTCTGGGGTTGGAAATAAGCGAAAAGAATTAAGTCGCGATACGTTAGGTGTTCCAGTTATTGCTATTGGGGTTCCGACTGTTGTTGACGCAGTTACCATAACAAGTGATACGATAGATCTTCTATTGAAACATTTTGGTAGAGAATGGAAGGAAAAAGATAGACCTTCCAAATCGATAGCTCCAGCTAGTTTTGCTTTTGGAAGTAAGGAATTCACAGAAGAGGATTTACCAGATGAAGAGAAGCGAAAGACCTTTATGGGAATGGTGGGGACACTTTCTGATGAAGAAAAAAGATCACTTATTAAAGAGGTTTTAACACCAATCGGTCATAATTTAATGGTAACGCCAAAAGAGGTAGATGGATTTATGAAAGATATGGCAAATTTAATAGCATCTGGCATTAACGCTTCCTTACACCAGAAGGTTGATGTAGAAAACTTATCCTCCTATACACGGTAAACAAAATCTCGTTAGCTCTATTAAATTGATTAATTCATTGTTCTACTTTCTGAAGGGGTGTCATAGATTTTACTATATGATTTAAACCTTCAGAAAGGGTGGAACAATGAAAAAACATAATATGTTAAAAAGTGACATCATTCGGATGATACGTCCATTATATAAAAGAAGTGGTCTTTATATTGTTGCAGTGGTTGGTTTGTTTGTACTTATTAGTATCCTTACAACTATCCAGCCCGCCTATCGTTTTTCATCTCAAACGATTGAACAATGGACAAATGAAATCGATAGTTCTACCTTCTTATATTTAATTGGAATGGAAAATAGAGCTTTTCAAGAAGCATACCCAGAAGATCAGCCAGTACCGAAATTATCGACAACCTTGTTTCAAATGACAACAAGTATGAAGCCAAATGATCCAAGAAGTTTATTAGGACGGGAAATTCCAGGTTTCTCCATTTATGACAATCAACTCATTGTAGCAGGCGAAGGAACAAATTATACAAATCTAACATATGAATCTAGCCCTCCACTAGAAGATGTCTTAAAAGATCGAGAAGCTGAAATAACCATAGAGGAAGATGAAGAAGATCATACGGATAATCGGGAAGATACTCCTACCACTGGTGAAAGAAATGTCGTATTTATTTACAGTACACATAATCGTGAATCATTTTTACCACATTTACCAGATGAGGAAGATCCAGACCTTGCACAGCATAGTGAAGTAAATATCACCATGGTAAACGAACGGCTAAAAGATCAATTAGAGAAATATGGGATTGGTTCCCAAATAGATGATACGGATATTATGACAGTTTTAAATAATAAAGGTTGGAGCTATGGCCAAGCTTATAATGCTTCTAGAGAAGTAGTTCAAGAAGCATTCTCTAGTAATAAGGATATTCAATATATTTTTGATATACACCGAGACTCTCAGCGAAGAGATGTAACAACAAAAGAAATTAATGGAAAAAGTTATGCAAGAATTATGATGGTTGTAGGCGAAGATAGCGCTAACTATGAACAGAATGCTAAGTTAGCATCACAACTACACAAATTAATGGAAGAGAAATACCCAGGACTAAGCCGGGGTGTTGAACCAAAGGGTGGTCCACAATCAAATGGTGTTTATAATCAAGATTTATCAGATAATGCCATTTTATTCGAATTGGGCGGTGTTGATAATAACATGGATGAATTGTATCGTTCAGCAGATGCATTAGCTGAAGTATTCAGTGAGTTCTATTGGGATGCTGAAAAAGTAGATACAAGTGAAACGAGGTGAATGGTGATGGTACGCTCTTTTATTGTCATTTTATTGTTAGCGGTATTTTTTCTGTCAGGTATGGTCTTTGGTATGGGTCAAGAAAACCAATATGCAGAGGAGAACCAGGAAGAGATCATACCTCCATATGAACAGGAATCCCAGGCTATTTCTGATGAGCAACAATTGGTAGAACAACCGACTAAAGAGGATGTAACAAACACCGTAGGAGCCATTGAAGTGGAAGAACCAACTCATTTCACTCAAAAAATGGCTACTTTTTTAGAGACAGCTGTGAAAGGCTTTTATGAAGCAATTGTTCAAATTATGTATCAAGTTTCACAACTGTTTTTTTAACCCTAAAGAGTGATAAAAAAATGAAGCATTTTGCCAATCTAAAAGAAAAAATCATTATTAATTGAATGTATCATGTGCAATTGCTATAATCAATCCTAGTTATGAACATTTTTAACGTCGTGTATTTGACATGTAGGAGTGACATCACTAATGGTGAAAAAACAAAAAAATGTGCGCAACTTTTCCATTATCGCACATATTGATCATGGAAAATCTACGTTAGCTGATCGTATTTTAGAGAATACGAAAGCTTTAACACAACGAGAAATGAAAGAACAATTTTTAGATGCAATGGATTTAGAAAGGGAACGTGGCATCACAATTAAACTAAATGCAGTTCAGTTACAATATGCAAGTAAAGATGGGGAAGAATATACCTTCCATTTAATTGATACACCAGGTCATGTTGATTTTACATATGAAGTGTCCCGTAGTCTTGCTGCCTGTGAAGGTGCTGTTTTAGTTGTTGATGCAGCTCAAGGTATTGAAGCACAGACGCTTGCGAATGTGTATCTTGCATTGGATAATGATTTAGAAATTATTCCAGTCATTAATAAAATTGATTTACCAAATGCAGACCCAGAGCGTGTAGCCCAAGAGTTAGAGGATGTTATCGGGATAGATAAAGATGACGTTATTCTAGCTTCAGCAAAAGACAATATCGGAATTGAGGAAATTCTGGAACGGATTGTGACTGATATACCGGCACCACAAGGTGAGAGTGAAGAACCTTTAAAAGCACTTATTTTTGATTCATTGTATGATCCGTATCGAGGTGTAATCGCTTATGTTTGTGTAAAGGATGGTGCTGTCAAAATAGGCGATAAAATTAAAATGATGGCAACTGGTAAAGAATTTGAAGTGAATGACCTTGGTGTTTTCACTCCAAAACCAGTTAATAAGGATGAATTAACAGTCGGGGATGTAGGCTTTCTGACTGCCTCCATTAAAAATGTTGGGGACACACGTGTTGGGGATACGATTACATTAGCAAAGAACGAAGCAGATACCCCACTTCCAGGGTACCGCCGGTTAAACCCAATGGTATTTTGTGGTCTTTTCCCAGTTGATTCTAATAAGTATAATGATTTACGTGAAGCTCTTGAACGATTGGAATTAAATGATTCCTCTTTACAATATGAAGCCGAAACATCGCAAGCACTTGGTTTTGGTTTTCGTTGTGGGTTCTTAGGTTTACTGCATATGGAAATTATTCAAGAACGTATTGAAAGGGAATTTAATATTGACTTGATTACCACAGCACCAAGTGTTATCTATGAAGTGGAAGAGACAAGTGGAGAAACTGTTGAAGTCGATAACCCATCTGTAATGCCAGATCCACAAATCATTAAGGAAGTGCGAGAGCCTTTTGTGAAAGCAACGATAATGGTTCCGAACGATTACGTTGGAGCTGTGATGGAAATTGCGCAAAAGAAACGTGGCCAGTTTATGGATATGGAGTACTTAGATGATATACGTGTTAATGTCATTTACCATATTCCGTTATCAGAAATTGTATATGACTTTTTCGATCAACTAAAATCTCAAACAAAAGGATATGCTTCTTTTGACTATGATTTAATTGGCTACCATCCATCAAACTTAGTTAAAATGGATATTTTATTGAATGGGGAAACCATTGATGCATTGTCATTTATCGTTCATCGAGATTTTGCGTATGAACGTGGCAAGCACATTGTTGACAAATTAAAGGATTTGATACCAAGACAACAATTTGAAGTGCCTGTTCAAGCTGCAATTGGCAATAAAATTGTGGCACGATCGACCATTAAGGCTATGCGAAAAAATGTATTATCAAAATGCTATGGTGGAGATATTTCCCGGAAACGAAAATTATTAGAAAAGCAAAAAGAAGGGAAAAAGCGTATGAAAATGGTCGGCTCTGTGGAGGTGCCACAAGAAGCATTTATGGCAGTATTAGAAATGAATGATGATTAAAATAGTGGGAAAGGAAAAAGGGTAAACTTTGATGCATGTTACTTGCTAAAGGTTTATCTCTTTTCTTTTCAAAGTAGGAGAGAAACCGATGATAAATTCTGTATATATTCATATACCGTTTTGCCAACAGCTTTGTCATTACTGTGATTTTACAAAATTCTTTTATAATGAAGCAGCAGCAAACGAATATATTGAAGCGTTAGCGAATGAAATAAATCAAAATATCCCTAATGAGAAGACGTATGTTAAAACCATCTATGTTGGCGGAGGAACGCCAACTGCATTAACTGTCGAGCAATTACGGTCATTATTGAATCTTATTTATAAAAAATTTGATATAGCAAATTGCAAGGAGTTTACGATAGAAGCAAATCCTGGAGACTTTGATATCGATAAAATAAAATTGTTGAAGTCTTATGGTGTTAATCGAATTTCCTTAGGTGTTCAGGTATTTGATGACAAGATGTTAGAAGAACTAGGGCGAATTCATAAGGTGAAAGATGTCTATCGAACGATTGATTTATTAACGCAACAGCATTTTTCCAATATTAGTCTTGATCTCATTTATGCTTTACCAAATCAAACAGTAAACCAATTTGAGAAATCCTTACAAGAAGCAATGACGTTTAATTTACCTCACTATTCAACGTATGCATTACAAATTGAACCGAAGACAATTTTTTACCAACGTTATAAAAAGGGACAGCTTCATCGTCCACCACAAGAAGCTGAAGTTGAAATGTACACCATTTTAAAAGACACCATGCAGGCAAATGATGTATATCAATATGAAATTAGTAACTTTGCTAAACAGGGTTATGAAAGTCAACATAATTTAACCTATTGGAACAATGATTATTATTATGGATTTGGTGCAGGTGCACATGGCTATTTACCAGGAAAGCGAATTGGAAATATTAGACCACTGCCACACTATATAAAGAAAGCTTTGGATAATGGTATGCCAGTCTTAACAACAGAGGAGATAGGACTAAAGGAACAGATTGAGGAAGAGTTTTTCCTTGGCTTACGAAAGCTTGAAGGGGTAAGTAAAAGTAGTTTTGAGAAAAAATTTGGTTTTACCTATAACAAGCTTTATGGCCAAACCGTTAGCAATTTAATACAAAAGGGATGGTTGGCAGAGGATCAACAATATATTAAGTTAACGGATGAAGGAATTCTTTTTGGAAATGATGTCTTTGCACAATTTTTATTGGAAAATAGTGACCTGGAGCTTGTTTATTGACAAAGAAAATAGGATTTGATAATTTAATAATAGCATTAGCACTCGGTGTTCTGGAGTGCTAACAGAGGTGATCATCATGTTAACAAATAGACAATTATTAATCTTGCAAGTCATAATTGATGATTTCATTGAGACTGCATTACCAGTAGGTTCTCGTGCTATTGCCAAAAGAGAAGAAGTTCCATTTAGCCCTGCAACCATTCGTAATGATATGGCTGATTTAGAAGATATGGGTTACTTAGAAAAGACACACTCTTCATCTGGAAGAGTACCGTCTGAGAAAGGGTATCGTTATTATGTGGACCATATCATCTCGCCTTATATAGCAAGTGGCAATATTAATGTGCTGGAACATATAATAGAAGATGGTTTTATTGAATTAGAACAAGTTGTTCAAAAGACCGCAGAAGTATTATCAGATTTAACAAATTATACTTCCATTATATTAGGTCCTGAAATCTTTGAAGCAAAGCTAAGGCAACTTCAATTTGTTACGACTTCTCCACAAACAGCTGTTGCGATTTTAGTTACAAACACGGGTCATGTCGAGCATCGTTCATTTACTGTTCCTAATAAGATTAATGCATCTGATTTAGAGAAGATGGTAAATATTTTAAACGATCGATTATATAATGTACCACTTGTTCAACTACCACATAAACTTAACCGAGAAATTGTTAGCTTAATGAAAAATTATGTAGATGACTTTGAGCGAACTTATGACTATTTAAAGGCAGCATTTTTACATGATCACCCAGTGAAATTGTATGTGAGTGGAAAGACGAATATATTAATGCAACCTGAATTTAAAGATGTTGAAAAAATCCGCTCCTTTTATAGAATGATGGAAAATGAAGATGAAATAGCTAGCCTATTAAAAAATGGAACGAATGGTATAAAGGTAACAATCGGAAACGAAAATAAGATAGAAGCAATAAAAGACTTCAGTTTAATTACAGCCCCATATCGTTTAGGGGATAACCAAATGGGAACAATAGCATTATTAGGACCAACACGTATGGAGTACAAGAAAGTGATCACTTTGTTAAATACGCTATCACATGAAATGACGGATGTATTACATGTGTGGTATAAACAAAATTAATAAAAGAACAATCTAATATAATAGTTTGTTTGATGGGATTTACCCATCAATTCTTTGTGTGTTAGTTTAATTCAAAAACTATTCATGTTATAGTCTATATGGCGTTTTACCTAAGGAGGTGGCATTAATGGAAGAAAAAAATGAAGCAATGGATACGAATGAAGAAACTGTACGAAATAATACAGAAAACATTGAGGAAGTTGATCAAGAAACAGATCAATCAGAACCAGAAGTAGAAGTAATTGATTCTAGCCAAGAAGAAAAGCAACACTTAGAATCAGATGAAGCAAAACTAGCACAATTACAAGCTGATGTGGAACGTTTGCAAAAGGAAAAAGATCAAGCAAATGAAAAGATGCTGAGAATCCAAGCAGAGTTTGATAATTTCAAAAAACGAACACAAAAAGAAAAAGAAGCTGCTAGTAAGTATAAAGCACAGGATATAATTACAGAACTACTTCCAGCAATCGATAACTTTGAACGTGCATTACAAGTAGAAGTGACAGAAACAACCGCTAGTTTTGTAGAAGGAATGACGATGGTATACCAGCAGTTAAAAGATGCTCTAAAAGCACAAGGTGTAGAAGAAATAGAAACTGTTGGCAAGCCATTTGATCCAACCATACATCATGCAGTAATGCAAATAGAAGATGAAGAACAAGGATCTGATATAGTAGTGGAAGAGCTACAAAAAGGCTATATACTTAAAGATCGTGTTATCCGACCTGCTATGGTTAAAGTAAATAAATAGAATCGGCTTAAGGAGGAATTGACTATGAGTAAAATCATCGGAATTGATTTAGGAACAACAAATTCATGTGTTTCCGTAATGGAAGGTGGAGAAGCAGTTGTCATCCCGAATCCAGAAGGAAACCGTACAACACCATCTGTTGTGGCATTTAAAAATGGGGAACGTCAAGTAGGGGAGGTTGCAAAGCGACAAGCAATTACTAACCCAAATACGATCCAATCTATTAAACGTCATATGGGTACAGATTACAAGGTTAAAATTGAAGATAAAGAATATACACCACAAGAAGTTTCAGCAATTATATTACAACACATCAAATCCTATGCGGAGGATTACATTGGCGAAACAGTAGAAAAAGCAGTTATTACCGTACCTGCTTACTTCAATGATGCTGAACGTCAAGCAACAAAAGATGCTGGTAAAATTGCAGGTTTGGAAGTAGAACGTATTATTAATGAGCCGACAGCAGCAGCATTAGCATATGGTATTGATAAAGAGGATCAAGATCAAACAATCCTTGTATATGACTTGGGTGGCGGTACATTTGATGTATCCATCTTAGATATTGGTGATGGTACATTCGAAGTAGTTTCAACTGCAGGGGATAACCGTTTAGGTGGAGATGACTTCGACCAAGTAATTATTGACCATATGGTAGCAGAATTTAAGAAAGAAAATGGAATTGATCTATCTCAAGATAAAATGGCGGCCCAACGTTTAAAAGATGCAGCAGAAAAAGCGAAAAAAGATCTGTCTGGTGTAACCCAAACACAAATCTCTTTACCATTTATTACAGCAGGGGAAGCAGGTCCATTACATTTGGAAATGAATCTTACACGTGCGAAATTTGAAGAATTATCGTCTGATTTAGTGGAACGCACGATGCAACCAACACGTAAAGCATTAAGTGATGCTGACTTAGCTGCTAATGAAATTGATAAAGTAATTTTAGTTGGTGGTTCTACACGTATTCCTGCAGTACAAGAAGCGATTAAACGAGAAATTGGAAAAGATCCTTCAAAAGGGGTTAATCCAGATGAAGTAGTTGCCTTAGGTGCAGCAATTCAAGGTGGCGTATTACAAGGCGACGTAAAAGATGTTGTATTACTTGACGTTACACCATTATCCTTAGGAATTGAAACAATGGGTGGCGTAACAACAAAATTAATTGAACGCAATACAACAATCCCAACTAGTCATTCTCAAGTATTCTCAACAGCAGCAGATAACCAAACAGCTGTTGACATTCACGTCCTTCAAGGGGAACGTGAAATGGCTCAAGACAATAAAACACTTGGCCGTTTTCAATTAACGGATATCCCACCAGCTCCAAGAGGGGTACCTCAAATTGAAGTGTCCTTTGATATTGATGCGAATGGTATTGTGAATGTAAGTGCAAAGGATTTAGGTACGAATAAAGAGCAGTCCATAACAATTAAATCTTCTTCTGGCCTTTCAGATGATGAAGTTGAACGCATGGTTCAAGAAGCAGAGGAAAATGCAGAAGAAGATAAGAAACGTCGTGAAGAAATCGATTTACGTAATGAAGCAGACCAACTTATCTTTACAACAGACAAAACAATCAAAGACTTAGGTGATAAGGTTTCAGAAGATGAGAAACAAAAAGCAGAAACTGCAAAAGATGAGTTGAAATCAGCAATAGAGTCTGACGATATAGAGCAAATTAAACAAAAGAAAGAAGCATTGGAAGAACAAGTACAACAGTTGTCTGTTAAAATGTATGAGCAAATGCAGCAACAACAAGCTGCTGGGCAAGGACAGGAACAAGCAGAAGGTGCAGATGATGATGTAGTTGATGCAGATTACCAAGAGGTAGATGATGAAGGCAAGAAAAAATAATTAATCTATCGATGTATCATAAAAACGGCTATGTTTTATTGAAATAAAGGAAGTAAAAAGTCAAAGTCAGGATCTTCTTGACTTTGACTTTTTACACGTTTTGATGCTGTGTTCTATATGTTGTTTGCTATGACAACATAAATGATGATATGATAAAACGTATGCTATAGTGTATCGGGAGAGTGATTAACAAGTGAGTAAACGAGATTATTATGATGTGCTAGGTGTTGATAAAAATGCCTCTAAAGATGAGATAAAAAAAGCATATCGAAAATTAGCAAGAAAGTATCATCCAGATGTGAATAAAGAAGCAGATGCTTCAGAAAAATTTAAAGAAGCGAAAGAAGCTTATGAAGTATTAAGTAATGAACAGAAACGTGCTCAATACGATCAATTTGGCCATGCAGGAGCACAAGATCAAGGATTTGGTGGTTTTGGTGGTGGTGCACAGGACTTTGGAGGTTTTGGTGATATATTCGATATGTTCTTTGGTGGTGGCACAAGACGTGATCCAAATGCACCACGCCAAGGAAATGATCTACAATACACGATGACACTAGGTTTTGAGGAAGCAATCTTTGGTAAAGAAACAGATATACGTATACCAAAAGAAGAGAATTGTGATACTTGTAATGGATCTGGAGCAAAGCCAGGTACCAAAACGAAAACATGTACCCATTGTAATGGTTCGGGTCAATTAAATACGGAACAAAACACACCATTTGGTCGTGTTGTCAATCGGCGTGTATGTCACCATTGTAATGGTTCTGGAAAAATCATTCCGGAAAAATGTAATACATGTGGTGGTACTGGTAAAGTTAAAAAACATAAAAACATTCATATTTCCATTCCAGCAGGTATTGATGAAGGACAACAAATTCGTGTAGCTGGAAAAGGGGAGCCTGGCGAAAATGGAGGACCACCTGGAGATTTATTCGTTGTCATTCAAATTAGACCTCATGAATTTTTTGAGCGAGAAGGAGACCACATCTATTGTGAACTCCCATTAACATTCTCACAAGCAGCTTTAGGTGATGAAGTGGAAGTACCAACTGTACATGGGAAAGTAAAGTTAAAAATACCAGCAGGGACACAATCAGGTAAGACCTTCCGATTAAAAGGAAAAGGTGCTCCAAATGTTCGCGGATATGGACATGGTGATCAACATATTAAGGTTCGAATTGTGACACCAACCAAGCTTACAGATAGACAAAAAGAGTTATTACGTGAATTTAATGAAATTGAAGGAAACGAATCATTGGACGAACAAGAAGATTCTATTTTTCAACGATTTAAAAAGGCATTTAAAGGTGATTAGTGGCGGTGTTTCATGATACACCGCATACATAGAAGAAATGAGTGAGAACGATGAAATGGTCTGAAATATGTATTCATACCACCAATGAAGCAGTAGAACCGATTTCAAATATCCTGCATGAAACAGGAGCAAGTGGGGTTGTGATTGAAGATCCAATGGACCTTGAAAAAGAAAGGGATACGTTTTTTGGGGAGGTCTATGATCTAAGTGAAAATGATTATCCAGAAGAAGGCGTATATGTAAAGGCCTACTTACCAATAAATAGTTTTTTAGGTGAAACAGTCGATCAAATTAAACAAGCGATTAATAACCTCATATTGTATGATATCGATATTGGACTAAATAATGTGACATTAAGTGAAGTACATGAAGAGGAATGGGCAACAGCTTGGAAAAAATACTATAAACCCGTAAAAATTTCAAAAAAAATAACCATCATTCCGACTTGGGAAGAATATACCCCTGTATCAACAGATGAAATCATCATAGAACTTGATCCAGGAATGGCTTTTGGTACAGGAACACACCCTACAACCGTATTAAGTATACAAGCTTTGGAACAATATCTGAATAAAGGGGACACCGTTATTGATGTAGGAAGTGGTTCAGGTGTATTAAGTATAGCTTCTGTTTTATTAGGAGCTGATCAAGTATTTGCTTACGATTTAGACGACATTGCTGTAAAAAGTACAAAAATCAATGCTAAATTAAATAAAATAGACAAGCAAATTGTGACAAAGCAAAATAATTTACTAGATCATGTTCAACGAAAAGCAGATGTTATTGTATCTAATATACTAGCAGAAATTATTGTACGTTTTGTAGAAGATGCATGGAATAACTTAAAAGAAGGCGGATTGTTTATAACATCTGGTATTATTCAGGCAAAAAAACAACTTGTCGTAAAAAAATTAGAAAAATGTGGCTTTACAATCATTGAGGTCAATGAGATGGAGGATTGGGTTTCCATTGTAGCGAAGAAACCAGTCTTAACTCCATAAGGAAAGTGGTGTGTTAGTTGCAACGATATTTTATTTCCGAGGAAAAGTGGTACAAAGATGAAGTCCACATAAGTGGTGATGATGCGCACCATATCATTCGTGTTATGCGTCTTAAAGAAGGTGATCAACTAATTTGTAATCATCCTGACGGGAGAGTAGCCATTTGTGAAATAACAGCAATTGACAACGATATGGTACAGGTTTCCATAAAAGAATGGTTGGAGGAATCAGTGGAATTACCTGTAGATGTAATAATTGCACAAGGACTACCGAAAAGTGATAAACTAGAACTTGTACTACAAAAAGGTACGGAATTAGGAGCTGCTGGCTTTATTCCTATTCAGGCAGATCGTTCTGTTGTGAAATGGGATATGAAAAAAGCTGCAAAAAAAATGCAACGCTTTGAAAAAATTATGAAAGAAGCGAGCGAGCAAAGTCATCGTAATCGAATTCCTAATATAATGCCAATACAATCTACAAAAGAGTTAGTTCAACAGGCTACTTCCTATGATGTAAGGTTATTTGCATATGAAGATGAAGCAAAACGGACTCCATCTCAACTTTTGAGGGATGTGTTTGATCAAATTAAGCCAGGCCAAACCATACTTCTTTTTATTGGCCCTGAGGGGGGTTTTTCCAATAACGAAGTGAATTTGTTGTTGCAAAATGGATTCAATCCCATCCGTTTAGGACCACGTATCTTGCGTACTGAAACAGCACCATTATATGTATTAGCAACTATTTCATATCATTTTGAAGAATCGGGGTGTCCATAATGCCAAAAGTAGCATTTCATACGTTAGGCTGTAAAGTAAATCATTATGAAACAGAAGGAATTTGGAGAATGTTTAAAGAGGACGGGTATGAACGGGTCGAGTTTGACCGTCAAGCAGATGTATATGTCATTAATACGTGTACAGTGACTAATACAGGAGATAAAAAAAGCCGACAAGTCATACGTCGAGCAGTAAGAAAGAATCCAGAAGCAATTGTTTGCGTAACTGGTTGTTATGCGCAGACTTCTCCAGGAGAAATCATGGAAATTCCAGGTGTCGATATTATTGTTGGGACACAAGATCGCAAAAAAATGATCGGTTACATTGAAGAACACCAAAAAACGAGGGAACCAATTAATGGTGTATCCAACATTATGAAGAACCGGGTGTTTGAAGAAATGGATGTACCAGCATTTACAGACCGAACCAGAGCTTCATTAAAAATTCAAGAAGGGTGTAATAACTTTTGTACATTTTGTATCATTCCTTGGTCAAGAGGTCTTTTACGGTCAAGAGAACCTGAAAATGTTATTAAACAAGCACAAAGCCTTGTCGATGCTGGTTATAAAGAAATCGTTCTAACAGGAATCCATACTGCTGGCTATGGAGAGGATATGAAGGATTATAATTTTGCAAAACTATTAAAAGAACTTGAAGCTAAGGTAGATGGTCTGAAGCGAATTCGTATCTCTTCTATTGAAGCGAGCCAAATTACAGATGAGGTAATAGAGGTATTAGATCAATCTGAAAAAATTGTTCGCCATTTACATATCCCATTACAATCTGGATCTGATTCGGTATTAGAGCGCATGCGACGTAAGTATTCTAGCAGTTATTATAAGCAAAAAGTCGATAAAATAAAAAAAGCCTTGCCTAACTTAGCTATTACGTCGGATGTTATCGTCGGATTTCCTGGCGAAACAGAAGAGGAATTTCAAGAGACGTACAATTTTGTAAAAGAAATTGGCTATGCAGAATTACATGTATTTCCATTCTCTCGTCGGACAGGAACACCAGCTGCAAGAATGGAAAATCAAGTTGATGATCATACAAAACACAGACGAGTTCAAGAAATGATCGAATTATCGAATCAGCTTGCAAAAGAATATGCATCTAATTTTGAAAATGATGTTTTAGAAGTCATTCCAGAAGAACGGGATAGTGATGAACCAGGTACACTTGTTGGATACACAGATAATTATTTGAAGGTGAAGTTCTCTGGAACAGAAGATATGATTGGAAAACTTATCCGAGTGAAAATTGATCGTGCTGGTTATCCTTATAACGAAGGAAAATTTGTACGTGTTATAGAGGATGCAACACATGCACAACAAATCAAAGCTACATCTTAATCCCAGTTCTTACTGGGATTTTATAATGTATAAAGATAATGATGTTAGTAGCAATTTAAGAAGGGACATGCTATGATTGGACATAGATGTACGTACAACAATAGAAAGGGAGTTAAACCATGACGAAGGAATTGGCTAAGTATATTGACCACACACAATTAAAACCGGATACAACGAAAGAAAAAATGGATACTATTATTGAAGAGGCTCGTGAAAATGGATTTGTATCCGTATGTGTAAATCCTCATTGGGTTAGTTACTGTTATAATCAGTTAAAAGATACGAACGTGAAGGTTTGTACCGTAATAGGGTTTCCACTTGGAGCTACTACTTCAGCAGTTAAGGAATTTGAAACAAAACAAGCGATCTCAGATGGTGCTGAAGAAGTTGATATGGTTATTAATATAGGAGAGTTAAAGTCTGGAAATACTGATTTTGTGAAAAAGGATATTAAATCAGTTGTTGATGCTGCTAAAGGCAAAGCTCTTACAAAAGTTATTATTGAAACATCCCTTCTAAATGATGATGAAAAACGTATTGCTTGTAAGCTGGCAAAAGAAGCTGGTGCAGATTATGTTAAAACATCAACAGGTTTTTCTGGTGGTGGGGCTTCTGTTGAAGATATCCGTCTCATGCGTGAAGTAGTTGGTGACGAAATGGGTGTCAAAGCTTCTGGAGGAGTTCGTGATTTAGAATCTACCAATGCTATGATTGAAGCTGGTGCAACAAGAATCGGAGCTAGTGCAGGTGTTGATATTATAGCAGGGAATAAAGGAACAAGTGATTATTAAAAAAGGCTGTTTCTAAAAGATTGTTTCAATCCACACCCTTTTATGAGTGATGAAGTTTTATCTAATAGTTGATGAAAATGTGACGTAACTTTAACTTGACTAACATAAGTAAACCAAGGCTTGATGAAAAGCCAAGTTGTCTAATAAAATTTGACCTTTAGACCTAAGTATATTATAATTTAACAAGGCATGTGATTTACATATGTCTGTATAATCCTGTTGATGCTTCGGAGGGAGGGAAATTAGTATGTCAAATACAACTCGCGTTCGTAAAAACGAGTCTCTTGAGGATGCTCTTCGTCGCTTTAAGCGTAGTGTATCAAAAAGTGGTACATTGTCTGAATATCGTAAGCGTGAATATTATGAAAAACCAAGCGTTCGTCGTAAGAAAAAATCAGAAGCTGCTAGAAAACGTAAATAACAAAGAGGGTGCAGGTAGATGTCATTAATTAATAAACTTAATAACGATATGAAACAAGCAATGAAGAATAAAGATAAAGATACCCTTAGTGTTATTCGAATGATTAAAGCTTCTGTTCAAAATGAATCGATTAATCTTGGTAAAGACGAACTTTCAGAAGACGAAGAATTAACCATTTTGTCTAGAGAGTTGAAACAAAGAAAAGATTCCCTCCAAGAATTCAAATCAGCTGGACGCGATGATCTTGTAGAAAAGTTAACTCAGGAGATCACTATTTTACAAGAATATATGCCAAAACAGCTAACAAATGATGAACTTGAGGATATAGTAAAAACAACGATTCATGAAGTGAATGCGACATCGAAAAAAGAAATGGGTAAAGTTATGAGTGCGATTATGCCAAAAGTAAAAGGGAAGACAGACGGCGCCAAAATTAATCAACTAGTGCAAAAGCACTTAAATTCATAACTCCATAAAAGATAAGTTTAACAAAAACCCTTGTCAACTATAGTATGACAAGGGTTTTTAAAAAGGCTTTTTTCTAAAAGATTGTTGCTTTCAGGTATGAAACGTCATGCATATAAGATATATTATACGCAGTAACTTTGACATGCATCTTTATCATCATTTATAGGATGAGTGCTCAACCACCGCAGCGGAAAAACACTCGCTTTCACCATGGGCACAAGGGCAACATCTGTTCAAACTCCCAGCGGTCGTTTTCACAGTGTTTTCTTTCCCTCGGGGAACGCTTCAGCCTCCTCGCGAGCAAAGTACGCTCGCTGCGGGGTCTTCAGACTGTTCCTTTTCCGTAGGAGTCTCGCATTTTCCGCAGCTTCGAACAGCTTTCTATACAAGGAATAAGACACTATAATCCAATGTGTCTATTACTCGCTTGGATCAATTGTGCATTGTCAATAAAAATGATTAAAATTAGGACAGCTCACTTTAGCGAAGGAAATACACGGAGACTCCTGCGGGAGAAGAGGCATAGGTGAGACCCCGGAGTGCGTAGCACGAGGAGGCTCAACAGCCGCCCGCGGAAAGCGAAGTGTATTTCCGTAGCGGTTTTTTAGATAAAACTACTGCATATAATATACATTATGTGTCGTAGAAAACAACAAAGTATGCGAAAAGCCCTCTAAAAATAAGTTTTTCAGTCCCTGAAATGATACACATAGTAGAAATAGGTTATAATAAAATGAAACTTTTTATAATATGGCACGTATATACAAATACAACGTTAAGGAGGTGTCATCTTGAGGTATAAGCGATTGATAACATGGATATTTAGTTTAGTTTTCCTTTTACCATTACTTGTCTTTATTCCTTTTCATTCTTTCAATGCAGAGGAGGATAGTAGTGGCAAATTAGTATACATAATACCAATTGAAAAAGAGGTTGAACGTGGTTTAGAAGCATTTCTTTCCAGAACCACTGAAGAAGCGGTAACTGAAGGTGCGGACCACATTATATTTGAAATTGATACGCCCGGTGGAAGAGTAGATTCTGCTGGACAAATTGGAACATTACTGCAAGACTTAGAAATAACAACAACTTCATACATTGTGAATGAGGCATTATCTGCGGGCTCCTATATCGCTTTAAATACGGATCATATTTATATGAAACCACATGCTCGTATGGGCGCAAGTGGGGTCATTAATCAAGATGGTACGGCAGCAGATAAAAAGGCACAATCTGCCTGGTTAGCTCAAATGGAATCGGCTGCAGAATCGAAAGGAAGAGATCCACTTTATGCTAAAGCAATGGCAGATGAAAGTATCGACCTTCCTGAATACGGTGCAGGTGAAGGGGAATTTTTAACATTAGGACCAAATACTGCAGTTGAAGTAGATTATGCAGAAGGTATTGTCGAAGATCGTGTACAGTTGTTAGATCAACTTGGCTTGTCGAATGCGACAGTGGTGGAGACAGAAACGACCTTGTCAGAAGAAATTGCGCGTTTTTTAACAAACCCTGTCGTTATCCCGATATTGTTGTCAGTAGCAAGTCTGGGATTGATTGTTGAGTTATATTCCCCAGGATTTGGAATTCCAGGTATCATGGGAATTGTTTCATTAATTTTATTTTTCTATGGACATATTGTTGCAGGATTAGCTGGAATGGAAGCTATTGTTCTACTGATTGTAGGCATTGTACTGATTATCGCCGAGTTTTTTGTACCAGGTGGGATTATCGGACTGATAGGTATTGGGGCTGTCATCGCATCCCTTATTATGTCTGGATATGATATTGGCCATATGTCTATGAGTATTGCTATCGCATTTATTGTAGCAGTAGTAGCCTCGGTTGTTTTATTTAAAACAATTGGTATGGAAAAAGGTTTTTTTCGACATATTATTTTAAAGGACCAAACAACAACCGAACTAGGCTATGTGTCTTCTGAAAATCGTTTAGAATTAATTGGTTTGGAAGGTACGACCGTGACCCCATTAAGGCCATCTGGTACTGCAATATTTGACAATGAGCGATTAGATGTTATATCAGAGGGGGGATTTATTGCACTTAATAAACCAGTGAAAATTGTTAAAGTTGAAGGAGTTCGTATTGTTGTTCGCGAAATAGTTAACAAAGATGAATAGGAGGAATTACATATGAGTATTCAAGAGTTAACACCAATTATTGTTATTGCAGTTATTATAATTGCAGTTGCAGTCTTATTTACGTTTATACCTGTCATGCTATGGATTAGCGCATTAGCTGCTGGTGTGAAAGTCGGTATCTTTACTTTAGTTGGAATGCGCTTACGTCGGGTTGTACCATCACGTGTGATCAATCCGCTAATTAAGGCGCATAAAGCTGGTTTAAATGTAACAACCAATCAACTAGAGAGTCACTATTTAGCTGGTGGTAATGTGGACCGTGTAGTTAATGCATTGATTGCAGCTCACCGTGCCAATATCGAGCTATCATTTGAACGTTGTGCAGCAATTGATTTAGCAGGCCGTGATGTTTTAGAGGCAGTACAGATGAGCGTTAATCCAAAGGTTATTGAAACACCGTTTATCGCTGGTATTGCCATGGATGGAATTGAAGTAAAAGCGAAAGCTAGAATCACCGTGCGCGCAAATATTGACCGCTTAGTCGGGGGTGCTGGTGAGGATACGGTTATTGCCCGTGTAGGTGAAGGTGTCGTAAGTACAATTGGTAGTTCAAATGCACACACAAAAGTGCTGGAGAATCCAGATTCCATTTCCCATAATGTATTGAATAGTGGTTTAGATGCAGGTACTGCTTTTGAAATTTTGTCCATCGATATTGCAGATGTTGATATCGGCAAGAACATTGGTGCTATTTTACAAACTGACCAAGCTGAGGCAGATAAAAATATTGCACAGGCTAAAGCAGAAGAAAGACGTGCAATGGCTGTTGCCCAAGAGCAAGAAATGGTTGCACGTGTGCAGGAAATGCGTGCAAAAGTTGTGGAAGCAGAAGCAGATGTTCCACGAGCTCTATCAGAAGCATTACGTTCAGGAAACATGGGTGTAATGGATTATATGAATTACCAAAATATAAATGCCGATACCGATATGCGTGACACAATCGGAAAATTAACGAAAGATGAGAATGATGAAAATGAACAGTAATTTTAAATCTCCTGCAAGAGGAGGGTTTTCATGCAAGGTCTCCTAGAAGCAATTTTTAGTAACTTTTTCATCATTATTGTGATTATTGCTGGTTTATTAGGATTCTTGCGTGACAATGCTGCTAAAGGTAATAAAAAACAAGAGCAAAGACCTAGACAACAGCGGCCAAGTCCAACACGTCAACCAAGACCATCAAGAACACCGAGTGGACCTACTCAAGCAAAAAAAGTAGACTCTTCTCCAGTTGATTCATCACGCCAGATTCAAAGCACTTCTATTGAACAACAAAGAGAAGATCAAATGAAGCGGTTAGCAGATCAAATCCAAACAGAAGGTAAACAAGACTTAGATGAAAAAGTACAAAATGAAGCAATACAAGATATAATGCAGACAAACGAGGATAAAAGACAAAAACAACAATTAACAGAAGAACAATTTCAATTAAAGCAGCAAATAAAACACAATTTAACGAAAAAGGGATTGGTAAATGGTATTGTTATGGCCGAAGTACTTGGACCCCCTAGGTCAAGAAAGCCATATCAAAGCATTATCCATGAACGAAATAAATAGCGATTTTGTGACCACCAACAATATAAATTGTTGGTGGTTTTTTGTTCTTATCTTCTCTATTGCGTCATAATTATGATGTAGAGAGGGGGTTGCGCCTTGAAAAATTGGCAACATCGTATTAAATCATGGTTAATTAACTACTTAGCACTTCCTTCTGATGTGATGTTGGAACTACCCAGAATTACGGTGATAGGACAATTACATGTATACATAGAAAATCATAAGGGGATAGCGGTCTACTCAGATAATGAATTAACGCTAAAAGCAAATAAAGGCTACATTCAAATCAAAGGGTCTTCCTTCGTTTTAAAGATGATGTTACCTGAAGAAATTTTATTAGAAGGTCATATTTCAGATATAAAATTCTTGCCGGATATTCAAGAGTAGGAGGGGAAAATGAAACGTATACAAGGGTCTTATTTGAGAGGATATGTAAAAGTATTAGTAAAAGGGGAACGACCAGAGCGGTTTTTCCAAGCGTGTACGAATAGAGGAATTGCAGTTTGGGATATAAAAAAAGAAACAAATAACACTTGTTCAGGAAATGTTGCATTAGGGGATGTGAAATACTTAAAGCAGATTAAACGAGAAACAAACGACTATAAGTTGCGTTTTATAGGTCGAAAAGGGTATCCATTTCTCATTAATCAGTTTTTTCAAAAAAAACCACTTTTACTTGGATTGTGTTTAAGCCTATTATTAATTGTTTTTTTATCTAATATTGTTTGGGAAGTAAAGATTACTGGCGTTCCAAACGATTTAGAAGAGAAAATAACTAATCAATTAGAACAATATGGTGTGCATCGTGGCTCATGGTCTTTCACAATTGACTCACCAAGTGTTATTCAACAGAGGTTGTTAAACGATGTACCTGAACTTTTATGGGTTGGTGTTCATAAAAAAGGGACAACTTATATGTTAGAAGGTGTCGAAAAAGTAGTAGTAGAAGAAGAAGAGGTGGATGGTCCGCGTAACCTGGTTGCAACAAAAAAAGGTGTTATTCAAGAAATGTATGTGTCAAAAGGTGTTCCTAAAGTACAAGTTAATGATTATGTAGAACCAGGTGACGTATTAGTATCTGGCGAAATACCATCTGGACAAGCATCTGAAGGGGAAGAAGAAAATGATGATGAAAAAGATGAGGAAGAAGTGGAGTTGATTGCTGCAGAAGGCGACATCACTGCTAAAACATGGTATGAGACAAATGTAGAAGTTCCATTAAGTACGAATAATGAGACGTTAACTGGAAATAAAGAAAAAAAATATGCCATAAGGATTGGGAACATCGAATTTCCGATTTGGGGATTTAAGTCACCTGAATATGATCAAATACATCGCGAAAAATATGAACAACCAATCCATTTTCTTACATGGGAATTGCCTATTAAATTTGTTACCACTACATTAAGCGAAAAGGAATACCATGAAGTGGAAAGAACGAAAGAAGAGGCAATCGATTATGGGATTAAACAGGCTAAACAAGAATTGCAACTTCACTTAGGTCCAAAAGCAGAAATAATTTCTGAAAAAGTTTTGCATGAAACTACGGAGAATGGTAAAGTTAAATTAACGTTGTATATTACTGTAGAAGAAGATATTGTAAAAGAAGAGCCTATAAATCAAGGAGATTGATTATGTCAGAAAACCTAAGTGTCATTGATTTGCAATTAACAAATCCAAATGAAGCACTGACTTTATTTGGAACAAATGATAAACACTTAAAACAGCTTGAAGAACAATTACAGGTCTCGATTGTCACCAGAGGAGAACAGGTTCGTGTATCTGGTTCAGAAGAAGATATTGTACTTGTTCAAGACATCTTGCTAACCTTGCTTTCTGTCGTCCGCAAAGGATTAACCATTTCTGAACGTGATGTTGTATATGCAGTTGATTTAGCAAAGGATGGGAAAATCAACCAGTTTGAAACCTTATTTGAGGATGAAATTACGAAGAATGTAAAAGGCAAATCGATTCGTGTCAAAACATTAGGACAAAAAAATTATATTACAGCTATTAAGGAAAATGATCTCGTTTTTGGGATTGGACCCGCTGGAACAGGAAAAACGTATTTGGCAGTGGTCATGGCTGTACATGCATTAAAAAATGGAGAAGTAAAACGGATTATTTTAACCCGACCAGCTGTTGAAGCTGGTGAGAGTTTAGGCTTTTTACCAGGTGACTTAAAAGAGAAAGTCGATCCTTATTTAAGACCTTTATATGATGCATTACATGATGTATTAGGTGCAGAACACACCATTCGTTTAACGGAGCGGGACACCATAGAAATTGCGCCTTTAGCATACATGCGTGGAAGAACCCTTGATGATGCCTTTGTCATTTTAGATGAAGCACAAAATACAACACCGGAACAAATGAAGATGTTTTTAACACGTTTAGGATTTGGTTCCAAAATGGTTATTACTGGTGATATCACACAGGTCGATTTACCAAAAGGTGTAACGTCAGGGTTACACGTTGCAAGTAAACGATTAGCATCTGTAAAAGGAATCTCGTTTATTTATTTGACGCAAACTGATGTGGTTCGCCATCCACTAGTTCAACGAATAATTGATGCCTATGAACAAACAAATGATTAACGATGCCTATGTAAGACCCTAAGATGATGGGTCTTATTTCTATATATATGCCTTTTCTTTGGGGGGAAACGAATGAAAAAATACATAAGAAACGTTAGAAATTGGATCAGAGACCGTGAATTTAGTAAATTTTTTATATGGATACCAGTTATTGTTCTAGGTATTTTTTTCTTTCTAGTCACCATGAACAATGTATCAACAGAAACCTATGAGATTGAACGCTTTACTAGTGCAAAGGAAACGATTTATTCCCCAATTACCATTGAAAATGAACAGGAAACAGAGCGAAAAACAAGGGAAACGGTTCAAGCTGTAGAGGATCGATTTACTATATCTGAGGAGATTACGACAGAACAAATTGAATATGTTAGTGAAGTATTCGATGCCATCAATACAATGGAAAATGAAGATATAATAAATGAAGATAACCTACAAAAAGAGGATATAGAAAGCCTCTCTAATCAAGATAAAGTAGAATTATTGAAGGAGATGTTGTCAGAAGAAATAACAGATAACGTTAATGATGGTGTATTTTATCAACTATTGGGCTCAACAGAAAGTGAGCGAGAAGAAGGAAAAGAATTATTACTATCGTCATTAACGACTGTCTTTGAAAATGGAGTTCGAACGGAAAATATCGAAAGTGCGCGAAATAATGTACAACAGCAAATTAAATATTCAACTCTAGATCCAAACATAAAAGAATCTTTAACGGAATTAAGTGAATTTGCAATTGTCGAAAACTCCTTTTTTGATGTGGAAAAAACAATGGATGCTCGTAAAGAAGCAGCAAGTAATGTAGATCCAGTCCTCATACGTGCTGGAGAGGTAATTATTCGAGAAGGTCAAACTATTACGAATGAAGTATATGAAAAGTTAGAGTTAGTAGGCTTACTCAATACCGAGCGAAATGTGTTTCCGATTATTGGCTTACTGTTATTGATTGGATTGACCACTAGTGTTATCGGGTATGAGATTATGCGATTGGCTAAGAAAAAACAACTAGATAAACGGAAAGTAATAGCTATTTTATTAATCAGTTTTGTCGTCATCTCATTGATGAAAATTGTTAGCCTATACACAACACAAGTTAATCAACTCTTTTTCGTTGTACCAGCAGCAACAGGTGCATTACTTTTAAAACAATTAATCCATGAGCGTCTAGCCATTGTATTAGCTAGTCTATATGCTATTTTAGGAAGCATTATTTTTAATGAAGCTATACCAGAAGCTTTTAATATAGAAGCAGGGATTTATTTCTTCTTCTCACAAATTGCAGGAATTATTTTCCTTAGAAATGTGAGAGATAGATTATCAATTGTCCGATCTGGGATAGGCATGTCAATTGCTAATATATTAACCGTACTACTATTTATATTCTTATCTTTTGAGAAATATACGTGGATTGATGCCTTAATTCACTCTGGCTTTGCTCTTGCTGCGGCTTTTCTTTCGGCCGTATTAACAATTGGATTATTGCCTTTTTTTGAAACAGGTTTAGGAATTCTATCTGATATTAAATTACTTTCATTATCTAACCCTAACCAACCTTTATTGCGAAAAATATTAACGGAAGCACCTGGAACTTATCATCACTCTGTAATGGTAGCGAATTTAAGTGAAACAGCCTGTGAGGCAATTGGGGCAAATGGGTTATTAGCAAGAGTAGGAGCTTATTATCATGATATTGGGAAGACGGTAAGACCACAATATTTTATTGAAAATCAAATGGCAATAAAAAACCCACATGATGTAATGGCACCAAGTCAAAGTGCTGAAATTATTATTGCCCATCCTTATGATGGAGCTGACATGTTACGAAAATACAAATTACCACAGGAAATTATTGATATAGCAGAGGAGCACCATGGAAAAACATTGTTAAAGTATTTTTATTATAAAGAGAAAGAAACTAATCCAAACGTGAAAGAATCAGATTATCGCTATCCAGGACCAAAGCCTCAAACAAAAGAAGCAGCTATTGTATGTATTTGCGATTCAATTGAGGCTGCAGTAAGATCATTACAAGAGCCAACAGAAGAGAAAATAGAGGAAATTGTTTCATCTATTGTGAATGATCGGTTAATGGATGGCCAATTGGATGAAAGTCCATTAACATTAATGGAGATAAAAAACATACAAGTAGCTGTCTGTGAAACATTAAAGGGTATATTCCATTCACGAATTCAGTATCCTGCCAAGGAGGCAAACTAATGAATGTCGATTTTCATGATCAAACAAACACGATAGAGTCTGATTACGTTGATTTACTAAAACGTGTATTACACTTTACAGCTGAAAAAGAGGATGTTTCATCTAATGCAGAGCTGTCTGTTACACTTGTAACCAATAATGAAATCCAAACAATTAACCGGGATTATCGCGGGAAGGATAAACCAACAGATGTCATTTCATTTGCATTGGAGGAACAGGTTGAGGAAGAAGTAACCATTAAAGGTGCGGAAATACCAGTAGCTTTAGGGGATATTATTATTTCTGTTGAAAAAGCAAAGGAACAGGCAACCGATTATGGTCATAGCTTTAAGAGGGAATTAGCTTTTTTAGCGGTACATGGTTTTCTACATTTACTCGGTTATGACCATATGACAGAGGATGAAGAAAAACAAATGTTTCAAAAACAAGAAACGATTTTAGGTGAATTTGGCATTGAACGATAAAGATAAAAAAACAAAAAAAGGCTTTGGTTTTTCCTATGCCATCGAAGGACTTATAACCATGTCCAAAACGGAACGTAATTTTCAAGTTCACTTAATAATGGCCACTCTAGCAGTCATAACTGGATTCTATACGGGGATAACCAGACTTGAGTGGGCATTACTTGTATTTGCAATAGGTCTTGTACTGATTGTAGAGATTGTCAATACCGCAATTGAAAAATTAATTGATTATCTTAAACCAGAGATACATCCAATCGCAAAATTTATAAAAGATATTTCTGCTGCTAGTGTTTTACTAGCAGCAATTACAGCAATTTTTATTGGGATTTTTCTTTTTGGCCCCAAACTACTTCACCTATTCCTTTAAACCCATATGACAGATGGGTTTCTTTTGTAAGGTAGGCTGTTTTCTAAAATACTGTTGCTTTTTCAAGTATAAATATTAATGCATAGTTGATAAGATGCGACGTTAAAACAACAAAGAATATAAAAAGGGCTTTCTAAAAGACAGCTACAGAAAGTATTGATAGCTAGGTGAGGACTATTTCACAATCTACGTCAAGAAATGTAAAAAAACAAGAACTTTTTACAGCTTTTGTCGATTATATGAAACAACAAATTTTTTGTAGTATCATAGAATAAAAATAACTGCTTCGGAGGATTCAACAATGGAGACAAATTTTAAATCAGGCTTTATTGCCATTATTGGACGACCAAATGTTGGTAAATCCACATTTTTAAATCACGTAATTGGTCAAAAAATTGCTATCATGAGTGATAAGGCGCAAACAACACGTAATAAAATTCAAGGTGTATTAACGGAAGATCATGCACAAATGGTGTTTATTGATACACCAGGGATCCATAAACCAAAACACCAATTAGGTGACTTTATGGTGAAGGTTGCAGAGAACACATTAAACGAAGTAGATGCGATTTTGTTTATGATTAATGCGAAAGAAGGGTATGGTAAAGGGGATCAATTTATATTAGATCGCTTAAAACAGGTGAAGCGACCAGTATACTTAATTATTAATAAAATTGATTTAGTTCATCCTGATGATCTCCTTCCCTTAATTGACCAATACAAAGATAAGCATGATTTTAAAGAAATTGTTCCAATATCCGCACTAGAAGGCAATAATGTTAGTCATTTATTAGATGTCATTCGTGAACATCTGCCAGAGGGTCCACAATATTATCCTAGTGATCAAGTAACAGATCATCCTGAGCGGTTTATTATTACAGAATTAATTCGAGAAAAAGTATTGCAGCTAACAAGAGAAGAAATTCCACACTCGATTGCAGTTGTGTTAGAAAATATGGAAGAAAGGGAAAAAAATGCTATTTTTATTCAAGCAACGATTATTACAGAACGGAAAACACAAAAAGGGATTTTAATTGGAAAACAAGGTTCGATGCTAAAAAATATTGGAAAAAGTGCCAGAAAAGATATTGAGGCACTTCTTGGTTCAAAGGTCTATTTAGAGCTATGGGTGAAGGTACAAAAGGATTGGCGTAATAAAGAAACACAACTACGGGAGTATGGGTATCGAAATGATGAGTATTAGATATGGAAAATTTTTTAACTAATGGATTTATCGGATGTGTGTCAACCTATGAATACGTTACATTCTCAAAATCAGACATAGAAAGGTGGGGTTTCTTGTGATCGACTTTACGTGGAAAGTATTTAGTCAAACAGGAAACATTGAAACCTATTTATTGTTAAAAGAATTAGAAAAGGATGGAATAAATAGTAGTAAAGAAGAGCTAGAACAACATGAAGATGGCTCAACAGTTGATACCAAAATGTAACCAATTAAAATTGTATAAATAGGGATAGGTGAAACTGTGTGTTAGAGAAATTAGAAGGCATTATTATCAAAACACAGAATTATGGGGAAACACACAAAATTGTTACATTATTTACGAAAAAGCTTGGTAAGATTTCAGGTATAGCAAGGGGAGCAAAAAAGCCAAAAAGCCGAATGGCTGCTGTTACGCAGCCATTCATATATGGAGAATTTCTCGTATATGTCCAATCAGGTTTAAGCACGATGCAACAAGGAGAGGTTATTCAGTCATTACGTGCCATTAGGGAAGATATTATAAAAACTGCTTATGCCGCTTACATCATTGAATTAACGGATAAACTATTGGAAAGTCGAGAACCAGATGGATATCTTTATGATCAATTGTTTCAAACATTAACTTGGATTGCGGACAATGAGGAAAGTGAAGTACCGATGATGATGTATGAGCTAAAGATGTATCAAAAAGGAGGGTTTGCCCCAACAGTAGATCATTGTGTGAATTGTGGCAAAAAAGCTTCCTCCTATACGTTTTCTATTGCAGAAGGCGGACTATTATGTGAGAGGTGTCAGTATCTAGACCCACAATCAAGAGATGTATCACCAGTTATCCCAAAACTTTTACAGCTATTTCTAAATGTAGGGTTAGAACAAGTTGGGAATATATCAGTAAAAGAAGAGAACCGAACAAAATTACGTACTTTATTAGATGCTTATTATGATCAATATGGAGGTTATTATATAAAGTCAAGGAAGTTCCTGCAACAATTGGACAAGCTTATGTAAAATGTGTTTCAATTGACATGAGCTAGATGATTGACGTATGATTTGTACATATTTTGGATAATTAATGTTGCGGTGAAGGAGAGTAGTACTTACTAGAAGTTATTCATAGCGAGTCCAGGAGGGTGAAAGCTGGATAATAATCAGTAAGGAATGGCACTCTGGAGCATTAATAATAAAGAGGCTTGTGTATACAAGCAAATAGGGTGGAACCGCGGGAAAAACAAACCCGTCCCTATGCCTAGAAAGGATACTAGGCATAGGGACGGGTTTTAATGTTTTATATAATAGACTATTTCAGCGGACTATGTTGTTTTCTCACCATCGGAGTTGATATAAACTGCAACGGAACATAGTGTAGGTATGATTTCCACTCCGGATTGTTGTTTTTCTCATTCAATGATTAGTTGAGTGCTTTGATACGTTCCAGCAGAATACTCCGCTTTCACCATGGAGACAAGTGCGACATCTATCATCTGTAAGCTAAAACTTACCCACTTTAAATAAGATGTGGAAAGCAACAATCGACTTAAAAACAGTCATATGATAAAAACAGCAGCAATTCAATATAAACAGGAGGTATCATAAGATGAATATTCAAGAAATGATTTTAACCTTACAAACATACTGGTCGAAGCAAAACTGTATTTTAATGCAGGCGTATGATGTCGAAAAGGGTGCAGGAACAATGTCTCCTATGACATTACTTCGAAGTTTAGGTCCTGAACCATGGAATGTAGCATATGTAGAGCCATCCAGAAGGCCAGCTGATGGTAGATATGGACAAAATCCTAATCGGCTATACCAACATCATCAGTTCCAAGTTATCATGAAGCCTTCTCCAAATAATATACAAGAACTATATTTAGATTCTTTAAAAGCATTAGGGATTGATCCACTAAAGCATGATATCCGTTTTGTTGAGGATAACTGGGAAAACCCGACACTAGGCGCTGCCGGTTTAGGTTGGGAAGTATGGTTAGATGGGATGGAAATAACCCAATTTACTTACTTTCAACAAATTGGTGGGTTAGAAGCGAATCCTGTTACAGTAGAGTTGACATATGGTATAGAACGCTTAGCATCCTATATACAAGATAAAGATAATGTGTTTGAGTTAGAGTGGACGGATGGCGTAACCGTTCATGATATCTTTTTCCAACCAGAGTATGAACATTCAACGTATACATTTGAAGAATCTAATACAGAAATGTTATTTCAACAATTTGCGATGTATGAAAAAGAGGCTAAAGAAACAATGGAAAAGGGATTAGTCTTCCCAGCCTACGATTATGTTTTAAAATGTTCTCATACCTTTAATTTATTGGACGCAAAGGGAGTTATTTCGGTTACAGAAAGAACTGGATATATTGGAAGAATACGTAATTTAGCTCGGAGTATCGCAAAAACCTATGTAGCCGAACGTGAAAGACTAGGATTTCCAATGCTAAAAGAGGAGGATTAGAGATGACAAAAAATATACTATTTGAAATAGGATTAGAAGAACTACCAGCACGTTTTGTTGATGATGCACAAAAACAATTAGAAGAAAAAACAAAGACATGGCTAGATGAATTGCGTGTTGATTATGATTCTGTTATATCTTTTTCAACACCTAGGAGATTAGCTGTAATGATACAAGCTGTCGCAGAAAAACAACAAACCATAGAAGAAGAAATAAAGGGTCCAGCCGTTAAAATTGCTAAAGATGATGAAGGTAATTGGACAAAGGCAGCAATTGGGTTTACAAAAGGGCAAGGAAAATCAACAGAAGATATTTACACAAAAGAAATAAAAGGAACACCTTATATTTTTGTGAAAAAGAAAATTGTTGGAAAAGAAACCTCCGAGTTGCTGCCAGCCTTTGATAACGTCATTAAAAATTTAACATTTCCAAAGAATATGCGATGGGCCAAAGAAACATTACGTTATGCACGTCCAATTCGATGGATGGTTGCGTTATATGAGGATGAAATAATTCCACTTGAGGTAACAAACGTAAAGTCTAGTAATGTTACCTATGGTCATCGTTTTCTAGGAGAATCGATAACGATAACAAATCCAGAACAATATGTTGATATGTTACGGCAAAACTACGTCATTGTTGACCCAAATGAACGAGAAAAATATATTGAAGAACAGCTACATGACATGGAAAAAGAGAAAGATATACACATTCCCGTTGATCCGGGATTACTAAATGAAGTACGCAACTTAGTGGAATACCCTACTGTTTTTATTGGCTCTTTCCAATCTTCCTTCTTAACATTACCATCTGATGTCTTAATCACATCAATGAAGGAACATCAACGGTATTTCCCTGTTCGTAGTCATGAAGGAGAATTACTAGCACATTTTGTTGGTGTTCGTAATGGGGATGATACAGCAATTGACACTGTTATTAAAGGGAATGAAAAAGTGTTACACGCACGGCTATCTGATGCACAATTTTTCTTTGAAGAAGATCAAAAACACTCTATAGATCATTATTTACAAAAACTAGAGAAGGTCGTTTTCCAAGATAAGCTTGGAACCATTAGCAATAAGGTAAAACGTGTGGTACATTTAACAGAACATTTCGCTCGTTTATTAAAGGCGGATACGAACACAGAAAAGGTTGCTACGCGTGCTGCAGAAATCTGTAAGTTTGATTTAACAACAAACATGGTCAATGAATTTACGGAGTTACAAGGAATCATTGGAGAAACATATGCACTAAAATTTGGGGAGAATGAACGTGTTGCTAAAGCTGTTCGTGAGCACTATTTACCAGTGCAAGCGAGTGATAGTGTACCAACATCAGTAGAAGGTGCTTTTGTTAGTATTGCAGATAAATTAGATACCATTGTCGGTTGTATTTCCGTTGGGTTACTACCAACTGGTTCACAAGATCCACATGGTTTGAGGAGACAAGCAATTGGTATTCTTAAAATTATGCATGAAAAAGGGTGGCAAATATCCCTTGAGTCCTTACTAGACATAGCGTATGACCTCTATCAAACATTGGATATTAAACAGAATTCGTTTGATCAAGTTAAAGAAGATATAAATGGATTCTTTCGACTTCGTATGACATATATGCTAAAAGAACTAGCAGTGGAACAAGATGTGATTGATGCGGTATTACATCAAGAAATCGGAGTTATTAGTTATACCATCGAAAAGGCGCGCTTGTTATCAAAAAAACGCCATGATGAACAATATAAGTTTTACCAGGAATCATTCGTGAGGATCTTGAAACTATCAAAAGCGGATAATCCTACTAAGGTAGACGAGTCCATTTTTGAAACAAGTTCAGAAAAAGAATTATATAGGATGTATGATATTGCTAAAGAGGCATATCAAAAGGCAAAAGAAAATCAGGATGCATTAGATGCTTTAAATCAGCTAGATAAATTAGCACAGCCTATCCATGAGTTTTTTGAAAATAACATGGTTATGGCAAAGGACGAAACGATAAGAAATAATCGACAATCACTCGTTACATTGATCGCACAATTAATTTATGACTTTGCAGATTTAGCTGCCATTGAATGGAAACAACAGCAACTTTAATGACCGTGAAGGAGTTAACTGTATAACAAAATTTCCCTTTTCACTCTATTTAGTATATAATATTTATAAATAGTAGGGCACATTGTTTTCGTAGGTGGTGGAAAAGTGGAATTATCAAATAGACAAGAAAAAATATTGAGCATTGTTAAAGAACATGGCCCGATAACAGGAGAGAATATAGCAGAAAAGCTTGACTTAACACGTGCAACATTACGGCCGGATTTAGCTATCTTAACAATGGCAGGCTTTTTAGATGCACGGCCGCGTGTGGGGTATTTTTTCACAGGTAAAACAGGAACCGAACTATTAACGGAAAAGATAAAACAATATCAAATCCATGAATTTCAATCTGTACCGGTTGTTGTAAAAGAAGATACTTCTGTATATGATGCGATTTCGACAATGTTTTTGGAGGATGTTGGTACGTTATTTGTTGTCGATCAGCATGCTTGTCTAACAGGTGTATTGTCTCGAAAAGATTTATTAAGAGCCAGTATTGGTTCCCAAGATCTAAATGCTGTCCCCGTCCATATCATTATGACTAGAATGCCAAATATTACAGTTTGTCGAAAAGATGATTTATTGATTGATGTTGCCAAACAATTAATTGTTAAACAAATTGATGGAATTCCAGTAATTAAGGATACAGCCAATGGTTTAGAAGTAATTGGACGCATTACAAAAACAACGATTACAAAAGTTTTTGTTGAATTAGTTACAGAAGATCGTATATAGGATAAGAGAGGAGCTTAAACATGGTTCAAAAACCACTTGTTTATGTTATATCTGATTCTGTTGGTGAGACGGCTGAACTAGTTATTAAAGCAGGGTTAAGTCAGTTTAATCATAGTGATTATAAAATTCAACGTATCCCCTATGTGGAAGATAAACAAACAATTGATGATACGCTACAAATAGCAAAAGAAAACCAAGCAATTGTTGGATTCACATTAGTCGATCCCACTTTAAGACAGCATACCAATGAACAAGCAGGTAAATTAAACATTGAAGCAATCGATATTATGGGTCCAATGATGGATGCAATGGAACGGGTGTTTGAAAAAGATCCAAGGTTAGAACCTGGTTTAGTACATAAATTAGATGAAGACTATTTCAAGCGGGTAGAAGCAATTGAATTTGCAGTAAAATACGATGATGGCCGTGACCCAAGAGGAATAGCAAGAGCCGATATTATACTAATCGGTGTGTCAAGAACGTCTAAAACGCCACTATCACAATACTTAGCACACAAGCGATTAAAGGTTGCAAATGTTCCAATTGTCCCAGAAGTCGATCCACCAGAAGAGTTATACGAAGTTGACCCAGCAAAATGTATAGGGCTAAAAATAAACGCACAGAAACTGAATAATATAAGAAAAGAGAGATTAAAAGCATTAGGACTTGGAGACCAAGCAACCTATGCGAATTTGTCTAGAATCCACCAAGAGTTAGATTATTTTGATCAAGTGGTGGAGAAGATTGGCTGTCAAGTTGTAGATGTTTCGCATAAAGCAGTTGAAGAGACTGCAAATATTATTTTACAACTAATCAATAAGCATTAAGTATAAAAGAAAGAAATGCTCATACGTATCTAGACATGGAGGAAAACATTCTGCAGAAACAGAGGCAGAATGTTTTCTTATGCCTAAATCATCAAAAAAACCTTAAAAAATTAAAAAAATCTATAGCAATTTATAAAATATTGTATTATAATTAATATTTGTGTAAAAATAGAATAATAATTCGATATAGGTCCTTTTTCGGTGAGTAAGTCAGATATTCAGAAAAATAAAACATTGAGAAATAAGAAGGAATCTGCCGACAACGTGTAGAAATAATGTACCATTAGGATAGTTTACACTAGAACTTCTATTTATAAACTCACATTCCATAAAGGAGGTTTACGGGTAGATATCCTGGGTACAATGGGTAGTGATTTGCCATTTGTGGATAACCTGTAAATTCAAGATGATAATCCTTCTAAGTCTCAGCAATATGTTAGAAGGAAATTTTTTTCGCATAATAAAAAAATTTGTCGAATGACGAAGGATTTTATTTCGTTCGTCACGAATATTAAGAGTGAAGTATGGTGGTTCTTGTGTCAAATCAAATACCAGAAGATGTCATATCCGAAATCCGACAATCAACTGATATTGTTGATGTGATCGGGGAATATGTACAACTTAAAAAGCAGGGGCGGAATTACTTTGGTCTGTGTCCGTTTCATGGGGAAAAAACACCGTCTTTCTCTGTGACTCAGGAGAAGCAAATTTTTCGTTGCTTTGGGTGTGGCAAAGGCGGAAATGTAGTTACATTTCTAATGGAAATAGAAGATTTTTCTTTCCAGGAAGCAATACGATATCTGGCCGAACGTAATGGAATTGAGTTACCTGAGACAGCCTTAAATACAGAAAATTCCCTTTCAGAGGAAAACCAAGACATATTATCGGCATATGAATGGTTAACAAAGCTATATCACCATCTATTACGATATACAAAAGATGGGAAGGAAGGGTATCAATATTTTAATGAAAGAGGTATCACAGATGATATCATTGATAAATTCCAGTTAGGATATGCGCCAAATGTAAATGACTTTACAACTGAATTCTTAAAGAAAAAAGGATACCAAGCGCAAACCTTAGTAAAAGCTGGTTTTCTTTCATTACATGATGATGGGCATGTAACAGATCGGTTTCGTGGTCGGGTAGTTTTTCCGATACGCAACCATTTAGGAAAAACGGTAGGATTCGGCGGCCGTACAATACATGACCAGGAACCAAAATACTTAAATAGTTCTGAGAGTGATTTATTTCAAAAAGGAAAAATGCTCTATAACTTTGATTTAGCAAAAAAACATATCCGTAAATTGAATGAAGTCGTTTTATTTGAAGGATATATGGATACGATTTCAGCCTATCAAGCAGGTGTGAAAAATGGTGTTGCGACACTAGGTACTTCACTTACGGAAATGCAGGCAAAGCTGCTAAAACGTTATGTTGATACTGTTATAATTTGTTACGATGCTGACAAGCCTGGAATAGAGGCAACATATAAAGCGGCTGTCCTACTGAGACAAGTTGGATGTCAGGTGAAAGTTGCAAATTTAAAAGATGGAATGGATCCAGATAGTTATATTAATACCTATGGTCCAGATGCCTTTCAACATGAAGTGATAAAAGCAAGTCATACATTTATGAGTTTTTACATGCGATATTTTAAAAGAGACTATAACCTTAGTCTCGAAGGAGATCGCATTAACTATATAGAAAAGATTCTACAACAGCTTGCAACGATTGAAAGTCCCATTGAACGAGAATATTATATGAAAGTATTGCATGATGAATATCATGTATCAATGGAAACATTAAAGGAAGAATTAGAAGCGTATCGTCAAAAGTTAGGTACTAAAAAGGATAAGCGTAACAGGGAACGAAATACTAATAAAAAAACAGCAACATACGCTTCCAAGAAATTATTGCCAGCATTTCATAATGCAGAAAGAATGTTAATTGCCTATTTGTTACAGGATTCATCGATTGTAGATAAAGTACAAGAAGAAATTGGGGCATCATTTAATATTGATGAACATAAAATTATTGTCACGCATTTATATGCGTTTTATGAAGAAGGCAATCCGCCAGATGTCAGTTTGTTTATTGAATGGTTAACAGATACACACATCAAACAAGTAGTGGCAGAGATTGCAATGACTTCTCTACAAGAAGATATTAATGATAAGGAACTTAATGATTACATTCGACTAATCAAAACACAAAATAGTGATATGGTCCATTTGGAATCATTAAAAGAAGAGCAGAGAATAGCTGAGCAGCAGAATGATCCAATAAGAGCGGCACAAATTGCCATGAAAATTATTGATATCCATAAACAATTAAGTAAATCAAATTGAGAGAAAATGTAGTCTGGAAGGAGGGGGACTCATGGCTGAAAAGAAACCTTCACAAACGAAGGAAAATGCAAATGAGCTAACACTCGAACAAGTAAAAGATCAATTACTTGAAATTGGCAAAAAACGAGGTGTTTTAGCATATGAAGAAATTGCAGACCGGTTATCTAGCTTTGAAATAGAATCCGATCAAATGGATGAGTATTATGAGTACCTAAACGAACAAGGTGTAGAAGTAATAGGTGAATCAGAAGAAGATCCAAGTATGCAACAAATTGCAAAAGAAGAAGAGTTTGATTTAAATGACTTAAGCGTACCATTAGGTATTAAAATAAATGATCCAGTCCGTATGTATTTGAAGGAAATAGGACGAGTTGATTTATTGTCTGCTGCAGAGGAAATAGAGTTAGCTAAACGAATTGAAAATGATGAGGAAGAGGCAAAAAGGCGTTTGGCTGAAGCGAACTTACGTTTAGTAGTTAGTATTGCGAAACGCTATGTAGGTCGTGGGATGCTCTTTTTGGATTTAATCCAAGAAGGAAATATGGGGCTTATTAAAGCTGTTGAGAAGTTTGATTATCGAAAAGGATATAAATTTAGTACGTATGCGACTTGGTGGATTCGCCAAGCAATAACTAGGGCAATTGCAGATCAAGCTAGAACAATTCGGATTCCAGTTCATATGGTGGAAACAATAAACAAGTTGATTCGAGTTCAACGTCAATTACTACAAGAGTTTGGACGTGAACCAACACCAGAAGAAATTGGTAAAGAAATGGATTTATCACCAGATAAGGTTCGAGACATCCTAAAAATTGCACAAGAACCAGTTTCTCTTGAAACACCAATCGGAGAAGAAGATGACTCCCATTTAGGAGATTTTATTGAAGACCAAGAGGCTGTGTCTCCATCAGATCATGCTGCATATGAATTACTTAAAGAACAGTTAGAAGATGTGTTGGATACACTGACAGATCGAGAAGAAAATGTTCTCCGTCTTCGTTTTGGCCTTGATGACGGCCGCACACGTACACTAGAAGAAGTTGGTAAAGTGTTTGGCGTAACGCGTGAACGTATCCGTCAGATCGAAGCAAAAGCTTTACGAAAGTTAAGACACCCAAGTCGTAGTAAACGATTAAAGGATTTCCTTGAATAGGAATGGATGATCTAAAAATCCGTTTATGATTAACGTTTGTTTTATTTGTCATTAGCACAATAGATGATTGTCGGGATTAGTTGAGAAGGTAACGCTGTCATATTACCCTTTTCAACGACTCCCAAATCGTCATACGTTTTTTGTTGGCGTTTTCATTTCTTGCTATCTATTTTACGCAAATTCTGCTTGTTTTGCAAATTGGTTTTGAAGATTTTTATCATCTTCCTCATTTATAAAGACGATGAGCCTTATGCCACTACAGTTTCGTATTGTTGAATAATATTCACATCTTATTGCTTTAAACTAATTGTAATTTCGAGTAAAATAGATATAGCTTTTCAACAAAATAGAATATGGGGATTACATAAGGAGGAAACATAATGAAGAGAAATCCAGTCATACCATATGCAATTATTGCGTTAATAGGAATTCTTCTAGTTATTGGTGTTTCATTCATAGGGTTGGATCAGCGTGATACCCTTCAAAATGAAGAAGAAGGCGGAGCAGAGCAACAGGATGATGCACAAGAAGGAGAAACTGCTGATGATCCAGAAGCAATTTACGAAAGCAATTGTGCTAGCTGTCATGGTGGTGACCTATCGGGTGGTGGAGGACCAGCTTTGACAGAAGTTGGAAGCAATCGATCAAAAGATGAAATTCAAGATATTATTATTAATGGTACTGATGGAGGAATGCCAGCAGGTATGGCTACAAATGAAGAGGCAGAAGTACTTGCAGATTGGCTTTCCGAAATGAAATAATAAACGTATACGAATGGAGTAAGCTTTCTGATATCATGCAGAAAGCTTTTCTTTTATCGCGATAAGATGTTGCTGACAAATAAAGGAGATTGCAAATAATGGAGATAAAGCTATCTAATCGGTTAAAAAAGGTGGCATCTTTTTTACCTAAGGGTGCTATTTTTGCGGATATCGGATCAGATCATGCCTACTTACCCTGCTATGTATGTTTAAGTGACGATACAGCAAGAGCAATTGCTGGAGAAGTAAAGGTGGGTCCACTCCAAAGTGCTAAAGAAACGGTCGAATCACTTCAATTAACACACAAAGTTGATGTACGCCTTGGAAATGGTCTAGAAGTAATTCAAAAAAAAGATGGTATTGAGCAAATTGTGATTGCAGGAATGGGTGGAAGTCTGATTAACACTATACTAGAGAAAGGACAGCAGCAATTACAATCTGTAAATCGAATTATTGCACAACCAAATATTGATGCTCGAACATTAAGGAAGTGCTTTGGAAGGCTCCAATTTCAGATTACAGATGAAGCCATTCTAGAGGAAAATGGGCATATTTACGAAATAATTGTAGCGGATCGTAAGGCAGATTCATATCTTCCAACGTTATCGGAGAAAGAACTACTTTTTGGTCCTATCCTATTAAAAGAAAGGTCAACTCCGTTTTATGATAAATGGCATCAGGAAAAACAAAAATATGACTATATTCTCCGGCAATTGAAAAATGCAAAGTACCCCGACAAAAATAAAACAAGCGAATTTGAAAAAGAAAGGAAATGGATAGAGGAGGTATTGTCAAATGTCAAAAGAAGTACGTAGTGGCGATATATTTCAATTAATCGAAAAATGGGCTCCGAAACATTTTGCCTATGATTGGGATAATGTTGGGTTACAGGTTGGATCTTACAACAAACATGTTAACAAAGTAATGATTACATTAGATGTAACAGAGAAGATAGTCGATGAAGCAATCCAGGCTAAGGTGGATGTAATTATTGCACATCACCCATTACTCTTTAAACCTCTTAAACAAATGAATGTACATACACCACAGGGCCGTATTCTTCGGAAGTTATTACAGCATGACATTACGGTTTATGCTGCCCATACGAATTTAGATATTGCTTCAGGTGGTGTTAATGATATGTTAGCTCGAACACTTGGAATTGAATCAACTGAAGTACTAGTCGAAACGCATGTTGAAAATTTGTTTAAGATTTCTGTGTTTGTCCCTACTAGCCATGCAGATGCTGTTCAAAATGCATTAGGTAAAGCAGGAGCAGGATTTATTGGGAATTATAGTCACTGTACATTTCAAACAGAGGGCCAAGGTACCTTTATGCCGCAAGAAGGTACTGATCCATTTATTGGTGCAAAAAATGAATTAGCTCGAGTAGATGAGATCAAAATAGAAACAATCATACCAGAAGACAAGTTATCCACAGTTATTAAAGAAATGGTGAAGGCTCACCCTTACGAAGAAGCAGCTTATGATATATATCCATTAGCTAATAAAGGAAAGCGTCATGGCCTTGGGCGAATTGGATCATTGAACCAAACCATAACATTACGAGCATTTTGTGAAGAGATAAAAGAAAGATTAGATATAAATCATTTGCGAGTAACTGGTGATTTAGATCAACAGGTTCAAAAGATTGCCGTTTTAGGTGGTAGTGGAGAGAAGTATTTTTCCAAAGCATATCAAAAAGGCGCCGATGTCTATATCACTGGTGATATGACATTTCATTCTGCCCAAGATGCTTGGAACTTAGGGATATCTGTTGTTGATCCTGGTCACCATATTGAAAAGGTAATGAAACAAGGTGTCAAGGAATACTTAGATGAGCACTTTGGTGAGGTAGACGTTTTAGTTTCAGAAATTGATACTGATCCATTTCAGTTTATGTAAATTAACAATAGATAAATTGTTAGAATTACCAAAAGGAGTATTTTCATCATGACAAATAATCAATTCGAGCAGTTTTCATTTCAATCACATATAATGGACGTTATTAAAAAGTTAGAATTCCATAAACCTACGGACATACAGAATCAAATTATTCCAGCTATTCTTAAAGGAGAAAGTGTTATTGGACAGTCCCATACTGGATCTGGCAAAACACATGCTTATTTACTACCATTGTTTGATAACTTAAATAGTTCCAGAAGAGAGGTACAATTTGTCATTACAGCTCCAACTCGTGAATTGGCTATGCAAATTTATGATGAAGTAAAAAAAATAATTCAATTTGCCGGAAAAGGTAATGAATGGAAGGCGAAGTTATTAGTTGGTGGGACAGATAAACAAAAAATGACAGAAAAATTGAAACAACCACCACATATTGTCGTTGGTACACCTGGTAGAATTTTAGATATGGTTAAAGAAGATGTCTTATCAATTTATACTGCCAAATCTTTTGTAGTTGACGAAGCTGATCTAATGTTAGATATGGGTTTTATAGAGGATATTGACCAACTATTGATTCGATGCCGAACAGATATACAACTGCATGTCTTTTCTGCAACAATTCCACAACGATTAGAACATTTCTTTCGTAAATATTTAGAAAATCCATATCATGTAAAAATAGACGACCAGTTATCTCCAGAAACTATGGAACACCGATTAATTCCAGTGCGACACCGTGAAATAGCTGATATCATTATGGAGATTACCAAAGCCATTCATCCATATTTAGCCATTATTTTTACAAATGGGAAAGAACAAGCTAATCAATTGACTGACCAGTTACTACAAAAAGGGTTAGATGTTGGTATTATACATGGCGGATTAAGCCCTAGGGAGCGAAAAAGAGCATTAAAAGACATCCAACAGCTACGTTACCAATACATTGTTGCAACAGACTTAGCTGCTAGGGGAATCGACATTAAAGGTGTAAGTCATGTGATAAATGCACAATTGCCGAAAGAGGAAGATTTTTACATTCATCGAGTAGGGCGTACTGCAAGAGCAGGAATGGAAGGAACTGCTGTTAGTCTGTATCAAGATACGGATCTTCCGTTGATTGAAAAATTAGAGAAAAAAGGACTTTCGTTTACATTTTATGATGTCAAAAAAGGAGAATGGGTTGTTTCTAAACCTTATAATGAACGGAAGATGCGAACAAAGGTGTCAACAAATGTAGACCGAGAAGCATGGAAAAGAGTAAAGAAAAAGAAGAAAGTTAAACCTGGATATAAGAAAAAAATGAAAAGACAGCAGGAGACCATTAAAAAGCAAATGATCAAGAAAAATAAATACAAAAAATAAATATGAATGCTATAATAAGGTGAAATTATTTCCTTGGGAGAGGTGTTATAATTGGTAAAAATTGGATCACATGTGTCATTGAAAGGGAAAAAGATGCTTCTCGGATCAAGTGAAGAAGCAGCTTCATATGGCGCAAATACATTTATGATTTATACTGGTGCACCACAAAATACACGTAGAAAGCCAATTGAAGAGTTAAATATTAATGCGGGTATGGAACATATGAATGAAAATGGAATTGATAATATTGTTGTGCATGCACCGTATATTATAAATATCGGGAACACTGTAAAAACCGAAACATTTGAACTAGGGGTTAATTTTTTACGTAATGAAATGGATCGCACTGTTGCATTAGGTGCTAAGCAAATTGTCTTACACCCTGGGGCACATGTTGGGGCTGGTCAGGAAGCGGGGATTAAAAAAATAATTGAAGGTCTAAATGAAGTCCTTGAAAAAGACCGTAACGTCCAAATTGCATTAGAAACAATGGCTGGAAAAGGATCAGAAATTGGACGTAGTTTTGATGAGTTAGCAAAAATTATTGATGGTGTTACACATAATGAAAAGTTATCTATTTGTTTAGATACATGTCATGTTCATGATGCTGGCTATAATATTGTTGAAGATTTTGATGGTGTGTTAAATGAGTTTGACAAAATCATTGGAATCGATCGACTTAAAGTGGTTCACGTCAATGATAGTAAAAATGAAAGAGGCGCTCAAAAAGACCGTCACGAAAATATTGGTTTTGGCTACATCGGCTTTGAGGCATTGCATGGTGTAATTTATCATCCGCAGTTAAAGGATTTGCCAAAGATTTTAGAAACTCCTTATGTTGGAGAAGATAAGAAAAATAAAAAACCTCCATATAAGTATGAGATTCAAATGATTAAAGATGGTTCGTTCATACAAGGTTTAAAGGAGACCATTGTAAATCAGTAAAGGTGGGAACATGCTTTCGCGCAATATTCCCACCAGTACTTATTTAAGTAAATGCTCTAGCCCGTATGACTTGATAATCTCAAAAAAGAGCTTCTGTGCTTTTTTTGCAGTTTGAATATCAGTGATACGGGCTAGTTCTTTAAGCATTTGAGCACGTTCATTAGGATCAAATGGATCTATGCTGTGTTGCTTTAAATAGGTTGCAATTGCTTTTGCCTCTTGCTGATTTATATGGAAATCATATTTTTTGCTGTATTCCAATATTTCCTTTACGGAAAGCGTCTTTGCCTTTTTGTTAATCATTTCCTTCACAAACTGTGACATGGTGCAATTCCCCTTTACATATATACTGTTACACTATATGCAACAGGATCAATAAAGTAAACTTGACCATTATCTTTGTTAATTTTAACCAAAAATTTACCAACATCTAACGTAAGTAAAATAGTGTAGCAAGCCATAAACTAATAATGCACCTCGAAAAGGAAAGAGAGGTTTTGCTTTATGGCTGACGAAAAAAATCACCATCATAATGTAGAGGAAGCACCCAATCACGGTGAGGAAGAAAATAAAGATATTATTACAACGGATTTAGAAGATCATCAACTTGAAGATATAGATCCTCATAGTACACGAAATGAAGAAATTGCTGCAGAGTTAACTGCAGATGACTATGAAGGTACACTTGAAAGAGAAGAGAACGAAACAGAAACGGATACGCAAGTAAATAGTGCTGTTGGCTGGTTTGCCCTTGTACTATCACTTGTTTCCTTTTTCTTTATGCCTATTATATTAGGTGGAGCAGGGATTATTTTAGGGTTTATTTCCAGAAATCGAGGTGCAGAGACGTTAGGAAATACGGCGATTATAGCTGGTGCTATTTCCATTTTAATTACCATGTTTGTACTTCCATTTGTCTAAAACAAAATTAATCCTTTTTTTAGGCTGACGCTACTTGTCAGCCTTTTTTTTAGATTAGGAAAGCATAAAATTTTTAGCTAAGAAGTGGATTCGACGTGGCTAAAATTTTAATGTCCCAAGTATAAGAAAAACGAACACATTCGTAAGGTCGAGCGAATGCAAGTTTTTCTAATCGTTGGTATATGGTGGATCTGTGGTATGATATTGTGGGAAGAAATAATAGGTGTTTGGTGATAAATGATGCGGATCAGCATTTGGATTTAATTCATGGAAATCAGCCATAATGGTACCAATGTCCACCGTTTCCAACGACTTATTATGAATCTGATCGATAACAGATAAAACTGTATCCCCACTTGATACTTTTACCTTTAAGATCGTGTAATCTGCTCTTTCTTCAGGTATAGAACTAGGAGTTGTGTTTTCTTCACTGGACATGTTCGGTATTTCTCTTTGTAAGTCCTTATATATACTCATAATGAATAGTATAATAACAATATATATTCCTATTCGTTTGAACATTCTAGGAACTCCTTTTCGGAAAAATGAAACATATGCGATATATCATTCGTATAAATATGGAAAGTGAGTGTGATAAAAAGTGGAAATTTTTACATCGGATTGGGTTGCTTTTATTATTACAGGATTAGGAACGTTATTTTTACTTGGTGAGATTGTTGTAAATATGCGTGGATTATTTGCAATTTTAGGCATTGGATTTATGACAGTATATTTTACTGTTTATTTAGAAACAAGCTCCCTTATGTTGATGCTTATTATTTACTTTGTCGGATTATTACTAATAGTTGTAGATGGAAAATTGGTCAATGATGGCACATTGGCTACGTTAGGTATCGCGAGTATGATTTTGGCTGTAGCACTACCTGCACCTAACTTTTTTGCTGGAATGTATGCCGTAATGGGTGTTTTAATTGGTGCTGGATGTTCACTACTCTTTTTAAAGGTATTTAAACGAAGGGACATGTGGTCTAAAATGACGCTAATGGATCGCCTCACAAAAGAGGATGGATATAATTCCATGAATGAAACGTATGAAACCTTGCTACATGAAAAAGGGATAACAGTTAGTGATATGCGTCCTGTTGGTACAATTCGTGTAAATAATAAACAGTATAGTGCTATTTCAAATGGTCAATGGATTCCACATAATACCCAAATACGGGTTGTATATGTAGATGGGACGAAAATTCAAGTTGAAAGAATAGAAGAAGAGAGGTAAGCTGTAAAAAGCTTTATTCTGGATGTAATTGGCAAGCGGACTAGGAACGCCACGTCCTGTGCGTCGAACCCCCACTGAATGAGTTCACTTTATATAGAAGAAATAAAAGGAAAAGATAATCTTCATGAAAAGTACCTGATTCATGACTATTATCTTTTTTTCTTGAAATAAATAAAGTATGTAGTATTAAAGAAATGTAAACAAAAAATGTGTATCCGAACTACTTTTGTAAATTTAATGTTAAGAATTCTATATATATATTTACAAAAGGCTTTTCATAATGAATAATGAGACTTGACAATTTTCAACATAAAATGAAGGGATGGGGGTAGCCTTTGGATATTGATATACAAACATTACTTTTTGAATTTATAGGTGGACTTGGAATCTTTCTGTTAGGGATTAAATACATGGGTGATGGATTGCAAAAAACAGCAGGCGATCGATTACGTGATATTTTAGATCGTTTCACGAGTAATCCTTTTTTAGGAGTACTAGCTGGAATTATTGTAACGATATTGATCCAAAGTAGCTCTGGAACGACTGTGCTAACTGTTGGGTTAGTAAACGCAGGTTTTATGACGTTAAGGCAAGCCATTGGCGTTATAATGGGTGCTAACATTGGTACCACTGTAACCGCGTTTATTATTGGGATTGATCTTGGAGAATACGCACTTCCTATTATGGCGGCAGGAGCAATGTTAATATTCTTCTTTAATAATAAGAAAGTAAGTGCGATTGGACAAACCGTGTTCGGATTTGGTTCTCTATTTTTTGGGCTTGAATTAATGAGTAGTGGTATGTCCCCATTACGTGAGGTACAAGCATTTCAAGATTTAACAGTCAGTATGAGCTCAAACCCAGTATTAGGTGTTGTAATCGGTACAGTATTTACCTTTATCGTTCAAAGCTCTTCAGCAACAATTGGTATTTTACAAGGCCTATTCTCAGAAGGAGCTATTGAATTACAGGCTGCCTTACCAGTATTATTTGGTGACAATATCGGTACTACAATTACCGCCATACTTGCTTCAATAGGTGCAACAGTAGCAGCTAAAAGAGCCGCATTTACACATGTAATATTTAATTTACTCGGTACAACGATTGTCCTCATTTTATTAGTACCATTTACAAATTATGTAGTGTGGCTACAAGGACAATTAGAGTTAAATTCTGAAATGACGATTGCATTTGCACATGGAAGCTTTAATATTGTCAATACCATTATTCAGTTTCCATTTATCGGCGCTTTAGCATGGTTAGTAACCAAACTTGTTCCAGGAAAAGATGTTGTAGTGGAATATAAACCAAAACATTTAGATCCGATCTTTATTCAACAGTCTTCATCGTTAGCATTAGATCAAGCTAAAGCTGAAGTAATACGAATGGGGGAATATGCATCTAAAGGATTGGAGGAAACAAATCTCTATTTAACCACTAATGAGCAAAAGCATTCTGAAATGGCAATGCAAATTGAAGGTGCACTAAATAATTTAGACCGTAAGATAACGGAGTATTTAGTCGAATTATCAGGAAGATCAATGTCAGAATTGGAAAGTAGTAAACATACAGCATTAATGGATTCTGTTCGTGATATAGAGCGAATTGGAGATCATTTTGAGAACATTATTGAATTAATCGATTATAAAATTTCCAACAAAGTTCAAATTACAGAGCATGCACAAGAAGACTTAAATAATATGTTTGATTTAACCATTTTAACATTAAAACAAGCAATAAAAGCTTTAGATAATATGGATCGAGAAGAGGCGCTTGCCGTTATTCAAAAAGAAGATCAAATTGATAAGATGGAGCGTAACTTCCGTAAAAGACATATTATTCGCATGAATGAAGGCACATGCACAGGTTCGGCTGGCATTGTATTTGTAGATATCATCAGTAACTTAGAACGAATAGGGGATCATGCGGTTAACATTGCAGAAGAGGTTATAGGAGAATAATATGTTGAAGAATGAAGGAAGGATATTATCCTTCCTTCCATTTGTAAACATAAAAATTAACTATTGAATTTATTAGTTGGACATGTTATAGTATTAATTGTCGCTTGTTTAAAAGTTAATAAAAACTTTTGATATTTTTTATAAGAAATGATTGACATTACTTCTTAGACATGATAAATTATATCTCGTCGTTAAAATAAAAACATGCATCTCAAGCAGTACAATGAAGTTCATATTAGATTATTCCACAGTAGCTAGCCGTAGACATCCAAGGAATAACAACCATGTCCAGGCTTGTGAGGAGTGCGGCTTCATTGAATGTCAAGCAACACGACGAACACAACAGCATTTGATTATAATACAATGAAATTCATATTAGATTATTCCACAGTAGCTAGCCGCAGACATCCGAGGAATAACAACCATGTGCAGGCTTGTGAGGAGTGCAGCTTCATTGAATGATCAAGCAACACGACGAACACAACAGCATTGGATTATAATACAATGAAATTCATATTAGATTATTCCACAGTAGCTAGCCGCAGACATCCGAGGAATAACAACCATGTGCAGGCTTGTGAGGAGTGCGGCTTCATTGAATGATCAAGCAACACGACGAACACAACAGCATTTGATTATAATACAATGAAATTCATATTAGATTATTCCACAGTAGCTCAGTGGTAGAGCAATCGGCTGTTAACCGATCGGTCGTAGGTTCGAATCCTACCTGTGGAGCCATGGCGGCGTAGCTCAGCTGGCGAGAGCGTACGGTTCATACCCGTGAGGTCGGGGGTTCGATCCCCTCCGCCGCCACCAAAAATATGGCGGTCGTGGCGAAGTGGTTAACGCACCGGATTGTGGCTCCGGCATTCGTGGGTTCGATTCCCACCGGTCGCCCCATTAAAACAAAATATAAGGACCCTTAGCTCAGCTGGTCAGAGCTATCGGCTCATAACCGATCGGTCGCAGGTTCGAATCCTGCAGGGTCCACCATTTTTTACTCGGAGGTATACCCAAGTCTGGCTGAAGGGATCGGTCTTGAAAACCGACAGGCGGGTCAAACCGCGCGGGGGTTCGAATCCCTCTACCTCCTCCATACATAATATAGTCCGAAAATTATCTGATAATAGCAGAAAACAATATGGCTCGGTAGCTCAGTCGGTAGAGCAACGGACTGAAAATCCGTGTGTCGGCGGTTCGATTCCGTCCCGAGCCATCCTCCAAAACAAGCAGAAAATGCTTGTTTTTTTGTAAGGCATTTTTTGCATAATTTGTTGTTAACGTCGTAGCTTCTATAGATTACGACGTAACTTTAGTGTGATGTAACAATAATGTTGATTTCGACCTAAGGACAGTCGCTTTCACCACGAGCACAAGCGCGACATCTGTTCAAACTTGTTCGTTTTTACAGTGTCTTCTTTGCCACGTGAACGTTTCAGTCTCCTCGGAAGAAAAGCGACTAGCCTATGCTCCAATCAACCTTTATATTAGCCATAGTAGAATAGCACAAAATCAGCGGAGGAAATACACGAAGACTCCTGCGGGAACAAAGGCATCGATGAGACCCCGCAGTGCGTAAGCACGAGGAGGTTCACCAGCCGCCCGCGGAAAGCGAAGTGTATTTCCGGAGCGTTTGCGAAATGTGTTTTTGAATAAAACAGTCCAACCTTTTAGTATTTACTATCTTCACTGTAAAAATATGCATATGATTTGCAAGTTATAAAAACCTTTGATAATCTTTGATTAAAAGAGGATAAAGTAATCCTTTTGATTAAAAGAATTAAAGGAGGACGATGAACATGGCTAAATTTGAATTGCCAGAATTACCATATGCATATGATGCATTAGAACCATCTATTGATAAAGAAACGATGAATATTCACCATACGAAACATCACAACACATATGTAACAAAACTAAATGGTGCTTTAGAAGGTCAAAGTGATCTTCAAGAAAAATCACTAGAGGATTTATTAAGTAATCTTGATGCCGTACCTGAGAATATTCGTACCGCTGTCCGTAACAATGGTGGTGGCCATGCAAACCACAGTTTATTCTGGAAAGTATTATCACCAAATGGTGGTGGAGAACCAACAGGAGAATTAGCAGAAAAAATCAATGAGAAATTTGGTAGCTTTGCTAAATTTAAAGAAGAATTTGAAACGGCAGCAACAACACGTTTCGGTTCTGGTTGGGCTTGGTTAATATCTAATAATGGAGAATTAGAAGTAACAAGTACACCTAATCAAGACACACCAATTATGGAAGGCAAAACCCCATTATTAGGATTAGATGTCTGGGAGCATGCTTACTACTTAAAATATCAAAATAAACGCCCTGAATATATTAAAGCATTCTGGAATGTTGTAAATTGGGAAGAAGTTGCAAACAACTATAACAATGCAAAATAATACTTACAAAAACGTGGGAATAATTCCCGCGTTTTTTTAATTCACATCAAAAGCTAACCACACCTTTTGCATATCTCATCCCATATTGACCAAACTATAAGTGTAATAAAAGGGGATTTGATATATGCAAAAAGGGTTACAGTTTTTAGCAGGAAAGGTGGATATAAATCGTGATTTAATATTATTGCTTGTAATTGGAGGACTTTATTCTTTAGGAATTTTTCTTTCAAATACGTTCGTTAATATTTATTTGTGGAAACAAGCAGGCGACTACATTACAATCGCGATTTATAATTTAGCTGTATATATATTTCAGCCAATCACCTTTATTTTAGCGGGAAAAGTAGCAAAGAAAGTAGATCGTGTCATTGTTTTACGTTTAGGAGTTATTACGTTATCACTTTTCTTTTTAAGTGTTTTACTTATCGCCGATCAGGCAGCTAAATATAATTTTATATTAGGTAGCTTATTGGGAATAGGGTATGGCTTTTACTGGTTGGCATATAACGTATTAACTTTTGAAATAACAGAACCTGAAACGAGAGATTTCTTTAATGGGTTTTTAGGTGTTTTACAATCATTTGGTGGGATGATTGGCCCCTTATTAGCTGGTATTATCATTGGTAAGATGACAGATAATGCAGGTTATACAACCATCTTTACTATTTCATTTATTTTATTTATTTGTGCAGTAGCAACGAGTTTCTTTATTAAACGTCGGAAAGCAGAAGGAAGCTTTTATTTTAGACGTATTTTGGAGGAAAGACGTCACAATAAAAACTGGAGAAGAGTTCTAAATGCACATACTTTCCAAGGATTAAGAGAGGGTATTTTTGTTTTTGTTATTTCCATTTGGGTATTCCTTGTAACAGGTAGTGAGTTTTCTCTAGGGATGTTTAATTTAGTTTTATCAGGTCTTTCTTTTGTTTGTTATTTTATTGTGACAAAGTTTATCAAACCTTCTTTAAGAAAAAGAGCAATACTTGCAGGAGCCGTTATTCTTTATGGTTCGATTTTTATCATTTTATTTGATATTACGTATACACAGCTAATTATTTATGCAATCTTAATTGGTATTGCATATCCAATTATTAATGTGCCTTATGCATCTTTAACCTATGATGTTATTGGAAAGGCATGGAAGGCAAAAGACCTACGGGTAGAATATATTGTAGTGCGTGAACTATTTATTAATATCGGAAGGGTTTTTTCCATTCTCACATTTTTAGTAACTGTCATGCTAGCTAATGCCGAAAATGTCATCCCTTATTTGTTAGTCATTTTTGGAACAGGCCACTTGTTTATTTACTTTTTTATGAAAGACATTTATTTAACAAGTGGGCAGAAAAAAGATATGATGGTTAAAGAACAGATTACCGATGAAGAAAATCGCTAAATTTTATAGAATTTGCTGAAGGAAATGTTATAATGTGTTAGAGAGGATTTGATAAAGGGAGAGAAAATCGTTGAATAAGAAAAAGAAAAAGGCACAGTTACCTTTTCGTCTAAATATATTATTTTTTGTTGTTTTCCTCTTGTTTTCCGTTTTAATTTTACAATTAGGTGTTGTACAAATTTTAAATGGGGAGGATTTCCAGGAAGAAATAGATCGAACCATTCAAGATACCACAAAAATACCTGTTCCACGAGGGAAAATAGTAGACCGAAACCATAATGTAATTGTTGATAATAAGCCATTATATTCGATTACGTATACGCCTGCTAAAGGTGTTCAAGCTGATGATCGTTTGGATGTAGCAACTAAATTATCGGAATATATTTCAATGTATGATGAATCCAATAAGGAAGATGTTTTAGAGACAATTACTGAACGGGATAAGAAAGAATATTGGTATTTAAATAATCAGGAAGAAGCAGATAGTCGTTTATCTGAAGAGGAAGCTGCTCAAATGGAACCAGCAGATCAGTATAACACTATCTTAGAACGTATAACAGAGGAAGAAATAAGTGATTTTTCAGAACAAGATTTAGAAATCATCCTGATTAAAAAAGAATTAGATAAGGCTTATTCGTTAACACCACAAACCGTAAAAAATGAAAATGTAACACCAAAGGAATACGCACAAGTTGCAGAACATCTTGATGAATTACCAGGGATTAATGCAACCACTGATTGGAACCGGTCTTATCCTTTCAATAATACACTAAGAAATATAGTTGGAACGATAACATCAGAAGAACAAGGAATTTTAGCCGAAAAAGAAGATTATTATTTAACACGAGGTTATAGTCGGAATGATCGTGTTGGTAGGAGTGGGCTAGAAGAGCAATATGAAAACTTGTTACGAGGCAGAAAGGAACAAATTGAGCATACAACAAATAAAAATGGGAAAGTCATTGATTCTGAAGTTGTAGTGGAAGGAGAACGAGGTAAAGACCTAGTTCTAACCATTGATATGGAACTACAAGAACGAGTGGATGAAATTGTACAAAAAGAGCTAGAAACAGCGATTCAAAAACATCCAGGCCAACAGAGATATTTAGAAGATGCCTTGGCAGTTGTAATAGATCCACAAACAGGGGAATTACTAGCAGTATCTGGTCAGCATTATGATCGGGAAGAAGGCGAGTTTACGGATGCAGCATTGAAAACACTATATGATCAGCATCGACCAGGATCCGCTATAAAAGGTGCAACCGTGTTAGCAGGTTACGAATCTGGAGTTATTTCACCTGGTCAAACATTTTATGATGCTCCAATTAAAATAAAGGACACAGAACCTAAAGCATCTCATCGAAATCTTGGTTTAGTTAATGATTACGATGCATTAAAATATTCCTCAAACGTCTATATGTTTTATATAGCAATGCGTATAGGTGGACATTATAATCATCAGTCAAACGATCCACTATCCTTTACGGGAGATCCGTTCCAGGAGATGCGAAATTATTTCAGACAATTCGGCTTGGGTAGCCGGACAGGAATTGATTTTCCTTATGAGGCTACTGGCTATGTGGGTGAAAAGACAGCAGGGCAATTATTAGACTTTGCCATCGGTCAGTATGATACGTATACAACAATGCAGTTAGCACAATATGTTGCTACCATTGCTAATGATGGTTACCGAGTACAACCACACTTTTTAAAAGAGGTTCGTGAACCAACTTCCTATGATGATAAATTAGGATCTGTTTATAAACGAAATAATACAGAAGTCTTAAACAAAGTTCAAATGGATCAAAGTTATGTTGAACGGGTCCAAGAAGGATTTCGTCAAGTCTTCCAAGAATCTGGCGGAACTGCAGCAAGTTACTTTGCTGATAAAGATTATAATCCTGCTGGAAAAACGGGAACAGCAGAAAATGAAGTTTATGAAGATGGGAAATTATTAGCAGAAACGGAAAACTTAACATTGGTAGGGTATGCACCATATGATGAACCAGAAGTTGCTTTTGCAGTAGTTGTCCCGAACAATGGAAGAGTCAATGGTAGACATCCAATTAATCATTTAATTGGTGAAGGAATATTAGATACGTATTTTGAATTAAAAGAGGAAAGAGATCAACAGAACCAATCCGACGATAATGATGATTCTAAAGAAGAGGAAGAATAAAAAAACCGTATTGTGACAGCTATTGTCACAATACGGTTTTTTAATTTGTTATGGTCTCTGCAATTTCATAGAAGCTCATGTCACTTGATACTTCATGTTCACCAATTTGAACCAGTAATGTATACTCTTCTTCTTCAAGGTATTGGGTAAATTCATTTCCGTCATCAATAATATTGTTTTCTTCTAATATTGTTCCGATTTCAGATGATGGCATTCCAGATTCAATTTCTAAGGTGTAAGTCCTTTCTGAACTCACTTCTGATTCTTCATCCTCTTCTTCTGATTCTTCATCCTCTTTTTGATCAGATGTATCATCATTTGTTTTATCTTCTTCTTCATCTTTATTCTTATCTGATTCATTTTTATCTTCTTCTTTTGGATGACTATTGTTTTCTTTATTAACGGACATGGTTATATATTCGGTTTCTGTAATAACACGATAACCTTCATTTTCGATTGCATCAATCATTTCTTCTGTTGCTAATTCTTCTGCTGATGGTGTATCGGATTGATTGGTAAAGAAGAAAACAATCAATATGATGAAACCTGCAGTAAATAACCCTATTGCAAATGCACGGATAGGCTGTTTCATGATAATCTCCTTTTCTTCATTAAATATAGATGATTACTGATCGTCTTTCTTTTGTAGTATGTCATTTGAAATATCTTCTGTCAGTAATTCTTCCTCTAATATTTTAATTTTCTTTTTCATTTGATACGTTTCTTGCATAGTTGATATTGAAAATTGTTCTAATTGACTTTCTAATGATTCAAACTTATCACTCATGAAAAATGATAAAACAAACAAAGCAATCGCGATGATTATGATACTTAGTATAACAAACAACATTTAGAAATTACCCCCAATTATAATTAATCACTAATGTGCTATTATTTTTTTCCATCATTATAGTTATACCATACTATTCGAGAAGAGAAAATAGTAATTTTATGTCAAATTATGACGTCGCATCTTTTATATTATACGTCGTAAAGAGTTTCCGCTGCGGAAATACACTACGCTTTTTAGCGGGCGGCTGGAGAGCCTCCTCGCGCTTCACACTGCGGGGTCTCACCTATGCCTCCCTTCCCGCAGGAGTCTTCGTGTGTTTCGCTCATGTGTTATACTCGTCGTGTGACAATGTCAACACTAGCACGTCCTGTGCGTCGAAATCCCATCGAATGAGTTAACGTTTTTACAAAAAGTGTTTTTCCTAGAAATAACTTGATTTAACACCTGATTTCTGCTATTCTATATTAGTCAAAAATGAATTAATAAATTGCCTTTAATGCAAGTTTAGATAGTTTGGAGGGAAAAATTATGCGCGTAAATATTACTTTAGCTTGTACAGAAACAGGGGACCGTAATTATATTACAACTAAAAACAAGCGTACGAATCCTGAGCGTATTGAGCTTATGAAATACTGTCCACGTCTAAAAAAACACACATTGCATCGTGAAACGAAATAATGCAACTGCTTAACTCTTATCAATATGTTGATAAGAGTTTTATTTTAATAGGAAGAAATTAGAATGAATTATGTTTTTTAGAGGGGGAATATACTTGGATAAATCAGAATGGCGTAAAGATATGATAACCACATTAAAACAATTGCCAGTGGAAGATAAAAAACAAATTGAAGAGAAATTACTAGCTAACTTAGTGAATTCTCCATTATGGAAAAGTGCTAAGGTAATAGGTATTACGGTTTCTCAAGGTTTTGAGTGGAATACAAAGCCTATTATTGAAGCTGCTTGGAAATCTGAAAAGTCAGTATGTGTACCAAAATGTATTCCTGATGAAAAGAAATTAATGTTTTATCAAATTAACTCTTTTGAGCAATTAGAAGTTGTTTACTATAGCCTGTTAGAACCAATTCCAGATGATACAATATTTATTCCGAAAAAAGAAATTGATTTATTAGTTGTACCCGGTTTAGTTTTTGATAAAAATGGGTATCGTATAGGCTTTGGTGGAGGCTACTATGATCGTTTTTTAGCTGATTTTCCAAATAAGACTGTTTCATTATTAAGCACATTGCAACTAATTGATCGTATAAACGCTGATCAATATGATCTCCCAGTTCATCATCTTATAACAGAAAACGGTATGCTTACATAAGGGGGAGATATTGTGAACGAGGAACGATATTCACGACAAATTTTGTTTCAACCGATTGGACTTACAGGCCAAGAAAAATTAGCAAACAGTACGGTATTAGTGGTAGGAGCTGGTGCACTTGGTACAGTAATTTGTAACCACTTAGTGCGTGCTGGTATTGGTAAAATACGCTTAGTGGATCGTGATTATGTGGAACTTAGTAACTTACAACGGCAAATGTTATTTGATGAAGAGGATGTACGCCAAGTATTGCCAAAAGCAATAGCAGCTAAACGAAAATTAGAAGCTATGAATAGTGAGGTGAAGGTAGAAGCATTAGTGAATCATGTATCGCGTGAAAATATCGATGATTTTATACAAGGTGTCGATGTAGTGCTTGATGGAACGGATAATTTCACAACACGATTTTTATTAAATGATAGCTGCTATCAACACCAAATTCCTTTTTCTTATGGTGGCGTTGTTAGTTCTAGAGGAATGACTGCCTTTTTTATACCACAACAAACACCTTGTTTACGTTGTGTTATAAAGGATGGATCTGATAATGGAAATACATGTGATACAATTGGAGTGATTGCACCTGCTGTGGATATGGTATCATCCATGCAAGTCACCGAAACGATTAAATATTTAACTAGGAATGAAAAGTATTTACGAAATACATTGAGAACATTTGATATATGGTTTAATCAACAATATGATATGAAACTAACTCGTTCCAATCCAACATGCCCTACTTGTCAACAAGAACATTACCCTTCATTACAACCTGCTGTAGAGGAAGAAGAAACAGTCTTATGTGGACGTAATACGGTTCAAATTCATCGCCAAACAACAATGGATTTATCCGTATGGGAGGATAAGCTCAAACCTATTGCCACTATAAAACGAACCCCTTTTTTATTAAAGGTAGAGTTCGATGAAATTATCCAACTTGTCATTTTTCCAGATGGTAGGGTTCTCATACAAGGGACAGAAGACATTGTAAAAGCTCGAACACTATATGACCGATATATCGGGTCTTAGATGTATAAAAAATCAGAGAAAGAATACTACTAAGAACACCATGAAAAGATAAAAGAGGGTGTCTAGATGCGTATTTTGATCTGGTTTGTAAGTTTGTTGGCTATTATCTCTGTAGTCTTTAAATGGCGCTATAAGATACTGAATGCGTTGTTGGCATTTAGTTTTTTAAGACGGATTACAGTTGCCTTAACTATGAATATGCCAACGATACGAAATAAGTTATTGCCAAACTTATTTAATAGCCAAAGTCAAATTTAATCAAAACATGAAAAAGAAGTTGTATAATATATTGTTACAACTTCTTTTTTGTTATGAGCAATTTTGTTATTATAAAGTTGTTTTTCACACCCTATTTGGAGTGAGAAGTTTTATTGAGTAGTTGATATATGATGCGTCGTAACTTGAAACGGCGCCTTTACCCGATCCAGAAATATACTTCGAGCACCTTAGGGTAAGCCGTGAGCCTCCTCAACTCGTCACACGTTTCTAGGGGGTCTCACTTTGCTTACTTCGACGAACAGGACGTCCTAGTGTCGGCGTAGGTCACAGGACGTGACCGTTCTTAGCCGACGAACCCCGCAGGAGTCTTCTATATTTCCTACGCTGATTTGTGCTATGCTATCTCTTATCATTTATATTACTAATACGATAGTTGATTGGAGCGTAGGACAGTCGACTCCTGCAGGAATAGCAAGTGTCCAGACCTGAGCAGGAAGTGGTTCTTCTTCTGATGTCTAGCTCCAGCGCCTACCCCCTCGAGGTCTTAAGTCAATCCTCATTACGCGCAAAAAAGCGCCACGCCGAGGCTCGGCTTAAGCTTGGCAGGTAAGAAAAACTTTCATACTGTATAAGTGCAACTAAGACTTTCGTCATAAGAACTTGGCGAAAAGCCTAGTTTTCTAATTGGGGGCGACCAAGACGGTTACGGTTTTCTGTAGAGGAGGCTGAGGCCGTGCCTGCGGTAAAGAAGACACTGTGAAAACGTAAAGTTTCAACAGATGTTGCACTTATGCCCGTGGTGAAAGCGACTGTCCAGAGCGGAAATCAATGCGCAATTTTAAGTCGCATTATATATCTTCTGCAACAGTAAAAGAAAACAATAAAGTATGCGAAATGAGGCTTGAAAAAAAGTTACCTGAATATAAACGTTCATTACAGAAAACGAGAGTAAGTTTTGATATGATGTGTTTTAGGGAGGAACGTCCATGTATATAGATGAACAACTAAGGATGTATCACATCGCGATCCAATTGGTAAAAAAAGCAGATTATGATGTGATTCATATTAATAAGACAGGAACAGAGATTTGGTTAGAAAAATATGAACGAAAAACTTCTACAATTGTACGTTTGGTACATGGTGGATTTGACTGGAAAAACCATTTAAAGAATGATATAGCACGAGTGTTTCAACAAGTAAAAGCCATGAAACGTACTATTACTGGTAAATATATCCATATACATAATGTATATATCGATTCCCATGAACCAGTGGATGATTGGGAGATATTAAAAAAACCAATGCAGTTAAAAGAGAAGAATCCACCTAAAATGAAAGTGTATTATATAACAGCAACGAATAAGGAAGAAGAAATGCCGCGTTTTGAAAGAGAGATTGGAGTTTCAATTGATCCAATGGATGAGGACCAATCCGGTGAAGAAAACGAGAGGCAATTATATCAATACAAAGATTATTTGGTCGATGCTCTTCAGCACAAACAACAGGAGGTAAAACATGTTTTTTCATTTGGAAAACCACTTTTATCATATGCCTTAATTATTGCCAATATCTTTATGTTTTTTCAGTTAGAGAATAATGGTGGAAGTACAGATATTGTTAACTTGATTGAATCTGGTGCTAAATATAATCCAGCTATGATAGATGGCGAATGGTGGCGTCTTGTTAGTTCCATGTTCCTGCATATTGGTTTTTTACATTTGTTCATGAATATGCTAGCTGTATATTATTTAGGTACTGCGGTTGAACGAATTTATGGTTCCGTTCGATTTCTTATCATTTATTTCTTAGCAGGAATAGGTGGGGGAATGGCAAGTTTCGCTTTCACTGTAAATGTATCTGCAGGTGCATCAGGTGCTTTATTTGGATTATTTGGGGCACTTTTATTTTTCGGTATGATACATAAAAAGATTTTTATACAAACAATGGGAACTGGATTGCTGTTTATTATTGCTATCAATATTGTGTTTGGATTTACGGTTCCTCAAATAGATAATGCTGCACACTTGGGAGGATTGATGACAGGGTTTTTAGCATCAGCTCTCGTACATCTTCCAGAAAAGCGACGTATTACACACCAGCTGATTGCTCTAATTGTGTATGTCGTTGTTTTAGTAGGATTATTAGTGATGGGGATAGGAAATAACGAACAAAATCCTTCTTATCAGGTGATGATGATTGAAGAATTGATGGAAACAGAGGATTACGAAGCGGTAATTGAGCATGCTAATAAGGGATTAGAAAATCCGGGGGAATTAGAGGCGCATTTATTATTTCAACGGTCATATGCCTACATTGAATTGAATGAAGGGGAGTTGGCAAAGGAAGATTTAGAGAGAGCAATTCAGCTAGATGAAGACTTTCCCGAGGCTTACTATAATCTAGCTTTGATTTATCAGAATCGCGGGGAACAAGATAAGGCCGAAGAGGCGGTTCGTATGGGATATGAGTTAATGCCAGACGATCCAAAGTTTCAGGAATTGTATGAGCAAATAACTGGTGAAACGCTAAATTAACAACAATTATGATTACAAAAAATCCCTTTAAAAATATACAAATGAAAAACGTAGTAGATATATAACTAGGCATCGGCAGTTAAAGACTTGGCCAAATGCCTAGTTTCTTATTGGGTCGGTATTTGTTGTATCAGCTTTTCCATCTCTCCGTTTAACTCGTACAAAACAAGTAAATGGGAGCTATCTTTACTGATTAGAATGATTGGAATGTAACTTGTTAGCTTTCCCTGTTCCGTGTTAGCGGCTGGTAAAATGTAATTTTTGTATAATCCTTCCCAAAGTTGTCCAATAATTTGATCCGTTTCTTTTTTTGTAAAGGTTGGTAATGGTTCGGTATTATAGGTTGAAAGACCTGTCAATGGTATAGCATGATAATCTTCATAATCAATTTGGAAATGACGTGCTAATCGGTGCCAGTGAAACAGTAATTGTTCCTTTGTTGTATAATCTAATAACTCCTTCCATTCTTTTTGATAGGAGTCCTGCGGGGTGCGAAATGAGTCTAATTCTGTACTTGGAGAATCAATTATATACAGTTGGTCATCAGACATTTCTTGAATACTACGGATATCATCATCTGGATAATGGGTTTCTGCATGATGGATAGATATGGATTGAAATAGGCTACTATCCTCTCCATACAGATTTTCTGACATTTTAATGTGATCTGTATCTTGTTCCCATTTGCTTCTAACTCCCCTTAACTTCCCATTATCAAATAACAGGGAGGCATCTTGTTTTAAATAAACGGATCGATTCGTTTGTGATCCACCTTGCCAGTTTACCTCATAATGATTGTGGTCCTTCATTGCTAATAGTTCAATTTCTGTGTAGCTTTGAGTAAATGATGTCTTATCATCTTCTGGAAAGTAGGTTATCGTTTGCTTGGATTGAAAAGGAAACATGTATGCTAAAATAGCAGTGATAATTGACAATAGGATAATATAAATATACGTTTTGTTTTTCATAACAATACCAACCTTTATAGACAAGTTATAGTAAGATGTATGATAGTAGACAAGCGTTTATGCTTTTCTTCGAGATGACTGCATAAAAAGATGGGACAACGCTTACACTAAGCCTATAATTCTTAGGAATATTAGGTGACGTATTATGGAAAAAGAAAAACAACCACTGTTTTCCGCATATCATAAAAATGTTTCTTATATGAAAGACCGGTTAGCGGTGGACGAAAGTTTTGATTTAGTTCAACTAGATGTCGTATATGCTGAACGGAAGATGGCTTTATTTTTAATTGATGGATTTGTAAAAGATGACATCTTACACTTATTAATGAAACTTTTAGCAAAACTCAAACCCGAACAATTAGATCCAGATCCATTAGAAAAATTAATCAAGACATATATTCCTTATGTGGAAATTGATCAAGTAGATGATTTAAATGAGGCCACAGATTTAGTGTTAGGTGGTCCTACAGCATTAGTAGTAGAGGGCTTAAATAAAATTATTATGATCGATGCTCGTACTTATCCCGTACGTTCCCCACAAGAGCCTGATCTAGAACGAGTAGTGCGGGGGTCCCGTGATGGTTATGTAGAGACAATTGTGTTTAACACAGCATTAACGAGACGGCGTGTTAGAGATCGCTCCCTCCGGATGGAATATATGCAAATTGGTAGACGTTCGCAAACAGATATTTGTGTTTGTTATTTAGAAGATATCGCAGACAAAGATCGCGTAAAGGAGTTAAAAGATGTCTTACAAACCATTGATACAGATGGGTTACCAATGGCTGAAAAAACGGTAGAGGAGTTTATTAGTGGAAGGCACTGGAATCCCTATCCAACCATTCGTTATACCGAAAGGCCTGATACTGCAGCGTCCCATTTATATGAGGGGCATGTGCTGGTTATTATTGATGGTTCACCAAGTGTGATGATTACACCAGCAACGTATTGGCATCATTTACAACATGCTGAAGAATACAGACAAAAGCCACTTGTTGGGGCCTATTTACGCATGGTCCGTTTTATTGCTGTAGTTGCCTCTATTTTTGTGTTGCCTTTGTATTATTTATTTTCGATAAATCCTGATTTACTTCCTAGGGGAATGGAATATATTGGGCCCACCGAGTTAGGAATGATCCCGATACTTGTCCAATTTCTTATCGCGGAAGTTGGGATTGATATGTTAAGGATGGCTGCAATTCATACACCTACATCTTTAGCGACTGCACTCGGTTTAGTAGCTGCTATCTTGATTGGTCAGGTAGCCATTGAGGTTGGTCTTTTTTCGAATGAGGTAGTACTTTATTTAGCGGTGGCTGCCATTGGAACGTATGCAACCCCTAGTTATGAACTTAGTTTAGCAAATCGGTTAATTCGGATCTTTTTGCTACTTGTTACTGGAATGTTTGGCGCAATTGGATATATAGTCGGAATCACATTATGGATTTTACATTTAGTGAACATGAACTCATTTCGAATTCCATATTTGTGGCCGTTTATGCCATTTTCGTATCGAGCCTTTCGAGACATTTTTATTCGTTCCCCTATTCCATTAAAAAACAGAAGACCAACATTCTTAAATCCACAAGACCCAGACCGTTAAGTTTGTCTGGGTTTTTTTCTGTGGAAATAAGCTTAGTGGTTTTATGTTACATATTCCATATTTCGTCGGCATTTGGTATAATATAGTTTGGTGATAAAAAATGGAGTCTATCTATGATATACAACAATTACTGAAAAGATTTGGGACTTTTATTTATACAGGAAATCGATTAGGTGATATAGAATTAATGGAATCTGAATTAAATGAACTAAAGAAAATGGCTTTTATTCAACCAGGGGATTATCAAAAAGCAATATTACTCCTAAGAAAGGAAAAACGCCGATTAAGCAGCTAGAAGGAAATGCTACATGATGATTGAAGTAATGATCGGAGTTGACATCGGTGGAACTCCTATAAAATTAGGAATTATTGATAAAAATGGGCATATGCTTCATAAATGGGAAATTCCAACAAATAAAGCAGATAATGGTGTGCGGATCCTTGATGATATTTGGAATCTATCCGTAAACATCAGGAAACTATCCTAACGAATGGTCATAAGATAATCGGTATAGGAATTGGAGTACCAGGACTTGTGGATAGTGATGCTGGGATTGTATTTGAGGCTGTTAATATAGGATGGAAAGATGTCCCTTTAGCTAATATCAACTTCAACCTATTTTACCTACCAGCCTTTGTCCTACGTTAGTAAAGTATTAAATTTTAGCTAAGAAGTGGATTCGACGTGGCTAAAACTTTAATGTCCCAAGTATAAGAAAAACTAAAACATTCGCTAAAGGACGAGCGAATGCGAGTTTTTCTAAAAAATGATGCTGCTGCTTTAGGTAAAAAACTGGCATGGTGCTGGTGATGAATCAAAAACGATGATAGCAGTAACGCTTGACACAGGTGTTGGTGGCGGAGTTATTACTAATGGCACCATACTAAATGGTGTTAACGGAATCGCTGGTGAAATAGGTCATATTACAATTGACCCAGAGGGAGCTCCCTGTAATTGTGGGTGCAATGGTTGTTTAGAAACAATAGCCTCAGCTAAAGGTATTGTTCGACAAGCAAAGGAGTTTGTAAAGGAAAAACCAACCAGTCATCTTGCAAATACTTACATCAACAAGAAAAGTTAACAACAAAAGATGTCTTTATGCTAGCCGCTGAAGGTGATAACGATGCGAAAGAAATTATTACGTATACGACAGATGTGTTAGGACGTACATTAGCAAACATCGCTACCATTGTGAACCCGGAAAAAATATTAATTGGCGGAGGCGTTTCCAATGCAGGTGACCAAATGTTAAATAAGATAAAAAGACATTCCAGATCTACGCATTATGTAGAATTAGTGAAAAGTGTCAATTAAAACGAGCAGAATAGGAAATGGTACAGGAATAATGGTGCTGCCTATGTCGTAAAGCAAATGTTAAGGAATCTTTAAATTTTGCTTTACATTTTAGGAAAATCTATTAAAATATAAGGATATGATGTTTTAGATGAAACTTTTATTTGGTTTGAAACGTCTTATCTTATAGACGACGCTTGTTTGTATATAATTGTTGTGAAGTAAATAGAAATAGATCATAATTGTTCTAACACTTACAGGGGTTAGCAGGAGGAATTAAAATGAAATTAAACAAGGTAAACATACCGTTATATGTTATTGCAACTATTTTATTTGGTTTGAAAACGTATATTGTTTATCGATTTATGTTTAGTATAGAATTAGATAACTCAATGCAGGAATTTATTTTATTGATTAATCCTTTTGTTTCTGCATTTTTAATATTTGCGATTAGTGTGTGGTTTAAAAAACAATCACGTCAAATGAAATTCTTACGTTATACCATGTTGATTGGGACATTGATTGTTTACTTTAACCTAGTATTCTATCGTTCTTTTACTGATTTTATTACGATACCGCAAATTTTTCAGGGAAGTAATGCAGCAGATTTAGGATCGAGTATTTTAACACTTATAAAAGTCTACGATGTACTTTTGTTTGCTGACCTTGCGTTAGTTTGGTATTTAAGCAAGAAGAAAGTGGATATGGTTGCTGTCAATTATATGAAGCGTGGAAGAGTTTTTGCATTAGCAATGTCATTGATGTTGTTAGCAGGGAACTTTTTCCTAGCTGAAATGGAAAGACCACAGCTATTCACACGTGCTTTTGACCGCGAATATTTAGTGAAAAATATTGGTTTATTCAATTATCATGTCTATGATGCTGTTGTTCATTCTAAAGTAAAAACGCAGCGTGTATTTGCTGACGGGAACGAACTTCCTGAAATTGAGGAATATATTGAAACAGAAGTAAAACGTGACGAAACATCAGACCTATTTGGGATAGCGGAAGATAAGAACGTCATCTTTATCAATGCTGAATCCATTCAAAGTTTTGTGATTAATAATGACGTAAACGGAGAAACCATTACACCGTTTTTAAACAGTTTAGTAGAGGATGAAAGCACGTATTACTTTGAAAACTTCTATCATCAAACAGAACAAGGAAAAACGTCGGATTCTGAGTTTTTAACAGAAAACTCTTTATATCCATCATCAAGAGGTGCTGTCTTCTTTACACATGGTCAAAATGAATATCATGCTATACCAGAAATTTTGAAAGACGAAGGATATGTATCAGCTGTACTTCATGCGAATAATAAAAGCTTCTGGAATCGCGACCAAATGTATGAGAGTTTACAATTTGATCAGTTTTATGGAGAAGAGGCATATGAAGTAAATGAAGAAAACTCAATTGGTTGGGGCTTAAAAGATAAACCATTCTTTGAACAATCAATTAAGTATTTACAATCATTAGAAGAACCGTTCTATACAAAATTTATTACGCTAACAAACCATTTTCCGTTTGATTTAGATGAAGAAGATCGTTCTATTGAACCGTATGACTCGAACTCAAATACGTTAAATAATTTCTTCCCAACTGTACGGTACATGGATGAAGCAATTGAGGAATTCTTTGATCACTTAAAACAAGCTGGTATTTACGAGGACTCGATTATTATTATTATGGGAGACCATGATGGAATTAGTGCCAACCATAATCGTGCCATGGCACAATATCTAGAAAAAGAAGAAATTACACCTTATGATTATCTACAGTTGCAACGTGTACCATTCTTTATTCATATTCCTGGGCATAAAGGCGGAAAAGTAATGGAAGAAGTCGCAGGTCAAATCGATGTTAAACCAACATTATTGCATCTGTTGGGTGATTTATATTTTGGAAATGACTTATTTATAGAAGATCGTAAAGGCTATATAGCACTTCGTAATGGCGATTTTATTAGTAATGATTATTTGTATACGACAGATGTTTGTTATGATCGTCATACTGGGGAAGAAATCGAAATAAAGGTAGATGAAAACCAAGAGGACAAAAATACAGATAATGCATGTCAGCCTATTAAAGAGCAAGTAGAACAAGAGTTAGGCTACTCCGATGAAATAATATACGGTGACTTACTACGTTTTGTTGATTTTGATGAAAAAGAATAATAGTACAAAAGATGGTCAAGTGCCTTTATAGGTACTTGACTATTTTTTTTGCACGTTAGGAGCATAAAATTTTAGCCAAGAAGTAGATTCGACGTAGCTAAAATTTTTTACGTCCCAAGCATAAGAAAAACAAACACCTTCGCTAAAAGACGAGTGAATGCGAGTTTTTCTAAAAAGATAAGAAAGTATATAGAGGGAGTATAAAAAGTTGGTATCATTACTGCTTTGGATAGGAAAGGCCACGTCCAGCTCCGAGCGATTGACGTCCTAGTACTGGCGTTGTCACAGGACGTGACGATTTTAGCCAGTGAGAGCGATTGACGTCCTAGTGCCGAAATAAGGACGCCCGAGTTTTCATCGGCCACCGCCTACCCCTCGAGGTCATAAGTCAATCCTCATTACGCGCAAAAAGCGTTACGTCGAGACTTAGCTTATGCTTGGCAGATAAGAAAACCTTTCCTACTGCATAAGTGCAACTAAGGCTTTCGCCACTTGGCGACAAGCCAAGCTTTCTAATCGGGGGTAATCAAGGCGCTTCTAGCTTTTGTTGGATAAAAAAATAAGAGTTAACGACGATGTCAACTCTTATTTTTTAGTGTTTACCCGCGCATGGAACTGGCAGGCCAACATCAACGCGGACATCCCATCCCTTGTCGGCACTAGCATGTCCTGTCGAGTCGGAAACCCACTAATTGAAGTTTCGCTTTATTAAGTTATCCAGTAATCTCCGTAATAATGGTCATGATTGAGAAAAAACCAAACGCTAATGCAGAAGCACCTGAGAAAGCTAATGCTAAGATATTTCTAAATTTAAGTTGTCTTATAACGGAAACTACACTTAATAGAGCAACAATTAGAAACAAAATTCCTAAAAACATATTGATGTCATCTCCTTATGTCTTTTTGTTAGTTGATCCTAACAGGATTTTTATATTATTATGTATCTAAACATTTCTCTTATTTATTTTATAAGAAATAATTGTTTTTGTCGAGGATTAAAAGTGTATATTTAGTGAAACTGATATAGGGAGGATACAGATGAAAATTGAGGGAATGTCACTTGGACCATTAGGCACGAACTGTTACATACTTTATAATGATAAAGACGCGTTAATTGTTGATCCTGGGGGAGAATCAGGCAGGATAATAAATTTTTTAAATGAAATCAATACTAAGCCACATGCAATATTGTTAACACATGCCCATTTTGATCATATTGGCGCAGTGGAGGAATTACGGTATTATTATCAACTGGATGTCTATTTACATGAATTAGAGGCAGATTGGTTAGAGGATCCACATCAAAATGGATCAATCTCCTTTATTGGTAATAAAATTCAAACAGCAGCACCAGATCATTATCTTCAACCAGGTATATTAAATGTTGCTTCTTTTTCTTGTGAGGTCATTCATACCCCTGGACATTCACCAGGTAGTGTTAGTTTCGTTTTTGGTGATGTTTCCACTGTTATTGGAGGGGATGTACTATTTCAGAGGGGGATTGGCCGTACAGATCTACCAGGAGGAAATATAGAGCAATTGAGAGCAAGTATCCGCTATAAGTTATATACGTTATCAGATGAGTTTACTGTATTTCCAGGGCATGGACCTATAACTACCATTGGTGATGAGAAACGGCATAATCCTTTTGTTCGCAGCTAGGAAAATATAAAAACTTCTTACTGCATAAGTGCATCTAAGGCTTTCACCACTTGGCGACAAGCCAAGTTTTCTAATCGGGGGTGACCAAGGCGCTTACGCTTTTCTGTAGAGGAGACTGAGGCCGTGCCTGGCGAGGAAGACACTGTGAAAACGAACAGTTTGAACACATGTCGCATTTGTGCCCGTGGTATAAAGCGACTGTCCGGAGCGGAATGCACAACTTTAAGACGCATTATAAAGATGTTGTGACGTTAAAAAAAACAACAAAGAATACGAAAAGAGCCTTTGTTTAAGATTCTAGTGGTGGGGAGTGAAGGTACCGACTTAGAACGCCACGTCAATCGCCACGTCAGCACTAGCACTTCCTTGCATTGAAAACCCGACCGAATGAGTTAAGCTTTATAAAATAACCAAAGGGTTCGCAGCTGGTATAAAGTTAAGCAAAAATAAAAACACCCTTCTTTAAAGAAGGGTGTTTTAGGGGGGATGTGCTCTGCTCTTTTGTTGGTTAGGGATAAAAGTTAAGCTACTAAAAATAGTATATCTGTGAATTAACAATATGTCAATAGTATTTTCTAAATAAATAGAAAAAATTTCAGGTTATCAATTTTAAATAAAAACCCTGCATGGAAATATGTAAGCAGGGTTTTTATCTTTTAGTGGCCAAATCCTGGCACTAATATAAATTCTGAATACCATGTAAAGCCTACCATAAATACAGTTAAATAAGCTCCAAACAGATACATGTACATGCGTTCAGAAAGTTTCAAATAACTTACTGCTAGGAAAAATGCTGTTTGTACAAGGAACAATAATGAGGTATTGATCATATCACCTACATAAAACATTACTGTAAAGATCCCTGTCCAAAAAGCAAGGACACGAAACATTCGTTCCATGATTTCCCCTCCTTTTCGGTAACTTATCATTGTTATTATATACGAGGATTGGAATAATGTAAATGAAAGTTAATTAACAGCTGATAACTTTGCTACATAGGAGCAATTTTCACAGCCTTGAAACATATTCTCTTCCTCGATTAACTCTACATCAGTAAATAATGCCTCAAACATTCCTTTTAAAAAGGATTGATGCATATTACAAATCATGGTTTGATTTTCATTTTTTATTGCAATTTCCTTAAAAGGACAATTCTTAATACTAAAGGATACACTATTGTCTACTTCATTATATTCAAAATTAGGATACATACCTAACATGTTGCCTGCATCTTCTAGGATGTGTAGCTTTTGTATAATCGAAGGTTGCTGTGCCGTATTTAGTGTTTGATAATTATCAATCACTTGATTCCCATATTTTTTTCCAGTTTTATATAATGCTTTTCTGCCAGCTTCTCCGAGTTCAACAAATGATTCTATTGCAATAGATGATAGCAATTTGTAATCGCGATGAGGAAAATTTAACTCGATCACCTCATCAGAAAGTTGATACAACCTACTAGGCCGACCACCTTTTCCTGTTTTTTGTGAAAAAGATATAACCATATTAATATCTTCTAATTTGGATAAGTGAAGTCGTGCCACATTTGGATGAATTTTAAATTCATTTGCAATATCGACCACACTGACAGCATCATGATGTTTTACAATATATTCATAAATATTAAAACGAGTTGGATCACTTAGTACATTGGTTACTTTGAGCGTTTGTTCCACTAAAATCCCCCCAAATCTCATGTAATTACTTTCATTATAGTATAAAAGTAATACGAATAGAGGACTTTAAATCATTTGTTGAAAAATATACATATTTGACAATTTCGTGTAGGAATGCTCTGTTATACTGTTTACTATATAGGAAGCTGCTATTCATCTGCTATTTGATTTAGGTTTATTTCCTTAATAAATGTATTGATTACACCTTTATTCGTTTTGACTGTTATATATAAATGATATGTATCCTTTTCCAATAAGATGTGCTCAATGGTTACCGTTCCTTGTTGGTAAGTATAGTAGGCAGGAGAGGCTATGTCTTCATGGGATTCCTTCAACGCATCTAAAAAATGAGCATATGCCATTTGAAATAATGTTTCAATTCGAATTTGTTCTAATTGATGATGGGTAATTTCAAGATTGTTGCGGTATGTGTGGATACTAGTAATAATGATCACAACAGCAAGTGACATAATAAATAATACATATGGTAATACAAATCCTCTTTGATTAAGGATAAAAGATAATTTCTTTTTCATAGGTATCCCCTTGTAATGTAGTTATGGTGGCGCGAATCCCGTAAGGAAGCTTTGTGAACAGAGCATCTTTGATATCCCTTAAAAAGACTTCATGGCCTTGGCTATTAACGCGTCGACGAATTTGGTTATGATATACTTCAATCGTTACTTGGGAACCATTTGATTGTTCTAGTTCTAAAGTTGAACCTTCTATTTCATAATTCGTTGCGGCTATTACTTCATCTCGTAAAAAATGAAAGAACTGATGGATGGTCAGTTCATCATTGTAAGAAGAAATTTGACTAATCTTAAGAAAAGAAGTGATAAAAGGGAGTGTTAAAAATAATATTGTTATACTAAACAATATAGTGATAAAGGTAATCCCTTTTTCATTTTGCAAAGGATCCGTACAGGCAGATTTTATCGTTTTCCATTTTTGCATTATCCCATTCCACACATCCTTTTAAGAGTTGGTTTTCTATTAAAATAGAAAATGTTGCTTCCTTATTATTTTTGGTTTCCTTTATAATAGTGACTGGTAATGCTTTTGCTTCCCATATATATGGTTGCATTTCATCATGCAAATCGCTAGCTAAGCTACGACGTTCATGAAGCACCATGTTTTCCGTTTTAATGAGCATCACTACAGGTACAAGTACCATAATCATGAGTGTTAATAGATGAAAAGCTATTAGTACTTCAATGAACGAAAAGCCTTTATTGTTTTTCAATGTATCCCCGCCTTTTCCCAAATGGAAAAACTAAATGATACGTATTTAAAGGTGTTATTATTTCAATTCTTCCTGCTTGCCGAATCCTCCCGTTCTTATCAAAGGCAATCGCAGATACGTTTCTTGTGTCAACCTGCCAATTTGCAGGGATTTGTTTTTTGCGTATTTCATCTTTTCCATTAAAAATAGCATACATTTCTTCATTGGCAATAAAAGAGAGTCGTAGTCGGTTTTCATTATAACCATACGATAATGTCTGCAAATAAAGTAAGTCAGATTCAAATGCTTCAAAAAACTGCTTTTCTTGTTGCTTCGTTAATATGGACATGTTTAATGGGCCACTAAGAAGAAACAGAATGGACCATATGCTAAGAACGAAAAGAACTTCGATTAACGTAAACCCATTTTGCTTCTTCATTAATCTGTTGAAACGGAAACAGTGCCACTATTAATTAATATGGTTGATCCATCTGGACACGTTTTTTGATCTTCTGTAATGTAATTATCTCCTTCTAATGTTGCTAAGTCTGTGGGATAATTTCCTTCTTCCAAATAATAGGCGTCTGCTTGTGCCTGGACAACGGATACAAGCGCATCACACCCTTGCTCATTTACAGACTCGCTTTTCTCACCTAAATTTGGAATAATTAAAAGAATTAACACAGAAATTATCATTAGTACAACAAGCATTTCAATTAAGGTGAAACCTTTTTCACTTTGGAACATGCAATCACTCCTATATTGTTTGAATTAACTGGAACATTGGCCACATTAAACTTATATAGATAAAAATGATAAAACTAGCTAAGATAACAAAAAAGATCGGTTGAATAAGGGAAATGGTTTTAGAGACTTTTTGATGCAATTCTTCCATCAACCAGTCTGCATAAATCGCTAAGTCTTTTTCTAGTGTTGCTGCATCTACATTTTTTTGGATAATTGATGATAGCTGCTTTTCAAGTAAAGGGAGTTGTTGTATTAGGCTTGATAGGTGAATACCTTTTGTAAGTTCTTCGGTCATTAGTGTTGCATAATAGGCGAGAATTGGTAGTTTGTTTTGACTTGCTATCAGTTGCAAAATCTCTTTAATCGACATACCAGTTTTCAATAAGGAACTAAAATAGATGGCAAATTGAAAGGATGTTTGTATTCGTTTGATATTACGATAAAAGGGGACTCTAGAGTATATAGTAATTTGTTTCTCAATGGGAAGCTGTTGTTTCACAAATAACCAAACAAGTAAGGTAAGAAGTACTATACCAATACCAATGAATGTACCAGTTGTTAAGATGTCTATTAGTAGCAGTGAGATTGTTAATGTTGTTGAATGGCTTGCACTTGTTTCGAAAAGATCAACAAACGAAGGTAATACAGACTGTTTAATAAAATACATTAACAATATAAATGTACTTAATAAAAATAGGGGGTATCGAATCGTCTGTTGAAATTTCGTGGTGTAGTCTAGTTGTTGTTTATACATTGTAATACATTTCTCTAGACTTGATTGAATGTCTCCATCTATACTTACCAAATACAAATAAGAGGTAATCGTTTTAGAAAAAGCGACTTTTTCAAATGCATGGTTGATTGGAATTCCGTCTTTCAAGAGGCTGATTATGTCAGAAGCAGTTGCTGCTAATTGCTTGTCCCATTTCATCACTTCTAGTGACTCAAGTAATGTATATCCATTTCCAAGTAAACGAGATAAGCGGTTTAAAAATCGAAGCTGTAATGTTTTATTTAAGGTTTTTGGATTCCGTTTCATAAAATGTTTCTTCTGTAATAAATCCATACGCAAATGCCTTCCTTCTTAAATGGTGAAATGATTGAAATGGATAGCTGTCTATAAATTCACCTCCTTGAATTAAATTCGTTAAGGGTTTCCCATCTAATAGTTCCAGAATAGCAGCACGTCTTTGAATTTTACCGTTAATGGTTATCGGAATTAACTGTAAGGCAGCAACGGCAATAAGGGATTGGTATAGATCACTTCGTTTCAACCCCATTTCTAATAAACGATGGATGGTGCTCATTGCATTCTTAGCATGTAATGTACTTAAGACTAGGTGTCCTGTAAGAGAGGCTTCAAAAGCAAATTGAGCGGTATAGGCATCACGAATTTCTCCAACCATAATAATATCAGGATCATGTCTTAATGCTGCTTTTAATCCCGTTTGATAGGTGATTCCCGCTTTTTCATTTACTTGTACTTGTAAAATATCGTGCATTTCTTTTTCAATTGGGTCTTCTAACGTAATGGTTTGGTATGACTTTTCTTTGAGAATGGTTTGTAACAAGGTATATAAAGTTGTTGTTTTTCCACTTCCTGTTGGCCCTGTAAATAAAATGATCCCAGCTCGATTGGTTATCCATGTTTTAATTTGTGAAAGCTGTTGTGGAAATAAGAAAAGCTCATCTAAACTGAAGTTTTCCTCCTGTGGGAGAATGCGTATTGCTAGGCTTTCCATATGATTAACAGGTAATGTAGACAATCGGAGAGCATAAGGAGTAGAAAGAGACTCGTGATAAATGGTGCCATTCTGTGGTTTGCGGATTTCTCCAATATCCATTCCAGATGTGAATTTAAAGTAGGTAAGTAATAGCTGGTATTGTGAGGTTTGGATTGTATCGATATAAACTCGTTCCCCGTGTATACGAAAGTAAATATTCGTTTTTTCTACAAAGGGATAGAAATGAATATCAGATGCTCCTCTTTTGATAGCTGATGCTAATAGTCTCTCTGAAAGTGATGCGGCGTGTGTCATAATGATGTCACCTCCTTTCAATGTAGTATAGTTTGTTGTTTGTGAGATTTATTTGCTAAAATTGATATAACTCTTTAGTGAAGAATTAGGGTGAATCGTAATGAAAAGTATTTATTTGATTGGATTTATGGGAAGTGGAAAAACAACAATAGGAAAACAGTTAAGTCAGGCGTTAGAGTTGCCACTGTTGGATACGGATCAATTAGTAGAAGATCATTATGGTAAACAAATAGTGGAAATCTTTCAACAGGATGGGGAGAAGACATTTCGCTTATATGAATCAGAGGTATTACAATCCTTACCAGAGGAAAACGTGGTTGTTTCAACAGGTGGAGGAATTGTTGAAAAAAGGGAAAATATTGATTATTTGTATTATAAGGGAATTGTTATTTATTTACAAGCATCATTTACAGAAATTTCGAATCGTTTAAAAAATGATCGTACGAGACCCTTATGGAATAAGGATTTAGATGCTAAAAAAAAGTTATTTAATCGTCGCCGACTACTTTACCAGCAATGTGCGGACCATACTGTTCAGACTGATGGCAGGTCCGTACTTGAGATTGTGCAGGAAATAAGAAATATAATTGATTAATTTCCACAGGTTTGATTTTTTTATAATTTCCTAGACGAAAAAAAGACCTTGCCACGTTTACGAATGGAAAAGTCTATCATGCCGATTTATCGGCATCCTATAACATTGGTGCTCGCTATTTTATTCGGTATTCAAAAATCCATTTCTGAGAAGGAATGGTTGGCTCTTCAGGCGAAAGTTCCCGAATTGGCAAAAAGAACACAGTTTGTTTATCTTCATTGATTAACCCTTCATCTGGCATCGTAATTCTGTAAGGAATCACAAACTAGATTTAGTGTTGTATTTAAGATAAGGGATGCTCCATCAAAATCTTTGATTTAGGTGGTGAGGTTCACAAGTATAATTCAGTTCCAAGATGCCTAAGCTATGTAAAAGAAAATACCATTTATGGGTAGTGAGGTGATAGCATTTCTGGTAATGATTATGTTAAATATTTAACAGAGTCCTTTGTTTCCTATATTGATTCCCCACCAGAAGAACGAAAAAGAAAGCGGAAAAGAAATAAACAGCCAGAAACCGTTATTTCTAATCGATGGTTTGGGGTGTTACCATTTTCATTAAAATTTATTCGGAAGAAAACTAAAAAGTAGCAGGAACTCCTTCATAAAGGAGAATCCTGCTATTTTTTAGTTCATGGTATTGTCTGCTAAATAAAAGATACCACCGTTAATAACCTGCATCGTGACAGTTGGTTCATACCGTTTCTTTATATCATCAATTTCTCTTTTCATTTGATCCTCAGGATCTTCTAAGTCGGTTCGATCTACATAGAAGTGTTTCAGTAGATCTACTTCTTCGTCCAGCTTTTTCTGCGATTCATCTGCCCATTCCTGGTCTTGATTTTGCAGATAATCTTCCAACACAGCTTCTACTCTGTAAAAACCACTCCTCACTTTAATAATGGGGGAGATCGTATAACAGAAATTAGAAATCGTATTTTGTAATGGAAGGTCTCTTAGGATATCCATCATTTCTAATTTCATTGTGCCATTTACTAAGTGTAATCCAATTGAAATGATTTCATCTTTTTTCTGCTTTCCTTTATAACTAATCTTCACGTTCAGGACCAACCAGGGAAACAATGCAGTACGCTCAGTTGTTTCTACCTTCTGAAATAGTTGTGTAAAGCACTCATTATTTTTTAAATGATTCATTATTTGTTGTAGGCGCGGACTGCCGAAATGAATCCATTCCCCTTTTTGTTCTCTTTTTTCGGGATTAGTGATAAAGGTTAGTTCCATTGGTTGTCCCGGACGCCCCATTTTTTTAACATAATGCCAATAAAATGGGCGGTTCATTAATGCACGATCTAATTCCTCGGTTAATTGAACGGTGAACACACCATCTTCTTTTTCATTAATCGTACAATGATGTGCTGTGAAATATGTTTCAAGAAATTGTTTAAGATCTTTAATTGCCATATTGTTGATCCTCTCCAATAGCGTGATTTGAGTGGGTTGATTCGATGACAGATGTTAAGTTGTCTAGTTTAATCTTAGCTTCACCTGTAGAGGATGACTCTGAGAAAATAGATTGGATTTCTGTTTCGATATCATTAATTTCAAGTTCCGCTAATATATCATCTAAGTCTCCTATAACTTTTTCAAATAGATCAATTTTCTCATATAAGAGATTCATCACATGTTCCTCAACGGTATCACGTATCGCAATATTATAAATATGGACATCATTGTCTTGTCCGTAACGGTGAATACGGCCAATTCGCTGTTCCAAGCGCATTGGGTTCCATGGTAAGTCGTAATTAATTAAATGATTACAAAATTGTAAGTTAATCCCTTCACCACCTGCTTCAGTAGCAATTAACACTTGTGCATGGTTTTCGAACAATTGTCGCATCCAATCCTTCTTCCCACGTTTAAAGCCACCTCGATAAGGAACTGAGGTAATATTATGTTGTTGTAAGTACCATTGCAAATAGAACTGTGTAGCTCGATATTCTGTAAAGATAATTACTTTCTCATCCCCGATTTTTTCCATTAATTCGACAATCTTTTGTGCCTTAACATGATGTGGTAACTGCTCAATCTTGTTCATGACAGGCTCAAGATAGGATTGACTGTTTTTTTCGTTTTTTGCATACTTTTGAAGGGACAAAAAGCAAGCCTCACGAGAAGAACATAATTCCCGTAAAAATGTTACCTTCGAGAAAGAGGTAAACGGCTCAGTGAGATCTACTAATGAATCATATACTGATTGTTCATCTTCTGAAAAGTTAACCCAAACAGTTTCAATGTGTCGCTTTGTTTGACTTAATTCTGTTTCTTTTCGTGTGTTACGTATCATTACTTGTTGTATTAATTGTTTTAAATAGGCATCTTGTTTTAATTTATGACGACTCTTCCCATATTGCTTGATAAAGGAATCATAGTTACCAAGATGACCTGGCTTTAAGATAGATACTAAATTGAATATATCCACTAATCGATTTTGCACTGGTGTAGCTGTTAATAACAGACAATATTTTTTCTTTAAGGAACGAACAAATTGATAGTTTTGTGTTTTATGGTTTTTAAGTTTATGTGCTTCATCTACCAATACAAAATCATAATTGATTTGTTTAATTTCTTCACAGTGTGGATTTTTTTTAGCTGTATCCATGGATGTAACGAGTACATCATAGTCTTGCCATGGATAATTTTTTCGATGCGCAATAGCAGGTATATAGAATTTCTCATTTAATTCTCTTGTCCATTGGTTAACCAACGATGCTGGTGCAATAATAAGAGCTTTTTTAACTAATCCACGAATCATATATTCTTTTAAAATGAGACCAGCCTCAATTGTTTTACCTAACCCAACTTCATCCGCCAAAATAGCACGTCCATTCATATGCTCGACAACTTGTTTTGCAGTATCAATTTGATGTGGCAAAAAATCCACATGTGGCAAATAATCAAGCGAACGCAGGCCATCGAAATCACTTGTCATGGTTGTTAGCTCTGCTTCATAAGTTAATTGAAAAAGATCCCATGATGTAAATGGACCTTCTCTTTCAATTACTTTGTCAAATTCCTCGATAAATGTATCGTCTTTGTTTAGTTTTACATGTCCCATCCAATACACCCTTCGCCTCATCTTTTTATTTTTATTTTTTAAAAGATTATATTTCATTATGCAATTATGTTATAATGGAGTTATTAAAATAGAAATTTCATTTTTTTACTGCTACATAGTATAACCAAAAATGACATATTTCATAAAAGCGGATGAATACAAGGGGAGAGATTACTTGGAGCATAAGCTCTAAAGTAACGCCGAAGGAGCAAGCGTAAATGCGAATCTCTCAGGCAAAAAGACTCTTGTAGGACGCGACTCTGGAGAGTGTTTACGTATGGTAAACCACCCACGAAGCAAGCACTTGGAATTCACTTTTGTATCCGTTTCCAACAAGTGCGCAACTTTCTGGTTGAAGGACAGAGGTTTCATTACTAAGTGAAATCTCTATTTTTATGCACTTTTTTAAAAAGGAGTGGAAGGAAATGCAGGAGTTAAAGAGAACGCCATTATTTCCAGAGTACGAGAAATATGGTGCAAAAACCATTGATTTTGGTGGATGGGATTTACCAGTACAATTTTCTAGTATTAAACACGAGCATGAAGTAACAAGAACCAAAGCAGGGTTATTCGATGTATCCCATATGGGAGAAATCGTTGTGAAAGGTCAGAGTAGTAAACAATTTCTGCAAAAAATGGTTACGAATGACGTATCCAAATTAACACCAAACCGAGCTCAATACACGGTAATGTGTTATGAAGACGGAGGAAGTGTTGATGATTTCTTAATCTATATGATGGAAGAAAATCATTATTTGTTGGTTGTTAATGCTGCAAACACAGAAAAAGATTATGACTGGCTGGTACAGCATAACGATTTTTCGGATGTTACTATTACGAATGTTTCGGATCAGTATGTTCAACTAGCCTTACAAGGTCCAAAAGCAGAAGAAATTTTACAAAAGCTGACGGATACAGATCTTAGTGAAATTAAATTCTTCCGTTTTAAGGATGACGTTCATTTTACTGACATTGAATCAGGTGCACTTGTTTCCCGTACTGGATATACAGGAGAAGATGGGTTTGAAATTTATATTGATGCAAAAGACGGAAGTCAATTGTGGAATGCCGTTTTAGAGGTGGGAAAAGAAGATGGACTTGAGCCAATTGGACTTGGTGCAAGAGATACGTTACGTTTCGAGGCTAACTTGGCACTTTACGGACAGGAATTGTCAAAAGATATAACACCAATTGAAGCAGGATTAAGTTTTGCTGTAAAAGTGAAAAAAGATGCTGATTTCATCGGAAAAGATGTATTAAAGGAACAAAAAGAGAATGGTCCAGCTCGCAAGTTAGTTGGGATTGAAATGATTGATAAGGGAATTCCTCGAACTGGATACCCTGTTTTTGTTGGGGATGAGGAAGTTGGTTTTGTTACTTCAGGAACACAATCACCGACATTAAATAAAAATATTGGTCTTGCGCTTGTAAAATCTGAACTTGCTACAGAAGGAACAGAGGTTGTTGTTCAAGTGAGAAAGCGTAAATTAAAGGCAATTGTTGTACCTACACCATTTTATAAACGAGATAAGTAAAGAAATAGGGAGGGGTTATAATGGAATTTCGTTATTTGCCAATGACAGATGCAGATAAACAAGAGATGCTTGATACAATAGGTGTTAACTCAACGGAAGAACTTTTTTCCGATATTCCAGATCAGGTACGCTTTAAAGGGGAATTAAAGCTAAAAGAACCAGCTAATGAATCCCAATTAAAAAAAGAATTAACAAACATGGCTAATAAAAATGCAAACCTAAAGGAGTATAGTTCATTTTTAGGCGCTGGTGTTTATGATCATTACATTCCATCTGTAGTGGATCATGTTATTTCACGATCCGAGTTTTATACAGCATATACGCCATATCAACCAGAAATTTCTCAAGGTGAACTACAGGCAATATTTGAGTTTCAAACGATGATTTCAGAGTTAACTGGAATGCCAGTTGCCAATTCATCAATGTATGACGGACCAACTGCATTAGCAGAAGCAGTCAATTTAACAGCTGCACAAACAAAACGGAAAAAAATTATCGTATCCAAAGCAATACACCCAGAATCAAGAGAGGTTATTGCGTCCTATGCAAAAGGGCCAAATCTTGAGGTTGTGGAGATAGATCATCAAAATGGTCGTACAGACTTAAGTCAGCTTGAAGCAGCATTAGATGAAAATACAGCAAGTGTTGTCATGCAATATCCTAACTTTTACGGGCAAATTGAACCATTAGCAGAAGTAGAAAAATTATTAGAGAATCAAAAGAAAACGATGTTTATCGTTTCTAGCAATCCACTGGCATTAGGTTATTTAACGCCACCAGGTGAATTTGGTGCAGATATTGTTGTAGGCGATACCCAAGTGTTTGGTATTCCAGCACAATTTGGTGGGCCGCATTGTGGTTATTTTGCTACAACGAAAAAGCTTATGCGTAAAGTTCCTGGTAGATTAGTAGGGCAAACAAAAGATGAAAACGGCGAACGCGGATTTGTTTTAACCTTACAGGCACGTGAGCAACACATTAGAAGAGATAAAGCAACATCTAATATTTGCTCCAATCAAGCTCTAAATGCATTGGCCAGTTCTGTTGCGATGAGTTCTATTGGCAAAAATGGGATTAAGAAGATGGCGCAATTGAATATGCATAAAGCACGTTACTTTAAACAACAATGTCAAGAACAGTCGATAGACGTTCTTACTGAGGGACCATTCTTCAATGAGGTTGTTGTGAAATTATCAAAACCAGTTGCCCAAGTAAATGATGAGTTACTTGAAAAAGGGATTATTGGTGGATTCGATTTAGGTAAAGTTGACACAGCGTTGGAAAACCATATGTTAGTTGCAGTAACAGAAAATCGTACAAAAGAGGAGATCGATACTTTTGTAAAGGAATTGGGGGATATCAATGGCTAATCAAGACTTTCCATTAATTTTTGAGCGTAGTAAGGAAGGAAGAACAAGTTATAGTTTGCCTGCGTTAGATGTTCCTGCATTTGATTTAGAAACTGAATTAGATGATACGTATATTCGAACAGAGGCACCAGACTTGCCAGAAGTCAGTGAATTGGATATTATGCGTCATTATACCGCATTATCTAGACGTAATTATGGGGTTGATTCTGGTTTTTACCCATTAGGTTCTTGTACGATGAAATATAATCCAAAAATAAACGAAGATGTTGCAAGGCTTGAGGGATTTAGCCATATCCATCCATATCAGGATACCAAAACTGTTCAAGGTGCTCTAGAGATGATGTATGACTTGCAAACACATCTGAGAGAAATAACTGGGATGCATGAAGTATCCCTACAACCTGCAGCTGGTGCACAAGGGGAATGGACTGGATTAATGATGATCCGTGCGTTCCACGAAGCAAATGGTGATTTGAACCGAACAAAAGTCATTGTTCCAGACTCTGCACATGGTACTAACCCAGCCTCTGCAGCAGTAGCAGGATTTGATGCTGTAACCGTTAAAACAAATGATAAAGGGTTAGTAGACTTAGAAGATTTAAAGCGTGTTGTCGATGAAGATACAGCGGCATTAATGCTAACAAACCCAAACACACTAGGATTATTTGAAACAGAAATCCTGGAAATGGCAGAAGTTGTCCATTCTGCAGGTGGAAAATTGTATTATGATGGTGCAAATTTAAATGCGATTATGGGCTATGCAAGACCAGGTGATATGGGATTTGATGTCGTTCATCTGAATTTGCATAAAACATTTACAGGACCACATGGTGGTGGTGGACCAGGTTCTGGACCAGTTGGTGTTTCCGAAGAGTTAGAACCATTTATGCCAAAACCAGTCCTGATTAAACAAGGCGATCAATATGTATTTGATCATGATAGACCAGATTCAATTGGTCGTGTTAAACCATATTATGGTAATTTTGGTATTAACCTCCGTGCCTATACGTATATCCGTACAATGGGTGCAGAAGGTTTGAAAAAAGTAAGTGAATATGCTGTTTTAAATGCGAATTATATGATGCGCAAGCTAGAAGATGTTTATGAGTTACCATATCAGCAGCATTGTAAACATGAATTCGTGTTGAGCGGTAAACGGCAAAAGAAACTAGGTGTACGGACACTTGATATAGCAAAACGCTTATTAGATTATGGCTACCATCCACCTACTATTTACTTCCCATTGAATGTAGAAGAGGCCATGATGGTGGAACCAACTGAAACAGAGTCAAAAGAAACATTAGATGGTTTCATTGAAACAATGATTGCAATATCAGAGGAAGCAGAGAATGACCCTGAATTAGTACAAGAGGCTCCACATAATACAGTGGTGAAACGAATGGATGAGACAACAGCAGCAAGAAAACCTGTTCTACGTTATATGAAATAGATTAGAAAACTTGGCATTCGCCCAGCCTAATGGCGAATGCCTTAGTTACACTTAGGACGTATAGGATGTACTAAAAAAGGATGGATTTCGTTAACTATAACGGAATCCATCCTTTTCATGTCTACTTTGCTTTAATTTTTCCTGTCCACTTTTTGAAGCCACCTTTTAACTGATAAATATCTTGGTAACCTTTTTTGTGTAACAATTGCGCGGCTCTAGCAGATCTAGAAGCACCTTGACAGTATAAGTAAACTGGTTTATCTTTTCGTAGTTCAATAAGACGTTGTTTCATTTGGGTAATGGGGATGTTTCTTGCACCTAAAATATGTCCCCGTTCAAATTCTTGCGGCTCTCTTACATCAATTAATTGTGCCTTCCGGTATCCCTCGCGAAATTGATCTTCTGTTAATACCTTTAAATAGGAACGCTGTCTAAAGTAGCGAAAGACACCGAATGCCACTAATGCAACAATTGCTATAACTAAATATTCCATGGTTTATCCCCCATTTTCTTTCATTACACATTTTCTATTATATGGTGTTCCTTATGTTTTTTCAAAGATTTTTTATTATGGCAATTGGACTATCTTCTTTTGTTCAAATCCGCTATAATCATATTTTGTCAGGGCTTAAAAAAATATGAAAAACGAAAAATGCTATTTAGGCTTGTTAGGATAAAATAACACTAGATTGCTTGAAAAATCTTCTAATTTTATCATAAAACTATTATTGACAAAAAAAGTTTTTTTGATCTAAACACAATATATAGTACTTTTGATTCTTTTTTAATACTATATATTGTATCGAGGTTTCAATATGTGTTAAAGTTATAGTAACATCATAGAAACCCTTTAAGAGAATTAATAGAATAAAGGAGCGGTTGTATGTCGACTATTGTGGAAGAAAAAAATGAAATCGATGTAGACACACTAAATAAGGATATCACATTATTCCCTCAAGTACATCCCATAACACCTGATATGCACATTACCCATAGTGGTGTTTCACGGTTAGTTATGTTGGATCGATATGCCTTTAAAGATACAGAAAAAAAGACATTAAAAAAAGGAGACTTTGTTGTTTTAACAGTGAAAGCTGATCCAAAATTTCCTGCACGTGGATACGGATTTATCCACTCTATTGATTGGGTAAATCATCAAGCAGAGATAAAGGTTGATCCAGAATTTTCATCTGTTTTAGACAAGGAGGAGGAAGCAAACACTGGCATTGTTCGACGCTCCCTAGATGTAATTGATAAACCAATGGAAGTATATTTTGAGCAAATTGCCAAACGTAATGCAACAGGATTATCTGAAGTTGAAACAGATCCAAAGAAGCAACAGGAAATGTATGAGAAGTTTACGAGTGAACTTGCCAGTTTAAACTTTATCCCAGCTGGTAGAGTTTTATATGGTGCTGGATCCCAAACAGATGTGACATACTTTAATTGTTACGTTATGCCGTATATACAGGATTCACGCGAAGGTATTTCTGACCATCGAAAACAAGTCATGGAAATTATGAGTAGGGGGGGGGGAGTTGGAACAAATGGCTCTACTCTACGGCCGAGAAATACACTGGCTAGAGGCGTCAACGGAAAATCATCAGGTTCTGTTTCGTGGTTAGATGATATAGCAAAATTAACGCATTTAGTAGAACAAGGTGGTTCAAGACGTGGAGCACAAATGATAATGCTGGTAGATTATCATCCAGATATTATCGAATTTATTATATCGAAAATGCAAAATCCAAGAATCCTACGTTATTTAATCGAAAATACAGAAGACGAACAAATTAAGCAGTTAGCACAAGAAAAATTAAAGTTCACACCTTTAACAGAAACAGAAATGGATCTTTATCAAGGAATTGTAAATTATAAGACGATGCCTGGATTGGGTGGATTTACGAAAGAAGCTATCCAAGAAGCCGAAAAGAAGTTACGAAATGGTGGAACGTATTCCGTTCATAATCCAGAGTTTCTGACTGGTGCAAATATCTCAGTATGTATAACTAAAGAGTTTATGGAAGCTGTGGAAAATAATGAAATGTATGAGCTACGCTTCCCAGATGTAGAAAATTATACAACAGAAGAAATGCAAGCATACAATGAGAACTGGCATGAAATTGGTGATGTACGTAAGTGGGAAGAAATGGGTTATGGTGTCCGTGTTTATCGTCGTATTAGAGCAAAAGAATTATGGAATTTAATTAATATATGTGCTACGTATTCAGCAGAACCAGGAATTTTCTTTATTGACAATGCGAATGAAATGACAAATGCGAAAGCATATGGTGATCAAGTAGTAGCAACGAACCCGTGTGGTAAAGTAGCATAGTTTGCCTCACGTAAAAAATTGCGGGATAAAGCGGGAAGGCTGAGAGTGCTAACCCGAACCGAAGGCTAGAAGTAACATTCTAGTCAGGGGCAACGCATAGAACTAATTAAGAATAAATTAGATTTGCTTTTTTAAGGCAAAGGAAAAGGTGATTAATATGAAATTACCTACTACGGACAAAAAGAGTTTTCTCATTGGAATGGTTATGGGAGATGGGCATATTAAGAAGGGCAAGAAAGCTGTTAATTACAATATCTCATGTACTCATAATCCTAAACAATATGACTATCTTATATGGAAAATGGAAGTGCTAAAAGAGAATTTGACCAAGAATTATTGGTTGACAACCAAAAAAACTAAATTCACCGGAAAAGGTACTCATAATGGAAATACAGATAAAATATACACTATGCATGTTGGAGAATTAGGCACTCATCCACTTGTTACACAGGTTTACAAGGAATCCTATATATCGAGTAAGAAAGCTGTATCCCAAAACTTACTCAACCAATTAACTCCAATCGGATTAGCTGTTTGGTATATGGATGATGGAAATCTAGGGTATCGAAAAAACCCAAATGGCTCTATTAAAAGCAGAAATGTCACGCTTCATACTGAAGGCTTTGACATCGAAAGCCAACATACCATTATTCGTTATTTTAAAGAGGTTTGGGGTATCGAAACTCGTCTTCGTAGATCAAGAGACAAGTATAAAGTATGGATGAATACCCCTAATTCTATTAAGTTTTTAAAGTTGGTTGCACCATATGTAAGAATGGTCCCATGTATGCACTATAAGATAGATCTAAAATATGAGAAAAAAACCGTAGATTTGTTTAATTAGATGGTGATCCTCTTATGAGACTATAATCCATCCACGAGACCGCAACATTACCTAGTGTAATGAAAAGGTATGCTGAACTTACAGGAAAACAACTGTAAGAACTATCGGATAAAAAGCCGATGGGATAACAAATTGGAACAACCTCTTGCACCATATTCTGTCTGTAACCTAGCAGCAGTTAATTTAGCAGAAATGGCAGATAAAGAGGCAAAAACGGTAGATTTTGAGAAGCTAAAACAAACGGTTACAACTGGCGTAAGAATGCAAGATAATGTAATTGATGCGACACCATACTTTTTGGAAGAAAATAAAAAGCAGGCATTAGGAGAGCGCCGAATTGGGCTGGGTGTCATGGGACTACACGATCTATTAATCTACTGTGAAACAGCCTATGGCTCAAAAGAAGGTAATGCTTTAGTTGATAACATTTTTGAGGTGATTGCTACTACTGCTTATCGAACATCAATAGAATTGGCAAAAGAAAAAGGAAGCTTTCCATTCTTAGTAGGGGACACACAAGAAGAAACAAAATCGTTACGAGAAGCTTTTATTAATACTGGTTATATGAAAAAAATGCCTGAGGATATACGTAAAGGTATTTTACAATATGGAATTCGAAACTCACATTTACTAACCGTAGCACCAACTGGAAGTACAGGCACAATGGTGGGGGTTAGTACAGGACTTGAACCATATTTCTCCTTTTCTTATTATCGAAGTGGAAGGCTTGGCAAATTTATAGAAGTAAAAGCAGACATTGTACAAGAATACTTAGATAAGCACCCAGAACAGGATCCAAGTCAACTACCAGATTGGTTTGTCACTGCGATGGACTTAAGCCCTGAAGCGCATGCAGACACACAATGTGTGATCCAGCGGTGGGTGGATAGCTCTATTTCTAAAACTGTTAATGCGCCTAAAGGATATACTGTGGATCAAGTAGAAGATGTTTATTTAAGACTCTATAAAGGTGGAGCAAAAGGTGGAACGGTTTATGTAGATGGAAGTCGTGATACCCAAGTGCTAACGCTTAAAGCAGAAGAACATACAGTAGGGGAACAAACAGAGTTATTTGAGGACGAAGAAACACCAAAAGTCGTATTAATGGATACCGTCCAGGAATTAGAAAAAACAAATGTAACCATAGGTTCAGAAATTGGAGATACATGCCCAGTTTGTCGTAAAGGGAATGTAGAAGATATTGGTGGTTGTAATACGTGCACAAGTTGTGGCGCACAACTGAAATGTGGCCTTTAAGAAATATAGGAAAGGAACTAGCGACAGATTCGTTGGTTCCTTTTTTGCATTCGGGCTAAAGAATAGGGAAGTTGCTTGTTAAACATAGCGAAATCTTGTATCCTTTTAGTATAATTAGGAAACTAGAATATTGTTGATTTGAAATGAGGAGAGTTTATGCCAACACCAAGTATGGAAGATTATATAGAATTAATCTACAATTTAATTGAATCAAAAGGATATGCTCGAGTTTCAGATCTTGCTGAGACTTTAATGGTACATCCTTCTTCGGTAACCAAAATGGTTCAAAAATTGGATAAAGATGGCTATCTAAATTATGAGAAATATCGTGGCTTTGTCTTAACAACTAAAGGGAAGAAAGTAGGCGAACGTCTTGTATTTCGTCATGAATTATTAGAAGAATTTTTAGAAATCATTGGGGTAGATAAAGAGAACATCTATAAAGATGTTGAGGGAATCGAACATCATTTAAGTTGGAATTCCATTGACCGAATTGGTGATTTAGTTCAATATTTTAAAGGAGATACAAGTCGTATAGGCGAACTTCGTAAAAATCAATCAGAAGAAACATAATAATATTATTTGTTGTAGCTCCCAATGAGTAAGCCTTGGGAAGTACCTATGCTTAAAGGATTCTCGTTAGTTGTAACTGCTAGAAGTGGTCCCGAGTGTTACTGTAAGATGTATTAATACTAATTTTAAAAAAACAACATAGTATATAAAAGTCTTCGTAAAAAGAACCAAGCAGCGTTAAAACGTAGCTCGGTTCTTTCTTTTAGATTTATTGCCATCAATTACACGCAAATGGGATGCACGTTTATTGAGGCGTTTTTTTATCGGCATTGTTTGTTGCCGTTTTGCTGATGCGGGATTTTCGTTTTTATGCTGTTTATATTTTAATTTAGATTGCTTAACTGCCTGCTTATATTTTTTCATATCACTTGTATTTCTTCGGTTTCGAATAAAAATGAAATAGATAACCGCTGAGATGAGTACCCCAAATCCAATCATAATGGCGATATTCATCATAAAGTTGGCAGTGTTATTAATTAGTTGTGAAAATAACCCAATTGCCGCAAGACCAATAATTACATAAACCAATATTGACAATTTACTTCGAGCCATTATTTTTTATCCTCCCTTCTTGAAATCTGATTCGAACTTTCTTCTCTTTTACCAACATTTATACCATTTCTTACACTTAAGTGAAAAGCTTCTTGTTTACCTCTCTATTTTTAACCAAAAGTAAAAAAGAAATAGATTTTGTCTGGTATAAGGAAGTGTATCGATAACAGATTATTGTAATGCTCCTATTTCGATTTTTTCCTCATCTTGTAAAAAATATGCAATATTTCTTGTTATCGTGTTTACTTTTGACTGTTTTCTAACAGATTGTTGCGTTTTCCACTAGAAAAGTCTACTGTCCGTAGTGGAACTAGCTAAGCTTTAAGACGGCATATTATATAAACTGTGATGTTAAAAAAACAACAAAGTATATATGGGAGTTTAAATGAATTTGTTGGATTTCTTTTTTACAATAGAATATTCCTATTTCTTTTTTATCATACTAACATAATGCAAGAAAATATTTTAGTTTGTTTTACAAAAGATAGGGGTGTTTTAAATGGGTGACAAATCAAAATTAGAACAAAATCAAGAAGAACAACCAATATCGCTTTTATCTAGATCCCTCATTACAGGGTTTGTAGGAGGCGTTTTTTGGGGGATTGTTGGTCTGTTTGCCTACTATTTCAATTTTTCGGAAGTTGCACCCAAAACATATTTATTACGTTCTTGGCTTGATGCAGGATGGACAGATCGTTGGTTAGGTGATGTGGTTTCGTTAATTGCACTAGGTGTTATTTCAGTTATCGTAGCCTTTATCTACTATATTATCTTTAAAAAAATTAATTCGATTTGGATGGGAGTTGCATATGGTGCACTTTTATGGGGAATTGTTTTTTATGTCTTGCAACCAATCTTCCCAAATGTAGGACCGATAACAGGTATGGGTGAATATACAATTGTATCAACGATATGTTTGTTTATTTTATATGGAACGTTTGTTGGGTATTCGATATCGTATGATTATGAAGATACATTAGCCAAAAATACACAAGAGGATAGGAAGACACAAACCACGAAGGCCTAGAAAGAATTGTTATTCAAAAAGACAGGTTTATGATAAAATAAAAGGAACTGCCATTATATGTAAAGGGATGGGGAGATAGGATGAAGCGTCTGCTACTATTAAATGGACCCAATATTAATCTGCTAGGTAAGCGAGAACCTGCGATTTACGGGAATCAATCGATGCAAAATATTGTTGATACAGTTCAACAAACTATTCAATCATATGGCTATCACCTAGATGCTTATCAATCAAATCATGAAGGTGATTTAATCGACAAATTACAATTAGCAGATGAAAACTATGAAGGGGTTATTTTTAACCCTGCTGCCTTCACCCACACAAGTATTGGCTTAAGGGATGTCATTTCAGCCATCGATACACCTGTCATTGAAGTTCATCTATCAAATATACATGCAAGAGAATCATTTCGACATACATCCTTACTTGCACCTGTGTGTATTGGTCAAATTGTTGGCCTTGGTGTTAAGGGGTATCGATTGGCTGCATTAGCATTAATAGAAAACATATAGGAAGGGATGAGGAAAATGGGGAAAATAGTAAACATTAGAAAAAAACTACAAGAAAATCATTTAGATGGGTTATTAATTACCAGTCCAATTAATAGAAGGTATGTTACCGGCTTTACAGGAACAGCAGGTGTTGCACTTATTACGGAGGATGCAGCACGCTTTATTACTGATTTTCGTTACATAGAACAAGCAACAGAACAGGCAAAAGATTTTGATGTTATTCAGCATAAGGAATTAATGGAGCAAGAAATTAAACAGCAAGTGTTAGATTTAAATATTAAACGTTTAGGTTTTGAACGAGATCATGTAACTTATTCAAGTTATGAAACCTATAACAAGGTATTAGATGTTGAATTAGTTCCTGTTAGTGGATTAATAGAAGAACTACGTCTAGTTAAATCAGAAGAAGAACTGTCCATTATGAAAAAGGCAGCACAAATAGCCGATCAAACATTTGAACATATACAGACCTTTATAAAGCCTGGTGTAAAAGAAATTGAAGTTGCTAATGAACTTGAATTTCATATGCGTAAGCTAGGAGCAAAATCCTCTAGTTTTGATATTATTGTTGCCTCAGGTAATCGATCTGCATTACCACATGGTGTTGCATCTGAGAAGGAAATTCAATCTGGTGAGCTAGTTACGATGGATTTTGGTGCTTTATATGAAGGGTATTGTTCAGATATTACAAGGACAGTTGCAGTAGGGAATATTGATGAAAAATTAGATGATATCTATCATACTGTATTAGAAGCACAATTACGAGGTGTGAATGGATTAAAACCGGGATTAACAGGAGTAGAGGCTGATGCCTTAACAAGAGATTACATTAAAGAAAAAGGGTATGGAGACTATTTTGGTCATTCAACTGGACATGGACTAGGGATGGAAGTCCATGAGCGACCAAGCCTTTCTTTCCGCTCAGAACAGAAGCTAGAACCTGGTATGGTTGTGACAGTTGAGCCAGGGATCTATATTCCTGGTGTTGGTGGTTGTCGTATAGAGGATGATGTTGTGATTACAACAGATGGTGTAGAAAAACTAACCGTTTCTTCAAAGGAATTAATCCGGTTATAAGTTTTTTTATCACGCATGTACTGGCGGGTGGACTAAGAACGTAAGTCGAGACCTCCACTGATTGAAGTTTCACTCTATGATTGAAAGGGGTTATAGCAATGATTTCAGTAAATGATTTTAAAACAGGCTTAACAATTGAAGTAGATAATGATATATGGCAAGTTATTGATTTCCAGCATGTCAAACCAGGAAAAGGTGCTGCATTTGTGAGATCGAAACTTCGTAATTTAAGAAGTGGTAACATACAAGAAAAAACATTTCGCGCCGGTGAAAAGGTGAGCAAAGCACATATTGAACACAAGAAAATGCAATACCTCTATGCATCAGGCAGTGCACATGCATTTATGGATACTACAACTTATGAACAAATCGAAATTCAAGGAGAACAAATTAAAAATGAATTGAACTTCTTAAAAGAAAACATGGAAGTCTCTATTATGACATATGAAGGTGAGATTTTAGGGGTTGAATTGCCGAAAAACGTTGAGTTAGAAGTAGTAGAAACAGAACCAGGTATTAAAGGGGATACAGCAAGTGGAGGTTCCAAACCTGCTACACTGGAAACAGGTTATGTCGTCCAAGTGCCATTTTTCATTAACAAAGGTGATGTATTGGTAATTAGTACGACAGAAGGTAAATATGTTTCCCGTGCATAGTTAGCTACAATAGATTTACTAGAAAACAGTCCTATCAGGGGCTGTTTTTTTATTTGCACGTTAGGAAAATATAAAATTTTAGCTAAGATGCGAATTCGACGTGGCTAAAATTTTAATGTTCCAAGTATAAGAAAAAAAGTTGGCCTCATTACTTCCTTTTATAGGAAAGGCCACCTCCAGCTACGTTTAGGCTTGGCTAATGCTTGGCAGATAAGAAAAACTTTCTTACAGCATAAGTGCAACTAAGGCTTTCGCCACTTGGCGACAAGCCACGTTTTCTAATCGGGGGTATCAAGTCGCTTACGCTTTTGTTCAAAAACGTTTCTTCGCAGAAATTGTCAGGGAGTTCTATTAATGCTTACCATTTTCTTGAGCTGGACGAGTCATAATTTAGTGTTTGGTACATACATTTAGTAATAAAGCTACTGAGGGTGAGGACATGCCATGGAAGAAATACTACGTCTGTTTCCTGAACATATTCAACAGGTGATACGATCTAACATGAAGGATAGATGGCATTTGCTACAAGAAATACGTATCCGCATATATCGTCCAATAGAACTGATTTTTGACAATCAAACAGAATGGATAACGCATATCAAACCTGATCAACAGGATGGAATGTTCGTCTTAAATCAGCTAAGTGACTTTTCCCTTTATCGCATGGAGGATGAATTACGCCAAGGTTATATGACGATTGAGGGTGGTCACCGTGTTGGTCTTGCAGGAAAAGTGAATACATTAAATGGTTCTGTTAAAGCAATTCAGCATATTACATTTATGAATATACGAATTGCTAAAGAGAAAGTAGGGTGCGCTCAAGACATTATTCCATATTTGTATGAAGGAAACTATCTTAATACGCTATTTATTGGAGCACCACAAACAGGAAAGACAACATTAATCCGTGATGTAACAAGGATTATAGGAACGGGATGGGAGCATGTAAAGGCTGCTAAAGTGGGGATTATTGATGAACGTTCTGAAATTGGAGGATCGATTAAAGGAATTCCACAACACAATATTGGTTTAAGAAGTGATGTGATGGATGCTTGCCCTAAAGCCGAAGGAATGATGATGATGATTCGTTCGATGTCTCCTGAGATCTTAGTAGTGGATGAGATTGGTAATAGTAAGGATGTACAAGCATTAATGGAAGCAATAAATGCAGGTGTTATTGTTATCTGTACGATTCATGGCAATTCCATTTCAGAATTAAAGAAAAGACCATCATTAAAACCTTTATTCCAACACCAAGTCTTCCAACGAATTGCATTGTTAGATAAACAGCGTCACCCAGGAACAGTTGCAGGGATATTTGATGCAAATGAGAAAAATATCTTACAGAAAACGAGGTGCTTGAAGGATGAAGTGGATTGGAGCACTTCTTTTCATAGGCACAACAACTATAGTCGGATTTGATGTTAGTAATAAATTGACCAAACGGCCAAAACATATTAGGCAATTAAAAAATGCATTACAAATTTTAGAAGCTGAGATTCTTTACAGTCAATCTCCATTAAAGGATGCATTTACAACGATTACAAAACAAGTACCTGAACCAACTAAATCCTTTTTTGGAGAATTAAGTAATCGAATGAATGAAAAGAATGCAAATTTATATCATGTTTGGGATGAAGCTATTAAAGAATTAATGCAGAATTCATCCTTAGGAAATAATGAGCAAGAAATTTTACTGCAGTTTGGTAGGACATTAGGTCAACACGATTTTACCCAACAACAAAAGCACATACAATTAACGGTAAATCATTTAGACCGTGAACTAGCTGAGGCAAGGGATCAGCAATATAGATATAGTAAAATGGCGAAAACCTTAGGGGTTTTGAGTGGCTTATTTATCGTGTTATTGCTCATTTAAGGAAAGGAGTACTCCCATGATCAACGATGCATCCGTTTTATTTCAGATTGCTGGAATAGGAATTATAGTTGCCTTAATCCATACGATTTTAAAGCAAATGGGGAAAGAGGAAATTGCACAATTTGCGACATTGGTAGGATTTATTATTGTACTAGTTATTGTCATTAATGGACTTTCAGATTTGTTTCAGCAAATTCGTTCTGTATTTCTCTTTCAGGGGTAGTCGTTATGGATATCATACAAATTGTCATATTTGGAATGATTGCAACGATTTTATATATCGTGTTAAAGGATCTACATGCGTCATTTGCATTTTATGTATTGCTTATTACTGGTATTATCCTGTTTCTAGCAATTATTTCACAAATCGGAGCAATTATTCAATTAATCGAATCGTTGGGGCAAAAAGCAAACATTGATGGGATGTACATGGAAACGATACTCAAAATTATTGGCATCGCTTATATTGCTGAATTAGGAGCTAATATTACAAAAGATGCTGGACTAGGCTCAGTTGCAGCTAAGATTGAATTGGCTGGCAAGATATTTATTTTATTATTAGCAATCCCTATTATAACAGCCGTTATAGAAGCTATATTACAATTTTTACCTACTGCGTAACGATCATACTAATCTGAAGGGAGTAATTGGGGTGAATGAAACGTATTAAGTATTTGGGTAGTATTGTAGTTTTCATTCTAATAGTAGTCTGTGTTGGACAGGCCCCTGTACACGCATCAACACCTTCAGATATGGTTACCGATGATATGTTGGATGAACTTTCATTGGAAGGCATACACGAACATTGGGATCAACTTGTTAATGAATATGGAGGGTATCTACCAGAATTAGAAAAAACATCTATCTATGAATTCATTAAAGGGGATGGCTCTTTATCTTTAAAACAATCGATTAATGGATTAATTCAATATTTATTTTATGAATTAATTTTAAACGGGAAGCTATTAGGGTCACTACTACTGTTAACGCTCTTTTCTAGTATTTTGCAAACGATGCACACTGCCTTTGAGAAGAGTACTGTAAGCAAGGTTGCCTATTTTATCGTTTATATTGTTTTAATTTACTTAGCGTTAAATAGTTTCTACTTAGCTGTTTCGTATGCACAAGATGCAATTGATACAATGAGTAGTTTTATGATTGCATTACTACCACTTGTATTAGGGTTAATGGCAACATTTGGGAATGTCGTTGCTGTATCCTTTTTTCACCCGATAATTATTTTTCTTATTAATTTAAGTGGTTTATTAGTTTCAAAGTTTATTCTACCTTTATTATTTTTATCCGCTTTATTGTATATCGTAAGTAGCTTAAATGAAAATTATAAAGTTACGCATTTAGCTAATTTATTAAAGACAATAGCCTTAGGAGTGTTAGGTGGATTTCTAACGATTTTTCTCAGCGTGATGTCTGTACAAGGTGCAGCTAGTGCCATCCAGGATGGTGTTGCCATGAAAACAGCTAAGTTTGTGACTGGTAATTTTATTCCAGTTGTTGGCAGGACCCTAACAGACGCTGCAGATACAGTATTAAGTGCTTCCCTTTTATTAAAAAATGCAGTAGGTATTGTTGGCGTTATACTGGTTGTATTTATAGCACTTTTCCCAGCGATAAAAATATTTGCTATTGCTTTAATGTACAAGGTTGCAGCTGCTGTATTGCAACCTGTAGGGGATGGACCAGTTATTTCTACATTAAATACGATTAGTAACTATATTGTATTTATACTAGCTTGTTTACTAGCCGTGACACTAATGTTTTTCTTGGCTATTGTCATTATAGTAGTAGCTGGTAATATTACGCTACTTCTACGGTAAGGAGGGATAGGCCATGAATATGTTAATCGATTGGATCACTCAAATTATTATATTTGTTTTACTAGCAACGATCATCGATTTGCTTATTCCTCAAACCTCCATGAAAAAGTATATCAAATTAGTAGTCGGTCTCATTTTATTACTAATTTTTTTAAAACCTATATTTTATTTATTTGATGTCAACCTGGATAAGGTATTACAAGAGCCTTTAGATGGATTAACCGTTGACCAAATTACAGAGGAAGACACAGAAAATTTAATAGAATCACAAAAAGTAGATATACAAAGCCAACAACATGCATATATTTTAGAAGAAATGGCTGTCCAATTAAAAGAATTAGCAAAAGACCCTTTAGAGGAGGAGTTTCAACTAGAATTAACAGATCTTGAATTTCGTTTTCAAAATGAAGCGGACTTAACATACGAGGGTCTTCAGGAGGTCATTGTTTATTTGAAACAAATAGATAGGGAGGGAGCAGTTCAGAACGTTGATGAGGTTGTAATAGACACAGAGAAACCACTTCAAGAGGATGATGAAGAATTGGACGAGGAGAAAATCAAACAAACATTAGCGGACATTTGGGAAATTAGGGATAAAGACATCACCTTGGAATGGGAGGGAGGGACATCTTGAAGCGCTTTATACAAAATTTTTTTCAAGAAGCAAAAGAAAGTATTCGAAGTAAAAACCTATCAAAAAAATCAGGATATTTGTTAATTGTTGGGTTATTGGGATTGTTACTTCTTCTGTTAGGGAATATATTTTCATCATCTGAAACGAGTGAGGATTCTCCGATGGAAGAGGAAGTAAGAATAACTCCTGAAGAATCATCAAGATCTGAAACAACAACACAAGAAGATAATGAATCAACAACGGATGTCGGGGAGTTGGAGACAAGCTATGAAAAAGACTTAATAGAAATGTTAGAAAAAATTCAAGGTGTTTCAGATGTAGAAGTAATGGTCAATCTGAATTCAACTGAAGTAAAGGTATATGAAAAAAATTTAATCACTAGTCAACAGACAAATGAGGAAGAAGATACCAATGGTGGAACAAGAACAGTAGAGGATAGTACACAAGAAACACAAGTTGTACTTGTCAGACAGGGTGACCAAGAAGTGCCATTATTAATCCAAACTGAAAAACCAGAAGTAAGAGGGGTGTTTGTTGTAGCAAATGGTGTTGATCATGCAACTGTAAAGCAGTGGGTAGTAGAATCGGTTTCACGAGTCTTAGATGTCTCGTCACATAGAGTATCTGTAATGCCAAAAAATTAGGGAGGATTTGATATGTTGAAAAAACAAACAGTATGGTTATTAACGATGTTAAGTTTGATGATTGTGTTAAGTGTCTATTATATGACATCACCAGATAACGAGGATTTAGCTTATATTGATAGTGGACAAGAGGTTACAGAAGAAGCAACAACCACTGACGATGTATCAGATGATGCATCAGAGGCAACTGAAAATGATGATTCTACTGAAGTAGATAACTTTTCTAACCTTGGTGGAGATGAATTATTTACGACCATTCGAATGGAGATTCAAGATGATCGTAGTGAACAAAAAGATCGATATGAAGAAGTGTTAGCATCAAGTAACGCTACAACAGAAGAGAAAAATGAAGCATGGGACGAAATAGATAAATTAGATCAGTTGTCGACAAAAGAATCTATTTTGGAAGAATCCATTATTTCATCAGCAGATTATGAAGATGTGTTAGTTCGACATGATGAGGATAAAGTACATGTCCATGTAAAGGTCGATGAGTTATCTGGTGAAGAAGCAAATAACATTATGCAGATGGTGAAGGATGAATTCGGTGAAATCCGCGTTGATGTAAATTATCAACCTACTGAAAGTTAAGTGTATTGGATGGTGTCAAGTTAGAAACTTGGCATCTTTTTTATACGTTAGGAAAGTATAAAATTTTAGCTAAGAAGTGAACTCGACGTGGCTAAAATTTTAATATTCCAGGTATAAGAAAAACTAATACCTTCGTTAAGGACAAGCGAATGCGAGTTTTTCTAAAAAGGTAAGTATAAAAAGTCGGCTTCATTACTTTCCTATATAGGAAAGGCAACGTCCAGCTTCAGCGCCTACCCCCTCGAGGCTTGGCTTACGCTTGGCAGATAAGAAACAAAACGTTCTTACTGTATAAGTGCAACTAAGGCTTTTGCCATAAGAACTCGGCGAAAAGCCTAGTTTTCTAATCGGGGGTGATCAAGGCGCTTCTAGTTTTTGTTCATTCTATATAACTATTCGCAATCTAATAAGAATATTGTTATAATAGGTAGGTGAAACCGTTTTAATGGTAAACGAAACTAGTAGCAATCGTGCATTTTTATTTTTCTATTGATGTTACGGATAAACTTATCGTACAATGTTATGAGGAGTTATTAGTACCTGTTATTAAATTTGACTTAAGATGAAGGGGTGCAAGAGATGCTTAAAGTACAAGAAATAAGAGAATTAATAAAATTAATTGATCAATCATCCATAGACGAGTTTACATATGAATCGAATGGTACGTCTGTTACGATGAAAAAAGGTCAAGATCCTATAGCAGTACAACCGAAGGAACCCAGTACACAACCAATTGTAAAAGAAGTTGAAACGGATAAACAAAAAGAAAAACAAGCACCTGTTCCACAAGATGAAACGGAGACACAAGAAGATTCAACACCAGTTGCAAAGGATGCAGCAGGCGATCAAGAAATTGTATCCCCAATGGTTGGAACATTTTATGCTGCATCATCACCTGAAAGTGATCCTTACGTGAAAGTAGGCAGTCGTGTAGAAAATGATACAATTGTATGTATTGTGGAAGCAATGAAATTATTTAATGAAATTGAAGCTGAAGTTACTGGTGAAATTGTGGAGGTTTTAGTACAAGATGGCGAATTAGTCGAGTATGGACAACCACTATTTAGAGTAAAAACGAAATGAGGGGACGAGCACGTATGATTAATAAACTTCTAGTGGCGAACCGAGGAGAAATTGCAGTTCGCATAATACGAGCTTGTAAAGAATTAAATATAGAGACGGTTGCTATTTATTCAGAAGCAGATAAAGATGCTTTACACGTTCAATTAGCGGATGAAGCGTACTGTATAGGACCAACATTAAGTAAGGATAGTTACTTAAATTTTACCAACATTATGAGTATAGCAACGTTAACAGAGGTAGATGCAATTCACCCTGGTTACGGTTTCTTAGCAGAGAATGCTGATTTTGCAGAGATTTGCAAAGCATGCAATATTATCTTTGTTGGACCGACCCCTGAAGCGATTCAAAAAATGGGGATAAAAGATGTTGCACGAGAAACGATGAAGGAAGCAAATGTACCAGTTGTTCCTGGATCAGAAGGTATCATCGAAAGTGAAGAAGAAGCATTAGAAGTAGCAAAATCTATTGGATACCCAGTAATTATTAAAGCGACAGCTGGCGGTGGAGGAAAGGGAATCCGAGTAGCTAAGAATGAAGAAGATTTAATTAAAGGAATACGGGTAACACAAAAAGAAGCCGAAACAGCCTTTGGTAACCCTGGTGTATATATTGAAAAATTCATTGAAGATTTTCGTCATGTAGAAATTCAAGTATTGGCAGATAATCATGGGAATGTCGTCCATTTAGGAGAACGTGATTGTACGATTCAAAGAAGATTGCAAAAGCTTATTGAGGAATCACCTTCTCCGGCGATAACACCTGAAATTAGAAAGGAAATGGGAGAAGCTTCTGTTAAAGCAGCTAAAGCAGTTGGTTATGTGGGGGCAGGTACCATTGAATATATTTTCGATCGAAAGAGTCAAGCATTTTATTTTATGGAAATGAATACTCGTATTCAAGTGGAGCATCCTGTAACGGAAATGGTTACTGGTGTCGATTTAATTAAAGAGCAAATAAAAGTGGCGAATAATGAGACACTATCTTTCCAACAAGCAGATATTACATTTGAAGGATGGGCAATTGAATGTCGAATAAACGCAGAGAATCCATTTAAAAACTTTATGCCATCAGCTGGGCAGATTAATATGTACTTACCACCTGGTGGGTTTGGGGTCAGAGTAGATTCGGCAGTGTATACTGGTTATCAAATTCCTCCGTATTACGATTCGATGGTAGCAAAACTTATTGCCTATGCTCCTACTCGAGAAGAGGCAATTAAACGAATGAAACGTTCATTAGATGAATTTGTAGTAGAAGGTGTTCATACTACCATTCCATTTCATCGCTTAATTATGGAACATGATGTATTTATGAAAGGTGATTTTAATACGAACTTCTTGGAGGAAAATCCTATTGTGGAGAAATAATGTCCTGCCAAGACATATATATGTTATGTAAAGGAGTGAAAAGATGGCTGAGCAACCATTATTAAATGTTAGTAATGAAACAAGTCTAGGAAAAGTGGAAATTGCTCCAGAAGTAATTGAGGTTATTGCAGGAATTGCAGCTTCAGAAGTCGATGGCATATCATCGATGCGCGGTAATTTTGCCACTGGGGTAGTTGAACGATTTGGTAAAAAATCCCATAGCAAAGGTGTAAAAGTGGAACTTACGGATAATGGGATTTTGATTGATGTTTACGTTGTATTACAATTTGGTATGTCTATTCCACAAGTTGCACAAAAGTTACAAACAAACATTCGTGAAACGTTAAAAAATATGACTGCACTTGATATTGATGAAATTAATGTCCACGTAGTTGGGGTGCAAATGGATGCAGAAGAAGCAGATTACGAGTAATATAACAAGGTCTCAAAAAGGCTTATGTCTTTTTTTGACCTTGTTTTCTTTTGCACGTTAGGAAAGTATAAAATGTTGGCTTTATTTATACAGGAACAGCCACGTCCAGCTTCGAGCGATTGACGTCCTAGTGCGGATAGACATATGGACGCACGAGTTTTCATCGTCCAGCGCCTACCCCCTTGAGGTCATAAGTCAATCCACTGCATAAATGCAACTAAGGCTTTCGCCATAAGAACTTGGCGAAAAGCCAAGTTTTCTAATCGGGGGCGATCAAGACGCTTCTAGCTTTAGTTCCACGTTAGGAAAGTATAAAATTTTAGCTAAGAAGTAGACTCGACGTTGCTAAAATTTTAATGTCCCAAGTATAAGAAAAACGAACACATTCGCTAAAGGACGATCGAATGCGAGTTTTTCTAAGCTCTTTTCGTATTCTTTATTGGTTTTTAACATCGCAACATTTATATTATACATCGTAATATCTTTTAAAAACAGCCTTTCTTTTTGAATTCTGCCATAGATATGCATGTCTCTTGTAGGTGTGTTCAATAATATAGCTGGCTGGTTAGTTCCTAGCTTTTCTATCCATAAACATGTTATTATTTTGGTAAGAGATATGTATTAAAAGGAGTATTGATAATGAATCGGCATACAGCAAGAGAAAATGCATTTAAGATATTATTTCAGTTAGATATGAATGATGATCAACTTGAAGAAATAGAAGATGATACTGATTCAATACAAGTAGATGATTATGGAAGCAAACTTGTACAGGGTGTTAGAGAAAAACGAGAGGAATTAGATGAAACCATTTCCACTCATCTTGAGAAATGGACAATTAATCGAATTGCTTCTGTTGAGAAAACAGTATTACGAATTAGTTTGTATGAAATTAAGTACTTGGATGATGTTCCAACCAATGTCTCTATTAATGAGGCGGTTGAGTTGGCCAACCGTTATGGAGAGGAAAAATCCGGGAAATTTGTAAATGGTGTGTTATCTAAAATTATATCATAAAGGGGATGTTAGGAATGTCTGCTGAAATTATTAATGGAAAGGAATTGGCTCAGCAGCTCAGAAATGAAATGAAAAAGGAAGTCTTAGCATTAAAGGAAAGTAGCAACATTACACCACATTTAACAGTTATTCTTGTGGGCGATAATCCTGCTTCCAAATCGTATGTAAAAGGAAAACAAAAAGCCTCAAATGAAGTGGGGATCTCATCAGAACTTATCCAATTACCTGAAAACACGACTGAACAAGAATTATTAACAACAATCGAGGATTTGAATCAAAACAATTCTGTTCATGGTATTTTAGTCCAACTACCATTGCCAAGTCATATATCGGAACAAAAGGTAATTGAAACAATTGAACCAGAAAAAGATGTGGATGGTTTTCACCCAATTAGTGTCGGTAGAATGATGACTGGTAAAGATACCTTTTTACCTTGTACACCTTTTGGTATAGTGACAATGCTTAAATCAAAGAATATCCAGATTGAGGGACAACATGTTGTTATTATAGGAAGAAGTAATATTGTAGGAAAACCTGTCGGGCAGCTATTACTAAATGAAAATGCAACGGTTACGTATTGCCATTCTAGAACAAAAGATTTAACTTCTTATACAGAACAAGCTGATATTTTAATTGTAGCAATTGGAAAAGCTCATGTTATTCAAAAGCAACATATAAAAGAAGGTGCAGTTGTGATTGATGTCGGAATCAATCGATTAGAGGATGGTTCCTTAACTGGTGATGTAGATTTTGATTCTGTAGTAGAACGGGCATCTTTTTTAACACCAGTCCCAAAAGGTGTGGGTCCTATGACAATTGCAATGCTACTGAAAAATACCATTAAAGCAGCAAAAGGGTTGAAGAATTAGTGAAAAACAATTATTTAACGGTCACTGCTTTAACAAAATACATAAAGCGGAAGTTTGAAACGGATCCACATCTTAAGAATATCTGGCTCAAAGGGGAAATTTCGAATTTTAAACACCATAACCGTGGTCATATGTATTTAACGATTAAAGATAATCAAACACGCATAAAAGCAGTGATGTTTGCAGGTTATAACAGACACTTAAAGTTTATGCCAGAAGATGGAATGGATGTTCTCATAAAAGGAGAAATTGGTGTCTTTGAGCCACAAGGACAATATCAGCTCTATATCCATGAGATGGAGCCTGATGGAATGGGATCCTTATATTTAGCATTTGAACAATTAAAAGAAAAATTACAGCAAAAAGGGTATTTTAATGATACGTATAAAAAAAATCTGCCGGCTTATCCGGAGCATATTGGGATTATTACGTCCCCAACTGGTGCAGCTGTAAGAGATATCCTAACAACAATTAAAAGAAGATACCCAATTGTTAAAACAACTATTTTGCCTGTCCTCGTACAAGGCAGTGGTGCAGCAGAGTCTATAAAGCGTGCGATTGAATATGCAAATCGTACTCCAGAAGCATATGATGTTTTGATTGTAGGCCGTGGTGGAGGATCAATAGAGGAATTGTGGAGTTTTAATGAAGAAATCGTTGCAAATGCAATATATCATTCTGAAATTCCAATTATATCTGCAGTAGGTCATGAAACAGATTTTACGATTAGTGACTTTGTCAGTGATAAACGAGCAGCTACCCCAACTGGTGCGGCAGAACTAGCGGTACCTTCTCAAGTGGAGCTATTAGAAAGAATTAATACGATGAAACGTTCGTTAACTAGAATGCTTACAGCTATTATGACTAACTCTACTAATCATTTACAACGGCTAAATCAATCGTATGCATTCCGATACCCAGAACAATTAGTTACACGAAAGGAACAAGAATTAGATAAATTAGTAGAGCGATTAGCTAAAGCAACCGAAAGTTTGGTAAAAGAACGCAGACAACATGTCTCTAACTGGCAAACGCGTTTACACATTCAACATCCAAATAAACAGTTGCAACAAAGAGAGACAGATTTACAGCGACTCAAACAGCAACATCAGATCATCATGACAGCTATTTTGGAGCAAAAACAATCCGAGTTATCGTCAATGCTTGATAAGCTAACGTTATTAAACCCTTTAGAAATTATGAAACGGGGATACGCCATTCCATATACAGAAGAAACAAAGATTATTAGATCAACGCAACAAGTGAAGGTATATGACAATATAAAGGTAACATTATCTGACGGTGATCTATATTGCCATGTAGATTCGATAAAGGAGGAGAAAGATGGAGCAAAAAGATGAACTTTCCTTTGAAGACGCAATGGAAGCACTAGAGAATATCGTAAAAAAATTAGAAGAAGGCGATGTTCCCTTAGAAAAAGCAATTGCTTATTATAAAGAAGGCATGGAAATGTCTAAATTATGTAATGATAAATTAACAAATGTTCAAGAACAGATGACACAAATTATGAAAGATCAAGGAAAAGTGGAATCATTTAACATACAGGGGGAAGAATAAAGGTGCATGCTACGTTGGAGGAATTTATAAAAGAACATAGCGCTCGTATACATCAAGTAATGAGCAACTACTTACAAAGGTTATCCATCCCAGACAGATTAAAGGAATCCATGTTATACTCGATCGAAGCTGGTGGAAAACGGATGAGACCTATATTGGTTCTTGCAAGTTTCAAGTCATATGGTGAGGAGATCGAGAAGGCACTTTCCACAGCAATTGCTCTAGAAATGATTCATACTTATTCGCTTATTCATGATGATTTGCCTTCTATGGATAATGATGATTTACGGAGAGGGAAACCAACTAATCATATTAAATTTGACGAAGCTACTGCAATACTAGCTGGGGATGCATTACTAACGTATAGCTTTGAAATTATTGCAAAAGATCCACTGTTAACAGATACACAAAAAGTAAAAATCCTCCAATTATTAGCTGAATCTAGTGGACCTAAAGGGATGGTTGCGGGTCAGTTTTTAGATATGAAAGCTGAAAATAAAGCAATAACACTAGAAGAATTAGAAAAAATCCATACATTAAAAACAGGTGCCTTATTACGCTTTGCGGTTCTTAGTGGAGCACAAATTGCAAATGCAAGTGAGAACCAGCTAAAACATCTAGATGAATTTGTTTATTATTTAGGTTTAGTTTTTCAAGTACAAGATGACATACTGGATATTATAGGTGATCCAAATAAGCTTGGAAAGCCAACTGGTAGTGATGTGGAAAATGAAAAAAGCACATATCCAGCCTTATTAGGTTTAGAAGGAGCAATTGCCAAAAAAGAAGAATATATCGATTGGGCTATAGGGGCTCTAGAAAAAGCGGAGGCGAGCAATTCCTATCTCTTGTACTTTTTGGACTACGTTAGTCAACGTGATCATTAAGAAAATGGCATAGAGATTTTTGAAGTTTTGTGTTATAATTTAAGTATACAGGGAATGGTGCAGTATTCTAGTCAGTCCTCCGTTCCTGAAGGCGGGCCTAAAAATCCGCTAAAGGGCACATCGATGAAGTTCCTTGTGCTGGCTTGAGGCGCCCAGCCTTGGGTCAGTGCTGGGAGTTAAGGTTTTCGGGCGATCCACAAAGGCATGTGGGCGTTGACCCGATTACCGCGGAGGCCCATCTCTGTGGTGGTAACTAAGCTTAGGGACCACTATGGAATGGGGTATGAACCTGCATAATAGGGAAAGGGACACCTTATTTGCAGCGTAGCCTGCCTTGAGTGGTATTGAGGGGATTAGAGCTAATAAAAATCAAACTAGGTGGCCACTAGCTTGATTTTTTCATCTCTATGAAATCAGTACTGCAAAAGAGGCTAGGGAACGGCTAAAGACTGCTGAGGAAAACTCCTAGACTGTTCATATGGACGTATAAAAGGGATTATAGTGCGGGCTAAGTGGTAATCCAGTCTAGCTAATGGCGACATAGCTAAGGTGGATTTAAAGGGAAACCGCCTGGATGGCAACATCAGGTATCCACTTGGGAAAACCTACTGGACCTAAGCCGCAGTTTTTACCTTTTATGCGACCATTCCCCGAGCATACATATTATTTTTTACTTTGAGGTATATTATGAATTCAAAAGCCAAAAGTTCGATTAAGTTTAGCATATCTATTGCCGTTATCACGTTTGTGTTAGCGGCTATTTTTTCAATTATTTCATCTTCTATATTAGGGGATGTCATATGGCTCGTTGGGCTACTGATTGTATTTTTAATTGTCTTACTTGGTGTTGTCTTTGATATGTTAGGTATTGCTGCTACCGCAGCTAGCGAAACTCCTTTTCATGCAATGGCTGCAGAAAAAGTAAATGGTGCTAAAGAATCAATTGTTATCGTTCGTAATGCAGATAAGTTCGCCAGTTTTTGTAATGATGTCATTGGAGATATTTCTGGAATTATAAGTGGAACAGCTTCTGCAATAGTTGTATTACAGATTTCAATGATTTTTGGAAATGGAGATGGATCTACCTTACAAATAGTATTACAAGTAATAATTACTAGTTTGGTTGCTGCGCTTACAGTAGGTGGAAAAGCGGTTGGGAAGTTTTTAGCAATTCATTATTCGACAACCATTATTTTTTTCTCAGGTAAGGTAATTGGACTTATTCAGGATAATTTAAAGGTACGTATTTTACCAAAGGATAAAAAATCCTCTAAAAGCAAGAAAAAACAAACTAAAGGGAAAGCATAAAAAATGAGTAAAAAACGATTAGATGTATTATTAGTAGAACGGAACTTAATAGAAACAAGAGAAAAAGCCAAGCGGGTAATTATGGCTGGTTTAGTATTTTCAGAACAAACACGTTTGGACAAGCCAGGTATGAAAGTTGATGAGGAAATCCCATTAACTGTAAAAGGAAAAGGAATCCCTTATGTTGGACGTGGAGGGTTGAAATTAGAAAAGGCTTTAAAGTACTTCACCATTGATGTTGCTGGCAAAACAATGGTGGATGTTGGATCTTCTACTGGAGGATTTACGGATTGTGCCCTGCAAAATGGTGCTAAGCTTTGTTATGCCATTGATGTTGGATACAATCAATTGGATTGGAAATTAAGGAATGATGACCGTGTTGTGGTTATGGAAAGAACAAACTTTCGTTATGTGACACCAAACATGTTTGATCAAGGAACACCGAATTTTGCCACGATTGATGTATCATTTATCTCCCTTCAATTAATATTACCCGTATTAAAAGAGATTTTAGCAAAAAACAGTAAAATTGTTGCCTTAATAAAGCCGCAATTCGAAGCTGGAAAGCAACAAGTAGGGAAAAAAGGAATTGTTCGTGATAAAGCTGTTCATCTACAAGTACTTCAAAAAATTCTATATTTTGCTGAAAGGGAGCGCTATCAACTTTTTGACCTAACATACTCACCGGTAACTGGTGGTGATGGAAATATAGAGTTTTTGGCATATTTAGGATGGGGAACGGACCAAGAGAACAAGCGATTCACAACAGACGAGATAAAACAGAAGGTGGAAGAGGCACATATCTCGCTTCATACTTAATAAAGGGGATACGTTACATGAGTAAAGTGCAGCGTCATATTAAAATTCGTGAACTAATTACAGAAAATGAGATAGAGACACAAGATGAACTAGTGGATCAGTTAAAAGCATTAGGTTATCGAGTAACACAAGCTACTGTTTCGCGTGATATAAAAGAACTACATCTTGTCAAAGTGCCATCGACAAATGGTCATTATAAATATAGTTTACCTGCAGATCAACGTTTTAATCCATTGGATAAATTAAAGCGACTAATCCGTGATGCATTTGTGAAAATTGATCATGCAAGTCATTTTATTGTATTAAGAACACTCCCAGGAAATGCTCATGCGGTAGGGGTTTTGATTGACAACTTAGATTGGGAAGAAATAATGGGTACAATATGTGGAGATGATACGTGTCTTATTATTTGTCGTACAGAAAGTGATACAGAAGCAATAAAGAAGCGGTTTATTGAGATGTTATAAACACATCTAGATGGGGTGAATACGATGTTAATGGAATTATCGATTCGTGATTTTGCAATTATTGACAAGATCGTGATTGAATTTAATGGAGGTCTTACAGTATTATCTGGTGAAACAGGTGCAGGTAAATCCATCATCATTGATGCATTACAATTATTGGCTGGTGGCCGCGGGTCTGTAGAGTATGTGCGACATGGCACAAAAAAAGCCGAAATAGAGGGATTATTTTCAATTGATGATGATCTGCACCCTGTTTTTCACATTGCTAACCACTATGGAATTGACGTACAAGATAAGATGGTCATTTTAAACCGCACGATTACTGCAAATGGTAAAAGTATTTGTCGTGTAAATGGGAAATTAGTAACGTTAGCTATTTTAAAGGAATTTGGAAAAACGTTAATCGATATCCATAGTCAGCATGAAACACAGTCTTTAATGGATCCAGGTAATCATCTGGTGTTATTGGATTTATTTGATGCTGAACAAATTAAGGGATCTAAAGAAGAATTTATTAACTTATACTTAAAGTTATCGAATTTGAAAAAGCGGTATAAAACATTGAGTGAAAATGAACAAGAAATGGCACATCGTTTAGATTTATTATCATTTCAGAAAAAGGAATTAGAGCAAGCTAACCTTACACCTAACGAAGATGAACAATTAGAAAAGGAACGAGAACAACTTGCGAATTTTGAACGTATACATAGAGGCTTGCAAGATGCTTATAACTCATTATATGGAGAACAGAGAGGACTTGAGTGGTTATATAATGCACAACAAGCATTACAAATGAATCGTGATGTGGACAACTTTATAGCAGAAAAGGCGGATACATTAACAAATTCGTATTATTTGATTGAGGATTTAACTGCTGAATTACGGAATTATACCGAAACGTTAGAGTTTGATGTCAATCGATTAAATGAAATCGAGGCAAGACTTCATGAAATAAATCGTTTGAAGAAAAAATATGGCTCAAATGTGAATGAAATGCTAGACTATTTGGGTAAAATTGAAGAAGAGATCGAAGAAATTACCCATAGAGACTCACACTTAACCAAATTAGCTAATGAAATAGGTGAATTAGAAGCAGATGCCTATTTAGAAGCAAAACAATTACATGATCTTCGTAAAAAAGCTGCGGCTTTACTAACGACGGAAATTCAGTCCGAATTACAGGGATTGTATTTAGAAAAAGCGTCTTTTTCTGTGGAATTTGACGTAAAAAAAGACTCAGCTAGTGAACATGGTTTGAAGTTACATGAAGATGGTTTTGATTATGTCCAATTTCTTCTCTCGACAAATCCTGGGGAGCCATTAAAACCAATCGATAAGGTAGCTTCTGGTGGAGAATTATCCAGAATAATGTTAGCAATGAAAAAGTTATTTGCAAAACATCAAGGTGTAACAAGTGTTATTTTTGATGAAGTGGATACTGGTGTAAGTGGCCGAGTTGCACAAGCAATTGCCGAAAAAATATATCAAATATCAACAGACTCACAAGTATTGTGTATTACACATTTGCCACAAGTAGCTGCTATGGCAGATACGCATAAGTTAATCCATAAGAAGGAAGAAAATAATCGAACCATTACGCAAATAAATGAATTAAACGAAACGACAAAAGTTGAGGAACTGAGCCGAATGATTACTGGGACGCAGTTGACGGATACAGCTAAACAACATGCAAAAGAGTTACTTGATTTAGCAAAAAATTACAAACAAGTGACAACGTAGAAAGTATCTTCAAAAGCCAACTTCCTTTTGGCTTTTTTTATTTCGATTAATCTCTATTCACGTTTCAGGAAACTTTTTTAGAGGAAATGTTACACAGGTTTTCTTATCTTTCACCAGTTTAAAAAAAGTGTTGTTCGGTCACATTAGAAATACAGCAACAATTATGGTATGGGTTTGGAAAGAGGAGAGTGAAATGTATTGAGAAATATATCTAATATTCGTTTATGGATAGGTGTTTTATTACTCGTTGCAGTTATAGCTGCTCCCTTTCTAACACCTTTACAAAAATATCTTTCCATTCCAAATGAGATTGTTACATTTAACAGTGATATACCATTGGAATTACCAACGTTAGGAACAAATGTTGAAGTGAATTCAGAAGAAGAAGTGATTCAGGCGTTAGACTCTTCTCAATTTCAAACAACAAAGGCTGGAAATGATCAAATAATATATGAACTTGCAGGACTTCCTGTTAAAAAAGTAAATGTCTCTGTATTGGATGATTTAAAGGTTATTCCAGGAGGCCAATCAATAGGTGTCCAACTTCATACAGAAGGAGTGCTAGTAGTTGGTCATCATTTAGTTAACGGGAAGGAAGGTGAATTATCACCAGGTGAAGATGCCGATGTGAAAGTCGGCGATATAATTTTAGAAATAAATGGTGACACTATTCAAGAGATGACGGAAGTTAAGCCATATGTAGAAGAAGCTGGTAAAAACAACGAATCCTTACAGCTTAAAATTAAACGAGGAGACGAGACAATTGAAACAACATTACATCCTGTAATGGATAAAAAAGAAAGTGAATATCGAATAGGTCTTTATATTCGAGATTCTGCAGCAGGAATTGGAACAATGACCTTCCATCATCCAAAGTCGAAAAAATATGGTGCATTAGGTCATGTTATATCAGATATGGATACACAAAAGCCAATTGAAATTCATGACGGTACCATTGTAAAATCCTCCATCGAATCCATTGATAAAGGAAATAATGGAACACCAGGAGAAAAGCAAGCAAAATTTTCGATAAAGGAAGATCAGATTGGTTCTATTACTAAAAATAGTCCATTTGGCATTTTCGGGGAACTAAATAAATCCATTACAAATGATGTTCATGATGATCCGATGCCTGTCGCACTCTCACATGAAGTAAAAGAGGGACCTGCAAAAATTTTAACGGTTATTGATGGAGAAAAAGTGGAGGAATTTGATGTAGAGGTTGTAAGTAGTGTTCCGCAAAAATACCCAGCAACAAAAGGGATGATTATTCAGATTAAAGATGACAAATTGTTGAATGCTACTGGGGGCATTGTACAAGGGATGAGTGGTAGTCCAATTATTCAGGATGGCAAAATTATAGGAGCCGTTACCCATGTTTTTGTTAATGATCCAACTAGTGGATATGGTGTGCATATAGAATGGATGCTTCAAGATGCAGGAATAGCAATTGATAAAGAGGAACAAGAAAATAAAGCAAGTTAAGCAAAGACTTGTAATGGGTTAGTTCCCCATTTCAAGTCTTTTTATTTTTATAATGTAAGAAAGAAAAAAGTTGGCCCCATTACTACCTTTTATAGGAAAGGCCATGTCAGCTTCGAGCCATTTATGTCCTAGTATTGGCGTTGCGATTGACGTGACGATTTTAGCCAGTGAGACGGATAGGATGTCCTAGTACCTCTAGACATAAGGACGCCCGAGTTTTCATCGGCCAGCGCCTACCACCTCAAGGTCATAAGTCAATCCACATTACGCGTAAAAAGCACCACGCCCCAGGCTTGGATTATGCTTGGCAAATAAGAAAGACAACGGTCCTACTGCATAAGTGCAACTAAAGTTTTCGCCATAAGGACTTGGCGACAAGCCAAGTTTTTAACCGGGAGTGATCAAAGTACTTCTAGCTTTTGTTCTTTAATTATTTTGACGATTTGTGATATAATACAATCAATCTTAAACAAAATATTATTCGACAAATACACATTAATTTTTGTCAAATGCTATCATAATTTATCGTTTTATATCGATTTTTTAAGTAAATAAAAGATATTTAAAGATATTAGAAAAAAATTTAAAGTTTTTAGCTAAAAAAAAGGATATTTCGTTTTTCTGTCGAATATATAATACGGGAAAGATCGAATACATAAAGGAGGATACTTTAGGTGGATAAAATTTCAGTATGTATAGTGGACGATAATCGAGAATTGGTTGACTTATTACAAGAATATTTTGCTGAGCAAAAAGATATTGAGGTGATTGGCGTAGCGCATAATGGAAAAGACTGTCTGGAAATAATGGATGAATTAAATCCAGATGTGTTAATATTAGATATCATTATGCCACATGTAGATGGTTTAGCAGTACTAAATAAATTAAGAGAAAGTGAAAAAGCGATGCCAAATGTAATTATGTTGACAGCTTTCGGTCAAGAGGAGGTTATGAAGAAAGCAGTTGACTTAGGTGCTTCCTATTTTATATTAAAGCCATTTGATTTAGATCATTTAGCAGAACAGATTCGTCAAGTACAAGGAAGCCAGCTTATTCAACCAAACACAACAAATGGCACTGTGAAAAAGGAACGAAAGAAAAGAGATCTAGAGGAAAGTATCACTAACATTATTCATGAAATTGGTGTTCCAGCACATATAAAGGGATATATGTATTTAAGAGAAGCAATTACAATGGTGTATTCTGATATAGAATTGTTAGGATCTATCACAAAAGTGTTATATCCAGATATAGCCAAAAAATATAATACAACTGCATCAAGAGTCGAACGTGCCATTCGACATGCTATTGAAGTAGCATGGAGTAGAGGAAATATTGATTCCATTTCTGCTTTATTTGGATATACAGTGAGCATCTCCAAAGCGAAACCGACTAATTCTGAGTTTATCGCAATGGTGGCAGATCGACTAAGACTAGATCATAAAGCAAGCTGAGATAATGGATTTATATAAATATTCTTTATTAGAGCAAAAAATTACTGTATATGAAAATGATCATATACAGTAATTTTTTAGGTTGTTTTTCTAAAGACAGCTGCTTCTTCGTATAAATCTAATGCATAGTTGATGGATTATACAGTAAATTTAGCTATGAATACCGCTACCGAAATACACTTCGCTTTCACCAGGGGCATAAGTGCGACATCTGTTCAAACAAAACTATTGCACATAATATAGATGATACGTCATAAAAAACAAGGAAGATGAAAACATTTTTTATTACGTAAAAAAGACACGATATAGGGATTGGATTGCACGATTTAATCCTTCTGCTTTAATCCCGAACATCATGGAAACCTCTGAAGAACCTTGGTTAATCATTTCGATATTAACATTTGCCTCAGAGAAGGCACTTGTTGCTTTTTGAGCTATTCCAACTGTACTCATAATTCCTTCTCCAACAATCATGATCATAGCAAGGTCTCGTTCAATACTCACGATGTCTGGATGTAATTCATTTTTTATACGCTCTACAATCGTAGTTTCCTTTTCTAAAGTCAGTTGGGACTGTCTTAAAATAACTGACATGTCATCAATACCTGAAGGAGCGTGTTCAAAGGATATATTCTCATCTTCTAAGATTTGAAATAGTTTACGTCCAAACCCTAACTCTCTGTTCATTAAATATTTACTGACATATAGATTACAGAATTCGGTATCACTAGCAATCCCGACGACACATTTTTCGGCTTGTAACTTACTTGAGACGATCATTGTTCCAGGTGCTTTTGGATTATTTGTATTTTTAATGCATACTGGAATTTTCTCTTTAAATGCAGGTATAAGTGCTTCATCATGAAAAACTGAAAATCCAGCATAAGATAGTTCTCGCATTTCTTTATAAGTTAAACTTGTAATTTCCTTTGGGTCTTGCACAATTTGTGGATTGACGGTATAAACAGAATCAACATCCGTAAAATTTTCATATAAAGACGCTTTTACTCCAGCTGCTACTATTGATCCAGTGATGTCAGATCCACCTCTAGAAAAGGTTACTAACTCATCATCTGCCGTATACCCAAAAAAGCCTGGGATAACTTGAATACCTTGTGTTTCACGCAATTTATATAGTTTTGCAAAACTCTCAGATAATATTTGTGCATTTCCTGGTTCATTACTAACCATAATTCCTGCATCTTTTGGATTAACATAATTGGCTTTAAGTCCTAAAGAAGAAAGGTAAGCACTCACTATTTTGGCAGAACTATCCTCACCAATTGATTTAAGTCTGTCCGCTTTCCGTTCATCAGTAATTGTACTGGACAAAATGGATTTAATCGATTGTAGGATATCATCGATAATAGCTTTTGATAACTGTAATCCTTCTATAATTTCAGAAAATCGATTCATAATTTTGTTCAAAATAGCATCAATCGGTTGATGTTGAAAATGGGTGTCTGCAAGCTTAATTAAAAGATCTGTTATTTTTTCATCGTTGCCGTGACGTTTCCCTGGTGCAGATACCACAATAAATTTACGTTGTGGGTCTTCTTGTATAATTGATCCGACCTTTTTGATTTGTGTAGCACTTGCTACTGAACTTCCTCCAAATTTTGCTACTTTCATGTTTGACATCTCTCCGTAGAATAATTTAGTTCATTTTAAAATATTACCACAAATTATGTCTAAATGTCATTCAAACGGCCGAACATTGTATATATTGATTCCTTCTATCCTTTTTAAGATACTGTTTTATAAGAGATTGTTGTTTTTTTACGAATGCATCTTTATACATTGTTGATGTATGATGCGTCGTAAAGTTTCAGCTATAATTATCGCTTCGGAAAAACATTTCGCACACCTTAGGACTCCCACGAGCCTCCGTTGCGAAACCCACACTGCGGGGTCTCTTAGGCTCGTTTCGACTCGACAGGACGTGCTAGTACTGGCATTGCGATTGACGTGACGATGTTAGCCAGTGAGACTCGACAGGACGTTAGCATGAGGCGTTACAACAGGACGCATGAAACTTTAGCCGACTCGGTCTTTTTTATCCTCCTTTTTGAACATGCACTATTAGCTATCTTTTTGCTTTTCTTCTATAGCTTTATATGCATTTTTTCTGTCTCGATAAATGATAAATCCTCCAATAAATGCAATTCCTCCGATGAAAAAGACAAGTCCAAAAATAAATTGAACAACAACATGAAAGAAAATTGGATATATATCTTGAAACATTGCATCACGCATTAATTTTATACCAAAGGCAGAAATGATACCTGGGATGACTAGAGCTAATACAGCAATTATGCGAACCATATTTCTTCTCCTTCACTTAATGATCTATTGTAAGTATAGCAAAAAATAATTTGAGAAGGAATTAAAACTTAATTGCCAAAAAGTGCAGAATAACGTATGATGAAATTATGCAAAATATTGCAAGGTGGGGGTTTTATGAAACGCGTTTTAATTATTGGTGGTGGTAAAGGCGGTACTGCACTATTAAAAATACTGCATGCAACAAATCGAATGAAAGTAGTAGCAATTATTGATAAAAATATAGATGCTCCAGCATTACAATTAGCCAAAAGTTTAAATGTTAAAACGGCTCAACAATGGGAAAAATGGATACATAACGAAATCGATATTATTATTGAGGCGACTGGGGATGAAAACGTTTTAAATCGCATTATTGAAACAAAAGATAGCCAATCGATTGTCATTCCAGGGTCTGTTGCATATATCATAGCGGAACTATTTGATGAAAAAGAGTCCTTATTGAATCAGCTTAAACAACAAATGAACAATCAAACGTTAGTCTTAAATAATATTCGTGACGGGATGATCGTCATTAATGACCGAGAAAATGTAGAATTTGTAAATGATAGTGCAGAAAGGATTGTTGGTATTTCGAGGGATGACTTTTTAGGGAAGCACATTACAGACGTTATTACAGATTCACGATTACCACATGTTTTACGTTCGCGGAGGAAGGAAGTTAATCAAAAATTAGTGTTAGAAAACGGCAAGAAAGTGATTACAACGAGAATCCCTATTATTAATGAAGAACAACAGCTAATTGGAGCATTTGCAGTTTTTAAAGATATTACAGAGGTCGTTGATTTAGCAGAAGAAAATACAGACTTAAAAGATATAAAGACGATGCTTGAAGCCATTATTCAATCCTCAGATGAAGCAATTAGTGTTGTGGATGAAAACGGGTACGGATTAATGATTAATCCAGCCTATACGCGAATTACTGGCTTACGAGAAGCTGATATTATTGGTGAACCAGCTACCGTTGATATATCAGAAGGAGAAAGTATGCACTTAAAAGTTCTCCAAACACGCCGTCCCGTAAGAGGAGTTCGAATGAAAGTAGGACCATCTAAAAAGGATGTATTGGTGAACGTTGCTCCGGTTATTGTAGATGGTAAATTAAAAGGTAGTGTCGGTGTATTACATGATGTTTCTGAAATTCAGTCTTTAACCAGTGAGTTAAAACGAGCTAGGCAGATTATTCGAAGCTTAGAAGCAAAATATACCTTTAATGATATTATTGGTTCATCACAAGAGATGAAACTCGCCCTAGAGCAAGCAAAAGTTGGTGCTAAAACACCAGCAACAGTTCTTTTAAGAGGAGAATCTGGAACAGGAAAAGAATTATTTGCCCATGCTATTCATAATGAAAGTGATCGTAAACATAACAAATTTATTCGGGTTAATTGTGCTGCTATTGCAGAGTCGATACTAGAAAGTGAATTGTTTGGATATGAAGAAGGAGCATTTTCTGGTGCTAAACGCGGCGGAAAAAAAGGCTTATTCGAAGAGGCACATCGAGGGAGTATATTTTTAGATGAAATCGGTGAGTTATCGTTGCATATGCAAGCAAAACTACTTCGGGTGCTACAAGAGGGTGAAATCGTCCGGGTTGGAGGAACAGATCCAATTACGATTGATGTTCGGATTATAGGTGCAACCAATATAAATTTAGAAAAAGCGATTATGAACAAAATCTTTCGCGAGGATCTGTATTATCGCCTCAATCGCTTACCTATTTTTGTTCCATCCCTCCACGAAAGGATTGCTGACTTACCACAGTTGGTACAACATATTATCCATAAAATTAACCAAGACTATGGACGAAATGTACGGACCATTGCTAATGATGCACTAGAAGAATTAATGGAGTATCAATGGCCTGGGAATGTGAGAGAATTAGAAAATGTTATTGGCCGGGCCATGATTTATATGGGTATGAGTGAGGAAGTTATTCAAAAAAGCCACATACCTAATCTTCAAAACGAGGTTAAAGAAAATGGTGAAACAGGGCAATTAATTCGGACTGAACGGACCACAGAACAGCCACTACAAATGGCTGTAGAAGATTTTGAAAAGGACTTTATTTACTCAGTTTATAAACAAAACGACTTTAATAAAACACAAACAGCTAAAGCACTTCATATTTCCGTTCGAAATCTTTATTATAAAATGGACAAGTACAAAATTGAAAAGACTGACATGCAAAATCGTTCATAGATGCAATAAATTGCAAAGTGCGACCTTTGCTATAAAAGCGCTTTCAACGAAAAGTGATTGGCACGATTTTTGCAGTTAATATTAGTGAGAGAATAGGAGGCGAGGTATGAATTCATTAGCAACGTTACAGGATCAAGTCAAACAAGAAAAAAATCAAACCGTTGCCATTGCAAATGCTGGTGATGAAACAGTTTTGTTGGCTGTAAAAAAGGCAATTGAGCTAGATTTATGTTCGTTCATTCTATTTGGAGATGAAAAACAAATTATAGCCATTGCTAACGATATAAATTTAGACGTTAAGCAAGGAAATATAGAAGTAAGCCATGTAGTTACAAATGTTGCAGATGAAGCAGTTAAAGCGGTACATCAGCAAAAAGCAGATATTTTGATGAAAGGCCACGTTCCAACAAAAAAAATACTTCAGGCAGTCTTAAATAAAGAATACGGGTTACGTACTGGAAATGTCTTGTCTCATGTTGCACTTTTTGAAATTCCTAATCAAAATAGGTTGTTTTTTTTAACGGATGCTGCCATGAATATTGAACCTGATTTAAATCAAAAGGTTCAAATAGTAGATAATGCAGTAAAGGTTGCCAGAGGGATTGGCTTTAGAATGCCTAAGGTTGCTGTCATTAGTCCTGTTGAGGTGGTAAATCCATCAATAAGGTCAACGTTGGATGCGGCTGCACTAACACAAATGCAAAAACGAGGCCAAATAAAAGGGTGTATTGTAGATGGCCCATTAGCATTTGATAATGCTATCTCACTAGAGGCTGCTAATCAAAAAAACATTACTTCTGAAGTGGCAGGGAAGGCAGATCTCTTAATGGTTCCAACAATTGATGTTGGGAATGCATTATATAAATCATTTATTTATTTTGCACAAGCAAAGGTTGCGGCTATTATTAGTGGAGCTAAAGCACCTATTATATTGACATCTAGAGCAGATTCAGCTGAAAGTAAACTTTATTCATTATCATTAGCTTTAGCTTCATCCAAAACTTTTTAGGGAGGAATACTAATGGAAATTTTTAAGTATATGGAGAATTATGATTATGAGCAATTGGTATTTTGTCAAGATAAACGTTCGGGGTTGAAAGCAATTATTGCAATTCACGACACAACGATTGGACCAGCGCTGGGTGGTACAAGAATGTGGACATATGATTCCGAAGAAGAAGCAATTGAAGATGCATTACGTTTAGCAAAAGGGATGACTTATAAAAATGCTGCAGCTGGCCTAAATCTTGGTGGAGGGAAAACCGTTATCATTGGCGATCCAAGAAAGGATAAAAACCCTGAAATGTTTCGTGCCTTTGGACGCTATATACAAGGATTAAATGGAAGATATATCACCGCTGAGGATGTTGGAACAACGGAACAAGATATGGATTATATCCAGATGGAAACAGACTTTGTTACTGGGACTTCATCTGCAGATGGTTCATCGGGAAATCCATCTCCTGTAACAGCTTACGGTGTATATAAAGGGATGAAGGCTTCTGCTAAAGAAGCGTTTGGTAGTGATTCACTCGCAGGAAAAACGATTGCTGTCCAAGGATTAGGAAATGTAGCATATACGTTATGTGAGTATTTACATGAAGAGGGTGCAAAATTGGTCGTAACAGATATTAATGACCAAGCAGTAAAACGAGTAGTTGACGCATTTGGTGCTACTGCGGTAGATCCAGGTGCTATCTATGATGTAGATTGTGATATTTATGCACCTTGTGCACTAGGTGCTACGGTAAATGATGATACAATCCCTCGATTAAAAGCAAGTGTTATTGCAGGTTCGGCAAATAACCAACTTAAATCATCAAAACACGGTGATATCCTGCATGAAAAAGGAATTGTGTATGCACCAGACTATGTTATTAATGCAGGTGGTGTTATTAATGTGGCAGATGAACTAAATGGCTATAATCAAGCTAGAGCAATGAAAAAAGTAGAAGAGATTTATGGTAGTTTGGAAAGAGTATTTGAAATTTCGAAACGAGATAATATCCCAACATATCTTGCTGCTGACCGTATGGCAGAAGAACGGATTGAAGCATTACACCACTCTCGTAGTCAATTTTTGTTAAATAATCATCATATCCTAAGTAAAAGATAAATGACGATATTATATTAACGGAGGTACCTGTTTTGCAACAACATGAAGTATACCGCACACTAGTGATCAATCCAGGGTCAACGTCAACAAAAGTTGGTGTTTTTGAGAATGAGAATTGTATTTTTGAAAAGACCATTCGTCATGATACAACGATTATCTCACAATATGATCGTGTTATTGATCAATATGATTTTCGTAAGAACGTTATTTTAGACCAATTAGATTATGAAGGAATTAATATCTCCAAATTAAATGCCGTTTGTGGTAGGGGTGGTTTATTAAGACCTATTGAAGGCGGTACCTATGAAGTAAATGAACGAATGCTGGAAGATTTAAAACTTGGTTACAATGGGGAGCATGCCTCTAATTTAGGAGGGATTTTAGCACATGAAATTGCACAGGGGCTAAATATTCCAGCTTATATCGTAGATCCTGTTGTAATAGATGAACTTAATGAATTAGCTAGATTTTCAGGTGTACCTGAAATCCCTCGTAAAAGTATTTTCCATGCGTTAAATCAAAAAGCGGTAGCTAGAAAAGCCGCAAAGGACCTAGGGAAATCTTATGAGGAACTAACCTTAATTGTGACCCATATGGGGGGTGGTATCACGGTTGGTGCGCATTACAAAGGGAAAGTAATTGATGTGAATAATGGGTTACATGGGGATGGGCCATTTTCACCCGAACGTGCAGGTACTGTACCTGCTGGTGATTTGGTAGCTCTATGTTTCTCTGGTCAATATTATCGTGATGAAATCATGAAAAAGCTGATCGGCCAAGGTGGACTTGTCGCTTATTTACAAACTAATGATGCTTTAGAAGTGGAGAAACGGATCGAAAAAGGAGATCAAGAGGCGAAAAAAGTTTATGAAGCGATGGCCTATCAAATAGCTAAAGAAATTGGATCCATGAGTGTAGTGCTTGGTGGCCGCGTTGATGCCATTGTATTGACAGGCGGCTTAGCATACGGCAAACAGTTTATTGAAATGATTTCTGACCGTGTTGGTTGGATTGCGGATACATTAATATATCCAGGGGAAGACGAATTACAAGCATTAAATGAAGGTACATTGCGGGTGCTCCGTCAAGAAGAATCACCAAAGGTTTACCCGAATGAAGTTGAGACAAAGGAGCGGACAGCAAATGGCGAAAGAGTATGATTTAGTTGTCTTAGGTGGAGGAACAGGCGGATATGTTGCCGCTATTCGTGCCTCACAATTAGGTATGCAAGTAGCAATAGTAGAAAAAGGAGAATTAGGCGGGACGTGTTTGCACCGTGGCTGTATTCCTTCCAAGGCATTACTACGTAGTGCAGAAGTCTTTAAGCAAACAAAAGAAGCAAGTCAATTTGGAGTTGAGACAACAGAGCCAACGCTTAATTTTTCTAAAGTTCAAGATCGTAAGGAACAAATTGTTCACACGCTACATCAAGGTGTACAGGGGTTGATGAAAAAAGGGAAAATAGATGTATTTGAAGGATTTGGGCGCATTCTTGGACCTAGTATCTTTTCACCGATGCCTGGAACTATTTCCATTGAATATGAGAGCGGTGAGGAAAATACGATGATTGTCCCTAAAAATGTCCTTATTGCTACCGGATCGAATCCTAAATCCTTACCTGGTTTAGAAATAGATGGAACATATGTTATGACATCTGATGAAGCATTACAAATGGATGAATTACCAAATTCAATTGTAATTGTTGGTGGTGGCGTTATAGGTATTGAATGGGCATCGATGTTGGCTGATTTTGGTGTAAACGTAACTGTTATTGAATATGGGGAACAAATATTGCCAACAGAAGAAAACGCAATTGCAAAGGAAGTAGAGAAGCAATTAAAAAAGAAAGGGATTTCATTTGTGAAAAGTGCAAAGGTACTTCCTGATACATTGAAAATAGAAAATGGAATCGCCATTGAAGCAGAGAAAAATGGAAGTAATGAGCAGTTTAAGGCAGATAAAATGCTAGTTTCTGTTGGTAGGAAAGCAAATACGTCAAATATTGGAATTGAAAATACCGATATAGTGGTAGAAAATGGCTTTATTAAGACAAATGAAGTTTACCAAACAAAGGAAACACATATCTATGCTATTGGAGATGTCATAGGTGGTATGCAGTTAGCACATGTTGCCTCACATGAAGGGATAGTGGCGGTTGAGCATATGGCTAATCAGAACCCAATGCCTATTCAGTACGAAAATGTCCCAAGTTGTATTTATTCAAATCCAGAGGTAGCAAGTGTTGGATTAACAGAAAAACAAGCTAAAGAAAATGGGTATGACATAAAGGTTGGAAAATTTCCGTTTAAAGCAATTGGAAAAGCCCTTGTTCATGGGGAGTCAGAGGGTTTTGTGAAAGTCATTGCAGACAAGGATTCAGAAGATCTATTAGGGGTTCACATGGTTGGGCCACATGTTACAGATATGATTTCAGAAGCAGGGCTTGCTAAAGTATTGGATGCAACACCATGGGAAATTGCACATAGTATCCATCCACATCCAACGCTTTCTGAAATAATCGGCGAAGGAGCATTAGCTGTTGATGGTAAACAAATTCATGGGTAATTGTATAAGGAGGGATAGACAATGACAAATGAGAGACATAAGAAGTTGGGTTTAACTGATGACGATGTGTTAGAAATGTATAAAACGATGCTATTAGCAAGAAAAATCGATGAACGAATGTGGCTACTAAATCGGGCAGGTAAAATACCGTTTGTTATTTCGTGTCAGGGACAAGAAGCGGCACAGGTAGGAGCATCTTTTGCACTTGATCGGAACAAAGACTATGTAGCACCATATTATCGTGACTTAGGGGTTGTACTGGCCTTTGGGATGACAGCAAAAGATCTTATGTTGTCTGGTTTTGCAAAAGCTGAAGATCCTAATTCTGGTGGAAGACAAATGCCAGGGCATTTTGGCCAAAAGAAAAATAGAATCTTATCTGGATCTTCTCCTGTTACGACACAGCTTCCTCACGCTGTAGGGGTTGCTTTAGCAGCGAAGATGGAACAAAAAGATTTTGTTTCATTTGTTACACTTGGAGAAGGCTCATCCAACCAAGGTGACTTTCATGAGGGACTAAACTTTGCAGGTGTTCATGACTTACCAGTTATTACGATGGTGGAAAATAATAAATATGCCATTTCCGTTCCGATAGAAAGACAATTAGCAAGTGAAAATGTGTCAGATCGTGCACAAAGTTACGGCATGCCCGGGTTTACTGTTGATGGAAATGATCCACTAGCAGTATATGAGGCAGTTCAAGAAGCGAGACAACGGGCTGTGAAAGGGGAAGGACCAACCCTTATTGAGGCAGTTTCTTATCGCTTAACAGCACATTCTAGTGATGATGATGATCGACAATATCGAGAAAAAGATGAAGTAGAGGAAGCAAAGAAAAAGGATTCGATTATTACGTTTACGACATACCTAAAAGATATAGGTATTTTAAATGATGATATCGATAAAAGCCTAGAAAAAGAAATAAGTGACATTGTAAACGAAGCAACGGACTATGCGGAAAATGCAGATTATGCTGCTCCAGAAGATGCTTTAAAATATGTTTATGAAGAGTAGGGAGGGAAACGTACGATGCCAGTAATGTCCTATATTCAAGCAGTTACGACTGCATTAAGAGAAGAAATGATTCGTGATGAGAAAGTATTTATATTGGGAGAAGACGTTGGGAAAAAAGGTGGCGTTTTTCGAGCAACAGACGGATTATACGACGAATTTGGTGAATATCGTGTATTAGACACACCACTTGCAGAATCAGCAATTGCTGGGGTAGGTATTGGTGCTGCAATGTACGGTATGCGTCCTGTAGCTGAAATGCAATTTGCAGATTTTATTATGCCAGCAGTTAATCAAATTATTTCCGAGGCAGCAAAACTCAGGTACCGTTCCAACAATGATTGGAATGCGCCAATTACGATACGTGCTCCATATGGTGGTGGCGTACATGGTGCATTATATCACTCCCAATCGGTTGAAGCTGTATTTGCTAACCAGCCAGGTCTGAAGATTGTGATGCCTTCAACGCCATACGATGTAAAAGGTTTATTAAAGGCAGCTATTCGGGATAATGACCCTGTTCTTTTCTTTGAACATAAACGGGCCTACCGGTTACTTAAAGGAGAAGTACCAGAAGATGACTACGTATTACCAATCGGTAAGGCAGATGTAAAACGAGAAGGATCTGATATTACGGTAATTACGTATGGGCTAGGTGTACATTTCGCCTTACAAGCAGCTGAAAAGCTAGCAGAAGAAGGTATTGATGCGCACATCCTTGACTTACGTACGGTTTACCCACTTGATAAGGATGCCATTATCGAAGCAGCAAGTAAGACAGGGAAAGTATTGTTAGTTACAGAGGATAATAAAGAGGGTAGTATTATTGGAGAAGTATCGGCAATTATCGCAGAAAATTGCTTATTTGACTTAGATGCTCCAGTGCAACGATTAGCAGGTCCAGACGTACCAGCAATGCCGTATGCACCGACAATGGAAAAATATTTCATGGTGAATCCGGATAAAGTAGAGAAAGCAATGCGTGAATTAGCTGAATTTTAATTGGTCAAAGGAGGGTTTCCATTGCCTACAGAAAAAATTAATATGCCACAACTCGGAGAAAGTGTCACAGAAGGAACAATTAATTCATGGCTAGTAGCTGTAGGGGATCATGTAAATAAATACGATCCAATCGCAGAAGTAATGACAGATAAAGTAAATGCTGAGGTCCCATCATCCTTTACAGGTACCATTAAAGAACTTGTAGCACAAGAAGGGGATACAATCGAAGTAGGTGAACTAATGTGCTACATTGAAGTCGAGGGTGAGGGCGAGAATGAATCGACATCGTCTGAGAAGGAAACAAAAGGTGAATCCAATACATCTGAGGAATCGTCTGAGCAAGACCAGTCTATGAAGAAACGTTATTCACCAGCTGTTTTACGAATGGCACAGGAAAATGATATCGATTTGGAAAACGTAACAGGGTCTGGCCGCGGTGGTCGAATCACAAGAAAAGATATTGAAAAAACCATTGCATCCGGCGATATTCCAAGAAAAGCAGAGGAAAGTAGTCAACCGAAACAAACAGAAATACCTAAAGAAGAGAAGAAGGAAGTACCGACTAAACCGACACCTTCACCAACACCTAGTACCCAACCTGGTGACATTGAAATACCTGTCACTGGTGTAAGAAAAGCAATTGCTCAAAATATGGTTCGCTCGACACAGGAAATTCCGCATGCATGGATGACGGTGGAAGTGGATGTTACAGAGCTTGTAAGCTACCGTAATCAAGTTAAAAAAGATTTTAAACAAAAAGAAGGATTTAGCTTAACATTCTTTTCCTTTTTTGTTAAAGCTGTTGCACAGGCCTTGAAGGAATTCCCGCAACTAAATAGTACATGGGCAGAAGATAAAATTATTCAGCGTAAAGATATTAACTTATCAATTGCTGTTGCGAAGGACCAAGAACTGTTCGTGCCAGTTATTAAAAATGCCGATGAGAAGAGCATCAAAGGTATTGCAAAGGATATTAATGAGTTAGCGACAAAAGCTCGTACAGGAAAATTAACATCAGAAGATATGCAAGGTGGAACATTTACGGTTAATAATACTGGTTCATTTGGCTCGATCCATTCAATGGGTGTAATCAATCATCCACAAGCAGCCATCTTACAAATCGAATCCATCGTAAAACGCCCTGTTATATTAAATGATATGTTTGCAGCTCGTGATATGGTTAACTTATCGTTATCACTTGACCACCGTGTTTTAGATGGTCTTATCTGTGGACAATTCTTGAGTCGAGTAAAAGAAATCTTAGAGAATATTAATCAGGATAATACGAACCTTTACTAAGTAAAACACCCTATAAATAATATCAATTGAATTTTACACGTATACTTGCTATCCTTACATTAAAGCTAAATTCACATTACCATAAGTAAGGGGATGGATCATATGGATTTTAATCTGTTTATGAAAGATGTTGTTGATGCCGCTCGCAAGGATATTACAGAAGCGGGTTATGATGAATTAACAACACCAGAAGAAGTAGATCAAGCACTTCAAAAAGATGGAACCACATTAGTCATGATTAATTCTACATGTGGTTGTGCTGGTGGTGTTGCTCGTCCGGCAGCAGCAAATGCGATACATTATGATAAACGACCAGATAACTTAGTGACGGTTTTTGCAGGACAAGACCCAGAAGCAACAGAGAAAGCACGTGAATACTTTGAAGGGTTCCCACCGTCCTCACCATCTTTTGCATTATTAAAGGATGGAAAGATCGTTACGATGCTAGAGCGTCACGATATTGAGGGCTTTAGTGCCATGGATGTTGTAGGTAAACTACAAGATGTCTTTGAAAAGCATTGTGAGGAAGTATAAGAGAAATATTATTTAATTGAATGGGGCTGTCTCAACGTATAATGGGATCAGCCCCATTTCATGTTATACTACTAAAGGGGTATGAATGGTGAAGATCGGCTATCGAACAATAAAAACAGCAATAGGTACTCCAATTGCCATTTGGATTGCGCAGCTATTCGGAGTAACTAATTTTGTTTCAGCAGGAATTTTAACAATATTGTGTATTCAGCCATCTCGTAAACGCTCTGTATTAAGTGCTTGGCATCGGTTTGTAGCATGTATGTTAGCTATATTATTTTCTTTTGTATTCTTTGAAGTAATTGGCTACTACCCAATTGCTATTGGCATTATGTTAGCTTTTTTCATACCAACTACCGTATGGTTAAAAATTACTCCAGGAATCGTAACCAGCTCTGTTATTATTTTGCATTTATATAGTGCTAAAGAGATAACAGTAGCATTTGTTATAGATGAAATACTGTTAATACTAGTTGGATTAGGAGTAGCTTTAGTCTTAAATCTATATATGCCAAGCTTAGATAATAAACTACAAGAGAAGCAACGTAAATTGGAGCAGAATTTTCAAATCATTTTAAAGGAAATTGCTTTATATATACGAGATAAAAATGAGGACTGGACTGGAAAAGAAATTACAGAGACACAAGAGCTGTTAGAGGAAGCTACAGAATTAGTAGCACGTGATCGGGAAAACCATTTGTTACGGAGTAAGCATCTTTACCATGATTATTTCTATATGCGTACGCGGCAGTTTGAATTATTGAAGAGAATGTTGCCACTTGTTAGTAAATTACCACGAACAGATGCTATATCACTGAAAATTGCCGACTTTTTTGAGAAGCTAGCAGATGCTGTTCATCCAGGTAATACAGCGATCCTGTATTTAAACGAGTTAGATGCATTACGGTCAATGTTTGACCAACAACCATTGCCAAAAACAAAAGAGGCTTTTGAAACGAGAGCAAATCTATTTCGCTTACTACACGAAATAGAAGATTATCTATTATTAAAAAAGCGGTTTAAGAAAAGTGATATAGACCGTCATACCGTTCGTAGACTAAAAAAAGAGGCTGAATAACAGAAGCATCCAGCCAAAAGATTAGAAATTCGCAAATATTGCCAAGCCTGTCGTAAGTGCGGATAATACCATTGCAAAAATCATTATATATATAATTACTTTTACTCGGCGTTCTCGCTTAGACTTTCTTCTTGGCTTTGTTGCATTTTTTGATTGTTTTGTAGCCAATGTCATAGCCTCCTTCTAAACCTATCTGCTATTTGTATTTTATCGTTAATTAGTAGTTTGGACAAGTGTAAAAATAAATTGATATGAAGGTTAAACAGAAATGGGGGAATAAAAAATGGATAAAAATTATGATCGTAATTGGAAGCAAGAACAAGAATGGAGAGATTCTGTTGACCGAACAATAAAGCGCTTTCCTGAACGAAAGGATACCTTTACGACTTCATCAAATATCGAGGTAGATCGCTTATACTATTCTCGTGATAAGAATGCGGAAAAATTAGGCTTTCCTGGACAATACCCATTTACTCGTGGGATTCAACCAACGATGTATCGTAGTCGTTTCTGGACAATGCGTCAATATGCTGGATTTGGTTCTGCAAAGGAAACGAATAAACGGTTTCGATATTTGCTAGAACAGGGTCAAACAGGGCTTTCTGTTGCATTTGATTTACCGACTCAAATTGGATATGACTCTGATGATGATATGGCAGAAGGAGAAGTCGGTAAAGTTGGTGTAGCAATAGATTCACTACAAGATATGGAGCAGTTATTAGATCAAATTCCGCTTGATCAAGTTAGTACTTCGATGACAATTAATGCACCAGCATCTGTTCTATTGTGCATGTATATAGCCGTTGGTGAAAAACAGGGTGTTCCGATGGAGAAACTAACTGGCACTATTCAAAATGATATTTTAAAAGAATATATTGCACGAGGTACTTATATCTTTCCACCAAAGCCGTCCATGCGACTCATTACGAACATCTTTGAATATTGTGCCGAGCATGTACCGAAGTTTAACACCATTAGTATATCGGGATATCATATAAGAGAAGCAGGATCGACTGCAGTACAAGAAGTGGCATTTACAATAGCAAACGGAATGGCCTATGTTGATGCTGCTTTAGAATCAGGATTAGATATTGATGCATTTGCACCGAGACTTGCTTTTTTCTTTAATGCACATAATAATTTCTTTGAAGAAGTCGCAAAATTCCGAGCCGCACGAAGAATCTGGGCAAGAATTATGAAGGAGCACTATGAGGCAAAAAACCCAAAAAGTTGGAAATTGCGATTCCATACCCAGACAGGTGGATCGACATTAACCGCACAGCAACCTGATAATAATATTGTACGGGTAACATTACAAGCATTAGCAGCTGTGATGGGCGGAACACAAAGCTTACATACAAATTCACGGGATGAAGCACTGGCATTACCGACTGAAGAGTCTGCTAGAATTGCCCTACGCACCCAACAAATTATTGCACATGAAAGTGGTGTAGCTGATACAGTAGACCCGTTTGGTGGATCTTACTATGTAGAAGAACTTACTGATCGTATCGAAACGGAAGTGGAAGATTATTTAGAACGAATTCAAGTTATCGGTGGTGCAGTTCAGGCTGTGGAAGAAGGGTTTATGCAACGAGAAATTCATCAAAATGCCTATGAAACGCAGAAGCGAATTGAAGCAAATGAAGAAATTATTGTTGGTCTAAACCAATTTCAATTAGATGAAGAGGTAAATCCAGATCTATTAAAAGTAGATGAAAAACTCGAGCAAGAACAAAAACAATCAATTAAAGATCTTAAACAAAAGCGTGAACATCAAGCTGTCCAAGAAAAATTAGAGGCTTTACGGAAGGCAAGTCTTCAGGGAGAAACGAATTTAATTCCTTTCATTTTAGATGCTGTAAAAGCATATGCAACAATTGGTGAAATTTGTAATGTCTTGCGAAATGAGTTTGGTGAATATACAGGGATGTAGAAATGCTAAAAAGGGGAGAGACAAATGGGAAAGATACGTGTTTTAATCGCAAAACCAGGACTAGATGGACATGATCGTGGAGCTTTAGTGATCTCACAAGCATTGCGAGATCATGGAATGGAAGTTATTTATACTGGTCTTAGACAGACTCCAGCTCAAATAGCACAAGCAGCTGTCCAGGAAGATGTTGATGTTATTGGATTATCATCCTTATCAGGAGCACACAAATCATTGTTTCCGAAAGTAATAGATGCCCTAGCAGAACGGAATGCAAGTGATATTCCAGTCGTTGGTGGTGGTGTAATCCCAGGTGAAGATATTCCATTTTTACTCGAAAAAGGAATTAAGAAAGTATTTACAAGTGGGTCCTCTACTGAAGCACTAGCTAGCTATATCAAGCAATTAATCGATCCAAAAGAGAAAAAACTAGAGTCTCCAACGAAAATAGCACATATTGGAATTGCAGTAAACAACATTGACGAAGTACTATCATTTTATACGGATTCATTAGGATTAAAAGTAGAAGGTGTAGAGGAAGTATCCTCTGAAGGTGTTAAAGTAGCGTTTTTGAAAATTGGCGAATCCCGTATTGAATTATTGGAGCCTATTGAAGAAACGTCAGCGATTAAGCGGTTTTTAGATCGTAAAGGGGAAGGAATCCATCATATTGCATTAGAAGTCGATGAATTAGAGGAACGATTGAGTCGCCTAAAATCTGAAGGCATTCCGTTAATAAATGAGGAACCTAAAACAGGTGCACATAATAGTCAAGTAGCATTTTTACACCCGAAGGCTGCTAATGGTGTCTTGTTTGAATTATGTCAACATCAAGAGAATCGAGGTGCAGAATAATGGATATATTCGAAAAAATTAATGAATTATATGATAAACGAAGGCAGGTAGAACTTGGTGGTGGCGATGAACGAATTGAGAAGCAACATGCGAAAGGAAAAATGACAGCAAGAGAACGAATTGATTACTTGCTTGATGCAGATTCTTTTGTTGAGCTTAATCCATTTATAGAAAATCGAAGTTCTGATTTTGGGATGGACAAAAGTAAAGCAAAAGGGGAGGGGGTTGTAACAGGATACGGAAAAATCAATAATCGTCCTGTTTACTTGTTTGCACAAGATTTTACCGTTTACGGAGGAGCACTTGGAGAGATGCACGGTAAAAAGATTGCTGCTGTTATGGATTTAGCAGCAAAAAATGGCGTTCCTTTTATTGGATTAAATGATTCGGGTGGTGCTCGAATTCAAGAAGGTGTGTCTTCACTAGATGGGTATGGACATGTATTTTATCGAAATGCCATTTACTCTGGTGTTATTCCACAAATTTCCGTTATTATGGGTCCAAGCGCTGGGGGAGCTGTCTACTCTCCTGCAATAACGGATTTTGTCATTATGGTAGATAAAACATCCCAAATGTTTATTACAGGACCTAAAGTGATTGAAACGGTAACAGGTGAGAAAATATCTTCTGAAGATCTTGGGGGTGCTAAAGTCCATAATACGAAAAGTGGAAATGCACATATTAATGCTATTTCAGAAGAAGATGCACTTAATCGTGTAAAGGAATTGTTATCCTATATTCCAGCAAATAATCAATTAAAGGCAACAAAACTTCCATATAATAATCAAGAAGAAGATACATGTCATGCAATAACAGACATCGTTCCATTTGATTCAACACGTCCATATGATGTAAAAAAAGTTATTGAGCAGGTAGTTGATCCAGCTAGCTTCTTTGAAATTCATCAAGATTTTGCGAAAAATATTGTAGTGGGCTTTGCTCGAATTCAAGGGGAGCCAGTGGGATTAGTATGTAATCAGCCAAAATATTTAGCTGGAGGTCTTGATATAGACTCAAGTGATAAGGCTTCTCGTTTTATACGGTTTTGTGATGCATTTAATATACCAATCATTACCTTTGAAGATGTGACAGGATTTTTTCCAGGTGTTAAACAGGAACATGGAGGTATTATTCGTCATGGTGCTAAGATTTTATATGCCTATTCAGAAGCAACGGTACCGAAAATTACAGTGATTACACGTAAAGCCTATGGAGGTGCTTATGTTGCCTTAAACAGTAAATCAATTGGAGCAGATCTTGTTTATGCATGGCCAAATGCAGAAATAGCGGTAATGGGTCCAGATGGTGCTGCCAATATTATATTTGCAAAGGAAATTAAGGAGAGTAGTAATCCCGAAAAAGTACGACAAGAGAAAATCAATACATATCGGGAAAAGTTTGCAAACCCATATGTAGCAGCAGGGTTAGGCATGGTTGATGATGTGATTGATCCTCGTGATACAAGAATTAAACTTATTCAAGCCTTAGAGATGCTTAACCATAAAAAAGAAGACCGTCCATGGAAGAAACACGGTAATATTCCATTATAACCTTAGGAACTTTTCGCATACTTTGTTGTTTTCTATGACGCATAATGTATATTATGCGCAGTAGTTTTAATCATCCTTAATAGGATGAGTGCTTAAACATCGCAGCGGAAAACACTCGCTTTCACCATGGGCACAAGGGCAACATCTGTTCAAACTCCCAACAGTCGTTTTCACAGTGTTTTCTTTCCCTCGGGGAACGCTTCAGCCTCCTCATAGAAAAACGTAAGCGCCTTGGTCACACCCGATTAGAAAACTTGGCTTGTCGCCAAGCGGCGAAAGCCTTAGTTGCACTTATGCAGTAAGTTTTTTCTTATCTGCCAAGCTTAAGCCAATCCTCGGTGTGGCGGCTTTTGCCACAAAGAGGATTGACTTAAGACCTCGAGGGTGTAGGCGCTGAAGTTAGACATCGCGAGCAAAGTACGCTCGCTGTGGGGTCTTCAGACTGTTCCTTTTCCCGTAGGAATCTTGCATTTTCCGCTGCTTTGAATAGTTTAACTAACAAGTAATAAGGTACTGTAACCAAATGTGTCTATTATCCGCTTGAATCAATTGTGCATTGTCAATATTAATGATTAAAATTAGAACATCTCAATTTAGCGAAGGAAATACACGGAGACTCCTGTGGGAGCAGCGGTATAGGTGAGACCCCGCAGTGCGGTTAGCACGAGGAGGCTCACCAGCCACCCACGGAAAGCGAAGTGTATTTCCGTAGCGGTAATATCAGCAGGTAATGCAAGGGCTACTGCGCATCATCTATCTTATATGCATGACGTTTCATACCTGAAAACAACAACCTTTTAGAAAACAGTCTAACCTTAAGAGGAGAATGTAGAATGATTCAAGTGAATGAAGAACGATTAACAAAAGAATTTTTCGAGTTAGTACAAATTGATTCTGAAACAAAATATGAACGAGAGATTGCGGATGTGTTAAAGCAAAAAATGACAGACCTTGGATTAGAAGTGGTAGAAGATAATAGCCAGGAAGAAACTGGACATGGCGCTGGCAATTTGATTTGTACGTTACCAGGCACTAAAACAAATGTTGAACCAATTTATTTCACATCACATATGGACACAGTGGTCCCAGGAAAAGGGGTAAATCCATCTGTTGAAAATGGGTATATTGTCTCTGATGGATCAACCATTTTAGGTGCAGATGACAAAGCAGGGCTTGCTGCTATTTTAGAGATGATTCGCATATTAAAAGAAGAGGAAATGGAGCATGGAGATATTCAGTTTGTCATTACAGTAGGTGAAGAATCAGGTCTTGTTGGTGCAAAGGCATTAGATGCTTCTTTATTAAAGGCAAAATATGGGTATGCAATCGATAGTAATGGTGATGTTGGTGATATTGTTGTGGCTGCTCCAACTCAAGCAAAATTATTTGCAACGATAAAAGGAAAAACGGCCCATGCTGGTGTTGCACCAGAAAAAGGTATTTCCGCGATAACCTTAGCATCAAAGGCTATATCGAAAATGCCACTTGGTCGTATTGATGAGGAAACAACTGCAAATATTGGACGCTTTGAAGGCGGAAAGCAAACAAACATTGTGGTGGATCATGTAGAGATATTAGCGGAGGCTAGATCACTTGTACGTAAAAAATTGGATAGACAAGTAGCAAAAATGAAAGAAGCTTTTGAACAAGCAACTGAAGAATATGGTGGACAGGCCGATGTAGAAGTAAAAATTATGTATCCTGGTTTTAAACACCAAAGTGGGGATCAAGTAGTAGAGGTTGCGCGTAATGCTGCTCAAAAAATAGGAAAGAAAAGTAAATTGTTAAGTAGTGGTGGAGGAAGTGATGCCAATATCATTGCGGGTCATGGAATTCCGACTGTGAACTTAGCAGTTGGCTATGAAGAAATTCATACAACAAATGAACGGATAGCAGTTAGTGCATTGGTTGATATTACGAAATTCATTACAGCAATTGTACAAGAAGCTAGTCAATAAAGATTTGATAAACCTCCTACAAGAATAGTACTGTAGGAGGTTTTTTATCCCGCATGTAACGGGCAGTAAGACCCCCACTTCAAGATTTCTTAGGAGATCCAAGAAAGATAAGTGGGGGGATCAAACTGCCCGTAAATGTCCGATTCGTTCAACTAACAATCAGTGGGGGAGGAAAGGAACCCCACTGATTGAAGTTCCACTTTATTGTGTGTTCGGACAGCATAATACTTTTACTGCTAATGTAACTGATATAATGCTTGGTGAGTGATAGGCTAGCTTCTAATAGGAAAGCTACATGGAATGTTGGCTTCCTATGCTATAATAAAAGTAAGACAAATATTAAAGGAACGGTTGGAAATGAAGCAGAAAAGGAAAGGTCGTATTATCTTTCATGTTGATATGAATGCTTTTTATGCATCAGTTGAAATGGCATATAATCCAGAACTAAAAGGAAAACCATTAGCCATTGCTGGTAATCCAGAAGAGCGAAAAGGAATTATTGTGACAAGTAGTTATGAAGCTAGAGCTAAGGGGGTCAAAACGACTATGCCTCTTTGGCAGGCAAGAAAATTATGCCCAGAGTTAGTTGTCATGCGCCCCAATTTTGAACGATATCGGACAGCTTCAACGGAAATCTTTAAGCTGTTAGCAGAAATAACTCCTTACGTGCAGCCAGTTTCAATAGATGAAGGATATATGGATATAACAGAATATGACAGGAGTCTTGGAAGTCCTTTAGAAATTGCTCAGCAGCTACAAAATGCTATAAAAACAAAACTAGATTTATCCTGTAGTATTGGTATTGCACCTAATAAGTTTTTAGCTAAAATGGCATCGGATATGAAAAAACCATTTGGAATCACAGTACTACGAAAGCGAGAAATAGGGGCAAAATTATGGCCGTTACCTATAGAAGAGATGTATGGTGTTGGATCGAAAACTGCTGAAAAACTGAAAAAGTTTAATATAAACACAATTGGTGATCTAGCAAAAACAGATGTATATCAATTAAAACAAGTGTTAGGGATTAATGGAGAACGACTACAAAACCGTGCTAACGGAATTGACCCAAGTCCAGTTGATCCAGATGCCGTTCATGAATTTAAAAGTATTGGGAATTCACAAACCTTTGCACATGATACAACGGATGAGAGAGAAATACATCATTTAATGGAGAAACTGGCTGATAATGTGGAACGTCGTATGAAACGAAAACAAGCTGTTGGCCGAAGTGTACAACTTATGATTCGGTATAGTGATCGTAAAACAATTACTAGGAGTAAAAAAGTACCATACTACTTGGATACAAGGAAAGATATCTTACAGATTGTACATGAATTATGGCAAAAGCATTGGTCACAAGATCCCATTCGATTAATCGGGATCACTGTTCAAGATGTGGAAGAAAAACAAAATATCGCTCATCAGCTTGATTTGTTTACATATGAGAAAGAGGCAAGTAAGGAAAAACTATATGAAGCAATTGAAACACTCACAGAAAAATATGGGGATAATTTATTTATACAAGACCCACAACAAAAGAATTCGAATGAAGAGAAAGAGCAGCCAAGAACTAGTTTTCAAAAGGATTTTCTCGATGATTTTAAACACTAATGAAGTGGTATTCGTATTTGGGAAAAGTTAATTTGTTACTTGAATTGGTGACAGAAATTACGACAAGGGTATCGATCCTGCTTGTCAGTGAACAAAGAAGCAAGTAAAATCTCCAAAAGGGAAGAGAGCAGGCCTCTCGATGCACAAACAAGTATGTAAAATTGAAAAAAGGTAACAGAGCAGACTTGACTTTATATTAGTCTATAAATTATCCCTAAAAGCAAATCAGTTTCTTTAAAAAAGGCTTACTAATTTTAGTTTTACTTCATAATTTGTTTTATAACAGAAAAGAGAAGCTTACTTCCTGGATATCGAAATGGTAAATCAAATTTCGTTGTTTGGATTAGGACACTTTTTCGATGTGAAAATGTTTCAAAACTATATTTACCATGATAAGAACCGATACCACTATTACCAACACCACCGAATGGGAGGTGTGGATTAGCTAAATGATAAAGTGTATCATTTATACAACCTCCACCAAAGGAAACATGCTTCAAGACTTTATTCTGTCGTTTTTTCTTGTCCCCAAAATAATATAGTGCAAGTGGTTTATCCTTTGACTGAAGTGTATGAATGACCCCATCTAGGTTAGTAAAGGAGAGGATTGGCAAAAGTGGTCCAAAAATTTCTTCCTTCATAATTGGATCTTCCCATGAAATTTGATCAAGAATAGTTGGTTCTATGATCAACTTGTTCTTATTAGTTCGTCCCCCATATACAATGTCGCCGTTTGATAAAAATGCTGCCAATCGCTGAAAATGCTTCTCATGTACAATATGTGTGTAATCTTCATTTTCAAGTGGAGTTTTACCATAAAAGGTCTTACAATATTTTTTCAATGCTTTTAGAAAAGGTTTCTTGACCTTATCATGTACATAGACATAATCAGGTGCAACGCATGTTTGACCAGCATTTGTAAATTTCCCCCAAACAATGCGCTTTGCTGCAAGGTCAATGTTTGCATCTTGATCAACAATTACTGGACTTTTGCCACCTAACTCAAGTGTGACAGGTGTTAATTGTTTGCTTGCTTGTTCCATTACTTTCTGTCCAATAGCTGAACTTCCAGTAAAAAAGACATAATTAAGTTGTTCCTGTAGTAATTGCTCACTTACTTCTTTACCTCCCTCTACAACAGCAATATATGCTGGATCAAATGTATCAGCAATCATTTCATGAAGAAGTTTTGAAGTAGTATGCGTATATTCTGATGGTTTAATGATGACGGTGTTTCCTGCAGCGATCGCACCAATGGCAGGAGCAATGGCTAAATGAACTGGATAATTCCACGGTGAGATTATAAGCGTAACGCCATACGGTTCATGATAAATAACACTTCTAGAACCTTTGTGTGTAGCAGGTGCATCGACTTTTTCAGGTTTCATCCATTTTTTTAAATATTTAATCGTATGGTCAATTTCTTGATATAGAAAACCAATTTCGGTTGTTAGTGCTTCATAAGCTGATTTATTTAAATCTTTTTTAAGTGCCTGATAGACCTTTTTTTCGTAATTCTTCAACATCTCTCGTAAGGCAAATAATTGTTTCCTTCGATAGGAGTAGTCTAGCGTTTTGCCACTTAAGAAAAAAGCATGTTGAGAAGATACCAATTCTCTTAAATGTGACATACCAATTATCACTCCTTTAGGCTTTTTTGACAGGAATAGTTACTTGATCAAAATCATGTGCAATCATTGTGTTAGGAAAAATTGCTCTTGCTTCTTCTAACAAATGTGCTGAATCTTCTTCTTGATAACGTGACGAAATATGGGTTAATACTAGTTTGTTCACACGTGCTTTTTTTGCCAGAGATGCTGCTTCTGTTGTGGTGGAATGATAATAGTTTTTCGCCATCTCTTTTTTCGCATCTTCAAATGTGGCTTCATGAACGAGCACGTCTGATTGTTTAACGAGTTCAACATGTTTCTCAGTGTTTCGGGTATCCCCTAAAATCGAGACAATGCGCCCTGGTTTAGCTGGCCCGAGAAATTCATGTTGATAGATCGCTTGGCCATCAAGCGTTGTTACGACATCATTTTCTTTAATTTGCTGATAGATAGGTCCTGGTAAAATCCCTTTCTCTCGTAATTTATCTACTAATAATTCACCAGGTTTGTCTTTTTCCACAATACGAAAACCATAACTAGGGATAACATGCTCCAGTTTTTGACACATCACTTGGAAGGGGCCTTCATCAAATAACATTCCTTCTTTAAGCTCGACAATTTCCAAAGGATACGTTAAATGGGTTTCACTCACCATGAGACTTGTTTCAATATATCTTTTAATACCAGGTGGACCATAAACTGTTAAAAGGTCTTTTCCACCTTGAAATGAACGGCTGCTTAACAAACCAGGGAGACCAAAAATGTGGTCTCCATGCATGTGAGTAATAAAAATTTTAGTGATTTTTCTTGGTTTAATCGATGTTTGTAAAATTTGCTGCTGTGTTGCTTCACCACAATCAAATAACCAAATACTATTTTCTTCCTGAAGTAAAGTTAGGGCGATAGCTGATACATTCCGTTCTTTGGAAGGTACACCAGCACCAGTACCAAGGAAAACTAATTCCATTATAATTCACACTCCATCCACTTATTTCCAGCCTCGTTTATATTGTGTTGGCGCTTCAAGCTCTATCCCCAATTCATCAGCAGCTGCTTTTGGCCAATAAGGGTTGCGAAGGAGGGACCTGCCAATAAAGACAAGATCTGCTCGTTCATTTTGGACAATCTCCTCTGCTTGGAGTCCACTTGTTATCAGGCCAACTGCACCTGTAGCAATGTTTGCCTCTTGTTTAATTGCTTCACAGCGTTTAAGCTGGTAACCAGGATAAGGATGAATTTTCGCTGGCACAACTCCTCCAGAACTACAGTCAATTAATGTAATCCCTTGCTCCTGCATTTTTGTAGAAAAATAAATAAAGTCATCTAATGTGTTTCCATCTTGATGGTATTCATCAGTAGAAATACGGACAAAAATAGGACCAGTCCATTCTGTTTGCACAGCTTCAATAATTTGTTTTAAGAATAAATAACGATTCTCACGAGTCCCACCATACTCATCTGAGCGTTTATTCGTTAACGGTGATAAGAATTGATTGATTAAATAGCCGTGGGCAGCATGAATTTCAATGATATCAAAGTCAGCTAATTTGGACCGTTTCGCAGCATCTTTAAATGCTTGAATCGTTGTTTGAATATCTTCTGTACTCATTTCTACTGGTGTTTTGAATTGATCATTAAATGGAACAGCAGATGGTGCATATATCGATGATTGAACCTGTGCTTTTCTTCCAGCATGGGCTAGCTGAATAGCCGTTTTTGCACCGTATGTATGCATTTCTTTATTTAGTTCTTTTAATCCTTCTACATGATCATCACTCCATATACCAAGGTCTTGGTGAGAAATTCTCCCTTCTGGTTGCACTGCTGCTGCTTCTGTCATAATTAATCCTGCTTGTCCAACTGCACGTGAAACATAATGGGTCATGTGAAACGGTGTTACCTTCCCATCCTCTTGCATACATGAATACATACACATTGGTGACATTACAATACGATTGTTAAGGGTCACTCCACCTAAGGTTACTGGTGTAAATAGTTTAGCCATTGTAACTCCTCCTCTTATAAAAATGTTTCGTAATAATGATAAAGCTCTCGGTATTGCATTCCTTTGTGTGGTAAATCTGTAAAAATACCATCACAACCAGTTTGGAAACACGTCATCATATGATTTGCTTTATTAACGGTATAAGCACGCACGGAAAGGTTTTTAGCATGAGATTGTTTCACTAGATTTTCCGTTATATATTTATGATTCATATGAAGTGAACTAGCACCTAGTTGTTTTGTAGCGTCTAGGATGTTTTTTGATCCTTTTTTGGTTAAAAAAGCAATATCCATTGTCTTTTGAAACGGTTTCATTCGTTTGATACTGTTAGGGTTAAATGATGATAGGATGGTATGGTCCTGTAACTTAAAATGCGTCACCATTTCATAGACAATCGATTCCAAGTGCTTATAATCTATCTTATTATTTTTTAACTCAATATTTAAATATAACGGCTTATCTTTGATCCATTTTAAAAATGTTTCTAATGTTGGGACCATACTTCCTTCAAATTTACGGTGAAACCATTTACCTGCATCGTATTGTTGTAGCTGCTTATAAGTTAAATCCTTAATAAAACCCTCCCCATTTGTCGTTCGATTAATTTTTTCATCATGCATTAATATCGGAACATTGTCTTTTGTTAATTGTACATCTGTTTCTATTCCTTCCGCACCATGTTGGTAAGCTAATTTAAATGCAACCATAGTATTTTCAGGTGCCAGTTTGCTTGCACCACGATGTGCTATAATAGTAGTCAATTATTTCACCTCATATCTGATTGTGTTTTATTTTCAAAAAAAAGTCAATTTCAATAGGAGGAATGGGAATGACAAGTTGGCAAACGAAAGAAGGATTAATTCATTTAGTCTGCGATCTTGTTCATCACCAAAGTATAACTGGAAGTAATGCCGAAATTGCTATCGCTGAATACCTGCATCATTTATTGGCACAAAAAACGTATTTTCAAGAATACCCAGATCATTTGAGCTTACATCCATTGGAGGACGGGAGAAGATTTCTAACAGCTTTTGTAAGAGGGCAAAAGCAAGTTGACGATACAGTCGTGTTACTAAGCCATTTTGATGTGGTGAATGTGGAAGACTATGGGTCATTAGAAAACCTTGCCTTTTATCCACGTGAACTTACACAAGAATTAGCTAAATCGATTGACAGACTGCCGCAATCTATTCAAAACGATCTGCAATCAGGTGATTGGCTATTTGGTAGGGGAACGATGGATATGAAAGCGGGTATCGCTCTCCATTTAGCAATGTTGGAAAAAGCAATGGACGGAGAATTTGATGGTAACATTTTAATGGTTTCTGTTCCAGATGAGGAAGCCAATTCACAAGGTATGCTAGCAGCCCTGCCTATACTCCAACAATTAAAAGAAGAGGAATCACTTCATTATAAAGCGTGTCTAAATGCCGAGCCAATGTTTCAAAAGTACCCTGGGGACCCTCATCATTATATTTATGCTGGATCAATTGGAAAGGTGTTACCTGGTTTTTATTGTTATGGGAAAGAAACACATGTTGGGGATCCGTTTTCTGGTATAAATCCCAACTTAATGCTAAGTTTTTTAAGCCAACAGCTTGAGTTGAATGAAGCTTTCATCGAGAAGGTTGATGATGAAGTAACACCACCACCAGTTAGTTTGATGCATCGGGATTTAAAGGGTGAGTATTCAGTACAAACACCGCATGCAGCTGTTTCGATGTATAATGTACTCTATTTAAAACAATCATTTAATCAAATAAATGAAAAACTTATGCACCATGTTCAAATAGCAGCTCATGAAATAGAACGTTATGTACAGGAAAAGGCGACTAATTTTAGTAAGGTTGCAACTGATTTTCAAGGGCTAAATCCAACCATACGTGTTTTGCAGTATAAAGATTTATATGAGGAAGCAGTAAAACGACATGGAGAAAAAGAGGTTAGAAGACGTCAAAATCTATTAGTGAGTCAACGGGAACAGGGAGACCGTGACTTTTCCACTCTACTAGTACAAGATCTCGCATCGATGTGTAAGGATTTAGCACCAATGATTGTGTTATTTTATAGTCCACCTTTTTATCAAGCAGTATCTTCTTACAATGATCCTGTGATTAAAAGCGTGTTGGAAAAAGTGAAGGATTTTACCCAAGATCAGTATGCTGTCGATTTAACAATTGCTGAATATTTTACAGGGTTATCGGATCTAAGTTATATCGGACCGGTAGTGAAGAAAAGTACTTTACGTGGATTAACCGCTAACATGCCATTACAGCATAACGGATTTGAATTCCCAGAATTTGTTATGGAACAACTGACAATGCCTGTATTAAATATTGGACCATTAGGGAAGGATCCGCACCAGTGGACAGAACGGTTAGAATTAACATATAGTTTTGATTATTTACCTTCTATTTTATCAGAAGCAATATCACAACTATTTTCAAAGGACGATTTGTAGCTGAGGTGACATTTCGGGGGTAAGGGTGTAAAATGAAAAGAAAATGAATGGACGTTCATTCTTGGAGGATTACAGAGATGCAAGTACTAGACAAAACAGTTAGCCAACTTACTATTCCAACCCCTTTTGCAGTTGGGGATACACATATTTATGTAATAAAAGGGGATACATTAACATTAGTGGATGCTGGTGTTAAAACAAAAGAGGCGTGGGAGGCATTACAATTTCAGTTAAAGGAAATTGGTTATCACCCAAACGATATTGAACAAATTATTTTAACCCACCATCACCCTGATCACATTGGGTTAATAGAACAATTTCCACGTGTACAGGAACTAATCGGACATAAACATGTTGATGTATGGTTAAAACGTGATGAAATGTTCTTCCAGCACTATAAAGAATTTTATAAAGCCTATTTTATATCGTGTGGTGTACCAGAAACATTTTATCCACTTTTGGAGCAACTACCTAAGCTATTACACTTTGCTGGTGAGGGAGCATTAACGCAAACGATTGATGAAGGTGATTTGTTACCAGGGCACCCTGATTGGCAGGTCATAGAAACAAAAGGGCATGCTCAAACCCATTTATCTTTCTATCGGCAGCATGACCACATATTCATTGGTGGAGATCATTTACTCCATCATATATCGCCCAATCCAATCATTGAACCACCTTATGAAGAAGAAATGGAACGTGCTAGACCTCTTCTACAATATCGTCGGAACTTAACAAAGTGTTTAGCACTAGGTATTCAAACCGTACTTCCAGGACATGGCATTATTTTCTCTGATGTGGAAGATGTTATTATGAAGCGGTTTCAAAAACAAGAAGCACGTGCGGAAAAGGTACTGCAAATTTTACGAGGGAATGAGCTTACCCCTTTTCAAGTCTGTCAACAGTTGTTTCCGAGAAAATATGAAAAACAATTAGATTTAACACTCTCAGAAACGATAGGTCAGTTAGATTACCTGGAAAGTGAAGGGGCTATTCAGAAAAATGTGAAGAATGGTATTGATTTTTATGCACAAACGTAGATTAGAAGGAAAAAAGATCATTATTACAGGAGCCTCTAGTGGAATAGGGGAAAGACTTAGCTGGCATATTGCAAATCAGGGTGGAATTCCCCTTATGTTAGCCCGTTCTATTGATAAATTAGAAGCCCAACAAGAGCTTATCCATCGGGAACTTGATGTCATGGGTTTTATTTATCAGGTGGATTTGCAACAGAAGCAGGGCCTAGAATATGTTTTTCATCAGTTAGTAGAGGAACATGGACAAATTGACGGACTAATTAATAATGCTGGTATTGGTATTTTTGATTATGTAAAAAATATGAACTTACCGGATATAGAGCAAATGTTCCAACTGAATGTTTATGCTTTAATGCATGGGACGGTAAAATTATTACCGCATTTCATGACACAAAAGGAAGCACATATAGTAAATGTTGCTTCACAGGCAGGAAAAATGGCTACACCAAAGTCGGCTGTTTACGCCTCCACGAAACATGCTGTACTAGGGTTTACGAATGCACTTCGTTTAGAATTAGTTGATTATCCTATTTATGTGACAGCCGTTAATTTAGGACCAGTACAAACAAATTTTTTCACAAATGCTGATCCTAGTGGGAAATATCAACAAAATGTTGCACGTTACATGCTGGATGCAGATACAGTCGCAAGGAAGGTTGCTGCACATTTGTTCACGAAAAAACGTGAAATCAACTTACCATGGTGGATGGAGATTGGAAGTAAGTTATACCATCTCTTTCCAACGGGATTGGAACGGTTATTAAAAAAACAATTTAATAAAAAGTGATCAGTATTTAACAGAAAATGAAAGTAGGTCACTTAGGGGTGAATTTGTGTGTGCTTCTGAGTTGAACTGCTTTCTTTGTGTATGTTGCTATTGATTTAAAATGAACGTAAATACCGCGCTCCAAAAATCAACTACATATGTTACATCACAATATAGGAGCTACTACATTAAGATTCATATTCAAAAGCAACAATCTTTTTAAAAGGCTGTTTTCTAAAAGATTGTTGCTTTTTTCAAGTATAAATCATAATGCATAGTTGATGTATTATGCGTAGTAACTGTTTAGCATGGCTTCCTTCATCCTTTATAAAGTGAGTGCTATACCCACGCTGTGGAAAACACTCGCTTTCACCATGGGCACAAGGGCAACATCTGTTCAAACTCCCAACGGTCGTTTTCACAGTGTTTTCTTTCCCTCGGGGAACGCTTCAGCCTCCTCGCGAGCCATGTCTAGATTCAGCGCCTACCCCCTCGAGGTCTTAAGTCAATCCTCTCTGTGGAACAAAACGCCACGCCGAGGCTCGGCTTAAGCTTGGCAGATAAGAAAAACTTTCTTACTGCATAAGTGCAACTAAGGCTTTCGCCATTTGGCGAAAAGCCAAGTTTTCTAATCGGGGGTGATCAAGGCGCTTTCTCTTTTCTACTAAAAAGCGCTCGCTGTGGGGTCTTCAGACTGCTCCTTTTCCCGTAGGAGTCTCGCATTTTCCACAGCTTCGAATAGTTTTCTAAATTAAAAAGACGCAATATTGACAATGTCTATCATTCGCTTCGATCAACTGTTATATTGTCAATAGTAATGATTAAATTGAGTGCAGCATAACTTAGCGGAGGAAAAACACTCTCCCGCGGTAAAGTAGACACTGTGAAAACGAACAGTTTGAACAGATGTCGCATTTATGCCCCTGGTGAAAGCGTAGTGTTTTTCCGTAGCGAGGCTATGTGCATATCCTAACTACTGCACATTATATAGATTATGCGTCGTAGAAAACAACAAAGTATGCGAAAAGAGCCTTTTAAAATCACTGACTCCTTTTATTTGGGAAAAATTACACTTGATAACCGAACGTATATTCGTTTATCATACATAATAACAGAAAGGAGTCGTTCGGATGAATCCTAAAATAGATTACAGTATGTTTAAAAACCGTCATATTCTGTGTGTTGATATGAAAAGCTTTTACGCTAGCTGTGCAGCATTAGTGGAAGGGTTAGATCCATTAACAGCACATTTAGCGGTTGTAGCGGATACTAATCGGCAAGGAAGTGTTGTATTAGCAGCAACACCAGCATTAAAACGGGATTTTGGGATTCGAACCGGAAGTCGGTTATTTGAAATTCCTAATGACCCAAAAATTACTGTCGTTTCTGCGCAAATGAATTTATACTTACACGTTTCCACTGAAATCACACGTTTATTTCACAAATATGTCCCAAAGGAATCTATTCATACGTACAGTGTTGATGAAAGTTTTTTAGAGGTAGATGGTACGACAAAGCTATGGGGAACTGCAGAAGAGGTGGCAAAACTTATTTTAGATGAATTAAAAGATACGTTTGGGTTAACTGCTGCCATCGGTATTGGACCAAATATGCTAATCGCTAAATTATGTTTAGATTTGGAGGCTAAAAAAAGTGGGATTGCACGTTGGACATATGAAGACATCCCGACTAAATTATGGCCTGTAACCCCGTTATCTAACATGTGGGGAATTGGTTCAAGATTGGAAAAACGGCTGAATCACATGGGAATCACGACAGTTGGCCAATTAGCCAATTATTCGTTAGAACGGCTGGAAAAGACATTTGGCGTAATGGGAAATCAGTTATATTATCATGCACACGGAGTTGATTTATCAGAACTTGGTGCTCCTATATTAGAAGGCCAAATCAGTTATGGGAAAAGTCAAATTCTGCTCCGTGATTATCCTGATCCAGAAGAGGTTTCCTATGTCATCCTGGAGATGTGTGAAGAGGTAGGAAAAAGAGCACGTGCTAATCGTAAAGCAGGTCGTACAGTCAGTCTAGGGATTGGCTATAGTAAGGATGAGGAGGGAGGTGGCTTTCACCGCTCCATCACGGTAGAAACACCTACAAATATTACGATGGAAATTTATGATGCTTGTATGCATTTATTTGCCAAATTTTATCAACAGAAAACCGTTCGTAAAATTTCTATATCATTAGAAAACATTTGTGACGATCAGCATGTACAATTGAATTTATTTGAAAAAAACCGTATACGGGAGCAAAAACTTGGCTATGTGATGGATGCCGTTCGTGATAAATATGGAAAAGATGCTCTGTTGCGTGCTGTTTCCTATACACCTGCTGGGACAGCCTTACAACGAAGTAAACTAGTTGGCGGACATTATGCAGAGTAAAAGGAGGCATTTAATAGGCTGCCTCCTCTGCACAGAATATTGGAATACATTTTTAATCGTAATTGATGCAAATTGTGACATAACTGAGAATCTTTGATTTCACTCTGGGCAGTCACTTTTATCATGAGCACTTATGCCCCTGGTGAAAGCGAAGTGTATTTTCGGAGTGGTATTACATAAACTATGACACAATCTAAAAGTATAGCAACATACAATGCGAAACGTGTCTTGCACAATAATTTAATCACGGTGTTTGGTATAGTAATTTGGTTTTGTAATAGATTGTAGTCGATGAAACGTTTCATCATCTAACATATCAGCCAGATTAAAATCAGTATTAGCTTTTACTTGATCGATCGAGCTTGCACCAAACACAGCACTTGCAACAGCGGGATGCTTTAGTACATATTTTAATGCCAGTTCATTTAAGGTTGCTGTATCGCCAGTAAAGTCTTGCAGCTCTTGATGTATTTGCTTTAGCTCTTCATAAGAATAATCAAGAAAACCGTCTTTTCCTTTTGATTCAATTTGTTTTAAAGCGTTATTACTAACCATTCCTTTAGCAAGTGGTCCACGCGCAAGTACACTAATTTCGTTTGCATGTAATAGATCCAATATTTCCTCTTCTGGTCGTCTGTCTAATAAACTATATTGCATCATAACAGCATCAATATTCGACCGATTCACATATTCTTTAATGACATTTGGTCGAATTGATGAGATGCCATATGCACGAATCATGCCCTTCTGTTTTAATCTTTCCATCGTTTCAATTACCTCATCAATTGGATCCTCAATTGTACCGCCATGTAACATATAAAAATCAATATAATCTGTTTGTAAGCGACGTAAACTATCCTGTAATCCTTGTTCAATATGCTCCTTAGATGGATCCCAAAACCAGTCTTTTGTATCTTTATTAAAGTGATTGCCGACTTTGGTTGTAAGGATAATGTCATTTCGTTTCTGTTGGATTGCTTTTCCGACAATTTCTTCATTAACTCCAAAATCGTATAGATCTGCAGTATCGAGATGATTTATTCCTGCATCTAGTGCTCTCTCAATGATAGTGGTTGCCGTTTTTTCATTTGTACCAAGTGACATACAGCCAAGTGTTAATGCTGAAATATGAAGGTCAGACTTTCCGAGCTTACTTTTTAGCATACAAGACTACTCCTTTTTTACATTCTTTTGTACTTTCATTGTAGGAATAGCACATCCTGAATACAACTAATTCACAATCGATGCTACAATAGAGCCACATAAAGTGCATGAAAAAAGGGTGAATATAAATGAAAAAATTTGAGGAAAAGACATTATATACAGAAACGGTTTACAATGGTAAAGTAGTGAAATTGCAAGTCGATGATGTCGAATTACCAGATGGAAAAACAGCAAAGCGTGAAATTATTAAGCATCCTGGTGCAGTTGCTGTTATTCCGATAACAGCAGATAATAAAATTGTATTCGTGGAACAATACCGTAAACCTTTAGAGAAATCTATCATTGAAATCCCTGCTGGAAAGTTGGAAAAAGGGGAGGAACCAGAAGTAACAGCGATGAGAGAGTTAGAGGAGGAAACAGGTTATACGACTAATCACTTACAATTTGTTGCTTCTTTTTATACCTCACCAGGCTTTGCAGATGAGCTAATGTATATTTATTTAACGGATCAATTAGAACTTCTAGAAGAAAAGGTAGCAGGCGATGAAGATGAATTTGTGGAGTTACGAGAATTATCTTTGGAAGAAGCGAAAGAATATGTAAAAACAAATCGCATTCATGATGCGAAAACGAATTTTGCGGTATTATATTTAGAATCAATGGAAAGGAAGTAGATTAGGGTGCAATCTTACTTTGCGGATATGCATATTCATATTGGCCGGGATATATATGATAAACCAGTGAAAATTACAGGTGCAAAAAGCTTAACCTTAACTAATATTTTAAAAGAAGCTAGCAGGAATAAAGGAATCCATTTAGTTGGTGTCATCGATAGTCATGCACCTGCTGTTCAAACTGAAATAAAGCATTTGATGGATGCTGGTAAAGCGAAAGAATTGTATGACGGTGGAATTAAATTTGAACAAGTAACATTACTATTAGGGTCTGAAATTGAAGTGTATGATGACAATTGTCAAGGTCCAATTCATGTATTATGTTATTTCCCGTCACTTCATACGATGGAAAAATTTTCCCAATGGTTGACAACAAAGATGAAAAATATAACATTAAGCTCCCAGCGTTATTACGGGACCGCAAAAGAGTTACAGTTTAAAGTAAAAGAATTAGAAGGTATTTTCATCCCTGCACATGTTTTTACACCATTTAAGAGCATGTACGGTAAAGGGGTACGTACTTCCATGAAGGAAGTGTTTGATACCGATTTAATAGATGCAATAGAGCTGGGATTGAGTGCGGATACCTATATGGCTGACCAAATCGCAGAACTACATGACTATACATATTTAACTAATTCAGATGCACATTCTTTGCCAAAAATTGCACGAGAGTATCAAGAACTTCAAATGGATACACCTTCGTTTAAGGAATTTAATTGGGCCTTGCATCATGTAGATGATCGAAAAGTGTTACGTAATTTCGGCATGAATCCGCAGTTAGGAAAATACCATATAACTGTATGTAATCACTGTTTTCAAGCTCTTTCAACAGTGGTGAAAAAATGTCCAACTTGTGGATCGACGAAAATTATTAAAGGTGTCGCTGATCGAATTGGAGAACTTAGTAACGCAACACCAAATAGAAAAAAACGCCCTCCTTATCTATATCAAGTACCATTAGAATATTTACCATCACTTGGACCAAAGACATTTCAAAAGTTATTAGACCATTTTCAAACAGAAATGAATGTCATCCATCATGCTTCATTTGATCAATTAAGAGAAATAGTCCCAGAGAAACTAGCTAGGTCTATTATAGAAATGAGAAAAGGCAAATTGTCAATTAAGGCAGGCGGAGGAGGTAAGTACGGAAGTATACAGACTACCAAATAAAATAGTAATAAAGAAACAACTATTAATTGGCATGTTTTCTAGGAATCCTTCATAGATTTTACTATAAGCTAATGAATCGTGAAATGGAGGATTCCGATGTACCATAAAAGAAAAACGTTCGTATTGGATCATGTAAAAGACCATGCAGCAATCTATTCATTTATGATTATTTTGTTTTTAACTGGCGTTATTTTTGGAGCGATCATTGTAAATAGTATGACCTTCGTGCAAAAACAAGATTTATTTTTTTATTTGGAGCGTTTTTTTGGTCAGATCTCAGATGGCCAAACCATTGAAAATAGTACGATCTTTAAAGAAAGCTTTTTCTATCATGTAAAGTATTTATTACTTTTATTTGTATTAGGGTTATCAGTGATCGGCCTGCCAATAGTATGGATTTTATTGTTTTCAAAGGGACTCGTAATTGGGTTTTCTGTGGGCTTTATTGTAAATCAACTAGCATCACAAGATCTATTTCTTCAGGGATTATTTCTATCGTCTCTATCTATTGCACCACAAAATCTAGTCATTATTCCTATTTATTTGGTTGCCGGTAGTTTATCAATGATTTTTTCACTTACCCTTTTACGTAAATTATTTAGTCGAACTGTATCGTTTCCGATTTTACAACCGCTTGGTAAATATGCGATGGTATTTACGGTTTTAATTGGCCTTTCTTTCATACCTGCACTGTTAGAAGCATTTGTAGCAAATGAAGCAATGGAGTCAATGATTCGATCTTATTATGAGTAATCCCTTGATTATATTATAATGATTATAATATAATAATTCTTATCAATAAAACATGAGATCAATTATACTTTGACAGTTATTTCATGTGTGCCTATAATAAAGATGGGGATATGAGGGAGGAGACTTGCCATGGAACATCGGATTGATCGGATAAAAAAACAGCTCCATGCACAGAGCTATAAGCTAACTCCACAAAGGGAAGCTACGGTTAGAGTGTTGTTAGAACGGGAAGAAGACCATTTAAGTGCGGAGGATGTTTATCTGCTCGTTAAAGAGAAATCACCGGAAATTGGCCTTGCAACTGTTTATCGTACGTTAGAATTGTTATCAGAATTAAAAATAGTTGATAAAATTAATTTTGGTGATGGTGTTTCCCGGTATGATCTACGAAAGGAAGGCGCAGAACATTTTCATCATCATTTAGTTTGTATTGAATGTGGTTCGGTGGAAGAAATCATTGATGATTTATTGGAAGATGTAGAGCGAATTGTTGAGAAGGATTGGGGATTTCGAGTGAAAGATCACCGATTAACTTTTCATGGCGTTTGTAAACAATGTCAAGATGTGGCAGTGAAAACCAAATAGATAGAAATAACAGCCTTTTTTCTAAGATGAAGAAAGGCTTTTTAATTTAAGTAACTCTTAATTAATTAGGCTATTTTCTAAAGGCTGTTTTCTGAAGGATTGTTGCTTTTTAAGTATAAATCTTAATGCACAGTTGATATATTATACGCAGTAACTTACCATTCAGGCATACGAATCTTAATAAAGAAAAGGTGATCTATACTGCGTCGTACAGGATAGGTACTAATCCAGCACTGCCTTAAAGCGGAGTATTCTGCCCTAACGAATCAAAGCACTCAATCATCATGAATGAGTAAAAATTGACTGTACGGAGTAGAAATGAACATAGCAGATACATCGTACTATAAGTCAACTCTGATGGTGTAAAAACAACAAAAAATGCAAAAAGAGCTATTAACAAGAAACAATATGGAAGTTTTTTGAAAGTCTTTGGGTTTTTATTTACAAATAGATGGAAATACGATACGTTTATGATGTGGTATTGGTAGGATGCTATATTACTAGATTTTAAAGACTCGTTTATTATCTCTCAAATCTGCACAACTATGTATATTATCATCCTTTTTTGGCATATCTTTTAATAGGATGCCATTTGTAAAGGGAGATATGCAGATATGGGAAAACTAGTATGGGACATGCTAAAAGTATTTGTAATATTTGTGGCGTGTACACTGTTATTTTACTTTGGATTGCGTACAATGCATGCAGAGTATGAACAATATCATCGTTACGATGCACCAGAAGGTAATTCTGTTAAAGTGTTTAATGCAGAAGATCAGCATTTTATTGATCGGTTAAATTTATTCTTTCGATTAGGGGAGTAATGTGATATGCTCACAACAGCATTAGAAGACTTTTTCCATTATTTACAAGTGGAAAGGGGTCTTTCCGACAATACACTTCAATCCTATAAACGTGATTTGAAGCAATATAAACAATATATCGAGAAAGTGGAACAAAAATCGAATTGGGATGCCGTTGTGAGACAGGACATTATTGGATTTTTGTATATGCTAAAAGATAGTGGAAAGTCATCTTCAACTATTGCACGTGCTATTTCATCTATACGGTCTTTCCATCAATTTTTATTTCGTGAACAAATCGTTTCCTTTGATGCTAGTTTACATATAGAAACACCGAAAAAAGAGAGAAAATTACCAGATGTTTTGTCGGCAAAAGAAGTGGATGCATTGTTAAATATCCCATGTAAAGATCCACTAAGCTATCGAAATAAAGCAATGCTTGAGTTATTATATGCTACTGGCTTGCGTGTTACAGAATTAATATCCTTAAACGTAAGTGATCTACATCTAACGATGGGATTTGTTCGTTGCTTTGGAAAAGGATCAAGAGAAAGAATCGTTCCATTAGGAGATGTAGCAAAAAAAGCAGTAGAAGATTATTTACAATTGGGACGAAACAGTTTGGTCAAAAAACAACGAAATGAAAATAACTTATTTGTAAATCAACATGGGAGACCACTATCAAGGCAAGGGTTTTGGAAGATTTTAAAAGCAATTGCTTCAGAAGCAGGCATTCAAAAGAAAATAACACCACATACGCTAAGACACTCATTCGCAACTCATCTTTTAGAAAATGGGGCGGATTTACGTGCTGTCCAAGAGATGCTTGGACATGCCGATATTTCCACTACACAAGTATATACACATGTAACCAAAACTAGATTAAAAGATATGTATCAAACTTATCATCCACGTGCTTAATATGTATTTCTAATCAGTCGTCTGACATCATACAACACATAAACTAGAATAAGGACATATTACATAAGAAAATTGGAAACCTATCTACAGGAGGTATGAAACATGAATAATTTTAAGCGTGTTTTCTTAATTGTAATGGACTCAGTGGGCATTGGCGAGGCCCCTGATGCGGAGAAGTTTAATGATAAAGGAGCTGACACATTAGGCCATATAGCTGATCATATGAATGGGCTTCACATGCCAAATATGGCGAAACTAGGCCTAAGTAATATAAGGGAAATTAAAGGAATTGAAAAAGCAGCTTCGCCAAAGGCATACTTCACGAAGATGCAAGAAGCATCAAATGGAAAAGATACGATGACAGGTCATTGGGAAATTATGGGCTTAAATATTCAACAGCCTTTCCGTACATTTCCAGATGGTTTTCCAGATGCTTTAATACAGGAATTAGAACAGAAAACAGGTCGAACAGTAATTGGAAATAAACCAGCATCTGGAACGGCTATTGTAGAGGAGTTAGGTGAGGAACATATGAATACGGGAGCATTAATTGTATATACATCTGCTGATTCCGTTCTACAAATTGCAGCTCATGAAGAGATTATTCCAATTGATGAACAATACCGTATTTGTGAAATCGCTAGAGAATTAACATTGGATGAAAAATACATGGTAGGTCGTGTGATTGCTAGACCTTTTGTTGGTGAACCTGGTGCCTTCGAACGGACTTCAAATCGACATGACTATGCCTTGAAACCGTTTGGTCGCACGGTCATGAATGAGTTAAAAGATGAACAGTATGATGTCATTGCACTTGGGAAAATATCTGATATATACGATGGAGAAGGGGTTACAGAGGCAGTACGAACTGTAGACAATGAGGATGGCATGACAAAGGTAGTAGAATCCACCAAGCAAGATTTTCATGGTCTAAGTTTTTTAAACCTCGTTGATTTTGATGCAAAGTATGGCCATCGTCGTGATCCAGAAGGGTATGGAAAAGCATTAGAAGATTTTGATAAAAGACTTCCAGAGGTACTCAATGAATTAAAAGATGATGACTTATTAATCATTACAGCTGATCATGGCAATGATCCAGTCCATCATGGAACAGATCATACTAGAGAATATGTACCATTGCTCGTCTATCATAATGGTATTGGACAAGGACGCGAGCTACCCTTAAAAGAAACGTTTGCCGATATTGGAGCAACGATTGCAGATAATTTTAGTGTCAAAATGCCAGAACATGGGAAAAGTTTCTTGAAAGAAATTTTATAAAAGAGAAAGGGAGAGTGACATGCAGCGTAATGAAATCGTAGAAGCAACGGATAAGATTAAAGAAAACATAACGGAAACCCCGTCTATTGGGTTAATATTAGGATCTGGATTAGGTGTATTAGCCGACAAAATTGAAAATGCTGTGACAATACCCTATAAAACGATTCCCCATTTTCCAGAATCAACCGTTTCTGGTCATAAAGGTCAATTAGTAGTAGGAAAGTTAGAAGGAAAACAAGTTATAGCGATGCAGGGTCGTTTTCATTTTTATGAAGGTTACACCATGAAGCAAGTCACATTTCCAGTTCGTGTTATGAAAGCGTTAGGGATCGATTCCTTAATTGTTACAAATGCGGCTGGTGGTATCAATGAGAATTTTCAACCAGGTGATTTAATGCTCATTACAGATCACATCAATAATTTAGGCGATAATCCATTGCTTGGGCCAAATGATGACGAATTAGGGGTTCGATTTCCTGATATGTCTCATGCCTATGATCGGGATTATATTGAACATGCCGAAAAATGCGCAAGCGAACTGAATTTATCGATACAGAAAGGTGTATACGTTGCGAATACTGGTCCAGTATATGAAACCCCAGCCGAAGTGAAAATGTTACGTACATTCGGTGGGGATGCTGTAGGTATGTCTACTGTACCAGAAGTTATTGTTGCAAATCATGCAGGTTTGCGTGTTTTGGGGGTTTCCTGTATTTCCAATATGGCGGCAGGAATTCTAGATCAACCGTTAACACATCATGAAGTAATCGAAACGACAGAAAAAGTAAAAGAGAACTTTTTGAAGTTTATTGGAAAAATAATAGCAACGCTACCTAATGATTAGTGAGGTGATCACGAATGCGAATGTACGATATAATTGAAAAAAAGCGTGATGGACAAGCCCTATCAGAAGAAGAAATTCGCTTTTTTGTTAATGGATATACAAATGGGGATATTCCAGATTACCAGGTAAGTGCTTTGTTAATGGCGATTTATTTTCGAGATATGACAGAACAAGAACGGGCTTTGCTAACAAGTGCAATGGTGGACTCTGGAGACACAATTGATCTTTCAGCTATCATGGGAATAAAAGTCGATAAACATTCTACAGGCGGTGTGGGGGATACAACCACGTTAATCCTAGCTCCACTTGTTGCTTCCGTTGGTGTCCCTGTTGCAAAAATGAGTGGACGTGGTTTAGGCCATACTGGTGGTACCATCGATAAATTGGAAGCAGTTCCTGGGTTTCATGTTGAAATTACGAATGATCAATTTATTGAGCTTGTTAACAAAAATAAAGTAGCCGTAGTTGGTCAGTCTGGCAATTTAACTCCTGCTGATAAAAAGTTATATAGTTTGCGGGATGTAACCGCAACTGTAAATTCAATTCCATTAATAGCTAGTTCGATTATGAGTAAGAAAATTGCTTCAGGAGCAGATGCGATTGTTTTAGATGTGAAAACAGGTGCAGGTGCTTTTATGAAATCCTATGATGAAGCAAAAGAATTGGCAAAAGCAATGGTCTCTATTGGGAATCGTGTAGGAAGGAACACAATGGCGGTCATTTCAGATATGAGTCAACCACTTGGAAATGCTATTGGGAATGCATTAGAAGTAGAAGAAGCTATTGATACACTAAAAGGAAACGGACCAGAAGATTTAACAGAGCTATGCTTAACATTGGGTTCTCAAATGGTTGTATTAGCTAATAAGGCTGCCACAGTTGAGGAAGCCCGTTCCATACTAGAAGAGAATATTTCAAATGGAAGGGCGTTTGAGCAGTTTAAAACATTCCTAGAATCTCAGGGGGGAAATAGTGAAATCGCAGACGATCCTACGTTACTACCAAAGGCTTCATACACCATTGAACTTCCAGCTAAATCGTCAGGCTATGTAGATGAAATTGTTGCAGATGATATTGGCACAGCGGCTATGATGCTTGGTGCAGGAAGAGCAACAAAAGAGTCGGAAATTGATTTAGCGGTAGGAATTGTCCTCCATAAAAAAATTGGAGATCCAGTGCAAGAAGGAGAAGCATTAGCTACCATTCATACAAACAAGGAAGCAATCGATGAAGTTAAGGCCAAATTATATGAAAGTATCACCATTTCGGGTGAGACTGTAAAAGCACCGACCTTAATATACGATACCATTACAGAGTAAACATTCAATTTAGCAAAAAGTACGTAGAATTGTTCTGTGTACTTTTTTACTAGGCTCTTTTCGCATACTTTGTCGTTTTCTATTGAACATAATCCATATAATGCGCAGTAAGTTAAGGCGATGTTTAGCACGTTTACCCGTTCCGGAAATACACTTCGCTTTCCGCGGGTGGCTGTTGAGCCTCCTCGAGCTTTCGCTCTGCGGGGTCTCATCTAGGCCATTCTTCCCGCAGGAGTCTCCGTGTATTTCCTCCACTGATATGATCAATATTTCCTATTATATATATTGTATTTTACGATAATTAATTGGAGCGTAGGACAGTCGACTCCTGCAGGAAAAGCACGTGTCCGAAGACTTGAGCAGGAAGTGGTTTTCTTCCGATGTCTAGCTACAGCGCCTACCCCCTCGAGGTCTTAAGTCAATCCTCTTTGTGGCAAAAAGCGCCACACCGAGGCTCGGCTTAAGCTTGGCAGATAAGAAAAACTTTCTTACTGCATAAGTGCAACTAAGGCTTTCGCCACTCGGCGACAAGCCAAGTTTTCTAATCGGGGGTGACCAAGGCACTTACGCTTTTCTATAGAGGAGGCTGAGGCCGTGCCTGCGGTAAAGTAGACACTGTGAAAACGAACAGTTTGAACAGATGTCGCACTTATGCCCCTGGTGAAAGCGTAGTGTATTTCCGTAGCGGTATTCATAGATAAAACTATTGCGCATAATCCATCTTATATGCACGACGTTTTCCAATTAGAAAGCTTTTAGAAAACAGCCTTTTACTAAGTAGGAAAGGTTTTCTAATTTCCGCGTTATAAAGTCCAATAATCATGGCAATACTAACATTATATTGATTGTTGGAGGTAAAACTATGAAAAAAAACATGTTGTTAACTAGTATTATCTTTACATTACTATTTGTCTTTACCACACCAGTGTTTGGTGAGGAAGAAGGTTCCAATGATTCTAACGATTCACCAGATCTCGCACCAGACGCTAAGTCAGCAATCTTAATGGAACGAGATACAGGGGAGGTCATCTTTGATAAAAATGTTGATGAAAAACTTCCACCTGCAAGCATGACTAAGATTATGACCCTATTATTGATTATGGAAGCACTAGAAGAGGAAAAACTGAAGCTTGATGAAACGGTTCGAGTTAGTGAACGTGCCGCATCAATGGGCGGATCACAAATATTTTTAGAAGCTGGTGAGGAAATGACGGTTGAGGAGCTTCTAAAAGGTGTAGCAATTGCTTCTGGTAATGATGCAAGTGTTGCCTTAGCTGAACGAATCGCAGGTAGTGAAGAGGCATTTGTTGAGCAAATGAATGAAAAAGTAAAGGAATTAAAATTAGAAAATACACACTTTCAAAATTCAACTGGATTACCAGCAGATAATCATTACAGTACCGCTTATGATATGGCGGTAATGGCAAAAGAATTATTAAAATACGAAACAATAACGGAATATACCTCTATTTATGAAGATTATTTACGAGAAGGTGAAGAAGATGAATTCTGGTTAGTCAATACCAATAAACTAGTTCGTTTCTATGATGGTGTAGATGGATTAAAAACAGGGTATACCGATGAAGCCAAATATTGTCTAACTGCAACCGCAGAAAAAGATGATATGCGAGTAATTTCTGTTGTTATGGGTGCGGAAACGACAAAGCAGCGAAATGGAAATATCTCTAATATGCTCGATTATGCCTTTAACCATTTTGATACGAAGAAATTATTTGAAAAGGGAGAGACGATAACGGAATTACAATTTTTACAAGCAGAACAACAGAAAATTAATGTTGTGACATCTGAATCAGTTAGTACGATCCACTCAAAAGGAGAATCACCAGAAGACATCTCAACAAATGTTCAAATTGATGAAGAGATTGTTTTTCCAATGAAAAAAGGAGATCAAATCGGTACACTTCAAGTGAAAATGGGAGATAAAGTTGTTACCGATACACCATTAATTGTTAGTCATGATGTAGATGAGGCATCTTTCTTAACCTATTTGAAACGTACTTTAGGTGAAATGGCGAAACATCGCTAAATTTCACGATTTCAGGCGAAGTTCTTCTAGTTTTGTCATGAAGCAGGAATATACCCCCTTCATCACGAATTACGTGAATAGAAAGATATGTAGGGAGGAAACGCAAATGGGTCTACAAACTATTTTTGATGTTAGGAAAGATGTTTTAGTTGTCCGTTTGTCTGGTGAGCTAGACCATCATGAATCAGAAGCACTACGGGATGAATGGAAAGAAACAATGTATAAAAACCCAGTGAAGCATGTCATTTTAAATCTGGAAGAAGTTACATTTATGGATAGTTCAGGATTAGGTGTTGTTTTAGGTAGATATAAAGAGGTTTTACAATTAGGAGGAGAAATGGTCGTCTGCTCGGTTTCTCCTCCAATTAAACGATTGTTTGAGATGTCTGGTTTATTTAAGATTGTACGAGAAGAAGAAACAGAGGACTACGCATTAGAAACGTTGGGGGTGGCTTCATGAAAAACGAAATGCATGTCGAGTTTTCAAGTGTAAGTCAGAATGAATCATTTGCTAGGGTGACGGTAGCCTCATTTGTTTCACAATTAGATCCAACGATGGAGGAGTTAACAGAAATTAAAACAGTTGTATCTGAGGCAGTAACAAACGCTATTATTCATGGATATAATAACGAGCCCCATCACATTGTCTCTATTTCTTGTGTACTATACGATGGTGAAGTAGATATTACGATAAAAGATTCTGGTATAGGAATCCCTAATATTGATGAGGCTAGACAACCATTGTATACGTCGAAACCAGACCTAGAAAGATCTGGAATGGGTTTTACCATCATTGAAAATTTTATGGATTCCGTAGAGATCATCTCGATTCAAGGTGAAGGTACGACTGTTCATATGAGAAAACAATTATCAAAATCAAAAACGGTAAGTAAGTAGGCATGCCTATGGATGTTAATGTGAAACAGGAGCATCATAGTAGCCAGAATGAAACCTTGACAGATGATCAAGTAAAGGAATTAATTAAGAAGAGTCAGAATGGAGATAAACAGGCTAGAGATAAATTGGTAGAAAAGAATATACGGCTTGTTTGGTCTGTTGTGCAACGGTTTATGAATCGTGGATATGATCCAGATGATCTTTTTCAAATTGGCAGTATCGGTTTAATTAAGTCCATTGATAAATTTGACTTATCTTATGATGTTCGCTTCTCAACATATGCCGTTCCAATGATCATTGGTGAAATTCAACGCTTTATACGTGATGATGGCAGTTTAAAAGTAAGTCGGTCACTTAAGGAAGTTGGAAACAAAATCCGCAAAAAAAAGGATGAGTTGACGAAACAACTTGGCCGATCACCTACTGTTAATGAAATTGCGGAGTCATTAGATATTTTACCTGAAGAGGTTGTTCATGCTGAAGAAGCAGCAAAATCACCTCACTCCATTCATGAGACTGTATTTGAAAATGATGGCGACCCAATTACATTAATCGATCAAATCGCAGATACCGATACGAAATGGTTTGATAAAATTAGTTTACAGGAAGCTATTCGAGGGTTAACTGAACGAGAACGTTTAATTGTGTATCTGCGGTATTATAAAGACAAGACACAATCAGAAGTTGCGGAGCGGTTAGGAATATCACAGGTACAAGTATCTAGACTAGAAAAGAAAATATTAGAGGATATTAAATTAAAAATGGATCAAGTCTAATAAAAATCACCACTTCATGTGGTGATTTTTTTAATTAAAGCCTTTTTCTAATGGCACTTTTCGAATACTTTGTTGTTTTTTACTGTACATAATCTATATAATGCGCAATAAAAGGTGCCATTGATTTCCGCTTCGGACAGTCGCTTTCACCACGGGCATAAGTGCGACATCTGTTCAAACTTTACGTTTTCACAGTGTCTTCTTTACCGCAGGCACGGCCTCAGCCTCCTCTATAGAAAAGCGTAAGTGCCTTGGTCACCCCCGATTAGAAAACTTGGCTTGTCGCCGAGTGGCGAAAGCCTTAGTTGCACTTATGAAGTAAGAAAGTTTTTCTTATCTGCCAAGCTTAAGCCGAGCCTCGGTGTGGCGCTTTTTGCCACAAAGAGGATTGACTTAAGACCTCGAGGGGGCAGGCGCTGTAGCTAGACATCGGAACAAAACCACTTCCTGCTCAGGTCTGGACACGTGCTTTTCCTGCAGGAGTCGACTGTCCTACGCTCCAATCAACTATTGTATTAGCATTAATGATGATATTAATAAGAAATAGAACACGAACACGAGCTAGCGTAGGAAAAACACGGAGACTCCTGCGGGAAGTAGGAGATCGGTGAGACCCCACAGGGCGATAGCCCGAGGAGGCTTACCACTCCCCCGCGGAAAGCGAAGTGTTTTTCCGTAGAAGTATTCATAAGCTAAACTACTGCGCATAATACATCTTATATGCATGACGTTTCGAACTAGAAAGCTACAATCCTTTTAAAAAAACCACCTTAAAAAATGCTGATAAAAATAATGGTTTTAACCAATACTAATTACAAACAGTGTAAAGGATGGATCCACATGAAAGAAATAGTTTATTTACGTATGAAAAAGAATGTGGAGCAACAAAAATATGAAAGCTTAACCCTTAAGGATCTAGCCTTCATCTCAACAACATCCTTGCAAAAAGAAGAATTGGAAAAAACACCAATTTATCGGGTCTCAAAAAAGGACAAAAATATTGTCGTTATCGATAGTTTTTTAATAATTGACCATTTAAATCGTTTATTTCCAAATATCGAAATACAATTAGTAGGTCCCCCACACACCGTTGTACGAATCAATCGAACGAAGAAAAATGCTTCCATCTTACTTGTATCCGCTGTGTGGTTACTTTTATTTATTGGGGCTGCTATGACCATTATGAATTTCCATTATGATGTCAGTATGCAAGAAGTCCAGCAAAAGCTTCATTATATTTTAACCGGAAAAGAGGAAGAATTTCCATTATGGATTCAAATACCATATTCTTTAGGACTTGGACTTGGAATGGTTCTGTTTTTTAATCATTGGTTTAAAAAACGTATTAATGAAGAGCCGAGTCCATTAGAAGTTGAGATTTTTAACTACCAGCAAAACTTAGACCAATACTTAACCCATTATGAAAATAGGATAAATGATAAGTAATTTTCTTATAATCGGAGTGGAAATAGTAGTCGGTTTCGCTGGTGGTCTTGCGGTGGGCGCTGGATTTGTTGCATTTTTAACATTGTTAGGGATTATTCCTCGATTAATACAATTAACAAGATCAGAAGCATATATCAAAGTTTATACTGCGTGCATCATAATAGGTTCCATATTTGGAACGTTTTTATCTTTTACGAATGTTACATGGAATCATCCTGAATTACTATTAATAATTTGGGGTGTGCTTCATGGTATTTTTAATGGGATGCTTGCTGCAGCCTTAACAGAAGTGATAAATGTTTTTCCAATTTTATCGAAACGAATTGGAATAGACGACAAAATAGTCTGGTTATTTATGGCTATTGTATTCGGAAAAATCACTGGTTCTCTATTTCAGTGGACATTTTTTGTCCGATAATTTACTCAAAATTACGCTTGTATTTTAGTTTGTGAAGATGGAGTGTGTTATGTTGAGACGAAAAAAAACAAAAAGCACAGCAATTTCTCCAACCATTCAAGAAAACAAAGCATATATGCAGGAACGAGTAGGACTAGATGTTTCCTTTGATGTTGGTTCTCGAGAATTGACTGTTTTAAAGAAAAAAATACACCTATATTATTTAACTGGTTTGTGTGATTCTGCGATTATTGTAGAATTAATGGAAAAATTAATTGAAATTAATGACCATGAATCGAACTCAAAAAAATTACCAGAAATTCTAGAAAATCGTTTAGTACATCAACAAGTTAATGCCATTGAATCAATGGATGAAGCAGTAGATCAAATGCTTTCTGGTTTAATTATTGTTTTTGTTGATGGAGAAAAACAAGCATTTGTTGTTGATGTAAGGAGTTATCCAGGTCGTAGTCCAGAGGAGCCAGATACAGAGCATGTTGTCCGTGGTTCCCGTGACGGATATACGGAAAATATTATTGAAAACACTGCTTTAACAAGAAGAAGGATTCGAGATGAACGATTACGTCATGAGATGCTTAAAGTAGGAGAGCGTTCAAAAACAGACGTTTGTCTAAGCTATGTTAGTGATATTGCCGATGATGGCTTGGTTCAATTAATAAAGGAAGAAATTGAATCGATCGAAATTGATGGGATTGCGATGGCAGATAAAACGTTGGATGAATTTCTGGTTCAGCGTGGATGGAACCCATTTCCGTTTGTAAGATACACGGAAAGACCTGATGTTGCTGCGAATCATTTATTGGAAGGACATGTTTTGATTATTGTGGATACATCACCGAGTGTCATTATTTTACCAACTACTTATTTTCATCATTTACAACATGCAGAAGAATTTCGTCAAGCACCTGCTATAGGTACATTTATTAGATGGACAAGGTTTCTAGCTATTTTAGCATCCATGTTTTTATTACCATTATGGCTTTTATTTACAATGGAGCCTTCTTTATTACCGCAACCATTATCGTTCATTGGACCAAACGACGAGGGAAATATACCAATCGTCATACAACTTATATTAGCGGATTTGGGAATCGAATTCCTACGTATGGCGGCGATCCATACACCTACCCCATTAGCAACATCAATGGGCTTAATTGCAGCCGTATTAATTGGTGAAATTGCAATTCAGGTAGGTATGCTTAGCCCAGAAGCTATTTTATATATAGCGATAAGTGCAATTGGAACGTATGTAACACCTAGTTATGAGTTAAGTGTTGCAAATCGTTTGGTTCGTATCATCCTTCTTATTGTGACAGGGCTATTTGGCATATACGGCTTTCTAATTGGTGTTACTATATACTTTCTGTTTTTAGCAAGCTTAAAGTCTTTAAAAACACCATATTTATGGCCGTTTTTGCCATTTAACGCAAAAGCATTTCTACACATTTTAATTCGTATTCCCGTACCTCTGTCCAATAGCAGACCAAGTATTGTTCACCCTAAGAACAATTATAGTCAGCCTTCCAAAAAGAAGGGTTTATAGCTTTTTTCCAAGCTATAAACCCTTTTTAAAAAGATGAGTGCCCAACAAGCGTTGATTGCTAATTGGTGAAAGTCCAATCCAAGTAAGTGCCAAGACGATCGGTAACTGACGAGCAACTGGTGGAGAAACCTTAAGGTTGAAGCCTGGTGACAAAGTAACTCTTGAAAGAGTGCGAGCAACTTAGCAGGTCGTAACATGAAGTGAATCTTGCAGCCTTGTCAATTACAACCCTCTAGGAGGAATAAGGGAAGTCGAAACATCTTCTATTTCATGCATCATGTTCCGAGTAAGAAAGCAATGAAGAAAATGAGAAAGAAAATAAAAGACTATACATCCCACGACATAAATTACATGTAGATATAGGAGATCTCATAGAAGGATTAAACCGCAAATTACAAGGGTTTAAAAACTACTATCAACTTTCACCTATGTCCAAACGGTGGTTAAACCGTATAGATTGGTATGTATTACAATGTCTCAATATCTTTCGCAACAATAAGAAGAATAGACGATACAAACATGCTTATTTAAAATAAAAATGATCTTTTTACATCCGTGCATTTAAACTAGAGTAAGGCAGAAGTAATAATCTTTTCCAAAGCAGTCAAATATTGGTCTTTCACACTTTATGACAAAATTCTTTTGTTTTTTTATTCAATGTGATAAAGTGTTTGTATTATTTGAACTGCATTTGTTATGATAGCGAAAATGCAGCTTGACGATAGACGGAGGAGTTAAGGTTATGTTAGAGAACCACCCATTTAAAGTAAATGATAAAGGCCATTTAACAGTAGGCGGTCTTGATACCATTAATTTGGCGCGTGATTTTGGTACACCACTATATGTATATGATGTAAATATAATCCGAAAAAATTGTCGTTCCTTTGTAGATCCCTTTAAGAAATTAAATGTGAAAGCACAAGTTGCCTATGCAAGTAAAGCATTTTCTTCTATTGCAATGGTTCAAATAGCAGACCAGGAAGGCTTAAGCTTAGATGTTGTATCTGAAGGAGAGCTTTTTACAGCGCTTCAAGCAGATTTTCCTACTGAAAAAATTCATTTACATGGAAACAATAAAAGCTATGAAGAACTTAAAATGGCAGTTGAAAATAATATTGGTTGTATTGTAGTTGATAATTTTCTAGAAATAGAAATGCTACAACAGCTACTCGAAAAATATAACAAGAAAATGGATGTATTAATACGTGTTACACCAGGAATTGAATCAAAAACTCATCATTATATTATGACAGGAAACGAGGATTCCAAGTTCGGATTTAATTTAAATAATGGTCAGGCAGATGAAGCATTCCAAAAACTACGAAATCAAAAACATATTCATTTTAAAGGGTTGCATAGTCATATCGGATCACAAATATTCGAGACTGATCGTTTTGTTAAAGCAACGGAGAGTTTATTTGAAAAGTTAGGTGAATGGAAAGAACAAACTGGCTTTATACCAGAAGTATTAAATTTAGGTGGTGGTTTTGGAATTCGTTATACGGGAGATGATCAACCACTACCATACAATAAGTACGTTGAAGCGTTGGTTGAAAATGTACAAAATTATTCCCGTATGATTGATATTCCAATACCAGAAATTTGGATTGAGCCAGGACGTTCTATTGTTGGAAATGCTGGAATCACTTTATACACAATAGGAGCTAAAAAGCATATACCTGATGTACGCACTTATATTTCGGTGAATGGTGGTATGACAGATAATTTACGGCCTGCTTTATATGAGGCAAAATATGAAGGTGTTTTAGCTAATAAGGCAGATCAACCTAACACGGAAGTAGTCTCAGTCGCTGGGAAAGCCTGTGAATCAGGGGATATGCTCATTTGGGATTTACCAGTTCCTTCTGTCGATAGTGGTGATATACTTGCAGTCTTCTCTACAGGAGCTTATGGATATTCGATGGCAAGTCATTATAATCGATTTCCAAAAGCATCTGTCGTTTTTGTAGAAAATGGACAAGCAAAAGAAGTAGTTCGCCGTGAGACATATAAAGATGTCGTGCAAAATGACTTATCTTATTTGTAATGGTTTTATTACAGAGAAGTTCATGATATGATAAACTATGATTTTATATAAAGGAGCAACAGCAATGGCTAAAAAAGGATATATTTTAATGGAAAATGGAAATAAGATTGAATTTGATTTATATGAAAATGAAGCACCTAATACAGTTGCTAACTTTGAAAAACTAGCTAACGAAAAATTTTATGATGGATTAACATTCCATAGAGTCATTGATGGATTTGTTAGCCAAGGTGGATGCCCGAATGGAAATGGTACGGGAAATGCAGGATATACAATTAAATGTGAAACAGAAGGTAATCCACATAAGCATGTTGAAGGGTCATTATCAATGGCACACGCTGGAAAGGATACTGGGAGCTGCCAATTCTTTATTGTTCATGAGGAGCAACCACACCTAAATGGAGTTCACACTGTTTTTGGTCAAGTCACTTCTGGAATGGAATATGTAAAACAGATGAAAAATGGAGATGTTATGCAAAAAGTAGATGTTTATACAGCTTAATGGAATAGGATAAAAGGGATATGGATTTATATATTGTTATCATTTTTCTATTTATTATGGCCCCAATAGCAACATTCATCCATGAGTTCGGACACGCCATTGGAGCAAGAATGAGGGGGGCTGACAATGTTAACCTGTCCCTTGGTACTGGTAATAAATGTATCCATTTTAATCTAAATAACATACACATTACAATCTGTTCTCTCTATTTTCTTGGTGGCCTTGTATGGAGTAATCGATCTACACCTTATTCTAATTCTGAATTAGTTTTGATAGCACTAAGTGGGCCTATTAGTAATGGAATGGTTGCATTAGTTAGCTTTATTCCTTTTTACTTTATACCAAATAGTTATCTTTCTGTATTTATATTATTTAATTTATGGTTATGTATTATGAATTTGATCCCGTTTAAGATTAAACAAAAGAAATCGGATGGGTATACCATTTGGCAAGTTCTGTTTGAAAAGTAACATTATTATAGCTAATCGAATAAATAATAGTATGAATACGGGGAAATATGTTTATACTGGTCAGTGAGTACTTTTTTAGAACAAACGAATAATATTTATTAGGAGATAAAAAAGATAATTGACAAACTTACTCGATTAATGCATAAATAGAGATACAAACAATTGTAGAGACAAACCAATAAAGGTAAATATAAAATAAAAGTTGGTTCGTTTCTTATGATGAGGGATATTTATGTTAATTCGCTATAAGAAAAATATGGAAAAAATTGCAATGGGTTTACTGTCTTTTATGCCTGAAGAGAAGGACGTAAAAAAATTGCAACAAACGATAAAAGAATATGAATCAAATCCAAACTGGCACCTGTTCTTATGGAAAGAAGAGGATGTTCTTGGTGCGATTGGATTAAGAATTGAAAATGATATTAATGCGGTTGTCCAACATATATCTGTCAATCCTTCTCATCGTAACATGGGAATTGGAAAGAAGATGGTTCAGGCCATTACGGATATGTATGAAGAAAAATATGCCGTATGTGCCGATGATGCTATAGAGGATTTTTATTTAAAATGTAAGGACTAACATAAAAATAAAAACCAGCTCTTACCTGTATAGGGCTGGTTTTTATTTTTACCCCGCATGTAACTGGCAGGCTGCCTAAAACGGTGATGTCCTCGCATAAGAAAAATACTTTTGCTTGGTGCGATGTGTCGCTGTCGCAGCTTTCCTTGTCATGTGGCAATTTTTGGCACTAGCATGTCCTGTCTAGTCGAACCCCACTGTTTGAAGTTTCACTTTATTACATTGTTTTAGTAAATATACAACAGCCCTCAGAAGGAAGACCTACTGAAGGCAAGTTGCATTCCTACCTTATAACCATGCAGCACCAACAATAATCAGAAGAATAAACAGCACGACGATTAAGGCAAATCCGCCGCCATATCCATAGTGTCCTCCCATGATAAAATCCTCCTTTTTTTGCTTAACGAATAAATGTTTTTTTGATAACATTTATCTTACAGTAGTAACTTATGTATATAGAAACATTGGTGTATGGGCGTTTATTAGAAATTATTCTAATTTATCCGCATATAGTTGTTGATCAATATAAGCGTGATGTCTCCTGTTGCAAAGGTGGAATTAGCACATCCTGTCGGGTCGAAAACCTCACACTAATTATGGTAACCACATTATATTCATGCAATAAATCTGAATATGGCGTTATTTGAAGGAGGAAAGCAATGCAACCAGCTTATCAAGTGAAATTAGATTCGTTTGAAGGACCACTTGACTTATTGCTACATTTGATTAAACAATATGAAATTGATATTTATGATATTCCCGTTGCACAAATAACAAAACAATATATGCATTATATCCACACGATGCAACAATTAGAGTTAAATATAGCAAGTGAATACCTTGTGATGGCGTCAACTTTAATTGCATTGAAAAGTCAAATGTTATTACCAAAGCAAGATCTAGATGAAGAGACAGATGATTATATGGAAGATCCACGTGAAGAGTTAATGCAGCGATTAATTGAATACCGCAAGTATAAAGAAGCTGCTGAAGAATTGAAGAAAAGAGAAGTGGAATCACATCAAATTTATACAAGGCCTCCAGTTATTTTCGAAGACCTTCGGAAGGAGCAGCCTCCTGTAAATAATGATGTATCTATCTATGATATGTTAGGTGCATTACATAAAATGATGGAAAGAAAGCAATGGGACCAACCATTAGATACCACTATTAAACGTGCAGAAATTCCAATCGAAGAACGGATGGAAGAAATAGTAACCATTGTGAAACGATCTTCTAATGGAATTGTATTTGATCAGTTATTTCCTCATTATTCCAAGCAGCATATTGTCGTTACATTTATGGCACTATTAGAATTAATGAAGCATAATACAGTTTATTGTAAACAAGAAAAATCATTTGATTTACTATATATATATTATATGGAGGAGACAAAGTGGAAATATCAAAGCTAAAGGCGATAACAGAAGGCTTGTTGTTCGCTAGTGGTGATGAAGGGATGACAATTAAGCAATTAGCACGCATTCTAGAGATCTCTAAACAAACCGTTACACATATAATAGAAGAATTGAAGTTTGATTATAACCATACAGAACGGGGAATTATGCTAATAGAGTCTCATCAAGTTTTTCACCTTACAACAAAGCCTGAACATAGTACATACTTTCAACGGCTTGTACAAACACCTCATTCCAGTAGAATGTCCCAAGCTGCCTTAGAAACACTAGCTATTATTGCTTACCAGCAGCCAATTACGAGGACGGAAATAGAAGAAATTCGTGGAGTAAAAAGCGATCGACCTGTACAAACGTTATTAGCTCGGTCGCTTATAGAAGAGGTTGGTAGAAAAGAGGGTATTGGTAGGCCGATCTTATTTGGAACGACTAAAGAATTTTTAACGTATTTTGGGCTAACATCCTTAGAAGAGCTACCACCATTACCAGAAGAAATTAATGATGAATCCATCGAACAGGAAGCAGATCTATTCTTTGAAAAATTTGCCGATATGAATCCATCGAATACGGATGAATAAAAGTCTCGCCAAGCGATATTTTCAGCTTGTAAAGAAACTCTGGCTTTTTTATAAGCTTATTTTTACACTTAGCTCCAGGAGCAAATACCACTCGCTTTCCGCGGACGAACGCCCGATCCTCCTAGCGTAATCCACGTTTCGGGGGTCTCGGATCATTCGTTTTTCCGCAGGAGTATCGCGGTATTCGCCCCTCCGCCAATCATGTTCTGACAGGCAGCTGTCAGTAATACTTGTTATCAAACCTTTTGTTTTCTGCGCAAAGCGACAATAACGCGGCCCGTGCAGTTCCTTTGAATCTGCAAAGCTCCGTTCTACTTTCCTATTTCTCATGTAATAAATCCTTTTCCCTTCATTGGAAAGTCGCTACAAACAAACCTGTTCCTTGTCATCCTCCTAAACATGGCGTGTGATGTTTTTTTTGTGGTGATATGTACTTCAGTAGTGTGGTGATCTAAATAGAAGAAATCCTCTGGTTTATTTTCGCGGTATAATTATCCACATTCAGAATCTGCCTCACTGACTTTGACCTCCTTGATCTTATTCATCTCCTCCTTTTCTTTAGCGGCTTTTTTTGAAAAAATCAGGCTGGCGAGATTTTTTATTTTAAAATAAACAGTTCCCTTACTAGGTATGCAGCACAATGTCTCATGTAGCCTCATAAACTAAACAGAGGTGATTATATGACTGTACAAAAAAAGGAATATCTAGAGGAGCTGTATAAATGGGGGGAAGAGGTAAAGCGTACATTAAATGAAGCAAATATCCCCAATAACACACATGATACGTTGGTAGGACAAATTAGTCAGTGGCAACAAAAAATAAAGCGTTTACTAGAGGATGAAGGGCATATACAGAATGATGAGGTCATCGCCTTACAAAAAGAAGGAGAACGCTATGCAACTGATATTACCACACTCCACCGTAAAGAAAAAAAGCAAATTGGAAAACATCAACTTCCACCATTGCCATATAAGTATAATGCATTGGAGCCGTATATAAGTGAAGAAATTATGCGGCTACACCATCAAAAGCATCATCAATCTTATGTAGATGGATTGAATAAAGCAGAAGAAGCTATTTACAAAAAACATCATAAAATGGAAGATAGTATGCTAAAACATTGGTTACGTGAGCAGGCATTTCATGGATCGGGACACTTTTTGCATTCGATTTTTTGGAAAAATATGACCCCAAACAGTAAAAAGGAAGCTTTTGGTGATATACGTATGCAAATTGATAAGGACTTTGGTTCGTTTACTAACTTTAAAAACCTTTTTACAAAAGCTGCCTCTTCTGTTGAAGGTGTTGGTTGGGCAACACTTGTATGGCTACCTGATAGTAAAAAGCTAGCCATTCAAACACTTGAAAAGCACCAATTATTTCATATAGCAACAATGATTCCATTATTAGTACTAGATGTATGGGAACATGCATATTATTTACAATATAAGAATGATAAGAAAGAATATATTAAAAATTGGTGGAACATTGTGAATTGGGAAGATGTGAATAATCGTTTTAAAAAAGTCAAGAATACTTCTAATTAAAGCGGGGGGCTAGATCCCCCGTAATTATATATTCATATCATATCCAATTATCTTTTGCATATCTATATAAAGACACACTGTCTGTGAGGAGATGTCTTTAAATGCGCTATTTCGTAACGTTAGTATTAGTGGTGTTTTTTGTTTTTTTAAATCCGATTATTGGACAAGCAAAACCAAGTGTATCAGCTCAAAATGCGATTTTAATGGAACAAAACTCTGGTCGAATTTTATTTGAGAAAAATCCTCATCAACAACAGCCAATTGCCAGCATCACAAAGATAATGACAGCAATTGTGGCGATTGAGTCTGGGAAATGGGATGAAGAAGTGACGGTAAGTGAACGAGCTGTTTATACGGAAGGCTCCTCAATTTATTTAGAGGAAGGAGAAAAAATGTCGTTAGGGGATCTTGTCTATGGGTTAATGTTACGATCTGGGAATGACGCTGCAGTTGCCATAAGTGAACATATTGGTGGTAGTGTAGAGGGTTTTGTTTACTTAATGAATGAAAAAGCAAAATGGATCGGGATGGATAATACCAATTTTGTTAACCCCCATGGTCTTCACGATGATAATCATTACTCAACTGCATATGATATGGCTGTCTTAATGCGATATGCAATGGAAAATGACATATTCCGAAAAGTAACCGAAACAACTTCGTATAAATCAGATAAACGAGCTTATGCATGGCAAAACAAAAATAAATTATTAACATCACTTTATGAGTATTGTATTGGTGGTAAAACAGGGTTTACTAGAGCTGCTGGTCGAACATTGGTATCGGCTGCGCATAAAGAAGATATGGATTTAATTGCGGTGACGTTAAATGACCGAAACGACTGGCAAGACCATATTAATATGTTTGAATGGGGTTATGATACGTATAATTTAGAGGATCTCATGGAGGAGGGATCAGTAACCTATGAAACGAAAACAGGAGAAGAAATTACTGGTTATCTTCATGAGGCGTTGCGATTTCCATTAAGTGATGTAGAAAAAGATAGTATAGATAGACAAACTTTCTTGTTAGAGGAAATAAATGAATCAGAGGATGTTATAGGAAAAAGTATCTTTTACCTGAATGATAAACCAATTGCAGAAACATCTATTTTTTCTAAAAAACACCCAAATCAAGAAAAGGGTTTCTTTTCTACAGTCCTATCACTCTTCAAGCAAATTATAAGGGTTGGATAATATGGTCAATATCATATGGGCGTATATGGCAATCATAGGGATTGTTTACGCAATGTTTAATGGCACAATGGAAGAGGTTAACCAGGCTGTATTTGAAAGTGCAGATGAGGCTGTTACATTATCTATTGGTTTAATTAGTATTCTAGTATTTTGGCTTGGAATTATGAAGGTCGCCGAGAAGGCAGGTATTTTAAATGCATTATCAAGGTTATTTAGACCACTAGTCGTTAAATTATTTCCAGAAATTCCAAAAGATCATTCAGCAATCGGATATATTTTGTCCAATATAACTGCTAATATGTTTGGCTTAGGTAATGCTGCAACACCTATGGGAATAAAAGCAATGGAAGAAATGAAAAAATTGAGTGGATCGGATAAAGCTTCTAGGTCGATGATTACTTTTTTAGCTTTAAATACATCAAGTTTAACCATTATTCCGACTACTGTCATATCAATTCGCATGCAATATAACTCAGTATCACCGACGGAAATTGTAGGTACATCCATTATTGCAACACTTATATCGACTACGTGTGCTATTTTGATAGATCGTCTGTTTTATTCTATTGATAAAAGAAAACAGTAGGGAAATAGAAAAATTTGCTGTTTAAGGTTTGGAGGAGACAAAAATGGGTATTATTACAACGATAAGTACTTGGATAATCCCATGCTTTATATTGCTGGTATTACTTACTGCTATGTGGAAACGAATCCCAGCTTATGAGTTATTTGTAGAGGGAGGAAAAGAAGGTGTCAAAATGGCATTTTCTTTACTTCCTTTTTTGCTGGGGATGATCGTTTCCATTACTATTTTAAGAAGCTCTGGTGCGTTAGAAGCATTTATAGATCTCATTTCCCCTGTTTTAGTGTTTATTGGAATACCACCAGATATTGTTCCACTAGCACTTGTTAGGCCAATTTCTGGAACTGCTGCGTTAGGGATGACAACAGAATTAATTGATACACATGGCCCAGATTCTTTTATTGGTAGACTAGCCAGTACCATGCAAGGAAGTACGGATACAACATTATATATTTTAACGGTATATTTTGGTGCTGTTGGGATACGAAAAATGGGATATGCATTAAAAGTTGGACTCTTAGCAGATATAGTTGGTATAATAGCATCTATAATAGTAGTAACACTAATATTTGGATAGAATGTTAAAGTAGCGTTAACTTATAGTTAGCGCTACTATTATGTTGGCTTTTCTAAAAGATTGTTGATTTTTTAAGGGGAAAATTTTAATGAATAGTTGATGGAAATTGAGACGTAAATTGATATTGTGATAGTGATATCACTCGCTTCGGAAAAACACTACGCTTTCCGCGGGTGTCCCGTGAGCCTCCTCGTGCTATTGCACTGTGGGGTCTCACTTAGGCCACTGATCCCGCAGGAGTCTTCGTGTTTTTCCTACGCTGATTTGTGCATACCAATTCGTATCATTTATGCTCCTAATAAAACAGTTTATTGGAGCGTAGGACAGTCGACTCCTGCGGAAAAAACAACAGCTGAAGATCCCACAGGAAGCGATTTTTGCTTCCGAGGAAGCTAAAAGCGTTGTCCGCGGTAAAGAAGACACTGTGAAAACGAATAGTTTGAACAGATGTCGCACTTATGCCCATGGTGAAAGCGGCTGTCTGGAGCGGAAATAAACTACAATTCACTAAATTACGTCGCAATCTATAGAAGATGCGACATAAAAACCTACGTAGAAAACGAAATGAGCCTTATGGGTAAACTAAAACGAAAAACGGTGATAATATGAAACAAGAAGAAAGGTTACAAAAGGTAATAGCACAAAGCGGGGTTACATCAAGAAGGAAAGCAGAGAAGTTAATTGTAGATGGGAAGGTTAAAGTAAATAAAAAGACGGTAACAACATTAGGAACAAAGGTTACACCAGATGATGATATTGAAGTAGATGGTGTGCTTTTAGAAAAAGAACAACCAGTATATTATCTTTTATATAAACCAAGAGGAGTAATTTCCAGTGTAAAGGATGATAAGGGGCGTAAGGTAGTAACAAATTATTTAGAAGAAGTCCCTGAACGTATTTTCCCAATTGGTCGATTAGATTATGATACATCCGGAGTTTTACTATTAACGAATGATGGAGAATTTGCAAATCTCTTAATGCATCCAAAATATGGGATCGATAAAGTATATGTAACAAAAGTAAAAGGTATTCCAACAAAAAAGGATCTTTTGCAATTAAAAAAAGGTGTTAAATCAGATAATGATTTATTAAAAGCAGTTTCTGCAAAGGTGTTATCAACCGATAAAAAGAAGGGAACTGCGATATTAGAAATCGTTTTACACGAAGGGAAAAACCGCCATATTCGCCGCATGATGGAGAAAATCGGATTTCCTGTACAAAAACTAAAGCGAGAGAGATTTGGAATTATTGATGTCCATAATCTTCAACCAGGACAATTTCGAAAACTAACTCCACATGAAATTAAACAATTACGTCAACTAGCAACGAAAATTGTTAAATAATAGTCAAATTTAATACGATAGCTACGTGTTATAATGTTCTAGGGAGTGATCCGTATATGAACTTAGATCAAATAAAAGCAAAGAAAGAAAATAAAAAAAGAAAACGTCTAATCTTTAGAACTGCAGTTTTAGCTGTGTTGCTTGTAGCTACCGTATATGCTTTAGTTTCGAATGCAAATAAGGATAAAACAATATATGAGGTAGGGGACAAAGCTCCAGACTTTGAGCTTCAGCAAATTAATCAAAATAATGAATTAGAAACAATTCGTCTGAGTGACTTACAAGGTAAAGGTGTTATGCTGAATTTTTGGGGTACATGGTGTAAGCCTTGTGAGGAAGAAATGCCATATATGCAAGATTTGTATCCAGAGTATAAAGAAAAAGGAATTGAAATTGTTGCTGTCAGTTTAGATACAACAGAATTAGTTGTGCACAATTTCATCGATGAATATAATCTCACATTTCCTATTCCACATGATAAAGATAATAAGGTGAAAGATTTATATAAAATAGGGCCAATACCAAGTTCATTTTTTATTAATGCGGATGGAGAGATTGTGGAAATTGTAGAAGGTGCTTTAACATTAGAAGACTTAGAAGGATATTTGGAGCAAATTCAACCTGAATAAGATGAACAGCAACCTGTTTGCAGGAAGGGATATAAATGAAAAAAATAAAATGTGAGTGTGGGCATGTTAACCCAGAGGGAACAGTCCTTTGTGAGGCATGCGGGAAACCTATTGAAGAAAATCAACATATTGATGGTAATGATAAACGAAAACTGTTAAACATGCGGTATGATGGAAGTGCCCGTAGATCGCAAACCTATAATAAATCAATTATTGATAAGACATGGAATTTCTTTTCCTCTGTTAAAGTAGGGGTATGGTTAATCGTTATAACATTAATAGCTTCTGCAATTGGTACTATTTTTCCACAGGAAATGTACATACCTGCTGACGCTGAATCACGTGATCCATCTATTTTCTATGCGGAACGCTACGGTCTTCTTGGTCAAATCTATTATCAGTTAGGACTTCATAATTTATATGGTTCATGGTGGTACATGACGCTAATCGCACTAATCGGAATTTCACTTGTTATTTGTAGTATTGACCGCGTTGTTCCACTATATAAAGCGTTAAAAAGACAGAAGCCTAAACGGCATGAAACATTCATTAATAGACAACGCTTATATAGTGAAACAAAGTCTGTAACCAAAGAAGAAAAAGAGAAAATGGTGAATCGATTAAAGCAACTGCGGTACCGTGTATCGGAACAAGATGGCCATATTTTAGCAGAAAAAGGACGTTTTTCTCGTTGGGGGCCATATGTGAATCATATAGGTTTAATTATTATTCTATTAGCAGCTATTCTACGCTTTTCTTCTGTATTGTATATTGATGAATATGTATGGGTTAGAGAAGGGGAGCAGATCGTTATTCCTGGAACAGGTGGCGAATACCTGATAGAAAACAAAGACTTTATTTTGGAAACGTATGACGAAAATGACGAACGGTTTCAAGAGTCTATTATGCAACAAGGTGGAATGATCCCAAGTAATTTCCAAACAAATGCGATTGTTTACAAACAACAAGAAGCCGATGTAACTGGTGCGGAATCAGAATTAGAAAAGATTGCAGAACAGGAAATTCGAATGAATGAACCTTTAAAGTTTGATGGGTATACCTTGTACCAGGCTGGCTATCAACTTGATGAGTTTAAGAGTATGACATTCGGAATTTATGATACAGAAGATGAGGATGAAGAGGGACTAGGGTCATTTACGGTAGATTTAACATCACCAGAATCTACGTATGAATTGGACAATGGATTTACGGTGAATGTGGACAAGTATTACCCTGATTATTATATGGATGATGGTGTTCCACGATCGGAAACAAATTATCCAAGAAATCCAGCTTTTGTATTTTCAGTCTATCCTCCTGAAACCGAAACACCAGAAATAAGTTTTGTTGGGATTGGTAGAAATATACCTGCAACGGAAGAAAATGACTATACTCTAGGGTTAGAGGACTTTCAAGTTCGTGATGTTAGTGGATTAACGGTTCGCCGAGACTACACCTTACCATTATTTGGTATTGGTGCCGCTATTTTCATGATCGGTGTTACACAAGGAATGTATTGGTACCACCGACGTATATGGATTCATCCAAAAGATGAAGGTGTATTAGTTGCAGCCCATACGAATAAAAACTGGTTTGGTGTGAGAAAAGATATTGAAAAAATAATCGAGGATACAAATGTCAACATGGTTGAGGACCAACAAGAATTAGACAAAAAGTAACCATGTATATAAGGAGGATATAAATGGATTTATTAACCATAAGTAGTATAGCACTTTACACTGCATTTGTGCTGTATCTTGTTGCTACTGGGTTTTTTGGTGCAACAATAAAAGATAAGCAGTCCGATAAGCGTAAAGGGAACATATCTGGCAAAATTGGTATTACATTGACCATTATTGGTTTTATTGCTCAGCTCGTTTATTTTATAACTAGATGGATTGTTAGTGGACATGCGCCAGTCAGTAACTTATTTGAATTTATGACATTTCTAGGAATGTGTATGGTACTGGCGTTTATCATCATTTATTTCATTTATAAATTAAGTGCTTTAGGATTATTTGCTTTACCTATAGCATTGATTATTATTGCATATGCAAGTATGTTTCCAACAGAGATTTCTCCGTTGGTACCATCACTACAAAGTCATTGGCTATATATACACGTAACAACTGTTTCGTTGGGACAAGGAATACTTGCAATCAGTTTTGTTGCTGGGTTAATTTATTTAATTCGACAAATTGATCAATCTGTCAAAAGTAAGAAAACGACATGGTTGGAAACTGTATTATATACAATATTCTTATTTATCGGCTTTATCGTGATTACATCAACATTTAATTTGATGGATTATAATGCAACATTTGAATATACAGAACAAAATGCGACAACCACAACAGAATATCATTTACCTGCTATTGCTGGTCCAAATGATGGTACACTGCTAACCGAAGATACGATGCAGCCGTTGTTTGAAACCCCTGAATGGATGCAAGGTGCAGATGCTGGTAGGAAGTTTAATACAGTAATATGGTCAGTCATAACTGGTTCCATCCTATATGGTCTAGTAAGATTAATTTTAAGAAAACGAGTTGGTGCAGCAATCCAGCCAATGCTTAAAAATATTAAACCAGATGTATTAGATGAAATAAATTATCGTTCCGTAACAATTGGCTTCCCTGTCTTTACATTAGGTGGTTTAATCTTTGCGGCCATTTGGGCTCAGATTGCCTGGGATCGATTCTGGGGCTGGGATCCAAAAGAAGTTTGGGCATTAGTTACATGGTTTTTCTATGCAGCCTATCTTCACTTAAGACTTTCACGAGGGTGGCATGGGGAAAAATCAGCATGGCTTGCAGTTGCTGGCTTTGGGATCATTATGTTTAACCTAATTGTAGTTAATTTAGTGTTAGCTGGACTCCATTCTTATGCTTAATGTTTGTACAAATAATGGATCCATTTTGTAACAATTATAATGCCTTGTTTTCTTTATACTTTTCTTCACAGTTCGTTTATACTGGAATGTAAGGGGGGAATGTATTATGGATATAAATGCGAAAGTGTTGGTTGCAGATGATGAAGAACGAATTCGTCGATTAATACGAATGTATTTAGAACGAGAGGACTATATTGTAGAAGAAGCAGATAATGGAACCGATGCACTGCAATTGGCATTGGAAAATGATTATGATGTCATTCTGCTAGACATTATGATGCCAGAAATGGACGGGATTGAAGTTTGTCAAGCACTACGGAAAGAAAAAGAAACACCTGTTATTATGCTAACGGCTAAAGGGGAAGAAGCAAATCGTGTTCAAGGCTTTGAGGTTGGGACAGATGACTATATTGTCAAGCCATTTAGTCCGCGTGAAGTCGTATTACGTGTAAAAGCATTATTACGGAGAGTGAGTGCATCGCATTTTGATGAAAATGAAACAGCACCAAAGAATTTATTAGTATTCCCGCACTTAACGATCGATTATGATGCGCATCGTGTTACGGCTGATGGGATGGAAGTAAGTTTAACTCCAAAAGAATATGAATTGCTCTGTTTTCTAGCAAAATCACCAGATAAAGTGTTCAATCGCGAACATTTGTTAAAAGAAGTGTGGCAATATGAATTTTTTGGTGATCTAAGAACTGTTGATACACATGTGAAACGGTTACGGGAAAAACTAAACAAAATCTCAAAAGACGCTGCAAAAATGATTGTAACCGTCTGGGGAGTAGGCTATAAATTTGAGGTAGATGATGCATGATGTTTTGGCGTAGTGTCGTTGGAAAGCTAGCAATAACGATTTTATTGCTAGTTTCTTTTGTATTGTTTATATTAACTATTTTACTATTAGAGTTTTTTGAAACATTTCATATTGAAGAAGCAGAAAAAGATATGATGCAAACCGCAACGAAAGTATCTGTAATGGTGGAACAGTATCAAAGTAGAGGGCTTTTAATTGAAACAGCAGAACAAGTAAAAGATCCTAAAAGTCGTGTTGCCATTCTTTTTAATGATGATACAGCTTGGGTATCAAATAGCAGTGATGATAATCTTGCCAAATTAGAAGATGATTGGCTCCAAAATGACCAAGAACTAACAACTGTATTAACGGACCAGGAAAAGGTTCAGAAACAAATGATGCTCCCAGATAGTAATGTGGAAGTAATGATTGTTGGTACACCTGTAGCAAGTACAGGTGGAGCTGTTTATGTCTATCAATCATTAGAGGTGGTTGATCAAACAAAAGCGGAAACAACGAAGATTATCTTTTTAGCTGCAGGAATTGCAATCATTTTAACAACTATTTTTGCCTTTTTTCTATCTACACGAATCACAGCACCATTGTTAAAAATGCGTGAAGCAGCATTTGATTTAACGAGGGGTGAATTTAATACAAAAGTACCAATATTAACCCATGACGAAATAGGTGGCTTAGCAATGGCCTTTAACCGCATGGGAAGACAATTGAAGTTCCATATTAATGCGTTAAGACAAGAAAAAGAACAACTGTCCAGTATTGTAAGCTCGATGGCTGATGGCGTGATAACATTAAATCGTAATGGTGATATGATGGTAACCAATCCACCAGCAGAACACTTTCTAGAAAACTTATATTATGAAAATAATGAACAAATAGATGATGAAAGTAACAAAAAATTACCATCAGAATTGAAAGAAATTTTACAACAAGTCATTGATGATGAATCCGAATCCATACACGAATTTAATATACAGGGACGTACATGGGTAATGATTATGACACCATTGTACGACCAGGCTTATGTACGTGGTGCTGTTGCAGTAATACGAGATATGACAGAAGAAAGACGTCTCGATAAATTGCGTAAAGATTTTATCGCCAATGTGTCACATGAATTACGTACGCCAATTTCTATGTTACAAGGGTATAGTGAAGCCATTGTGGATGATGTAGCAGAAAGTAAAGAGGAGAAGAATGAGCTAGCCCAAATCATCTATGAAGAATCACTTAGAATGGGGAGATTAGTAAATGAGCTATTAGATCTAGCTCGGATGGAAGCTGGCCATATCCAATTAAATAAAGAGTCTGTGAATATGGATACCTTTATTGATCGGATTATCCGTAAATTTAATGGAATTGCAGAAGAAAATCAGGTAGAATTAAAAGTATCCAAACAATTACAGGTAGATGCCGTTTATATGGATGCAGATCGGATTGAACAAGTGTTTACAAACCTAATCGACAATGCAATTCGTCATACAGGTGAAAGTGGATATGTTCACGTGATGATTGAATCCGATGAAAATGATTTTTCAGTATCTATTGAAGATAATGGTAGCGGTATCCCTGAAGACGATTTACCTTTTGTATTTGAACGATTCTACAAAGCAGATAAATCAAGAACAAGAAATAAAAAGAAAAAAGGAACTGGTTTGGGGCTAGCGATTGCGAAAAATATAATTGACGCCCATAATGGAGTAATCTCAGTAAATAGTCGGTTAGATGAAGGGACAACATTTACCTTTAGAATACCTAGAAAAAAGTAACCATCTAGTTTAAATTGTGTTGATTTATGGTAATGATATTAAAGAATTGAATATATGTTGTGAAATTGGTGCTAAAAAAGTGCTTAAAAGGGAATCTAGTGAAAAACTAGAGCTGTCCTCGCAACTGTAAGTGATGACGAAATAAGTAACAATCCACTGTATGAAAAGTCATATGGGAAGGAACTTAGAGTAGGTAATAATATCACAAGTCAGTAAACCTGCCAATTTCAATTGTTTCAATGCTTCGAGGGTATGAGCTATTGGGACGACTGAATACATAAGTGCTAAATTTTTATGTTTTTGAGTTGTCTAGCTAGCTCATGAGAAGGGGCTAGCTTTTTTAATGTTATCAAACGTTAACTACCCTAATAATATTGAACTGGAGGAAAGGAAAATGAACAAATGGTTTACTAGAATGCTTACACTATTTGTAGCAATTGGCCTACTAGTAGGTTGTGGTGCCGATGATAGTGAGGAACAAACAGAAAATGAGTCAGATGAAGCAACTGTCGTTATTACAATCTCAGAAGATGAGGGTGCAGAAGTCATTACAGAGAAAGAGGTTGCAATTGAAGAAAATGCGATCCTAATGGATGTAATGGAAGAAAACTTTGAAATTGAACATGATAATGGCTTTATTACATCAATTGATGGTCACGCGCCACAAGAAGACGAACAAAAGGCATGGATGTTTTTTGTAAATGATGAAATGCCACAAGTTGGTGCTGGAGAATTTGAATTAACACCTGGTGATGAAGTTAATTTCGATTTACAGGCTTGGGAATGATATAAGTGAACACTTATAAGTTAACTTTATTAGCAATATTGGCTGCACTAGCGGTTGTTGGCAGATTCGTTTTTTCGTTTCTGCCTAATGTACAACCAGTTACAGCAATCATTATCGTGTGTGGCTTATTTTTAGGACCACTTGCTGCTATTATATTAGCCATCTTAACGGCATTTTTGTCTAACATGTTATTGGGTATCGGGCTTTGGACAATTTGGCAAGTCGTTGGATGGGGGATTATAGGCTTAATAAGTGGAGTTATAGGAAAATATATGAAAGTATCTATTCTACCAATAATAATTTTTGCTATTTTCAGTGGCTATTTTTATGGGTTTATTATTTCGTTAACGACGTACCAAGTAACTGGAATGTTTTGGCCATATTATGTAGCAGGATTACCTTTTGATACGTACCATGCTATAGGTAACGGAATATTTATTGCCTTCCTATATCCGACTATGTCCTACTTTTTAAAAAAATATGCAAATAAGCGTTTTTTCCTTTATAATACCAACTAAGACTATGTTGGTATTTTTTTGCGCTATCATGAAACTTTTACATAAAACAAACGACTATTTCTATGATCGGGGGATACAAATGAGAATTGTCTTTGATGAAATATACGAAAAGTACCATCAGGATTTATATCAATTCATTTTTTACATGGTAAAAGATAGACAAATTACAGCTGATCTTGTTCAAGATGTATATATGAAAGTCCTACAATCGTATGATTCCTTTAAAGGGGATAGTAGCATAAAGACGTGGTTGTTTTCTATCGCTCGACATATTACGATAGATTATTTTCGGTCTCAAACGCGAAAACGAAAGCGGATAAAAGATTTTTTTAACTGGACTGAAAAAGGAGAATTTATTCCAGATAAAGGTCCTTTGCCAGAGGAAATAGCTGTACAAAATGAAATGATACAACAAGTCTATCGTTATCTTGATCATTGTACACCTGATCAGAAAAGTGTTTTAATTTTGCGCTTTATTCAGTTATTTTCTATTCAAGAGACAGCAGAGATACTAGGATTTAGTATTAGTAAAGTGAAAACAACTCAACATAGGGGATTAAAAACATTACGAACCTATTTGCTCCAACATGAACAGGAAGGGGGAGATGTAGTATGAAATCATCAAATGAAGAAGAGCGTAAAATGATTGAAAAGTTAGAACAACTTCCAACAATTAAGCATGATATTTCTAAAGAAGAATTATATGAACGTATCTCCGCCAAAATGGATCAACCCTCTAGTGGAAAACAGAAAAAAGTCCTTATTCCAGTAATTGGAACTATTTCTGCATTTGCAATTGTTTTATTATTAATTCCTATGCTTGTCAATAATGGGTCCAATCAAGCAACTGAAGATTCTTCCAATAACCAGGCTACAGAAGATAATACATTGGATGTTGCCCAGGAGGAGAGCACCAAGAAGGAATCTAATCTATCTCAAAAGGAAGAACCTAACAGGACGACGGATAACGAGGAAAAGACGGAAGAGGAACAAGCTGAATCTATGGCTCCAGAGTCATCATTGAAGAGCCATGTTGTGCATGATGAGCCTGCGTCTGATGAATCGATCCTTTACATGGCACTTGCTGATCGACAGGGACAGTATACTATACCGCTTTCCATTGTTATTCCAGAAGATGAGAATATTGCTTCATTCTACAATAAGTTAGATGATTATTTACAAGAAGACGAATGGGGTGTTAGTAATTATCTATTTCAAGATGTACTATTTGAAATGGATGAAGCGAATGGTATCGTCAATGCTACTTTTCCTGATGATTTTAATGTTGGTCAAAGCTCTGCAATGGCAACTATGTTTGAACAGTTATTAATAACGATGTTTCGCCCATATCAAATGGATTTAATTAAACTGCAACAAGAGGAAGGTAATCAGGGGATAGAAGTCGGTCCATATGGTATGATAGATGAAATCGAAATTATACATGACACTAATTTTGCCTATAAATTATATCGAGCATCTGATGAACATCAGTTTCTAATTCCAATTCCACAGGATGAATCTGTTACCATTGCTAATGCATTAGAAGACCTGAAGCAAAGTGACGAAACATTTAATGTATTCAACTCAGTACCAACCAATACGGAATTTACGGTAGCTGAAACTGGGAATACACTGGAAATCACAATCACTTCTACATTTGAGCCAACACAAGAAATGGTGACAATGATTGATGCAATCATGATGACTGCTAAAAGTTTTGGATATAGGATGGTACAATTTGAAAATGTAACCGTTGATAAGGTTGGCCCATATATTCTAACCGAACCTATTCAGGTACCAAATGCAGTTAATCCAATCCATATCAACACTAATTAAAGTAAGTTCTAAAAGATGATTGCTTTGCAGTACTCGCTCCAGTAAGTAGCTTTCACCATGGGTATGAGTTCGACATCTGTTCAAACTTGTTTCTATGGTGATAGCGGAGTTTATTTCTGGCGCAGTATATGATGTAGCAGTTTATATCAGCGGTAAAAACAACAAAGTATGCGTATTTAAGTCTTTCATATAAAAAACAACAAAATTTATAAAAGTACGTGTTCAAAAAGGAGGGTAAAAAGGACCGAGTCGGCTAAGGTCTCAGGCGTCCTGTTGCAACGCTGACACTAGCACGTCCTGTCGAGTCGAAAGTTCGAGGCGGCGAAGCTCCCAGCAGCGGAGTGTGTGCAATTAATACGTGAGCACAAGGAATGCTCCCTAGAATCTACATCGCAACAAGGAAAAGTGTAGTGTCTTTTCAAAGGAGCTGAAAAAGTAAGCCAACAAAGAATTAGATGTGCCATTTTTACCAGACTTTTTGAACATCCTCTTAAAGGCACCCTAACATAAACATTATTTGTAATAGGCAAGAATAGTACTTTTAGGATGTGTCCTAATATGATAATATTTAATTATTATGTAAAAAAGCTGATTTCACCTTGGAGAAATGAAACAGCTTCTCTTTATTCTTCCTCGTATTTTAATGGATCACGATGAAATGGTTTATCTGCTATTTTTATAGAATCGGATGGACAACCTTCGTAAGCGTCAAACAGATCATCTTCCAATTCAGTTGAAATTTCCATTGTCCCTGTATTATCGTCAATAATAACATATGCAATTCCTTCATCATCATAGTCATATATATCAGGAGCAGTGATACCACAAGCACCACAGGCTATACATGTTTCCTGGTCAACAATTGTATATTTTGGCATGTCATTTACCTCCTAACAATCTCAGAAACCTACCACCTTTTATTTTAAGTTTGTTTTGTAAATATTTCAATACTGGATGATTCATAGAAAAAAGATAAGAAGGTAAATGTTTAAAACATGTTACCACAGGCTTTTTTCTAAAAGATTGTTGCTTTTTCAAGTATAATTCTTAATGTATATATAGAAGACGTTAAAAAACAACAAATAATGCTAAAAGATTCTATACAAAACATATACCTTTCAAAAAAGGAGGTGTGATTCTTGCAACTACTTGATCAAATTATCATAACATGCTTGGAAAAAATAAAAACAGAACGAAGCATTCAAGCAATTTATTATATACTAATAGGTAAAAAATCAATCCAGACGGTACAAGATGCACATATATTTAAAATAGGATCATTTTATGGGATTTATAAAACGTTGGGTAGGGATGCTTTTGACGAAAGAATTTTACAATTAAAGAAACAAAATGTTATAAAGCCTCATGTTGAAAATACCATTCAACTAACAGAAAAAGGGCTAAATATAGTTCATCAACAGAAAGATGATTCGTTTTTTCAACATATTAATGGGTTACGTTATAGTGATATGGAAGTTGCATTCTCTGAAAGGTTGCTACTCGTTATTCAAACAGTAACGAACAGCAAAATGGGGTATTATTCTTTTATCCCAATCATAGATCGCTCAACCATTACAACATGGGTAAGACAGTTTTTTTATGTACATAAGGACAATCAGGATAAGGTTCTACTAGCACTGTATCATGAATTAAGACAGCTATTAAAGGGGATTAGTGATTTGCATGCATCTATTTTTGTAGACCGATTAACTGGCTACCAAAATTATGGACAAAGTATACAACAATTATGTTACCAATATAATTTACATGAGCATGATATTCAGTTACGATTAACTGCAACTCATCATTATATGTTACATGAGGTGTTAAACCTACAGTCTCAATATCCATTGTTAACTAATTTCGTCAATGATCTAACGACTAATCGATTTATTACAAATTCAGCTAAAAAAACGAATCAATTGCTTCATCAACATTATTCGCTAAAGCAGATTGCAGCCTATCGCGGTTTGAAACTGAATACTATTTATGATCATATAGTGGAAATTGCTATTTATGACCCATCTTTTCCATTACATCAATATGTCGATCAATCCGCATATCAAGAAATTATAGCTGCTATTAAGCAAGCTAATTCCTTTAAATTAAAACAAATTAAACAATTACTACGTGAAACAACTAGTTACTTTCAAATTCGGTTAGTTATTGCTACTACTACAATATCGTTGAAATCTGGTGAGAATAATGAATCAAACAGCCTATTTAATTGATAATTTACAACAATATTTTGGTTATGAAACATTTCGAGAAGGTCAACTAGAGATTATTGAGGATGTGATGAATGGAAACGATGTATTAGGGGTGTTACCGACTGGATCGGGTAAATCCTTGTGCTATCAATTACCAGCAAAACTTTTAGAGGGTATTACAATCGTCGTATCTCCCTTAATTTCGTTAATGATGGATCAAGTTAAAGAGCTTAAAGCAAATCATTTTAAAGAAGTAGTAGCTATTAATAGTTTTATGGAATATAACGAAAGGAAGAACGTCTTACAGAATATACATCAATATAAATTAGTATATGTTTCCCCTGAAATGTTACAACATCCAATTCTACAATCAACCTTAAAAAGGGTGCATGTTAGTTTGTTTGTGATTGATGAGGCTCACTGTATATCCCAATGGGGACATGAGTTTCGCCCTGATTACTTAAAATTAAAATCGATTATAGAAGATTTACAAGAACCAACAGTATTAGCATTGAGTGCAACGGCTACACCGACTGTCCAGGAAGATATTTTATCAATGCTTAATCGTCCATCCATGATAAAACATATTTACCCAATGGATCGAGATAATATTATATTTTCGATAGAAGAGGTTGGAGGTGATCGTGAGAAACTCATGATTATGAACCATATCTTTTCAACATATCGGGTTCCAACCCTTGTCTATTTTTCTAGTAAACAAGCGACCGAGGATGTATCCAATCGTCTACAAGAGGCAAATCCATCTTTAAGAATTGCTTATTATCATGGTGGGATGGAACATATAGATCGTATCTCCATTCAACAACAATTTACAAATGACCAATTAGATGTCATATGTTGTACGAGTGCATTTGGGATGGGTATAAATAAACCAAATATACGACTTATTATACATTATCATTTCCCAGCTCAAGTTGAATCCTTTATACAAGAAATAGGAAGAGCTGGTCGTGATGGTAATGCAAGTATCAGTCTATTGCTATATTCCAAGCATGACATTTATATACCACAATCATTTATTAGACAGGAATTACCGTCTCGAACTGAAGTCCATGATGTTATGGAAAAACTTTCTACATGGTTCAAAAAAGACATTACCTTACCTGACGATCAAGAAGAGATAGCTAGGGATTTTCAATTAAGTGAAATACAATGGCGATTTTTACGGTTCCAATTAGAAAAACATGGTATGATTAAAGGACAATCTATTCTTTACAGTGAGTTAAACTGGGAGCAAACATTTCATCAGATTGATTCTTTTATTCAGTCACGTCAGTTGTTAAAAGAAAAGAAATTAATAGAGATGGTTTCATGGATTAATGCGACAGATTGTTTACGAAGAAAAATTTACCAAAACTTTCAAACTACTATAAAAAAGCCTAAATTTGCTTGTTGTTCTAATTGTGGTTTCTCTTTTTCAGATTGGAAACCAGAACAGACACAACGAAACAATACTCCTTATTCTTGGCAAAAAAGACTGAAAAGGATCTTATTGGTAGGAGAGAAAATGAATGACAAAGCAAAGTGAAATCATAAAACAATTGACAGACCAAGAGTTAAAAATACAAGTATTATTGACGCAATTTTTTCTTTTATTATTGAGTATTGTATTAAGTTTCTTGTTATTTGAAAATGTTACAGATTGGTTTCTTTATTTTGATTGGGATTTACATACTATTTTTTACTATGGTGTACTACCTGGTTTGTTAATTGTGTTGATTGACTTAATCCTTATGGGAGTTTTTCCTAAACGTTATTATGATGATGGTGGCATTAACGAACGGGTATTTAAAAATAGAAGTTTTGTAGAAATTTTTTATATTACCCTATTTGTTGCTATTTCTGAGGAACTGTTATTTAGAGGAGTGATTCAGACGACAGTTGGTTATTTCGTAGCTAGTACAATTTTTGCCTTAATACACTTTCGTTACTTAAAGAAAATTGTATTACTAATATCTGTATTGCTCGTTAGTTTTTACATTGGTTATTTATTCGAATTAACAGAAAGTCTAACGGTAACGATTACGGCACATTTTATAATTGACTTTCTTTTAGCAATGGTAATTCGATTAAAAAAATGAGGTGATTCAATGGGTGTGGAAATGCAAAAATCACAAGATCAAGCACAAACGTTGCGCGAATTATTTGAAGAAGTTTCTGATACACAAACCAAAGGTAAGGTAGATCAAAGCAAAAGGAACAAAAATGTGGGTAACGATGATGATGTAGATATCTTAACATTACCACCGCGAAAGGAAGTTCACCATACGAGTAAGCAACGTTTAAAATTAAAATGGAGAAAGCCTTATATTCGATTATTTTTCGTAATGATAGTGATGACTGCTATCGTACTAGCCTATTTACTAATGTATGAATATGTGTGATGTTAGAAAATGTTTTGATTTTCAACTTTATGGAAACAATACGTAATCAATGTAGTACTTTTAGAAAAAACAATATGATGTAAAAAAATGAAGTTCAACAATGATACAACAAGCATATAATGATACTAAATGCGACCAAAGGGGGATGCTAAATGCGTATGGAACGAGTATCCGAAAATCAATTTACGATTTTTCTTACCTTTGAAGATCTCATTGAACGAGGTTTTACGACAGAAGATTTATGGCAGGATTTAGCCAGTGTACAGAACCTATTTAGTGATATGATGTTTGAAGCTAGCTATGAATTGGGTATTGAATTAGAAGGTTTATTATTAGTTCAAGTACAACTAATGCAAGCACAAGGAATGCATGTATTTGTCACACAGAGGGTAGAGCCGGAGAGTGTGGAAGATGATTTCTTTGAGATGAAAGTAACAATGGATGAGAGTGAAAATTTACTGTTCGTGTTCATGGATTTCGAACATGTTATTCAAGTAGCATCCCGTTTGTCGATACTCGATATTACAGGTGGTACCCTTTATTATATGGATGATCGTTATTATGTGGTAATTGATGAATCCGATTTACATGATGTAAAGAAAGAAGATTTTATTGCTATTATGTCAGAATTCTCTATACCAAGTATTATTACAATTCCTCGATTAGAGGAATATGGTAAACGTATAGTAAGTGAAAATGCAGTTGAGCAACTTGTTCAATCATTTTGTAATAAATGATAGTCAAATATTGAAAAAATGAAAAATATACATTGGTTTTTGAAATCGTTTCCATTTAATAAAAATTAGTTACAAAAATTCGTTTAATTTTATTGCATATTTATATTGAAAGTGTATACTAATCTCTGAGAACAGCATTAATAAATATTTATTTGTATTCTAGGAGGTAAATTCATGGTAGCCGAAAAAGCAGCAGATTCTACCAAAGAAAAAAGTAATCAGATGGATATATTAAGTTCAACACGAACTGTTGTAAAAAATGCGTTGGAGAAGTTGGGTTACCCTGATGAAGTATTTGAATTGTTAAAAGACCCTATCCGTATGATGACAGTAAGAATTCCTGTTCGAATGGATGATGGCTCAATAAAAATCTTCACTGGTTACCGTGCACAACACAATGATGCAGTAGGTCCCACGAAAGGTGGGGTTCGATTCCATCCTGATGTAACAGAGAAAGAAGTTAAGGCATTATCAATTTGGATGAGTTTAAAAGCAGGTATAGTAGATCTACCATATGGTGGAGGAAAAGGTGGTATAGTTTGCGACCCACGAGAAATGTCTTTTCGCGAATTAGAAGGAGTTAGTCGTGGGTATGTTCGTGCAATAAGTCAAATTGTAGGTCCAACAAAAGATATTCCAGCACCTGATGTATTTACGAACTCGCAAATAATGGCTTGGATGATGGATGAGTATAGCCGAATTGATGAATTTAATAATCCAGGGTTTATTACTGGTAAACCAATTGTACTTGGTGGTTCCCATGGAAGAGAATCTGCAACTGCAAAAGGTGTAACAATTTGTATTGAAGAAGCTGCTAAGAAAAAAGGTATTGATGTAAAAGGAGCACGTGTCGTTGTTCAAGGATTTGGGAATGCGGGGAGCTTTTTATCAAAATTTTTACATGATGCAGGTGCTAAAGTAGTTGGAATTTCAGATGCATATGGCGCATTGCATGACCCAGAGGGACTTGATATTGATTATTTATTGGATCGACGTGATAGTTTTGGTACAGTGACAAAATTGTTTAATAATACTATTTCCAATAAAGACCTCTTGGAGTTGGATTGTGATATTCTTGTGCCAGCTGCAGTAGAAAATCAAATTACCGAAGAAAATGCACATAATATTAAAGCGGGTATTGTAGTAGAAGCTGCAAATGGACCAACAACAATGGAAGCTACCAAAATATTATCTGAAAGAGGTATTTTATTAGTCCCAGATGTTCTTGCTTCAGCAGGTGGTGTCACAGTATCATACTTTGAATGGGTACAAAATAATCAGGGCTACTATTGGACGGAAGATGAAATTGCAGAAAAATTACAAAATATTATGGTGAAAGCTTTCAACTCTATTTATAATACAGCCCAAACTCGCCAAATTGATATGCGCCTAGCTGCATATATGATCGGTGTTCGTAAAATGGCTGAAGCCTCCAGATTCAGAGGTTGGGTATAATAAATAAAGTATGTAATACGTTAGAACTGAAAAAATAACTCCTATCCTGTATAGTTAGATAGGAGTTTTTTTGTGAGGAAAGGCTTTTTTCTAAAAGATGTTGCTTTTTCAAGTATAAATCTTAATACATGGTTGATATATGATGCGCAATAGTTTTAGCTATGAATATCGCTACGGAAATCAAAGCTTCTATATTACGTCGTATTATATAGAAGATGTTTCGTTAAGAAAGCAACAAAACATGTGAAAAGAGCCATAGGAAATGCTAAAAAGCAAGGGAGTAAAGGAAGTGCGTAATATGAAAAAAGAGTCCGTCATCATTATTGGTGGAGGTCCATGTGGTATGAGTAGTGCACTTGCGCTACAAGATACTGGGCTAGAGCCATTAATTATAGAGAAGGGAAATGTTGTCAATACAATTTACCAATTCCCGACTCATCAAACATTTTTTAGTTCCAGTGATAAACTTGAAATTGGTGGAGTTCCATTTATAACAGAAAAGCAAAAGCCTGTAAGAAATCAAGCTTTGGCCTATTATCGAACTGTTGCCGAACGAAAACAATTACGAATGAATACCTATGAAAAGGTTAATAAAATCAAGCCTAGTGGAAATAAAATTTATGTCTCTACAGAAACAAAGGAAAACGAAAAAAATGAATATGAGGCTGAACATGTCATTATTGCTACTGGATATTATGATCAACCAAACTTTATCAATGTCCCTGGGGAATCCCTTCCAAAAGTAATGCATTATTTTAAGGAGGCTCATCCATACTATGATCAAGATATAATCGTCATTGGTGGTAAGAATTCAGCAGTTGATGCAACCCTCGAACTATACAAGGCAGGAGCGCGTGTTACAGTACTTTATCGTGGAGAGGATTACTCAAAAAGTATAAAACCATGGATTTTGCCTGAATTTGATTCATTAATACGTAAGAAAAAGGTCGATATGGTATTTAATGCACATGTAACAAACATAACAAAAAACGATGTTACCTTTACTGCAAATGGGGATATCAAAACAATCCAAAATGACTTTGTGTTTGCGATGACAGGTTATAAACCAGATCATCATTTATTAGAAGCTGCAGGGGTTATGATTGATCAAGAAAGTGGGCAACCACACTATAAGGAAGATACGATGGAGACAAATGTAGCCAGAATTTATGTAGCTGGTGTTGTGGCAGCAGGATATAATAATAATAAAATTTTTATTGAAAATGGTCGATTCCATGGAGATATCATCGCAAAAGCAATAACCAAACACTAGTTAAAATGGATAGTAGGATAACCCCTACTATCCATTTTTTTATATCTCTTGTTCAAATATATTTTTCAATGTATTGTAGTCAGTTGTTCGTTCTAAAGCAATTAATAATTTTATTCTTGCTTTAGGCCCTGTTAGACCGTTCGTAAAAATAACACCTATATCTTTTAGTTGTCTTCCACCACCTTCATATCCATAAGTTGGTTGGACCGTTCCTTGATAACAACGTGAAACTAAAATAACTGGGATATTGTGATGGATTAATCGGTGAATAGGTTCGATCGTATCCTTTGGCAAATTCCCTTGACCTAACGCCTCGACTACAAGGCCATCTATTTCGGTTTGTGAAAGAGCCTGGAAGAGTTGTCCATCCATTCCAGCAAATGCTTTTAATAACAGAACATTTTTGTTAATGGATTGAATTGGATGTGTATGCCGAAATAAAATGGTATGGTGAAAGATGATTGACTCTTTCGTGATAATCCCTATTGGCCCATATTGTGGGCTTTGAAATGTTGCTACATTGCTTGTTGATGTTTTGGTAACATTTTTAGCAGTATGTATTTCATCATTCATGACTACTAATACGCCTTTATTTTTAGCAGTGTCTTCAATTGCTACGCGAATAGAACTAATTAAGTTATACAACGCATCCGAACCTATTTCATTACTAGATCGCATTGCACCTGTAATAATAACTGGAATTTCTATATCAAGTACTAATTCTAGGAAATAAGCTGTTTCCTCTAACGTATCAGTACCATGTGTTACAACAATGCCATCATAAGATGAACTAACTTGCTGAATTTGCTTGGCTAATTTCAACATATGTTCTGTTGTAATATGTGGAGATGGAAGTGAAAAGGCTACTTTCTCATCAATATGAGCATACATTTTTAAACGAGATGTTACGTCTTTTAATGGATGTTCTGTTGTTGTATTTATCTCCCCCGTTTGTTTGTTTTCGACCATAGAGATAGTACCACCTGTATGGATGAGCAAAATCTTTTTCAAGATAATCACCTACTTCTTTTTTTCTATTTTCATGCTGAAAACTTAATGGTACGATAAAGTTAACTAATGAGAAAGAGGTCTTTTTCATGTTTTCTATTTTATCTGCTGGGATAGCACCTACTTTTGCGTTAATGGCTTTTTTTTATTTGAAGGATCGATTCTCTGAGCCAATTGGATTAACGTTAAAAATGTTTATTCTAGGTGCATTGCTTGTGTTTCCAATTATGTTTATTCAATATACTTTTGCAGCGGAAGGATTTTCAAATAATGCATTTATTTACTCATTCTTAGTTGTTGCTTTAAGTGAAGAGTTTTTCAAATGGTTTATATTCTTGTACTTTATTTATCATCATACAGAGTTTGATGAACATTATGATGGAATCGTGTATGCTGTTGCCATTAGTCTAGGTTTTGCTACAATCGAAAATTTTCTTTATATATTAACGAATGGAGTCGAGTATGCTTTCACACGTGCTTTATTCCCAGTATCATCTCACGCTTTATTTGGCGTGATTATGGGATTTTATTTTGGTAAATCGAAAGTCGGTGTACAACTGAAAAAGTGGAATCTATTTTTGGCTTTTTCCCTTCCCTATGTCCTACATGGGTTATATGATTACATCCTATTGACTGTTACAAGTCGTTGGTTATTACTATTAATTCCATTTATGATTGCATTGTGGCTGTTGGGATTACGTAGTGTTAAGGTTGCCAATCAATCAATCGATCCTATTTTTGCAGAGAATAAAAAACAAGCCTAGCTCTAAGCATAATATAAGCTTTGTAGATCTAATCTACAAGGTTTTTTTGTGATTGTTTTTTTATATCTTGTTAGTTCACGTTTATAAAATGCATAAAAAGACCATTTACTCAAAAAATAGATAGCACAAAATCATGTTTATGCAGGAGGAAATCGTATGACCAATAAAAAGTTACCCCTTTTATTGATATTAATTATATGTTGTTTATCTATCGGACTTCAAGAAACATTAACTCCAAAACAGGTTGATGCCTTTTCAGAACAAGTTATACAAAAAGGTGCTACTGGTGAAGATGTTATAGAGTTACAAGCAAGATTGCAATATATTGGCTTTTACCATGGACCAATTGACGGCGTGTTTGGTTGGGGAACCTATTGGGCACTTCGGAACTTTCAGGAAGAGTTTGAACTGGAAAGTGTAGATGGCCTAGCTGGTGAGAAAACGAAGGAAATGTTGGAAAGAGCTACTGAATATGATGAACAGTTTGTAAAAGAACAATTAGAGAAGGGTAATCGTTTCACCCATTATGGTGGTATGGATAAAGAGTTGCAAACAGCTCCGAATCGGAATCAAGATAAACAGGGTTCTAACAATCAACAGGACCAAAATCAACAGAATCAAAATCAGCAAAACCAAAATCAAGGAACTGAAACCCCTAACGCCAACAACAATAATCAACAAGATGCAACGGAACAACAGCAAAATACAGATGAGAATGCTCAACAGGATACAACGGAACAACAGCAAAATACAGAAGAGAATGCTCAACAAGATACAACGGAGCAACAGCAAAATACAGAAGAGAATGCTCAACAGGATGCAACGGATGAGGGAGAACCAGCACCAGATGAAGGAACAGCAGATGAAACTACAGAAGGTGAAGCAGAAACAGAAGAAGGGCCAACAGCAACCGCTGTAAATGTGCCACAAGGATATTCTCAAAACGATATTCAATTAATGGCTAATGCTGTTTATGGGGAAGCACGTGGGGAACCATATGAAGGACAAGTTGCAGTAGCAGCAGTAATTTTAAATCGTGTGGAAAGCCCTACATTCCCAAATACTGTTTCAGGTGTTATTTTTGAGCCACGTGCCTTTACAGCTGTAGCCGATGGTCAAATTTGGTTGGAGCCTAATGATAAAGCAAGAGAGGCAGTATTAGATGCGATAAATGGCTGGGATCCATCTGGTGGTGCGATTTATTATTATAATCCACAGACAGCTACATCTAGTTGGATTTTTTCTAGACCTCAAATTAAGCAAATAGGAAAACATATATTCGCAAATTAGGAGTGATTTTTAATGAAACGATGGATTGTCATTGCAGTCCTTGGTATTGCACTTGTTGGAACAGGTGTGTGGGGATACCAAGAACACCAAGAAAAAAATGCCGTTTTAATACAGGCTGAAAATGACTATCAACGAGCATTTCATAATTTATCTTATCATGTTGACTTGCTCCATGATAAAATTGGAACGGCGCTGGCCATGAGTTCAGATAGTAGTTTATCACCACAGTTGCTGGAAATTTGGCGATTAACATCAGAAGCCTTATCAGATGTTGGCCAATTACCTTTAGCTTTGATTCCGTTTAACAAAACAGAAGAATTTCTATCGAATATTGGTGACTTTACGTATGAAACGGCTGTTAGAGATTTAGAAAATGAGCCACTAGAAGATGAAGAAGTAGAAACATTAGAAAGTTTATATGAACAATCTGGTGAAATAAAAGATGAAATGCGAAAAGTACAGCATGTCGTGCTAGAAAATAATTTACGGTGGATGGATGTTGAATTAGCTTTGGCAGCTCAAGAGGAACAGGCAGATAACACGATCGTAGACGGTTTTCAGACAGTGGAAAAGAAAGTAGAAGGATTCGCCGAAAGTAATGCAAATTCTTCCATTATCGGTACTACCTCTAAAGAACATAAGTATCAAGGTTTATCAGGTAGTAGGATTACGGAAGATGAAGCGTTAGAAAAAGGTAAAGAATTATTTAATATACAGGATACATCTAAATTAAATATTACAGAAACAGGTGATGGAGCAGACATACCATTGTACAGTATTTCCTATAAAAATGGGCAAAAAAGTGCATACATGGATATATCAGAGCAGGGAGGCCATCCGATTTCTCTTATAGTAGATCGGACTGTAGAGGACAAGGAGATCAGTTTAAATCAAGGTCAACAAGAAGCTGAAGATTATTTACGAAAACACGGATTTGAAAATATGACACTTTTCCAAAGTAGTGAATATAACAATGTTGGTGTATACTCCTTCCTATACAATCAAAATGATGTGAGAATATATTCTGATTCAATAGAACTAAAGGTTGCCTTGGATAATGGTGATATTCTTGGTGTCACAGCTAGAGACTACTTTATGAATCATCAAGAACGGTCAATTCCAGAACCTGAATTATCGGTTGAAGAAGCAAAAGAAAAAGTGAATGATAATGTTGATATACAGGAACAATACATGGCTGTTATTGATAGTGATTTAGGAGAAGAAGTGTTAGTGTATGAATTTTTAGGAATCCATGGAGATGATACGTATCGTATATTTATAAATGCGATGGACGGTACAGAAGAAAAAGTCGAACGATTAAAAGGTACTGAAATTAAGTATGCATCTATATCATAGGGAAAGACATAAGTCTTTCCCTATTTTTATTTTTCTGTAATAATAGGTATAATGTACGAATTACAGAAAAATGCTTTGGAGGAATTCCAAGTGAAAATAGGTCAACCATGTAATTTAGAAATAAAGGATACATATTCAGGTGAAATGGAAAAATACTATTGTAAAGTGATTGATAAAAATAAAGATTTTATTTTTATTGATTATCCTATTCATAGTAAAACAAAGCGGTCTAAGAAATTTCCAGTAGGCAGTGTTATTAATGTTTCATATGTAGGAAGTGACAATTCTGTTTATACCTTTACAAGTGAGATTACAAAACAAGTTGAGTCAGATATACCGGCACTAGCTTTTGACAAACCCCAAAAAAAGGACATTAGCCGAATTCAGCGCAGACGTTATGTAAGGGTCGAAACAGCAGTTGATGTAGCAGTTCAACTAAAGTCATCAGAAACACCTGCTTTTACAACCGTAACAAATGATATAAGTGGAGGGGGAGCTTCAATAGTTTTGCCAAAGGGAACTACCTTAAAAGGTGATGAATTTATAGAGCTACACCTCGTCTTACCAATGGTTTCTGGAGAATATTATTACATTGATACAGAGGCTAAAATTATACGTATCAATCATAACGAAGGATCTATTGATACAGCTTCTTTATCCTTTGACAACATACAACAGCAAGATCAACAATACATTATACGATATTGTTTTGAAAAACAACGAGAAGCTAGGAAAAAGGAAAGACAATAAACAGAAATTTGGATATAGTTTGCGAAAGGGTAATAGACTGACTTTTTTGCAGCTAAAGTAAGTATAGAACCTACTTCCTACTGTTCACTGTCTAAAACCGTTATGTCAATCGCAACGCCAGCACTAGTACGTCCTCGCAAAAGAAGAGCACTTTTGCTTCGTGCGATGTATTGCTGTCGTAGCTTTTCTTATCCTGTGCGTCGTATTTAAGGTATTCATCATTGAGGCTTTGTCGAATGCCAAGTTTTCAAAGAATGTGTTATGATGTGTTATGATTATAAACGTATCATTTCTGTAAAACTTGGCTAAAGCCAAGTTTTCTTTCGTACTATCATAAGAGAGGAATGTATGGAATCCATGACTAAAAATGCAATTGCAATCGCTATAGATGGGCCTGCAGCGGCAGGAAAAAGTACCGTTGCTAAAATAGTAGCGAAAAAACTTTCCTATATCTATATCGATACAGGTGCTATGTATCGAGCACTAACATTAAAAGCCTTAAATGAAATTATTGATTTAAATGATGAACAAGCACTTAAGACCTTATTAGTACATACTGTAATTGATTTACAACAGCAAAACGATAATCAAATCGTTTTGTTAGATGGAAAAGATGTTACAACACAAATACGAACAGAGATTGTATCAAATAGTGTTTCTCATGTTGCCAAGCATGCAGATGTTAGAAGTATTATGGTCAAACGGCAACAATCACTTGCAGCAAAACGTGGAGTTGTTATGGATGGAAGAGATATTGGGACACATGTTATTCCGGATGCAGAAGTAAAAATCTTCCTTGTTGCATCTGTAGAAGAACGTGCTAAACGGCGCCACGAGGAAAATATTCAAAAAGGATTCCCTTCCAATTTGGATAAGTTAAAAGAAGAAATTAGACAACGAGATTTAATTGACTCTAATCGTGAGGTAGCACCACTCATAAAAGCAGAAGACGCGATTGAAATTGATACAACTGCCTTATCCATAAATGAGGTGGCAGAACGTATATTAGCGATTGCACTACGAAATATAAAGGAATAGAGGGGTATGGAGATCAATGAGTCTTTACAAATTCGCAAAATTTATTGTCACTATCATTTTTTACCCTTTATATCGCTTTAGGGTGATTGGTAAAGAAAATATCCCGCAAACAGGACCTGTTATTATTTGTTCAAATCACATCTCAAATTTAGACCCGGTAGTTGTCGGCATTACTTCACATAGAGATATTTACTTTATGGCAAAAGGGGAATTATTTGAAAATACATTTTTACGTAAATTATTATTGGGTATTCATGCCTTCCCTGTAAAAAGGGGGTTGCGTGACCGTACTGCATTACGGAAAGGTTTAGAGATATTAAAAAATGGAAATACTTTGGGATTATTTCCAGAGGGTACCCGAAGTAAAACAGGTGAATTAGGAAAACCTTTAGCAGGTGCTGGCTTTTTTGCATTACGCTCAAATGCTACAATTATTCCATGTGCAATCGTAGGTCCCTACAAAGGGGGAAAGAAATTAACTGTTATTTATGGGACCCCAATGAATATGGAAGATTTACGAAGCCGTAAAGCTTCTGCCCAAGAAACATCTGATGCTATAATGGAGGAAATTAGGCAACTACTAGAAAATTATCAAAAAGATAATTACATTACTTGACAAATAAATAGAATTGTTAGAAGTTATAAAAAAGCATATTTTTTTAAGTTTTTATTCAAATACATTTTTCAGCAAGAAGATTAGGAAAAATACTTATTAAATTCGATTTTTAATAAGTAGGTAGGTTGGCTTTGTATACTAAGGAGGGCAATGAATATGGATGAGACAAAAAAGGAATTAGTAGACATTAATGTCGGTGACGTAGTAACAGGTACAGTAGTAAAATTGGAAGAAAAACATGTATTGGTGGATATTGGTTATAAAACCGAGGGAATTATCCCAATTAGTGAATTATCTAGTCTTCATATTGAACAACCTAGTGATGTTGTTCAGGAAGGGGATGAACTTACTTTAAAAGTAACAAAAGTCGAAGATGATGAAATTGTTCTTTCCAAAAAAGGAGTCGACGCAGAACATGCATGGCAAGATTTAGAAGAAAAATATAAGAACAATGAGATATTTGAAACAGAAGTAAAAGAAATTGTAAAAGGTGGTTTAGTCGTTGATGTTGGTTTAAGAGGCTTTATCCCAGCTTCATTAGTAGAAACACATTATGTTGATGATTTTACCGATTATCTTAATAAATCAATAACTGTTAAGGTTGTTGAACTGGATCGAGAACAAAATCGTGTTATTTTATCTCATAGAGCGGTAGTAGAAGAGGAAGAAGGAGTTAAGAAACAGGAACTATTACAGTCTTTAGAAGAGGGCCAAGTCCTTGAAGGAACTGTACAACGTATAACTAACTTTGGTGTATTTGTAGATATCGGTGGTGTAGACGGATTAGTACACATATCCCAATTAGCACATGAACATGTTGATAAAGCGACAGATGTCGTTTCAGAAGGGGATACCATAAAAGTGGAAGTGTTATCAGTAGATAAAGATAATGAACGAATTTCACTTTCACGTAAGAAAACATTACCTGGCCCTTGGTCAGATATTCAAGAAAAGATTCAGGTGGGAGATACAGTGGAAGGTACAGTGAAACGCCTTGTAAACTTTGGAGCATTTGTGGAAGTCTTGCCAGGTGTTGAAGGGCTAGTACACATTTCTCAAATAGCAAATCGGCATATTGGTACGCCGCAAGAAGTATTGGAAGTAGGGCAAAAAGTAAATGTGAAAGTGCTCGATATTAATACTGAAGAAGAACGTATGTCGTTAAGTATTAAAGAATTGGAACAGGAACAAGAAGCAGAGGATTACAAGCAATATGAAAAAGATGAAGAACAAACAGGTTTTCAACTTGGTGATTTTATAGGCGATAAGCTTAACAAATATAAATAATATAGAATAGGATCCTTCCATTAGGGGGGATCTTTTTTTTGGGTTTATCTCTTTTTGTATTCTTTTTTACATCGCAACATCTATAGATTGCGACGTAATTTAAGGCGATGTATAGAGTGTTTTTCCGTTCCGTGCTATCGCTTTCCTCAATCAATGAGGATAGAGTACTTGAACTTCGTGTTCCGACAGTATTTTCATACAGCGTCGAATTACTCCTCATCTAATAAAGGATTACAAAAGTCACTTTAATTTTACGTCGCAATTTATATCAACTATTCATTAAGATATATGCCTTAAAAAAGAAACGAATATTTAGAAAACAGCCTTGTAATACTTTCTATAGGTTTAAAAAATAGTTGATTAGAAATAATGCTAATGGAAGGTGGTTACTTTGGCAGAGGGGTTATTATTTTATTGGATCGCTTGGATGCTTTGGATTATTGCTACATTCTTTATGGATAAAACACGTAAACGAACATTTTTGGCGGCATGGCTACTATTAACTATTATTTATTCAAATAAATATGTGACGTTCTTAACGATTGAGGTATCCGTTTCATTTATTATCATTCTTATAGGTATGATGCTTTTACATGCACGGTTGCCACGTTTGTCGTACCATTTAATCACTTCATTTACCATTTCAATCGGTTACATTGCTATACTTCTTTGGGAGCAACAAACACCTGTGTGGTTATTTTTACCAAGGGCTGTGTTAATACCAGTTATTTGCGCATGCTTAAGTATACTCTTAACCAATGACTTTCAAACAAGAATGGTAATAGGTTTAGTAGGTATTACTTTTGGTGAGGCAATTTATAGTTTTATATTAGCTGGTTATCAATTACCGGAAACAATTGGAGAAATGGCCTTTTTAGATAGTGTAATGATGGTTATTGTCATCATTTTTTGCATAGAGGTCATACTACAAATGAAGCAACGATTTACGATATTACTTAATAATGTAATGAGGTGGCAAAATGACTGAATATACATATCCAATTATTTTTGGTGTAGTTATTGGAACCATTGCACGTTTATTGATGTTACGTACAGATTATCGTCAATATCCTACCTATTTACATGGAAAGTTAATCCATGTCTCACTTGGATTTATTGCAGCATCTTTAGGTGCTGTAGCTGTACCAGCCATTATGGAATTAGAATTTACAGCAGTCACATTCTTAACTGTTGCTGCAACACAATTCCGAGAAGTCCGTAACATGGAACGAAATACATTAACTGAAGTAGATGAATTTGAATTAGTACCAAGAGGAAATACGTATATAGAAGGAATTGCTATTTCGTTTGAAAGTCGTAATTATATTGTTATTTTTACGGCATTTATTGGTACATTGTTTTATATTGTTTGGAATGTATGGTTTGCTATAGCTGGAACGATTATATGTTTCTTGTTAAGTAAGGTCCTTCAAAGTGGTAGTACATTAAAAGATATTGTGGATATTGAGCATAGTGAACTAACTTTTGAAGGAGCTGGTTTATACGTAGATAATATTTATATTATGAATATTGGATTACCTGAAAGACAAGAAGAGATTTTAAGATATGGGATGGGCTTCATTTTAAAACCTAAAGATATGAATACCATTACAACGATAGCTAATTTAGGACAACGCCAAGCAATTTTACATGACGTATCCGTATCACTTGGTGTGTTCCGTGACTCTGGTACGCCTGCACTAACCCCTCTGATCAAACGCGATTTAGATGATGGGCGTATTGGCGTATTTATCTTACCTCAGGTACGAGAGGTAGAAAAGGCTAGGAAAATTATTGGTGCTGTTCCAGTATTAGAGAATGCCATTCGAATGCCTTCTAAATCAAGAACGCATAATAAGGAGGTTAACTAATCCATGAAATTAGAAAAGGCGATATTAGCTGTTATTACGACTGATGAGAAAAGGATTAGTGGTGGAGCACCAATCTTCATTTGTGAAACACGTAAAGAATTAGAAAATGTGGCAGCGAATATAGAAGCCATAACTGATGGGATTGCGCACGCTTTAAGTGATGATGTATTTATTGTGGTTAAACATTAGATGGTAATTGTTAATATCTGTTACTTTTGCTAAAATTAATGAAGTTCCATGAAAAACAGAGAGAGATAGAGAGGGTGTTCCTTTCATGAGGAAATCAGTAGTTGCAATTGTTGGGAGACCAAATGTTGGAAAATCAACTATTTTTAATAGACTTGTTGGTGAACGAATTTCGATTGTAGAGGATACCCCTGGTGTTACTAGAGATCGAATTTATGCCGAGGCAGAGTGGTTAACATCCACATTTAATGTAATAGACACTGGGGGAATTGAAATAGGTGATGAACCATTATTAGTTCAAATCCGACAACAAGCAGAAATCGCCATTGATGAAGCAGATGTTATTATATTTATGTTAAATGGACGGGAAGGAATAACAGCAGCAGATGAAGAGGTAGCCAAATTACTTTATAAATCAAATAAACCTGTTGTTGTTGCAGTTAATAAAATGGACAATCCTGAAATGCGTGAGGAAATATATGAATATTATGCACTTGGTTTTGGGGAGCCATATCCAATCTCAGGCTCGCACGGATTAGGGCTTGGAGATTTACTAGATGCTGTCGTAAAACACTTTCCAACTCAAGAAGAAGATACTGTGGATGATGAAACCATCTACTTTAGTTTAATTGGAAGACCAAATGTTGGAAAGTCATCGCTAGTTAATACGATATTAAATGAGGAACGGGTTATCGTTAGTGATGTGGAAGGAACAACAAGGGATGCAGTTGATACACATCTACGTAAAGATAATCAGGATTATGTTATTATCGATACAGCTGGAATGCGAAAACGCGGTAAAGTATATGAAACGACAGAAAAGTATAGCGTGTTAAGAGCTTTAAAAGCGATTGAACGTTCAGATGTTGTTTTAGTTTTGATTGATGCAGAAACAGGAATTCGTGAACAGGATAAGAAAATTGCTGGATATGCACATGAGGCAGGTCGAGCAGTTATTATCGTTGTGAATAAATGGGATACGGTTGAAACCGACGATAAAACAATGCGAGCTTTTGAGGAAAATGTACGTGCCCATTTTCAGTTTTTGGATTATGCACCAATCGTGTTTTTATCTGCAAAAACCAAAAAACGAATACATACATTAATTCCAGCTATTAAGGTAGCAAGTGAAAACCATACGAAACGTATTCAAACAAATGTGTTGAACGATGTCATAATGGATGCATTAGCTATGAATCCAACACCAACTGTTAAGGGAAAGCGGTTAAAGATACTTTATGCGACACAGGTTTCCGTAAAACCACCAAGTTTTGTCATATTTGTAAATGATCCAGAATTAATGCATTTTTCATATAAACGCTTTTTAGAGAATAAAATTAGAGATGCCTTTGGGTTTGTCGGAACGCCAATAAAAATATTTGCACGACAGCGGCAATAAGGAGGAGTATGTTTGGAAAAGGTAGCAGTATTAGGCGCAGGGAGTTGGGGGACAGCTTTAAGTATTGTATTAGCAGATAATGGTCATGATGTTCGCTTATGGACACATCGAAAAGAACAAGCAGAAACCATTAATACAACACATAAAAATGAAAAATATTTGGAAATTATGATCCCAGAGCAAATAAAAGCATTTTCTAGTCTGGAAGAGGCAGTGAAAGAGGTATCATATATTGTCATTGTTGTACCAACAAAAGCGATTCGAGAAATTTGCGAACAATTAAATCAAGTGCTAAAAACGAACGCAACTGTAATCCATGCTTCTAAGGGGATTGAACCAAAGTCATTAAAAAGAGTATCCGAAATGATTGCAGAGGATCTTCAGGGATATGAAGAGGAGGATATTGTTGTTCTATCTGGACCAAGTCACGCTGAGGAGGTTGCGAAAAGACAGCCTACTACTGTAACGGTCTCCTCGAATAATGAAAAACATGCACAATTGGCCCAAGACCTCTTTTTCAATGAAGCTTTTCGTGTGTATACAAGTACTGATATGATTGGTATTGAATTAGGTGGAGCACTAAAAAATATTATCGCACTAGGTGCTGGTATTTCTGATGGCCTTGGGTATGGGGATAATGCAAAAGCAGCACTTATCACTAGAGGATTAGCTGAAATTACCCGATTAGGGACGTCTCTAGGTGCTAATCCACTTACATTCCTTGGATTACCAGGCGTGGGGGATTTAATTGTTACTTGTACAAGTGTGCATAGTCGAAACTGGCGTGCAGGTAATTTATTAGGGAAAGGTAGAAAATTAGACGATGTCCTTGACCAAATGGGGATGGTAGTTGAAGGTGTAAGAACAGCAAAAGCAGCCTATCAATTTGCACAAAGCCAAGGAATAGAGATGCCTATAACATCAGGGATATATCAAATTTTATTTGAAGATAAAGAACCAAAACAAGTTGTGGAACAGTTGATGAATCGAAATAAACGAGAAGAATTAGATGATTTAGCCTCATTATTACGATCTAGGTATACAGACTAACACGATAGATACTCCTTGCATATAATATGTTGAACAACATAGCAAGGAGGCGAGCGTGTGAGTAACTTTGAGAAATCCCTATTTGATAACATTCAACAAAAAGCTAATATCGATCCAAAAGAAGTGTATAAGGTTGCAGATTCTGTGAAAAACGCTGATTTAACTGATGAAAAAACAGTAAGAAAGCTCGTGCGACACTTGGCTAAATTAGCCGATAAACCTATTTCAAAAGAAAAAGAAGAACAAATTGTAAAATCCATTACAAATAACAATATACCAATGGATATGCAATCGTTAAATCAATTGTTTAAAAAGTAATCATAACTGGGCAAGTGAGGATACAATTGGCTGTATGCTCGCATAAGATAAATCGCACAAGCATTCATGGATAGAGTTGCTTCGGGTAATATTTAGTCAACCGAGATGAATCTAGCCCCATTCATCTCGGATTTTTATGTTGTCCAGGAAATTATAAAATCATTTAATTGTTTTTAATTATATATTAAGTACAGCCACGTCCAACTCGAGCGATTGAAATTAAGTTGTGAGATATGCCATTTTTCTACTTGGTGGACAACCGATATGTTATAATACTTTTGGCAGAAGTTATCAGTGTAACTAATAGGAGTGAAGTGAATGTCACAGTCAATGTTAAATATGTATATTTCGTTTGCTGGTATGGCCTTACTAATTATATCTATTGGTCTCATCTACTTGGGGCGATATAAATTAAAAGGAATACTATCCGCTATCGTCTCTTTATTAGCGTATATTGCTTTCTTTATAGGCGGCATCATCATTTTTTATATTGTCTTTAGTGGACCAACAGGATAGAGAATTAGGGGGAACATAATCATGAAATTTACATATAGAATAATTATTTTCTTTGTAGTGATCCTGTTAAGTGGTTGTTTGTATCCAGAAAGTGAATTAGAAAAAAGTCAAACACCAAATGAAGATCAAGTAGAACAAGTTCAACTCGCAATAGAACGATATCAAGAAGAAACACAAGGATTAGTACCAATTAAGACCAAAAGTAGTGATACACCAGTATTTCAAAAATATTTAGTTGATTTCACAGCATTAAAGGAACGAAATTTAATATCAGAAATTCCTGGAAATGCCTTTGAAAATGGAGGAGTTTATCAATATATATTAGTCACACCTGAGGATGAACCACAGGTGAAATTGATTGATTTACGCATCACAGAAGAAATTCGCTCTGTAAACGTCAAGTTACAGGTTTATCGGGATGAACATATTTACCCTCCATATGGAGAGGAAATCGCAGACGGTGTTTATAAACTAGATTATGAAAAACTCGGTTTGGATTCTGAACCATACGTAAAAAGTCCATATACGAAAGAAAACCTACCAATCGTTATGGATACATCTGGTAAATTGTATGTGGATTATCGGATAGATCTTTATCAAGCTCTTCAGGATTATGATCATCTGTATGAAACAGGTGATGACATACGGTTTCTGTTAACAGACCATACACCATTTGCTCCAGCCTATTCATTACCATATACCGTTATCGACAATGAACCAGTGTTTGATCTTAATTTATAATATAATATTGTGAGCAAATTAATAAATTTCAGCATAAACATTCCCTTAAAACATATATTGTTTCAAGGGAATTTTTTTGTTTCCGCTAAGGTTTCCTGTACACGCTTTGTGTAATTTAGGATCAAATCTTTTTATGCTTTTACGCATAAATAAGTCATATTGTGATAGGACAACATCATAGACTTGTAATGTCAATTATTTATAGTATGTCTATTAAATGGCAAAGGAGATCGGGAGGGGATCGTTTGGAAAGAGTTGATATCTTTAAAGATATTTCGAAGCGGACGAACGGAGATATTTATTTAGGTATTGTAGGTGCAGTACGAACAGGTAAGTCAACATTTATTAAAAAGTTTATGGAATCTGTTGTTTTACCGAACATTGAAGAAGAAAGTGAACGAGCACGTGCACACGATGAACTACCACAAAGTGCTGCAGGGAAGACAATCATGACGACTGAACCAAAATTTATTCCAAATCAAGCAGTGTCTGTTAATGTGGAGGATGGATTGGATGTTAATGTTCGTTTAGTGGATTGTGTAGGTTATGCAGTAGAGGGAGCCAAAGGTTTTGAAGATGAAAATGGTCCACGGATGATTAATACACCATGGTATGAAGATCCAATTCCATTTCATGATGCAGCAGAAATAGGTACGAGGAAGGTAATTCAGGAACACTCAACTATGGGTGTTGTCGTTACAACGGATGGAACAATTGGGGAAATTCCTCGTTCTGACTATGTGGAAGCAGAAGAAAGAGTGATAGAAGAATTAAAAGAAGTAGGTAAACCATTTATCATGGTTATTAATTCAGTACATCCTACAAGTCATGAAACAGAGATGCTTCGTCAAGAGCTAACGGAAACGTATGACATACCTGTACTGGCCATGAGTATTGAATCGATGACAGAGCATGACGTTCATAATGTATTACGAGAGGCATTATATGAATTCCCTGTATTGGAGGTCAATGTCAATCTGCCTAGCTGGGTTATGGTACTACGAGAAGATCATTGGTTGCGCAAAAATTATCAAGAAGCCATTCAAACAACCGTCAAAAATATAAGAAGATTAAGAGATGTAGATCATATTATGGATGACTTTAGAGATTACGAGTATATAGACCATGCCAATTTAGCCGGAATGGAGATGGGAGACGGTGTAGCAGAAATTGACTTACATGCACCTGACTATCTTTACGATGATATTTTGAAAGAAATTGTAGGCGAGGAAATAAGAGGTAAAGATCATCTACTCGAGCTTATGCAGGATTTTGCACATGCCAAGCGTGAATATGATCAAGTAGCTGGTGCCTTACAAATGGTGAAACAAACTGGCTATGGCATTGCAGCACCAACTCTTCAAGATATGGTATTAGATGAACCAGAAATTATACGACAAGGGTCTCGATTTGGGGTTAAATTAAAGGCAGTGGCCCCTTCTATCCATATGATAAAAGTAAATGTAGAATCTGAATTTGCGCCAATTATTGGAACAGAGAAACAAAGCGAGGAATTAGTAAGGTATTTAATGCAAGACTTTGAAGAAGATCCATTATCCATTTGGGAGTCAGATGTATTTGGCAGATCATTGAGTTCTATTGTACGGGAAGGAATTCAAGCAAAAATTTCGTTAATGCCAGAAAATGCTCGATATAAGCTAAAAGATACACTTGAGCGTATTATTAATGAAGGTTCAGGCGGACTAATTGCAATTATATTATAGCAGCTTACTAAAGCTGCTATTTTATTTTGTAAAAGAATATTTTATAAAGACTTGTTGTAAAAGGAGAATTTAGAACTCCTTGCTATTGGTGGATTTTCTGTCTCACTTTAACAGAAGGTTATTCTAAGCTGTTGAAAATGCGAGACTCCTACAGGAAAAGGAACAGTCTGAAGACCCCACAGCGAGTGCCTTTTGTTCGCGATGTCTAGCTTCGAGCGATTGAGATAAGGACGCACGAGTTTTCATCGGCCAGAGTCTACACCCTCGAGGTCATAAGTCAATCCACATTACGCGCAAAAGCACCACGTCAAGGCTTGGCTTATGCTTGGCAGATAAGCAAAAATTTCTTACTGCATAAGTGCAACTAAGGCTTTCGCCACTTGGCGAAAAGCCAAGTTTTCTAATCGGGGGTAATCAAGGCACTTGCGCTTTTGTTCAGGGTTGTTTTGAAGTGGGTTTTAATGTAGCCACTAAGTGGAAGATTTTCGACTAATAATCGGATGAATTTGCTAAAAAATGATATAAATCGCGATAAATTAGGCTCTTATTGTTGAATTTTATTGCAATCTCAGTTAATATAAGGCTTGTCATCCTATACATAGATGACTGATACGTATAAAAGCTGCAGAAATGGTGAACAAATGATACTATATCATTCTTGTTCTATGCCGACTTTAGATTTTGTTGGGAGGAGGTGAATGTCATGAATAAAACAGATTTAGTAAATGCAGTTGCTGAGAAAAGCGATCTTTCTAAAAAAGATGCTACAAAAGCTGTAGATGCAGTTTTTGAATCTGTCATGGATTCACTTAAAAACGGTGAAAAAGTTCAGTTAATTGGATTTGGAAACTTTGAAGTACGTGAGCGTTCAGCACGTAAAGGCCGTAATCCACAAACTGGGGAAGAAATTGAAATTCCAGCAAGTAAAGTGCCTGCGTTCAAACCAGGTAAAGCCCTAAAAGATAGTGTAAACTAATATTGATTACATAGGGCTAAAGGGTGCGTGCATACGTACCCTTTTTTTCTTGATATGTGAAATGGAAAAAATGTCACATACAACCTTCCAAAAGAAATATCCTTATTACCATTTACAAACATATCAGTTTCATACAATAAATAAGGAGGTTATCACATGAGTGATAGAACAGATTTTTTTGTGATTAAAGCTCTTGAAGATGGTGTGAATGTTATTGGATTAACTAGGGGCTCTGATACGCGATTTCACCATTCTGAAAAACTGGATAAAAATGAAGTGATGATTGCACAATTTACGGAGCATACTTCTGCAGTAAAAGTAAGAGGAAAAGCGAAGATACAAACCAGTCACGGTGAAATGACAAATGAATAACGACAGTCAACAATTTCTTCATGATGTAGGTATGGAATATATGCTATAATATAACCATAAATTGAAGAAGATAAGATGAAAAGGCTTAGGTGATAAATTTGCAGTCCTCACGTTTCGATCTAGAATCCATTACAGAAACAATCAAATCAAAAATCCAACATTGTTATTTAAACCGATATATTGATAGACCTGTCATAGATCATAACAAACTTTTCATTTTATCCAGTATTCTTAATGAAACGATTTTATCTGAAAAGGTAAAGAAAAAATATCTTGTTACTGTCATGTTAGTACAAATAGCACTTGATACACATGATTTAGTACCAGAAACTAATAAACGACATGAACACAAAGGATCAAAAGAAACGAAACAACTTACTGTGTTAGCAGGTGATTACTACAGCGGGCTTTATTACTTTTTGTTATCGGAAATTGATGATTTCAAGATGATAAAAAAATTGGCCGCTACTATTAAAGAAATAAATGAATATAAAATGCAATTATACTATCGAGAACCAAATTCGTTAGATGATGCTATTTCACTTGTTAAACAAATTGAATCAGCTTTAATGGTGCGAGTAGCGGAGTTTGTCCAAGAAACTCGTATTGGTGCAATCGCTTCTGACTGGTTACTAGTTGGAAGGTTAAAGGATGAAATAGCAATAGCAAAAGAAGCTGGTTCTTCTACTATAGTGGATATAGGGAAAGATCTGTTACAAGATAAAAATGATATAAGCATCATTCAAAAGCTGGAATCAATAATAGAGACAAAACAATCACAACTTAAAATAAAAATAGAACAGGCAACGCTTGATCCATATGTAAAAGAAAATATGGGGTCTATTTTTCGTCACAGATCCACCACGAAAACCTCTATTGTGGAAGAAGGGTAAGATGATATGAAAGAACAATCAAAAGAAGAACGTGTACATCATGTGTTTGAAAAAATATATGAAAAATATGATTCCATGAATTCCATTATTTCTTTTCAGCGTCATAAATCATGGCGTAAAGATGTAATGAAACAAATGAATGTCCAAAGAGGCACCTCTGCTCTTGATGTGTGTTGTGGAACAGGAGATTGGTCGATTGCTTTAGCAGAGGCAACTGGTCCAAACGGAAAAGTGATTGGGCTAGACTTTAGTGAAAACATGCTATCTGTAGCGGAGGAAAAAAATAAAGCGTTAGATTATGACCATTTATCATTTATTCATGGTAATGCAATGGAACTGCCTTTTGAAGATAATACATTCGATTATGTAACAATTGGTTTTGGATTGCGAAATGTGCCAGACTATATGAAAGTCTTAAAAGAATTATACCGTGTTGTAAAAGATGATGGTAAAGTGGTATGTTTGGAAACATCACAGCCAACTTTAATCGGTTATCGTCAACTTTATTTTTTTTATTTTCGGTTTATCATGCCTCTTATTGGAAAAATGTTTGCTAAAAGTTTTCAGGAATATGCATGGCTACATGAGTCAGCAAAAGATTTTCCAGGTAAACGGGAATTAAAAAAGATGTTCTTAGAAGCAGGTTTTTCCAGTGTGAGAGTGAAAAGCTATACAGGTGGGGTAGCTGCCATGCATATGGGGTATAAACAACCACATCATATGATAGATTAAATTGAAATGGTATTGGGTAAAAGGTGACTTTCATGAAATTAGCGAAAACATATGGATACTTAAAAAAAGATTTAAATCAAATAGAAGAAGCTCTGGATAACGTTATACAAGCCAACCATCCTGTATTACGAGAAGCCTCAACACAATTATTACGGGCAGGGGGAAAACGAATTCGCCCTGTTTTTGTCTTGTTATCAGGTCAATTAGGAAATTTTGATATGGATCGGATAAAAAAGGTAGCAGTATCGTTGGAACTAATACATATGGCATCTCTTGTTCATGATGATGTAATTGATGATGCTGATCTCCGGCGTGGTAAACCTACTGTGAAACACATCTATGATAACCGTGTTGCGATGTACACAGGAGATTATATCCTTGCTAGTGCACTAGAACATATTACCTCTATTGAAAATGTTGAAATACATCGTGTATTATCAAAAACCATGGTTGAGTTAGTGTTAGGGGAAATTGAACAAATAAAAGATAAATATAACTGGGAGCAAAGCTTACGGCAATACCTTCGAAGAATTAAACGTAAAACAGCACTATTAATTGCAACAAGTTGTAAATTGGGAGCTATTGTAGCTGATTTACCTGCTTATGAAGCAAAGAAATTATATCAATATGGTTACTATATTGGAATGTCCTATCAAATTATTGATGATATTCTTGATTTTACTTCTACAGCAAAGGAACTTGGAAAACCTGCAGGAAATGATTTACTACAAGGAAATGTGACACTACCTGTTATATATGCGATGGAAAATACTACGTTCCAATCGATGGTTCGCGACATTTTGAAAAACCCAGATGCTTTTGATGAACGGGATATGGAAGTTATTATTAAACAATTGAAGCAAACAAACGCAATCGAACGGTCCTATCATCTTAGTGATCATTATTTACAAAAAGCATTACATGCGCTAGATAAGCTACCAAATAGGAGGGCAAAACAAACATTACAGGATATTGCAAAATATATCGGAAAACGAAGGTCATAGAAACGTTGTCATTTTTTATAATGTTTGTTAAAATTTTAACGGTTACATAAAAAGACATAATAAAGAGGTGGAGACATGGAAAAAACATTTTTAATGGTAAAACCAGATGGGGTACAACGTAATTTAGTAGGTGACATTGTTCGCCGCTTCGAAAGCAAAGGCTTTCAGTTAGTTGGAGCAAAATTAATGAATATTTCTGATGAATTAGCTAAAACACATTATGGAGAACATCATGACAAGCCATTTTTTGGTGAATTAGTAGATTTTATAACTTCTGGCCCCGTATTTGCAATGGTATGGGAAGGCGAGGAAGTTATTAAAACTGCTAGAGAAATGATGGGTAAAACAAATCCATTAGAAGCAGCTCCAGGAACAATCCGTGGAGATTTTGGTTTAACAGTAGGCAAAAATGTAATTCATGGTTCAGATTCTCCTGAAAGTGCAGATCGAGAAATTAATTTATTTTTCGATAAAGAGGAAATTCTATCTTATACTAAACAAATCAATGAATGGATCTACTAAAGGTGAATACCTCCGTTTTATACGGGGGTTTTCTTTACATGATAAACCATATGACATAAGAGATGGATTAAATTGAAAGAGGCGCAAACAATGTCAGAAGAATACAAACAATTCATCAATCGAATATATCAAAAATTAGGTATTGATTTAAAGCTTTATAAAGAAGCACAGATGAAACGACGCTTAACTTCACTCCGTAATAAACGTGGGTATACCAATTTCCATGATTACTTTAAGGCACTGGAGAAGGACAATCAGCTACTAGCTGAGTTTATGGACCGAATTACGATAAATGTATCTGAATTTTACCGAAATCCGAAACGATGGGAAGTATTACAAACCGTTACTTTTCCTGAATTAACAAAAGATAAAAATGACATAACCATTTGGAGTGCTGCCTGCTCTACTGGAGAAGAGCCGTACAGTCTTGCAATTATGTTACGGGAATATTTTCCAGCTATTAAATTTTCTATTTTGGCTACAGATATCGATGAAAACGTATTAAAACGTGCGAAACAAGGAATATATCAAGAACAGGCTTTAAAAGCATTGCCAGATAACATGAAACATAAATACTTTGATCAGAAAAATGGAATTTATTATATTGATCAACAGATTAAAAAATACATAACTTTTAAAAAGCATAATTTATTATCCGATACTTATCCAAAGAATAATGATCTCATCGTTTGTCGTAATGTATTAATATACTTTACAGATACGGCAAAAGATACGATCTATCATCATTTCAATAAAGCCTTAAACCAAAATGGTGTTTTATTTGTCGGCAGTACAGAACAAATTTTTAACCCTTCCAACTATGGATTTTCTCTTTTAGATACATTTTATTACCAAAAAAAGTAGGATCAGGGTACAGAAAGGAAGAATACATTGTGCGCTATTTAACTGCAGGTGAATCACATGGAAAACAATTGACAACGATTATAGAGGGGGTCCCTGCGAATATGCCATTAGAAAAAGACGTAATAAATGATTCGTTACGTCGTAGACAAAAAGGCTATGGTCGTGGAAAACGAATGCAAATTGAGAAGGATCTTGTTGAACTAACAAGTGGCGTACGACATGGCTATACATTAGGGTCTCCTTTATCATTAGTTATTCATAATGATGACTTTAAGCATTGGACCGATATTATGGGAGAAGACCCCATTGATCCAAATCGGAAAATCCGCCGTACCATATCACGTCCAAGGCCAGGACATGCCGATTTAAATGGTGCCTTGAAATACGGCCATCGGGATATGCGTAATGTGTTAGAACGATCCTCAGCACGTGAAACAGCTGCACGTGTAGCAGCTGGTGCTGTGGCAAAAGTTTTACTTCAGGAACTAGATATCGAAGTTGTTGCTTATGTGAAAGAAATAGCAGGAATTCGCGCTGGTGATAACCCATCGCTTACCATGGAAGAACGAAAGCACCGATCAGAACAATCTCCTGTAAGAACACTAGATGAATCAGTTGAACAACAAATGATGAATGCAATTGATGAGGCGAAGAAAGATGGGGATTCCATAGGCGGTATTGTAGAGGTGTTTGTAGAGGGCATGCCGCCTGGTGTTGGCTCTTATGTACATTATGATCGAAAGCTAGATGCACGGATTGCAGGGAGTGTTGTCAGTATCAATGCCTTTAAAGGGGTGGAATTTGGTTTAGGTTTTGAAGCCGCTCGAAAAAATGGAAGCGAGGTTCATGATGAAATAGCATGGACAAAAGATCGTGGCTATTATCGCAAAACAAATCGTTTAGGTGGCTTTGAGGGTGGAATGACCACAGGTATGCCAATTATTGTAAAAGGTGTTATGAAGCCAATTCCAACCTTATATAAGCCGCTTCAAAGCGTCGACATTGAAACCAAGGAAGTATTCCATGCAAGTATCGAACGTTCTGATTCTTGTGCAGTACCTGCAGCATCTGTTGTCATGGAGCATGTTGTTGCCTTTGAGTTAGCAAAGGCAATACTAGAACAATTTCCAAATGATCAATTTCCTAAACTAAAAAAAGCTATGGCTGAATATCGTGAAGAAACAAGGTGGTTTTAGTGTATCATCTTGATATTGAAGCCCAATCACATACCTATCAAGTGCATGTCGGACGGAAAAATCGATTTTCTGTAAATAAGTGGTTAACCAAAGATTATAGTTCTATTCTTATTATTACAGATGAAAATGTGGCACCACTTTATTTATCTGATGTAAAAAGGGACTTGGAAATGTACACTGTATACCAAACGATCGTCCCTGCCTCAGAAACATCGAAAAGTATCCACTGGTTTTATGAATTACATACAAAGGCAATACAATTTGGATTAGATCGTAATTCACTAATTATTGCCTTAGGTGGTGGAGTCGTTGGGGATTTGGCAGGTTTTGTGGCATCAACTTATATGCGTGGGATCGATTATATTCAGATCCCAACAACGATACTAGCCCATGATAGTAGTGTCGGTGGAAAAGTTGCGATTAATCATGAACTTGGTAAGAACATGATTGGACAATTCTATCCCCCAGTTTGTGTAGTTTACGATATTGATGTTTTAAAAACATTAAGTAAACGAGAATTTAGATCGGGATATGCTGAAATCATGAAGGAAGCCCTATTAGCAGATGAAATGCTTTTGCATAAACTTCTGCAAATAAATTTAGATTCTATTTCAAATGATGATTTAGTCGAACATATAAGGAAAGGAATACAAATTAAAGCAGATATCGTTCAACAAGATGAAACAGAAAAAAATACTAGAAAATATTTAAATTTAGGCCATACGCTTGCACATGCAATAGAGGCAAATATCGGATATGGCCAATTAACACATGGCGAGGCAGTAGCAATTGGACTATTATTTGCAATCAGAGTAAGTGAACATACGTTTTCTATACAACTACCATACCAGGAACTAAAGGAATGGATGCAGGTAAATGGGTATCCTCTCTGTATATCAAATATGAATATTGATGAGCTGCTCAAAAGTATGCAGACAGATAAAAAAACAGTAAAACAGCATATACAAATGGTATTATTAAAGGATGTTGCAAAGCCAGTTGTTAAAGAATTTTCTAATGAAGAGCTTAGAAGCCATTTAGCAAGGTTCTTATATTCGTAAGCCGTAAAAGGGGGATTAGAATGGATAAAAGGTCATTGCACTTTAACGGAAAAACGCTACAAGGCATTCTAACAGTCCCAGGAGATAAGTCCATTTCACATCGTGCAATTATATTAGGTTCCATAGCCGAAGGAACAACCATGGTAGAGAACTTTTTGCAAAGCGAAGATTGTATGCGAACGATTCAAGCATTCCGTAACCTTGGCGTTAACATCGTTCAACAGGGACAAAATCTTAAAATATCCAGTAGCGGGATGAAAGGACTTGTTGAGCCTAATTCACCACTGTACTTTGGCAATTCAGGCACAACAGCAAGATTAATGCTCGGTGTTTTAGGGGGACAAACCTTTCACACGACTGTTTATGGGGATGAATCTTTAACAAATCGACCAATGGATCGAGTAGCAATTCCACTTCAAAGAATGGGCGTTTCGATTGATGGTAGAAAAAACGGGAAATATTTACCTTTCTCTGTTCGTGGCGGTGATTTACAAGCTATCCATTATTCACTCCCAGTGAAAAGTGCACAAGTGAAATCTGCAATACTTCTGGCGGCTTTGTATGCCAATGGTGTTACGGTCATAAGAGAACCAGTCCAAACAAGGGATCATACCGAAAAAATGCTTCAGTCTTTTGGTGTAGACATTAAGTTGAATAATAGAGAGATCACACTCACGCCTCCAGAAAAACTGCATTCCTCAACCATTACGGTCCCAGGAGATATATCTTCTGCAGCATTCTTTATAGCTGCAGCTGCGGCTATTCCAAATAGTAATGTAACCATTAAGCAGGTTGGATTGAATCATACAAGGTCAGGAATTATTGATATTCTCCAGCAAATGGGAGCAAACCTTGAGATTGATTATTTAGATACGGTCAATCATGAACCTGTCGGTGATGTAACTGTCTCAGCAAGTTCTCTACGTGGTATTACGATAGAAGGTGATATGATTCCACGGCTAATTGATGAATTGCCTATTATTGCACTTTTAGCTACACAGGCAGAAGGAACGACAATCATACGAGATGCAGAAGAATTACGAGTTAAAGAAACAGATCGAATTCAAGCTGTAGTAGAAGGGTTATCATCAATTGGTGCATCCATTACGGCAACAGATGATGGAATGATTATCGAAGGGAAAACAAATTTAATTGGTGGTCAGGTCAAATCATTTCACGATCATCGAATCGGGATGATGGCAGCTATTGCTTCTTTCCTCACAGATGAGGCAGTTGTAGTAGATGATCTATCGTCTATCGCAATATCATATCCTCGGTTTTTTGATGATTTGAATCAACTAATTAAGAAAAACTAGAATCTACCATTGTAGGTTCTTTTTTCTGTTTGTGATGTTTGGAGAAGGATCTTTTCTAAAAGAATGTTGCTCTTTTAAATATAAAATCTAATGCGTAGTTGATGGATTATACGCAGTAAAAGTTCCTTATTGATTTCCGCTACGGACAGTCGCTTTCACCACGGGCATAAGTACGACATCTGTTCAAACTTTACGTTTTCACAGTGTCTACTTTACCGCGGACAGACGCTTTTAGCTTCCTCAATAGAAAAGCGGAAGCGCCTTGGTTACCCCCGATTAGAAAACTTGGCTTTTCGCCAAGTGGCGAAAGCCTTAGTTGCACTTATGCAGTAAGAAATTTTTTCTTATCTGCCAAGCTTAAGTCGAGCCTCGGCGTGGTGCTTTTTGCCACAAAGAGGATTGACTTAAGACCTCGAGTGGGTAGGTGCTGACCGATGATAACGCCGCGTCCTTATGACTATCGGCACTAGGACGTCCTGTCCGTCGAAGCTAGACACCGGAAGCAAAAACCGCTTCCTGTGGGATCTTCAGCTGTTGTTTTTTACGCAGGAGTCGACTGCCCTACACTCCAATCAACTAGTACATTAGCAATAGCAATGATTAGAAAGAGGACAGCACACAACAGCGAAGGAAAAACACGAAGACTCCTGCGGGAAGTAGGAGATAGGTGAGACCCCACAGGGCGCTAGCCCGAGGAGGCTCACCACTCCCCCGCGGAAAGCGTAGTGTTTTTCCGTAGCGAAGCTATGCTAAACAGTTATTACGCATAATATAGATTATACGCAACTAATTGTACGGAAATTAGCATTGGTGAAAGTTTTCTTATTTGAAGATCCAGGCACTTTTAGTTAAGATGAGACAAACTAGGAGTATGAACTAGAAAGGAAGTTTAGAATGGAAACGATTATGGAAGCTGTTCGTCTAATGGAGCAAAAACAATCAGATAAGGCAATGGAAATGTTAGAGGACTACTTACCATTAGCTAATGAAGAAGAACAATATACGATTGCAGAGCTTTTTGTACAATGGGGTTATCTACAGGAAGCAAGTGATATATTAGAAACATTACGCCAACAATATCCGAATGAGAGCGAACTAAATGTGATGCTAGCCGATATATATATAGAATTAGAGCATGATGAAGCTGCAATAGATATTTTAAATGAGATTGATGAAGATGATGAGGCATATGTACAGGCCTTAATTCAACTAGCAGATTTGTATCAAGCTGAAGGGTTATTTGAGGTAGCAGAACAAAAGCTTCTTACAGCGAAAAACCATAATCCAAACGAACCAATTATTGACTTTGCCTTAGGTGAGTTATTATTTTCTACAGGTGATTATAAAAAAGCGATCACCTATTATGAAAAAGTATCGATCTACACGAAGGAAATTGCTAATGTATCGATTAACGATCGCTTGGCTGAAGCGAATGCAGGTATAGGAGAATATGAAAAAGCACTCGAGCTTTATCAAGATATCGATAATGAACACCCAGATACATTATTTAAATATGGATTTGTTGCACATCAGGCTAATCGGAATGATATAGCTGTGAAAGCCTGGGAACAGGTCATCAAGATAGATCCATATTATCATACGGTATATCATGAATTGGCTAAAGTATATGGGGAAGAGGAGTTACCAGAAAAAGCATATGAGGTAGCTCAAAAAGGATTAAAAGTGGATGAATTTAATAAAGAGCTTTACTTTTATGCTGGATCTATTGCACATCAATTGAATAAAGATGAAGAAAGTGAAAAATGGATTCGAGAGGCTGTTGCCCTAGATCCTGATTATAAGGAAGCTATCCTCTTTTTTATTGAACTATGTAAGAAAAAGGATAACCACGAAGAGATTATTAACTTCTTAAATGAAATAAAAACAATGGGTGCTGATGATGGATTGTATGATTGGGAATTAGCACGTGCATATAATGAAATTGAATCCTATAATGATGCATTAAACCACTATAACGAAGCATATAATAGCCTTAAACAAGATAGTGATTTCCTAAAAGAATATGCCTATTTCTTAACTGAAGAAGGGAGGATACGTGCTGCAATTCCAATTTTTGAATCGTACTTAAAACATCAGCCATTAGACAGTGAAGTTGAAGAATTTCTGGTCCGTTTGAAGCAGACAAACGATATATAAAGCCTTATAATTTTGGATTAATAAGGAGGTAGACTCTTCGTGCATACTCCTATTTCCGTACATGATAAAAAGACATTTATTCAATGGTTTTTAAATCACTATCAATTAAAGAAAAGGGAAAGTGTTTGGATACTAAATTATTTACTGAACCACAGTAAAATTTTAAACAATGTACATTTTGTACACGATGTAAAATTTTGCCCGCGAGGTATTATGATTACAACTCATTGCTCAGATGAAGTACCATTTCGATTTTATAAAAATCAGCTTGTGACGACAGATGCGGAAAAGTCGTTTCACGATATTCGTTTGAATCAAGATGAGCCATTATATATTCAATTAAATTTTAAAAATGCAAATCAAAATACATTCTATGCAGCGGTCTTAGAAGAAAATCCATTTATACCTGATGAATACTTTATTACACAAAAAGATAAAGATCTAGCCGAGAAATTTTTAAAATGGTCCTTATATCAAAATAGGAAACAAAAACTTATAAAAGCGATTGATCAATCACTAGATAAAAGAGATCAGGAAACGTTTCAACAGCTTGTAAAAGAGCTACATAGAATGGAAGAAGACTATCATCATTAACCTATTTGCTTTGCAATAGGTTGATTTTTTTTGTGCGATTAAGATAAGATTTAAGCATGATTGACTCATAAATAAAGTCTATATGAGCACACTATAAGAAAGGTTGGTTTCCTATGAAATGGATAAAAAAGGACTTACAGCAATACATAAACGCAAAGGAATACGTGGATACGATTATCATGCCATTATCTCCATACCACTTATCCAAAGATAATGACTTAGGAAAAAATGCATTTCAACGTGAAGTGTTATCCGTTTTCACAAAGGAGATAGAAACAGAGTTGACAGGTAGAGTTATGTTGATCCCTACTTACCATTATTTGAAGAACACCAATAAGCAGGATGAGATTTCTCGTATTAACGAATGGGTTCACGATGCAGAAACACAACCTTTTCAGCAAACATTTTTTATTACGTTTGATTCTAGCTGGAAAAAGTATGAAAATGAGTTAGAAGGGACATTACTATGGTTTCCGAGTATGCACTCAGGTGATTTTCAATCTAAAGAGATGCATTCCTTTATACGTGATCAAGTTAGTGAAGTAGTGGATTTAATACGATCTTATTGGTAATATAATGGTTTGAATACCTATATAAGAAAGTTTTGTTAACAAATAGTGTAATTTATTGACCCGACAAATAGTTTGCGCTATCATGGTAATGTCCTAGTAATCTGATAGTAAAATTTTGTCCGTGATTAATCTATAGAGGGGGGAAAATCATGAGTGAAAAGAAACAGCAAGTATCCCGTCGACAATTTTTGAATTATACACTTACAGGTGTAGGTGGTTTCATGGCAGCAGGAATGCTTGCTCCTATGTTAAGAATGGCGGTAGATCCAGTTTTGAAACCATCTGCTGCAGGTGACTTTGTAAATGTTGGACTAGCTGTTGAAGACATTACAACAGAACCACAGCGAGTCGACTGGCTGGTTGAACAGGTTGATGGTTGGTATGAATCTGAGGTAAGTAGATCTGCATGGGTTTTCAAAGATGAAAACGATAATATTAAAGCACTTTCCCCAATTTGTAAGCACCTTGGTTGTGTCGTATCTTGGGAAGGTAGTGAAGATTATCCAAATGAATTTTTCTGCCCATGCCATGATGGACGCTATTACAAAGATGGTACTAATGTGCCTAACACACCACCATTAGAGCCATTAGACGAGTATGAGCAAAAAGTAGAAAACGGTATGTTATTCCTAGGTATGGCAAAACCAAGAGGGGAGGCGTAATAGAATATGCTACAGAAAATTTATGATTGGATTGATGAACGCGTAGATGTTACGCCTATATGGCGCGATATTGCGGATCATGAAGTACCAGAACATGTTAACCCCGCTCACCATTTCTCAGCTTTTGTATATTGCTTTGGTGGTTTAACATTTTTCGTTGTGGTCATCCAAATTCTTTCTGGTATGTTTTTAACAATGTACTACGTTCCAGATATTGAAAATGCTTGGAAGTCTGTCTATTACTTGCAGACAGAAGTAGCACATGCACAAATCGTACGAGGAATGCATCACTGGGGCGCAAGTGTTGTTATTGTCATGTTATTCTTACATACATTGCGTGTATTTTTCCAAGGTGCGTATAAGAAACCACGTGAATTAAACTGGATGGTCGGTGTATTGATCTTCTTTATTATGCTAGGTCTTGGTTTCACTGGGTACTTATTACCTTGGGATAATAAAGCTTACTTTGCAACACAAGTAGGTATTGAGATTGCTGAACAAGTTCCGTTAATAGGACCAGAAATAAAAACATTATTAGCTGGTGATGAAAATATTGTTGGTGCACAGACACTAACTCGATTCTTTGCAATTCACGTTTTCTTCTTACCAGCAGCATTATTTGCCTTATTGGCAGTACACTTTTTGTTAATACGTAGACAAGGTATTGCTGGACCACTATAAAAAGGAGGGATAGCTGTGCATAGGGGTAAAGGAATGAAATTCGTCGGAGATTCACGTATCTCTGCCGAACGAAAACATAATATACCAAAAGACTATTCGGAATATCCTGGCAGAACGGAAGCGTTTTGGCCGAATTTCTTGTTAAAAGAATGGTTAGTAGGTTCTGTCTTTTTAGTAGGGTTTTTAAGCTTGACACTTGCGCATCCTTCACCATTAGAAGGTGTTGCCGACCCAACTGATGCAGCCTATGTACCACTGCCAGACTGGTATTTCCTGTTCTTATATGAACTTTTAAAGTATGACTTTGCTAGTGGACCATATACATTAATGGGTATCATTGTTATTCCAGGACTTGCATTTGGTGCATTATTACTAGCTCCATTTTTAGATAATGGTCCAGGAAGAAGGCCATATCAAAGACCTATTGCAGTTGGTATGATGTTACTAGCTGTTACATCCGTTATATGGTTAACCTATGAATCTGCTGCTCATGTGGACTGGGAAACACGTGCAGAACAGAATAAACCAATTCACCCAGATGAACAAGTAAACATTGATACAGAGGATCCTGGTTTTGCCATTTATGAAAGTAATTGTCTTTCATGTCATGGAGATGACCTTTCAGGTGGAGGGGCAGGACCATCGCTTATCGGGATTGACCGATCTGCCGAAGAAATTGCAACCATTGCAACAGATGGGGTAGGTTCGATGCCTGCAGACCAATTCACTGGATCAGACGAAGAACTGGATCAGTTAGTTGAATTTATTATGTCCGTAAATGAGGAATAATAAAAAAGGAAAACACCTTTGCCATTACAAATGGTGAAGGTGTTGTTTTTTTCTGAGAAAAGTTGGCTGCATTATTACTACCTTAATAGAAAAGGCCACGTCCAGCTTCGACGGACAGGACGTCCTAGTGCTGGCGTTGTCACAGGACGTGACGAATTTAGCCAGTGAGAGTGATTGACGTCCTAGTGCCGATGAAGCAACAGGACGCCTGAGTTTTCATCGGCCAGTGCCTACCCCCTCGAGGTCATAAGTCAATCCTCAATACGCGCAAAAAGCGCCACGACGAGGCTTGGCTTATGCTTGGCAGATAAGAAACTACTGCATAAGTGCAACTAAGGCTTTCGCCACTTGGGGACAAGCCAAGCTTTCTAATCGGGGGTGATCAAGGCACTTCTAGCTTTTTTTTTCCACGTTAGGAAAGTCTAAAATTTTAGCTAAGAAGTGGAATCGATGTTGCTAAAATTTTAATGTACTAAGTATAAGAAAAACTAAACACGTTCGCTAAAGGACGAGCGAATGCGAGTTTTTCTAAACTTTTCATTTTGGTAATGGAGGAGGAAATACATGCTTCGATACATATTGCTAGATAAACGGTTTTTGATATTACTATTCATTGTCAATTTTTTTGGTACGCTTTATGGCTATGATTGGTATGGTTATCAATTAGCTAATACTCCTACTTTATTTATACCATTCGTTCCAGATAGCCCAACAGCTAGTTTATTTTTTACCATCTTTTTACTGTTCTTTCTTTTTGGGAGGCATGTTCCATATATCGAAGCACTAGCTTTAATGTCCTTATTTAAGTATGGGGTTTGGGCAGTAGTCATGAATATTTTAACATTACAAGTAAATGGCACCTTAAGTTGGCAAGGATATATGCTTATAGCGTCTCATGGTGCAATGGCTGTTCAAGCATTATTATATGCGCCGTTTTATAAAATCAAATTAAAACATTTTGCGATTGCTTCAATTTGGATATTACATAACGATATCATTGACTATGTGTTTGGTATGATGCCTACTTACGGCTCCCTCACTACGTATATGAATGAAATAGGATATTTTACGTTCTGGCTTAGTATTATTACGATATGGGTAGCATATATGTTAACAATTTCCAATAAGCGAAATCGCGTTAGTATTTAATCCTTGTTATATATCTTGTTATCTCCACATACATATGAAAGTAGAAGGTGTATGTGAGGTGATCCTAAATGAAACAGAATAGTATACTTTTTGCAATAGTACTCATAGGCATTTTCTTTTTTATTGACATGGATAACAGTGTATTAGCGGAAAACAATACACCTGTTGTGGAGAATCCTTCATCTAAAAAGAATAATGATATGGTTCCTTTTTATTGGCTGGTAATTATTGTAGGTGGATCTATTGCAGTTACATTATCTTATGTTGGTTGGAGAAAATATAAAGGGGAACAAAACAGAAAAGCAAAAAAAGATTCAATTTAGTTGACTAAAATCACATTTTTGACTAAAATTGACCTTAGAAAGATTATGTAATCAATGGAGGAATGCACATGTCGCTTGGTGGTTATCTTATTTATATTGCCCTATTACTAATTATCCCGTTATGGGCACAGTCGAAAGTAAAAAGCACGTATAAAAAATATTCGAGAGTCGCAACATCATCCGCTATGACAGGTGCTCAAGTAGCTCGAAAAATTTTGGATGATAACGGATTGTTCGATGTTCATATAGAAGAGACAAGAGGAAAACTATCTGATCACTATGATCCAAGAAAAAAAGTTGTTCGATTATCCAGTGAAAATTATCATGGCCACTCTATGGCAGCATCAGCTATTGCGGCCCATGAAGTAGGACATGCTATTCAGGATGCGGAAGCATATGCATTTTTGCGTTTTCGTCATGCATTAGTGCCCATCGCGAACTTAGGTTCAAACATGTCATTCTTTTTAATATTTGCAGGTATTATTTTTGGTATGATGAATCTCGTACTATTTGGGATCGTCTTTATGTCAGCGGCGGTGTTATTCCAGCTGGTGACGTTACCTGTTGAATTTAATGCTTCTAATCGAGCGATGGCACAATTAGTCTCGACTGGAACTATTCGCAATAATGAAGAACGTGAGACGAAAAAAGTATTGAATGCTGCTGCGTTAACCTATGTTGCTGCTGCATTAGTAGCAGTTGCGGAATTAGTTCGTTTCATTTTAATGTATGTTGCTGCAAACAATGACTAAATAGCTAATCGAAAACAGGGTGCAACTATTTTAGTTGTCACCCCGTTTTTTTTAATCCTGGATGGGATTTTTATTTTCGTCTAATGTGAAGCCTTCACCTACCACATCATGCACGGAACTGATTGTAACAAACGCATTGGGATCCATGTTCGTAATGATTGATTTTAGACGGACAATTTCATTTCTACCGACGATACAATAAAGAACATCACGTTTCTCACCAGTGAAGCTTCCCCGTCCTTCTAGAACCGTTACCCCACGGTCCATCTCTTTATTAATAATTTGGGCAATTTCTTCACTTTTTCCAGAAATGATTATAGCCCCACGTGCAGCATATGCACCTTCCTGAATAAAATCAATCACACGGGCTGCAATATAGACAGCTACTAAGGTGTACATGCCTTCCACATATTCTAATATTGTAAAGACAGAGGTTGTTATAACGATAAAATCAAATAAAAACATGGTTTTACCCATACTCCATCCAACATACTTATGAACCAGTCTGGCAATAATGTCAACTCCTCCAGTAGTACCACCAAACCGAAAAATAATTCCAAGTCCAACACCGATAAATACCCCTGCGAATAGTGCTGCAAGCGTCATGTCACTTTGCAGGTTAGTTGGGAAGGGATTTATTTGGAAGATATATAAAAATACAGAAACAGCAAATGTTCCAATTACCGTATAAATAAATGTTGTTCGCCCAAGAAATTTCCAGCCAATAAAAAATACTGGTATGTTTAAAATAATATTTGTGATAGCTGGATCCCAATGCCATAAAAAGTATAAAAGTAGTGTAATACCAGTAAAACCGCCTTCACCGAGGTTATTCTGCATGTTAAAATGAACAATGCCAAATGAAAATATAGCGGAGCCCATCAAAATAAAAAAGATATTTTTAAATTTTATCCTACGAAACATATGAAATACCCCCATTCATTCAACTCTTTTCGCCAGCTTTTACTAGTATAGCCAATATAATCCTATCAAACAATTCTTTTTCATTTTCACTTCAGGATAGGATAAATAATTTGTCAAACCATTTTCTTTTAGCTAACATGAAAGAAGAAAAAGTAAAAGGAGCTTTAAAATGGCTACAGATAAACCTTTATATAATACACATGACATCCAAAATCGTGTGGATTCCTACATATCACAATTTAAGGAAGGGTATTTTTCGCCATTAAGTCTAATGGCCAGGTTATCAGAAGAAGTAGGGGAAATGGCTCGAGAAGTAAATCATTATTATGGTGAAAAACCTAAAAAAGAAACAGAAAAGCCAAACACTGTCGAAGAAGAACTAGGAGATATTTTATTTGTTTTAACCTGTTTTGCAAATTCCCTTCAAATTGACCTTTCTGATGCATTTGAACAGTCTATGTCAAAAATAGAAACAAGGGATAAAGACAGATGGACGAAAAAAGATTAACCAAATAAATCACAAGACATACTAGGAGGCTGCAACAATGACAATTAAAATTATCGTAGCAGGACCACGTGGGAAAATGGGGTCTGAAGCTATTCAGATGATAAAAGAGGAGGAAACATTTGAATTAATGGCTTGTGTTGATCGAAAACATAATGGGAAGAGCTTAAAAGATATTAATAAGCTAATTGATATAGATGTCCCGATTTTTGAAGACCCTGATGAATGTTTTCGTACAATTAAAGCGGATGCTTTCGTAGATTTAACCATTCCTGAAAGTGGTTTTTTACATACAAAATTAGCAATCCAATATAACATACGACCAGTAGTTGGTACGTCTGGTTTTACAAGTGAACAAGTAGAAGAGTTAAAAACACTTACAAAATCTAAACAATTAGGCGGTATTATTGCACCAAATTTTGCAATTGGCGCCGTATTAATGATGCAATTTGCAAAAATGGCTGCAAAATACTTACCGGATGTTGAAATTATTGAAAAGCATCATGATCAAAAATTAGACGCACCATCTGGTACTGCAGTAAAAACTGCGGAGTTAATTAAGGAAACAAGAACAAATAAAGTACAAGGACACCCTGATGAGAAAGAAACAATCGAAGGAGCACGAGGTGCTAACGTAGATAATATGCGAATTCATAGTGTACGATTACCAGGGCTTGTTGCACATCAGGAGGTTATATTTGGTGGTGCAGGACAAACCTTATCCATTAAGCACGATTCACTAAATAGACAATCCTTTATGGATGGGATAAAATTTGCGATTAAACAGGTTATGGATTTAGACGAGCTGATTTATGGACTTGAAAATATATTAGATTAGGTGGTTTTTTATGAAAATTGCATTAATAGCTCATGATAAGAAAAAAGACGATATTATACGGTTTAGTGATGCGAATAAAAAGGTGTTAAAAAAGCATGAATTGTATGCTACTGGTACAACAGGTAAAGTAATTGCTGAAAAAACTAAATTATCCATTCATCGTTTTCAGTCAGGCCCTCAAGGCGGTGACCAACAAATAGGTGCTATGATAGCCAATCATGAGATGGATGTTGTTATTTTTTTACGGGACCCACTTACTGCACAACCACATGAACCCGATGTGAGTGCACTGATGCGATTATGTGATGTACATGCTATCCCATTAGCGACCAATATAACCATAGCCGAAATATTGATGTATTCGATTGAGCGTAGCGATATTGTTAAAAAACATTCTGAAAAGGGATTTGTGGAAGAATGAAGATAGGAATAACTTGTTATCCAACTGTAGGAGGGTCTGGTGTTATCGCAACAGAGCTTGGGATGTTATTAGCTGATCAAGGACATGAAATCCATTTTATTACATCCAGCTTGCCGTTTCGTCTAAATCGTGTTCATCCAACTATTTTTTATCATGAAGTAGAGCTTAACCATTATCCCGTATTCCAGTATCCACCGTATGATTTAGCCTTAGCTACCAAAATGGCTGAAGTAATTGATCGTGAACAGCTTGATGTCTTACATGTTCACTATGCAATGCCACATGCAATATGTGCTATATTAGCTAAAGATATTGCAGAACATGATGTCAAAATTGTAACCACTTTACATGGTACAGATATCACAGTGCTAGGTATTGATAAAACATTTAAAAAGATGATTAAACACGGAATTGAAAAATCAGATGTAGTTACGGCTGTATCCAAAAGCTTAGTAAGTCAAACAAAAGAAATGTTACACGTACAAAAGGATATAAAAGTGGTTTATAACTTTGTGAATGAAGCTGAGTATATGAAAAAGGAATTACCTTCTATCAAACAGCAATATGGTATTGAACAAGATGAGAAGGTCATGATCCATATATCAAATTTTCGCAAGGTGAAGCGAATTCATGATATTATTAATACCTTTCAAAAAATACGCCAAAAAGTAAAAGTAAAATTATTGTTAATAGGTGATGGACCAGAATACTCGGATCTTTCCCAGTATGTTAAAGATCTAGGATTACAGGACCATGTTTTATTTTTAGGGAAACAGAAAAATATTCGAGATCTATTATCCATATCTGATTTAAAATTACTAATGTCAGAAAAGGAGAGCTTTGGTCTTGTCCTTTTAGAAGCGATGTCGTGTGAAGTACCATGTATTGGTACGAATATCGGTGGAATTCCAGAAGTTATTCGTCATGGGGAAACGGGATATATTGTTGAGTTAGGAGACATAGATCAAGCAGCTAGCTATGCAATTCAATTGTTAAAAGAGGATGAGCTATTACAAGCATTTGGAAAGAATGCACTTCATCATGCTAGAACAAACTTTAACTCGCAGGAAATCGTTCAACAATATATAAATGTGTATGAAGAAGCTTTAAAGTTATCAACATCGAAATTAGGTGAATAGCATCATGGAAGCACCCTTTAAAGATGCAATTAACATAATTGAACAAATTGAAGAACATGGCTATGAGGCTTTTTTCGTAGGCGGTTGTGTCCGTGATTCTTTATTAGATAAAAAAATTGGGGACATCGATATAGCTACATCAGCAAAGCCTCATACGATACAATCTATTTTTGATGATGTTATCCCAGTTGGAATTGAACATGGGACAGTCATTGTACGTTTGAAGGGTGAATCATACGAAGTCACCACCTATCGTGTAGACGGTGACTACTCAGATCAACGACACCCTGATCATGTTCAATTCATTTCATCGATCGATCAAGATTTACAACGAAGAGATTTCACTATTAATGCATTAGCAATGGATAAGCATGGTAAGATCTTAGATTTATTTAATGGAAAAAAAGATTTGCAGCAACAACTCATTCGTACGGTTGGAAATGGTCATGAACGGTTTACAGAAGACCCATTACGTATTATTCGGGCTTTACGATTTGCTAGCCAATTGTCCTTTGTTATTGAAGAAAAAACGTTGGCAGCAATGGTTCAAGTAGCTCCTCAAATTAGAACAATAGCCGTTGAACGGATTACGACAGAAATAATTAAGCTATTTGCTGGAGGCGATGTATTACGCGGTTTTACCTATATAAAAAAAACAGGTGTACACCATTATTTACCAGTAATTCAAGAGCATCCAAGCATAATCAAGCAAATTCCTTCAAGCCTAGTGCCATTACAATCATTCGGTGAGATTATTGCATTATTACATTACATTGAAAAGACGGTTCCGATTAAAACTTGGATTAAAGAATGGAAGGCTTCAAAGCGGAATAAACAAGAAGCTATGGAACTTGTAGAGGCACTTACATATTTTGAAACCACTGGGCTTAATTCCTGGCTTCTTTATCGTTTACCAAAAGCGTATTATGCTGGATTTATCCGTTTAACAAATAGTTTATGGGAAAATTCTTTAACTGTTGAAGAGATCCATGAAGAAGCACAACAACTACCGATTCAATCTAGAAATGAGTTAGCGATAAATGGTTTAGAAATCCAACAGCTTTTTCCAGAAAAAGAAAAAGGACCTTGGATTCGAAACTTGTTGAATCAAATGGAAAAAGAAGTGGTAATGGGTAATGTTATCAATTCAAAACAAGAGCTAAGGGAGTGGATAAGATGGAATCCACCCGAAATAAATTAATACAGATATTAGCGAATAATGACAGTACATATATATCTGGTCAGCAATTATCAAAAGAACTAGCAATCTCTCGGAGTGCTGTATGGAAACATATGAAAGAGCTAGAGAAAGATGGGTATACCATTGAAGGTGTGTCCAATAAGGGATATCGGATTATTGCCTATCCTGAGAAGCTAAGTTCAAACACAATTAAATGGGGACTAAATACTAACTGGCTTGGGAAAACAATTTATCATAAGGAATCAATTCCTTCCACACAAATACTTGCTAAACAGCTTGCAAGTGACGATACAGAACATGGTACTGTCATTATTGCAGATGAACAAACGATGGGGAAGGGAAGACTGAACAGAACGTGGCATTCAACAAATGGTAAAGGGATCTGGATGAGTTTAGTATTAAGACCTAGGTTATTACCACATCTTGCCCCACAGCTTACATTATTGACTGCTACCGTTCTATGTGATGTATTAGCGAAAGTTACACCATTAAATCCTGCAATCAAATGGCCTAATGATATTTTCATTAATCATAAAAAGGTTGCAGGTATTTTAACTGAGATGCAAGCAGAACAAGACCAAATACAATATGTTGTGATTGGTATAGGGATAAATGTAAACCATACAGAACAAGATATACCAAAGGATCTAAAAGGAAAAGCGACATCCCTAAGATTAGAATCAGATCGAGATTGGGATATTCGGGATATGATTCAAAACATTTTACTGACATTTGAATCTGCCTACCAGGTATATCTTGATCAAGGTTTTCCAGTTGTGAAAGAGAAGTGGGAAAACTATGGGTATAAACTAGGAGAATCTGTCTGGATTAATACAATGAAAGATCGCTGGTATGGCTCCATACTGGGAATTGCCGAAGATGGTGCTTTATTAGCCGAAAAAGAAGGGGAACAAATAAAACTCTATTCAGCGGAAATTGAATGGTAATATATTTCTAAGTAACAGTAATGATAAAGGGTATGGTGGGACGAATGAACAAATATGCTATCATTGATCTTGAAACAACAGGACATGCTGCAGCAAATAAAGATAAAATAATTGAAGTAGGAATTGTTACTATTAAAAATAATAAAATCTCTGATGAGTTTTCCACCTTACTGAACCCTAACCAACCAATACCATCGTTCATCTCTAAATTAACCGGTATTCATGATGATGATGTATATCAAGCACCTCGTTTTGAAGAGGTTGCATCAGATATCACGAATATGATAGAAGGTTGTTACATTATCGCACACAATGTCCCATTTGATGTTGGATTTTTAAATGAAGAGCTTGCAGCAATTGGGGAAAATAGAGTAACAAACCCTGTTATGGACACTGTTGAACTAGCGCGTGTGTTATATCCGCAGGCTCCGGGATTTAAATTAGGTCAATTAGCAGAATACTTACAAATTCAGCATGATGATCCTCATCGAGCATTGTCAGATGCTTATGTAACAGCAGACTTATTCTTGAAGATGTTACAAAAAATAGAAAAGTTACCAGCAGAAACGATTGAACATCTGTTAACATTGGAACCTAGACTTAAATCAGATCTGTATCAGTTGCTAAAAGATAGATCGGATGAATTGGCTTTTTCGATACAAGAACGGACAGATATAGAAACATTTCAAGGGCTTGCTTTTAAAAAGATACCCGACGATACAACGGACAAAAAGACACTCTCTATTTCCTTTGGTGAATATCTAGATGATTTGTATGAAATAAATGGGAGAATGCACCAGCAAATGGCGCATTATGAGCGGAGAGCAGGTCAACGGGAAATGTCGGAAGTGATTTATGATGCATTCACAGGAGGCAAACATGCCTTAATTGAAGCAGAGACAGGTACTGGGAAATCGGTGGCATATTTACTTACTACAATTTATGAAGCCGTTCGGTTGAATAAACGAATAATCATAAGTACGTATACAACCCAGCTACAATCTCAGCTATTAGAAGAAGAGATCCCCTTTATCCAAAAAGTCGTTCCATTCCCATTTAATGTTGCCTTATTAAAAGGAAGACAACATTATATTAGTTTAGAGAAATTTGCACACGAACTGAGCAACTCGGAACAAGACAATTATGATATTACCTTAACAAAAGCAATGATTTTAGTATGGTTATCAGAAACAGAAACGGGAGATATTGATGAGATTCAATTACCTTCTAGCGGGTATCTTTTTTATAAAAAAATATCTTCTGATGCAGAGGGAGCAATTGATCCCCAGTCACCATGGTTTTATCATTCCTATTATCAAAAGGCGAAAAATAAAGCTCAAAGGGCACATTTGATCATTACGAATCATGCATTACTATGTACAGATATTTTTAATGATTATCAATTTCTGCCAACCTATGATATGGCAATTATTGATGAAGCACATCATTTAGAAGAGACAGCGTCCAAACATTATGGGTTAAAGTTAGATTATATGTCTATCCAATATGTTCTGAATCAAATTGGTACAGTTGAAGAGAATGGTTGGTTAGGAAAATTTATCAGAGATCACGCTGTTTCATTAGAGAACAATATAATGTCTAAATGGAATGAACGATATGGCAATGTTAAATATGAATTAGATGACTTATTCCAGATGCTTTTCTCGTATGTAATCCAACGAAAATCGGAAAAAGCAATAAGTGATGTTGGCCGTATCCAATATCGCTTTATGAGAAGTGAAGAGGACCCGAGAATATGGGAAACAATTAAAGAAATGGTGAATCGATTCATTTTTTTACTACGAGATCTCATTCACATACTGGCACAACTAAAGCAATCCGTTGTTGATCAAGGTCAAATTGAAAAAAATAGTAGGGAAGAAGTCCTTTCTTATATAGAACAATTGCAAGCCATCATTGATCAAAGTGAACACATCTTTTTAATGGAGGACTCGAATAAAGAGGTAAATTGGATAGAAGTTGATGTTCACGGCTCTAAAAATACAGTCCAAATTTACAGTGAACCAACTGAAATAGCATCCTTTTTAGGGGATGACTTCTTCGGAGCTAAAAAAAGTATTGTTCTAACAAGTGCAACGTTAACGATGAAGAATTCCTATTCATTTATGCTGGACCGTTTAGGGTTAGAAAAAGAACAAGTTATAACAAAGACAATTCCATCACCATTTTCTTATGAAAACCAAGTTCAATTGCTAATACCGAATGACTTTCCATCAATCAAACACGGTAATATTGATGCATTTATTTATGCAACATGTGAATCAATCCTTTCTTTAGCCAATATTACCAATGGAAGGATGCTTGTTTTATTTACGTCGTATGAAATGCTTCGTAAATGCTATAGCCTATTACGAGAGATGATGGAAATAGAGGACTTTATGTTAATTGCACAAGGTATTTCAAGTGGAAGTCGTACAAGGCTTAAGAAGAACTTTCAATCTTTTGATAAAGCTATTTTATTAGGGACAAGTTCATTTTGGGAAGGGGTCGATATTCCAGGTGACGATTTATCGTGTTTAATGATTGTACGGTTGCCATTTCAACCACCTAATCATCCAATTTATGAGGCAAAAGCAGAAAATCTAAAAGAACAAGGTAAAAATGCCTTTATGGACTTAGCGTTACCAAATGCAGTAATTCGTTTTAAACAAGGATTTGGACGTTTAATTCGTTCCTCGAGTGACAGAGGAATTATCTTTGTGTGTGATGCAAGAATAATTCAAGCTCGTTACGGTAAATATTTTACAGATTCCATTCCATTTGTACCAACAACATTCGACACAACAGGCCAGCTAATGGAGAAAGCAACAAAATGGTTTTAACATGTGACCTTAAGGGGTTATTTATGTAATAACACTGATGCAAGATTGTTGCATCAGTGTTAAAATGGTATGGGCTGGTTGATTTATCAGTTGAAATTAATACACGTACTCCTTGTCAAATCATATAAGAAAGTGTGTTATAATTTAAGGGCTTCATTAACTTCAACGATATTTTTATTTTGTACACTGTCACTGTTCCTATGACTAACAATATTTGATAAAAAAAGCAGGTTTTAAAATGGAGGGAATTTTATGGATATGAGCCTTTCAATCACACTGAGACAACAGGTAAATACATATAAGTTTTTAAAATGTGAAGTCAAGGATCCCACCTAAATCGAGGTTATGATGAAAAAATTAAATTTATTTCCAACGTGGTTGAAATGGAGTATAGCCGTAATCACTATTTGTATGATTGCATTATTGGTGTACAGCTATTATTTATATCAGATTGTCCAGGAACAACGTACAACAGGTTTTTCTAATTCAGAGGAAATAGTGATTCGTGAAACAACCCTCCAGCAAATTGATACCATTAAAAATTTTCAAGGAAAAGAAGCTTACCATATTTTATTTGGAAGTACAGACGATACTCAAGAACAAATCGCATTTCTGAATCTAGACAATGATCAAAAAGATATAGTACTAATTGATCAAGATGAAATTATATCAGAAAAGCAAGCGGTAGATGAATGGAGTCAAACTTGTGATGAGTGTGAATTCATAAAGATAAGCCCAGCGATGATAAATGAAAGGCCTCTATGGGAATTAACATATAGAGATGAGAAAGACCGGTATGTATTGGATTATATATCCATGTACGATGGCTCTCAATATGAACAGTTACGCTTCAAACAAACTTTTGAATAGAAAGGATGAAAATAATGGAATTAGCAAATCGGGTAAAAACGCTTACGCCATCCTCCACGTTAGCAATTACTGCTAAAGCAAAGCAATTGAAAGAACAAGGTCATGATGTTATTGGGTTAGGTGCTGGTGAGCCAGATTTTAATACGCCTGAGTATATTCTAAAAGCAGCAAAAAAAGCTATGGATGAAGGAATGACTAAATATACAGCTGCAGGAGGAATAGTTCCATTACGGGAGACAATTGTTGATAAGTTTAAGCGTGATAACAACTTAACGTTTACCCCAGAGGAAATTGTTGTTACTACAGGTGCTAAGCATGCCTTATTTACCTTATTTCAAGTCCTTTTAAATGAGGGAGATGAAGTCATTGTTCCTACACCATACTGGGTTAGCTATCCTGAACAGATTAAGTTAGCAGGAGGAAATCCTGTATTTGTTGAAGCAAAAGAGCAAAATAGCTTTAAACTAACACCAGCTCAATTGGAGGCAGCAATTACTTCAAAGACCAAAGCAGTTATTATTAACTCACCAAGTAATCCAACAGGAATGATGTATTCAAAAGAAGAATTAGAGGAACTTGGGAAGATTTGCTTAAAACATGACACTATCATTGTGTCAGATGAAATATACGAAAAACTGATCTATACGAACGATAAACATATTTCCATTGCTCAAATTTCACCAGAACTAAAAGAGCAAACGGTTATTATTAATGGGGTATCTAAGTCACATGCTATGACTGGTTGGCGAATTGGTTATGCTGCTGGTAATCAAGAAATTATTAAGGCAATGACCAACTTAGCTTCCCATTCAACTTCTAATCCAACAACGATAGCACAATATGCTGCCTTAGCCGCCTATCAAGCTGAGGAAGACCCAACAATTGAAATGCGAAACGATTTTTCTAAACGACTGGATACATTATATGATTTAATTATTGATGTACCTGGTATCACCTGTGAAAAACCAAAAGGTGCTTTTTATCTATTCCCAAATGTAACAGAAGCTGTTAATGCAAACGGATTTTCAAATGTTGATGATTGGGTGAAAGCAATTCTAGAAGAAGAAAAAGTTGCCTTAGTTCCAGGTTCTGGCTTTGGCGCATCAAATAATGTTCGGTTATCGTATGCAACATCAATCGAAGCGTTAACAGAAGCAGCAAAACGAATAAAACGTTTTGTATCAAATCATCAATCTTAATAGTAGTTAGATGGAGGTAATGATTTTGAAAACAACAATATCTGAAGTTAAGAAACATGAAGGAGAAGTAGTTACCATTGGTGCTTGGCTAGCAAATAAACGTTCCAGTGGAAAAATTGCCTTTTTACAATTACGTGATGGCACAGGTTTTATGCAAGCTGTTGTAGCGAAAAATGACGTATCAGAAGAAGTTTTTCAATTAGCAAAAGATATGACACAAGAATCCTCTATGTATATAACAGGAACAATAGTAGAGGACAAACGTTCGCCTTTAGGGTTTGAAATGCAAGTAAATGATATTGAGTTAATTCATGAGGCAGTGGATTATCCAATCACGCCAAAAGAACATGGTACAGAGTTTTTGATGGATCACCGCCATCTCTGGTTACGTTCTAAAAAACAGCATGCTGTGATGAAAATAAGGAATGAAATCATTCGGGCTACTTATCAATTCTTTAATGATAATGGGTATGTAAAAATTGATCCACCAATTTTAACGGGTTCATCTGCTGAAGGTACAACGGAATTGTTCCATACTAAGTACTTCGATGAAGAGGCTTATTTATCGCAAAGTGGACAACTATATATGGAAGCTGCCGCAATGGCCTTTGGTAAAGTATTCTCATTCGGTCCAACATTTCGAGCAGAAAAGTCAAAAACAAGAAGACATTTAATTGAATTTTGGATGATTGAACCAGAAATGGCATTTGTCAATCACGAGGAAAGCTTAGAAATTCAAGAACAATATGTATCGTTTGTGGTACAGTCAGTTCTAGAAAATTGTCGTCTTGAACTTAATATTTTGGAAAGAGATACGGCAAAACTAGAGCAAATAAAAGCTCCATTCCCACGGATATCGTATGATGACGCGATTGATCTGTTAAAAGAAAAAGGATTTACTGATATAGAGTGGGGTGAGGACTTTGGTGCCCCACATGAAACAGCGATCGCGGAGTCTTTTGATAAACCAGTTTTTATTATCAACTATCCAAAAGATATTAAAGCATTCTATATGAAACCACATCCAGAAAGAGAAGAAGTAGTATTATGTGCAGACCTAATTGCACCTGAAGGATATGGTGAAATTATTGGTGGTTCTCAGCGGATTGATGACTTAGAGTTAATGAAACAGCGTTATGAAGAACATGGATTAACTGGACAAGCCTATGAGTGGTATTTGGAATTAAGTAAATATGGAAGTGTACCACATTCCGGGTTTGGTCTTGGATTAGAACGTACGGTAGCATGGTTAGCGGGTGTGGATCATGTACGCGAAACAATACCATTCCCACGGTTATTGAATCGACTATACCCATAATATATTATATGCTTACGGTAAAAATCCCTTGTCGTCTTGTACAGGGGATTTTTTTATAAACTTATACTATGACGTAACGCTGTCGATTCCCATCTGTCAGTTTGCTTTTATCAAATAGGGTCTTCTCGTATTCCATGTTTTTTTTAACGTCGCAACATCTATATTATACGCAGTAGTTTTTTTCATGCTTTTTTATCATCCTTTATTGAATGTGTGTTCAACCATCGCAGCGGAAAACACTCGCTTTCACCATGGGCACAAGGGCAACATCTGTTTAAACTCCCAACGGTCGTTTTCACAGTGTTTTCTTTCCCTCGGGGAACGCCTCAGCCTCCTCATAGAAAACGTAAGCGCCTTGGTCACACCCGATTAGAAAACTAGGCTTTTCGCCAAGTTCTTATGGCGAAAGCCTCAGTTGCACTTATGCAGTAAGAATGTTTTGTTTCTTATCTGCCAAGCTTAAGCCAAGCCTCGGCGTGGCGTTTTGTGCCACAGAGAGGATTGACTTAAGACCTCGAGGGGGTAGGCGCTGGCCGATGAAAACGCCACGTCCTTATGTCTATCGGCACTAGGACGTCCTGTCCGTCGAAGTTAGACATCGCGAGCAAAGTACGCTCGCTGTGGGGTCTTCAGACTGTTCCTTTTCCTGTAGGAGTCTCGTATTTTCCGCTGCTTGGAATAATTTTACTAACAAGTAAGAAGATATGATGCGGAGTATATAATTATATTGAAATTCGACCCATTACATCGTATTACCATCAATAATGATATAGACCAAAAATGCATGTCACTAGTGGAGGAAATACATGGAGACTCCTGCGGGAAAAGAGGCATAGGTGAGACCCCGCAGTGCAGTAGCACGAGGAGGCTCAACAGCCACCCGCGGAAAGCGTAGTGTATTTCCGTAGCGGTATTCATAGATAAAACTATTGCGCTTAATACATCTATTATTCAATGAAATTTATATGTGAAAAGGCGACAAATTTTTAGAAAACAGCCATCAAATAATAATTAATGGATAACCAATAGAAGGGAAGACCATTGTTTTATAACCATTGCTTATTTCATGCTATACTATAGTAGAGGTGTTCCTAAATGTCGAAATTCGCTTCTTTTGAACAAATTATTTTAGACCAAATGTCTATACCTACCAAATTGCTAACTTCTTATAAAAGTCTCGATTTAAATGAAAAAGAAGTTATGCTAATCATACAAATTTACCGTTTTTTATTAAAAAACATTGAGTTCCCTACACCTGATCAACTTGCATCTTATGTAACCATGGATGAAAAAGAATGTGCGAGTATGTTACGTTACCTTATCCAAAAAGGTGTTCTAACGATTGAACAAAATGAAAATGAAGATCAACAAATAAGTGAATCCTATAGTCTTGAACCACTGTTTGAAAAATTATATACAAAAAGGCAAACATCTAATGAGAATACAGGAGGGGAAGGCAGCTTATTTCTTTTATTTGAACAAGAGTTTGGTAGACCACTTTCTCCTTTTGAGATTGAAACAATAAATGTCTGGCTGGATGAAGATCAACAATCACCAGCGTTAATTAAAGCTGCACTTCGTGAATCTGTGTTAATGGGAAAATTAAATTTTAAATATTTGGATCGAATTCTCAGAGAATGGAAAAAGAAAGGTGTTCAAACAGTTGAACAAGCACGTAATGCAAGTAAAGGATTCCATCAAAAACAAACACGGTATACGGAAGAAAATGCTAAAAAGCGTGACACTTCGTTTTATTATAATTGGTTAGAGGGAGAAGAGTAATAAAATGTTAACAAAAATACAGGTTAGACACTGTTTAGATGTCATGAAAGAAATGTTTCCGCATGCACAATGCGAATTAAACCATCGCAACCCTTTTGAGCTAGTGATTGCTGTATTACTCTCAGCTCAATGTACAGATGTCTTAGTGAATAAAGTGACGGCTAGTTTATTTGAAAAGTATCAAACCCCAGAAGATTATCTAGCAGTATCTTTAGAAGAATTACAGCAAGATATTAGATCAATTGGCTTGTATCGAAATAAAGCAAAAAATATACGGAAATTATGTCGTGTGCTTCTTGATGAATATGATGGGGAAGTTCCACGTACGAAAGACGAATTAATGCAATTAGCAGGAGTAGGGAGAAAGACAGCGAATGTGGTTGCATCTGTTGCATTTCGTGAACCAGCTATTGCTGTAGATACACATGTAGAGCGAGTTTCTAAACGATTAGGAATTTGCAGATGGAAAGATTCTGTTTTAGAAGTTGAAAAAACGTTAATGAAAAAGGTCCCTAAAGATGAATGGGCTGATACTCATCACCGAATGATCTTTTTTGGACGATATCACTGTAAAGCTAGAAATCCAGAATGTCCAGAATGTCCATTGCTTGATTTATGTCGAGAAGGCCAAAAACGGATGAAAAAACTTGAGAAAATATAAGAGGACAATACGAAAAAAAGGCGCCCATATTTGTGGACGCCTTTTCGTTTGAACTTATTCATCTTCTTCTACTTCCTCGTTATTATCCTCATCATTATTATCTTCGGCAAATGTTTCAACTATAACCTCTCTTGGATCACCACGTACATCTTCATTGGCACCATTTTGGCCAATAGGTGTTATGGTAATGGTATAGGTCTCTCCTAGGGAAAGGTTAGCAATTTCGATACCATTTGCCTCTATAATTTCAGTTTGTTCATTTGGTGTCACATAGACTTCAAATGATGCAGGAGGTCCGTTATAGTCCCATGTAACATCAATGATGGTACCATCTAGAACCGCATTTAAATTTTCAACCCCAGGTATGTTTGCTCCTTCATCTTCCCTGTCTTCTTCATCTTCCTCATTTTCCTCAGGAACATTTACAGTTGTAGTTGCTGGTTCACTCGTGACATTTTCATCTTCGTTACTTATTGCAATAACTTGAATGTCATAGGATACACCAGGTGTTATTTCTGATATTTCCATTGTAGTATCTTCAGTTGTTGATAGGACTTGCATTTGCCCTCCATCTTCACTTGAACTAATTTCAAAGGATACATCTTCATCACCACTATATTCCCAATTGACTTGTATGGTTTCCTCATCATCACTATATTCTGCGCTTAGGCTTTCCACAGGATCTAGCTGATCAAATCTTTCAGATGTATCACTTGGCTCTGTTCCTTTAACAAATAATTCGGTTACTCGTTCAGAACTAGGTGTAAATTCACTTGGTAATTTAGCTGGACGGGACCCTTTTTCAACTTCAACTTCGACAACTGAATCAGGCCGTTCAAAATCAGCAGTTTCAATGCCTTCATGGATTGTATCCATTGTATTTTTAAATATTGCATGTGGAATCTTAGTTGTTGGTAATGGATTTCGTTCTTCTCCATATCCAGTCCAAATAGAAATCGTATAGTTTGGCGTATATCCACTAAGCCATGAGTCAGGACTTCCTTCCACATCCTCTAAGTTAGTTGTTCCTGTTTTACCAGCAATAGGGAGACCTGGGACATTTGCTTCTGTTCCAGTACCTTGTGTCATAACTGTTCTTAACATATCGGTGATCATGTAAGCTGTATAGTCTGACATAACAGCCGTTGGTTCTGGTGTTAATTCGACAACTTCACCCGTTTCTGGGAATTCTACTTTCGTTACCGCATATGGCTCGTTGTAAATCCCTTCATTACCAAACGCGCGAAATGCCCCAGCTACAGCAAGTGGGGTAGCATTTGTACTCGTTCCACCAATGGCATCACGTATCGTAATCGTGTCCTCAGCAAATGTGATGCCTAAGCCCTCAGCAAATTCTTTTGCATTTTGATAGCCAGTTTCCTCTAATGTTTTCACAGCAGGAACGTTTAGCGATTGATTTAATGCATGGCGAGCAGTCATCCATCCACCATATTGTCGGTTCCAGTTACGTATTACAGAATCCGTGCCAGCAACTTCATATGGTTTATCATCATTAATTTGGTGATAAGTTGACCATTTATTGTATTCAATTGCTGGACCATAAGCAACAATTGGCTTGAAAGTCGAACCGGGTTGATGACCATCACCATCAATAGCATAATTCCAGCCATCATTTTCCAGTCCACCACGCGCACCACCAATAGCCCGTATTGCACCATTATTGGTATCCAACACAACCATTCCAGCTTGCACACCCTCATCCTGAAAATCAATAGGGTTATCTTCACTATCGGAAAGTAAAAATTCCACATGTTCCTGAATGCTTGTATCTAATGTAGTATGGATAGTTAGACCATCTGTATAAATATCAGCACCATCTACTTTTTCAATAACCTCTTTTCGTACTTGTTGGAGAAAACCAGTATAGGGTGTTGATTTGGCTCGATTGTCGGTGAGTAATGATGGAATATCTACTTCTCTAGCTTCATCAGCCTCTTCTTCGGTAATTTTATCATGACGCACCATTAAATTGAGTACAGTATTCATTCTCTCTTTCGTTAAATCAGGGTTTTCAAAAGGGTTATAGGCAGTTGGGCGCTGTGGTAATCCAGCAAGTATAGCCGCTTCTGCAAGTGTTAACTCCTGCAAATCGGTTTTACCAAAGTAGTTCTCAGCTGCTCTAGCAACACCCCATGAATTATTTCCATAGAAAATTTTATTTAAATACATCTCTAATATTTCTTCTTTTGTGTATTCTCGTTCTAGCTTAAGTGCTAGCCATTGTTCTTGTACTTTCAAACTAATTTTCTTCTCTGGTGATAAGAAGGATTTTTCCACCACTTGCTGTGTAATGGTACTAGCTCCTTCAGAACCAAATCCATTCGTAATATTTGCAAGGACTGCACCACCGATACGCCATATATCAATTCCTGAATGTTCAAAGAATCGGGCGTCTTCAGTAGCTGTAACTGCGTCAATAAGTATTTGAGGCAAGTCTTCATATGAAACTTTTGTACGTTCTGCTCCTAAATTGGCAACTGGTTCCCCATCTTTATCAAGTATTGTCGATGATAGAGGGTCAGATAATTTGGAAGCATCAATTTCAGGTGCAGTTGCAATATAATATGTGAATAATGCTCCTACACCGATGAAAATGGTGAGCGATATGATTAAAATAGTGTATATTATTTTTTTCCATAATGGCTTCCTTTTTGCTTTTTGTTGTCTTCTTCGAGCAGTTCGAGACCGGCTACTGTCTGCCATAGGTCATTCCTCCGTTCTAAAAATAAAGCTTATCGATAATAGATATATAATCAACTCGTTTGTAATAATGAAATGGTATCTCATAACACTCACTTTTTACAGCATCATATGGTATTGATTTTCGTCCACCATTTAATTTGTCGTTCCAATAGCGAAAAAGTTGCTTTGCTTTCATAAAATAGGTTTCTTGATGAGCGGTAAATCGAATAATAATAAATCCGATTCCCCCTTGTTGAATAATTGCATCTAAGTGTTCTATTTGATGATTATGGATATTTGCTAACGGAAAGCGTGTTTTATGATTTGTTTCTTTTGCCTCAAAATCAATATATTTATTTCGGTAAATACCATTATAATCAGTAGTTGATGCTTGCTTAAAGTATGCCTCTGTAATAACAGCAGCACTGCGCTTTGGATAATTTACATTTACAATTTGTACAGGCGTCGGTTTTTTATGGATAACTGCTTTATTTGTTTGTAAGTAATAGTTATTTGTAACATTTATGTCAGCCTCTAATGACATTCCACGGTTACTGAAACTATTATCTGGTAAACTTAACTTTTCTTTAGTAGAAGAAAGCTTCTTTCCATTCGGATATTTCATACGATCCTCCCCCTATTTATGTCAGTATCATATCAAAAAAAGAAGAATTATTAATAACGAAAAGCATAAAATAGCCTCTTCTTGTAAAAAGTAAAATAGTCCAATTACTTTAAGATAACTTAGTATAACAATGAAGAAAGGTTATGTTTATTTATGGATAAGGGGAAACATCATTATCTTTATTATATAACAAAACAAACAAAGAGACATAATTTAGATAACATTTCTCGAACAAACGCCTATTTTCATTTTTACCTCTTATTTCCTGAAATAAAATGGGCCTTTTTAGCGAGTTTGGTATCCCGTAATGCTGGTTGGAATATGACAGATTTAAAATTAGCACCATTTCATAAAATTCTTCATCAGGAAGAACGAAAGCGGCTATTTATGACGTATGAACGTGCAAATTGGCTTATTTTTTCAGATGCATTTCCTCAATTACTAATTTATCAATTATCACTACAGCAACATAAACCGCTTTTTTACTTATTAGAAAAATTTCATGTTTCCCAGTTCATGATTAAGGAATGGGAATATTTCTGGGAAAACCAAGATCAAGAAAGGTTAATGATTGCACTTATTATTAATGAACAAAATGTAATTGAAACCCCAGTTATTCAAAATAATTACTTTCAAAAACGAGTTTTTTTTCAAATGCCATATCGCATCCAAAATTGGTTATTAATGAATGCTGTGTTGTTACCTACAAGATCAAATAGCTTATATGGAAGATTTGTAAAAGATTTCACAACACTAACGAACCGAATCACACTAGGAAAAGAAATTGCATCGATTTTGTTCCATCCTCATTATTATGAATCGATATTCGATTTTGCTGTAACAACGGAGCATACTGGTTCAAGGTGTGATTATGAAAAATACATGGGTGCCTCATTAACAAAACGTGTAATGGTACGGACAACTTATCCGCCTATTTCTCATCAAGATAATATTCGAAAAGATTGGTATCTTTATAGGGGTATCAGACAAAAGTGGTTACAACCTTGTTCATTGCCAAAGTCATATAAGGATACAGGGAAGAGATTTTACAAAAAACGGAATATGTTATATGCATACTACCACTTGAAAAATAGTCTTTTCACATAAAAAAGGATTTGTTTTTGTAATAACAAATCCTTTTTTGATGAAAGCCATCATATTTTTTTCATTATTAAGTAGAAGGACGATTTGGTCCATCCATTTTTTTATCTCCTGGCTTTGGAGAACGTTTTTTTCGATCCTCTTCAGTCCGCTTTTGACCTTTCTGTCTTTTCATATTAACAACCTCCTTGTTATTTATTTTGTCTAACTATCGTAAAAAAATGTGTAAACCATCACTAGTTTTGTGCCTTTTCTTCTAGTTTTGTCGAACGTGGAGGAGATGAATTTGTTTTAACGAATAGGTGTATAAATAATCCAGAAAGAGGTGCGTATAAAATGGATGTAGCAAGAGAGTTAACGTTTCACTCGAATGGAGTAGAGAAAGAAACATATGCTAAATCATTACAATATATATCAGATCAAGTAAGAAAAATGGAGCAAAAATTAATTATGAAGGTTGATGATACGATTGAACATCGTTTTAATGAACAATACAAGGAGGCACAACAAACAAAACGATCTATTGTAAAACTATATAAAAATTAAATGAATGTTATTTTTTTAAGATCGTGATAAAGTAGAGGTATATTAAACAAAAGGTAGGATTATAATGACAGATATCAGTACACAAACAAAGCAATTCAAGATATACCTAGATCAATTACAACAACGTTTTGAAACAGCAGATCCTCCAGAAAGCAGAAAGGACCATGCCTTTTTTGAAAAAGTTAAGAAAGAAACAAAACCAATTTATGAGCTGTTAGAAGAATGGGAGGAAAAAGCCCTCGATGTTGTTAAAAGAAGGGTAGTAAATGTACACCCACAACAAGTTACATCTACCAAGGAAAACATGGAATTATTACTAATGCACAGCTATTATATTGATGTTAAGCGAAAAAGATATATGGAACTTAATCATTCTATTCATTATATTTTAGATCAATTATTAAACGATTTACAATAAGCCTTTACAATCCCTACTATATCTTTTATAATTAGTTTCCATTTAACGTTGAAAGGGGATTCAACACATGAACAAAGACCAGCTAATCGAAGAAGCTATTGGGATACGAAATAGAGCATATGTACCATATTCAAAATTTCCTGTTGGAGCTGCACTACGTACGAAATCTGGTAAAGTATATACAGGCTGTAATATTGAAAATGCTGCATACCCGGTAGGTTGCTGTGCTGAACGTGTAGCAATTTTTAAAGCGATTTCAGAAGGCGAAACCGAGTTTGAAGAATTAGCCGTGGCAGCAGATACACAACGACCAGTCCCGCCTTGTGGCTCATGCAGACAAGTAATGAGTGAATTCTTTGATCGTGACACGAAAATTCATTTAACAAATCTCCAAAATAATATTAAATCGATTGTCATGGAAGAGTTATTGCCTTTTTCTTTTCAGCCAAGTGATTTAATCGATGATAAATAAAAGAGCTGATATTTCAGCTTTTTTTACATGTTAGGAAAGTATAAAATTTTAGCTAAGAAGTGGACTCGTTGCTAAAATTTTAATGTCCCAAATATAGAAAAACGAACATATTCCCTAAAGGACGAGCGAATGCGAGTTTTTCTAATTGGACTAGGCCCTTATCCTATTCTTTGTTGTTTTTTAACGTCGTATTAACTATATTATGTGCAATAAAAGGTGCCATTGATTTCCGCTTCGGACAGTCGCTTTCACCACGGGCATAAGTGCGACATCTGTTCAAACTTTACGTTTTCACAGTGTCTTCTTTACCGCAGGCACGGCATCAGCCTCCTCTATAGAAAAGCGTAAGTGCCTTGGTCACCCCCGATTAGAAAACTTGGCTTGTCGCCGAGTGGCGAAAGCCTTAGTTGCACTTATGCAGTAAGAAAGTATTTCTTATCTGCCAAGCTTAAGCCGAGCCTCGGTGTGGCGCTTTTTGCCACAAAGAGGATTGACTTAAGACCTCGAGGGGGTAGGCGCTGTAGCTAGATATCGGAAGAAGACCGCTTCCTCCAGGGTCTTCGGACACGTGCTTTTCCTGCAGGAGTCGACTGTCCTACGCTCCAATCAACTATTGTTCTAGCATTAATGATGATATTAATAAGAAATAGAACACGAGCTAGCGTAGGAAAAATACGGAGACTCCTGCGGGAAGTAGGAGATCGGTGAGACCCACAGGGCGATAGCCCGAGGAGGCTTACCACTCCCCCGCGGTAAAGAAGACACTGTGAAAACATAAGTTTGAACAGATGTCGCACTTATGCCCCTGGTGAAAGCGAAGTGTTTTTCCGTAGCGGTATTCATAAGCTAAACTACTGCGCATCATACATCAACTATGCATTAAGATTTATACTTGAAAGAGCAACAATCTTTTAGAAAACAACCTTCACTAAAAACAATTAATTCCAAAAAAAGACATAATAAAATAAAACAATAATAAAATTAAATTGACAAGCTATCATTTGTTTGAAAAAATATAAGTGACTTTGTGAAAATTGAGGTGAGGGTAAGGTGTCCAACAACAAAATTCAACTCACAGGAAAAAATATACTAGAAAAAGAATTCAAAACTGCAATGAGAGGCTATCATCAAGAAGAGGTAGATGAATTTCTTGATATCGTAATTCAGGATTATGATGCATTTCAACAAGAAATTGAAAGACTAAGACAAGAAAACGAGCGATTAAAAAAACAAAAGCAAACAGAAACACCAAGAACAAGAAGCGCAACACCAAACCATCAAGTAAATTATGATATTTTAAAGCGGTTATCTAACTTAGAGAAAGCGGTATTTGGAAAGAAGGTTGCTGATTCGGAATAATTGACTTAATTTACCAGTGCTTTACTAGGATATCTATGGTATACTATTATTTACATTATTATTGAATACTCACGTAATCGCTGCATGAATTTGCATGCAGAGGAAAGTCCATGCTCACACAAGCTGCGATGCTTGTAGTGTTCGTGCTTGACGAAATCATAAGTCAAGGTAGCCATTAACTGGCTAACGGCAGTGAAACGTCCTACGTCCTTTGGATATGGATTAGTACACTTGAAAGTGCCACAGTGACGAAGTCAGATTGGAAACAATCTGAGTGGAACGCGGTAAACCCCACGAGTGAGCAACCCAAATAATGGTAGGGGCATCCTTGATTAGGGAATTGAACCGAAAAAGGGACAGGTTAAGTGCCTGTAGATAGATGATTACGACCGGCGTACAAAGTTGACCACTGTTTGAGTACAAAGGATACAGAACATGGCTTACCGAGTATTCAATAGGTCATAGCGCGAAATGAACATAACCTTTCTAATAGGTGACTATTAGAAAGGTTATTTTTGTTTTATTATGGTAAACTATATGGATAGAAAAAAAGAAAAGAGAGGGTATTCATAATGGCTCAAGATATTACTTTAATTGCTACTGCTGCAATGGGCTTAGAGGCTGTTGTGGGCAAGGAGGTAGAAGCACTAGGATACGAACCAACTATAGAAAATGGAAAAGTTATTTTCCAAGCGCCAGCTTTGGCAATACCTCGGTGCAACTTATGGCTTCGAACAGCAGATCGTGTAAAAGTCTTAGTAGGTGAAGCGAAGGTCAAAACATTTGATGAATTATTTGAAGCGGTTAAAGCGCTCCCATGGGAACAATTTATTAGTGAAGATGGGAGGTTTCCAGTAAGTGGAAAGTCTGTTAAATCAACCTTGTTTAGTGTTTCAGATTGTCAAGCAATTACAAAGAAGGCAATTGCAGAGAGATTAAAATTGAAATATGGCCTAGCTTCTAATATGCCTGAAAAAGGGGCATTGTATAAAGTTGAAGTTGCCTTACATAAAGATATTGCCCAATTAACTATTGATACTTCTGGCTCAGGTTTACATAAGAGAGGATATCGTATTGGTCAAGGTGATGCACCGTTAAAAGAAACATTAGCTGCAGCTTTAGTTTTATTAACGAACTGGACACCGGATTATCCGCTATTGGATCCATTTTGCGGCTCGGGTACGATACCAATTGAAGCAGCGTTGATTGGGCAAAATATTGCACCAGGATTTAATCGGGAATTTGCTAGTGAAGAGTGGGAAATTATCAAACAGAAAGATTGGGAAATGGCATTAGAAGAAGTCGAGGATAAAGCAAATTATGATCAAAAAATCGATATAAGAGGTTCAGATATAGATCATAAACTCATTCAAATTGCTAGTGACAATGCTATAGAAGCAGGACTTGGTGATTTAATTGAATGGAAGCAAATGCGTGTACAAGACTTAACGATTAAAGAGGAGAACGGGTATATTATAGCTAATCCGCCGTATGGCCAGCGACTAGGAGATAAAGAAGAAATTGGACAAATTTATCATGATTTTGGAAATATAATGAAAGAACATCCATCATGGAGCGTCTATATCTTAACGGCATTCGAGTCATTTGAGTCAACGTATGGTCAAAAGGCTACGAAAAAAAGAAAATTATTTAATGGGTTTATTCGAGCGGATTACTATCAGTATTTTGGACAAAAAATAAAGGGAGAGTAAAAATGAATATAAATACTATTGAAAACGATTTTTTACAATTATTAAAGGAACAATCAGCCTATCAAGAGGCAATTATGTTAACACATTGGGATATGCGCACAAAAATCCCAAAAAAAGCTGTTGAACAACGTTCGAATGTAGTCGGTATTCTTTCTGAAAAACTTCATTCGATTGAAACCTCAGATGAAATGAAACATTTTATTGATGTGTTAAAGAACAGGACTGAGAATGAAGTTGTGAAACGAGCAATAGAAGTATGTGAAGAAACCTATGAACAGAACAAAAAAATTCCGAAAGAAGAGTTTAAAGAGTTTGTCATGTTACAATCCAGAGCAGAATCCGTATGGCAAGAGGCCAGAGAAAAATCGGATTTTACTTTATTCCAACCATATTTAGAACAATTGGTGACCTATAATAAGAAATTCGCAAGTTACTGGGGATATGATGATAATTTATATGATGCGTTACTACATCGATTTGAACCAGGAATGACTACCAAGCAATTAGATGATGTATTCCTACCCTTACGCGAATCATTAACCAATTTAGTAGATAAAATAAATAAAAGTGATCACCAATTAGCTGCTTCCAAATTGTTAATCCCTTTTCCAAAACAAGATCAAGAGGCATTTAGTGTGAAAGTTTTAGAAGAAATGGGATATGATTTTACATCAGGACGTTTAGACGAAACCGTTCATCCATTTGCTATTCCCCTTAATCGAAATGATGTTCGTGTCACTACGCGCTATGATGAACAAGATTTTCGTATGGCTATTTTTGGGACAATACATGAAGGTGGACATGCATTATATGAGCAAAATATCCACCCTAAGTTAAGTAATACACCGTTATCAACAGGAACTTCTATGGGTATTCATGAATCACAATCCTTGTTTTGGGAAAACTTTATAGGTAGAAGGAAGTCATTTTGGGAATCACATTATGACACTTTTTTAACCTATGCTCCTAAACCATTTCAAAACATAGAATTAGAAGAGTTCTATCGCTTAATAAATGATGTACAACCTTCCTACATACGTATTGAAGCTGATGAATTAACGTATTGTCTTCATATTATGATTCGATATGAGTTAGAAAAAGCATTAATGAATGATGAATTGGCTGTTAAAGATCTCCCTGAAGCATGGAATGAAAAAATGGTGGAATATTTAGGTATCAAACCGCCAAATGACAGGCTGGGTGTACTGCAGGATATTCATTGGTCGAGTGGAGATTTTGGTTATTTTCCGTCATACGCTCTTGGTTATATTTATGCAGCTCAGTTTCATCATGTATTAGATTCCACGAACGATATTGATTCGTTTATAAAAAATGGGGACTTCCATAAAATTAGGCAATGGTTAACAGAACATATACATCAATTTGGAAAGATGAAAAAACCATTAGACATTGTGCAAGAGGTGACAGAGGAAGATATAAACCCGCAGTATCTCATTCAATACTTAACTGACAAATACACCAAAATTTATCAATTATAGACAACGAAGAAAGGTGACACTATGGCTTATATCTGCTCAACTGGTGTTGCAATACCACCTAATAATATTCAACAAGATGAAATAAAGCAACTCGTTCAACAAATTTTTCATGATAACGATTCACGAATTAAACGGTTACTTCCAGTTTTTGATAATGCAAACGTTTCTAATAGGCAATTTGTGGTTGACGCTAATTGGTTTACAGAGGACCATACGTTTCAGGAGAAAAACGACTTGTATCAAACCTATGCAGCGGAATATGCAGTAAAGGCCGTTGACGATTGTTTAACTAATAATTATTTTCTTACAAGAGATATACCATATGATGCTGTTGATATGCTTATTTTTGTTTCTAGTACAGGTATTGCCACGCCAAGTCTTGATGTGGAATTAATGAATAAGCGACCATTTGCCGAAGATATTAAGCGAATGCCATTATGGGGATTAGGTTGTGCTGGTGGTGCAATTGGTTTGAGCCGAGCAGTTGATTGGGTAAAAGCAAACCCAGATAAATCTGCTTTAGTAGTATGCTGTGAGTTATGTAGTTTAACGTTCCAAAAACAAGATTTGAATAAAAGTAATATCATCGGGAGTGCACTTTTCGGTGACGGGATAAGTGCAGCTTTAGTATGTGGGGTAGACTCTATGTTGTTAGAGGATCGCTCCTCTAACTTACCAATCCCTAAAGTAATTGAAACAAGTTCCTTAACCAAAAAGGATAGCACAGATGTAATGGGATGGAATGTAAACAACAACGGGCTAGAAGTGATTTTTTCTAAAAGTATTCCAGCTCTTGTACATTCATTTTGGCAGAAACATATAGAATCGTTTTTATCAAAAACGGCACTGGGTAGAAGACAGATCCATTCTTATATTTCACATCCTGGAGGAAGGAAAGTTATAGAGGCTATGGAATCCGTCCTAAATGAATCAAGTAGCAAATTTGAAAAGTCCTATTCAGTATTACGTGAACATGGAAATATGTCTTCTGCAACTGTTTTGTTTGTACTTTATGAATGGATGAAAGAAAAGATAGAGAAACAAGAAAAAAGTATTATTTCTGCTCTTGGCCCTGGTTTTAGTTCTGAACTATTACTTGTGGAGTGGATATAGTATGACATTCTTAATGTGGATATTATTTACCATTGTTATCTTACAACGATTGATGGAGTTACGCATTGCAAAACGCAATGAACAGTGGATGAAGGAAAGGGGAGCACTTGAGCTCGGAGCACAACATTATAAATGGTTTGTGCTTGTTCATAGCATCTTTTTTCTCTCCATTCTTTTAGAAGTAATGCTCAGAAATCCTATTAATGCATCTGTAAACTACTATTTATTGGCAATATTTGTGCTTACACAACTATTGCGGATATGGTGTATCCAGTCGTTGGGACGATTTTGGAATACAAAAATTATTGTGTTACCAAAGTTTACACCTATTACGAGGGGACCTTATAAATATGTCAAACACCCTAACTATATCATCGTAGCAATTGAGTTATTTATTATTCCATTACTTTTTGGTGCCTATATTACGGCAATCATTTTCCCAATTTTACATGGCCTTTTATTAACCATCAGAATTCCAACAGAAGAAAAAGCATTAACTTTACTAAGACAATAGGTGCTTTACGCAAGGTAGGTTCCACACCTAAACAATAAAAGAGGACAGTTTTGAGAACTGTCCCCTTTTAGACTTTCTATCTTCCTATTGGAAAATCAAATGGTTTTGATCCTGGAGGTGAATTTTGAATTATATCCACAAACGGGATCGTGTATGCAAATAAAATTAATGCAATAGTAATCGCAATCCATAATTTCCAATTTTCAAAGAATGCTGGAGTAGGTTCTGCATCTTCTTCCTCTTCAGCAATTGGAAATTCTTCTTCTCCTTTTGGTGCAAAGAAGGTTAACTTCACAAAGATGTAAATCATTAACAATATACCGATGAAGAGAATTGTGCCACCAACTGCTTGTGCTAACTGATATCCAATCCATTCTGAAGCTTGTTCTGTACCACCATATTCTGAGTAAGAAGAACGTCTAGGTGCACCAAATAGACCAACGATATGCATAGCACCGGACATAATTGTCATACCTACTGTCCAAATAATTGCTTGTACAATTCCTAATTTATTCAGTTGAGGTGTTAGTTTTCTTCCTGTTAAATGTGGTACAAGCCAATATGTTATACCAAAGAATGTTAGAATAACCGTTGTTGCAACTGTTAAATGGAAGTGCCCTGTAACCCATATTGTATTATGGACAACCGCGTTCATTTGGTGAGATGCATTAATAATTCCGCCTGCACCACCTGGGATGAAAGCAAGCATTCCAATAAATGGAGCTAAAAATCGCACATCCTTCCATGGAAGGTGTTTAAACCATCCAAATAAACCACCATATCCTTTTTTACGACCAGTAATTTCAAATGTAGCAAATAGTGAAAATGCGGTCATTAAACTTGGAATAACCACCATAAACGTTAAAACAACCTGAATAAATTTCCATGTTGGATCAACACCAGGTTCTGTTAGTTGGTGGTGAAAGCCAACTGGGATGGAGAAGAATAAAAATAGTACAAACGACATTCTTGCAAGTGAATCGCTAAAGATTTTTCCGCCAATAATTTTAGGTATTACGAGATACCATGCCATATATGCAGGTAACAACCAGAAATAAACAAGTGGGTGTCCAAAATACCAGAATAATGTACGACTAACAAGCACATTAATTGTTTCTGCATATCCTAAAGACCAAGGTATGAATTGAATTAATACTGCTGCAGCTACACCAAGTGATGCAATAAACCATAATAGTGTATTAATTGTGACCATAAATGCAGCTAAAGGTGATTTCACACCAGGGTTTTGTTTTTTCCATACATATAACTGACGCCAATTGACAAAGCCTGCAACCCAACTACCAATGATAACAAGTGCTAGTCCAATATAAAAGGCAGGATGTGCACGTAATGGTGCGTAGAATGTATAAAGAACACTTGCTTCACCTAATAAAATTGTAGTAGCTGTCATGATGGTACCGACAACCATAACCCAGAAGGCTAACCAGGTAACTTTACGTTGTTTTTCAGAGATCCCTACTGTTTTTCCCATTAGGGCAAAGTGAAATCCAATAATAAAATAGGTTGTAAGAACAAGTCCTAATATAACACCATGGACTGTTAAGATCTGATAATAATCAATTCCCCATGGTAGTTCGAATTTACCAGAACGTACAAGCGTTTGTAACAGTCCCATTAAACCACCAATTAGTAAGGAAATAAATGCAACATGTATAAAGGACATATACAATCTAGATTCTGGTTTCGTAATTGGTAAACTTTGACTTGATTTTGCATCTTCTAATTTTGCAATTCCCATTATTCATACACCTCCAATGTTGCATACATCATATGGTGGCCAACACCACAATACTCATTACATACAATGGTATATTCACCAGGTTTGTTTAATTCTGTCTCCAAGCTACTGATATATCCAGGTTCAACCATCATATTTACGTTTGTTCCAGCAACATTAAATCCATGAACGACATCAGGTGTTGTTACTTGGAATAAAACGGTAGCACCTTTTGGAATTCGAATGTGTTTAACTGGTGTTCCATCCTCATCAGTACCGAGGTTATAATTAAATGCAGATGCGATAATATTGACAATATATTTATCATCGCCTACTTTCGTTAATCCTAAATTATCCTCCTGAAAGGCTTCATGTGCTTCGATGTTTTCTGGATCGATTGTGACTCCATGGCTTTGTGGATGTGTGCCTTGCCAGAATGCGCCGAATCCTAAGATGACTAAAAAGATGACAAGTGCACTAATTCCAAAAATTAGCCATATCTTTTCATATTTGTGTATGTGCATTTTTTTTCACTCCCTAATTTAATAATTACCTTGATATAAATAGTACAAAAACACCAATCCAGCTAATAACAATAAATGCGCCAACTAAAAAAACGGAAATTAGGGTTCCTTTTAATTCTGGTTCTTTCTTCTGATTTGGATCTGTTTTTTTCTCTTGTAAGTTACTCATATTGACACCCCTTTTCTTTGAAATAATTTCCTTAATTTCATGATACACATTTTCAACATGGAAATAAGGGATATATAAGACGTTTCACAAATTGTTCAATAATGCTTTTATGTAAGAATATCAAGGGATTACTAACCTTTTTGTTAAAAAAGTTTGTGAAGGTTATGTGAAGAAAAAATGGCATTTTTATAAAAAATAGAATATGCGTTCCTATTTTTAACGTTTAAATATTGATGGTAAATAAGGGAAGTCTGTTTAATATAGAAGATACGACGTTAAAAAACAACAAAGAATGTGACAAGAGAGCCTAAGGGGAAGGGGATAGAGGAAGGTAAAAAAGCACACGAAAAAGCGGTAATCAATAAGATTACCGCTTTCATTTTATGGTGTTTATTTTTTAACTACGTTAGCAGCTTGTGGTCCGCGTTCGCCTTCCACAATTTCAAAAGAAACTTCTTGTCCTTCTTCTAAAGCCTTAAAGCCTTCTTCTTGGATTGCGGAATAATGTACAAATACATCATTTCCTTCTTCCACTTGAATAAAACCGTATCCTTTTTCTGCGTTGAACCATTTTACTACTCCATTTTCCATGTTAAATAATCCTCCTAAAAACTTTCACGTAAAGAGATTGTTGCTGTTTGCTAGAACCACTGTACGTGTTAATACAAAGCAGATAAACAGAATGCTTAAATTAAAAGGCAACTTCTAATAAGAAGTGTCGGATCACTATTACATCCACTTCTATAGAAGTTGCCTGTTGGTAATGATTCCGTACATCTTCTTTGCTTGGTTCTAATATAGCTTATTTAAGGTAGCCAGTCAAGAAAAAGGGCTACCGATTTACATTTTTATTATAACCATAGTAACTAGGGAATATGTATGGTAAAGTATAAATGGAAGCGTTTTATAAAAAACCTACAAAGGAAGGGGACTTTTTTATGAAATCTGATATCGAGATTGCACAAGAGGCTACACTAAAACCAATTAATGATATTGCCGAGGGACTTAACCTACAGGAGAAGGATTGGGAGCCATATGGGCATACGAAAGCTAAACTTTCTGATCAATTATTAGCTAACTTAGAGAATAAACCGAATGGCAAAGTTATTCTGGTAACATCAATTAATCCAACCCCAGCAGGTGAAGGTAAGTCAACTGTAACTGTCGGATTAGGACAAGCTTTCCATCAACTAGGGAAAAATGCTGTTATCGCATTACGAGAGCCATCACTTGGACCAGTAATGGGATTAAAAGGTGGAGCTGCTGGTGGTGGAAATTCCCAAGTATTACCAATGGAAGATATTAATTTACATTTTACTGGAGACATTCATGCTATCACTACAGCAAATAATGCATTGTCGGCATTTATAGATAACCATATCCATCGTGGTAATGAATTAAATATTGATCCACGACGTATCGAATGGAAACGGGTAATGGATATGAATGACCGTGAACTTAGACAAATCGTAGTCGGTTTAGGTGGACCATTACGCGGTGTACCTCGTGAGGATGGTTTCAATATTACTGTAGCATCCGAAATAATGGCCGTATTATGCTTAGCTACTAGTTTAAACGATCTTAAGGAAAGATTATCCCGTATTGTGGTTGGGTATACATATGAAGAAGAACCAGTCACAGTAAAGGATCTAAAAGTTGAAGGTGCATTAACATTACTGTTAAAGGATGCAATGAAACCGAATTTAGTTCAAACGATCGAAAATACACCTGCAATTATTCACGGTGGTCCATTTGCTAACATTGCACATGGTTGTAATAGTATCATGGCGACAAAAACAGCTACTAAATTAGGGGACTATGTTGTGACAGAAGCAGGATTTGGTGCAGACCTTGGTGCAGAGAAATTTTTAGATATTAAAACTCGTGCAGGTAATATCGACACAGACGCAGTCGTTATTGTTGCTACCGTTCGTGCCCTAAAGATGCATGGGGGAGTGAATAAAAATGAGTTAACAGAGGAAAACCTCCCAGCATTAGAAAAAGGGATGAAGAATCTGGAAAAACATATTGAAACGATAGAATCATTTGGCCTACCATATGTAATTGCCATTAATAAATTCCCAACAGATACAGAGGCAGAAACGAACTTTATCCAAACATGGTGTGAAGAAAGAAATATTGAAGTAGCATTGACAGAAGTTTTTGCCAAAGGTGGTAAAGGTGGAACTGATTTAGCTGAAAAAGTCATGAAAAAAGCAGAGGAACCATCAGAAATTAACTATATTTATGATTTAAAAGACCCATTAGAGACAAAAATACGAAAAATTGCTCAAACTGTGTATGGTGCAGATGATATAGAATTATCTTCAAAAGCGAAGAAGCAGCTTCAATTTTTTGAAAAGCAAGGATGGGGAAATCTTCCAGTTTGTATGGCGAAAACACAATATTCACTTTCTGATGACCCGTCACTTGTAGGAAGACCTTCTGACTTTAAGATAACGATTAGAGAACTTAGACCATCAATTGGTGCAGGATTTATCGTAGTATTAACAGGTGATGTTATGACAATGCCTGGATTACCAAAAAAACCAGCAGCATTGAATATGGATGTTAGCGAAGATGGAAAGGTTAAGGGATTATTCTAGTGATCACAGAAGAACAAATTGGTAAGATAAAGCAATATATTTATGAACAATTTAAGGATGATGTTACCGGCCATGATTATTACCATATGCGCCGAGTCGCCCTATGTTCAAAAGATATTGCGTTAAAAGAAAATAGTGATCCAATCCTGTGTGAAGTAGCTGGTTGGGTTCATGATATTGGGGATCAAAAGCTCTTTTCAGATCCTGAATATGCTAAAAGAAACTTATGTACATTTATGAAGGATATAGGTTTGAATGACAAAGTGATTGATGATATTAATCAAACAGTAAAGGATGTTTCTTTTCGAAAAGGGGCTATTCCTAACACACTTGAAGGAAAAATTGTCCAAGATGCTGATCGTCTAGATGCGATAGGAGCTATTGGGATAGCAAGAACATTTGCCTATGGTGGAGCAAATAACTAGCTCATTTATCGTGATGAACAATTCAACCAAACGTCTATTCAACATTTTTATGATAAATTATTAACGCTAAAAGATAAAATGAATACAAATACAGCAAAGGCAATCGCTGAAAAAAGGCATTTATTTATGGATCAATATTTAACGTGTTTTATGGAAGAATGGAATGTAGAAAACACAAGTTGTATTAAAGAATCACGTAGTAATTAGTTACTACGTGATTCTTTGTCTATCCACTTACTTGCTCTTTATTTATGCGCCCACTCCGTAACAGCCAATTATGTTGAACTATTTCTGTTATAGCAAGGATAGCAGCCGTCAATATTGCTCCCCAAAAGGAAATAGATACACCGAGCATTAACCATGCCCCAACATAGATGATTGCAACAGAAGCGGCAAAATCCAAAAATAAACTTAATCCCTTTGTTTCTTCACGTAACATGAGTACTTCCATAAAATATCCTATAATAGCTAATACAATACCAAGTAAAATTGGTTGATACCAAAAAGTGAAATTAACATTAGGAAGTAACCATGATGCGATAATAAGGCCAATTGGGCAAATAAGTAATTTAACAATAAGACCAGTCATTCGTCACCCACCTTTTAGACAAGATGGGCTTAGTATTTGTTATTTTTATTAGCTTATAACAGTCAGCGGTATTTTATTTTACACGTCCTGCTCCAATATATCGCTGTTCCCAATATGATTCACTCAATTCACTAATCTCGACACCTCGTGATTCGCCAGCATGCACAAATTTACCATCTCCTATATAAACTCCCATATGTGATGGTCCAGGTTTATATGTTTCAAAAAAGACGAGGTCACCAATAGATGGTTGACTGATCTGCTCAGCAAAATTCCAAGTTTCACTTACCGTTCTTGGCGTTTTTATTCCTTGTGATTGAAAAACATATTGGATAAATCCACTACAATCAAAACCAGAAGGAGATGTACCACCCCATACATATGGGGTTCCAATAAAAGAACGCGCAACATCTGCTAGTGTTGACCGATTAAAATCTTTCGTTTCTGCTTGCTTCACTTCAGGTTGAGTCTCTTTTTGTTTCCCTTGCTTTTGTGTATTGTCGGTATTTTCGTTTTCACTTTTACTTTCATTTTCATTAGTGTCATATAATGCTTTAAGTGCTGATTCATCAACATGATCGGTGAGCTCCATATCATGTTCATTCTCTGCAGTTTCCAACGCTTTTTGAGTCATTGGTCCATAAATTCCATCAATTTCTCCTTTATAATAACCAAAATAATGGAGCGCTTCCTGGACAATTTTTACATCATCATTCTGCATACCTGGTTGAACAGAATCTGACATGTTCTCTAACTTTTCTATATACTTTTCTTTTTCAGAGTCTATAATCGCATAAATGGTTTCTTTATCAGTTTGACCTGTAGCGGTTAAATTGTGGTCTGATTGAAATTTCTTTAATGCATGTTCGGTTAAGATGCCGTAATCTCCATCAATTTTATCATCATAATAGGATAATTTATTTAGTTTCTCCTGTAATACCCGAACTGTCTCACCGTGTTCACTATACTGAACTTGTTCCGCTTCTAACAATAGTTTATTTTGAAGGACAGGGTATGCATCAACATAAACTGCAAACGGTTGGCTTAACACGTAACTATATAGAAAAGACTGTTTCACTACGTGTTCTACAGTACCATTTAGCATGCAAATATCCCCTTTCGAGTAGAATAGCTCATATACCTTGAGCTCTGTGATTCTTCTTAATACATTTATGTGGGGAAAAATGGGTTTATGACCTATCCACTATTTACGTTTATGTTACAATAAATGAAACAAATGTTACAAAAGGCTGTTTTCTAAATGTGTTTTTATTAAATATTGGTAACCAAGGCACTTCCGCTTTTCTATAAAGGAAGCTAAAAGCGTTGTCCGCGGTGTAGAAGACAATGCGAAACGAACAGTCGAACAGATGTCGTACTTGTGGCCGTGGTGAACGCTATTGTACGAAGCGGAAATCATAGACGTTAAGTTAAGTCGCATTAAATATCAACTACCACGTTAAAATAACAATAACTGCGAAAAGAGCCTTACAAAAAGATCTCTCTATAAAATGTAATGGGCAAAGGAGTTAATGAGTCGATGAGTGAACAAGCATATTTGAATTTATGTCATGAAATATTAGAAAATGGGACGAAAAAAATGGACCGTACGAATACTGGTACCTATTCTTTGTTTGGTTATCAAATGCGGTTTAATTTACAAGAAGGTTTTCCGCTTTTAACAACCAAAAAGGTGCCATTTCGATTAGTAGCAAGTGAGCTATTATGGTTTTTAAAAGGAGATACTAATATTCGCTATTTATTAAAGTATAATAATAACATCTGGAATGAATGGGCCTTTAAAAAATGGATAGAAAGTGAAGACTATGATGGACCAGACATGACCAATTTTGGTATACGCTCACAGGTTGATTCTGAATTTAATAAAGCATATCAACAACAAATGGAACAATTTAAGGAAAAGATATTACAGGATAATAACTTTGCTCAGCAATATGGAGATTTAGGTGCAGTTTATGGAAAGCAGTGGCGAGAGTGGAAAACATCTACTGGCCAAACAATTGATCAAATGAAACAGGTAATCCAATCGATTCAGGAAAACCCTGATTCCAGAAGGCATATTGTATCTGCTTGGAATCCCGAAGATGTACCTACAATGGCATTGCCCCCTTGTCACACATTGTTTCAATTTTATGTTGCGGACGGAAAGTTATCCTGTCAATTATACCAACGGAGCGGTGATATTTTCTTAGGTGTCCCATTTAATATTGCCAGCTATGCCTTATTAACACATTTAATAGCATATGAGTGTGATTTAGAAGTGGGGGAATTTATCCATACAATTGGGGATGCACATATTTATTCTAATCATGTCGAACAAATCAAAACACAGCTTGGACGAGAACCAAAAAAATTACCAACTCTTAAACTAAATCAAGATAAAGATACGATTTTTGATTTTGAACTAGAAGATATAGTCATTGAACAATATCATCCTCATCCAGCTATTAAAGCCCCAATAGCTGTTTAAGAATGATAATCGGAGGTGTTAAACGGTGATAACATTACTTGTTGCAATGGACGAGCAAAATCTTATAGGTGCTAATAATGACTTACCTTGGCATTTGCCAAATGATTTGAAGTTTTTTAAAGAAAAAACCACAGGTCACACTATTATTATGGGGAGGAAAACATACGAAGCAATCGGACGGCCATTACCAAATCGTAATAATATAGTGATTACTCGAGGGGATGCGGCTTTTCCAGATGAGGTGACAGTTATTCATGATATCAATCCTATTTTAAAATGGAATGAAGAATATCCAGACGAAGAATACTTTGTCATTGGTGGAGCTACTATTTTTGAACAAGTATTACCTTATGCAGATCGGATGTATATTACATTAATCAAAGACACCTTTGAAGGTGATACTTATTTTCCACCATTTTCAGCTGCTGAATGGACTGTTACAACAAAGGAAAAAGGGAAAAAAGATGCGAAAAACCCTTATAACTATTACTTCATCCAGTATGATCGAAAGGGATAATGCGTATCCCATAAGGGGGATGTATATAGAATGAAACGTTGTGGTGTTATATTATCTGGTGGAAAATCTTCTAGAATGGGGAAAAATAAATCATTGTTGGAATTAAACGGCCAAACAGTTATCGAACATGTTATGGATACAATGGAGGAATGTAGTGATACATTGGTTATCATTACAAATGAACCATCTCGCTATACTCATCTTTCCATTCCTTTACAACGAGATCGTTTTCACTACCAAGGACCTTTAGCTGGAATAGAGAGTGGGATGTATTATCATGAAGCAGATGTTTATTTCATTGCAGCTTGTGATATGCCTTTTGTACATAAAGATGTTTATGATCAGTTATTTAACCAGTTAGGCCGCTATGAGGCTGTCGTACCTGTTTATGATGGACAGATTCATCCACTTTCAGGCATTTATAAACGGTCTGTTTTGCCGGTTATTCAACAATTATTAAATGACGATCAACGGAAAGTTAAGAAACTACTTGATGCTGTACAAGTCCATTATGTCCATGATTTTAGCGGAATCCCACAAGAATTAGTAGAAAAGCATTTCTTTAATATGAATCACCCAGAGCAATTCGAACATGCTAAAACATTTTAAGTTGTGAATAAAAAGACAAACATGTTAAACTATAAGTAAATCGTGAACTTTATATGTACTTTTGCTATTTTTGATATACCTAAACAAACAATTCTATTATAATAAACTTAACCATGTAAAGAAGGTGTAATGATGTTTTCAAGTATCGGTTTTCCAGGATTAATTTTAATATTAATTATCGCATTAGTCATTTTTGGACCAAAGAAACTACCTGAAATTGGAAAAGCTGCTGGTCAAACACTTAAGGAATTTAAAAAATCAGCAAATGACCTAACAAGTGATATGACTGATGAGGCTAAAGAAGTAAAAGGAATCATCAAAGGGGAAGAGCGCAAGTAATCACGGAGGAGTGATGGGAATGTTTAGTAGTATTGGTGTCCCAGGGTTAATTTTAATACTTATAATTGCATTGATTGTTTTTGGACCTTCTAAATTACCAGAAATTGGCAAGGCTTTTGGAAGCTCATTAAAGGAGTTTAAAAATGCCACAAAGGATATTGTAGACGATGATACGTCAACAAAAAGTGATCAACCATCAACAAAACAATAGCATGGTCAAGAAGGTGTAAGGTATATAACCTTGCATCTTCTTTTGTGTACAGCAGTGGGAGTGTGAAAAATGACCGATCGCGATATCAAATTAGATGAAAAAGAAATGAATGTAACTGGACATTTATCAGAATTACGGAATAGATTAATTATTACAGCTATCTTTTTTATTTTATTTTTTGTTCTTGGCTTTGTATATGTAGAAGACCTTTATGCTTTTTTTACTGCTGAATTAGACTTTCAACTTAATATTCTAAGTCCTGGAGAAGCAGTATGGCTTTATTTTACAATGGCAGGGTTAGTAGGTATTGTTGGAACGCTTCCTATTTTAGCTTATCAAATATGGGCATTTATTAAGCCTGGCTTAATGCCAAACGAGAGAAAAGCATCACTAGCATATATCCCTGCTATTTTTCTCTTGTTTATTGGTGGACTAGTCTTTGGATATTTTATGTTTATTGAACTTATATTGCCCTTTTTACTAAGTTTAAGTGAAGGCATGTTTAATGAAATGTTTACAACTGAAAAGTATTTTAAATTTTTACTACGTATTACATTACCTTTTGCTATTTTGTTTGAAATTCCTATTATTGTTATGTTCTTGACATCTTTAGGTATTCTAACACCACATTTTATGAAACGAACTAGAAAATATGCTTATTTTGTGTTGATCATTATCGGTACAATCGTAACACCACCAGATTTTATTCTACAAATAGTTGTAGCGCTACCACTAATCATTTTATATGAGATCAGTATTTATTTAGCAAAAATTGTTTATCGGAAAAAGCAACGAAAACATGAAGAATTTATGAAGTCAGAACAAATCTAATGGTATGGAGTGATGATGTACAATGCGATCATTTTATCATTATGTGATGACATATAGAGGAAAGAAGAACCCTGATGAGAAGAGTAAGTTAGCAGACTGGATTTTTCATGATCATAATTTCCCGAAACATTCTACAAGTTATCATGAAATCAGTGATTATTTGGAGTGGAATAGTCCATTTCCGAGTGCCTTAATGATTTTTGATGAGATTTGGAATCATTATAGTTCTGAATGATTATTACATAAAGCAGTGTCCCAAAAGGTCAACTGATGCCCTTTTGGGACACTGCTTTATCTTTCCTTAATAGTGATTATTTTTGAAAAAGGTATGGTTATTTTCTCGTGGTTTACTTCTATTGTTAAATCCCTTTGATAAGGATTAATTTTTATAATTTTTCCTTCTATATCATTTTGGCAACCCTTATCATAAACTGTTAGTAGGATAGTATCTTGATGAATATAGGCCAAATTTAGTTGCTCATTTAGTAGTTCTAATGCTTGATCATCAAGAATTGGCTTTGTTTCATAGTGATCCTCTTGCCAAACATTTTTAAGCATTTCAACATGTTCTGGTAGCATCAATGATGTCCATTTTATGTTCCCTCGATCTCTTAACATATCACCATCACCTCTATTTATAGAATACAAAACATATGTTCTGTATTCAACTTATAAGCTCCTAGAGCCAACGATATAAATTTCGACAAAACACTACATTATTTGTAAAAATGTTTGGGTTTTTTGCGGTTACCCGGGAAATAGGGAATAATTATTTCACATGAATAGTCAAGTATAGTGGCCTACACGTATCCACCTAAGATGGCGTACAATAATCTAGATTATGATTTAAGTAAGGGGGATAAGGATGGCTTTACCAATACGGAGATCTCCAACAAATTATCAGCCGCCAATACAAGGTCCACCTAATTCATTTAGAGGACCGATGCAAGGTATGCACCAGACGCCAACCCCAACACCTGGAACTGGCGGAAGTGGTGGGATTCAACAATTACTGAGTCGTCTCGTTCAAAATCCTTCTAATACAGCTAACATAGCTGGGGGAGGAACAGGGGGTGGTTTGAGCAATACGTTAAGTAATATTCAACAAATTTTAAATGTAGTACAATCAACAGCACCAGTCATTCAGGAGTATGGACCAATGGTTAAGAATTTACCAATGATGCTAAAAATGATGAAAGCATTAAGTGAGACGGATAGCGAAGAAGACAATGACAATAACGAGGAAAGTGATCAAGAAAATCTAGATGCTGCCGAGTTAGAAAAGGAAGAGTCATCAGAAGATAGTCTTGATTTTCTAGAGAGTTTAGAGAGTTCGGTGCATGATGAGCGGAATTTAGAAGATACGACAAGTCAGCAAACAGAAAAACAAGAACAGTCCAGTGTAGAATCCGTAAATGAGGGGAAATCTAGGAGTGGTGAATCCGTTCCAAAATTATTCATTTAAATAGGCAAACCACTTGATTTCTGAAGCAATTAACGAAAAAATGGATATAAATAATTATGTATGGAGGATGTTTCATGACAAATAACAAAGAAATTGCTACATTTGCAGGTGGCTGTTTTTGGTGTATGGTTGAACCTTTTGACGAGCGCCCTGGGATTTTAAAAGTTGTTTCAGGTTATACTGGTGGTTCAGTAGAAAACCCAACATATGAACAGGTTTGTTCCAATACTACTGGTCATGTTGAAGCAGTGCAAATCACCTTTGATCCATCGATTATGCCATATGAACAACTAGTTGAAACGTTTTGGCAGCAAATTGATCCAACTGATCCAAATGGTCAATTTAACGATAGGGGAGAATCTTATCAAACGGCCATTTTTTATCACAATGAAAAGCAGAGGAAAATAGCAGAGAAATCAAAACAATCATTGGAGGAGAGTGGGAAATTTTCCAAGCCAATTGTGACAGAAATTCTTCCTGCCAAAACGTTTTACCCAGCAGAAGAAGAACATCAGGATTATTATAAAAAACAATCATTCCATTATCGGTTATATAAAAAAGGCTCAGGTAGGGAAGATTTTATCCAAAAGAATTGGAAACAAGCATTGGCTAAAGAAAACTTAAAAGAAAAATTAACACCGATTCAATATCATGTTACACAAGAAAATGGAACGGAGACACCATTCCAAAACGAATATTGGGATAATGAAAAAGAAGGTATTTATGTCGATATTATTTCTGGAAATGTATTATTCTCTTCTAAAGATAAATTTGACGCAGGCTGTGGTTGGCCAAGCTTTACAAAGCCAGTTGATCCATACCATATTAATGAAAATATGGATACGTCACACGGTATGATACGTACAGAAGTGAGGAGTAAACATACGGACGCACATCTCGGTCATGTATTTGAGGATGGACCAAAAGATGCAGGAGGTTTACGCTATTGCATGAACTCAGCGGCAATGCGGTTTATACCAAAAGATGAGATGGCTGATGAAGGATATGAAAACTATTTATACTTATTTGATGAAGAAGATAGACAATAATTATATTATGTAAACTAAAACATTGGAGTGACGATGACGTGATTCATAAGAATTGGGAAAATAATAAAACAATAAAACAAATAGAATGTGTTCATGCTGATGCAAAAAAATTCATTGTCCATGATAAATTAACCCCAGGAAAAATATATGATGTTAAAAATGAAACGGATGAATTCTATTTTATTATTGATAATAGTAATCGAATAGGTGGGTTTTTTAAAGATTATTTTAAAGAGGTAAAATAGCTATAACAGTGGATCTCAATTCCACTGTTTTTTTGTGAGTTTTTATCTTATCTTTCGTAAATAAAGATGGTTTTCAAGATTGTTATTTTCCATACCCTATTGAGAGTGAAGAAATTTTTGCTTGCTCGGGCACTGAGAGGCGCACTCTTGTTACCATATGATTAGGGCCATAGAATTTACCACTTCTGCCATGTTCTTTACCAGCAATTGTCACAAGATCTACCACTTGTCGCCAACGCGTTTACCAATGGAGTGACGTCAAGAAAATGCGTATTTACAACGTAAGGATTTTGAAAGATAAAAAAGTCTAATTCCTCCGCATTTTTAGCAAGAAATTAGACTAGTGATCTTCCGCAATCGCACCCTTTAATGGAAAACTATTTATGACAATATTTTTAATCACTTAAATTGATTCAACAAAAACTGCTTTATTTTATTTATCTTTATTGGAAATAACAGCTCCAGTCATAGCATCAATTGACCGGATGGGGGTTCTGGAATGCCGATCACACGCTTGATAAACAAGGATATATGATTCTGTTTTACTATCATAATTTTTGTTCCAAGCTAATTCAAAATCCAAATGATTGATAAATATTTCACTTGCTTCTTTTTTAGAAATAGCCGGTTCAATAGGGAGTTGGCTCAATTGTTCCATATCAAAACTCGGTCCGCTATAATGATCAACCTGTCCTGTTTGACGATTAACAACAACTATAACTAATTCTAGATGAATTGGTATACCATGACCATTATGCATATTGAATGTGAATGCTTCTTTCTTTGAAGTATCATCCACTTCTTCCTCGTTTTCTTGAACAATCAGTTGTAGATACTGATAATAGTTTGGAACTATCATTTGTAAAAAGGCAATGGCTTTTTGATAACATGCTTCGCGGCTAAGTCGAAGATCACCACTTCGTTCATTAAACCACATGAAGCTTCTGACTTTACCAGTTTTCTTTGAAATGAAGGCTTTAACTGTATCTTCTGATTGTCTCTTGAAAAAGCCATTTATCGATAAATCCCTTTCCTTCATCTCCCAGTCCTGATCACGCCACACTATGCCCGTTTCTTCCCCCATATCTACTTCACGAATGACTTCCATCCTATCAGTAATACCAACGATATCTTCAATAGATAAATCTTTGCGTACGTTCGTAGTAGAAGGAGGAGTAAGAGAGACATATGTTTGCGGTTCGTCTTCGTCATGTATAATCGTTAAGGTTGGTTTTAAAACGTCCGCTTTATATTTCATGAAAAATTGATCAGGCTCGTAAACAAGACGGAGTCCATCTGCTGCTACATCATGAATAGCAGTATACAAATTTGTAGTTCCCAATTGAAAATTCAATCTGTTTCGTACGTGTTCCACCAGTTTTTCTTTTGGAATCAGTGTGGTTGGTATATCAGGAATTTGTTTCACACCTTGATATGTAAACTTAACAATACTCCCCACATGGTCTATATCAATATAACATCCAGCATTTCCTAATGGTAAATCCATTACAATTTGTTCATAGTAAAAACGATCTGTACGAGTAAGTTTTTTCGCTTTATAGTATGTTAAATATTTTAATGCGTCAGGATAATGACGAAGTAAAAATTGTTCCGCACGTTCTCTTTTTGTCTCTATATTTAAAGGAATCACGTCTAAGTTTTCATCATTATTATCAATTGATAAACTAGTTAAATTGCCAGAGAAATCCAGATTTATAGTAACCCCCTCATCTTGTGCCTCGTTTGTCCATGAAAACATGGCTTCACCTTCTCCATTCTCTCGCTCAACATACTCCTCTATGATAGAGTGAAAATGACTAGGTATTTGGACCATCGATATTGCTCGTTTCTTTAACTCTTCTTTTAGCAAGCAAGCCACCTCCGTAGTTTTGCTATTACTTCTCTTTCTCCACCTATTTTAATCTTACATTATATAAAAGAATTGATATACCTTTTTGTATGATCCTGCTTCATTGAGTAACGACAAGATATTAACTGCTTCGAAACCTTTTCAAAAATCCCACTTAATTCCATTAAATGGGGATTTGCAGAAGACTGATCTTATTGAAAATCTATCAAATTTATATAACGACTATAACATTTTTGATTGCCAAGACTATAGCTTTTTTATCACCTGAAGGTTTGAAGTGGTAAACAGTCTGTCATTCTTTGGTACACTTTTTGTCATTCGGTGGTAAATACTATGTCAAGGGTTGTACATTTCAATGGCTGTAATCACCATATCCTCGTTCCGATATATATATGTAAATATTGATAGGAAATTAACTCCCGTCGAAGGTAAACTACTTGTCCGAAACGGAAATCAAAGCTGCTATGTTACGTCGTCTTATATAACTCTGATGGTGAGAAACAAAAAATATACAAAAGGAGCGTAATAACAAACGTAGAAAATAATTCCATGATTGAATCGAAGAATAATGATTATATTAGGAAATACTTGAAACAATTTAGGCTACTGGTGTAAGATAAATATGATATAATCCTTTAAAATTCTACCCCTTTCAAAATGAAAAGAATTGTTTAGATAGGAACATAAACGTAGGAGGAGATATGATGGCATTTGTAATTACATCACCATGTAAAACGGAAAAAGCAGGCGAATGTGTAGAAGTTTGCCCTGTTGATTGCATAGAGGAAGGTAAGGACATGTTTTATATTGATCCAGATATTTGTATTGATTGTGGCGCATGTGAAGCTGTATGTCCTGTTGAAGCTATTTATATGGAAGATGAAGTTCCAGAGGAAGAAACAGAGTATATTGAATTGAACCAGAAGTTTTTCGAAGACCGTTAATCCTTAACCGCTATCTTATACGTAAAGATAGCGGTTTTTCTATTTTATGCTAAATCCACTATAGCCTTTGGATGTATCGATATTATGTACCGTTAATTTTTCGACACGCATAAATGGATTAAGTCCTGATTTAATAGCATTTATTAATTCCTCCATTTTTGTAGAGTCACCTTCAACCTCTATTTCAACTGTACCATCTTCCTTATTTTGTATCCATCCATTTAAATTTAGTTGTCGTGCTTTTTGCTGTGTAGCATAGCGAAACCCAACTCCTTGCACACGACCAATTACAATAATATGTTTTACCATTTGTTCTCACCATCCAAAATCGTTTTATCCCATTTTAAAGAAGTTTACTCTGAAACCAAAATATAGAAAAAGATAAATAAAAATGCAATAAATAATTGTTGTTTTGGTTATGTTACTAGTAAGGTCGATTAATTTAACACCCAATTTGTATTTTATGTCGAAAGCGTGATAAATATCACGCGTAATCTTACAAAATTTGAGATTACATAATTTACCATCTTACGCTCTATAAAACTGAAAACATCATATTTTCTAAAATGACTAGTTTATATCATTTTTCTGGAGGTGCCAAATGTCTCAATCATCATCTACTTCTTTATGGAAAAGATTATCCTATTTTGGAAAGTCAGAGAAGTTGAATGACCAGTATGAGCGTTCACCATTAGATCGTACGAATACGGAAAGAATTTATCGTAGGAGATGGCAACACGATAAAGTAGTCCGTACGACACATGGTGTTAACTGTACTGGATCATGCAGCTGGAAAGTTCATGTTAAAGACGGCATAATCGCATGGGAAACCCAGCAAACGGACTATCCAACTACAGGTCCTGAGATGCCGGAATATGAGCCGCGTGGCTGCCAAAGAGGTGCTACCTTTTCATGGTACACCTATAGCCCGCAGCGAGTACGTTATCCGTATATTCGTTCAGCTTTATTAAAAATTTGGTCTGAGGCATTAGCTGAACAGAAAGATCCAGTAAAAGCTTGGAAAAGTATTGTAGAAAATCCAGAGCGTGCCCAACGATATAAACAAGCTCGCGGGAAGGGTGGATTTGTCCGCACAACATGGGAAGAAATGAATACACTAATTTCTTCGTCTATCATTCACACCATTCAAAAAGAAGGCCCTGATCGGATATTTGGTTTTTCGCCAATTCCTGCTATGTCAATGGTTAGCTATTCAGGTGGATCAAGATTTTTGAACCTAATCGGAGCTCCATTATTAAGTTTTTATGACTGGTATGCAGATTTACCACCAGCTTCACCACAAATCTGGGGTGAGCAAACGGATGTACCAGAAAGCTCGGATTGGTTTAATTCCAATTATTTAATTATATGGGGTTCAAATTTGCCGCAAACAAGAACACCAGATGCTCACTTTATGACAGAAGTGCGCTATAAGGGGACAAAGGTTGTCGCTGTGGCACCAGACTATGCTGAATACGTTAAATTTGCAGATACATGGCTACCAGTTCAGGCAGGGAATGATGCTGCAATTGGAATGGCCATGACACACGTAATCCTGAAAGAATATTATGTTGACCAACAAGTACCTTATTTCATGAATTATGTAAAACAGTTTACAGACCTGCCGTTTTTAATCACATTGGATCAAGATGAAGAAAATCTTCGTTCTGGTAAATTTCTGAGAGCAGAACAAGTTGGCATGAATATTCATAATGCAGAGTGGAAAACACTTGTGATCGATCAAAACAGTGGAAAATACGCGGCACCCGATGGAACCGTTGGTCACCGTTGGGAAGAAAATGGAACTTGGAATCTCCACTTGCGCGATACAGATAATCAATTAGGAGACATTGATCCATTACTTTCCCTTATTGATCATTCTGATGATGTTGTAGATGTTAGTTTTCCACAATTTATGAATGAGGAAAGACAAGTCTTTCAGCGAAAAGTTCCAGTGAAAAGGCTGAAAATTGATGGACAAACGAAATATGTTACGACGGTATTTGATCTATTGATGGCAAATTCAGGTGTGAATCGTGGTTTACCAGGGGAAGAAAAGTCTTCTTCAATGGACGAAAACACCATATTTACTCCTGCGTGGCAGGAAAAATACACAGGGGTTCCAGCAGATAATGTTGCACAGATCGCTAGAGAGTTTGCTCAAAACGCTATCGATTCAAAAGGCCGTTCGATGATTATCATGGGAGCTGGTATTAACCATTGGTATCATGCAGACATGGTCTACCGTACTGTGTTAAATCTTGTTTTGTTAACTGGCTGCCAAGGTGTTAATGGTGGTGGTTGGGCACATTACGTTGGCCAGGAAAAAGTTCGTCCATTAGAAGGATGGCAGACAGTTGCCATGGCAAGAGACTGGGGAGGACCTCCACGTTTACAGGCTGGAACACCATTTTTCTACTTTGCCACAGAACAATGGCGTTACGAGGACCAAAAAGCAGAGAACCTAGTATCTCCATTAACGAAACAGAGTCGTTATAAGCACTTGGGGGATTACAATGCACTTGCTGCTCGGTTGGGGTGGTTACCATCTTACCCGCAGTTTAATAAGAACTCGACACAACTTGTCGAAAACGAAACTAGTGAAGAGGCAGCACAAAAGATTGTGAATCAATTAAAATCTGGGGAAATGGAATTTGCTATTGATGATCCTAGTAATCCTGTTAACTCTCCAAAAGTTTTGTTTGTATGGCGTGCTAATTTAATAGGAAGTTCCGCAAAAGGGCATGAATATTTCTTAAAACATTTATTAGGAACCCATGAAGGGACTTTGAGCGAGCAAGAGGAAGAGAAAAATACCAATGAAATTAAATGGATCGAGGATGTCCCAAAAGGGAAACTGGATTTACTGATTAACTACGACTTTCGAATGAGTGGAACCGGATTATATTCAGATGTTGTACTTCCAGCAGCTACATGGTATGAAAAGTACGATATATCCAGCACAGATATGCATCCATTTATCCATCCCTTTAATCCGGCAATCGCTGCACCTTGGGAGGCAAAATCAGATTGGAATGCCTTTAAAGCGTTGGCCAAAAAATTCTCAGAAATGGCTGAAACCCATTTACCTGGTGTTGTAAAGGATGTTGTAGCAGGTCCATTACTACATGACTCTAAGGATGAAATTGCTCAAGCATACGGAACCGTTCCAGATTGGAAATATGGCGATTTTGAACCAAAGCCTGGTGTTAATTTCCCTAGAATTCAAGTAGTGGAGAGAGAGTATCCAAAGGTATATGAAAAATTTATTTCTCTCGGTGAAAATGTACGGGATCAAATAGGTGCAAAAGGACTTGGGTGGCATGCAAAAGAAGAGTACGACAAATTGAAAAAGCTGCTCGGAATGAATAAAAAAACCAAGCACTATAAAGGACTGCCAAGTTTAGAAACAGACCGAAAAGCTGCTGAAGCCATATTAACGTTGTCTAGTACAACAAATGGTTCCCTAGCAATGAAAGCATGGAAGGCGTTAGAAGAGAAAACAGGTCAGAAGCACTTAACAGATCTTGTTATTGAACGGTCAGAAGAGCATGTATCATTTAATGACATTACAACACAGCCGAGAAAAGTATTATCATCACCAGTATTTAGTGGGACAGAAACTGGAAATAGAAGATATTCACCGTTTACGACTAACGTAGAACGAAAAATCCCGTTTCGAACGTTAACAGGTAGACAGCACTTCTATTTAGATCATGACGTGATGCTTGAATTTGGGGAGGAATTACCAACATTTAAACCACCATTACAAAAGCTGACATTCTATGATCAAGACCGGAAACCAGAAGCAGTTGACAATGAAATTACATTGCGGTATTTAACGCCACATTTTAAATGGTCCTATCACTCTACCTATTATGACACATTGCCGATGCTTACACTTCAGCGTGGAGGACCACATATCTGGATGAATAATGAAGATGCAGAATCTGTTGGCATTAAGGACAATGATTGGATAGAAATGTATAACCGAAATGGTGTTGTTGTTGCTAGGACAGTTGTTAGTCACCGGATGCCACGTGGAGTTGTTTACATGTATCACGTACAGGACCGATTGATCAATGTTCCTGGTTCAAAAATCACGAAAACACGTGGAGGTACATTCAATAGCCCAACCCAAATCCATGTGAAACCAACGCACATGATTGGCGGCTATGCACAGTTAAGTTATGGATTTAATTATTACGGTCCTACTGGAAATCAACGTGATGAACAGGTAACAATTCGAAAAATTGAGAGAGAAGAGGTGGATTGGCTTGAAGATTAAAGCTCAATTTGGAATGGTAATGAACTTAGATAAGTGTATTGGGTGTCATACGTGTAGTGTTACGTGCAGCAATACATGGACCAATCGTCCAGGTGCTGAATATATGTACTGGAATAACGTGGAAACCAAACCAGGTGTCGGTTATCCGCGTGAATGGGAGGATAACGACGAACGAAAAGGCGGATGGCATGTTAAAAATGGGAAGTTAGAATTGCGTGCTGGAGGTCGTGTCAGTAAACTACTTAATATTTTCTATAATAAAAATCTCGTACAACTTGATGAGTATTATGAACCATGGACATATGAGTATGAGAAATTAATTGATAGTCCTGAAAAAGAGCACCAGCCTGTAGCTCGCCCAGTTTCCCAACTAACTGGGGAATATATGGATATTACATGGGGACCTAACTGGGAAGACGACTTAGGTGGTGTTCACGAAACAGGTAAAAATGACCCTAATATGCGTAATATGGATGAACAAATTAAGTTTGAATTTGAAGAAACCTTTATGATGTATTTGCCACGTATTTGTGAGCATTGTCAAAACCCATCATGTGTTTCTTCTTGCCCATCAGGTGCAATGTATAAGCGAGAAGAAGATGGAATCGTGTTAGTGGATCAAGAAACATGCCGCAGCTGGCGTTTTTGTATGACAGGTTGCCCGTATAAAAAAGTGTATTTTAATTGGAAAACCCATAAAGCGGAAAAATGCACATTCTGTTTCCCTAGAATTGAAAATGGACAACCTACTATTTGTTCCGAAACATGTGTTGGTCGCCTTCGTTATATTGGAATTGTCTTATACGACGCTGATAAGGTGTTAGAGGCAGCATCTGTAGAAGATGACAAGGAGTTATACGAGGCCCAACTTAGTACATTTTTAGACCCAAATGATCCAGAGATTATAAAAGAAGCAATAAAACAAGGGATTCCTGAGGATTGGATTGAAGCAGCACAGCGCTCTCCAGTATACAAGATGGCAGTAGAGCAAAGAATTGCATTGCCATTGCATCCTGAATATAGAACAATGCCAATGGTATGGTATGTACCACCATTAAGTCCATTTATGAATGCTTTAGGAGAGCAAGTTAATTCGTTAAATCCAAATGTTATTTTCCCAACGATTAATCAATTCCGGATCCCTATTCAATATTTAGCAAGCCTATTTACAGCAGGTGATACAGAAGTGGTCAAAAAAGTCCTTCAAAAGCTGGTAGCAATGCGTACGTATATGCGTTACCGTGAATTAGGAAAAGAATTTGATATGTCTATATTGGAAGAAGCAGGGTTAACAGAGGATATGGCTAGAGAGATGTATGAATTATCTGCGATTGCCAAATATGAAGATCGCTATGTTATACCAAAGTCTCACCGTGAAGAAGCAGGTACGATGTTTTCACATCAAGGTAATGCAGGATATGACTTTATGGAGGCATGCCGTAGCTGTATGGGTGGTGGACAAGTGTCCGATCCATTAGAGTATTATGAAAGTGGCTTCTGGAGGGAGTTAGATGAAAACCCATCAAAAAGTGTATAAAATAGCATCCACTTTTTTGCACTATCCAGAAAAAGAAGTATTAGACACCTTACCAGAGGTAAAAAAAGAAATTGATAAGATTGAGAACCCAACAGTTAATGCTTATTTAAAGTCTTTTGTCTATTACTTAGAATCTACACCGTTTGATAAATTGTGTGAAGACTATGTTTATACGTTTGATTTTCATGGGATCGCTACCTTAAATTTAACGTATAACGTATTTAAAGATTCAAGGGAACGTGGTGAAGCATTAGTAAAGTTACGTCAGATTTTCAATGATACAGATCTTGAAGCAGAAACAGATGAGTTACCAGATTATTTACCACTTATTTTAGAGTTTCTATCTTTAGCGGAGGATGAATATGTAGAGCGATTACTAAAATTACATTTCAACTCCATGAAAAAGGTAGATCAGGATTTAGCAGAAAATGATAGCCCTTATCATTTTCTGCTAAAGGCTACCATTGATTGTTCCTATGAATTGATGAAAAATGTAAAAGCATCCTAAAACGGAAAGGATTGGGCTCCATGACAAACCTTGATATTTTTCTTTGGGTCGTATTTCCGTATATATCGTTAACAATTTTTATACTAGGGCATATTTATCGGTATAATACCGACCAATTTGGATGGACAGCTAAATCTAGTCAGTTTTTAGAACAAAGACGATTACGGTTTGGTAGTACGGTATTTCATTGGGGGATTATTTTCGTATTTTTTGGTCATGTTGCAGGAGTATTAATTCCGAAAGCATGGTTTGATGCAATTGGGATTAATGAGCATATGTACCATTTCGGTGCCATTTGGTTTGGTGGTTTGGCTGGGGTTGCCGTTGTAATTGGCGGATTCTTTTTATTTCTTCGCCGTGTATCTGTTAAGCGGGTTATTAAAAATAGTTCTGTAAGTGATTATGTTGCCTTAGTAATGCTTGGGATTGTTGTGCTAGTAGGTTTTACGAATACGGCTGGTTATACTGCTACAGGTGGTGACTTTGATTACCGGGTAGTAATCGGACCGTGGATGCGTGAAATACTGACATTTCAACCATCTCAAGGAATGATTGTGGCAATGGCTCAAGCCCCAATTGGATTTCAGATGCATGTCTTTTTGGCATTTGTTTTATTTGCCATATGGCCATTTACTAGGTTAGTCCATGTATTTAGTTTACCATTAGGATATTTGAAGAGAAACTATGTTGTATATCGAAATGTAAAACCACACAACAAGCCAAAAGTAGCAAAACGCAAAAAGCTGAATTAGACATAAGAAAAGCTAGAAGCACCTTGAGCACCTCCGATTAGAAAACTAGGCTTTTCGCCAAGTTCTTATGGCGAAAGCCTTAGCTGCACTTATGCAGTAGGAAAGTTATGATGCTTATCTGCCAAGCTACAAGCCAAGCATGGTGTGGCGGTCTTTGCCACATAGATGATTAGCTTAAGCCCTCGAGGGGGTTGGTGCTAGCTAGACATTCCTGAATAAATTTTAAACATTCTCATCTTAGAACAAACACCATGTCCCTGCATAATGTTTATTGATGCAGGGACTGTTATGTTATGATATTTACATAAAATGAATAGTAGAGATGGGGGGCGATAGTTATGGCTACAGGACCAGCATTACGAAAACTAGCATCACACCGGTCCATCCATGATGGTTCATTTGCAGAAGCACGTGATCTAACAGAAGTTACATTTCGATTATTTCAGGAGAACAGAATGGATGATTGTGTGAAGGCAGCTGATGCATTGGTGGACCATTGGGAGACACGTGTTATTGCACACGCAGATGCTGAGGAAGATGATGATGGATTGTATCAAGAAATTGCAAAGGAAAACCCTGAATTACAACCAAAAATTTATGAGTTAACACGGGATCATGATCTCTTGCGGATTGTAGTAGGAGAGATTAAGGATAGCTTGAAGGAAAGCCGAAAAATAACCGAAGACATCATGAATAAATTTCAATCATTACTCGTTATCAATAGAATTCATAGTAGAAGTGAAGAAAGTTTATTAGAAGAATAGTCTCCAGATGACAGTTCTAGGATCATTGTTTCTAGAACTGTTTTTTTATACCTAACAATCTAGAATAGCTTTAAAGCTTTTGGTAACAATAACATTAATGATTCTTTCGTTATCAAAAGGAGCGTATTATAGATGGATATTAAAAGCATAATGCCCAAATTTCCAGAACCTTATTGGCGAGATTCCGTTCGTTTCCCTCAATTTCCTAAATTAGAAGAGTCGATAAATGTTGATGTCGGCATAGTAGGTGGTGGGATTACGGGAATAACAACAGCTTATCTATTAGCAAAACAAAATGTAAAAGTAGCCTTAATTGATTCAGATGTCATCTTAAATGGCACAACAGGTCATACAACTGCTAAGGTAACGGCACAGCACGGTCTAATCTATGATGAATTTATCCAACATTTTGGACTGGAGAAAGCCTCCCTATATTATCAAGCTTGTACAGAGGCAAAGGAAATGATTGAACAAACGATAAATGAATTAGAGATTGATTGTGATTTTAAAAAAGAGGATGCTTATATTTATACGAATTCCGATACATATCTCTCCAAGTTAGAAACCGAAAAAAAAGCGTATGATCAGTTAAATATTCCGAGTGAACTTACCGAAAGTATACCGTTAGATATTCCAATTAAATCCGCATTAGTAATGAAAAATCAGGCACAATTTCATCCCTTACAATATTTAAGGGCACTATTAGAAGAATGTGTAAATAACGGAGTAAAGTTATATGAAAATACCGCTGCACTTGATATAAAACAAAAAGCGTATCCAACAATTGTAACAAGAGATGATCATCACATCACATGTAGACATGTTGTAACAGCCTCGCATTTTCCTTTTAATGATGGGAATGGCTTTTATTTTTCCAGAATGTACCCAGAAAGAGCTTATGTTATTGGTATTAAGACGAATAAAAAGTTTCCTGGAGGAATGTATATTAATGCAGAGTCTCCAACAAGGTCGATTCGAACAACAACAATTGGTAATGAAGATCTGTGGTTGATTGGTGGTGAAAATCATAAAACCGGACAAGGGATACCAACAATCGATCACTATAAAGCACTACAATCATTTGCCGAAAAACATTTTGGCATAGACAAATTTCTTTATCGTTGGTCAACACAAGATTTAACTACATTAGATAAAGTCCCATATATTGGACCAATGACAAAAGAACAGCCATCCGTTTTTATTGCAACAGGATTTCGAAAATGGGGCATGACCAATGGAACGATTGCTGCAAAAATCATAAGTGATCGGATTTTAGGCGAAGATTCACCATATGAAGATTTATATTCGCCATCTCGATTTCAAGCAGATCCAGCAATTAAGAAATTCACCAGTATGAACGCAGATGTTGCAAAACATTTTATAAAGGGTAAACTAGAATATGCAGACAATTCCGTCAAAGACCTATCAAGTGATGAAGCGATGGTTACACACATAAACGGACAACGTGTTGGTGTATACAAAGACACCAAATATAATTTACATGCATTAGATACCACATGTACGCATATGAGATGCGAGGTGGAATGGAATGCTGGGGATAGAACTTGGGATTGTCCTTGCCATGGATCGAGGTTTTCCTACACGGGCGAAATCATCGAAGGTCCGGCAAGAAAACCATTACCAAAAGTTGATTTAGAGTAATTAAACGGATAAAAATTTCATTTCATCTCACTATCACAAGTATACTTTGTTATTGAGATGGAATGAATAAACTAATGTATAACTTCCTATAATATATATTATGTAAACTAGAAAACGAAATAGGATAGATACTGCATGCAGTTCCTTTCTCCTCTTTTCTATTTCCAAATAATATGAATGAGAAATAAGTAAAAAGAAAACAGCTGTCCCATACTATGATTAGTATACTGGAAAGGAGAATAAAATGATCTATAAGGCAAATAAAGGTCAAGTGTATTATGGCTTTACGGTCGGAATTTTAATGCTTGATACGTATGTGCCAATGATTCCTGGTGATGTTGGGAATGCTACTACTTACTCTTATCCTGTTTTATATCGAACATTAGATAATGTTACTGCTACAAAAATAGCGAATAAAGATTCTACTGTTGTACCTGAAATTATTGCAAAGGGTCAGGAACTTGTGAAGAATGGTGCTAAGGCCATTACAGCGGATTGTGGTTTTTTATTATATTATCAAAATCAATTACGTGATGCTCTACAAGTTCCGGTATTTTTATCTAGTTTATTACAACTTCCATTTCTTTTCTTAATGGTCAATACTACGGAAAAAATTGGTGTGATCACAGCTGATTCCACATTATTAAATGAACAGTTACTAACAGAAATTGGTATTCAAGATATGAATCGATTGAGCATTAAGGGATTACAGAATACCTCTTATTTTTATGATGCTTGTGTGAAAGAAAGTGGTGTTCTAAATGAGGAAGGAATCAAACAGGAGGTTGTTTCTCTTGCTTCTCAAATGGTCCAAGAGGATCCGGATATAAAAGCAATATTACTTGAATGTAGCTTTCTACCTCCATATTCAAAAGCTGTCCAGGAGGCTGTAGGATTACCTGTATTCGATTATAAAACGATGATAGACTATGTGCATTCTGCATATCGAGCCCCTATTTATAACGGATTTCTCTAAAATAAATATGCTCTTTTCAAATTCTTTGCTGTTTTAGCGTACTAAACAATTACTGCGCATAATATATCAACTATGCAATAAGGTGTTTACGAGCTTTTAGCAAAATCCAATAAAGTGAAACTTCAATCAGTGGGGGTTTCCTTTCCCCTCCACTGATTGTTAGTTGAACAAATCGGACATTTAATACGGGCAGTTTGATCCCCCACTTATCTTTCTTGGATCTCCTGAAATCTTGAAGTGGGGGTCTTACTGCCCGTTACATGCGGGATAAATAAGTCCAATTGAGCGTTCAATTGGACTTATTTATTATCTAGATTTTATAAACAGTTGTACCCATGCACCTTGATAGTATCCTACGCCAATGGAATTAAAATCGGGATTTAAAATATTTTGTCTATGTCCAGCAGAGTTCATCCATGCGTTCATCACTTCCTCAGGTGTCTTTTGTCCTTTTGCAATGTTTTCCCCTGCTGATTGATAACTAATCCCAAATGTTTTCAACATATCAAACGGTGATCCATAATTTGGACTGGTATGAGAAAAATAGTTTGAATTAATCATGTCTTGTGCTTTTTTGGTTGCGACATTTTTAATATCTGCACGGTGTTTTAATGGTGCTAAACCTTGCTTTGATCTTTCCTTATTCACAAGGTTCACTACTTGCTGTTCAAAATTACTAGGACTTGGCGCAGAAGACTTTAATCGAATAACAGAGCCAACCAGCATATTGGTTGGTTCCACATTAGGATTTAGGCGCATTAACTCCCGGTAGTCTAAGCCATAACGTTGTGCAATATACCAAAAAGAATCACCTGGAGAAACTTTATAGAATTCAAAAGGCGGTTCCTTAAAATGCTTAATTTCAGCATTCGCTGTTATCGGAAAAGCCATTAACATGATCATTCCAATAATGCAAAGCTTCTTCATAAATGTTATCCCTCCCTCCCACTCGTAATAATGTACTAGTGATATTTTTTAACACTTTCCATTAATAATGCATCAGAGATGAATATTTTATTAAAACAAATAGCTCCGTTACCCATTATTCTTTATTCTCGTAACATTATGTACAATTAAGCCTATTGAACAAAACAAAGAGGAGTTAATGATAAAAAACACTAACTCCTCTAAAACTGATTTTACAACTTAGTTTTCATGAAATAAGTCCATACTTAGATATCGTTCACCTGTGTCTGGTGCAATACATAAGACACGTTTTCCCTTTCCAATCCGTTTTGCAACACGTATTGCAGTGACAACCGCTGCAGCACCAGATAATCCAATAAATATTCCTTCCTTCTGTGGAAGTTGTTTAAACATATTTACTGCTTCTTCATCATGAATTTGAACAATGTCGTCATAAATAGATGTATTTAAAATATCTGGAATAAATCCAGGACTTGTACCAACTAATTTATGGCTTCCAGGCTTACCACCAGATAAGACAGGGGACCCTTTTGGTTCAGCAACTGCTATGTATAGGTTTGGGATTTTCTCTTTTAATACTTCCCCTGTACCTGTAACAGTCCCACCTGTTCCTGCTGTACAAACAAATGCATCTAATTGACCATTCATTTGTTTGTATATTTCTAAAGCAGTCGTTTTGCGGTGTATATCTGGATTTGCTTCGTTTTCAAATTGCTGTGGGATGAAACTCCCAGGGATTTCGTTTTGTAATTCTAATGCTTTTTTGATTGCACCAGGCATTTTTTCCTCACTTGGTGTTAACACTACTTTTGCTCCATATGCTTTTAAAAGGTTTCTACGTTCTTGTGTTGAGTTATCAGGCATAACTAAGATCGCTTTATACCCTTTTGCTGCCGCATTCATTGCTAATCCAATTCCAGTATTTCCGCTTGTTGGTTCGATGATGGTGTCTCCAGGCTTAATTCTTCCCTCTTCTTCTGCTTTTAGGATCATACTATAAGCTGCACGATCTTTAACACTTTTACTAGGATTAAATGACTCCAATTTAACATAAACATCGGCAGAACCCTTAGGTACAAGCTTATTTAATTTTACAATTGGCGTTTGTCCAACTAAATCCGCTACCGTATCAACTACCTTCATATAGTTACCTCCTTTTGCTCTGAATTTTTTCTTTAAGGTGATCATCTAATTTGATGGCTGGATTAATGGCTAAAAGTGTTTCGATAAATTTTTCCTGATTCTCAGGTGAAATGGTTACCACGTTGAATTTACTGCACATGATTTCAATCCGATCCATTGATAATGCTGGTGCAGATAATGGCAGTTTTCGTTTATGTATTCGTTTTATCTCCTTTATGTTAACGGTTTGTCTAATAGGTCCATAGCGTACCTTTATCTTATCTTCTTCTATTAAATAACCCGTTCGGAACCAGAACCATAATAAAATTATTGCTAACGGAACAGTAAAAATGACGGTTAAAATACTCCCTGTTATTAAAGGGATTATAATCCCAACAAGAGAAACACCCCATAGAATAATGGATAACCATCGATCTTTCTTGGAAGGAAAATACATAAAAGGCCTCCTAAATGTACGGATATAATACTCTTATTATAGTGATAAAGAATCCATTTTTCCATTGAAGTGATTATTCAAAAAGACCATCCTAAACGATGGTCTTTTTGAGAAAATAATTAGTTTTGCTTGTACTGTGGTTCCTCAGACTGAACATATTGTAAACGAGCATTTAAGTTGTTTAGAATCATTTGTTGTTGATTTGCCATATTTTGATACATTTGTTTTGCATTTTGATCTTGTGTTTCTAAAGCAAAGCTGTGGAGACTAGCAAGTGCACTTTCGCAACTTGAAATGGTTTGTTGTAATTGTGTTCCAACAGTCATTACATTCACCTCCTGATTCTATCATCCCCTTTAAGTACTTTGTTATGTCGAATATTAAACCTAAAAATTCTCGACGAAGATAGAATTTTTTACCATTAGCGGTTTTGGATGTTTTCTATAGAATAAGCCATAATAAGTGTGAAGTGAATTCACTTCAAAAAAATTAAAAATAAAGGAGATAACGAACAGATGGCAAATAATAATAACCGTAACCGTCGTAACAACAACCAAAATAACTACAATAATCAAAATAATGCAAATGTTGATTTTGCAAATGAGTTTCTTGATGATCTAGATCAAAATAATAATTATGACAATAATAACAACAACCAAAACAATAATCGTAGTCGTAAACGTAACAATAACCGAAACAACTAAAAATAAAAAAGCAAAAAAACCTGTACCAATTATCTTTTGGTATAGGTTTTTTCATGTACATTAATTTGATTGGAGAATTTCTTTCCCCTTTTTATACAATTCTTGACGTTCTCTATCTGGTACAAGTGATCCCCCAGTTGCCCAAGCAATGTGTGTAATGTTACCGGAATCAATATGATGGGTATTTTGGTAACTCGATTGAAGCACAGACTTGGGACCTAATAATCCTGCAGTTGCAGATGGCTCTAAAAATATTTCTTCTGCATCAACTAACATTGATAACAATTGAAATAGGTCGTTGTCTTTTATTGTATATATACCACTAATAAGGTGCTCGCTAATAGAAGTTGCAAATTGAGACGCTCGACCAACAGCTAATCCATCAGCCTCTGTTATGTTATCTATCCCAAAATCTTGCACGCTCACATTATCTTTTTCACCTGTTAAGAGTCCAATTAATACTGCTGGAGAATGGGTTGGTTCAACAAAAAAACAATGAACATGATCACCAAACACTTGTTTAAGGCCAAACGTAATACCACCAGGGGAGCCTCCAACACCACATGGTAAATAGACATATAAAGGATGATTTTTATCAACAGGAATATTTGCTGCTTCTATTTGTTTTTGTAATCTTAATGCTGCAACACTATATCCTAAAAATAAATGTTTTGAGCTCTCATCGTCTACAAAGTATCCATTTGCATGGGTTGTTGTTTTTTCTCTACCGATTGAAACAGCCTCATTAAAGTCACCTGAGAATTCTTCAACTTGTGCTCCATTTTTTCGGAGTAAATCTTTTTTCCATTGCTTTGCATCTTTAGACATATAGACAGTTACATTAAATCCAAGTTCTGCACTCATGATACCGATGCTTAAACCTAAATTTCCTGTAGAACCAACACCAATCGAATAGTTTTGAAAAAATTGCTTAAACTCTTCACTTGTAAATGCTTCATAGGAATCCCCTTTTTGTAATAACCCATGCTCTATTGCTAAGGTTTCCGCATAATGAAGGACTTCATAAAAACCTCCTCTTGCTTTGATTGATCCGACAACTGGTAATTCATTGTCACATTTTAAATAGAGATTTCCGTTAATTTCAGTATTGTAGTACCTATGTAGTGCTGCTTTCATGTTGTTGATTGGTTTTAAAGGGGATTCAATGATGCCATTTGTTTGTTGTAAAGCTGGAAATGCTGCCTCTAAAAAAGGTGCAAAACGTTCAAATAAATCAGCCGCATCATAGATGTCTTGTTTCGTGACTGGCATAGTTGAAATAGAATCCAGTTCTTTTACTTTAGGATTTAACCACAATGTAGGTATTAAATTTAAGATATCTGTAAGTTCTGGATAACGTTGTTTCCACGATTGTAAGCTACTAGAGGTAAAAGCCATGGTATTCCTCCTTCCTTTTTCTTAAGTCTACATTAAAGAAAATGTACCATGAAGTGATACAAAACACAAATAAGATTCAAACTATTTGATATAATACGAATGATTTTATAATAAGGAGTGATGTATTTGAAAAAATTAACATTTATTACGATTGTACTTACCTATTTTTTAATTGTTTTCGGTGGTTATGTAGCATCATCTGAATCAGGGATGGGTTGCGGTCCCGATTGGCCTCTTTGTAATGGAGAAGTGATACCAGAATTACAAGGTGAAACATTAATTGAATTTGGACACCGTGTGATTGGTGCTATCTTATTTATCTTTACGAGTATTATTTTTTGGAAACTAAAAACAGAAGACAATAGCAAAGTACGCCATGTAGCTAATTGGTTACTTACACTGTTAATAATCCAGTTAATTATGGGTGCAATTGTTGTATTTTATCATTTACCACCTGTTATCATTACTATTCACTTATTAATTGCCATGATTTTTTTGGCACTTCTTATATGGATTTGGCGTAATCAATCTCATGCTTCATCTGAAAAAAGCCAATCATTGAAAAAGCACTTTCATTTTCTAACTTTACTTTTAATTATAACGATTGGGCTTGGAGCCTATGTTAAGCATAATCACTATGGATTAGCATGTGGTTGGTTAACTTGTAATAATTCATTTTTCCCAAACTCCATTTCAGGCTTTTTTCAAACTATCCATCGGTATGTTGCATTTATCGTTAGTATACATATCGTTTATATTACTTACTATGTTTTTCAAAACAATCTATCATTACTAAAAGGTCGAATGGTTGTTGCAACTATTATTATCTTCATACAATTACTAATTGGTATTCTAACCATTTTATCTAATATTTCCATATCATATGCAGTGATTCATCTTGCAGCTGCAACGTTACTTTTTGCAATTGTAATTGAAACTAGCTTTGTTATTCGAAAAGATTAAGACTAAAAAAAACAGTAAGTAGCTAGATCATTTTTAAATTTTTTCTAAAAGACTGTGACTGCCCTCACCTTATTTTGATGAAGTTTATCTAACGGTTTACCTATAATGCGACATAACTTTAACGTGACTTCCTTCCATCTTGGAATATGTGAAAAAGTCTAAAATTAATAAATAATGACCAAGCTCCAGCACGAAGTTACGTGCCGAAGCTTGATAAAAAAATTATATTGGATTTTAAAGCCATTTTGGCATATTTTTAAATTCTAGTTCTGTTAATTTAGCTTCAACTTGTCGGTGATCATAATTCCAAAGTGCGTTGTCTAATGAACAGCTTACAGGGACATCACACTTTATTTCGGCAAGATGTCGTGATAGGTGTAGCATATCGATTTCATTTTGAATTTTTGTCCGAATTCCTTTTGACAGGTTTTCTAGATTTTCTAAAATCCCTTCAATTGAATTGTATTCTTGTAAAAGCTTTAAAGCCGTCTTCTCACCGATTCCTTTTACACCTGGATAATTGTCTGATGTGTCCCCCATTAATCCCTTTAAATCAATCAGTTGTTTGGGTGTGATTCCCTTTTTCTCTAAAAAGTTTGCCTGATGAAAGACATCATAATTACCTTGCCCTTTTTTCATAATGGCCACTTCGATCCCATCATCAACTAACTGAAGAATATCTTGGTCACCAGTTAAAATAATGACATCATGCATATTAGCGTATTGCTTGGCTAAAGTGCCAATACAATCGTCCGCTTCATAATTTTCTAACCCAACATTTGGTATGTTAAATGCTTCTGTGACTTCTTTAATAAGATCGAACTGTGGAATAAGTTCTTCAGGTGGTTCGGATCGGTTTCCTTTATACCTATCGAATAGTTCTGTTCGAAATGTCTTGGAACCCATATCCCAACAACATATAACATGGCTAGGTTCAAACTGATTCTTAGCATCTAAAAAATAGCGTAAAAATTGATAAATTCCATTTGTTGGGATACCTTTTTTTGTTTTCATAAAATTTCCGCGAAAGGCCGTTGCATAAAAACCTCGAAATAATAAAGCCATTCCATCAATTAATAATACTTTTTGTCTTTCCACTTTTGCACTTCCTCTAATTATAATGATCTATAATTGCCTGTATTTTATCATGCTTATCCTTTAACTCATTGATATCTATTGGTGTGCTCATTAATTTGAGGTAATCATCCCGATGTATATCAATATGTTTGTGAACCTCAGTTTTTAAACGATTGATGGTATTATTAAATTGATCCAAGTAGCGGACAAGCATAGTTGATTTGATATCTTCCAAATACTCCTCAGCATATGGCGTTAACACTCTATATAGATCTTCTTTCATTTTCTCTTTTTCATTTTTAACAAAGAATGCTTTTGTTCCCCTGAATGTAGCTAACACTTTGTCAAAGGTTTTCATATCTATTGATTGAAATGCTAGGTTAAATTCAGGTGTCTCAAAATAAGTCGATTCAACATTAGGTAATACCACTGTATGATCAATTTGTGTTAATTTCGTTCGTAAGTCCTCATAGATATCGTTAACCTGTGTCTTCATAAAGGATTCAATTCGAAGCGAAACAGCTTGAACCTCTTGTTTTAATTCAAACCCTACATAATCAATAAGTTCCTGTAAATTCGTTGTAAGTTGAGATTTTGCTCGACTTCCAGACTCCGTAATTGTCGTAGGATTAAAGGTTTCTTTAAAGAAATCATGAAAACGAATGGATAACCGTTCTAATACGTAAAATAATTGTTTGGTTAGTTTTTGCTCAATATTTTCTTCAAACAATTGAGGATTAAAACGGTTAATCACTTGTATACTTTGATCATGATTTTCCATTAATTGCTGTTTATATCTCTCTTTTTCTTCATGATCTAATTCTAATGATGCTATATAATTCTCTAGCATGAAATAACTTCGTTCAAAGTCGCGTAATATAGAGTCGTGTATTAATGCCGCTAATTCATGATGTAAAAAGTGATAAAACTTCTCCTCGAAATGCATCATTTTTTCATTTAATAGCTTTCTTTCTTGTTTTTCTTGTAAAGATTGTTTACTTGATACAGGAAATAGACGTGGAAAACGAATTCCTAGTTCGACTAACTTCTCTTCAATATAGTCGGTAACAAGGGTTACTTCTGTATCGTTTTCTGCTAAGTCAACTGCATTTACAATGAAAAACATCTTATCAAGTTCAAACGTCTCTTTTACACGACCCAATTGCATTAAAAAGTCACGATCAGCACGTGTCAATGCATGATTATAATAAGTAACATACAGAATGGCATCTGCTTCCTTAATATAATCAAATGCAACATTGGTATGACGTGCATTTACAGAATCAGCACCAGGGGTATCCACTAATGTTATCCCTTGATTTGTAATGGCACATTCATAATATAAATCAACTGTTTTAACAAAGCATGCAATCGTTTCATCGGTTACATAGTCACGTAGTTCCTCCACTGTTACTGGAATGCTGTTTCCAATTGAATCCTTTGTTCTTGAAAAGCCAGATATCATACCTTGTAAATAGGATTGATACATTTTGTTGAGTTGCTTACTTTCGGTAATCTGCTCATTTTCCACCCAATTTAAAATGGCTGCGACATCCCCAGTTGGCGGTGTGAAATGCTTTAAAATTAGCTCTAAATCATGAAGTATTTCTGAGTGACTTTTAAATGTAATAACAACAGTCCCATGACTATATTTTTCTGTCACTGGTTTGATTCGGTTGACTGTTGCCGTAGTTGGATTTGGTGAGACAGGTAATGCTTGGTCTCCTATTAGTGCATTAGCAAAGGAAGATTTACCGGCACTAAAAGCACCAAATAATGCAATGGTATAAGAACGATTTGTTAACCGATGTTGTTTCTGTTGTAAGCTGGCTTGAATTTCTTGTAATCCTGGAACCCCATTTATCGTTTTGTTAATCTTGTTAATATGTTTAAGAATATCATCTTGTTGAAACTGTTTATCCGCTGACTTTGATTCTATTTTTTGTGTTGAATCTTTTTTTTCATTCAATCGTGGAGAATGGTCTACTTCCATCCATTTTTGTTCCACCTTACTATTTCTACTATTTTGTTGATCTTTTAGCAGTTCCCATGCTTTTTCATCTGGGATCGTCTGGAATTGTTCATCGATTTGCCTCTGCTTTTGTTCTAACTCCGATTGTAAACTTTCTTTTTGGTTTTGAATGGATTGTTTTTTTTCTAAGCTGGATAGTTTTTCCTCATAAGTAATTATTTCTTCTTTAATTTGCTCATTATAATACTGTTGGATGACATCCCAAATTGAACGAACTTGTTGTTTATATTTATTTAAAATATCTTGACGAACTTCATTAGTATAATTTAAAACAGAATCTCCATTTACTTTAGCTCCTGGCTTTATAAGACGTATAAGGTCTTCTTCTGAATAGGAGATTTGAAGTGATTGAACCTGTTGAATAATGAATGTATTATTCATGTCATTCGTTTTTAAGAAATCTATTAACTTATCACGTAGCTTCCATTGTATGGCTGTTTCTATTCTTTCTTGTAATGGTTGGAGGAAATTTGCTAAATAGTCTGCCTTTGCTTTTTCGGTCTTTTTCTTAGAAGCAAAAATGCCTATTTTAAAGTCAGGTTGTTGCGATTCTAAAAAAGAAGTTGCTTTATCTCGTAGTTCAGCTGGCATTACATAAGCGTTTTTTAACGTATGGTTAACGATTGATTGATACTCCGCTTCTAATTTCTTCGGTTTTTCACGTAATGCTTGGAGGGTTTTAGCTAAGGATTCTATTTCACTAAAATCCACCTCTTCTTGACCTTCCACCTCTTGTAAATCGTCTATTTTCTCTTCATATTCCATAGTCAGAAATTGCTTGTGGTCTTCCACAAGTTGATGAACGGCATTATTCATTCCTACATACTTATCTTTTTCTTTCGTCATCATATTGTGTAATGTCTTTTTTATCGTATCGAATTGATTATGTTCAGCCGATGGGTCGATTAAAGAACTATAAAAAATCAGTTCTGGGTATATATCCCATTCCTGAAATGTTTGTTGAATACTTTTCTCGAATGCTAAAAAAGCTAATTCAGATTCGTCATGTTTATCTATTTGATTAATGATGACATAAAATGGAATGTTTTTTTCATGCAAAGCTGATAAAAATTGTAAGTTCTCTTCCGATTGGACATGGTTATAATCCATTACATAAAATAAAATATCTACTAAATGTAAAGATCCTTCCGTTATTAAACGGTCTGCATCATCACTAGCATCAATACCAGGTGTATCCATGATGGCAGATGAATCAGGTACAATCTTTTTAGAGGTCTCTAATTCGATACGTTGAATGGTATCTTTATCTTTACAATACTCTTTAATCGTATCCATATCATATGGCTCTTTATATACTATAGGTTGTTCATGACGGAAGAATATACGTGCTTCCCCTTTTCCAGATGTGATTTTTACGATATTTGCACTAGTAGGAATGGGGCTCTTTGGTAAAATTTCTTCTCCTAAGAGCATATTAATCATGGATGATTTACCAGCAGAAAAATGGCCAGCAAAACTAATGATTAATTCTTCTTTCTCATGTTTTTCATATAAGTCGATTACCTTTGAGGCGTTCTTGTAATCTTGATGTTGATACATTATGTTGTGAAGTGCAACTAAATGTTGTGCTGTTGATAATAAACGAGTTTTATCTTGTATCATGTCCACTGTATGTCCTTTCTCATTTCAAATACTATTCTAATTATAAGGAAACAACAACGGGAATTCTACCTTAAATTAGAAAAACTCGCATTCGCTCGTACTTTAACGAATGTGTTAGTTTTTCTTATACTTGGGACATTAAAATTTAAGCAACGTCGAGTCCACTTCTTAGCTAAAATTTTCTTAACTTATGAAAAAAGATTTCTGACCTTCTTAGATACCGACCAGAAATCTTTTTACAAAGAGGTTACTTTTTACTTGATATTAATTTAGTGGATATAAAACGAATAAGATCGCCTCGGCTTACCACACCAACTACCTTTTCTTCATTATTTAAAACTGGTATTTTCTTAAAACGATTCTTAGAAAATATAAGTAACGCTTTTTCTAAATCATCATCTTCATGAACTGTACAAATTTCTTTACGTCTCATGATTTTTTCAACTGTGTCATGAATTGTATAGTTTAATTTTGCTTCTAGATCTTCTTTTTCGTTTACTAGCACCATGGAAAAAATATCATATACTGTTCTTCCCTTAGGTTGTAAATAGCGAATGACATCTCCATCTGTCACCATACCAAGTAACTTATGGTTTTCATCTAAAACAGGTACACCGCCAATTTTATTGTTTACCAATGTTTCTAATAGTTCCTCTAGCGTTGTTTCTTTTGTTGCATATATTGTATCGGTAATCATGAAGTCTTTAATATGCATGTAGTTCACCTCTATTATGCGGGATAAATTTAGTAAAAGATAAAATACGACATATCCTACATTTTCCCTAGTTTTGATCGATGCTTTTATATTTTCCTCGGTAAAAAAGTATCGGATTTGTGTCTTCATCACTGGTATTCATTTCTGAAACTTCTGCAATAAAAATTAAATGATCACCAGCTTTTACCGTTTCTGTCACATGACATGACAATGTGATAAGAGAACCATCAATAACAGGTATTTCATCCAGAAATTTATAAGGGACTTCCCTATCTTTTTCTATTTGTTTGGCAAATATCATGGAAAGTTCCTTTTGATCCTCTTTTAATATACTAAGCCCAAATTTCTTGTTTTCCTGTAAAATCGGGTACATACTTGCTTTTTCATCAATTGAAATCGCGATTAATTTTGGTTCCAGTGAAACAGACATAAATGCATTTACGGTCATACCCTTTATTTCTTTATTATATTCAGTTGTTACAATTGTGATACCTGTAGCAAACTTCCCCATCGCATCACGAAAAAGTCTATTATTCATTTAAAAAGATGCCCCCTACTTCACTCTTTTGTTAAGGCTGTTTTCTAAAAGATTATTGCTTTCAAGTATGAATAGTCTTGCACATAAGATCTATTATGCGCAGTAGTTTAGCTTATGAATACCGCTACGGAAAAACACTTCGCTTTCACCAGGCGCATAAGTGCGACATCTGTTCAAACTATTCGTTTTCACAGTGTCTTCTTTACCGCAGGCACGGCCTCAGCCTCCTCTATAGAAAAGCGTAAGTGCCTTGGTCACCCCCGATTAGAAAACTTGGCTTGTCGCCGAGTGGCGAAAGCCTTAGTTGCACTTATGCAGTAAGAAAGTTTTTCTTATCTGCCAAGCTTAAGCCGAGCCTCGGTGTGGCGCTTTTTGCCACAAAGAGGATTGACTTAAGACCTCGAGGGGGTAGGCGCTGGCCGATGATAACGCCACGTCCTTATGACTATCGGCACTAGGACGTCCTGTCCGTCGAAGCTAGACA
>NZ_WIXL01000019.1 GCF_010993955.1 Oceanobacillus halotolerans | reverse complement strand
ACGAAATTCTTAGCTTTCATTCGTACTTGACATACTGGTTGTTTTGTTCAGTTTTCAAGGAGCAAAATGAGTTGTTTTAATGACAACTTTTAAATTATATCATTTCGCTTTTAATTTGTCAATGATATTTTTTGTTGTTAAATGTCATATCTTAAAGCGACTTTATTAATATACCATGTGTGACTTTTAAAGTCAACAACATTTTAATATTATTTTGTGATGACCTTCTTTTGCTGTTCGCTTAATGCGACGCTTTTTAATTTAACATTTTCATGTTTAGAAATCAAGTAAAAATAGAAGGAAATAAATGTATTCTATAATATATAAAAATAGTAGATAACCTATTAAGATATGTCCAAATAGATTATCTACTTTTTATTGTACCCTTTATCTTTCTCGTTAATCATTTCTCCATTATTTATTACGCATTTGCGGGAAGAGTAATACGTCACGTATAGATGGAGAATTAGTTAACAACATAACTAAACGATCAATCCCTATTCCTAAACCTCCTGTTGGTGGCATCCCATATTCTAAGGATTCCAAGAAGTCTTCATCCATTAAATGAGCTTCATCATTTCCTTCTGCACGTTCTTTCACTTGTTCCTCAAAACGTTCACGTTGATCAATAGGATCATTTAACTCACTAAAAGCATTTGCATGTTCTCGTCCTACAATGAAAAGTTCAAAACGATCGGTGAAGCGTTCATCTTCTTCATTTTTCTTAGCTAATGGTGATATCTCTACTGGGTGGCCATAAATAAATGTTGGCTGTATAAGAGACTCTTCTACCTTTTGTTCAAAGAATTCATTTACAACGTGTCCAAACGTCATCGAGTCTTGAATTTCTACATTATGCTCTTTGGCAAGTCCTCTAGCTTGTTCATCAGTCATTTGTTGCCAGAAGTCCACACCAGTATGTTCTTTAACGGCATCCACCATGTGTAGTCTTTTCCACTCTGGTTCTAGATTAACTTCATAGTCGCCATATGTTACGGTCGTAGAGCCTAGTACTTCTTTTGCTATGTTAGCAATTAAGTTTTCTGTTAATGCCATGATATCATGAAAATCTGCATAGGCTTCATATAGTTCGATCATCGTAAACTCTGGATTATGTCTAGTTGAAACACCTTCATTACGAAATACGCGACCAACCTCATAGACTTTTTCCATTCCACCTACAATTAACCTCTTTAGATGTAGTTCAATTGCAATTCGCATATATAGTGGAATATCTAATGCATTATGGTGCGTTTCAAATGGTCTTGCTGATGCTCCACCAGGAATTCCGTGCATCATTGGTGTTTCTACTTCTAAGAAACCTTGTCCATCCAAGTAACGACGCATCGATTGAATAATTTTGCTACGTAATACAAATGTTTCCCTGCTATCCATATTTGTTATTAAATCTAGATAACGCTGACGATACCGTTGTTCAATGTCTTTCAATCCATGATATTTGTCTGGTAACGGACGGAGTGCCTTTGTAAGTAATTGAAATTCCTTTGCTTTAACGGAAAGTTCGCCAACTTTTGTTTTAAACATAACTCCTGTGACACCGACAATATCTCCAATATCAACGGATTTAAAAATCTCATAAGCTTCTTCTCCAATTTGATCTTTACGCACGTAGATTTGTATTTGACCACTTAAATCTTGAATGTGCGCAAATCCTGCTTTCCCTTTCCCACGCTTTGTCATGACTCGACCAGCAATGGTTACTCGCTCGTCCTTTTCCTCAAGTTCTTCCTTTGAGAAAGCATCAAAGCGTTGAATGAGTTCATCTGATAAATGTGTACGCGTAAATTTTCCACCAAAGGCATTAATTCCTTTTTCGCGATACATGTCCAATTTTTCTCGGCGGACTTGCATTTGTTCATTTAATTCTTCTGACACGTTGATCACTCCAATATTCACTTATTCATTAAACCCTCATATTTATCTTCCATTTCTATTGTAAAACAGTGATAGATCTATCCATTTTCATAACATATTATAGTATATAGAAAATGGAAAAGAATTTCATCGTATGCGCCTTATTATGTACATCATTATAGAGTGGTAGAGAAATTAAGGCTATGACCCTTCATCATGCCTTCATGACACTAAGTACACTATGAACAACAAGCATAATATTTTGCTTGCCTTACTGAACAAAAGCTAGAAGTGCCTTGATCACCCCCGATTAGAAAGCTTGTCTTTTCGCCGAAATCCTTAGCCGCACTTATGCAGTAAGAAAGTTTTATACTTTCTTATCTGCCAAGTATAAGCCAAGCCTCGACGTGGTGCTTTTTGCGCGTAATGAGGATGGACTTATGACCTCGAGGGGGTAGGCGCTGGCCGATGAAAACCCGTGCGTCCTTATGTCTATCGGCACTAGGATGTCAATCGCTCTCACTGGCTAAAATCGTCACGTCCTGTCCGTCGAAGCTGGACGTGGCCTTTCCTATAAAAGGCAGTAATGAGTCCAACTTTTTTTACTTTCTCACCTTTCCATAAAAAACACTGCCAGTTTATCAACTGACAGAATTCCTGCTTGTTAGTTAGTATAGAAAACCCTATAAACGGTGTCAATTCAGATCGTTTTAAGAAGCTTTATATGATGCTTCTAATTCGTCTACATGCGTATACAAAATATCTAAAAGCCCCTCACGTGTCTCAACGTGATTGATTCGATTACGTACTTTCCCATTACCTTTAAGCCCTTTTAAATACCATGCAGCATGTTTACGCATTTCCATTATCGCAACTTTTTCACCTTTAATTTTAATCAGGCGCTCCATATGCAAGACACATACGTCAATTTTTTCTCTTGGTGTTGGATCACTAATTAATTCGCCTGTTTCTAAATACTTTACCGTTTGGTAGATAATCCACGGGTTCCCAAGTGCAGCTCGACCAATCATTACCGCATCCACCCCTGTCTCATCAAGACGTTTCTTAGCAATTTGCGGACTATCTACATCTCCATTACCAATAACAGGGATATTGACGGATTGCTTAACATCTTTAATGATATCCCAATCTGCATACCCCTCATACATTTGTTTTCTCGTACGACCATGAATAGCTAATGCGTCTGCACCTGCTGCTTCGATTGCCTTAGCATTATCAACTGCATAAACAGTGTCTTCATCCCAGCCAGTACGCATTTTAACAGTTACTGGTTTATCGACATCCTGAACAACAGCCGATACCATTTGATAAATTTTCTCCGGATCCAATAACCAGCGTGCACCAGCATCAACTTTTGTTACCTTAGGTGCAGGGCAACCCATATTAATATCAATAATGGACGCATTTGTATATTGGTCAACATATTGTGCTGCTTGCACTAAAGAATCTTTTTCACCGCCAAAGATTTGTAAACTCATTGGCATTTCTTCTTCATCTATATAAAGCATCTTCATCGTTTTTTGATTTTTATTGATAATCCCTTTCCCATTAACCATTTCGGCAGTGATTAGACCTGCTCCAAATTCTTTTACCGTTAATCGAAAAGCATAGTTACTGACCCCAGCCATGGGTGCTAATGCAACTCGATTAGGGATCGTAATATCACCAATTTGAAACATTTCTTAATCCTCCTTTACCGTGAGATCCATTAGCTCTTCTTTGGAAATCGCTAATGTCTCTGCTATATTCTCTAAGAGTGCTTCTGATGCTTCTTCCGTACCTCTTTCCACAGAACCCAGCACCGATAATGGCACATCTAACACCTTAGCAAAACGTATTTGTGTATACCCTTTTAGTTTACGAAAGGCTTTTATTCGTTTGCCGATTCTCTCGGTGTCCATTTGACAACATCCTTTTTTTCTGTTTCTGGAATTGCTGCTAAAAGTTCTTCTACAGTCTTAACCATTGAAGGAATTGTTAATTTTGGCGCAATCTCCTCTAAAGGAATGAGTACAAACGCTCGTTCATGCATTCTTGGATGCGGAAGTATTAAACGGTCTGCTTTACTATTTTCCTGATTATAGAGTAAAATGTCAAGATCAATTGTGCGTGGCCCGAAACGAATTTCCCGTTTCCGTCCTAATTCCTGCTCAATAAATTGACAATAATTTAATAGTTCTATAGCAATTAGGGTCGTTTCTACTTCTATTACCATATTTAGGAAATGTGCTTGATTTGTATATCCAACAGGTGCTGTTTCATAAATGGAAGATTTTTCCATTACATTGATTTGCTCATTATCTTGAAGCAATCTAATAGCATGTTTCAAATGATTTTCACGTGGTTCTATATTGGTTCCTAAAGCGATATAAGCCTTTACCATCTATGATCTCTCCCGATAAATTTCTACGGCTACAGATTGATAATGTCCATGTATTGGTGGATTTGGCTTCGTTACCTTTACATCACAAGCCTGTAAAGAATGGAATGTATCCAATAAATTCTTCGCGATAGATTCAGCTACTGTTTCGAGTAAGTTTTTTGCTTCTCCTTCGACTAGTTGATGGATTATCTCGTAGGCATGCCCATAATCAATGGAATTTTCCATTTCATCAGTTCTAGCGGCTTGTCTCACATCAGTATGCAAAACGACATCGACATTAAATCGTTGTCCTAGTTTCCGTTCTTCAGGGAATAACCCATGATAGCCGTAAAATTGCATTTCATTGAGTAAAATTTTATCCAAGCTGACTCGCTCCTTTTCCTAGCATCGCATCCATCATTTTAGCTAACTCAACATTTACTCCTACATCATGAACACGAACAAGTTGCACACCTTTTGTAATCCCAAGACATGTGGTTGCACCTGTTCCAATATCCCGCCTGTCTACGGGTTGATCTAACACTTTTCCAATAAACCCTTTACGAGAAGTACCTAATAAAACAGGGTATCCTAATCCAGTGAAGGTCTCCAATTGATTCAACACTGTCAGATTGTCAGCAGCAGTTTTAGCAAAGCCTATTCCTGGATCTAGGATAATATTTTCTTCTTTAACACCTGCTTTTAGTGCCAGATTAATACTTTCGGTTAAATCGCTTTTCATATCCTCGATAAGGGAAGTGTAATCCATATTTGTTCTGTTATGCATTAAAATAATCGGAACCTGATAACTTGCAGCCACGTTTGCCATCTCAGGATCCTTCTTTGCACCCCATACGTCATTAATAATATCTGCACCTGCTTCAATTGCCTGCCTAGCCGTTTCTGCTTTATACGTATCGATAGAAATCGGAATCGATATATGCTCTTTAACTGCACGGATCATTGGAGTGACACGGTCAATTTCTTCTTGTTCTGAAACAGGCTCATGACTTGGTCTTGTGGATTCCCCACCAATATCAATGATGTCTGCTCCTAGTGCTTCCATTTTTTTTGCTTGTTCGATCGCCTTTTCCTCGATTGTATAACTACCACCGTCTGAAAACGAATCTGGTGTTACGTTTAAAATACCCATGATATGTGTGCGCTCTGTTAAATCAAATGTTTTTTTAGTCGTATGTAATTTCATTTATTTTACCTCTCCTGTACCATTTTTTCACACCTATATTATCACACTTTAAGGAAAAAAAACGAACTACGCATTCGCAAACAAACGAAAATATAATTACTGCAAGGCACTCAATACCATATGGCGTAATTTCTATAGAATGCGCGTAAGTTAAGGCGATGTATAGAGTGTTTATCCGTTCTGGAAATACACTTGGCTTTCACCAGGCATAAGTGCCCATGGTGAAAGCGACTGTCTAAAGCGGAAATCAACGACGCAAATTATGTCGCAATTTTCATTAAATTGGACGGTAAAGGTAATAAGGGGTGCGAAAAGAGCCACATGCAAAAAAAAACTAGCATTACCAAATGATAATACCAGTCTTTATCTATCTTACAATTGAAATACAACAGAACTATTCTTCATCAAATTGATACAATGGTGTAGATAAATAACGTTCCCCATTATCAGGAAATACAGCTAATACTTTTTTGCCTTTTCCTAACTCTTTTGCCACTTTCTTTGCAGCTGCCACTGCAGCACCAGCGGAAATCCCACCTAAAACACCATTTGTTGTTGCAACTTCACGTGAAGTAACAAATGCTTCATCATTTGAAATCTTAATGACCTCATCATAAACATCAGTATCTAAAATTTCAGGAACAAAGCCAGCACCTAATCCTTGAATTTTATGTGGTCCTGCTGATCCACCAGATAGAACTGGGGAATCTTCTGGTTCAACGGCATAAATTTTCACATCATCAAATTTCTCACGTATTACCTTGCCTGCACCAGTAACGGTTCCACCTGTACCAATTCCTGAAACAAATGCATCTAATCCATCTTTCATTTGTTCCACAATCTCTTCTCCAGTTGTACGTGCATGTACTTCTGGATTTGCTTCATTGTTAAACTGTTGTGGCATAAAATAACCATGTTCTTTTTGTAATTCTTCGGCTTTCTTAATAGCACCTTTCATTGCCTCTGCGCCAGGAGTTAGTACTAATTCCGCTCCATATGCACGCAATAGGTTCCGACGTTCCTTACTCATGGTATCAGGCATAACAAGGACTGCTTTATAGCCCTTCGCTGCTGCAACCATTGCTAAGCCAATTCCAGTATTACCGCTAGTTGGTTCGATAATCGTATCGCCCTCTTTTAAAATACCTTCCTTTTCAGCAGCTTCGATCATGGATAATGCGATTCTATCTTTTACAGAACTACCAGGATTCATAAATTCTAACTTCACATAAATATCGGCACTATCTTCGTCTGTAATTCGGTTTAATTTTACAATCGGTGTTTCTCCAATTAACCCTGTAATATTATCGGCAACTCTCATTTTATTCCTCCTAATTCCTAGTGGTTTTGTAGGATTTAATATTAATGTACGTTAAACCATCACTCATTGTCAACTAATTAGTATGAAATATACTAATCTTCGTATACCCAATCTATGTCTACTTTATTCCATAATGAATCTGCTGATAACATTACATCTAGCTTTTCAAAGGCAAGTTCGCTTTCTATGTATGGTTTTAATTCCTCAAACGTAAATGTAATGGAGGGGAGAAGCTGATGTAAATATATAATGGCAACACCATTATCTGTCTGAATAGGCTCACTATATGAGTTTTCATCCATTTCCAACGCTACCTCACTATATCCTGTCGGGATAAACTGACTCGTATTTACAAAAAAGCCAAGATAGCCACCATTTTCCTGCGTTTCCTCATCAATTGAATATTCTTCTGCTAATAAAGTAAAGGAAGCACCTTGGTCGAGTTCTTCCTTCACTTTTTCAGCGGTTTCCATATCTTCTACAAGAATATGAGATAATTGCATCGAGCCTTGAAAGTCATATTGTTTACTATAACCGCCGTAATATTCTCTTAATTCTGACTCTGGAATCGATTGATCTTTCGTTAACAGTGCTTCTAACTGATAACGATAGATAATATCCTTTCGCCACTGTCCTTCTTTTTCTTGTGCTTCTTCTGATGTCATAACTCCTTGGGTTGTTTTAAGTAAAGCTATTTCCCGTTCAATCACTTTATCGCTTACTTCAATGCCTTCCTCTTCAGCAAGTTGTTGAACAATCATACGATCAATCATCTGTTTTAATGACTGCTCTCCATAGTCCTGTCGTAATATTTCATGCCACTCTTCAAAGGTAATATCTTGATCATTAACAGTAGCAACGACATCTTCACCTGTCATTTCAGAATTGTCCTGGCCCAACCTAACCGAATCCTCTTCATTATTCCATAGTATTAGGGTTGTAACATTGGTCATCACTAATACAACAATAATACTTAGTAATAAATTTCTCGACATATGTCGTTCCCTTCCCTTATTTGGTTGATTGCTGAAGCTCCCTCAACTCTTCCTCTGTAATATAGTATCGTTCATTACAGAAATGACAGGTTGCTTCTGCACCATGGTCTTCTTCTATCATTTTTTGAATTTCTTCTCTCCCCATTCCTACAATTGCATTTTCCACTCGCTCTTTTGAGCAATTACAATGAAAGTGAAGTGGCATTTGTTCATGGATCCTGAGTTCTACCCCATCAAACAAACGTTTTAACACCTGTTCTGGTGTATATCCCTCCCGAATAAGGTTAGAAATTGCTGGAAATGTTTGAATTTTTTCTTCCAATTTTGTAATAATTTCTTCTTCTGCACCAGGCATCACTTGAACAATAAAACCACCTGAGGCCAATATAGTATGATCTGGATTCACTAATACACCTGCTCCAACTGCAGAAGGGATTTGTTCTGAATTAGCAAAGTAATAGGTAAAGTCCTCGCTTATTTCCCCAGAAATAATAGGTACTTGACCAGTAAAATAGTCTTTTAATCCTAGATCCTTAACAATACTTAAATTCCCTTCACTACCTACTGCACGAGCAACATCCAGTTTTCCTTTATCATTCAATTCAAAATCAACATGAGGATTGGAAACATAGCCTCGGACTTCTCCTTTTGCATTCCCATCAGCTACCATAACCCCTATAGGTCCATTCCCCTCAAACTTGACTGTTAGGGAGTCCTCCCCTTTTAACATAGCACCCATTAGTGCTGTAATCGTAATTGTACGACCTAATGCTGCCGAAGCCGTTGCCCATGTATCCTGACGACGACGTGCCTCCTCAACAGTTTCTGTTGAACTAGCTGCAAGTGCACGTACCTTTCCATCATAAGCTGTTGCTTTAACAATATAATCTTTCACCATGAAGACATTCTCCTTTATTGCTTTTGATAGACCTTTTGGTAAATTAAATACAACCCTTTTAATGTTAAATGAGGGTCAACATAATCAATTGTTTCTGATGCATCAGATAAAAGTGATGCTAAACCACCAGTTGCAATTACTTTCGGTTCTTTTATTGCTTCCTGTTTCATTTGTTTTACAATACCATCTACTTGTCCAACATATCCATAAAAAACACCAGATTGCATTGCATCCACCGTGGATTGCCCAATTACATTGGATGGAGCCTGAATTTCAATCTTTGGCAGTTTAGAGGCCTTGTTGTACAGTGCCTCCATTGATACATGAATACCAGGTGCAATAGATCCTCCTTGATATTCTTCCTTTTCGTTAACATAACAATACGTGGTAGCTGTACCAAAATCAATAATAACGAGTGGAGCTCCATATTCCTCTATTGCACCAACAGCATTCACAATACGATCTGCTCCAATTTCAGCTGGATTTGGGTAGCGCATATTTAATATAGATGTAGTCATCTCTTTGCCAATAATAATTGGTTCTTGTTTAAAATAATATTGACACATCTTTACCAGTGCAAACATGATTGGTGGAACAACAGAGGATATAATAATTCCGTCTATACCTGTAAAAGAAATCCCTTTATGATCAAATAATGCTTTAATCAACATTCCAAACTCATCTTCTGTTTTATGGCGATCTGTTTTTATCCGCCATTCATGAATAAGACGATCCTCTTTAAATACACCTAACACTGTATTTGTATTCCCTACATCTAGCACGAATAGCATTTCCATCAACCTTCCTAGCCTGTCATCCATATAACTATACCATAATATAATCTGATAGAACAAAAGCTAAAAGTGGCGTGGCCTTTCTTATAAAAAGCAGTAATGAGACCAACTTTTTTATACTTATCTTTGAACAAGGATCTTTTCGCATTCTTTGTAGTTTTTCGTAGCATCTCCTATATAATGCACAGTAAATGGTGTCATTGATTCCGCTTCGGAAAGTCGTTATTTCTTATTCAATGAGGGTCGAGTGTTTGAATTCGTTCCGGCAGAACACTCCGCTTTCACTAGGGGCATAAGTGCGACATCTGTTCAAACCATTCGTTTTCACAGTGTCTTCTTTACCATGGACACGGCCTCAGCCTCCTCAGAAGCATAAACCGCTTCTTGCGGGGTCTTCGGACACGTGCTGTTTCCATAGGAGTCTACGTATTCTGCCTACACTGATAGAGATTTTCTAATTAATAAGTAGTTATAGCTCCTAAAATTATTCGTTGAGTTATTTCACATCGTAACAGAAAATTATTCTAAGCTGTGGAAAATGCAAGACTCCTACGGGAAAGGAACAGTCTGAAGACCCCACAGCGAGCGCCTTTTGCTCGCGATGTCTAGCTACAGCTCCTACCCCCTCGAGGTCTTAAGTCAATCCTCATCACGGGCACAAAAACGCCACGCCGAGGATCGGCTTAAGCTTGGCAGATAAGAAAAACATTCTTACTGCATAAGTGCAACTAAGGCTTTTGCCACTTGGCGAAAAGCCAAGTTTTCTAATCGGGGGTGAACAGTCACTTGCGCTTTTCTTTAGAGGAGGTTGAAGCGTTCCCCCGAGGGAAAGAAAACACTGTGAAAACGACCAGAGAGAGTTTGAACAGATGTTGCCCTTGTGCCCATGGTGAAAGCGAGTGTTTTTCCATAGCGAAAGTCTAGCACCCACTTTATAAAGAATGAAGGAAGCAATGCTAAACATTTACTGCGTATAATACATCAACTATTCATTAAGATTTATACTTGAAAAAGCAATAATCTTTTAGAAACAGCTTTTAAGAAAAACTCGTATTCGCTCGTTCTTAGCGAAAGTGTTCGTTTTATAAGAAACCACAATGGCTGCGTTTCCCCATTCACCTTCTACCAGTGAACGTGGAACAAAAGCTAAAAAGCGCCTTTACAGACTAAAACCTTTACCGCTCTGCGAAACAAAAAACAACCTCTCATTAAGACGAGAGGTTGTTTACAATCATTTTTAATCCTTTTTCGAGTCATCCTCAGAAGAACTATTACCTTCATCCTGATCACTGGACTCTTCTTCTTTTTCTTTTCTTTCTTGCTCAGCTTTATCTTTTGCTTCTTCGTATGAGACTGGCTCTTCTTCTTGAGATGTAATCGTTACTTTAGGATCACGTTCCTCCGTTTTCCCTGAATCATTCAACTCTTCATCATCAAGGACTGGTTCTGGAAGAATTCCATCTTCAAATAACGATTTAATTTGTTTCTTATCTAATGTTTCCACTTTAAGTAGCGTTTGCGCAATGAGCTCTAGTTTATCTTGATTTTCCGTAAGAATTGTTTTAGCTCGCTCATAACAATAATTAATAAAGTTTTGCATTTCTGTATCAATTTCGTGTGCGATGGCATCACTATAATTCGTTTCATTTTGAATATCTCTGCCTAAGAATACTTCACCGCCACCACTAGTGAATTGCAATGGTCCAAGTTTATCACTCATACCATACTCTGTAATCATTTTTCGAGCAATACCAGTAGCACGTTGGAAGTCATTATGTGCACCCGTGCTAACTTCACCAAATATGATTTCTTCAGCTACACGGCCACCTAATAGCCCTGTGATTTTATCAAATAGTTCTGGCTTTGTCATAAAATAACGATCGTCTTTAGGTAGCATTACCGCATATCCACCTGCCTGACCACGAGGAACAATCGTTACTTTGTGTACTTCATCCGCTTCATCCAGAACCATGCCAATAATGGTGTGTCCACTTTCGTGATAAGCAACAATATTTCGTTCTTTTTCTGAAATGACGCGGCTTTTCTTCGCTGGGCCTACAATAACACGGTCAATTGCCTCATCAACATCTATCATATCAATTTTCTTTTTATCATGACGGGCTGCCACAAGTGCTGCCTCATTCAATAAGTTTTCTAAATCGGCACCAGAGAAACCAGGTGTACGCATTGCGATCGTTTTTAAATCAACAGTAGAATCCAATGGTTTATCTTTCGCATGTACTTTTAAGACTTCTACACGACCTTTTACATCTGGACGATCCACTGTAATTTGACGGTCAAAACGTCCTGGACGTAATAACGCAGGGTCAAGAATGTCTGGACGGTTTGTTGCAGCGATGATAATAATTCCTTCATTTACGCCGAATCCATCCATTTCCACTAGTAACTGGTTTAAGGTTTGTTCACGTTCATCATGGCCACCACCAAGTCCTGCACCACGTTGACGACCAACTGCATCAATCTCATCTATAAATATAATACACGGAGCATTTTTCTTCGCATTTTCAAATAAATCACGAACACGAGATGCACCTACACCGACGAACATCTCTACGAAATCAGAACCACTAATGGAGAAGAATGGTGTACCTGCTTCTCCTGCAACTGCACGCGCAAGTAAGGTTTTACCTGTACCTGGAGGTCCAACTAATAATACCCCTTTTGGAATACGTGCTCCCACTTCCGAGAATTTACGTGGATCTTTTAAGAAGTCCACAACCTCTACTAATTCTTGTTTTTCTTCATCCGCTCCGGCTACATCTTTAAAGCGAACTTTCTTTTTATCTTCACTATACATTTTAGCCTTACTTTTCCCAAAGTTCATGACACGGCCACCGCCGCCACCTTGAGCCTGGCTTAAAATGAAGAAGAAAAATAACCCTAAAATCAGAAACGGTATCATTGTTGTAAGGAATGTAACCCAGCCACTAGGCTGCTCTTCCTCTTCAACATTCAATTCACTTTGTGCTGTTGCTTGTTCTGTTATTTGTGTAATGATATCCGTATTGTCTGGTACTTGCGCAATAAATTCTGTATCATCCGTTAGTGTACCAGTATAGCGCATAATGCCATTCGCTGGTTGCATCGTCATTTCTGTGATTTCACCATTGCTTAAGGCATCCATGAATTCTTGTACATTTAATTGTTCTGCTTGTTCATTTTGTCCATTAAATACTCCAATTACCCCGATAATAACGAGTAAAATTAGTAAATAAAATAGAACATTACGAAATATCCGACTCATTGCCTACCTCCTCCCAGGCGGGAAAAACTAATAACAATAGTACCATAGGAAAAAGTTTTAATACAACTAATTCCACTTAACAAATATTGTTTTATATCGTCTACTTTTGTCATATCTTCTTTATACCTTTTTTCTATGTTAAACTTATTCCCCACTATATATTTCAGGTTTTAAAACACCAATATATGGCAAATTGCGATACTTTTCCTGATAGTCCAGTCCATAGCCAACTACAAACTCATCTGGCACTTGAAATCCAATAATATCTGCCTTAATATCAGCAGTTCGTCCAGAAGGTTTATCAAGTAATGTAACGATTTTGATTGATCTTGCTTTTCGATACTTAAATAAATCAACTAAATAACTGAGTGTCAGGCCACTATCAATAATATCTTCAATAATCAATAAATCACGGCCTTCTACCTTTGTATCCAAGTCCTTCACAATTTTCACTTCACCAGAGGACCTCATTCCACCACCATAACTTGATACATCCATAAAGTCCATTTCCAGGTGTATCTCGATGTTCCGAACTATATCTGCCATAAATGGAAGTGCGCCTTTTAAAACACCAATTGCTAACGGAAACCGACCTTCGTATTCTTTTGTTAATTGTTGGCCAATCTCATTGCACTTCTTATTAATGTCCTCTTTTGATATGAGAACTTTTTCAATTTCATCATGCATATAAGTTTCCTCCTAAGCGTTACCCTTATCATAGTGTAATTGAATGTATGTATTATTTTCCATTTGTTTCGTCGGTATTCCCTTTTTCACCCCAATTAGCCAAAGAATGTCTCCATCATTATCTTCAACCAGTGGCCATGTTTCTCGTTGTTCTAATGGAATTTTGGCATCAATAAAGATATCCTTTATTTTTTTGCTGCCATTTAAACCTTTCCATCGCATACGGTCTCCTTCTTTTCTTGTTCGAATATGTAATGGTAATGTAACTTGATCTGCATTACAAATATACGTACCGATAGAGTGATTAGACGGGTTGTCCGTATAAATAGCTGAAAGAGTTGCACCATTTGGCAATTTGATTTCCCCTGGGACATCCAAGGTCATGTGAAAATCAGATTGAAGGGGCTGTTTTTCCAAAAAGCGAAATAACAGGTTTCGATAGGATTTCTCCAATTTTAAATGAAGCGGGAAGTCAATTTTTTGATTGCCACTAGTATTTTCTAGTAAGCCGAAAAATTGATCTTCATGTACATAAGATAAGTTTTTTGGAAATTCTTCATATAGATAATTTAATATTAGATGAAAGGTTCTTCTTTGTAAAGCATATGGGTAAGATTGATAGGTTGGGATATCAATCAACACTTCACACTTGGTTTGATCTATTTCCGCAACATGAGAAAACATCTTTTTTGCTTCTTGGTTTAAGTACTGTTCATCCTCTTGTAATGATTCACTTAATCGTTGTGTTGTTATATGTATACTACTATTTTTCTCTTTTAGTAGTGGTAGGATATGTTTTCGAACAAAATTTCTTGTGTAGACATCTTTCGCATTAGAAGGGTCTATTCTAGGTGTAATACCATTTTCCTTGCAATATGCTTCTAATTCCAGTTTTGTCACACATAAAAATGGGCGAATAATTTTCCCTTTTGCAAATGGACGCTTTACAGGAATACCAGATAACGCTTTCGGATTACTAGATCGAACGAAATTCATCAACATTGTTTCTACCTGATCATCCCCGTGATGGGCCAATGCTAATAAATCTGCATTATATGTTTCCATCTGTTCTGCAAAATACTCATATCGTAATTTTCTAGCTGCTGCCTGTGTCCCTAACTTGGATTTCTTTTTAAAGGAATCCACATCAACTTGTTTTCCAACAAACTCGACACCCCACTTCTTACAGGTTTCTTCCACATAGTGAACATCGGATTTTGACTCTTCTCCACGTAATTGGTGGTCAATAGCAATAGCAATCATGTGTAAAGACCATTCTGCTTGAATTGTGGATAAATAATGAAGCAGTGCCATTGAATCTGGACCACCCGAAACCCCTACTAGTATGGTAGCATTCTTTGTAAAAAGGTTGTGCTTTTGACTAAAAGCTTTTACCCGCTCGATCATTCGTACCCATCTCCAACTGTCGTAATCATGTAAACATGTTTATCCTATCATACCTTATTTTATTTCGTAAATCTTCTAGTAAGAACCTATTTTTTACTCTCCTTTTAGCCTTATTTTATGGCAGTAACAAGGAGAAAGCATAATAAAGTAATGCAATAATAGCAATTCCTCCTGATTCAATTAAAAATAGATATCTATGTTTCTGCTTCCGTGTTTGTTTACTTGTTGTTAGTTGCTTGTTTTTTCGATGTTGCGCTCGATAAAGTGCCTGTGTTATATCATGTTTCATTTCTGAAGCTGTTTGATATTTTCCTTGTAATGCTTTTTGCAAAGCGTGCCTATAAACCTTTAAAGATTTAACATCATTTAACCGTTTTTGGAGTGTTGCTTCTGGATTAGCACCTCTCTCAAACCTATTTGGATAATATACATTTAATATAATCATTACAAGTGCAAACAAATCATAGCTTGGTTCTGCTTTTCTTGTGCCCATTTTCCAATAACCGCGATCAAAGAATTCTGTGTATTCCTTAATGGCACGACCTATTTGGGTTGTTCCGCCAACATCAATCCAGCGTATTCGTGTCGGGGAAGAAATAACTAATAAATTATCCGTTTTTAAATCGCCAAATACCCACCCGCTTTTATGTAGACGTTCTAAATCTTCTAAGAGCTGTAATATAAATACGCCAGTCCATTCATTCCCATTCTGTTGAATAAACGTGGTTACTGGCTGACCTTTTAAATATTCCATTACATAGAATGAAAAAATCTTACCTGTTGGCGAGACCCAATCATCAACATCTAATAAATAAGGTCCAAGACGTTTTCCTTGGACCTTGTCTAGTGATTTTAATACATTCACTTCTACCGTCATGGATGTACTTTGTTCACTTATCTTTAATGCCGCTTCTCTTCCATTGTACTTACATAGATAAACAGTACCAACAGCACCCTGACCTAATTTCTTTTGAATTTTGTAGGATTTTTGATGCCATTTCCCTTTTACTTTTGTACCTGGTCTAAGATCAATACCATGCTTCTTCCACGTCTGGTTCATCTTCATCTCTAAAGCTCCTTAACAAGCTCTTCTTTCCAAATTGATACATTGCCTCACGAATTGCAGGACCAGTTGGCGTTATACCACCACTTGTTAACTTTGGAAAGATAGAAGAAATTGAATCTAGTTTCGGTGACCAATCTAATACCTTCTGAATATCTTTTCGCTTACCTGGGAAACTATAAATGGAAAAGCGGTTTCTGCCAATTCGCGCATTTAAACTAACAGATAAATCAATTAATGCTTCTTTAACTGTTGGAAGTTTATCATGCATACTAGCACTCGTATCAACTAAAACAAGTACTTCTAAATCACATGTTTCTCCCATATCTTCGACGACTTCCATAATTTCACCGCGTTTTTCTGGTTCTAGATCTTCCATACTTTGACTTGGTCCTAAAATTTGTTTTAATTCCTGATTAACAAATCCCTGAATCGTCTGGGTCATTGCCTGTTTTGTAACGGTTTGAACCGTTTGGGATAGTGCTTGTTTATATACTAACTGACTAACACCACCACCAGATTGGGCAATATCCTCTACTTCTTGCAATCCTTCTGGGTCCTCTGTTTGATCATCTTCTAAAATACCGATTACATTAACGGTAATTCCTTGTTGCTGAGCTAATGCAGCTGTAGCAGACGGATCTTCCCCTTTGTTGGAACATCCATCCGTAATTAATAGAATTTGTTTTAACGTTCCTTTTTTCACACGAAACACCTCCAACTATTCCATTACCATCATCACCACAATTTGGAAGAACTATACATAGAAAAGGATTATTGTGTATACATCTATGTTTCTATATAATGCGAGGTGATTTTAGCGATGTGTAGTTGATCTACGCTCCAGACAGTCGCTTTCACCAAGGGTACAAGTGCGACATCTGTTCAAACTTTTCTTTTTCACAGTGTCTTATTTGCCGCGGACAACGCTTCATCTTCCTCTATAGAAAAGTGGAAGCACCTTGTCCACCCCCGATTAGAAAACTAGGCTTGTCGCCAAGTAGCGAAAGCCTTAGTTGCACTTAATGCAGTAAGTATTTTCTTATCTGCCAAGCTTAAGCCGAGCCTCGTCGTGGCGCATTTTGCGCGTAATGTGGATTGACTTAAGACCTTGAGGCGGTAGGTGATGTGGCTAGATACCGAAAGCAAAAACCGCTTCCTGTGGGATCCTCAGCTGTTGTTTTTTCGGCAGGAGACGACTGTCCTACGCTCCAATCAACTGTTTTATTAGAAACATAAATGATACAAATTAGAATGCACAAATCAGCGTAGTGTTTTTCCGAAGCGAGTAATAGCACTATCATAATCGCAAGTTACGTCGCTATTTACATCATTTCCTCATAAAGGCTCTTGTCCTTCCTTTAAGGAGCAACTAGTCTATTCAAGAGTGATATTTAAACAACAAAAAAAGAAATGCCAGATCAGCCTATCCTGGCATTTCTTTTCTATTGAGCTTTTTCGGATAAATAAGGGATCGAGGACCATTGTGGTGTGTTTTTAACAACTTTGGCGACAAGTACCGTCATATCATCTTCTATTTCTCCAGATCTTGTTCGTACTACTTCCTCCAATAGGAGATCTGCTATTTCCTGTGGATCATCGGTTTGCATTTCTCTAACTTTTCGTTTTACCCAAATATCTGTATTCTCCACATGCTTTGGTCCATCAAAAATACCATCACTCATCATGATTAATAGATCCTCTGATTTCAATTGTTCACTAACAATATCTACATCGAATTCTTGTATGATGCCCATCGGTAAGTTGCTAGCTTCTATCTTCATCATTTCCTGTCCGCGTTTAATAAAACTTGGCGTAGATCCGATTTTTAAGAAACGGACAAACGCATTATGCAAATCAATAACCGCAAGATCTAATGTTGCAAACATTTCATCTGTTGTTCGTAACGCTAAAATGGAATTAATAGATTTAATGGCCACTTTTTCTGGTATTCCCGTTTGTAAGATTTGTTGCAATAAGCGTAATGTTTCTTTGCTCTCCTCACTAGCTCGTTTCCCATTTCCCATCCCATCACTAATCGCCATTGCAAATTTTCCTGCACCAAGTTCAATCGTTGTATAACTGTCTCCTGAAATGAGACCGCCTCCTTTTGCTGCATTGGCTACACCTGTTTCAACAACAAATTCTTTTGCCGATCCAAATGATAGATAACTATACCCATTTGGAAATGGAGAAATATCCTCCTGCTTTACAACGACCATTTCATTTACAATATCGGATAAAACTGGTGCTATTAATTTTCGCGCTTCCCCATGATAGTCATAAAACGTTGCTGTTATTTCAATATCTATATTCCCTTTTTCGAGCTGATAGATATCTAGTTTTTCCAATTCAATTCCCATGTCATCCAAAGCTTTGGTTATTTGCATTTCTTGTTGTTCATGATGTTGACGTTCTTTCACAATTTCGCTAGCAAAGTCATCCATTACCTCGGATACTCCTTGTAATTGGTCAGCTACAAATCGTTTACTCTCCGATACTTGTTTCTTTAACTTCCGATTCGCTTCAAAAATGGACATTTCCTCTTTCATCGTATCAATCACTTTTTTCGACTTTACACAATGATTTTCAAAATCACGGAGTAGCATGAAGTTTGGCATGTCCTTATCTACCAATTCCTCTTTTATATCTTCCATTAATGTATATGTTTTATCAAATTGTTGTTGCCAACAGCGTTCTTTCATAAAGCAGGATTGACAAGTTCTTTCTGTCACTTGACTTAGAAAGTAATCCGTTTCTCGTTTTTGATCCATTTCATCTTGTGTTAATTCTTCTGAGGTGGAAAAGCTTTTAGATAATGCTTCAAATACATTAGAAAACTGTTCTACTCGTTTGGCTGTCACATTTCTTACTTTGTTTAAGTATTGTTCCTGCTCATTTGTATACTCCTCTGTTCCAGGAATGTAACGAGATAATTTTTTAAACCAACTTGCAGGAGTTAGAAAAAATAACCCAATTGCTATTAACGATTCAATAAGAGATGGTACCAGCGCAGCAGCCTCTCCATAAATTCCAACTAAAAAGGTTCCAACCAATAACCCGACTGCTACACCAATTTTTCGTCCCTCTTTTAACAATCCACCTAACAAGCCACTAAATGCGAGCAAACTCATTTGATAGAGATTGGCAACATTCGCTAAAGATAAAATTAAACCTGCCACAACCCCTACAGTAGATCCAATTGCAGCACCACCAACAAATGCTAGTAATAAAACAAAATACCGTGAAAAAACTTGCTCAATAGAGGCATTATATACATCCCAACCAATTGTACCAGTTAGAATAGAAGCAATTAGAATAATCATGCATACAATTTCTTCATTTTTTAATGTGGGTTTATATTTTTTAGGTGATAATAATGGAATGCTTTGCATAAAAATTAATACTAATACGGTGCCTAAGATACCTTCGACAACGAGTAGCATCCATTCATATGCTGATAGTTGGTCTTGTATCGAATATAAAAATAAGCGTGGTGCCATAGTGGATATGAATACAACAACCGGAATTATAAAATGTTGATTCCTAGCATTCTTTACGATACCTGCACTAAATAAAAATACCAGCATTGCTAAAGCCACAAAAATACCATGATCTACGGAATAGGTGAGGGCTCCAGCTACCAAGGCTAGCATTATTTTTGCAGCGAATTCTCGCTGGACAAGCCATATAGTAGCTAAAAAGGCAACCGCAAAGGGCGATACCTCCGATAAAATGACGGCTCGTCCTAGTAAAAAACCAACTGCAAAAAAGATCCATCCTTTATCAAACAATATCGATCGCATATGTGTATATAGTTTCCTACGAACTGTTTCAACATGACTTTTTCCTACTCCAAATGTTTTTGGTTCTACTTTTGGAATTGAATCCATCATATTTATATCACTCCCGTCTATTAACCCTTATTTAACCATAGGTTTGTTTCTTTTTTTGTCAAAACAAGAGAGCGTATACCAAAAATCGTTCGACTATATTCTTACTCGAAAGGGGGCTTTCTACATAAAATAACGTAATCTATGGTATCTATTTTTGTTTTTCTCTATGAATGGAACTGCACGAAACTAGGTATTATAGTGCTTTGCCTATTTCTACATATTTCTTAAAGGCTAGCGAAAAGGGGGGCAATAAAATTTTCTGTTGACACATGTCACGCCCTGTTGTATTATATTTCTTGTGACTTATTTGGCGGTGTAGCTCAGCTGGCGAGAGCGTACGGTTCATACCCGTGAGGTCGGGGGTTCGATCCCCTCCGCCGCTATTGAAAAAAACCTGTTAAGGAATTCCTTAACAGGTTTTTTTATTACTACTTTTTTATAAAGAACATAACGGTTAAACGTAATGCATATAAGATGTATTATGCGCAATAAAAAAGTGCTGTTGATTTCTGCTCCAGACAGTCGCTTTCACCACGGGCATAAGTGCGACATCTGTTCAAACTATTCGTTTTCACAGTGTCTTCTTTACCACGGACAACGCTTTTAGCTTCCTCTATAGAAAAGCGGAAGTGCCTTGGTTTCCCCCGATTAGAAAACTTGGCTTTTCGCCAAGTGGCGAAAGCCTTAGTTGCACTTATGCAGTAAGAAAGTTTTTCTTATCTGCCAAGCTTAAGCCGAGCCTCGGCGTGGCATTTTGTGCCACAGTGAGGATTGACTTAAGACCTCGAGGGGGTAGGCACTGTAGCTAGATATCGGAAGCAAAAACCGCTTCCTGCGGGATCTTCAGCTGTTGTTTTTTCCGCAGGAGTCGACTGTCCTACGCTCCAATCAACTATCGTATAAACATAATATATAATAGGAAATGTTGTTCATATCAGTGGAGGAAATATACGTAGACTCCAACGGGAGGAAAGGCCTAGATGAGACCCCGCAAACGAGGAACGAGTTGAGGAGGCTCAGCAGCCAACCGTGGAAAGCGAAGTATATTTCCGGAACGGATAAATGCTCTAAGCATCAGTTATTGCGCACAATATAGATTATACGACGTAAAAAACAACAGCGTATGCGAAAAGAGGCTTAAAAAAAATACACCCGCTTTTTACAGTGAAAAGTAGTGGGTGTATTTTTGCATTCCTAAAATCCAACGAACCTTATATGAATGACATAGAGCATATTTATTCTCTATAGACAGCAAAACTGCTATCCTCTTTTAGCACCTCGACCTCCACGTTTAGATTCCGTGTGCTTCTTCAAAGAGGCTTGACGGTCTTCTGAGTCTTTTAGAAAACGGCTGATTTTTGCTTCAAAGTTCTCAGCTCGATCTCTAGAAGTTTTTTGTCTTACTGGTTTTTCTTTTGCTTTTTTAATGGATAACCCGATCTTTCCATCCTTTTCGACATTAATCACTTTTACTTTAACTTCTTCACCTACACTAAGATGTTCATTAATGTCTTTTACATAGTTATCGGCAACTTCACTAATGTGAACAAGTCCAGTCTTCCCTTTCTCGATTTCCACAAAAGCACCAAAATTAGTGATACCAGTTACCTTTCCTTGCAGCTTGCTGCCTACTTCGATTGACATAAAAAAAATGCTCCTCCTTAGAATTGTTAGAAACTATTCTCTCGTCTTTTAGAATGTAACGAAAGATTTTTGTATATTCAACGTTCGCATCATCAAAGTTGATACAAAGGTATGATATATACTTACTATATATTATAGCTAAGCTTGTAAAAGTGTGTCAATATGCAGGGTCATCATTCGGTACTTTAAAAATAAGTTCGCCTTCTTTAGAGAAAAAATAGTTCGTACGGGCTATTTCTAACACATAGCTTTCATCATTTAACAATTCCATTTCTTCCCGCAAATTTGTTTCTTCATTTTTCAAGTTTTGCAATTCCTCTTCCAACTGCTCATACTCTGCTACTTTTTCAGCATGTATCGTACGCTGCTTCACATGATAGGTAGCCATGCTTCCAATGCCAATCATGACGATAATCGAAAATAATACAAGACGACGTACGAGACGTTTCTTTTTTCGCCTTTGTCTTTCTATGTATGCATCGTACTCTTGCATATAGTTCGAATCTAATCTTGTAACCGTTTTTCTATTTGCAGGCACAGGGTACTACCTCCTCCACGACGTTAGCTTGTCCACTGATTTTAATACTATATTCTTCATTTTACTATAAAATCCTGCTAATTTGTGCAAAAACTTTTTAAATGACTTTGGAAGAATACGATATAGTTGTTTTAAAGTCCATTTCAGTGGAAGGTATACCCCTTTTAATAATTTCTGAAGAATCTTCCATAATAGTTGGAGCAAAAATAAAACACAAGTTACGACGATTCCAATAAGAAATGTAATCGGTTTTATAATAATTGCATGTACCATTCTTGCGGAAAAACGATAAACCGTTGTACAAATGTTTATCATTCGTTCTAATAAACGCTTATAAAGCGTTGCAGCTAAAGCTTGGTAAGCGGCAAAACCTAGTAAGCAAGCAAGAAAGACATAAACCCTAAGTTCTCCTGCATTCACCAAAAATAACAAATAAAATAATAACAAGGTTTGGGTTAGCCAAAAACTCACTTCCATGACATAGGGAAGGATGACTCGTTTCTCCCAATGGATGGAAAAACGACGAAAAGTATCCTGTGCCATCCCTAGATAGAAACCACCTAATGTCATCACAATCATCGTCATGAACTGGACAGATAATGTCATCTAAATAGCTTGCTAAAGAATCCTTTAGCTTTCTCCTGTTGATCTCCATCTACATAGGATAGCTCATAGATCCTTCCCTTTATCGCTACAATTCCTTCCCCAACATCTAGGTTTTGTAAATGTAGGTTATGACCTCTCACGATTAGATAACCCATAACAGTTTCTAGTAAAAACTCTTCATTATCAAAGCTATCTACTTCTTTAACACCTGTAATTTCTATGTTTTTTCGATTATTCACTTTCAAAAAATGATCTTGACTGACATGTGTGCTTGGTTCTTTATCATTGTAGTTCATGTTAAAACCCTCCTTATCATTACTACTGTATGATAGGAGGGACAAGGATAGAACTACTCTTTTCGTTCTTCTTTCATAACATTATATAACATGTCTGCTTCATCTTTTTTCACATTCTCTTTTAATGCTTTTACTTCAATGGTTACTAGCTTTTGACCAAATTGAATAACGAGTTCATCCCCAACTGATACAGTGGATGATGCTTTCGCTTTATTTCCATTAATAGTAATTCGTCCTTGATCTGCTACTTCCTTTGCTAAGGTACGTCGTTTAATAAGACGAGAAATTTTCAAAAATTTATCTAAGCGCATACTACTATTCCCTCTCCTTTGCTTGATTCCAATAGTAATCCATTTCTTCTAAAGATGTATGGTGAATATCCTTATCTTCTTTTTGCAATTGTTCTTCAATATAAGAAAACCTGGAACGAAACTTTTGATTGGTTTGCTCTAATGCTATTTCTGGATTTATTTTATAATACCTTGCTATATTAGCAATGACAAACAACACATCACCCAGCTCTTTTTCCGTTTCCGTTTGATCCTTCTCATGAACAGCTTCCTGAAATTCATCGATTTCCTCTTGGAGCTTCTCCCATATAGGATCACTTTCTTTCCAATCAAAACCAACCTTAGCAGCCTTCTTCTGTAGTTTATATGCTTTAGCTAGAGACGGTAAGCTGGTTGGAATACCATCTAATATAGATTGCCGCTGCTCCCCTTTTTCTTCCTTTTTCAGCTCTTCCCAATTTTTATAGACGTCATCAACTGAGTTAACTTCTACATCTTGAAACACATGCGGATGGCGATGAATCATCTTTGTTGTAATCGAGTGAATTACATCGTCAATCGTAAAGTATCCATCATCTTCCCCAATCTGACTATGTAGCATCACTTGCAATAATACATCACCTAATTCTTCAATTAAGTTTTCATCATCTTCATTGTTTATAGCCTCTATTAGTTCATACACTTCCTCGATGGCATATGGCCGTAAGCTTTCATGAGTTTGTGCTCGATCCCATGGACAACCATCAGGGGAACGTAATGTCGCAATTACTTCGTGTAATCTTGTAAAGGTATGATTTAATAGGTTCTTCGATGCTGGTGGAACATAAACGGTAGTCAAATTGCTTAAGGCAATAGAACGGTCTAGGTCAGCTAATGAAACGGTTTGTATTTTTTCCTGTCTTGTCCCCGCTGCTTCCACAATGGTGATCTCATAATCAGGTGGCAAGTCTTCTAATAAAGCTAGCTTCACATTAGAAGCAATCATCTGATCATATACTTGGCAAAAAATAAGATGCTGTTGGTAGTTGATGTTCGCTCGATCAAATTCCATGCCATCTACAAACTGAAAGCCCTCAATTGGATCGATTTGTAATGCTGTAAAAAGATCATCTAAATAACTCTGCCCACCAAGGATGGAAACTTCTGCTTCAGATTGTTCCAATAACAGTTGTACCGTTTTTTCAGCAAGCATCGGGTGACCTGGTACGGTGTAAATGATAGAAGTTGAACGTTTTTTCGCCTCATCCAATAAAGTATCTACAATCCGCTCATACACCTTTTCAAATTGATCTTCTGCTTCATAGATTCCATCAAATGATATAAATTTTACGTCTTCATTTTGTAATGCTTTTACAACAGGATGATCGATCGTTCTTGTATAAATATCGGCTTGTGTTTCTGTTAATGTTTTATAAATACCAACAGGTAACTGATTAAGATCACCAGCACCTAATCCTATTACATCAATTTTTCCCATTCATTAGTTCCTCCCATTATGTAATTTCATAAAACGTGATGCGAACGGTATCATCTGTAATTCTTCATCGGTAAACACTCGGCCTTTTAATAAGCAATATAGATAAAGGATTCCACCTGTAACGGAAACAAACATAACATATAAAAGAAGATCAAATCGTGATGTTATCGTCAAAAATGAGAAAAGATAATTGACAAAGAGAAGATACATAACCATCACACCCACTGCAATTGTCAATGCAGGTAGATTGATTTTCTTCCAAAAATGTAATGTTGGTACCTTTCGTTTTAGTTCTATAAACACCAATATACATAACACGAGTAAGCTTATAATAGTTGCAATTGAACTACCTGTAATCCCCAAAAGTGGTACTAGTAATTGATTGGTGACCCATTTAACAAAAAAGGCAATAACAATAAAACCTGCTGTCCGTTTAATATAGCCTAACCCTTGTAAGATCGAGGCAGCTGTTATCCCAATCGAACATAAAAAGATTCCTACCATCAAGATTTGTAAATAAACTGTTCCATCTGTATTTTGATATAACAATTGATTGGCATAAGGAAATATCGTTATTAAACCAACAGTAGCACCTAATGATAAGTAAAAACTAACTAATAGGGCATTTTGTATAAAATGGGTAAATTGTGCTTGCTTCTGTTCCAGTTTTTCCTTAGAAATAGAAGGAATTATAGCTAATGCAAAGGATGAACCAAGGACTGTACCTAATTGTAAAAGTGGTTGTCCACGGTCAAATACACCTTTATCTGTAATAGCCTCCATCTTTTCCATTCCAGAAGCCATTAAACTTGGTACTAGTGTGAATGCATCTGCAAATTGGATGATCAATAATACCATGTGATTAAAAACTGCAACAACCCCTAAGGAAATAAGTGTTCTTATATAATACGTCCATGGTATCACAGCCTGTTGTTTATCATATGGTTTTTGTTTTTGAAAAAATAAAACGAGAATACCAATTGCAGTACACGCACCAAATAGCGAAGCATAGACAGCAGCCTGTCCAACCTGATAAATCGATTCATCCTGTATGGCTATAAATACAGCAGCTAAAATAATAATCCCAACGCGTATGATTTGTTCTCCGATTTGCGAATATGCAGTTGGCTTCATTTCATTATTTCCTTGAAATACGCCACGTAATATAGCTGTAATTGGAATTAGTAAAAAAACAAAAGCACTTACGCGATAAATAGTGGCTAGTTGCGGATCTCCAACCCATTGTGCTAGTAAATGAGCGTTAAGCCATAAAAAGCTAAAGACAGCACCACCTATACCAAAAAGAATAAGTAGAATGGGAAGGTAAAAACCCTTCAACGAAATACCATGCCCTTTTTCTTGTAATTCTACTGTCATTTTGGAGATAGCTGAAGGAAATCCATATAAGGCCATGACCATTGCAATTCCTAAAATTGGGTATACCTGTTGATACACATAAAAGCCAATATCACCAGTTATATTTTGCAATGGAATTCGATAACCTGCACTCAATAGTTTACTTATAAACGCTGCTATCGTTAGAAGTAATGCACCTCTAAAAAACGTATTTGATTCATTATCACTCATGTGATTCGCCCTTTTATAATGTCAAAATTTTATCTCATTATAGCATATATTAATACTAGGCACTTTTGTCATACTTTGTTGGTTTCATAAGTCACAGCATCTATAGATTGCGACGTAAGTTAAGGCGATGTATAGAGTGTTTATCCGTTCTGGAAATACACTTCGCTTTCCTCGGGGGAGTGGTGAGCCTCCTCGGGCTAACGCCCTGTGGGGTCTCATCGATCTCCTGCAGGAACAGCACGTGTCCGAAGACCCCACAAGAAGTAGTTTTCTTCCGATGTCTAGCTTCAGTGCCTACCCCCTCGAGGTCTTAAGTCAATCCACATTACGCGCAAAAAGCGCCACGCCGAGGCTCGGCTTAAGCTTGGCAGATAAGAAAAAAACGTTCTTACTGCATAAGTGCAACTAAGGCTTTCGCCACTTGGCGACAAGCCAAGTTTTCTAATCGGGGGTGACCAAGGCGCTTTTAGCTTTTCTAAAGAGGAGGCTGAGGCCGTGCCTGCGGCGAAGAAGACACTGTGAAAACGAATAAGTTTGAACAGATGTCGCACTTGTGCCCATGGTGAAAGCGACTGTCCAAAGCGGAAATCAAGACGACTATGTTAAGTCGCAATTTGTATCAACTATTCATTATGATTCATACTTAAAAAAGCAATAATCTTTTAGAAAACAGCCTTTAGAAAAAAGCCTAATCCTAAAATAGAAAGGCTCCCTCAGAAAGCATGATCACTTTTGAGGAAGCCTTTTCGGTTAAGTACTGTGTTATTCCATCTGTTTCGCTAAAAAATTGGACGCCGTTTCTACTGCTTTTTCTTCCACATCGCCAAAGGCATCTCCATTCTTAGAGAAAATCATCACACAGCCAATTGGATCACCATTTGCGATAATGGGGCTGATGCAATAAGCGTCCACTTCTTCGTCTTTTCCTTGTAGTAATTCAACAGATGTTTTTTCCATTTCTTTTAAGACCGATCTAGAATCCATTGTTTTTTCTAATTGTTCACCAATATGTTTATTTAAGTAGTCTTTTTTCGATTCACCAGCCACAGCTATAAATTCATCCCGATCACAAATTAGCACTGGATATTGCAGGGAATCAAATAATGCTTCAGCGTATTCTTGTGCAAAATTCCCTAATTCATTTATAGGTGAATATTTTTTCAAGATCACTTCGCCTTCGCGATCAACAAATATCTCTAAGGGGTCTCCCTCACGGATTCGCAACGTTCTTCTGATTTCTTTTGGAATTACTACTCTACCTAAATCATCAATTCGTCGTACGATTCCTGTTGCTTTCATTTGTATGAAGCCCTCACTTTCTTTTGATGATTCATTCCTGATCTCCTTTTTACGTCATGGATAAAAAGTTAGACAGGCCTCTTATCATGTGTAAAAGTGACCAGTTGTGGTTTTTAGTATGGATCATTTGGTAAGAACTATACATACAACAAAAATTTTCTAATTATCACGATTGACACTAGACAGTTTATCCATAAATGACTCCACTAGTTTATACCGCTTAGGAAACGTTTCTTGATCCCATTGGAAAATAACTTTTAATTGATTATTTTCTGTTCCTAATTGAACACCTCGTCCATAAGAATTGGCAAGTTCAAATAATTTAGCACCATCAATTTGTTGACTACGATTTTCATCTACAAGGAGTTCTAATTTTTTCCTACTTTTTTCGTTGATAAACGCTACACGTTCTCGTTTGGCAATATATTTTAAAGACGAAACGGTAAATAAATGTTCGACTTCTTCTGGATAATCCCCAAATCGATCAATTAACGTATCACGCAGATCTTCCATATCTTCTTTGGATTCGATTGTCTGGAAGGATTTATACATATCAATTTTTTGCTTTTCATCTGTAATGTACGTATCTGGAATATAGGCGTCAATGGATAAAGATAATTCTGGTTCAAACGGCTGTATATCTTCTATTTCCTTTCCAGCCTTTCTAGCATCAATTGCATCTTTTAACATTTGCGAATACATGTCAAACCCAACAGAGTCAATAAACCCATGTTGCTGTGCGCCTAATAAGTTTCCAGCACCACGGATAGATAAGTCGCGCATGGCAATTTTAAAACCAGATCCTAACTCGGTAAATTCTTTAATTGCTTGAAGGCGTTTTTCGGCAACTTCTGTTAAAACTTTATCTTTTTGATACGTAAAGTAAGCGTATGCGACGCGATTGGAACGTCCAACACGACCACGTAACTGGTATAACTGACTTAATCCCATTCGATCCGCATCATACACAATTAATGTATTAACATTAGGGATATCGACCCCAGTCTCAATAATAGTCGTACTGACTAAAACATCAAATTCTCCTTCTAAAAAACCAAACATGACATTTTCCAGCTCAGTTTCATTCATCTGTCCATGTGCAATAGCTACTTTTGCATCATCTACTAGCATCCCAATATCGCGGGCCATTTTATCAATGTTTTCGACTCGATTATATAAGAAAAATACTTGACCTCCACGTGCCATTTCTCGCTCAATCGCTTCACGGATCAGTACTGGATTATATTCTAGTACATATGTTTGAATAGGAAACCGATTTTCTGGTGGCGTTTCAATCACCGATAAATCTCGAACACCTAACATCGACATGTGCAATGTACGTGGAATTGGCGTTGCAGTTAACGTTAATACATCAATATTCGTTTTTAATTGTTTAATTTTCTCTTTATGTTTTACCCCAAAGCGTTGTTCTTCATCAACAATGAGTAACCCTAAGTCCTTATAATGAACATCCTTTGATATCAGTCGATGGGTACCAATCACCACATCAACCGTTCCTTTTCGTAATCCATCAATTGTATTTTTTTGCTGTTTTGGTGTACGGAATCTACTTAACATACCGATATTAATGGCATGGTCTTGAAAGCGTTCCATAATGGTTTCGTAATGTTGTTGGGCTAAAATGGTGGTAGGTACTAAAATAGCTACCTGTTTTCCATCGGCAATTGCTTTAAATGCTGCACGAATGGCAACCTCTGTCTTTCCATAACCAACATCTCCACAAAGCAGGCGATCCATTGGCCTTTGTTTTTCCATATCTTCTTTAATTTCTGTAATACATCGTAATTGATCTTCTGTTTCTTGGTAAGGGAAGGATGCCTCAAACTCACGTTGCATTTCAGAATCAGGTGAGAAGGCATATCCTTTTCGCGCTTCCCGTTCAGCATAAAGTTTAATCAAATCATCGGCAATATCTTCTACAGAGGATTGTACCTTTCGTTTTACTTTCTTCCACTCACTGCCACCTAATTTATATAACTTTGGCTCTTTACCTTCTGCAGCAACATATTTTTGTACTAAGTCAATTTGGTCAATCGGAACATATAGTTTATCATCACCAGAATAACGAATTAGCATATAATCTTTATGCAAATTATTGACTTCTAGCGTTTCAATTCCAATATATTTACCAATACCATGATTCGTATGAACGACATAATCTCCCACTTTTAACTCTTGATAGTTTTTAATTCGTTCTGCATTGGATATTTTTTGTTTTTTACGTGGACGTTTCGTCTGCTTTTTAAATAACTCCCGCTCCGTAATGAGAACTAATTTATGCATCGGTAGTTCAATCCCACTACTAACATCACCAATCACAATAGCTGGCCTTTTTACGGGTAATACCAGTTCTTTCATAATGGATGCTTCAATATCATAATCCATTAAGATAGAATGAATCTTATCTGCGCGCTTCTCATTTGGTGCAAAAATAACAACAGAAAAATCACCTTTATCCCATCTTGAAAGTTCATTTTTAAATAAATGCATCTGACCATGGAATTCCTGCATTGCTCGTGAAGAAAGGTTTACGATGTTTTGTGGTTGTGTGTTTGGAATATGACGTAAAAAGACAGACATATAAAGCCGTTGATGCTTCATGTGATCCCATATGGAATTCCAATCAAATGAAAATTTACTATCTCGGACTACTTTATGCGCTTCTAGCATACTGCTAAACCATTCTGCTTCTTCTTTATCCAAATTCGTAGCCGTTTCTTGAATTCTACTCATTTCATCGATAATGACAAGGCCTGATGCTGGTAAATAATCTAATAAACTAGCAGGATTTTCATAGAAAAACCCAATATATTTATACATTTCTTGAAAATGTTCTAGATTCTTAAGCCGTTCTATGTCAGGCTCTACTGCTTCTAGTAACACTTCCTTTTGTTCGTTGGTTTTTAATTTTTTAAGTGAATTTGCTAAACTTGCTTCTAATCGTTCCGCACTTCTCATTACATCTTCATCCGTTACTAACAATTCAGTAGCAGGACCTACTATTATTTCTTGCATTTTTTCTAAGGATCGTTGTGTTTCGGCATCAAAATAGCGTATAGAATCTATTTCATCATCAAATAGTTCTATACGTATTGGGTGCGCTTCTGTAACTGGATAAATATCAATAATTCCACCACGCTGACTAAACTCACCAGGTGTATTGACCATGCCTGCTCGATCATATCCCATATCAATCAATGCATTTAGAAAGGTATCCACTTCAATTGTCTCACCTAAATTAAAATGCAATTGATACTTGTTCCAATAAGCTGGAGGAGGCAAGATCCGTTTAAGAGCAGCTATTGGAGCAATTAAAATCCCAGATGTTTTACGGGTCCATTCTGTTAATGCCTCTATCCGCTGGCTTTTAAGCTCTGGACTAGCAATTGCCACTTCTGAGGCTATAAGTTCATTCACAGGATAAAGATGTACATGTTCATCACCTACAAGTCCTGCTAGGTCATCATAAAGCTGTTGTGCTTGCAAAAGTTGATGTGTCACTAATAATACTGGTTTATTAATAGATTGATGGAGAGCTGATACAAGTAAACTTCTTGCAGAACCAGATATACCGGCCACTAACTGCTCGTTCAATCCGCTAGAGACACCGCTTATAATCGATTCTATATCTTCTCTTGATTGTAAATAATCGTTAATCCCTTTCATGCTTAAACCCCCGACTATTTTAGAAAAACTAGCATTCACTCGTCTTAAGCGAATGTGTTCGTTTTTCTTATAGGCTCTTTTCACATACTTTGTTGTTTTCTACTACGCATAATCTATATTATACGCAGGAAATTTGACATGCATCTATATCACCATTTATAGGATGAGTGGTCAACCACCGCAGCGGAAAACACTCGCTTTACCATGGGCACAAGGGCAACATCTGTTCAAACTCCCAACGGTCGTTTTCACAGTGTTTTCTTTCCCTCGGGGAACGCTTCAGCCTCCTCGCGAGCAAAGTACGCTCGCTGTGGGGTCTTCAGACTGTTCCTTTTCCCGTAGGAGTCTCGCATTTTCCGCTGCTTAGAATAGTTTCACAACAAATATTTAGCTGACCATAGCTCCATAACAACGGATTATCATTAATAATGATATAGAACAAAAAAACACATCACTAGCGTAGGAAATACACGTAGACTCCTGCGGGAAGTATAAGATCGGTGAGACCCCACAGGGCGTTTGCACGAGGAGGCCACCACTCCCCCGCGGTAAAAAAGACACTGTGAAAACGAATAGTTTGAACAGATGTCGCACTTATGCCCCTAGTGAAAGCGACTGTCCGAAGTGGAAATCAACGGTTTAATTTACTGCGCATAATATATCTTATATGCATGACGTTTCTTACTAGAAAGCAACAATCTTTTATAAAACAGCCTTCTTATAATTGGAACATTAAAATTTTAGCCACGTCGAATCCACTTCTGAGCTAAAATTTTATACTTTCCTAACATGCAGAAAGCACCTTTTTCACCGATATAGGTTTATGTAGCCTATATGGTTTAAGCGTAAAAATGCCTTGGCCTTATAAAACCAAAGCTTTTTACACAAATGTAGCGTTCTTTATCCTTTCATTGTATAAAAAAATCTAATTCATGGTATTCTGGGTGATGTCCCAGGGATTCTTCACAATTTTCGCAAATTGAATGAATGCGAACATCCCCATTTGATTGGTAGTGAATCATTTCTTTTCGCTCTTCTACTGTTAATTCGTCCCATCCTAGTGCTTGTGTATCGACAACTTGTTCTTCCAACTCACCAATCACATGCCCACAATGCCTACATTCATAGACAATAGACATACTAAAACCCCCTCGAATAAACTCGGTACCATAAAGTTTATCCGAAAAGTAAAAAATTATACGTAAGCATTGTGGAACAATACCCTTACTAGTAATCCTATGATTTTATTATTGATTAAATTCATTCATCACTTGGTCAAATGGAGTTGTTAACCATGTTTCACATGCATCTGCACTTTTTTGAATACTTGTGGCTACATTATCCATTTCTGACTTAGGAAATGTCCCAAGAACATAATCAATAATCGATTGTGAGATTGGACGACCTACCCCAATTCGAATTCGTTTAAAATCCTTTGTCCCAAGATGATCAATCACCGAGCGAATCCCATTATGACCTCCATGGCCACCTTTTTGCCGCAAACGAATTTTACCTGTGGGTAGATCGAGATCATCATAAATTATTAATACATCCTCAACTGGGATATCAAAATAATCTAGCAATGGGCGAACTGCTTCACCAGAGAGATTCATATAGGTTTGTGGTTGAAGCACCATTACCTTCTCTCCATTTAAGCGCTCAATTGCGTAATTGCCATTATATTTTTGTTTATTTAATTGCCAATTATGCCGCTTGGCTAGTTCATCAATAACCATAAAGCCAACATTATGTCGTGTATTTTCATACTTTTTCCCAGGATTTCCTAATCCAGCAATACATTTCATATCGGTTTCTTCCTTTTAGCTATATATTTCCCAATAGAGTAATCCCTCCTATAAGAAGGGAAGAATCGATTTCCATGATCTTTATAGGAGGGATTTATCGTTTTGATTAATTTTCTTCTTCACCGTCGCCCTTGGTATTTTCTACTAATTCAGGCTCTTGTCCTTCTTCTGGTGCCTCTTCTACATCCTGCATAGTATCTGGTGGAACCACCGTGACAATTGTAGTGTCTTCTTCGTCTGTTACGGTGTACGTGTCTACTTTCGGCAAATCGCCTACCGTAATCGTATCACCAATTTCTAATTGTGATACATCCACTGTAATTTCCTCTGGTATATTACCTGGTTTAGCACGTACTTGTAATTCATACAGTGGTTGTTGCAGGATACCACCATCTTTAGCACCTTTTGCTTCCCCTTCTGCGCGTACTGCTACTTGAACATCCATCTCTTCTGCCATATTAACGATATAAAAGTCAGCATGGATTAGTTCATCCTTTAATGGGTCCATTTGATAATCGTGAAGCATGACATCCACAGGCTTATCTTGTTCAATATCCAGTGAGATAATACCATTTCTACCTTCTTCACGTATCGTTTTAATTAATTCTATACTATCTACAGCTACAGATTTTACTTCCTTATCTTTCCCATAAACAACTGCGGGAACTTGTCCATTTTCTCTAATTTGTCTCGTTGTCGATTTTGCATGATCCTTACGCTGATTTGCTTTCAGTGCTACTGCCATGTTTATCAACCTCCATTATTTTAAAACCTGGTTTTACCTTTGGACAAAAATTTGAAAATACTTCCATATAGGGTATACCCGTCTTCTAGGTTGTTTATTCAAGATGGAACCAATCTTTTAAAAATTAATCAAATAAGATACTAACAGATTGTAGTTCATGAACACGTACAATTGCTTCACCGATTAGTGGAGCTACAGATAGTTCTGTTACTTTATCAATTCGCTTTTCTTCTGGTAACGGAATTGAGTTTGTAATGACTAATTCTTTAATTTTTGAGTTCTCAATTCTCTCCATAGCTGGTCCTGATAAAACTGGATGTGTACAGCAAGCATATACTTCCTTGGCACCATTTTCCACCAATGCATTTGCAGCTAACGTAATGGTTCCCGCTGTATCAATAATATCATCTATTAAGATCGCTGTCTTTCCTTCTATATTTCCAACAATATTCATTACTTCTGCTACATTTGGTCGCGGGCGTCTTTTATCAATAATACCGATTGGTGCTTTCAAGCGATCGGCCATTTTACGTGCACGTGATACACCACCATGGTCAGGGGAAACCACAACAATATCATCAATATTTTTTGTTGCAAAGTAATCGGATAGTATTGGAACACCTTGTAGATGGTCAATTGGTATATCAAAGAATGCTTGTATTTGTGGAGCATGTAAATCGAGTGTAATAACACGATCAGCACCTGCAGTTTCTAACAGGTCTGCTATTAATTTTGCAGTTATTGGTTCTCTTGATCTTGCTTTTCGATCCTGTCTGGCATAACCATAATACGGCATTACAATATTAATAGATCTCGCTGAGGCTCTTTTTAGTGCATCAATCATAATCAACAATTCCATTATATGCTCATTTACAGGTGTACTGGTTGACTGTACCACATAGACATCACAGCCTCGGATACTCTCTTCAATATTAATTTGAATTTCTCCATCACTAAAAGAAGAAACGGTACATTTTCCTAAAGGTACACCAATATGATCGGCAATATCCTTTGCTAATTCACGATTAGAATTTAACGAAAAAACTTTTAATGACCCATCTTTGTATGTAGACGCCATTCCTATACCTCCGTCAGTCTTTTTGTCTGTTTTTTAATTTTTGTGCATAACCTTCTTTATTTGTCTGTCTTGCTCTTGCAATAGATAGTGAATCTTTAGGCACATCTTTGTTAATGGTAGACCCAGCTGCAACATAGGCACCTTTTCCAACCGTTACTGGTGCGATCAAATTCGAATTACATCCAATAAATGCATCATCTTCAATTGTTGTTAAATACTTGTGTCTCCCATCATAGTTTACGGTAATAGTGCCACATCCAACATTAACATTATTCCCAACATCTGCATCCCCTATATAACTTAAATGGGAGACTTTACTATTATTTCCTATTGCCGATTTTTTCACTTCAACAAAGTTGCCAATTTTTGCATCATTGCCAATGGCTGCTTGTGGTCGAATATGTGCATATGGACCAACTTGGACCCGTGCACCAATTTTACTATTCGTAGCAACACTTTGTTTGACCACCGTTTTTTCTCCTACAACACAATCTGTTATCTCGGTATGAGGGCCTATTTCTGCATTTGAATGAATAATCGATTCACCTGTAATGATGGAACCAGGATATATCACAACATCTGACTCTATTGTAACATCTGGACCAATATATGTGTTGTCTGGATCTATCAATGTTGCTCCATTTCGCATATGCCTTTCATTGATACGCTTTTTCATTATCTGTTCTGCTTGCGCCAACGCTACACGGTCATTTATTCCTAATGTTTCTTCAAAGGTAGGGGTTAAATAAGCACTAACTTTTTGTTGTTTTTGCTTTAATATTTCAATTACATCTGGCAAATAATACTCGCCTTGAACATTGTCATTGGACACATCCTTTAATGCCTCAAATAAAGCCTTATTATCAAAGCAATATGTACCAGTATTAATTTCCGTAATGGCACGCTCTTCTTCTGTTGCATCTTTATGTTCGACAATCCGCTCCACTTCTTTTTGCTCATTACGAACTACTCTACCATAACCAGTTGGATCTGGTGCTTGGGCAGTTAAAATAGTTGCTTTGGCTCCTGTCTTTTCGTGGTGTTCAAATAATGCTTGATATGTATTATTTGTAATAAGGGGTGTATCACCACATACCACAATAGTCGTTCCATCTTTATCTTTTAATAATTCTTCTGCTTGTAATACGGCATGTCCAGTTCCTAATTGTTCTTCTTGAATCACAAACTCACTTGTTTGTCCAATATGATCCTTAACCATGTCAGCGCCAAACCCAACAACTGTAACCAATTTATCTAAATTGGTAGGTTTAAGTTGGTCAATAACATGTTGAACCATAGGCCGACCTAAAACAGGATGAAGAACCTTATAGAGTTTTGACTTCATACGAGTACCTTGTCCTGCTGCTAATATAACAGCATATCGATTTGCCATGAACAAACCTACCTCCATTCTAATTATCCATTACGAATATACCGTAAATACTTTTCTATTTCAACATATCGGTATCTACAGGATAACACTTAGGATTTGTTCATGCTAATAGCCAGAAAAGATTTCTTCACATACTTTGTTGTTTCCTACGACGCATAATCTATATTATGTGCAATAAGTGATTTTTAGAGCGTTTACCCGTTCCGGAAATACACTTCGCTTTCACCATGGGCATAAGTGCGACATCTGTTCAAACTTTACGTTTTCACAGTGTCTACTTTACCGCGGGTGGCTGATGAGCCTCCTCGAGCTTTTCGCTCTGCGGGGTCTCACCTAGGCCATTATTC
>NZ_WIXL01000018.1 GCF_010993955.1 Oceanobacillus halotolerans | reverse complement strand
TTACAGGCAGGTTACCCACGTGTTACTCACCCGTCCGCCGCTCGTTCCACAAACATCCATCCGAAGATTTTAGTTTGCTTCCCGCGCTCGACTTGCATGTATTAGGCACGCCGCCAGCGTTCGTCCTGAGCCAAGATCAAACTCTCCATAGAAAAAGTTTGTGCAAGATTGACACCAATCAATCTTACGAAATTCTTAGCTTTCATTCGTACTTGACATACTGGTTGTTTTGTTCAGTTTTCAAGGATCAATTATACGTCGTTTTCCAACGACAGCTAATCAATAATATCATAGATAATTGATAAAGTCAATACCTTTTTGTTAATCTTGTTTAATGCTCGCCTTTTCCTTAAAAGCGACAATAAATACTATACCACACTATCAAACTAATAGTCAACATTTTTTGCTTTCACTTCTTGTTTTGTGCGGCAGATATATAATATAGCACGGATTAATTACTAGCGCAATAGAATAGTACAGCCAATTTTTTCTATTTAATTACTTACGTTTACTAGTTTAGCATGCCAGTATAATATAGAAACATACACTGATCTCCTAACCTTTTCGAACCTGAAGTAACCATAAAGAACATATCTATGAATAGTTAGCTTTGAAACATACAAAAGGGGCAGTCATTGTGGACTACCCCTTTTGCTTACTCTTCTTCAAATTCATCTGGATATATTAATTCGTCAAAGACTTCTTGTGTTTCATAGTCTTTTACATAGATCGTTACATTTGTATCATCAGGATCAGTGCCATCGAATATTTGATAATACATCCCTGAAAAACCAAGTCCAAATGCGGCAAAGCCATCCATACTATTTTCATAAGCCTCTCTGTCAACTTCCAATGTGAATTCGGAAAAGGAATTATTATACGTTATATCTTGAATCGAAATATAATCTTCATTATTCTTCATCTCTTCTACCGATTTGCCGAGATCCGCCTTAATTTCCTCCATCATGTCTTTATGCACTGATTTTGACATCTTGTAGGTAACAGACCCATCTTCATTTTGCGTAACATCACTAACTCCATTTTCTTTTGCTTCCTCTATACTACTTTCCATATCCTCTCCCTCAAATAATGAGGCGGGTAATGTTACTTCAACATTTAACAAATCTTTATCCACTTCCATATTACCGTCATCATTTGTTTCGCCATCTTTTTGTTGCTCTGTTGCTTCTTCTTCATTTTCAGTTTCCTTACTATCTTCCTCATCTGTTGCACCACATGCTGTAAGTACAACCAATGCTATAGCTAAAAAGGTAAACCAATTTTTCTTCATCTAAAAATCCCTCCCTTTATCCTAGTTGTTCTAACTTCTTCCTCACATTTATTTATCATACACAATTAGCTGTACAAAAAAATGTATATGATTATTTTTAAACTATAAAACCTAGCTCATTCGGTAGGGGTTTTCGACGTACAGGACGTACTAGTACTGGCGTTGTCACAGGACGTGACGGGTTTAGCCAGTGAGACGTACAGGACGTACTAGTACTGGCGTTGCCATTGACGTGACGGTTTTAGCTAATGAGACCACAGGACGTGCTAGTGCTGACGTTGTGATTGACGCGGCGTTCTTAGTCAGCCTGCCAGCTAATACGTGATAAGCATTTTTCTAGATTATAAGGGTGGCTTTTTCCGATTCTTCTATTATAATGGAATCAATCAATGGTAATAATGGAACAATAGGATTTTTGGTACGTGACAGGAGTGTTCGGTTTGTCTAAATTACGAAAACTAATCTTTTTATTACTAATAGCAGGTACGCTTTGGCATTTTTATGGGGAGACTTACCAGCAATCTGGAGTTCAAGGTGTTATATCAGATGTACAATCTGATTTCCACAATTTCACACAAAACCCTAAAGTATCGAGCATCATGGATACAGTAAAGCAGGAGATCCATTTATTATATAATCAGTTAACCGACAATGAGCAAGATAATAAACCTTCCGACGAACCTAATATCGAAAAACCTGAGTTAGATACACCTTCAGAACAAACCTTTTCCATCCATAATGTTGAAATTGGGGATAGTCGTTCACAGGTTGAGGAGCAAGTAGGCCCCCCACAACGCTCATCCTTAAATGAATATGGAGTCGATTGGGTTACCTACCATGAAAATTACCAAAACTTTTTTATGGCTTCTTATGATGATCATGATCAAGTTGTTGGACTATATACCAATCAAGATTTAATAACCTCAACACAAGGAATTACACTTGATAGTTCTAAGGAAACCGTCTTAACAACATTTGATGAGCCACTCAGAAGTATACGTAAAGGATTTGTAAACTATCAAGTTGAAAACACTGGTGATTATCACACCTTCCAAATTGATCAAAATTATGTAACCATTTTTTATGATAAGCATGATAACCATTTGGTCTCCGCCATACAGATCATTCATGAAGACCTAGAAAATCAAAAGGAAAAATTTTATGGGAAACCAAGTGATTTATTAAAAGAAGGATTTGAATATCAATTATTTGATCTTACCAATGCCGCCAGAGCAAAATACGGGATTCCAACCTTAACGTGGGATGAAGCAGTCAGAACAACAGCCCAAGATCATAGTAAGGATATGGCAGAGAACAATTATTTTAGCCATAACAACCTGGAAGGACAATCCCCTTTTGACCGAATGACAGAAGATAACATTGAGTATCGCATGGCAGGAGAAAATCTTGCAGCAGGTCAAACTAGTAGTATCTTTGCTCATGAAGGGCTCATGAACTCATACGGCCATCGGGAAAATAAATTAAAAGAAGAATTTACATCACTTGCGGTTGGGGTCGGTTTTGGTACAGATGATCAACCTTACTTTACAGAAAATTATATAACAAGATAAAAAGGTCTTTCATATTATTGAAAAAAGAGTAAAAGAGGGAAATAATGGGGAATTCAATGGCAAAGCGTAAAAATCAACAATCTTATCAAGCAAACCAGCAACCAATCTATCCCATCTTATTCATCATTGGGACGTGTCACCTATTAAACGATACATTGCAGGCGGTTGTTCCCGCTATGTTTCCAATTCTGGAAAACTCACTCGGACTAACCTTTACACAACTTGGTTTAATCGCATTTACATTAAATATGGTGTCCTCTGTGATGCAACCTGTAATTGGTTTATATGCAGATAAGCGTCCCATACCATTTGCGCTACCATTAGGGTTGACAGCTAGTATGGTTGGAATGTTTGCACTTGCGTTTGCACCAAATTTCTGGACGATTTTAATTAGTGTTTTATTCATTGGACTTGGCTCTGCTATTTTCCATCCTGAGGGTTCCAGAGTAGCATATCTTGCTGCAGGGAATCGCAGAGGATTAGCACAATCCATTTATCAAGTTGGCGGAAATTCTGGTACAGCACTTGCACCAGTTATAACAGCACTCGTCTTAGTGCCATTAGGTCAGTTTGGCGCAATTTGGTTTACGTTGATTGCTGGATTGGCAGTCATCTTTCTCATCTATATAGCAAAATGGTACACATCACAAGTACGGAATCCTGGGAAAACAAAAACAAAGGAAAATACGACAACGAAGAATAAAAAACTCTCCCATGCAATAAGAGGAGCACTCATTGTCCTGGTCTTCATTGTGTTTGCTAGATCATGGTATACGAGTGTCATTTCAAACTTCTATGCCTTTTACGCAATTGACGAATACGAACTAACGATTGCACAATCTCAAGGTTATACATTTACCTTTCTATTAGCGGGAGCAGTTGGTACGTTCTTGGGTGGACCTTTTGCAGACCGTTTTGGAAAAAGGAATATTATTTTGTTTTCCTTATTAGCTGCTGCACCATTAGCATTGCTTCTCCCATTTGCAGGACCATTTTTAGCAATTATTTTACTTGCTTTACTCGGTGTTATTGTATTATCTAGTTTTTCGGTTACGGTCGTTTATGCGCAAGATTTAATCCCAGGGAAAATCGGGACGATGGCAGGACTGATAGTTGGATTAGCATTTGGCATGGGTGCAATCGGTTCAGTTGCCCTAGGATCCTTGATTGACCTGATTGGATTAAGCCCAACCATGATGATTACTGCCTTTTTACCATTACTTGGACTGTTAACCTTTATGTTGCCATCTGATGAAAAAGTGGAGAAGTGGTATCGTTGATTTTTAGCATTTATTAGTGTAATAGAAACTACTACTATACTAATTCTTGAATTTAAAAAGGAGGGAAACGTAACGGTGAAAGAAATACGTTGGAAACAAAGATTTGAATAGTATTATTTTCTATCAAGCGTTTTTTGCATATAAGAACCATCTCATAAAATGACAGTTTGGCTATCGGTGGATTCTCTCTCATTATTTGATGCTATCTACCGTTACAGCCTCGCTATCGGTCGATTCCCTCCCATTTTTCGATGTTATCAACCGTGACACTGTAAGAAGACAACATATAAAAAAATAGCATACCAATCATTGCGATTGAATATGCTATGTCAACTCCTCATTTTATCTAGACCATCGTCTCCCCACACATCACGCATATCCCCAACTGTCATGTACCACAATACGTTCGATAAGGCTGAGCAGACGGTGGCGGTGGTGTTGTATATTTATCCTGTCCGGGGGTATGTGCATATGGCTTTGCAAGTGCATCTAACAGCTCATCCATCACACTGTAATCCCCCTGATCCACAGCCGCTTCAATCGCCTCTTCCACTCGATGGTTTCGCGGAATTAGTGCTGGATTATTGTTTCGCATCAATTCATGTGCACGAGCTTTCGATTCCTTTTGTCTATCTAGTCTTCGTTGCCAACGCTCCTGCCACTCTTTAAACTCAGGACTGGCAAACAAATCCGCATTTTCAAGGTTATCAAATGTTAAGGCTCGGAATGTATTCGTATAGTCTGCACGGTATTTTTCCATCAAACGAAGAAGGTCTTCAACAAGTGGTTCATCCTGCTCCTCTTCGTTAAAAATTCCAAGTTTTCCTCTCATTCCCGTAAGCCAGCTACTGTGATACAACTCCTTAAAATTTGAAAGTGAATCTTCAGCAAGCTTGATCGCCCTATCCTGATCTTCATGAAGCAGTGGCAATAAGGTTTCAGCAAATCGTGCTAAGTTCCACAAACCTATACCAGGTTGATTGCTATAGGCATAACGTCCTTGTCTATCAATCGAACTAAATACCGTGGCTGGGTCATATTCATCCATAAAGGCACACGGACCATAATCAATCGTTTCTCCACTTATCGTCATGTTGTCGGTATTCATTACACCATGAATAAAACCTACCAGTTGCCATTTGGCGATTAGCTTAGCCTGACGCTTTATAACCCCCTTAAGTAGGGAAAGATATGGGTTCTCATCTGTTTCCAATTCTGGAAAATGACGGTTTAAAGCATAATCAGCTAAAACTTGAAGCTCCTCATTTGTACCCCAATTTGCAACATATTGATAAGTTCCAACTCGTAAATGACTGGCAGCAACCCGCGTTAGAATAGCACCAGGCAGTTCGGTTTCCCGTTGTACCGACTCACCAGTTGTCACGACTGCTAAACTGCGGGTGGTAGGAATTCCAAGTGCATGCATCGCTTCTGAAATAATGTATTCTCGCAGCATTGGTCCAAGTGTTGCACGACCATCACCACCACGGGAATATGGCGTTCTACCCGAGCCTTTAAGCTGAATATCAAACCGTTTATCTGATGGAGTAATTTGTTCTCCAAGAAGGATCGCTCTGCCATCACCTAACATTGTAAAATGGCCAAATTGATGTCCTGCATATGCTTGTGCAAGAGGCGTAGCACCATTAGGAATTTCATTGCCTGCAAATACGTTGGTAATATCGTCGCTTTTTAGTAACTGAACATTTAAGCCTAAAGCTTTTCCCAGTTGTTCATTTACAATACGCAACTTTGGTGATTTTACTGGAGTCGGGTTTTGTCTTGTATAAAATAATTCCGGCAGACGAACATAACTGTTATTAAAGCTCCATCCGATTTCATTACTATTTTTCTGTGTCATGGTATCTCCTTTTTAGCTTTCGTTTTACTATTTATGTTTAACACGTGGTTATTTATTATGCAGCTTTGTTCTAAAAGGCTATTGGTACCATAAATGCCTTCACGTCCCATACTAACCACCCCATTAAAGAGTCGATGTTCCATGAAAGCCTCCTCACTTTAAACCGTTTTATTAACTTTTGAAATAGTTGACTGTTGTCCTTGACCTTTATAATTGACAGCAATGATTCCTAATGCAACAAGTGTTAACGCGCTGATTATATAGATATTTAGCTTTTCTCCTTGTACAAACATGGCAGATAAGACAGCCCCAGAAACTGGGGTAATAAATTTAAACATGCTAATTGCCCCTGCTTTATGGAATTTCAGAATAGAGTACCAAAGTGCAAAAGCGGATGCAGAAAGAACAGCAGAATAAACGAGCAGAACCCAACCAAATGGGGTGAAAACAATCGCATCCTCACTCATTCTCGGAACACCGATCAACAACAAAATCCCAGCACCAATTGAAAGCTGCCAGCCTGTTAATGCGAATGGGTGAATCCCAACTGCAAGTTCCTTTGCCATAATGGTACCAATTGCACCAGTCAGTGCAGCGAGTATCATGTAACCTTCACCTGTTAATTGGAAGCTAAGCTGGAGCTCTTGACCCCAATTTGCCACAATAACGCCAGCGAAACCGGCAACTAATCCTATTGTTTTTTTCCAATTCAAGCGATCATTCCAATAGAAAAAGTGTGCTAATATAACCGTGAAAAAGGTTCCACTTGATACAAGAATAGCTCCTTGCATGCCAGATACTTTTCCTAACCCATTATAGAAAAAATAATATTGTAAAGAGGTTTGAATGATCCCGAATAACACTAAAAACAAAAACTGACGTGACGTTACGACAAGATGTTTCCGATTAACGAAAAACACACCAATTAACAAAATAAGTCCAGCCATTAAAAAACGCCAACCCGCAAATACAACTTTGGCTATTGTATCATTTGGTGCCATTTGTAGTTCTTCATAACTTATTTTTAAAACTGGGAATGCACTCCCCCACAATATTGCACAAAAAACAGCGATTGAGACAACCACCCATTTTTTCTGTAATAGACGATCCATTTATGTCATCTCCTGCGATAATTCCCTAAACAAACACCTATTATAACTTACGATTATAGAATGGTCACAGATTTAGCCTTTGACATTCGACAAAATTCGGGGAGTGACAGGCACTACATAAAATCAAAGAAGTAGCGAATGATGTGGAAAAAAATGGGTGATGTATAGGTCAGACTATCAACCCTTGTTAAATAGCGACCTTCCATAGTTATTGGCTTTTCACTATTCCCAATCAATAAATCTCGCTTGAGAACCGAGATCGTTATACTCCCAAAGTACCCCGCGACACTAATAATCACACCAGATAAAATACCGAATGTAATTCCAAAGGGTGTAAGATAAGGATATAGAATGTAAGAAACACACGTTGTCACCACTAATGCTCCTATAAAGCCTTCCCAAGTAATGGTCGGGTTAGCAGATGGGATGACCTTTCTTTTTCCAATATAAATCGAGACAAGGTATTGAATGACATCATTTAACTGTGTCAAAATAATTAAAAATAATACTAAATTTGCACCAAATGCTGGAGATGCAAATTGATAATAGGCTAGGTGACTAAGTCCAAACACCATCAACATTAATCCCCATTGCGTAAAACTAACAGACCGAAGAAATCCTACTGTTCCTTTTCCAATTGTTCTTGGTAATGGTAAAAATAAAAAAACATAAATCGGAATAAAGACAATAAACATTCCATACCAACCAATGTAAATCCAGTAAAATTGAAATGGAATCATGAGATATGCCCAAAGAAATAAGCGTCTATCCGATTTTCTCGACTTCATCATGGAAAAATACTCTCTTAAAGCAAAGAAACACAGGACCATGATTGTAAGTAGTGATACGACTGGCGTAAATAATGTAGCAAAACAAAAAACAACAAACATCCCCCACCACGTTTTTACACGAAGCTGAATTCCGGAGAAATCCTTCGTTGGTTGTTTCTTTTTGGCAACATAGAATAGAATTGTTGCCACTAGAAGGGTTAAAAAGATACTAAATAATGTCCAGACTGTTTGAACCATCACGCACACCCAATCTTTTTTATAAAAGCTGCATTCATTTTACAAGATATCGTTTATAATGGAAAGATGGGAAACGATTTTAAAATGGGGGAATGCCTGATGAGTGGTGATCATTATGTATATATTATGCTTTCTGATACAGGTACCTTATTTACGAATTTAATTAAAAAATACACAAAGGCACCTTACAACCATGTCTCCCTTTCGTTTGATCCTGAACTGAAAGAACTATACAGTTTTGGACGAAAAAATCCAAAAAATCCCATACACGGCGGGTTTGTTAAAGAGGATGTTTTAACAGGTACCTATAGTCATTATAAAGACACGACATGCGTTATTTATAAACTAGAAGTGACAGAGCGTGAAATGGAGAAAATGAAACGAATTCTGAATGTATTTATTAAAAATGATAATAAGTATCTATATAATATCCTAGGAGTCATTGGAGTTTCCTTAAAAGAACCAATCGAATTTAGTAACTCCTTTTTTTGTTCCCAATTTGTTGCCGAAATCCTTCATCGTTCAGGTATAAAACTTTGGGATAAACTTCCAGTAATGGTTACACCAGATGATTTTTTTTTCGGAAGAACGAACGTCTTGAGTTAATCTATGAGGGGAAACTATTTGATTTTGATCCTATTAAAAGACAACTTTAATTTAATAGAATGATTATTTACAAGGTAATGTATTTAGTATAGATCTAGTATGGCTTTTCTCTTAGTGCGTGTTCAAAAAGGAGGATTAAAAGGACCGATTCGCCTAAGGTCTCAGGCATCCTGTTGCAACGCCTCACGCTAACGTCCTGTGACAACGCCAATACTAACACGTCCTGTGCGTCTCATTGGCTAAAATCGTCACGTCCTGTGACAACGCCAATACTAGCACGTCCTGTGCGTCGAAGTTCGAGGAAGCGTAGATTTGAGTAGCGGACTTCCACAGGATCTGGTGACTTCTACGTTGTTCACAGGACGTGGACGGTTTTAGTAGAAGCTCCTTAGTGCATTTAATACATGAGTAACGGAAAAGCAAGCTAACAGAAACACCGATGCGTCATTTTCACCAGACTTTTTGAACAACCCCTCTTAGGTTAGAAGGCATATAGCGAAGTATTTATCTAGGGATTTGTTCTTTGTAAAAGTGAAGTTAGGAAGAGTTACAATAGAAGTTGTCCATCCATTTCATACATTATGCTGTAGATTAATTCTCATGAAGTTTTTTAAGAATACCTATTTCTCGTTCATGTTTATTGCTTTTTTCCCAGAGCAATTCATTATCGATTTTAACTAAATCGATAGCCTCTAGGATTTCTTCATGCTGGGCTTTATTACTTGCATTTATGGAAACTATGTCTTCTTTCATTGCCGAGATATCTTTCTTCATTCCTATTTGTTCTTCTTTCATTGCCGCGATATCTTGCTTCATTCCTGTTTGTTCTTCTTTCATTGCCGCAATATCTTGCTTCATTCCTGTTTGTTCTTCTTTCATTGCCGCAATATCTTGCTTCATTCCTGTTTGTTCTTCTTTCATTGCCGCGATATCTTGCTTCATTCCTGTTTGTTCTTCCTGCATTGTTGAGATATTTTCCTTCATTATTGTCTGGTCTTCCATCATGGAACCTACCGTTGTAATTAACGTAGACAACATACCTTCCATTCGATCTAATTGTTTTTGACTCATGTTATTCACCTCCTTCTTATCTACTTATTTTATCCTAAATTTTAAAAATAAGATAGACAGGATTTGTTATATTTTGATAGGCATTTTTCTTAGACAATGTTTAGTCATTCATTTAAATCTGTACCCTTTTCCCCCGTCAGTGTGATATCATCATGCAAAGAAACTAACAAAAATAAACAAACGTTCTTCCAAAAGGATGATGCTATTAAGGGGGTATATTCATGCTTCAAAGTATATTGCTCATCGGCGCGATCATCGCCTCCATTTTATTTATGGTTTATGATCATAACATTAAGAAAGAAATGAAGGCACGTAAAAATACGATTGAATCTCAACACGCTTTGATCGAAGTGTTAGGAGAACGCTTAAAAGTAAAGGAATCCTTAAACGAAAAATGAATTGATATTTGCCAACATAAAAAGCCTAAATTCTTTTTACCACAAAGAATTCAGGCTTTTTTATTTATTAAGAGGCGTTGCAACAGGACGCTTGAGACCTTAGCCGACTCGGTCCTTTTTATCCTCTTGAACACGTACTTAAAGTTTAAACTTATGAACCATTCCATTTAACTCCTCAGCTAGTTTGGCTAATTGTTCTGAGCTTGATGCTACTTCTTCCATTGAACTGTTGGTTTGTTGTGATGATGCAGAAACCTCTTCTACACCCGCAGCGGTCTCTTCGGAAACGGCTGAAATTTCTTGGATCGCGCTATTCATTTGTTGACTATTTGCCGCAATGTCTGATAAATTTTCAGTTACTATTTTTACGTTATCTACCATATCATTTAGTGCGTCACGTATTCCATTAAACTTTTCACCCGTAGTTCTTATTTGATCTGTTCCTTCTCTTACTTCTTGATAACAACCTTGGAGAGATTCGGTTACTAAATTTGTTTCATCTTGGATACTTGTCACAATTTCTGTAATGTCAGTTACTGATTCGGATACTTGTTCAGCTAACTTTCTCACTTCATCTGCAACAACAGCAAAACCTTTCCCATGTTCACCTGCTCTTGCTGCTTCAATTGCTGCATTTAACGCTAAGAGATTCGTTTGGCCAGCAACATCCTTAATAACAGAAACTAATTTGGATATTTTTTGGGATTGTTCCTCTAAATTTTCTACCTTTTGTACTGCTCCATGGACAATTTGATCAATTACTGCCATTTGTTTTGTTGAGGTTTCCATTAATTGTTGACCTTCATTTGTCATTCTCAGTACTTCAGTTGATGACTGTTGAATATGTTCACCATTTTCATTGGCATCTTGAACGTTAGCAGTAAATGTATTCATTGTAGTAGACATTTCACCTGCATGATTCGCCTGCGTCTCTGTACCTGATGCGATTTCTTGCATGGTTGTTGCCACTTGTTCTGAACCAAGTTTTACCTCTTGTGCCGATTGGGTTAATTCTTCACTATGACTGCTTACTGTTTCGGACACTTTATTAATTTCCTTTAATAGTTCCACCATGCTATGACTCATTTCATTTGTCGCCACAACAAGTTGTCCTATTTCATTAGTTGATTTCACTTCTAGAGCTTCATGACTCAAATCACCTTTTGCGATATTTTTCATTCGCTCCATCACTATTTTAATTGGATTTGTTATTCTTCTTGTTATTATTAAAGAAATTATTATCGCGATAATGATCACAACCGCTAAGCTAATCGTAATGGGCAGAATGATCGCTTGGGCTTTGTTTTGAAATTCTGATTCACTTACTGTACCAGCCAGAATCCAACCTGTAGTCGGATTTTTGACAAAGCCAGTAATTTTCTTATCACCCTCAAATTCGTATTTAACGATGCCACTCTCACCAGTCTTTACAATATCTTTGTAGTATTCCTCTTCAGACACGTCTTCCCCAACATATTCTTCATCTGGGTGGGCCAAAAAGTTGCCTGAATTGTCAAACGCAGCAGCATAACCTGTTTCCCCAATTTCGATCCCTTTAATCATTTCAATAAGCGTATCAATTACAACATCAGCACCTACAACACCAGCTAATTTATCATTGTGATAATACGCTTTTGCTGCACTTACAACGGTTTTTCCCGTAACTTCATCCACATAAGGTGCAGTCCATATTATTTCTCCATCTGCTTCCATGGCATCTGCATACCATTCTCTATCTTTTACATTAAAATCCGCACCCACATCTACCTCAGGGTAAATAATAAAATCTCCCGTTTCCTCAAATCCTGTATAAATATTTTCGATAGAAGAATCACTTTCTCTTGTTTCCTGTAAGTCTTGAAATATTTCTACTTCATTTTCTGGTTGATAATTGGTTAATTTCATCTGATTATAACCAACAATTCCCATCATTTTAATATGTAATAGAATTATTTTACATAATTGTATAGTACCCCCAGCAACATCAAAACACACTTTATTCCTGATAAAAATAACCGCACGAGTGGGGTGCGGTTATCATAATACTATTGATATACGTAACAACTTTATGAAAAACGCCACTCGACAAAATACGACAATTTTCGGGTGGTGACAGGCACCTAAATATCAAATAGCAAGTTGAAGACTCCTAACGTATAGAGGAATACGATAACAATGGTAACTGGAACGACATAGCGCATTAGTGCCCACCAAATCGAGTACCATACTCCAGCTAGGCTGTTCCCCATAAAGAACTCTTTTTTCATTAACGGCCTGTCCATCTTAAACCCAATAAACAAGGCGATGAGGAGACAGCCAAGTGGGAACATAACATTACTTACAAAATAATCAGTAAGGTCAAAGATGTTTTTATCAAATAGTGTTATGCCATCTAGAACACCGGATGAAAGACCTGCTGGAATACCAGCTAAAAAGATAATTAGACCTGCAGTCCAAGTAACTTTTTTGCGTGAGCGTTTTTTGTTTGATGTAAACGCTGCTACTAAAATCTCTATCATCGAGAATGAAGAGGTAAGTGTTGCAAATAAAAACAGTAATAAAAATAGTGTTAAGAAAAGCTCACCAAAAGCCATTTGACTGAAGACAGCAGGCAAAACAACAAACAGTAAACTTGGGCCTTGTGCTGGCTCCATGCTAAACGCAAATACTACTGGAAAGATGAATAAACCTGCTAAGATCGACACCGCAACATTCATTAATGTAACGATACCCGCAGAAGTAGGTAAGCTTTCTCTTTTACCTAAATAGGAACTATAGGTTACCATCACGGAAACACCAACAGATAATGCGAAAAATGACTGTCCTAATGCGTAAAGTAATCCATCAGCTGTCAATTGTGTGAAATCTGGTTTTAAGAAGAACCATAACCCTTCCATGGCACCATCCAATGTTAAAGCTCGAATAATCAGGATGATGAAAAATATAAATAAGAGTGGCATCAAATATTTAGCTGCTCGTTCGATTCCATTCTTAATTCCTAGTGTTAAAACAATAACATTAATAAGGATAAATGCTGCTGTACCAACGAGTGATATCCATGGTGAGCCTATGATGTAGCCGAAAGTATCTCCATAATTGGCTCCATCTTGAATAACAAAACCAAAAATTGACATTGCCGTGTACGTAAGCACCCAGCCGCCAACTACGGTATAGAAAGACAGTAATAAGAAACTACTTACTAAACCAATTTTTCCAATTACGTTCCAAGTACTATTGGGTGCTAACTTTTTATAGGCAGAAACAGCCTCTTTCCCTGACCCGCGACCAATTAGAAATTCTGATATCAGTAATGGCAACCCAATTAATAGTGTGAAAATAATAAAGATAATGAGGAAGGCTCCACCACCATTCATTCCTGCTACATAAGGAAACTTCCAGATTGCTCCAAGTCCAATTGCTGAACCTGCTGCAGCAAAGATAAACCCGAGCTTCGAAGACCATTGATTCTCATTTTCCATTTTAACTCCCCCTTAATTGTAAAAAGCTAAGACTTTATAAATATAGCCCCTCTATCCCTAACCTTTATAGGTCTTAATATATAAAATGTTCTGAATATTTTATATAAAATATCCTGTAAATACTACAGTACACTCGATGCTTAAATTCTCTTAATTATGCAGTCTAATACCTGACTTAGATTATGAATTTGTATATCCTAAGCAGGCTCGTTAGACAGCAATAATGCTGTCTAACTTTCACCTGTTCAGTATACTTTCTAGCTAATCGTTTTATTGTCTAACATTCCATTTTGGTCGACGTGCGCGTGCGAAGAAATTATTTAGACTGCTTCCCTCTTCAATTCGCTTTTCACATTTACGGTTTGCGGCTTCTAATGTTGTAATAGAATCTAGATGGGATTGTTTATAGATATCTAATAATGCATTGTAAATTTCTTTTGTTTTGATTAATACACGTTCATGGTTTGCTCCATAAAGCTCATCTGCTACTTGGATAAGTCCACCAGCATTTACGATATAGTCTGGTGCGATTAGAATTCCTTTTTCTTGAAGTTCTTGTCCATGACGCTCCTCTTCAAGTAATTGATTATTTGCTGATCCACAAATTGCTTTTACTTTTAGCTGATCAATTGTCTCATCATTAATAATGGCACCCATTGCACATGGAACAAAGATGTCAGCATCCACTCCGTAAATAGCATCACTTTCCACAACTTCAACAGAGCCTTTTTCTGCTTCAGCTTTTTGTTTAATTAATTCAAGAGCTTCTTTATTAATATCTGTTACATAAAGCTTAGCACCAACTTCAAGCAAGTGTTCGGCAACTTTAAATCCTACTTTACCCAACCCTTGAATGGAATATGTTTTACCACTGAGATCATCCGTATCAAAAAGATATTTACTTGTAGCTTTTAGTCCATAGATGACACCTTGTGCTGTTGGGATGGATGAATCTCCACCACCACCATAAGCTTCAGGAATTCCACAAACATAATTCGTTTCATTCATTACACTAACAAAATCATCCATCGTTGTACCCATATCTGTTCCAGTGTAAAAACGACCATTTAATGAATCGACAAATTGACCGAATGCTCTAAATAGTGCAGGTGATTTGTCCTTGGCTGGGTCACCAATTATAACTGCCTTTCCTCCACCAAAGTCTAAACCAGCAGCAGCACACTTATGTGTCATTCCTTTAGATAATCTTAATGCATCTTCCAATGCTTCATCTACAGAGTTATATTGACGCATCCGTGTTCCACCAAGTGCTGGTCCTAATGTTGTATCATGAATCGCGATAATTGCCTGTAAGCCTGTTTTTGGATCATTACAAAATACTACTTGTTGATGTCCAGATATTTTTTCAAACATATCAGGCTCACCTCCATTATGAATACCGTTTTCCACCTTTACGTTTTCTTCAGTTACTTTCATCTAATCTACCTCCTTAGTTTTAGCTAACTCACTAAATTCATGAATTAATGCACCATTTCAAAGATATTTGCCTTTTCTTCGTTCGTAATAACCCTTTTTGCTCCCATCGCTAATGCTTCTAATTCATTTTCGCCAGGAACAATTACGACAGGGGCTAAGAATCCAACATGCGATTCAATCCACTCTGTAATTCGATTGGAATGTGCTAATCCACCTGTAATGATGACACCATCGATATCGCCTTTTAGAACTGCCGCCAATTCACCTATTGCTTTACTACTTTGGTAAGCTAATGCCTGTAAAATCAGTTCTGCCTTTTGATCACCATTATCGATTCTTTCTTCAATTTCGATCGCATCATTTGTATTAAGGTACGAAATGAGGCCACCTTTTTTCCGGTAAAGCGCATACATTTCTTCTTTAGATTTTTCATAGCATAGATTGATAACTTCTTTAATTGGTAGGCCGCCTGTTCTTTCAGTAGAAAGTGGACCTTCGTCATCAGAAATTAAATCAATCATACGTCCTTTTTGATGGGCACTTACAGTCGATCCACCACCTAAATGTGCAACGACAAAGTTTTTATTGTAATAGGAATCACCCATTTCTTTTGCAACTTTTATGGCAACTGAACGCATGTTTAACGCATGACCAATACTTTTTCGTTCAAGGCCATTTAACCCTGAAATTCTAGCAATATCTGTAAACTCATCAACGGTTACAGGATCATAGATGAACGCGCGGCAACCATCTTTTGCCATTTCTGTGATTCCTTTTGCTAAAGGAGCACCAAGGTTTGATGCGTGTTCAAGAACTGGGCTATATTTCAGACAATCTAGCATATCTTGATTGACCTCATATGCACCAGATTTTACAGGTGGTAATAGACCACCTCTTCCAACAACAGCATCCAATACTTTAGTGTCTACATTGTGTTTTTTAAGTGTTTCAAGGATCGAACCTAACCGTAATTCGTACTGGTCATTGATGTTTGCATAGTCTTTTAATTCTGCTAAAGAGTATGTTATGCTTTCTTTGAAAACAATCTCTTCATCTTTAAACAAACCAATTTTCGTTGAGGTCGCTCCTGGATTAATTGCTAATATATTGCTTCCCATATCTTCACCACACTTATTTCTTTTCTGATAATACGATCGATAAAATGATCGAGTTGAATTTTTCTTCCGTTGTTGAGCCTCTTGAAGTAAGAATGATTGGTACTTCAGCTCCAAGCACTGCACCAGCCATTTTTCCATTGGCCGTAACAGAGAACGCCTTTCCTAAAAGATTTCCTGCTGTAATGTTTGGCACTAATAAAATATCTGCATCGCCCTGAATTTTTCCTTGATAGCCTTTTGCTTGGGCAATTTCTTCACTCAAGCTTAAATCTAACGAAATTGGACCTTCGATAATACATCCTGGTATTTCACCATTTTGATTCATTTCCTTTAACTGTTTACCTTCAACAGAGTCCTGGAGCTTTTCGTTAACCTGCTCTGCCGCTGATAATGCCGCCACTTTCGGTTCTTTGTAGCCAAGTTGATGAAAAACAAATAAAGCGTTATGAATAATTTCCTTTTTTTGTTCTAAAGATGGCTCAAGCACCATACCACCATCTGTACTTAGTACCAATTTAGAGTAGTTAGGCAACTCATATAGAGCAACATGGGAAAGAACTTTACTTTTCCTGATTCCTTTTTCCTTATTAACAACCGCCTTTAGAAGGTCTTTCGTTTGTATTTTCCCTTTCATGATGATATCAGCTTGACCATTTTTGGCTAACTCTACGGCTTTTTCAGCTGACTCTACATCACTTTGTGTTTCAATTATTTGTACATCATCTATCGTTTGTCCAATTGAATCGATCATATCTTTTATTTTGGAAGCATTCCCGATTAAAATCGGCTCAACATATTGTTTTAATGAAAAAATACTCTCTAATGAATGTTGATCCATGGCATTTACAATCGCAATTTTCTTTGGAGTTGATTCTTTATCAAGTAACTTCGATAATTCATCAAAATTCTTTATGCTCATCCATTTAGGCTCCTTCCGTAATAGACATATTAATTTCTGCTGCTTGAAACCTATCATTAGTTGAAACTATCTCACTATAACGAATACCATCTAATTGAATAATTAAATATGAATTGGCATACCTAGTGCTAATTCAGCAGCATCCATCACTGTCTCTCCTAATGAAGGGTGGCTATGAATCGTGAGAGCAATATCCTCCACGCTAACAATTTGTTCGATAGCGAGTGTAAGTTCAGCAATAATATCACTTGCACCAACTCCAACGACTTGTGCTCCAATTAGGACTTTATCTTCTTTCGTTGTCACTAAGCGAACAAATCCATCTGTTGCATTCAGTGATAATGCACGCCCATTTCCATTTAATGGGAATTTAAATGCCTTGGCTTCGTATCCTTTTGCTTTGGCCTCTTCCAGTGTAAGTCCTACTGAGGCCATTTCTGGATCTATAAAGCATACAGAAGGGATAGCACCATAATCTACGCCTACATTTTTACCTGCTATTGCCTCAGCAGCCACCTTCGCTTCATAGCTCGCCTTATGTGCCAATGCAAGTCCAGGAACAATATCACCAATAGCAAAGATATTCTTCTTATTTGTACGACCTTGGTCATCAACAGGGATAAGACCACGTTCCCCTACCGTGATACCCGCCATTTCTAGGCCAAGCTCATCCGTATTTGGTCGACGTCCGACAGAAACCAACACATAGTCGGCATCTACAAATTTTTCTTCACCATTAACTTCATATGTCACAGTTACACCATTTTCAGTTTCAGTTGCCTCTTTCGCCATAGCATTCGTTTCAATCGAGACATTTTTCTTCTTAAAGCTATCAAGTGCATATTTGACCATGTCCTTATCAAAATTAGGCAAGATGGACGAGCTGCCTTCCAAAATAACAACTTCAGAACCAAAATTAGCATAAGCATTTGCTAATTCACATCCAATATAGCCGCCACCTATTACAACTAATTTCTTTGGTACTTCGGTAAGGTTTAAAGCACCTGAGGAGTCAATTACTCTTTTTCCAAATTTAAACCCATTTATTTCAATTGGACGACTTCCTGTTGCAATAATTGCATGGTTAAAAGAGTAGGTTTGCGCACTGTCCTCTTGAATTACTCTTAATTGATGATCATCAACAAAAAATGCTTCACCTCGTAAGATTTCTACTTTATTTTTCTTAAGAAGCATTTCGACACCTTTTGTTAGTGTCGCAACAACCTTTTTGTCTTTCCATGCTTGTGTTTCAGAAAAATCTAATGTTACCTCTTTTGACTTAATACCAAACGTTTCTGAGTGTAGAGCATCTTGATAGTGATGACCTGCGCTAATTAAAGCTTTTGATGGGATACAACCTACATTTAGACATACACCACCAATATGCTCTTTTTCAATAATCGCAACTTTTTGTCCCATTTGTGCTGCACGGATAGCTGCTACATAGCCACCTGGACCAGCACCAATCACTACTGTATCAAGATCAATAGCAAAATCTCCTACAACCATTTATTGATCATCCTTCCACTAAAAGTATTTCTGGATCAGCGATTAATTCTTTTAAGTCATTAATAGCTTCTTGTGCTGTTACACCATCAATGACGCGATGGTCAAATGAGAAGGAAAGCTTCATGATTGGAGCAGCAACTATTTCCTTATCTTTGTTTACCACAGCCTCATGTTCGATTCGACCAATTCCCAAGATGGATACTTCAGGTTGGTTAATAATCGGTGTTGACCAAACCCCGTTCGTTGCAGCAGCTCCAACATTTGTAATGGTTGTGGAACCATTGCGCATATCTTGAGCTCCTAATTCCCCTTTTTGAGCCTTATCAGCGTATTCCGTAATTTCTTGTGCGATTTGTAAAATGGTTTTCATGTTCGCATCTTTAATATTAGGGACGAATAGTCCATGATCTGTATTGGTTGCAATCCCAATATTGAAGTAATTTCTATAAACGATCTCATCTTCGTTAACATACGCATTTAATGCTGGGTACTTACGTAATATTGCTACTAAAGCCTTCACAATGTATGGCATAAACGTTAGTTTAATACCTTGCTCAATAGCTCTTTGTTTGAACTTCTTACGATGCTCCATCAGTTTAGACACATCAACAGCATCGAAAACAGTTACATGAGGTGCTGTTGTTTTGCTTTTCACCATGGCCTTGGCAATCGCTTTGCGTGTTGGTGACATTTTTTCGCTTCTTTCCATTCCTTGCATTGGTGAAACAGAAGCTGCTCTTTCAGTTTTTTCTGTTTGTTCCACCGTATTTTTATCCTGTTGGACGGAATCATTTGTTGTTGTTGATCCTCCAGCAATAAACATATCGATATCTTCTTTTGTTACACGGTTATTTTTCCCAGTTGGGGTAACCGAGCGGAGATCAACGCCTTTTGCGCGTGCATAACGACGTACAGAAGGAATCGCCATTAATCTAATATCAGGGTCTGTACTTTCTGGCTTTTTACTTGCTGCGGTATCTACTGTTTCCTGCTCTTCGGCCTTCACTTCTTCTTGTACAGAACTATCAGTAGCTTGTGCTTCACTAGTTTCTGATTGTTCATTACTTCCTGTTCCTTCTGTTTCAATTTCAACGATCACATCACCAACGTTAGCTACTCCTCCCTCTTCAACGAAGATTTTGCTAACAGTTCCCGTTACTGGTGATGGTAACTCCATTACTGTTTTATCATTTTGGATTTCCAGTAATGAATCATCTTCTTTAATCGTTTCTCCAACGGTAACAAACCATTTAACTATTTCACTTTCGGCTATCCCTTCGCCTATATCAGGTAATTTAAACTGAAAACTCATGGAAGTATGCTCCCCTTTCTATGATTAAATTAAAAGTCTATTACTTCTTTTACTTTTTCTTCAATATCTTCTGCATCTGGTAGCCAAACCTCTTCCGCCTGGCCAAATGGGAAAACAGTATCCGGTGCTGTAACACGACTGACAGGTGCTTCTAGATATAGGAAGATTCGTTCTGCTATTTCAGACATAACACTACCCATAACTCCTGCTTGACGTTGTGCCTCTTGTACTGCAACAACACGTCCAGTTTTCTTGACGGATTCAATAATCGTTTCCATATCAACTGGGGCAACGGTTCTTAGATCGATCACTTCCACTGATATATCTTGTTTTTCTAGACTTTCAGCTGCTTTTACGGATTCTTGAACCATTGCGCCATATGCGATAACAGTTACATCAGATCCTTCGCGTGTGATAGCAGCTTTATCAAGTGGCACGGTGTAGGCACCATCCGGAACTTCTTGGCGGAATGAACGATAAAGTTTTAAATGTTCTAAGAAAATAACTGGATCATTGCTACGAATAGAAGAGATTAATAACCCTTTAGCATCATATGGATTACTTGGTATTACTACACGCAAGCCAGGTGATTGTGCTACTATTCCTTCAAGGCTATCTGAATGAAGTTCTGGTGTATGGACTCCTCCACCATATGGAGAGCGAATCGTTACTGGGGCAAAACGTTCACCACCCATTCTGTAACGAATTCGTGATAATTGACCCATTATGGCATCCATCGCTTCAAATGCAAAACCAAAAAATTGAATTTCTGGAACTGGACGGAAGCCTGCTAACCCTAAACCTACAGATGCACCAACAATAACTGATTCCGCTAGAGGCGTATCGAAAACTCTTTCTTCTCCAAATTTTTCTTGAAGGCCTTCTGTTGCTCGAAATACGCCGCCATTCATACCGATATCTTCACCAAAAATTAAAACGTTTTCATCTCTCTCCATTTCAAGACTAAGCGCATCTGTAATTGCTTGTACCATTGTTTTTTGGGCCATTATAATCTCTCCTTTCCTTCATATATTTTGATTTGTTCTTGTACATTTTGAGGAGCCTCTTCATACATCTTCTTAAGAAACATCGATATTTTTTGAGGTTCTTCTTTGCCCATTTCCTCAATTGCTTGTTTTATCTGTGCCTTTGTATCTTCAATAATTTCGTTTTCTTTTTCTTCTGACCATAAACCTTTTGCTGTTAAGAAGTTCCGCATACGAATTAAGCAGTCACGTTTCTCCCATTCTTCTAGGATCTTATTTTCCCGATAACGCTTCGGATCATCTGACATTGTATGTGGTCCATATCTAAAAGTAATCGTTTCAATTAACACAGGGCCATTTCCAGCAAGTGCGTAATCACGTGCTTCTTTTACTGCACGATAGATTGCTAGAGGATCCATACCATCCACTTGAATTCCTGGAATTCCAGCCGAAACAGCTTTTTGTGCTAATGTTTTTGCTTTTGTTTGCTTTGCTCTTGGAGTAGAAATTCCATAACCGTTATTTTGAACAATGAAAATTGCTGGTGAGTTGTATGCGCCTGCAAAGTTAATTCCTTCATAGAAATCACCTTGTGAGGTACCACCGTCACCTATATATGTCATAACAACATTATTTCTGTTACGTTTTTTGAAACCTAATGCAACACCTGCTGCCTGTATATATTGTGCACCAATAATTACTTGTGCTGGCATTGCAGCAAATTCATGTGGGAATACGTTTCCTGACATGTAGCCCTTATACCATAGGAATGCTTGTTTTAAGGGCATACCGTGTTGTACCAGTGGTGGCAAATCACGATAAGTAGGAAGTAAGTAGTCCCCTTCTCCTAGTGCATATTGACTAGCTAATTGACTTGCTTCTTGCCCACCAGAAGGAGCGTAGTTTCCTAATTGTCCTTGGCGATTTAAAATCGTTACTCGTTGGTCATAGGTTCTTCCCCAAACAAGTCTTTCCATTAGTTCAACTAATTGATCGTCCGTTAAATCAGGCATTAAATCAGCGTTAACCACATTGCCATCCTCATCTAATACCTGATACATAGGAAAGTTATTTTCAATCGTATTGATTTGTGAATCAAAATCAAACGCTCCAACTTTCTTTTTAGTCATTTCATACACAACCTTTCTTCACCGTTATTAAACTAATCTTGAAAACGCTTTAAAAATTACGCTAAAAATGCTACTATGATGATAAATATATAGTTAAACCTTTAATCAAATTTTGAAAGCACTTAGCTACAAAATATCTATCAAACAAGCTATAATTTCTCAAACATTTTGGTAGCTCATTACTAACTATTCTTTGGATGAAGCGCTTTCACATTTGATTTTAAACCCTCCATATAAAGGAGTAAAATTGAATAAATTTATAGGGTCATAAAATAGTTTTATTTGCTAAATAAATACTTGATATAACGGCTTTTTGGGAGGAGCAATCCGTTCTTGTGGTCTCATGTAGGGATTCTATTTCCGTGACAAAAGTCACCCTATAAATCCTATCCCTCTATGTGATAGGCAGTCTTTGTATGGGTAGTCCATACGAACTACAGGACTTTTCTTTCAGAAGGTGTAAATTCGACCAAATGAACCTATACTGTTTTTTCAAGCATATCTTCACGTGTCTAAGTAATGTAATCATATAAAAAGGCTATATTCGCAAACTTTGTTATTTTGCTTACCATCGGAGTTTTTATAGATTGCTACGTAATTTTAGTGAATTATAGTTTATTTGGAACATAAATGATACGAATTGGAATGCACAAATCAGCGTAGGAAAAACACGAAGACTCCTGCGGTTCGTCGGCTAACATAGGTCACACCTGTGGCGGGCGCCGACACTAGAACGTCCTGTTCGTCGCAGTGGCCTAAGTGAGACCCCACAGTGCGATATCAATCTTTTTTTGCGAGGAGTGCGGCAGCATTGTACCACATTCAACACGACGAGCACGAGGAGGCTCACGGGACACCCGCGGAAAGCGTGGTGTTTTTCCGAAGCGGCGATAGCTCTATCATAATATCAATTTACGTCGAAATTCACATCAACTATTCATTAAGATTCATACTTGAAAAAGCAACAGTCTTTTAGAAACAGAAACAGCCTTTAAAAAGTTCAATTAGGAATGAATTACCAAATTAACTAAAGCCTAAATAAGATGTATGGGGGGATGTAATATGGATATTAGACAACTGCGTTATTTCATTGCTATTGCAAATGCTGGAAGCTATTCAATTGCAGCAAAAAATTTGTTTGTTACACAACCTACCTTAAGTTGGACAGTTCAAAAGTTAGAGAGCGATTTGAATACAAAATTGTTTTATCATGCGGATCATGGCATTGAACTTACAGAAAACGGAAAAATTCTTTTTGAGTATGGAAAAAACATTGTGAAAGATATTGATGATTTAACCAAACAAATTCGAGAAAATAATAATGTTGTAGGAGGCTCCCTAAAAGTCGGATTAACTGTTCTCTTATCAATGCGTTATATGCAATCCATTTCCGAATTTATGTCCTCCCATTCCCATTATGAAATTACGTTAATTCAAAAAGGTTCAAAGAGAATCCAAGAAATGGTTTCAACTGGAGAATTAGATTTAGGATTAGTATCATTTCCGGTATATTACGATAACCTCGAAGTGGAACCTTGTGCTTCACCATTCCCCTCATACGACGTGTCAGTATTTGTCAGCAAGGAAAATTTACTCTCTACAAACAAAAAGCTAAAGCTAAAAGATTTAGCTTCAGAAAAGTTCAGTATCCTAACTTGTGATTTTACTTTGGGGAATCTCATTTATGATCGGTGTAAGGAAGTTGGATTTGAACCACATGTAGTTTTTCAAAATGAAAACTGGGAGGTTCTCTTAGAAAATGTTGCACTTACAGATAACGTGACAATATTACCCACTGAACTTGTGAAAAATATTAAACCAAAAGATGTTAAATCGATAAAGCTTGACGATAAAATCGGGAAGATAAACATCGGATTTGTAAAACGGAAACATGAAAAATTATCCCAACCAAATTTACTTTTCTGTCAAGCGATTAAACAAGGCATTCAAGCACAACAAAAAATTTCAAAATAAGTTCTTGAACTGTCAATCGGTCGGCCCTATAAGAGACCATAATTAAAAGCCTAAATTCTTCTTATTAAAGAATTTAGGCTTTATAGTTAACAGCTCCATCAGATACTTATCTAAACAAATCTAGGAATCGCTCCCAGATTCCTTTTTCCTCTTCTTCTTGTTTTTCTTCCTCATCGTCTTCCTCTTGTTTAATGTTTTCTGTTTTGATTACAAATTGTACATTATCTACCTTTTCATTTTCAGCTGATACAAATGAAACAGCATCAAAATCTGATTTATCATATTCATTAATCATCTCATCAATTTCATCTTGCATTTGATCTGGTAAATCATTGGTCGAATCAGCTAACTCTTCTGTGCCATCATGAAGCTCACTTACCCCGTCTTCCATTTCAGTTGTTCCATTTTTTACTTCTGTGAAGCCGTCATGGATCTCACCATAGGAAGCCGATAATTCACCGACACCATCTGTGTATTCAACTAAGCCTGAGTGGAAGTCTTTATAATTAGATGATAATGCACTCAACCCTTCTTGTAATTGGGTGATCGAATCATCCATATCCATCTCATCTAAACTTTCTTCCAATCCACTTGCCATTGTTTCCAGATTGGTTCGCATGGTTTTCAATGATTCTATAACTCCAGCTAATGTCGGGTTCACCGCTTGAAAGGCTTCCTTCACTTCCGAATAGATCACTTTCGTTGTAGAAGCTGCTTGATACGTTTCTAGTAATTGACCAATAGCTTCGTTCTCACTGTTTTGAAATTCGGCTAAATCTTCTGGTGCAACATCTGTAGGGATATTCTCTATCGACTCATCCAATGCAGCATAGGCTTCCGAGTATTGTTCTTTAAAACCAGCTAAGCTATCTTCTGTTTCTTTCATGCCTTCTGCAATTTGATTAAGTCCTTCTACTAAATCCTCAAATTGCCCCAAACCCATTTCACTAGAATTTGTTTCTAAAGCCTTGCTCATCTCTTCAAGCGATTGATCAATGGCTTCGGACCCTTCTATTAAGTCTGTAGAACCTTTATCGATTTCTTTCGTTCCTTCTTGATACGATTCAGATCCTTCATGCAAATCAGCAATACCATCACTTAATTCGGATATCCCGTCATTAAGTTCCCCAACCCCGTCATTAATGTCTGTTGTGGCATCTGATAAAGATTTCATATCATCTGTCATCTCATCAGCATCTGGTGCGTCAATGGACATGGAAGATGGCAGTGCTGTTATTTCCATACTTTCCATTTCCAAATCGGTTACATCTGCTTTAATTACGAAGCTTTCTTCACTTTCAGGCATCACGGTATATGTTACTTGTTTATTTTTACCTGCATTTGCTACCATGCCATCCTTTGCTTCAATATGCTGAAAGATTTCAGAGTCTAAAGGAAGCGAAAGTTGTAGCATATAATTCTCGAAAAAGACCGAATCAACTTCTTCATTTGCAGTAATATCGATCTTCATTTCAAACTTACCATCTTGACCTACTAGTTCTTCGGGATTTACCGTTTCCCCATCTAATTTATACGAAACAGCGATATCCCATGGTAATGGTTGACCATCTATATCTCCTTGATAATAAAATTGATCTTCTGTTGCAGTAAACGTTACTTGGTCCTCATTTAATGTGATCTCCTGTAAGTTCGTCAAATTTTCAACACTGGCATATGGACCATAATCTACCATTTTTCCAGGTTCATCTATTGTAAAATTATTAACGACATACATATCCTTTTGTTCACCATTTGCACGTAATGTCGCATATACAATTTCATTTTTCTCAGAATAAGAGCCTTCCGTTTGCGTACTGTCCTCTGAGGATTCTTCATTCGTTGTATCTGCGACAGCGAATGTTGGTATAACGAGCAAAAATACCAAGAACACTGCGATGATGCGTTTCAACCTCATCCTCATTCCCCTTTCTCCTTATAAAAATTTGCTTTTAGTGTTGTTCTTTTAATCAGCCGATCAAATATAACTAACGTAGCCGGTAGGACGAACACAACCATTAGAAACGCGAGTAACGCACCTCTACCTAATAGTAATCCGATTGAAGACACAATTGGGTTTGATGATGTAAACGATAAAATAAACCCAACACTGGATAAAATGGCAGCAGAGATAAAAATCGCAAAAATCTTACCATCAATGGTTTTCTTAATGGCCTCTAAAGCCTTCATTTCTTGACGATGGTTTCGATAACTCTCCGTAAATAGGATACCGTAATCGACTGTTGCTGCAAGTTGTACCGTACTGACAATTAAATAACCGACATATACCAATGATGAATCCATAAAGTATGGGAATGATAAATTTATCCAAACGGCAGATTGAATCGTCAATAGTAAGACAACAGGGATTGATATCGATCGGAATGTAACGAGAAGCACGATCGCAATCGCAACAATCGTGAGTGTATTCACAACTGTGTTATCTTGTTCAACGGTGTTTTTCATATCATATAATGTTACACTTTCACCAACTAGATGAACCTCATCATAATAGGATTCAGCTGTATCACGAACCTCCTCAATTAGCGAAAAAGCTGCATCACCTTCTGCACCTGTTTCGGTGTTGAGTATGATTCTAGTGTAGTTCTCCGAATAAAATTGTTCTGTCATCGACTCTTCTAAATAATTAGGTGGAATTACAGAACTGACGGTGTTCACATAGGAAATCACACTTGACACATTAGGGAATTCCTCTAAATGTTGCACGATTTCTTCTTCCTTTGCGATATCCCCTTTTGGAACAAGTAATACCATTGTCGTATTTTCCCCAAACGCTTCCTGAATAGCGGCTGCATCTGCACCAGCTCGGGTTGTTTCTGGCTGGTCACCTGTACCATATAAAAAGGATGTTTCGCTTTGTGCTAAAAATGCTGGAATGATAAGGATTAATATTAAAATAAAACTTGGAATTCTAAACTTCATAACCCACTTGCCGATATTTTTAAAGTTCGGAACAAATGGTTTGTGTTGAGTACGATCAATCCACTTGTAAAACAAGAGTGTTAAAGCAGGTAAAAAGATCATAACACTGATAAAGCTTAGAGCAATTCCTTTTACAAGGTTAAGGCCTAAGTCAGCACCAATTCCAAAGTCCATAAATGTCAGTGCGATGAAACCGAAAAATGTTGTCGATGCACTAGCTGCAATAGCTGGAAATGATTGTTTCATGGCTAGTCGCATCGCTTCATTTGGATCAGCTACTTGTTTCCGATAATCTGAAAAACTATGCAGCAAGAAGATCGCATAATCCAGCGAGACCGCCAGCTGCAGGATCGGTGCTACAGATTGTGTAACAAACGAGATTTCTCCGACAAAAATATTCGTTCCTAAATTAATTAAAACCGAAATTCCAATCGCCGTTAAAAAGAATAATGGTTCCATCCAAGAATTCGTGGATAGAATTAAAATGATGATAATGATTGGAACTAATAACAAGGCTGCATTTAAAGACTCTTGACCAGCCATTTGTTGTGATGTCGCCGTGTCTACTGCTTCACCTGAAATGGCGTTTTCCTCACCAATTAGGTTATAAATTTTATCGGTAACTTCGACTTCATCACCTTCGCGAATATTTATCGAATATAGAGCATTTTCCTCCTTATAATACGATTCAACCGTATCTTGATTCGCCATTTCGAGTGGCGCTTTTACATCAATGGAATCATCTAACCAAGTCACGCCAGTAACACCATCAATGGACTCTAGTTCTTCTTTGTATGCTAACGCTTCTGTAATCGAGACATCACGTACCATGACTCTTGCATTCGCAATTGGATCATCAAACTCTTCTTCCATTAAATCCATTGCATTCGTGGATGGTGTATCTTCTGGTAAATAATCAACCATATTGTAATTAACAGAAACACCGAATTGCACAATCGTACTGATGATGGCAATGATGATAAATGTGATTACAATGGGTTTTTTATGTTTAATAATTCTTGCTGACGGATCGATAAGGCTTCATCCTTTCTTGCAATATAACCTTCACACACTATATCATTATAATAAACACTGTGTTGGATAATCAACAAACAGTTTTATAAATTACGTCAGCAAAGCAACATTTTAGGAATTTGTGTTGGATTTTCACAAAATAATTGCAATAGGGAGGATCATCAACTTGAGTGAAAAATTAGATCGCCGTAAGAAATATACCCGTCATGTATTAAAGAATAGCTTGATTCAGCTATTAGCGAAAAAGCCTATTACCTCGATTACAGTAAAAGAAATCTGTGAATTAGCTGATATTAACCGCTCCACTTTTTACACCCATTATGCCGATCATTACGACTTGCTGGACAAAATTGAAGAAGAAATAACCGAGGACATGAATGAATATTTAAGCAGCTATCGTTTTACGATCGAAGAAGAGTCACTGCAAATGACACAAAAATTATTAGAATACATTACCCAGAACAAATTCATGTTTCAAACGTTATTAAACAAAAATGGGGATCCTACCTTTGAACAACGACTCATGCATATCGCACAACGCTTTATGATGAATTCTTGGCGAAACGGGAATGATGTGGATGAACTATATTTACGTTATTTAAGTACCTTTGTAGTAAGTGGTGCCATCAATGTTATAAAGGATTGGATTGAAAATGACATGGATCAATCACCTAAAGAAATGGCCTTTTTAATCAATGACTTTACGAATTACGGAGTGTCTTATATGGAGTAAGCTTTTTTAGGACAAGGACTGTTTTGCTTGGGAATGGGGACGGTGCACTGGGATTTGCGATGATAACGGAATGACGATTCATCCAGGAAAACTAGGCGGTTCCGCTATTAATGCAAACATCTATCGAAATATCATATTACGCTAAAAAAGTGGAAGAATAACGTTTATCATCATGATAAATGGAGGTCAATCATGAAAAAGAAAAGTTTTTTTGAACAACAAATGGACAATGTAAGACAAGAGACAGACAATCCTGCAGTTGTGAATGATGTTGTCAATACAGAATTTGAACAGTATCCAGGACATAACGAAAGCCTAATGGAAGATTATCCATTAACTCCTTTGCAGGAAGCTGTACGTGATAACACAGATGGAAAAACATGGATCAATTTAGACGAATAATAACAAAAGCACGAAAAACAGGTACCTTTTCCACCCGCATTTATGAGGGAAAAGGTGCCTATCCTAAAGTTTAAAACGCTGCCTCGAACTTCGACGCACAGGACGTGCTAGTATTGGCGTTGTCACAGGACGTGACGGTTTTAGCCAATGAGACGCACAGGACGTTAGCGTGAGGCGTTGCAACAGGACGCCAGAGACCTTAGCCGACTCGGTCCTTTTAATCCTCCTTTTTGAACACGCACTTTAACTGTTAGATTTTAAATTTCCGTACTAACCCATTTAATTCTTCAGCTAATTTAGAAAGTTCCTCTGAGCTTGTTGCCACTTCTTCCATGGAGCTGCTTGTTTGTTGAGATGATGCAGAAACTTCCTCAACGCCAGCAGAGGACTCCTCAGAAACTGCTGCAATTTCTTGAATAGATCCATTCATCTCTTGACTGTTCGCTGCAATGTCGGATAAGTTATCTGTTACCGTTTTTATACTGCTCACAACTTCTGTAACACCTTTACTAATGAGGCTGAATTTTTCTTCCGTCGATTTTATTTGTGTAGTTCCTTGTTCGACTTCTTTATATCCACCTTGTAAGGAATCCGTAACATTACTAGATTCATTTTGAATATTGGTCACAATATCCGTTATATCTGTTACGGACACAGATACTTGTTCTGCTAGTTTTCGTACCTCATCCGCAACTACCGCAAAACCTTGTCCATGTTCCCCTGCTCTTGCAGCTTCAATTGCTGCATTCAATGCCAGAAGATTGGTTTGGTCAGCAATGTCTTTAATAACAGAAACTAATTTAGAAATTTCCTGTGACTGTGTATCTAGTCCTTGGACTTTTTGTACAGCATCCTGCACAATCAAATCTATTTTCTTCATTTGCTCGTTGGAAGCATGCATTAATTGGCTTCCTTCATCTGTCATTTCTAATACTTCACCTGACGACCGTTGAATGCTTTCCCCGTTTTCATTAGCTTCTTGAACCTTTGTAGCAAAATCTCCCATAATGGAAGATAATTCACTTGTACTGTTTGCTTGTCTTTCTGAACCAGAAGCGATTTCTTGCATGGTTGTTGCAATTTGGCTAGAACCTTCTTTCACTTCATTAGCTGATTGTGTTAACTCTTCACTTTGACTGGATAAGCTTTCTGATGCAGTGGAAACATTGTGAATAATTTTTTTCAGGCTTGATTGCATTTCTTTCATGCCTAAAGCTAGTTTGCCAATTTCATCAGTTGAATCGACATTAACGTTTTCAGTTAGATCTCCTTCACTAATCCTTTTCACACTAGCTGTTAGGGAATTAATTGGTTTTATAATGGAACGAATGACCACGAATATGATTCCAAGTCCCACTACTAACGCTCCTGCGATGACCATCATCGTTGTCGTCAATATCCCTGATGCTGCTTCTTCTAATTCACTTGTATACAGCGTTCCTAAAACTTTCCAGCCTGTTACCTCATTCGTTGTAAACTCTAGTTCTTTTTCCTCACCATCAATGATATAAGAAGTATGACCATTGTCTTGGTTTAAAACTATTTCTGACCATTCTTCATTTGCCTCAGTTCCTACTTCTTCCTCTGGATGAACCAAATAGTTATGGGAATTATCTACAATAATCGCATAGCCACTTTCCCCAATTTTAATGTTACCGGCCGATGCTGCAATTTCGGATAAGGTAACATCAATCCCTATTACACCACTTCCATCATTTGTTGTTTTTGCAACCGTAACCATCATTTCACCAGAAGCTGCATCTTCATATGGCTCAGTAATTACTGCCTCTCCATCACTAGACGTCGCATCTGCATACCAAGATCTATCTCGAGGATCGAAATCATCACCAAAGTCTAAAGCAGGTTCTGTAATCATCTGCCCATCACTCGTACCAACATAGATTGCGGCTATTTCTGGATGTAGTTCAACATATTGTGTAAATTGTTCATGAATTTCTTGATTATCTTCATACATCGAACTAGTTATTTGACCCGTCAAAAAGGTTAAGTCATTAAATTTAGGTTCAAACGTTTGTGTAATTTCCGTATCTAGTTTATTGACATTTTCTGCTGCAGTATCAAGTACGTAATTCGCTAAAACAGATTGTGCCTTTTGATAGGAACTAAAGCCAATGACAATGCTTGGAATTAATAGAATCAAAATAAAAGAGACAATTAGCTTTGTTTTTAGTTTCCAATTTTTAAAGGTAATGATATTTTTTAACGTTTTCATTTTTTCACCACTTTCTTATGTCCGATATTAAAATACTTTTTCCACTGCTTCCTTAATTCGCTCGAAGGTAAAAGGTTTTACAATGAAATCTTGGGCACCTGCCTGAATAGCTTCTAACACCATGTTTTGTTGTCCCATGGCTGAGCACATAATCATTTTGACATTACCATCCAACTTCTTTATTTCTTTCACAGCATCTACCCCGTTCATTTCAGGCATTGTAATGTCCATCGTAATAAGATCTGGTCTTAATTCCTTACATTTTTCGATGGCATCAGCACCATCTACTGCCTCTCCTACCACCTCAAGACCGAGCTTTGTCAGATTATCTTTAAGCTGCATTCTCATAAATGCAGCATCATCTGTTACTAACACTTTCACCATTTCTTTACTCCTTCTCTATTGGTCTAGTTCATTTTTTAATAGATTTTGTGGATAAATAGATAGAAACACATACCTATTTAATCCAGTAACAAACAAATCCCCATCTCTCCAACATTTTCTAGATTGACAGATACGTGAAGTGCTTTTTTATACCCTGACAATTTCGTATTACCTTGTACGATCGTTGGAGAAGTAATATCGATATTTATTCCGCTTTCAGCCACATTGGTCGATAAGCCACCAGCTATCATGTTTCCTAGTTCACCACTAAAGGATGTTAGCATTTCCCCTTCTAAAGGCATTCCAAACATGGTTTCACCTACTGACCCAAAGATAGAGGTTTGACCATCTAAAACTAATTTCCCTTTTATGTCACCAGTAATACCAATTAAAACCCCAAACTGTATATGTATGGATTGTTCGACTAATTTTGGTTTTGATAATTCATAATTAATAGGGACAACTGCTTTTAATGATGAATATGTGCCATTTAATATTTCCGTTATATACCTGTTTCTTTCTTTAACTGTTAGGGACACAGAATCTCTCTCCCTTCTGTTTTTTTCTATCTATAAGTCTTTTTATAGGTTATAGTAAAATATTGGTAATCGAAGTGATCTATGTCATAAAAACGACATCATATTACATATATCGACAAAAAATCTCTTAAAATAAAGACGAGAACACACATTAATGTCTCACCCTGTTCCAGTACAAATCATTTTGTGGTATAAAGCTATTAAAAATTCCCTTCTCTCAAATAAAAATTAGTATAGCTTTGGGGCTTACCCAATAAAAAGCCTTGTCCAATATGAACACCTAGTATTTTGGCTGTAGCTAAATCTCTTTCATCCTCAATCCCTTCTAGCACTAGCTTCATTTGTTTTTCTTCACATAGTTGGACCAACATTTTTATTTCGCTCTGCTTTTCCATACAACTAAAAAGATTTTTAGAAAATTGCTGATCTACCTTTATGATATCTGGTTCAAGGTTTACAATCGATTCTATGGATGCCTCTCCTTTTCCATAATCATCAATAGCAATACCATATCCCATACCTTTTATATCATCTATTACCTTCCGTGCAACATATGTATCTACAAATTTTTCCGCCTCATTCATTTCAAAAATAATTTGCTTATTCCTACTACATCTATGGTGACTCATTTTTTCTAAAAATGATAAAAACTGTGGATTCACCATAGTAGATGGAAATACATTTATAAATAACTTACGAATACTACTCCTTTTTGAGGCTGAGTCCAATGCATGATAGACAGATGCTATGTCCAACTCGTATAACATATTATTATGAATTGCAATATTAAACAGCTTATCAGGAGATTCAATTAAATCAGATCGTAATAATGCCTCAAAGCCACTTACCTCCCAAGTATCTAAGTTATATAAAGGTTGAAAAACATGATGGAAATTTCTCTTATACATCATTTCTTCTAGCAAGTCGATATTTTGTTTTTCCATAAAAAAACTCCCTAGTGTAACAATTTTTTAGTAAAACATTCAAATTATGTAGTACATCTTGCCTATATCATACCTTATTTGTAATCAAAAAGTAGCAAATGTGTCGAAATGCCACAAAATTTGTCGATACTTTGTCCTATGTCTATTTGACAAGATACAATGAATGCATATAATTATTAGCAATAATGCGGTGGCTAGCTACGTAAGAAAACGTTATGAAAAACGCTAATAGGTTCCGATAGAAGGTCGTATACTGCTTTTGGTAATCCACTTATTACAACTCGGAAAGTGAATTTCTATTCTATATGTTTCAATTAAGTAAGGATACTATACTAAATTCTTTATATAAAAAGGCTGTTAAATATATGATTGATAGTGTGGATTGGAGGGTACATATGAAGCGAGACTGGTTGATCCAATTCAGAAAAGAAAAAAGACTCACACAGGAGCAAGTTGCTAGTAAAGCATTTATTGATAGAGCTTATTACTCACAAATTGAAACTGGAAAACGTAATCCTGGTTTTAATGTTGCAGTAAATATTTCCAAGGTCTTGGGATTTAAACCCTTAATGTTTTTTCAAGAACACTTAAGTGAAAATGTATCGAACAGCACCATTCTTAAAAGTGAAATATCGAAGTCATTAAGAAGGATGGATCAGGGGAAAGTTATTTATCTCTACAATAACCTAGAAAGTTACATTCAAAAGGTTGTTACATTTGTCTTAACAGGGATGGAAAAAGAGAGTTTTTGCATTATTATTGACGATTATCGTCATCTTAAGCAAATTAAGAATAGTTTTCAAAGCCTAGCAAATCATGATTACATACAGAAGCATCTTTTTTTAATAGATAAAGATACAGTGCTTGGTTGTCACGAATCTGTAGAAAACTTCTTATTCATAAAGAGAAACAACCCAAAAAAAATAAGAATATGGATACATGAATCACACGAGAATCCGCTAGAGGGAGAACTAATAAATAAAGTCAGGCAATCGAAGACATTTAAAAAATTTACGAGGAATGATATCATCTATGTCCAATCCTATAATGCTTCCCTTCTTACAGCGAAGGCTTATATCCAAATGATGCAAATGTATCCTTATTTAATGACAGATACGGCAATAGTAGACTCACCTCTCTATGACTCTGAAAATAATGGTTTTATTTATCCTTCTATTTATATCCAAGAGAGTGATAAAGATAATTAAATTATTAAATTCCAAACAACGTTAATCTTTTATATTAGAAGGTGTTAGAATGACAACAAGAAAGATTCCGTTAACAGACACGATAGACGTAAGACATTCTTGCCATATCCTGTATTTATTTGGGGATATAGAGGAGTACAACTGCTCGTTATTTACAAGACGGAAGTAAACGTCGGAAGGTAGACATAGCATTTTCGGAAAGGTGAAAAAGGTATTAACCATTAAAGAAATACAAGAGTTTGAGAAAGAGGCCAATAAATAAGGGCTTTTAGATACACCTTAAAAGCAAGTCCTATAGATAAGAAATGAAATTTTCATGCATTAAGGCATACACATGCTACTTAATGATATTACCCACCTGCAATGATGTGGTTTCACACGCTGTTCCGAGTTAACTAATTAAAGTCACTAAAATATAAGGAATAAAAGCAAGCACCCTTTTGATAAGCTTATTTTAACTAGTAGAAAAACAACATTCATTGTTTAATTACTCATTTATAATATATTTCTTTAATTTCATTTACAAAAGCATGGTTTAAGAGGATGGTAACATTAATATCAGTGCCATAAGAAATGTCCAATCCTCGACTAATCTATCAATAGTGTGACTCAATATAAATCTCTGGAGTTTTTATAGTATTCTACTAAATTCTGTATATGCTTCTTTCAATCTTGTTCTATTAACTTGTATTGGGATTCCTTTATTATATTATTACTAGATGATTGATTTAGAATTGACCTGACATTAACTTAACTTTTGCATGTTTTTCGATATGTATATTCTTAGGTTTATTTACTGTGTGACCAATATGTGACCAAAGTGATATTTTACGATGACAGGTATATATGAGCAAAATAAAAGAACCCTTGTATATCAAGGGTTCCACAGTATACGGTATGATTCCGATTGGGCTCGAACCAACGACCTCCACCCTGTCAAGGTGGCGCTCTCCCAGCTGAGCTACGGAATCGTATAGGGAATATGGACAATTAATACTATATACAAATCCTCCATCCTTGTCAATATAAAAATAACGCACATCTCACTCCCATTCGACAAAATTCGGGTGGTGCCAGGCACTCGACTTTAATGGTCGTTTCACATTATAATAGAGTGAAAATTAGTTTATTTTTTACATTGGGGAATGGAGGTCTATCACTGTGAAGCATATTTTATCCTTTTTAAAACCTTATAAATTACCGATTATCATCGCCTATGCCTTAACCATGATTGAACTTGCTGTGGAATTGCTCCTTCCCTTTTTCCTCGGAAAAATGATTAATGACGGTGTGATGAATCAAGACTTACATACGATCGCGATGTGGGGATCTATTATGATTGGTCTAGCCTTTACTGCGTTTGTGGCAGGGATCTTTAATTCGTTTTATGCCTCCCATACCAGTTTGAATTTTGCCTATGATATCCGGGAGAAATTATTTGAACGGATCCAATCCTTTTCATTTGCCAATTTAAATCGTTATCCAACTTCAGCACTTGTTACACGATTTACAAATGATGTACGCCAATTACAACAGACCCTTTTCATGGCGTTACGAATCATGACGAAGGCTCCACTCATTGTGGTTGGTGGCGTGATCATGTCCTTTATTGTCAATGCTCGCATTGCTATCATTTTCCTAATAACTGTCCCGCTTCTCATTGTATTTTTAATATGGGTGTTTCGTCGTGCAAGTGGAATGTTTGAACAGGTGCAAAAACGGGTTGACCGAGTGAATCGTGTCATGCAGGAAAACCTAGCAGGTATGCGGATTATTAAAGCATTTCTTCGTCGTAACGTGGAGGAGTCTCGCTTCACCAAAGCAAATGAAGATCTCGCAACCAAGACACGTTCGACCTTTCGATTTGTGGAAGCTTCCATGCCGATCTTGCTCTTTGTCATGAATGTGAGCTTAGTGTTTATTTTATGGTTTGGAAACAGCCAAATCATAGCAAATCAAACATCTGTCGGGGATGTCGTTGCCATTGTCAATTACGCCTTACGTGTAGCCATGATGATTTCGATGTTTTCGTTCATTACAATGGGGATTTCCCGTGCACTAGCTTCTGCCCGACGTTTAAAGGAAGTTTTGACATTAGATATTGACTTAATCGATTATGAAGAGGCGAACCAAGATGCAGCAGTTACAAAAGGAAACATTGCTTTTCATCATGTCTCTTTTTCCTATCCAGAGACGAATGAACAAGTCTTACAAGATATCAATTTCACCGTACAAGCTGGGGAGCAAATTGCCATACTTGGTGCAACAGGTGCAGGGAAAACATCGTTATTTCAACTGATTCCGCGCTTATATGATGTCGATGATGGATCTATTTTATTGGATGATACACCAATTACTTCCTATACAATGGAACAATTACGTAAAAGTATTGGGTATGTCCCACAAAGTCCACTTCTATTTACTGGGTCCATTCGAGAAAATATTGCGATGGGAAAAGAAGATGCTACAGAACATGATATCATCCAAGCCGCCAAAGATGCGCAAATTCATGAAACAATAACAGAATTACCTGATCAATATGATACCAAGATTGGACAAAAAGGGGTTAACCTGTCTGGTGGTCAAAAACAGCGGGTGTCGATCGCACGCGCACTTATTCGAAAACCTACTATATTAATGTTAGATGACAGTACTAGTGCACTAGATTTAGCAACAGAGTCACGTTTATTAGATGCTATCAGTAAAGATGAATGTACAACGCTTATGATCACCCAGAAAATTGCATCCGCTTTACGTGCTGATCGCATTTTACTAATGGATAATGGGACTATTTTAGCGGTTGGCACTCATCACGAGTTATTACAAACTTCCCGATTATACCGCAACATTGTGGAATCACAATTTGGAAAGGAGTACCCATATGCCACTTAAACAATTAAAAGACCCTTTCCAATATGAGAAAATTCCATTGGACACAATTCAAATAGAAAACCGAGATAAAGCACAAAATGCTTGGGGAACCATTAAACGAATTTGGTCCTACTTGGCACGGGAAAAGGGAAAATTATTTTTAGTTATTTTCATGGTCATGATTAGTTCAGGATTAAGCTTGCTTGGTCCATTTATGGTCGGCATGGCAATTGATGATTTTATTGTCACAAGAGAAACAGCTGGCCTAGGGATACTGCTTGTGTTTTTAGTTTTTGTTTACTTGTTTCATTCGTTAGCCATCTTTTTGCAAAACTTTTGGATGGTTGGTATTGCACAAAATACTGTTTATGCTTTACGTGCTGATTTATTCTGGCAATTCCATCGTTTGTCTATTTCCTATTTTGATAAACGGCAGCACGGGGAATTAATGAGCCGGATTACAAATGATATTGACAATGTCAACAACACATTGAATCAGTCTGTAATCCAAATTTTCACGAGTATTTTAACCCTTATTGGAACCGTTGTTGTGATGCTTGTGCTTAGTCCCCTGTTAACGGTTATAACCATGAGCATTATTCCAGCCATGTTTTTGGCGATGCGCTGGATTACCAAACGAACTGGACCACTTTATAAATTACAGCAAAAGCATTTAGGGGATCTTAATGGCTATGTAGAGGAAACTGTATCTGGTCAGCATATTATTAAAGCTTTTTCCCAAGAAAAAAAGGTGATCAGTGAATTTGAGGAAAAGAATGCACGATTACGCCAGTCTGGATTTTGGGCGATGACCATTTCCGGATTTATTCCAAAGGTCATGAACATGCTCAACTTCTTAAGCTTTGGTTTGATCGCATTAGCGGGTGGTATTTTAGCGATTCAAGAAATTATTACAGTCGGGGTCATCGTTATTTTCACAGAATATGCTCGCCAATTTACGCGGCCACTTAATGAATTGTCCAACCAATTTAATCTATTATTGTCTGCTATTGCTGGTGCAGAACGTGTATTTACCGTTTTAGACGAGGAACAGGAAGAGATTGATGAGCCAACTGCCATCGAAATTGACACGACAAATGGCCACATAGAATTTGACCGTGTAACCTTTGCCTATGAAAAAACTCCGATTTTAAAAGGCATTACATTTGAAGCAAAACCAGGCCAAACCATCGCCTTTGTCGGTCATACAGGAGCTGGCAAAACAACGATTATTAATCTTATTTCTCGCTTTTATAACTATGGAAACGGTACAATTACGTTGGATGGAATCGATATTAAGGACATAAAGCGGTCTAGCTTACGAAGCCATATGGCATTTGTATTACAGGATGCCTTTTTATTTGAAGGAACGATTCGGGAAAATATTCGCTACTCTCGTCTTGATGCAACAGATGAAGAAGTGATTACTGCTGCTAAAAATGCGAATGCACATGATTTTATTGAACGGTTGCCAAATGGCTATGATACCCTACTTGATGAAGATGGCAGTGGAATTAGTCAAGGGCAGAAACAACTGATTACCATCGCACGTGCACTACTGGCAGATCCATCTATCCTGATTTTAGATGAAGCAACGAGTAATATTGATACCGTTACTGAATTAAAAATTCAAGAAGCATTAAAACGTCTCATGCAAGGACGGACTAGTTTTGTCATTGCACACAGACTAAATACGATCCAAGAAGCAGACCATATTATTATGCTAGAAAACGGGGAAATTATCGAACAGGGCTCACACGAAGAACTAATCAAGCGGTATGGCCATTACCATGATCTATATCAAGGGCAATTACGCCAACTAGCAACTTAAAAATGAGGTGTTATCATTGGGTAGAAAAGGAACCATGAGGGAAGAACAGATTAAGAGTAAATACTTAGAAGAAACGATGGTGTTAAAGATATATCAACCAGAAATGTTCTCCCCTCTTTATAAATATAACATTTGTATCATGCAGGATGGAGATGACTATTTCCAAATGGGGCGAATTGCAACCTATAGTGACCGCCTACATGATGAGGACGAGATTACCAATACGGTCTTCGTTGGGATTCATTATCATGATAAAAAAGATCGTCGTATGAAATATCATCCAACTGGAGAAAAACAACAGGTCTATATTAAATTTTTAGTCCAGGAAGTTGTACCATTTTTGGATGATTTACTGCCAACCTATCACATGGGACAATCCCGTGCTCTTATTGGAGATTCATTAGCTGGGACATTAGCACTCATGACCGCGATAAAATATCCAAACACATTTGGAAAAGTCATGATGCAGTCCCCTTATGTCGATGATACGGTATTAGAAGCCGCGAGAAATGCCACAGATATCCACAAAATTGATATCTATCATACGATAGGAACGAACGAAACAGAGGTCACTACAACAGATGGAAAAGTGATGGACTTTTTAACGCCTAATCGTGCCTTAAATGAAATTTTGGAGAAAAAAGGCATGAACTATGTGTATGATGAATTGGAAGATGGCGATCATACATGGAAATATTGGCAAAAAGACTTAAAACGTGCACTCCCCATCCTTTTTGATTAAGGTGGGGACTTCCTTAGAAACTGTAAAAATAATTAGAAAATGTATTTTCGAAATTACGTGATTTTTGGTATACTAGAAGTTAGCCATCCTTATCCTGCACGGAATGTAAGAATGGAACAAGTATACCATATGTATAAACCTAAAATAGGAGGTTGTAAAAATGAAATATGGAGTTGCCATTTTCCCATCCAAACCAATCCAGGACGAAGCCAACTCATATCGCAAACGCTATGACCCACATTACGAACTTATCCCACCACATATTACGTTAAAAGAAGCTTTCGAAGCTACCGACGAAGAAATCAGCGAATTAATTACCGAATTAAAACATATTGCAAATGAAACAGAGCCATTCAAAATCAAAATGAATAAAGTAAGTACATTTGCACCAGTAACCAATACCATTTATTTAAAAGTAGAGCCCATTCCAGAATTAGAGGATTTATTTACAAAGATGCACCAGGGCAAATTTCCGAAAAACATGGAGTACAATTTTGTCCCACATATCACCATCGCACAAAAATTAAATCATGACGAGTATTCGGATGTATTCGGTAGTATGAAAATGAAGCACTTCCAGCTAGAAGATACGATTGACCGTTTTCAACTATTATATCAATTAGAAAATGGATCTTGGACAGTATATGAATCATTTGTATTTGGGAAGGAGTACGTCTAGATTGAACATTAAAGTTGTCGAAACAAAAGCAGAAAAAGATCAAGCCTTTCATGTACGAAACATTGTCTTTGTAGATGAGCAAAATGTACCACCTGAAATTGAAGTGGATGAGCATGATGACACAGCCATCCACTTTATCGGTTATGAAGACGGGGAGCCAATTGCTGCTGGTCGTATGCGTTGGGTCGATGAATATGGAAAGCTTGAACGCATTTGTGTCTTAAAAGAACATCGTGGTAAAAACTATGGGAAAGAAATGATTTTATTTATTGAAGACATCATTCAAGACAAAGGAAACAAAAAAGCGAAACTTAATGCACAAAAGCATGCAGAAGGATTTTATAAAAGCCTCGGATATAAAACCGTTTCTGGGGAATTCATGGATGCAGGCATTCCGCATGTAACCATGGTAAAAGAATTGGATTAATTTAATATTTATGGATATGTATACACACATTATTTCAAATGAAATAATGTGTGTAATTTATTATTGATGATGGGCTTGATAAGATGGTGGCTCTGTTACCGTTTGGCTGGTTTTCTTGCTGAAACGGGTACTGACAAGCCTTCTCTGTTACCTTCTTGCTACTTTTTTGCTGAAAAAGCATTGATAATTTTGCTCTACTCCCCTTCTAACGATGTTTTTTCTTCTTTATACAGTTACTGAAAACGTACAACAAAGAAGGCTATAACAGCTCTCTAATATTTCCGTTCATGTTGATAAATCGCTATGTATTCAAATCCTCCATTTTGGACAAAGTATAGTTGATGACATTATAGGGGGATTGTTTCATGGATAACTACTTATCAATGTTTGCTGATACCATATTCGGATTTTTTGCCTTATTTATCCTTACAAAAGTATTAGGGAAAACACAAATCTCGCAATTAACCGCTTTTGATTTCATCTCCGCTGTTCTATTAGGTGAATTAGTTGGGAATGCATTATTTGAAAAAGAAAACGGAATACCGGAAATTGCATTTGTTGTTGTCCTATGGGGTATTTTATTATATTCCATCGAAAAAATTACCCAAAAGTTTAAACGGACCCGCCATTTTCTAGAAGGTAAACCATCTCTCATCATTCACAAAGGCGAACTCATACGAGATGTCATGACCAAGAATAAAATTGATATGGATGGTTTACAACAACTATTAAGAGAAAAAGATGTTTTTGCTCTGAAGGAAGTGGAATATGCAGTATTAGAAACTGACGGAACCATTTCTGTCTTAAAAAAAGATGCATACCAAACACCGACAAAGAAGGATCTCAATGTTGCACCGACTCAGCCTAAATTAGCAAGAACGCTAATTAGCGATGGTGAAATAATATGGGATAACTTACGTGAGGCGAATTTAACAGAAGAGTGGTTACGTAATGAAATCGAACGTCAAAATTACTCAACAGTAGAAGATGTTTTTTATGCAGAATACATTGAAGGCGAGCGTTTATATATTTATCCATTTAAAAACAAAACAAAAAGAAACACAGACTAGGCAGGCATATTTTTGTCTGCTTTTTTCTATGTTTCTTTCCATCCTATTATGCTTGTGCATCGATATTTCTTCCTTTCCCTGTGACAGTTGCATATACATCATCATGTTCTTCCAGTTGGTCTTGCTCAATGCCAACAACTTTCTTTCCTGTTGTTACCATTTTTTTCATTTCCAGCTTTTTTTGCAAATCGTAATACTTGGTATCAAAAACTACTTTGTTTGCCTTATTGATATAAAATGGTTTCGCTTTTTCTTTGGTGACACGTTTTTGATAATCCTGATAATGATGCGTTTGTACTGGTAATACATAACCCATATGCATCCACCCTTTCCAATTAAGACATCAATAAAACGTGTTCTACTAATCTATACCCTTTTTTCAAGAATATTATGCATCATTCTCCTATATATACAATTCGTTATCACGCACAATATTTCCTGCATAATTGAAAAAATTTCACAACTAAACTAAACAAGGCTGTTTTATAAAAGATTGTTATGTTTTCTAGTATGAATCTTAGTGAATAGTTGATATACTGCGACATTAAGAAAACAACAAAGGATGCGAAAATAGCCTTAAACAAAAAAGACAGCTAATGAGATAGCTGCCTCTTCTCGATATACATAATGTTAGATCCAAGAGAACGGTCTTCTTCTATTACCTCGGTCCTCCTCATCATCCTTCTCCTCTGAACTTTCTAGTGCTTCATGAGAACTGGATGATTCCACAACTTCTTCTTCATGTTCTACACGACGACGTGGTGGTCCAAAGATTGGGTCAAAGCGTGGCTGGCGTTGAGGTGGTTCTATATGGACATTATCTGCCTTTATGACTAAGTCTTTTACATGTATGACTTTTTTGTTGTCAGACATAGCACTAATCACTCCTTTTCGATACATGGTCGATATTAGTGTATGTTAGCCCTTTTTTATGGGTATAGACAGATGCCCTATTTCTTCCATTCTCTCAAACGGATTTTTTTCACCTCTTATGTTTGCCCACACCAATCTATACAACATACATACCCTATTAGGGAAAAGCAAGCAAAAAAGATACAGAAAGGAGTAATCATTCATGGGTTGTGGCAAAAAGTTTGAAACAGGTAATTGTGTATGTGATATTCTTCGCGAAATAGCTGATGCTCAAGAAGATATAGTTGAAAATTGCTGTGACACAAGTTGCGAACAGTCAATTAGTGATTTACTAGGAGAAACAGATCCTGGTAACGGATTAGACACAGTACCTGTACTATTATACTGCAAGGACGGTTGCGAACCATTTAGAGGATATGGTGCAGATCCAGATGATATCCGCAATATTGTCGGAAGCTTCTACTTCCGTGTTAAAGATGTAGATGATGATTGCTGCGCAGTACTTGAACTATTAAGAGACCCAAGTGATGGCGACCCTAAACCAGATAACCCAGTTGAACAACACACAGGCGAATTACGTGCAACAGGTATTTGCATGACAGTTGATCTAAATTGCTTCTGCCATGTAACATGCTTACCAGCAATCTCCGCATTCTAATAATTATCAAAATAAAACCATTGAACAGTGGGCCTACTTCCCCTGTTCAATGGTTTTTTACATATAATCACTTTAAAATCCTACTAGTCGGATGTCAGTAATAGTATCAAAAGGGATTTCCGCATTTCTCCTGCCTACTCTCATATGGACATGGTCATCTTTATAGTCGGTGATGATCCCCCGATATTTTCGTTCCATTGTTTTTACTTCACATTTTAAATTTGGAACATAGGAAGGGCGCTGAGCCAAATAATCAACTTTCTCGGTTAAGGTCATTTCTTTAAACTTCTTCCGATTGGTGCCTTGATCTTCATCCCTAGACTCTTCTATTTCATCTGATTCTTTTTCCTCATCAACATGTATGTCTACATCCTCTTCTTCATAAAGCTCACCATCTGTAAATGGTTGGTGATGACTGGAATTATCTTTGAATCCTTGGCGTTTAATTGGTTTCCCTTGTCTTTTTTGCTTATTTCTAGATTCTTCCTGTTTCTTTTTTGGAGTTGTATAGTGGTCTTGCATATTGGCTTCTGGGGTTTTAATTTCTGGTTGACGGATATATAGTAATGGATCTTTTGCGTATTTCTTTTTACCCATGGAATAACCTCTCCTTTTATCATTCTAGTCAGATTATTATATGAACCCAGATTAGGAATTGTTATCAATGAAATGAAGCTCTTTAGCCGATAATTTATCCATAAGGCTATTTTTAAATGATTGTTGCTTTCTAGTTCGAAACGTCATGCATATAAGATGTATGATGCGCAATAACTTAACCCCGTTGATTTCCACTTCGGACAGTCGCACTTATGCCCATGGTGAAAGCGAAGTGTATTTCCGTATCGGTTTTTTATAGATAAAACTACTGCACATTATATAGATTATTTGCAGTAAAAAACAACAAAGTATTCGAAAAGAGCCATCCATAAAAAAACGAGCATGACTCACCAACAAGTCACACTCGAGTTTTAAAAAACCTATGAAACTAGAAGATCCATAAACACAGTTGCCAATCCGAAATAGATTAAAACGGATATAATATCATTAATCGTGGTAATAAAAGGACCTGACGCAACAGCAGGATCTACTTGAAAACGATCAATTATAATGGGGACTAATGATCCTGTCAGGGTAGCAACAATTAACGATGCCATAATCGATATTCCGACAAGTAAGCCTAAGAAAACCTCACCTTGCCATAGGTAAACCACAACCGTAATGACAATACCACAGACAGAACCTGTAATCAGGCCAGTTAATGCCTCACGTAAAATTAATTTTGTCTTTCCTTGTTTTCCATAATCACCTGTTGCTAATCCGCGAACAGCGACAGCTAATGCTTGGGTTCCTGTGTTTCCAGCCATTCCTGCAATCAACGGAATAAAAATGGCTAATTTCGCAACTTGTTCTAATGTTGCTTCAAACCGTCCAATTAAGCTTGCTGTTAACATTCCTAAAAATAATAAAGCCACCAACCATGGAAGACGTTTTTTTGCAGATAAAATCGCATTGTCATCTGGACGATCCATATCAGACACACCAGCAAGTTTGGAATAGTCTTCACTTGCCTCTTCTTCCATAACATCCATAATATCATCGACCGTTATGATTCCTAATAAGTGTGCTTGAAAATCAATAACAGGTAGTGCTAAGAAGTCATAATCACGCATCATTTGAGCAATTTCTTCTTGGTCTTTGGCTACAGAAACAGAAACAATTTTTTCACTCATAATCTCCTCAATCAATGTATTCTCATCTGCAATAATTAAATCCCGCAGTGATACAACACCGACTAATCGCTTATCCTCATCTAACACATACAAGTAGTAGATTGTTTCCGCATCTGGGCCTTCTACCTTTAGCCGTTTCATCACCTTATCAACTGTTTCGGTTTGATAGATGGCTAGAAATTCCGTTGTCATAATACTACCAGCTGTTTTTTCTTCATAATGCAACAGCTGCTTAATTTCATCTGATGCCTTGTCATCCATTATGGTTAAAAAGCTAACAACCTGCTCTTTTTCGAGTTCATTTAATATATCTACTGCATCATCTGTTGCTAGTTCTGTAAATACCATCGATGCAAATCGTGGATCCATTTCAGAGAAAAATGGTTTAATATCTTCTAAATCAATATGTTCCATAATCCCAGCGATTTCCTTGGGGGATAAATACGTATAAATTTGTTTCCGTATCTTTTCCGACTGTTCCATGAAAAACACAGCCTGATCATAAGGGTGCATATCTAAAAACTCATCACGAAAAGATTTAATGGCTTCATTTTGCAACATCGTTTGTAACTGATCCCAGTGTTTTTCTTGTTCTGCGTTTGTTTCCATATGCCACACACCTTTCCTCTTAACACACCAGCATAAGCAATTCCATACCTATTGTATACTACTATTTTTCTTGCTTCCATAAGCAACTAATCTTAAAGGTTGTTTTCATCATAAAAACCTAGGCGGTTCCTCATTCCGCTATTGATAAGAAAAGCGCTTCTTTTGAGGTCGAGGTGAATCCTCGTTCCGCTAATCACATTAAATCATTGGATGATGATGGAAAAAATTGTATATAACGGAACGAGGATTACAGAACACACTCCAAACACGCATTTTTCAGCAAATAACGGAATGACGATTCATCAAGAAAAACCAGGAAGTCTCTCATTTTTGCCCGTGTATGATAAAAAAGTGCCAAGTTCATTCCTAAGCGCATCGCTGTATAAATCAATTGCGGCAGAATAAAACACCCGAAAGTGACTAAAAAACATAATCACGCTTAAAAAATAGTCCATTTTCGTGTAAACTTACTAAGAGGAGCATCCTCGTGTATGCTTACAAGAATTTATAAAGAGAGAGTATGAATATATCATGAACGATAAACAACCAAACTCAAGTATTGATTATACATTAGTGTTTATTTTGTTACTACTGGGGATTGTAAGTGTCTTTACCCTTTATACATTGGAGCCTGTATTACCAGCAAAATATGATAATAGCAATTTTGCCTTTCAGCAGATAATATGGTATATAGTCGGTGGAATTGTCATTGTGGTGACAATGCTTATTGACTATGATCGTTTCCACCAAATTACGTGGTTCCTTTATGGTGTTGGCATTTTATTACTTCTTCTATTATTTCTTGGCATTCCTGCTCAATATGTTGTAGAAGCAAATGGTGCAGTTAGTTGGTTTTCGATTCCAGTCTTAGGAACGATTCAACCAGCCGAGTTTATGAAAGTATTTTTAATCATTACGATAGCGCATTTAATTGTCCGACACCATGCGAAGTTTGTTCAACGAGAGATTAAGCATGACTTATGGCTATTTACAAAAATTATGCTTGTTGCCATACCACCAATGGGACTTATTGCCGTGCAACCAGATTTAGGTGGACTGCTCGTCTTAATTGCCATTACTGGAAGTATGATTCTTGTGTCTGGAATAAGATGGCGTATCCTATTTGGATTAACCTTACTTAGTGTTCTATTTGTAGGCGCACTGATTGCTACTTATTACCTGTTTCCAGGACCAATTGCAACCTTTTTAGAGGAATCTATATTCAAGCATGTGTCTAGTCGTTTTATTGGATGGCTAAATCCAGAACAAAATGCCGATTCTGGTTACCAGCTGATTTTGGCAATGATGGCAATTGGATCAGGACAATTATTTGGTAAAGGAATCACCGATATGGAAGTGTACGTACCAGAACGCCATACCGATATGATTTTTACTGCAATTTCAGAGCAGTTTGGCTTCATTGGTGCAAGTGTGGTCGTAACCTTGTTTTTCCTACTAATTTATCGTTTAATCCATATCGCTTTATTAAGTAATGACCAATATGGTAGTTATCTAGTGACTGGTATCATCGGGATGTTTGCTTATCAGATTTTCCAAAATATCGGTATGTCGATACAGCTGCTCCCAATTACTGGCTTACCATTACCGTTTTTAAGTTATGGAGGAAGTTCTACCTTAACCTATATGCTTGCTATCGGTATCGTTCTCAATGTCCATTCCAGAACAAGACAATATATGTTTGAATAATGACAAGAACCTAGACAGGAATAGATATAACAAATATAGGCAAGAACTAAAGAAATCGGCACAGTACATGTGGCGATTTCTTTTCCATCTAAATTTTCGCAAAGGGGAATAGCTCATGAAAATTGATGTAATTGGTGATGTACATGGTTGTTATGAGGAATTAGAAGATTTATTTAAGAAATTAGGTTATCAAAAGGAAGAAAATAGCTATGTTCATCCAGCAGGAAGGATTCCAGTTTTTCTTGGAGATATTACGGATCGAGGACCGCAGTCAATTGATGCCATTCGGCTTGTCCATGAAATGGTGATGGAGAAAGGAATTGCGAAATACGTACCTGGCAATCATTGTAATAAATTATATCGTTATTTTCTCGGTAATAATGTGAAAATTCAACATGGTCTAGAAACAACGGTTGCGGAATATGAGGCATTATCTGCAAAAGAACAACGAATTATCCAAGCACAATTCATGCGCCTATATGAACATGCAGCCCTTTATTTGCAGCTACCAGAAGTTGGTGCAATTGTTGCCCATGCTGGTATCAAGGAATCTTTAATCGGGCGAAACGATAAAAAAGTAAAAACGTTTGTTCTTTATGGGGATATTACAGGTGAAACGCATGAAGATGGAAGGCCTGTACGTAGAGATTGGGCACAACATTACGAGGGTAACGATTGGGTTGTCTATGGCCATACCCCAGTAAAGGAACCCCGTATCGTTAACAAAACCATTAACATTGATACAGGGTGTGTGTTTGGAAATGCCTTAACCGCTTTCCAGTTGCCAGAAGAACAAACCATCTCAGTACCATCGAAACAACCATTGGTAGAAGAGAAATTTTCGACCTTTTCCTAATGGCTCGTTAAACCTGCTGCACACCTCCATCCTATACGCAGGATGTTTTACACCAGAAAGCAGTATGATGTGAGCACCCTTCTTAATCAATCAAACACTGCATGTCTTCTGGCATCAGTACTTCAAATTCTAGTAGTTCTTTTGTTTTCGGATGGATAAATGCTAATCTATCACAGTGTAGGGCATGTCGATCAATTCTCTCTATCGATCCACCATACAAATCATCCCCTGCTAATGGATGATTTAAATGGGCAAAATGGACACGTATTTGATGTGTCCTTCCTGTTTCCAATTTCACACGAACAAGCGAAAGTTCACCGATTTCTTTTAGCACTTCATAGTGGGTAATCGCATGTTTTCCAGCAGGATCTACCCTACGCTCTATAATGGAGTCTTCTTTTCTCCCAATTGGAAGGTCAATGGTTCCCTTTGGTTTTGCAAGATGACCTTCTACAATCGCCTGATAATGTCGTTTTACTTCTCCTTTTTTCTGAGAAGCTGCTAATAACGAATGACTATAGCGGTGTTTAGCAACCAACAATAGTCCAGAGGTATTTCGATCAAGCCTTGTTACGACATGAACGGTATATGGAATAGCCTTTTGCTTATAGTAATGTAATAAACCATTTGCAATGGAGATCCTGGGGTGATGTAATGGTGGAACAGTTGCGATATGTGCTGGTTTATTTAATACAATTACATTGTCATCCTCATATACAATGGATAATTCCATTTCGATTGGTTCCATTGTTGCCCCTTTAAGCTCATTTGGGAATTCAATCGTTAAACAATCTCCAGTCTGTAATATATAACGTACAGTTTGGGGAGACCCATTTACAAGGATGTTTCCCCCATCAAACTTTATGGCCTTAATCATTCGGCGGGAAAACCCATGGATTTGCTGTAAATAATCACGAATCATAAACCCTTCATGTTCTTTCTTGATTGTCCATTCCACTTTTGTCACCTTCACTATGTTTCATTATGTTCTTTTTAGTTGTTTGCATGTTTTGAGTGATGAAATTTAATCTAACATCGTCACGTCCTGTGACAACGCCAGTACTAGGATGTCCTGTCCGTCGAAACGAACCTAAGAGACCCCACAGTGTGGTTTTCGCAACGGTGGCTCGTGGGGAGACCGCTAAAAAGCGTAGTGTATTTCTGGAGCGGATTACAAATCGATCTCAAATTACAACCAACTTAAACAGTAAGCAAACAACAATAAAATCTCCTTGGGTTAATCTTCTTCTGTCACAAACGAATCCCTAACTCGATTCCAAAATGGGAATGGTCGGAATCGGGCAAACCGTACTCTTTCCTTTGCCACTCGACATTGAATCGATTTTACATTGGTATAGCTTTTCGTAAAATGATCAATCGCTATTAAAAAGCTTCGATCCACAAGTGGTTTTAATAAACACGTGTGATGCTTTGGTAAAATAAGTGGGGAGCCAATTGTCCGGAACACCCGATTGTTAATGGAGGCCATTTCTGTTAACTGAATTGCTTCTAATGAGGGGTGAATAATCCCACCACCTAGGGCTTTGTTATAAGCAGTACTACCTGATGGGGTCGAAACACATACACCATCCCCTCGGAACGTTTCAAAATGCTCCCCCTTTATTTCCACATCAAACACCACTGATCCATCTGCCGTTTTAATCGTTGCTTCATTTAAGGCTAGAAAACGGTCCTCTGTGCCTCCTGATTTTGATCGAATAATTACTTCCAATAAAGGATATTCAACTATTTGATAGGGTGTTTTCGCAATTTCAATGATCAGCTTTTCCACCTCATCAGGTGTCCAATCTGCGTAAAAACCTAAATGACCTGTATGTACGCCAATAAAAGCAGTGTTTTCCAAGCAATGTCTATAACGGTGAAATGCTTCTAAAAATGTGCCATCACCACCAACAGAAATGACAAGATCAGGATGTTTTTCTTCATAGGTTAAATCAAAGTCTGTAAGGTATTGTTTGATGGTTGCTTTAATCTTATTGGAACGATCATCACCTTTAGATACAATGGCAAACTTCAACTTTTTTCTCTCCTTTTGTGGGATTTAAGGTTTCACCAACATAAGATACTTTCTAATCAGGCTTTTGAGTCTTTGCGATGAAATATTCGTTGTGCTTCTTGTACTTCGTTTTTTATTTTAGACATTTCTTCATCTAATTTGAAGGCAGCCTCGGCAGCTCGTTGTAGTCGTGTCTTAATTTCTGTTGGAATTCGGCCTTCGTATTTATAGTTAAGGGAATGTTCATTGGTTGCCCAGAAGTTCATGGCCAAGGTGCGAATTTGAATTTCTGCTAGTATTTTTTTCTCTCCATGAATTGTTTCCACTGGATAGGCTATAATCATATGATAAGAACGATAGCCACTTTCTTTTTTTCTTGCTATGTAATCCTTCTCTGCAATAATCGTCATATCTTTTCTAGAATGTAGCATTTCTACAATTTTATATATATCATCCACAAATTGACATACTACCCGTAAACCAGCGATATCTTGAATTTCATCAATACGGTCCATCGGGATTTGTTTAGTATTTGCTTTTTCTAAAATACTTGGAATTGGTTTCACTCTACCTGTGATAAATTCAATAGGAGAATGCCTGGATTCATATTCAAATTGTGCACGCATTCCTTTCAGTTTTACTTTCAATTCTTCTACTACCTGTGCATATGGAGCAAGGAATGACTCCCAATTCATGTTCTACACCACCTAAAAATGTTTACTACCAATCTAATCATAACATAAGATAAGAAATAATCTTTGCATCTTTCATAGGAATTCGCCATAATCAATACAAGAATTAGTCATGCTAGTGGAGGTATCCGTAATGACGCAGGAAATAGAAATTGAATATAAAAACTTATTATCCAAAGGGGAATTTCAGTTAATTAAAACACACTTCTCTTTTCCACAACAAGGGACATCACAAACCAATTATTATTTTGAGACAAAAGATTTTGCTTTAAAAAAACATGGATGTGCTCTTCGTATACGGAAAAAAGGGGATTTGTATACATTAACGTTAAAAGAACCACATGCAGAAGGATTATTGGAAACGCATGATATCATCAGTGAGGATATTGCTACAAAGTGGTTACATGGAATGATCATCCCACAACCAAATACAAGTAAACAATTAGCATCAAAAGATATTACAGGGGATGACCTCGTCTATTTTGGTAATCTAACGACAACACGAAGGGAATTATCCTATCAGGATGCATTGTTAGTGCTTGATTATAATACGTATCATGATAAGACAGATTACGAATTAGAAGTTGAAGCACCATCTAGTAAGATTGGTGAGCGGGTATTTCAATCGATCTTAGACCAATTTTCCATTCCAAAACGCTCCACACCTAATAAAATTGAACGTTTTTTTGCTGCACGACCGAACTAAGTTGAAATCCTAGTGCAATCAGATCAGTTGCCCTCTTTATATGACGTTGCTACAATTGATACAAATATAGTAGGAGAGTTAGACATGACGCGATACGGAACAATTTATGAAGCGATTGGTGGATTTGACACAATTGATCAATTAGTAACCGCTTTTTATAGACGTGTCGGACAACATGAAAAATTGATCCCGATCTTTCCAGATGACCTAACGGAAACGGCGAGAAAACAGCGCCTTTTTTTAACACAATTTTTCGGAGGTCCAAAGCTATATACTGAAGATCGTGGTCATCCCATGTTACGACGTAGGCATATGCCATTTACAATCACACCAGAACGTAGGGATGCTTGGCTAGATTGCATGGATAAAGCATTAGATGAAGTTGGTATAGAAGAACCTTATCGTACGGCTATGTTTGAAAAGTTAACAATGACAGCCCATCACATGATGAATACACCAGAGTGATAAGAAAGGAGAATCGATGTGAGTTGGAAGTATAATGAGCTTAAGCGCTCAAATCATACAAACACATCGGAAATGTATGGGTTTTCTGAATTTATTCAGAAGCCACTGGAAATTTATGTATTTGTTGATCCTCTTTGTCCTGAATGCTGGTCACTAGAACCTTACCTAAAGAAACTAACAGTTGAATATGGTCATTATTTTACGTTACGCCCAATTCTTAGCGGACATCTCGCATCCCTTAATAATGATGCCTTTGATAAGCCAAAAAAACTAAAAGATATTTGGGAAAGAACCGCATCCCGAACTGGTATGTGCTGTGATGGTGACTTATGGATTGAGAAAACGATAGATGCTCCTTGGATTGCCTCGCTAGCGATTAAAGCGGCGGAATTACAAGGAAAACGAGCTGGGAAGTTGTACTTACGAAAAATACAAGAAAATGCGTTTCTAAAAAAAGAAAATATTTCAGATGAAACTGTACTAATGCGTTGTGCACAAGAAGTAAATCTGGATATGGATGAATTTTCCGATGATCTTTATTCGTCTTCTGCTAAAAAGGCATTTCAATGCGATTTGAAATTAACCAAAGAAATGGACGTTGACTACATTCCTACTATTGTCTTTTTCAATCAAAAGGCAGAAGAACAAGGATTAAAAATATCTGGACTTTATCCTTACGATATATATGAACATGTATTACACCAAATGCTCCAATATGAACCGACAGCTGCTGAAAAACCGCGTTTAGAAGACTTTCTTGCTACGTATGGGGTAGTTGCAAATAAGGAAATTGCTGTCGTCTATGATTGGACACAAAGTAAAGCTGAGCGGGAGATGAAAAAGCTGCAACTAAAACGTATTGTAAAAAAGATTACGGTGAAACATGGCGTTTTTTGGGAATATCAACGCTAAAGACACATTCAACGGAGTTAACGCTAGTGCCAAAGGACAAGGAAAGCGATGACAGCGACACATCAAACAAGGCAAAAGCGTTTTTCTTTTGATTTAGCCAGCCTGTCAGTTAACATATGATAAATAAATGAAGACAAAAAATGAGGATATACGGGGCAGCGTATATCCTTTTTATATTCTTTGTATCATAACAAAGGGGGGATGGGAGAAAGTTTCATGTTCAAACAAAGGGGTTTTTGTTTGTGAATTATCTCACGTTTATAATATACCAAGGATTAATTTTTTGTGCAATATCTTGTTCACTTTTTCACAGAAATGTCACAGTTATAATTCATAATTTGTTTACATATAGTGTTACTAGGACATCTTCATGATTGGGGGTTATATTGTTGCAAGATCTTCTTCCTGTTTTATTTTTTCTATTAACAGTTTTCGCCTTTATTTTAAACCTGTTTGGCTTAATGCAAATTATTCCACTATATATCACGTTACCGCTTTTATTCCTATCCATTTATCTTACATTGTACTCATTCACACATAGAGGGCGTTATAGAGGAAGGATGCGCTAAAAACAAAAACAACCATTCATGTTTATGTATAGAAAACTTGGCATTCACCGAGCTTATTGGTGGATGCCTTATTTGTACTTACGAAGCGCAGAATAATGAAAGATAGGAATTGAATTAACAAATTCCTAATAGGTGTTAGTAAGATTGCTAAAAAGTTTTGTCCTTCATACAGTGTCACGGTCGATTGCTTCATTTATTGATAGAGAATCTACCGATAGACTGGTTGTCATGGGTAGGTGATCACCGTCAAACCATCACATCCTGTGCGGTGTAAGGCACTTGCCATTAAAGGCTTGGCAAATGCCGGCATTCTAATTTCTATATACAAAAAACGCTTGGATAGGATGTCCTTCTAGGTGGTTACCCCTAAAGTTAGAGTTTTATTATGCAGATGATTGGCTGGGTTGAGTTCTGTATTCTACTGGACTTAATCCAGCCAATTTTTCTTTTGATCGTTCATGG
>NZ_WIXL01000017.1 GCF_010993955.1 Oceanobacillus halotolerans | reverse complement strand
ACTGTGAAAACGTAAAGTTTGAACAGATGTCGCACTTATGCCCATGGTGAAAGCGAAGTGTATTTCCGGAGCGGGTAAATGCTCCAACCATCACCTCAAGTTACTGCGCATAATATAGATTATGCGACATAAATAAAGTATTTCCTGAATAGCAAGATTCTTAGTATATGTATGTAGGGAGTGTTGCTAAAAAGTAATGCTTTTATTTTTTTAATGATTTTGGTAAACTATATGTGGAATGATATCGAAAATGAGGTGTAAACATGCGATACATAGCAACGATTATTTGGGCAGTATTAATAAGTGGCGTTCTTTCTTATGTACTTTCCAGCATGGGAAGTGAGCCATTTAATTTAACAAATACATTAATTCTTGCTGCTCTTTTCTCCATCGCTATTTTTATTTTAGGTGATGGTGCAATTAAAACCGAAGAAGAATAGTAAAGGTACGTACAATCAAATAGGTCTTTTTACGTGTAGGGGACCCTTGCCGATAAGGATGTATTGGCAAGGGTTTATTTTTAGTAATTGGTAAAGATTTATCCTTATTTTATTATTTTAATACCATGGTAGTGCTGTTAATGCCGCTAAAGCAGTAAGTGGTAATATTAATCTTCTAAAACGACGACGGGGACCACCATATCCAGGATAGCCTCCAAATCCTGGGTAACCTGGATAGCCACCATAACCAGGATAGCCGTAAAATTGGCGTCCTGCAAAACCTACAGCTGGGGCCATTTGTTGCTCATGAGGCTCAAGTGGTACTGCCATATAAACATTTTCATCATCTAATCCAGTGATGATCCCATCTACACTGTTCCCGTCAACAGTTTCTATTAACACATAAGAATGCATATGACTCTTACATAGATCGTACATATGTTTATAATCGTGTTTCATATTTTCAACCTCCTCACCAATTAGACTATTCATTTGCCTATAGGTTGGTGATAGGTTGGAAAAATTCATTACAAAAATTAGCTAATTTCAAATGGTTTCATTGGCCAAGCTAAAGGTGGAGGGATTTAATGGAATTTATGAGTGATTTATTATTGTTATTAAAATATGTTTTCTTGGGTCTTTTTCAAGGGGTAACCGAGCCAATTCCCATTTCTTCCAGTGGTCATCTTGTCATACTACGGGAATTAGTAAATTTAGAAATTAGAGGGCTTTCCTTTGAAATATTTGTTAATTTCGGTTCCTTAATTGCTGTATTACTCGTTTATCGCAACGATATTATCCGTCTCATTCAAAATGGATTCCGTTTTATAGCAACTAGAGAACAAGATGCAAAAAGCGACTTTCAATTTATTTTATTTTTAGTCGTCGCGACGATTCCAACTGGTATTTTAGGCATTTTACTAGAAGATATTATTAGTGATCAGTTAAGTACTGTTCGTGTAGTTGGGATTACGTTACTCATTACTGGTGTCGCACTATGGATTATACGTAATTTACAAGGAAGAAAAAATGATAGTCAACTAACCGTGAAAGATGCACTTATTGTTGGACTAGCACAATCTGCTGCACTTGTCCCAGGAATTAGTCGATCTGGTGCTACGATTGTTGCAGCAATGCTCGTTGGCATGAAAAAGGAAACCGCATTACGCTTTTCATTTTTATTATATATCCCTGTTAGTTTAGGAATCAGTATTTTGTCAATAGGAGACATTATAAATGATGAACACTTTGATGCGTATACAATCCCTTATTTACTGGCGTTTATGGCATCCATTGTCGCTTCCTTCTTTGCTTTGAAATGGTTCATTAACATAATGGCTCGTGGAAACTTAAAATACTTTTCATTCTATTGCTTAATCGTAGGCCTTATCGTTATCTTTTTCATTGCATAAATGAGAATAACTTTATACTCGACCAATCATCCATATTGGCTTACAATAGCAATAGAACTACCCATTAAGGAGGGGATATCATGCAAAATGATATAAGTAAATTTCAGATTTCCCCTGAGTTAAAAAAACTTTTTGATTCCGCTGATACGGTAAAAACAATTAAAAAAGGGGCTAACCTCTTTTCGGAAGGACAAATTGCAGATAAACTTTACATTATTCGCTCTGGAAAAATACAAGTAGGAAAACTCTCACCAGACGGAAGAGAGCTTGCTCTACGTATTTGTAACCGAGGAGATATTGTTGGGGAGCTTTCGTTGTATTCCGAAGACGTGAAATATATTTTAAATGCAAAAGCAATTGAAGATAGTGAAGTAGCAATTATTCATAAAACCCAATTAGAAGAGAGTTTACTACTCAATAGTGGACTAGCCATTGAATTTATGAAGTTAATGAATGACTTTTTTCGTCGTGATCAAACACGGTTTCGTGACCTTGTCTTACATGGAAAAAAAGGTGCGCTTTTTTCTACTTTAATTCGATTGTCCAATAGTTATGGAAAAAAGCAAGAAGATGACAGCATCTATATTGATATTGCCTTGACGAACCAGGAGTTAGCAAATTTCTGTGGTACTTCCCGTGAGAGTGTGAATCGAATGTTAAATGATCTAAAACGAAATGACATTATTTCCATGATAAAAGGCCGTATTATCATTCATGATCTTGATTATTTACGAACAGAAATTAATTGTGAAAACTGTCCAGTTGTCCTTTGTAGCATTCATTAAGACTTCAGTTGCTTTCTGCCATGTTGAAGGTTTATCCAAGCAACTGAAAAATAACCTACACGAAGAAAAACGAACCCATCGTACGTCTTTATCGAATGGGTTCGTTTTTCGTATGCTGGAAACATATACGGTCCTTTTGTTTTAAAGAACCTTCTAGCCATTTTTGCTAGAAGGTTTTTGTTTAATTTGTTTGTGCTTTTTTCTTTTTCTGACGCATTGCTTTTGGAATGTATACACAATATGGTTCGCTCTCCATATAATCTCCTGTTACGTTATAAGCACGTGAGCGGGATCCACCACATACATGACGGAATTCACAAACACCACATTTTCCTTTATATTTATCTGGATTACGTAAGTTTTGGAATACTTCCGACTCACGATAAATTTTCGCTAGTGGAGTCTGACGGACATTTCCTGCTTTAATTGGTAATAACCCGCTTGGGAATACGTCCCCTTTATGTGAAATAAAGACAAAGCCATTACCATCGTTTACGCCTTTTGGTGCTCGTCCTAGTCCATCAATTTTACCAGTGTCCCCTTTTACAAGCGCATCTTCATAATTAATATGGTCTGTATCACTTGTTGCTACTTTTTCACGCATTTTATTTTGAATAACAACGCGACGATAGTGTTGGGCAGCTGTTGTTTTAATATCAAATGGAACACGTTTCGATAATTTATACAACCAGCGTAATACACGCTCATGGTCGGCTGGTGAAATCATATCAGACTCTTTCCCACGTCCTGTTGGAACAAGGAAGAACACACTCCATAATACAACTCCTAATTTTTCAACCATTTCTGCCATTTCATCTAAGTAGTCTACATTATAACGGGAAATAACCGTATTAACCTGTAATGGCATTTCCAACTCTTGTAAGTAATTGATTGCATTCATCGTTAGGTCAAATGAACCTGATGTTCCACGGAAATGGTCATGGATTTCCGCATTATGGCCATCAATACTAAAGGCCCATCTTGATAATCCAACATCTTTTGCTTTTTTCATTGCTTCTTTTGTTACATTTGGTGTTGCAGATGGTGTCATTGAAACACGTACACCTTTTTTAATTGCATATTCTGCAATATCATATACATCTGGACGTTCCAATGGATCTCCACCTGTAAACACAAGCATTGGATTGTTCATTTCATATATATCATCTATTAATTTCTTACCTTCTTCAAACGTTAATTCGCGTGGATCACGATGGTATTGTGCCTCAGCACGGCAATGTAAGCATTTAAGCTGACATGCACGTGTTAGCTCCCATATAACAATAAACGGGTTTTCATTATAATCTTGTGGAAACATAGTACCCCTCCTAATGAATAACTAATTTAATTGTAATACGCTCATGTTGTAAAAGATGTGATTTACTTCACTATTGTCCATAACGTCACGAAATCGACATATTTGTTTGGTTAAAATAGAGAGTGAAAATGGTCTGCTCAATAGAGAATTGAGCATGTTTTGCTATCGAAAGTGAATCGAGATAGTATTCTTAGTGTACAAATAGGCCGAAATATCGGTGCAAGACCCCGCGAGAAACCTCAACATAAGTAAATCGATGCTATGTAAAAGCGTCTCCCATACAACTAGAATAGACCCCTGGCAAATTCACCAGAGGCCTATCACATGAACTATCTTATTTTTTGCCGATACAAACGCGCCATAATTCAGGACCTTCTTCAAGGTATTCCCATGAAAATGTATCATCGCCGCGTTCCATCATAAATTGATATTGTAATGGTTTTGGATCATGATCATTTGTTAACTCCATGAATTCTCCAGATTTTAGGCTATCAAATACTTCAAAAATTCTTGGATGACGAATTCTCGGTTCAATATCTGGTGCGTGTACTTTTTCTGTATAAATTACTTCACTCATTATAAAAAACCTCCTGTGTGGTGAGTTGTTAATGTTAACTATCTATAGGATAAAACGAAATGGAGGTCTATGTTGTGAGTCAAAACACCCTTTTAGTATGATTTATATCACGCTATCAAACTTTATTCACATTTATCCATTTAAAACACGCTAGAACATGGTAAAATAACACTATAAGTGAAACTTCAATCAGTGAGGGTTTCCTTTCCTCCCCACTGATGGTTAGTTGAACGAATCGGACATTTACGGGCAGTTTGAACCCACACTTACCTTTCTTGGATCTCCTGAGAAATCTTGAAGTCGGGTCTTACTGCCCGTTACATGCGGGCGAAAACACCCTAGATAACGATACAGCGATAACGCTTTTTTAGATAGAGAAGGGAGTCATTCCTATTGAATACACAATCCATAAAAGAGTTACTACAAAGCTTTACACTCTTCAAAGATTTAACAGACTATGAAATGGAACCAATCGTTGATTTGGCGAAACATCGTCTATATCGAAGTGGGACACACATTTTCATGCAAGGTGATCCATTAACAAATGTTTATTTCATTAATCAAGGAAAGGTGAAAATATATAAGACGGATTTCCATGGGAAGGAACAAATCGTCAATGTGCTGCAGCCTGGTGACATGTTTCCACACCAAGGGTTCTTTAGACAGGATAGTTGTCCTGCACATGCAGAGGTTATTGAAGATGCAATTTTAATTTATATTCCGATCCATTCATTTGAAAACTTCTTAATCACTCATCCTGAGATTTGTGTAAAGCTATTCCGTGTACTTGGAGATAAGATCGTTGATTTACAAGGGCGCCTCGAAGAACAAATTTTACACAACACCTATGAACAGATTATAATGCTGCTCATTCGACTAGCAAAGCATTATGGAAAAGAAACGGACGACTACCGTACTAAACTTACCACGCAATTTACGAACCGAGAATTAGCCAATATGATTGGATCTAGTCGTGAAACCGTAAGTCGTACATTAACACAACTAAAAAAACAAAGCCTTATGACTACCGACAAGTCAGGCTACATCATCCTAAGCGTAGAAGACCTAGAAGAAGAACTATTTTAACATTAGTCTGTTTTAGAAAGGCTCTTTTCGCATCCTTTGTTGTTTTTCTATGACGCATAAGCTATATGATGGGCAGTAACCTTGTACCGTTATTTTTAGACGTATGCAATTTTTCGTAGGTATACGTTGGATCATTTGAGTTTCTATTGGCTTTATGGTGACTTTCCCCGTATAAATCGGTCGAATAGAAGCGGTCTAATAGAACTTTTCAGTGGTTTAACAATTACTTCGGTCCATTAGAGACAGTCTAATGGACTTTTTCAGTGGTCTAACGTTTACTTCAGTCCGATAGAGACAATCTAATGGACTTTTTCAGTGGTTTAACGTTTACTTCGGTCCGTTAGAGACAGTCTAATGGACTTTTTCTTTGAGTTTATTGCCGTTTGTTCTGAATCAGTGATCATTAATGTTATTCATAGGTTACAAGTTCACGTCACATCATCCATCTTATATGCATGACGTTTCATACCTAAAAGCAATCTTTTAAAAAAACAGCCTTTGGAAAAGTAAGTAGTTCCGTTATTGAAGAGAAAATCGCAAAAAACAGTATAAACAACAATGTAAATTGCAGAACTTTGGGGAGGCAAAATACTCCCTTTTTATATGCTTAATCGCAATAATTTTAACATGCTAAGTAGTTAATAAAAGATAGAATATTCATGCAGGGAAGGGAAGAATGGTTTTTATGTTAAAATTTATATATAACTTATTTAACTAACGAATCAGGATTATTCAACAAGATAAATCAAATCTTTTAATATAATAAGGGGGGGTATTTTGATACTTTTAAGGAAATTTCTGGGATTTATTTTAACTACTTTGTTAATTGGAATATTTCTTACTTTTCTTTTTGCGATAACAGAAGGCTCAAGTTTCTTAGCTATTGGACTTCTTCTTACAGGTGCTTTTCCATTTGTACTTTTAATTGGGGTACCTGTATCTTTCTTATCTGATTATCTAACAAAAAATTTAAACGGAAAACAAAGAAATACAAAGGCATTATTTATTCATAGTATATTTGGTTTAATAGCTGGATTAGTGATTTCTTTCTTATTTGAGAGTTTATTTCTTGTTGGAGTAACAATAATAGCCGCACTTATATTCTGGTTAGTTGACGAAATTTTGAGGAAGAAAATTTAATGACCTGTTATTCAACGATTCGGTGCTTTAGTTGAAGAATGCTCGATAAAAATTTAACACACATAACTAAAAGGCATTGCTAAAAGTAGCAATGCCTTTTTCTTTACTTCTAACCACTAAATTAACAAAGGTATTAACAACGGTTTTCGCACCATTTTTAAACGTAAGACAATAAAAATTGTCACCCTGCTGTTTGTGCTTCTAATAGCAGTGTCATTTGCCTTGTTAAATAGTATTCAATGGCTTTATATCAACAAAAAAGTGGATGCTAAAACAATTGCTAAAATGCCTGTTAATTTAATTGTTATTTCTTGTTTTCTCTGCGTTAACGGAACTACTTATTGGAAAAGATTGCTTTTAGAAAACATTTTGCACATTAGATGGATGATGTTTACTTTTCTTTATAAAGTGAGTGCTAAACCCACGCTGTGGAAAATACTCACTTTCACCATGGGCACAAGTGCGACATTTCTTCCAACTCCCAACGGTCGTTTACACAGTGTTTTCTTTCACATCGGAGAACGCTTCAACCTCCATCATAGAAAACGTAAGCTCCTTGGTCACACTCGATAAGCTTAAGCCAATCCTCGGCTTGGCGATTTTTGCCACAAAGAGGATTGACTTAAGAACTCGAGGGTGTAGGCGCTGGCCGATGAGAACGCCACGTCCTGTGGCTCCATCGACACTAGGACGTCCTGTCCGTCGAAGTTAGACATCACGAGCAAAAAGCGTTCGCTGTGGGGTCTTCGACTGTTCCTTTTCCAGTAGTAGTCTCGCATTTTCCACAGCTTTGAATCATTTTCTACAAAAGTAAAAAGACGCTGTAAATTGAATAAGCCTAGTATTTGTTTAATTCACAGTTGAATGGACAATAGTAATGATAAAAATTAGTGTAGAACACTTAACGGAGGAAAAACATGGAGGCTCACCACTCCCCCGCGGTAAAGTAGACACTGTGAAAACGAATAGTTTGAACAGATGTCGCACTTATGCCCCTGGTGAAAGCGACTGTCTGGAGCAAAAATCAACCTCACTATTTTACTGCGCATTATATAGATTATGCATAGTAGAAAAGATATCAACGTATGCGAAAAGAGCCTAACATTAAAAGCGACATCACACGTTTAGCGTTGTATAGACTGCCTATTCGATGTGTCAGGCCATGTATTCGAAAATATCATATCTACTATATAAACGAGATAACCAGCAAATGGTGTCTCGTTTTTTGCTTTTCATGTGATGAAGGTCACTACTTTATTAATTGAAAATGATTATCATATAAGTGCAGACAATATATAAAATCATATATAGTAGAGGTGATCAAATGACAAACGAACATATCGTTGAATTAGATGTACGTGAAGATTTGCGATTAAAGAAAGAGCCTTTTGACAAAATCATGGGAACCGTTAAATCATTGGAGCCAGGACAAGCATTTGTACTCCATGCACCATTTAACCCAGTTCCATTACACAAAGTATTAGGGCGAAAAGGCTTTGAATATGAAGTAGAAAAAGTGGAGAAAAAACATTGGAAAGTGACTTACACGAAAAAGGAGGAAACCTCAAATGGTAATTGATAACCGTGGATTAGAGCCACCACAACCAATGATGCGAACCTTAAAAGCGTTAAAAAAAATGAACAATGGTGAAACATTAGCCATTATTAATGATAGAAGACCAATGTTTTTATATGAAGAATTAGATGAGCTTGGTTATTCACATGAAACCGAACCACAGGAGGACGGAAGCTTTAAAATAACGATAACGAAAACTGGTGATTAGCATGATGCCTCAAATGAAAACAGAAACGAACATTAAACTACCATTCTCTTTTATATTATATGGATTAGTCGCGCTCGTTCTGTCCCAAGTCATTCTTTTTATAAGCAATGACGCGTTAGTAGCAGGACAGTTTCGAATCCCTGACATTTGGATGGGTGCACATTTCTTATTATTAGGTTGGGCAGTCATGATCGTGATGGGTGCCATGTATCAGCTAGTCCCTGTCGCCTTTTTAACCCCCATTTGGAACGAAACATTTGGCTTTATTCAATTTGGAGTGACAGCCGTTGGAATTACCGCCTTTTCTATCCTTTTAGGTTTTAAACCAGATAGCGCGATCTATGGAGGAATGTTAGCCATCTTAGGCGTTCTGATGTTTCTTTTCCAGATGCTCAAAACCATCCTCAGTCAACAAACAAAAAATACGATGACTTATTTTGTCGTTGGTGCATTAGTCAGCTTTTTCATCACCATCGGCTTTGGCTTTCTTCTCGCTTGGAATCTAGCGTATGGTGGAATTGCCAGCCATAATACGATTTTGTATTCCCATATTGTGATGGGAGTTGCTGGTTGGTTTACACTTCTTATATTTGGTTTTTCCTATAAGCTCGTACCAATGTTTAGCCTTTCCCACGGGTTTTCGATGAAATTTGCTAAGCCTGCTTTCTTTTCTTATATTGCTGGTTTACTAGTTCTCATTAGTGGATTTTGGCTTGTCGCTTCTTTCATCCAAACAATTGGTTGGTTAGTCTTATTAGTCGGGTTTAGTTTATTTGTTCTTGATATAAAGGAAATTTTAACAAAACGTCTTAAGAAAAAATTAGATAAACCATTTACGTTTGCTTTACTCGCGATTGCAAATGGCTTAGTGATCCATGTCCTCGCATTTTTATTGAGCCTTTTCAATAATGCGAATGCGAAACTTTGGAGCTGGCTAATTTTCTTATATGTCATGACATGGATTATTTTTAGTATTCTTGGATATTTAAATAAAATCGTCCCATTTTTATGGTGGACCCATAAGTATTCTGATAAAGTTGGGAAAACGAAAGTACCAATGTTAAAGGAAATGATTAACGAGAAATTAAGTGTCACTATTTTTGTATTATTTGTCATTAGTGTGGTTGGTTTAACGATTGGAGCTTTAGCAGAAGTCGCACTGCTTGTTATGCTATTCCAAGCCTTGCTAACGATCGCTTCAATCGCTTATGTCATATCGATTGTACGAATACTTTTCATGTAAAGAAAGGAAGTGTTGCACAATGTCATTAGAAACAAAAGTTGGTGCAGCGTTATTTGAAGTAATTGATCCAGAACTAGGAATTAATATTATGGATTTAGGCCTAGTGTATGATATTCAAGCAGATGAAGATAAAAATGTCACTATCACAATGACTTTAACGACACCTGGTTGTCCACTTCACGATAGTATCACTTCAGGTGCGAAATATCAGATTATGCAGCATGTAGAAGATGTTGGAGAAGTGAAAATTGATCTTGTCTGGGAGCCTGCATGGACACCTAATAAAATGAGTGAACGTGCTAGAGAAATGCTATTGTATTAATGAATGGTGTTCATTTAGAAGGAAAATAGAAACAGAATTAGCATATTGTTTACCAAACTAAATAACATTACAATTGGTAAAAGAAAAACGCTCAGATTTGAAGTGACCCCAAAAAGTTAGACAGATAATTTTATTAAGCAGCTTGTTGGGCAAGAGTTCGGAATTGTATCGGACTCTTGCCTTTTAATTTTGACTTTATACGTTTGTTATTATAATAAAACATTTATTCTTCAAGTTCCTGTTTAAAATGTTCAATGCTTTCAAATTCATTTAGGTAAAGAAATTCAGATTTCATAATTCCAAAGAAGTTCTCTATAACGGCGTTGTCATAACGGTTTCCTTTACGTGACATGCTTTGTGTTATTTCATGTTCTTTTAAGACGTGACGATACTGTTTCATTTGGTAATGCCATCCCTGATCCGAGTGTAGAATTAACTCATCATTATCTGATATTCGCTCAAAAGACTTCTCTAACATCTCTGAGACAAGAGAGTAGGTTGGTCTGGTACCAATGGTGTACGTAATGATTTCACCGTTAAATAAATCTAGAATAGGAGATAGATAGAGTTTCTCACCAAATAATTTAAATTCTGTTATGTCCGTTACCCATTTTTCATTTGGCTTCTCTGCCTTGAAGTTACGGTCCAATATGTTTGGTGCCGTCTTACCTACTTTCCCTTTATACGAGCGGTATTTCTTCATACGAACCATACTTTTTAACCCTAATTCCTTCATTAACCTCTGAGCTTTTTTATGATTCACTTTATGCCCTTGGTTTTCTAGTTCATCTTTAATACGGCGGTAACCATAACGCCCTTTATGATCATGATATATCTCTTCAACCAATGATTTTAATTCTGCATCTTTGTCTGGACGATTGAATATTTTTACCCAGTAATAGTACGTACTACGTGGAATATCTGCCAATTTTATAAGTGCTTTCACCGAAAAGTCATTCCTTAGTTCATAGACTACTTTCGCTTTGTCTTGTTTGGTGATTTTTCCTTGTTTTGAACTAAGGTGTTCAACTTTTTTAGATACTCATTCTCCATTCGAAGATGTTTTACTTCAGCTTTGAGAGCTTCAATAGAGTTATCAGCTGGTACTTGTTTTTTTGTTTCTCTCTTATTTTCTTTTTTCATGAGTGTACGCCCCTTTTTCTTCGGTTTAAGGGCGTCTAATCCTCCTTTTTCATAAAGGATTCTCCATTTTCTAATCATGCTTGGAGAAGAGATATTAAAAATAACAGCTGTTTCATTTGGTGACGTCCCATTATCATTCATATAATTAAGTACGTCTAGTTTAAACTGTTCCGAGTAACTTGTATAGGATTTCTTTAATAACCCCTCTATACCATGAAGATTATATTGTGCTACCCAGTTCATTACCACACTTGAAGACGTCCCAATAGATCTTCCGATAGACTGATAACTCTCTTTTCCTTCTAAATAGCTTTGAACTGCATTTATTTTATCTTCTTCAGTAAATTTAGCCATATAAAAACTGCACCTCCAGTTGTTGTGTGTCCAACAATTGGGGTGCAGTTCAATTTAGAATCTGAGCGTTTTTCAACTAAAGCAACCCGTTAGCTTTTGGTGCTCCTTTAGATGTTATACACAAGAAAAGTGAAACAACTCGAATCTATGCTCAATTGAGTGGAAGATTCCGACAAGATTTTTTCAGAAAATATTTTTAGTTTAAAAAGGAGCAACACAGGATATTCTTAACGGGGTCTCTTTTCGGGTGCAAAACATACATTAAGTAATTGAAATAGCTGTCTAATTCACAACCACTTTGAGGTGTTTGCAATTGTTGATTTATCGGCGTTTATTGTATTTTATCAATTAATATAGTATAACAAATCACATATACATTAGCAGATTGGGAATAGATACCTAGTCTGCCATTTTGTGTGCTAAAGTGCCTGTTATTTTGTAAGTTGAAAATAAGAGACTCAGCTCTATTTTTTATAACCAAGCCTTAATTTTCATCTTAAACCTCGAATTCCCACATACCTTTCACGAGCCACTAAATTTTCTCGGGAAGTATGGAAAAAACAATACTCACGTTGAGGTTGATCTTTTCGTAATTCCTCATATCGATCCATTGCTTCTAAGGAATTTTCGAATCTGTCTATAATTACTACGTCTTCAATATATCTATATCCATTGTTTGAGTGCGCTTTTAAAGAAAAAGATAAGACTAAATCATATGCGATTTGGTCTTATCATAAGTGTGCTATTTCATATTTTGTAATTCAAGTCCGAACCGTTACATTGATTATAACGTGTGAGGATGTTAGATTGGAGCGATTTGGGATTGTCGCCTCAATACCTTTTTTGAGCTTTTCTTGCTGATTTATGCACTGAGGAGCTTTCTCGATTTATTTTTTTAATCTTCTGTGCTGATTCCTTTACCGAGGAGCTTCCTCGATTCGCTTTTTCAATCTTCTATACGGATTCCTACAATGAGGAGCTATCTCTATTACCTTTTCACTACTTTACCCGTTAATTCGGACACTGATACGCTCTCTCTGTTACCTGTTTGCTACTTTTCTTTTCGAAATGGGAACTGAGAAGTCTTCTCTGTTACTTGTTTATGATTTCATATGCTTATCTGGTCACTGACGAGCTGCCTCTATTACCTTTTCACTGCTTCCCCTGTTAATTCAGACACTGACAAGCACGATCTAGTAGTTTTTTCGAGTTTTCATCCTAAAAAAATACCGCGTTATCCCCCACTTACTGGTGGGATAAACGCCACAACATCGCCATCTTCTAATACGGTTGTTTCATCTGCATATTCCTCATTTACCGCAATCATCGCTTGATCAAGATTAGGTAGCTCATATGCTTGTAAATGCTTTTCTTTTAATTCCTTTATAGATATGCCTGCTGCTTCAATCGATAGCTTGTCACGGCCGAGTGATTCCTGTAGTTCAGCAAACAATAAAACGTTAATCATATTTTTTCATTTCCTCCTCTGTTGGGGGATGATGCTCATATGATTGATGTTCCTTCTGATCCCCGATCCAACTTGTTCCATCTTCCCAATGTTCTTTTTTCCATATTGGCACAATTTCCTTAATCCGTTCGATCGCGTACCGACTGGCTTCAAATGCGTCTTGTCGGTGAGGGGTAGAAACTGCAATCACAACAGCAGTATCAGAGATGTCCAAATGACCGATCCGATGCGCAATTGCTGTTTGTGCATCTCCCCATTTTTGTTCGATCTCTGCTCCAATTTGCTGCAATTTTTTCTCAGCCATTGGAATATATGCTTGATACTCCAGATATAATGTCCGCTTTCCTTTCGTAAATTCCCGAACCGTCCCAATAAAGGTATTAATAGCACCAGCTTCAGGCCGAACAACTTTATCTACAACATCATCGATCTGAATTGGATCGTTTGTAATCCAAAATTGCTTCTTCATGCGTTTTGTATCTCACCTTTCCATTCCTACATTTTCCATGATCCAATCAGCTAATTGTGGTAAATAATTAGCTTTTTCATCCAATAAAAATGTTTGTTGCTGTATTTGATCCAATAGTAAATCATTTTGAGAGGTAACAGCTATAACATTTGATAACGTTTTACTCCATTCCATTTCTTCCTCATCCTTGATGACCACTATCTTAGGGTATGCTGCTTTTTTATACCCCTCCACTAAAATTAAGTCTAGTGGAAACTGCTGATAAAAGGTGACAATCGTTTCTAGATCCCAAGTCTGTTTTGGATTGAAAGCCATTTGCATGATTGTCTCACCTTGAACAGCACTAATCGTTGCTCCTGCCTGGAAATGGCGATGACTATCTGTCCCTTTCACCATGTCAGGCTCTCCGCCATGTCCATGATGCTTTAATGCACCTACTTGAAAACCTTTCACCCTATCATAATATTCAACTAAATTCCGCATTAAGGTTGTCTTTCCGGTATTTTTATGCCCAACAATTTGGCATACTGGAACGGAATCCTCATTCTTCATAGAAGCAGACTCCCTATTAAAAATATAATCTTTCTAATATACAAAAAGGTCGATCCAATTATGAATCAACCTTTCGTTTTGATCAATCTGGAATACCTAATGCAATTTTTGCGTAACGAGACATCATATCTTTGTTCCAAGGTGGGTTCCAAACAATATTAACATTGATCTCTTTAATATCCGGAATATCTGCTAGCGCGCGACGAACATCTTGTTCAATATGCGCTGATAGCGGGCACCCCATTGCAGTTAATGTCATCGTCACATCGCATATACCTTCATCATTTAATTCAACATCATATACTAAGCCAAGATTAACAATATCTATACCAAGTTCAGGGTCAATCACATTTTCAAGTGCGCCCATTAAATTCTCTTTTAACGCTTCTTCCATGACCTTACCTCCTTCTCATTGTTACTTATATTTAAACATATTTTTCACTATTTTTAAATGATATAACTCACTTATTCACCTTGTTCACCATTCTGCCACAACCACTTTATCCCGCATGTAAATGGTTGGCCGACATAAACGTAACCTCCTCGCAAAAGGAAAAGTACTTTTGCTTCATGCGACGTAGTTTTCCTTGTCCTGGTACATTGTCGGCACTAGTACATCTTGTACATCGAACCCCCGACTGATAGAAATTTCACTTTATAAATAAGTTTCAAACCATTTCACTGCTTCTAAAATAGCAGGTCTAGTAACTTTATGTCCACGGTCTTTTTCTTTTACAAAGTGAATTTTATCACGACTTTTATATTGTTTCTCCACTTCCTTGTAAAATGTATACGAATGGTCAAATGGAACAACAGGGTCTTTTTCACCATGCCAAAAGAGTAATGGACGTCCATTTAATTTCTCAGGCTGTTGGGATAAATCATAATGATCAAGCTGATCAAATAATGCGGTAATTGTTTTTTCGCTCACTGGTAATTCCCCTGCTTTCCGAAAGCTATCAACTAGCATACCAGCATATGTACGCATTTTTGGAGATCCCATTAAAATGGCTGCTGCCTTGATCCATGAATATTGTGTAAGCGCAGCTGCAGTTGTGATTCCCCCCATACTTGTTCCAGCAACACCAAAACGATCTTCTAGAATTAGTTTCCGTTCATATAAATCTTCATAAATTCCTTTTAGTTCGTTAATATTTTGGATAACAATATCCCAAAACGCGATTTGTTTTTTAAATGCAGATATCTCTGTTTCCCGTTCACCATGATGTATACTATCAGGTAAAATAACACGATACCCTTTTTCTGCTAATAAATAGGCAATTGGTAAATTATGTTCTTTAGCACTTGTAAATCCATGAAAATAAACTACAACTGGTAATTGCTCATTTTTATTTGAATCATGCACAATATGTAAGCTTGGAATATCTGCAATTGATTCATGATAGATGGAAATCATATTTATTGGTCCTCTCATGTGAAATTTTTCTAAGTATTATTATTACTATTTTAGTAATATTCATTTATAATTACAAACAATATAACCCCTCAGTGGGTTCCGACTCGACAGGACGTGCTAGTACTGGCGTTGCGATTGACGTGATGATCTTAGTTGGACTTTCATCCCCACTGAATGTTAGTATCAGGACTTTACTGTCAGTTTATCCTCAACTTACACTTCTTTGAATGTCAAAGTCTTAAAGTGGGGGTTTTACTGCCAGTTAGGACGTGATAAACTAATGGCATACGAGGTGAAAAAAATGACAATTCAACGACACTTAATTGCATTAGATTTAGATGGAACGTTGTTAACAGATAATAAAGAAATAACAGCAAAAACAAGCCAAGTTTTACAACAAGCGATGGATGAAGGACACATTGTTGTTATTGCAACTGGAAGGCCACATCGCGCAAGTATCCATTATTACCATAATCTTGGGTTAAAAACCCCAATGGTAAACTTTAATGGAGCACTTCTTCACCATCCAACTGACAAGAAATGGGATGCACTGCATAATCCAATGCCAAACCGTACGGCATTAAAAATCGTCGATGCTTGCTACGATTTAAATGTGAAGAATTTACTTGCCGAAGTAATGGACAATGTGTACCTTGATCAATACGATGAAGAAATTATGAAGATCTTCCAATCAACACCACAAGACGCGCCATTCACAATTGGCAGTTTAAAGAGTAAGTTACAAGAAGATCCAACATCGTTGTTGATCCATCCGAAAGAAGATCATATAAACGAATTGCGATCCCATTTAGATAATTATCATGCTGAATTAATCGAGCATCGCAAATGGGGTGCACCATGGAATATCATTGAAATTGTCAAAAAAGGCATGAATAAAGCAGTTGGTTTACAAAAAATCGCTTATTATTATGGTATCCCAAAAGATCGAATTATTGCTTTCGGTGATGAAGATAACGATTTAGAAATGATTGATTACGCTGGTGTTGGAGTTGCCATGGGAAATGCCATTGACGAATTAAAATCCATTGCTAAACATATTACAAAGACAAATGAAGAAAATGGAGTTGGAACATTCTTAGAGGAATATTTAAAACTTCAAGTAAATGCTGGATAACATTACCCAAAAATTCCTTTTATATTTTATTGAAGCCTGCTCATACTACTAGTGAACGCAACAAAACGCGTTCACTTTTTGTTATATTGCTCCTAATTTGTTTGCAGCTTTTACCCTAAGAACTTGTGCTTGTTTTTCGAGCCTTTAGTTCTTCTAAGGAGGAATCCGCATCATGGGGAAAAGTAGTAAGTCCAAGCGATTAACCCATCAAGGTGCTGAAGCAGTACAGAAGCATGCTGAGCGTTTTCCGTATAAATCACGCTTTAGTGATAAGGAACGAAAACGTGAGGAAGCGGATCACCACACAGTAGGAGGTTTTTAACATGGCAAACAATAACAACAACAACTTATTTGAACAAGCACGTCAAGCAGTACAACGTATAACAAATGGTCAAGGGAATCCAAACCAACAAGACCAACAAGCGGCACAAGCAGCTATTCAGTCTGCTTATAATGATGCGTCAACTCCAGAAGAACAGCAAGAACTACAGCAACTTGAACAGCAACTAAGACAACACAATCAGCTAAGCTAAGGATTCGCATCAATTAGCTTGTGATAGAAATTACTAGTTCATCAAACATCATGTGATGAAAGAGGATTGTTGATCAAGCTATGTTTCCCTCCCCACTTTTATAGATAGGGGAGGGGATTTTTCTTTTTTCTCATATAGATTTCTGCTATGATATATATAAGTATGTATACAAATAGGAGGGAATTTAATGAGTATTCGTGCCGAAAGTACACCTAATCCAAATGCATTAAAATTTACAACAGATAAACTAATTTTTGAAGGAGACAACAGTATTTCTGTTATGCCTGGCGATACAAGTGAACATGACATCTTAAACGATTTAATGAAATTAGATGGAGTGGAAAATGTATTTGGTTATCAAAATTTCATTACGGTTAATAAAGGGTTTGATGTCGAATGGGATGAACTTTCTCCAAAAGTAATCGAAGTAATCGAAAGCTATGGGTATTAATACATAGAATAAATGGAAAAAGACAGCTTTGCAGGCTGTCTTTTTTTGGGTCTTAATAAATTAAGTTACTTTGGTTCAGGCACCAAACGGCAAGGTTCAGTAATATCAAGCCATAGTTCAGTTTTTTCGGTGTAACGTTCAGTTTTTACCCAACTTGGTTCAGTTTTCACATGAACCAGTAAACACGCGCAACAACTCCCCTAATAGCTTTGACGAATAAAATCGATTGGAACATAATTTGGATTGACCATTTCCCCTGCTTCGTTCTTCCCATACAGCATAAGGACTGGGACCACTTCTGTCTCAACAACATCGTCTGGTAAGGTGATCGATATGTTAAATTCCTGCCATTCTTCCTCAAGGGTGACTTCTGTTTCCTCGATAATATCCTTGCCATCATGCTCTACTTTGTAATAAATTACATCATTTGTTGCTTTCGCTTCTGCTGTAACCGACACCTTTTGCTTATTTACAATACGGATATCGATATTTTGAAATATAGCGGTAGTGCCATCATCTGATGATTCCGTTACATCCTCTTCTGTTTCTTGAGATGAATCATCCTGTTGTTCTTTCTCTGCACCTTCATCACTACAAGCCATTAAAAAAATAACACTCATCAGTAGCAGCAAATATTTCTTCATCTTTCATCCCCTCCGATTAATCTCTCCGGAAGAATCCAAATATTCCTGTTGTCTGAACGATGTTTGTAAATGCATTTGGATCCACTTCACCTATTATGCGTTCTAAATCATATAGCTCATAACGTGTAATAACAAGGTATAACATATGTTTGTCTGTCTTTGTATAGGCACCCTTAGCTGGCAAGATGGTGATCCCACGCACCATTGTATCATGTATTGCTTTTTGGAGCTCATCTGCTTTATGTGTAATAATCATTGCCGTTACTTTTTCATGACGTGTATGTAAGGCATCAATAATGCGTGTAGTCACATATAACGTTAACAACGTATAAAGCGCATTTTCTGGTTCATACAAAATTCCTGCTAAAGCAATGATTATAGCATTTAACATTAAAAAATAACTACCAATTGGTTTATCCTTCATACGAGATAGCACCATAGCTACGATATCCATCCCACCAGTTGAAGCACCTAATTTCAATGTTAAACCGACACCAGCACCGCCAATAACACCACCAAAAACAGCATTAAGAATAATATCCTCAGAAAGTGTTACAATTGGTAATATCTCTAAGAATACCGTCGTAAAAATAACCGATATGATACTATATATCGTAAAACCTTTCCCTACCTTAAACCAACCTAATAAGGCAACTGGTATATTCAAAATAAATAATATAATACCAGTACTGATTCCAATACCAATAAAATCATTAAACACACTGGACATAAGTTGTGCTGCACCAGTAAATCCACTTGCGTATACATTCGCACCAATTAAGAAAAAATTTAAGGAAATGGCATTTAACAAGGCACCAAATATAACTACAATAATACGTTTCGCTTCTACTAAAAACATCACGAACCTCCTTGCATAATAAATTAATTAATCGTAGTGCACTTTTTTTATTCTTTGAAATATTAATAAAATATACTTTGACTATCACATGTGATAGATTTAAACTAAAAGAAAATACGTATTAATAATGAAGGTGATAAAATGACGATTAAAATTCTTGCTGACTCTGGATGTGATTTGTCAGAAACACATTATAACGAATTTGACATTGAAATGGTACCATTAACTGTTCAGTTAGACGATAAAGATTATGAGGATGGAAAAAACATCTCTCCTAAAACGGTTTATGATGCGATGCGTGAAGGAAAAAGTCCAAAAACATCACAGGTTGCTCCGCAGACATTTAAAGCGGTATTTACATCCTATGCTAAGTCAAATCAACCGTTAGTATACTTGGCATTATCTTCAGAATTATCTGGTACCTATCAGACAGCAAAAATGATGGAACAGGAAGTCAAAGAAGAGTATCCCGATGCATCCATTCATGTTATTGATACCAAGTGTGCTTCGATCGGGCTTGGCTTAGTGGTACTACGTGCAGCTCAGTTGGCCAAAAAAGGCGCAACTGTCGATGAAATTATCGATATCGCGACTTATCACGCTCAACACATGGAGCATATATTTACTGTGGATGATCTAGAATACTTACGTCGTGGTGGCCGTGTCAGTAAAACAGCTGCCTTTGTTGGAACATTGATGAAAATCAAGCCGATCCTCCATGTTGAGGACGGGAAACTCATTCCACTTGAAAAGGTACGCGGCTCCAAAAAGGTATTAAAACGTATGCTTGACCTAATGGAAGAGCGAGGTACTGACTTCAAAAACCAAACAATCGGCATTAGTCATGGTGATGATTTGGAAACAGCTCAGAAGTTAGCCGATATGATTAAGGAAAAATTCGGTGCTGACACTATTGAAATTGAAATGGTTGGTTCCACAATTGGTGCACATGCTGGACCTGGCACAATTGCACTCTTTTTCCTAAATAGCCCGTACAAATAAAGTGAAACTTCATTCAGTGGGGGATTCCTTTCCTCCCCCACTGATTGTTAGTTGACGATCGGACATATACGGGCAGTTTGATCCCCACTTATCTTTCTTGGATCTCCTCGTAATCTTGAAGTGGGGGTCTTACTGCCCGTCACATGCGGGATAAATATTTAGACGTAGACCAAAAACTGATTCAACCCCTTTCGTTGAAACAGTTTTTTTATTTGTTTTATTACATTTATGTAACAAAAAAGTAATTTCCACGTCTAACCAACTAAAGCAACATTATTTCCTAAACCCAAAGAGGTGAAAACGAAATGAAAAAAGTTTATTGGACCATAGGCGTAATCAGTATCGTTGGGATCAGTATAGTGCTCTTTACCCTTTTTTCGACAAATATAACCGCACAAATTCCTTCAGCATCTAGTTATGCACCAACTTTTAAAAATTGGACCATTCATTTTTCCCATCGCATGAATCCAGAAACATTTACCGAAAATACCGTAGTTGTAAAAAATAAAAATAACGCAGTAGATGTTACGTTCGAATGGAATGAAGAGCATACCGTACTGACCATTTTACCTCCAGAAGATGGGTACACCATTGAGGATGAATACCAAATTCAAATTTCCAACAAGGTCGAAACAGCATCAGGGAAAAACTTATCGAAACCCTATACACACTATTTCACGGCTGTAAAAGACGTACCTCGGATTGAGGATGAAACGCAGTTATTAACACTACTAGAAGAGCGAATGAAACAAAATAGACAACAAGGAGAGGTAACAGTTGAAGACGCAGAAAGTGCTGATACTGCGGGTGATGAAACAGCTAGTCTAAATGATAGTGCTGGCTCAGAGGCATCTTCAACATCTGATACCAATGTACAAGTCGATGGAATCGATGAAGGCGATATTGTGAAAACAGATGGGGAGTATCTCTATTTTGCAAGGGATCGGGATATTATTATTGCCAAAACAGATCAATCTAACAGTAAGGTAGTCAGTAGCATTAAAGAAGAAGCCTTTCAAACACAGGAATTATTTGTAGAAGATGATCTATTGATTGCTATCGGATTCCAGCATAAACCAATTCGGGAAGTAGAAGAACCAACAGAACAACCGAATGCATCTCGTGCTGATATGGCTATTTATCCACCGTCCCTTAACATGCAGACGACCGTTTACATGTATGATATTTCTAATCAATCTACACCAGAGAAAGTTAGAGAATTTTCCCTAGAGGGATCACTAACGGCTTCTCGTAAAATGGATCAGCAATTATTCTTAGTCGCAAACAACCACCCTCCCTATCACATTTTAGAGGAAGAATCGTCTAATGGCGAAGTACGTCCGCTTATAAAAGATACCGCAACAAGTAAAAAAGCAGAACCAATTGATTTTAACGATATGTACTTTTTCCCTGAAAGTGATGGTGAGAATTTTATGTTGTTAGCGACCATTGATTTAAACGATATGGAAAAAGAGGCGACAATCGAATCCTATTTAGGTGCATCCAACCAAGTTTATATGTCAGAAAACCACCTCTATACAGCTTCGCGCCATTACAATACGCCAGAATCAACCAAATCAGATGATACGGAATTGGCAGTCACACAACCTGCCAATACCGAGATTATTCAATTTAAACTAGGTGATGGCGAAATCGCTCATCATGCTTCCACGGTAGTTAATGGAACGTTAATTAATCAATTTGCCATGGATGAGCGCCATGATACATTCCGTGTTGCTACCACAAAAGGAGAAATGTGGGGAGATGATGAGCCATCCACTAATAATCTCTATACCTTTGATCTGGATTTAAATCCACTTGGAGCTGTTGAAGGTTTAGCAGAAGGAGAACGTATCTATAGTGTACGCTTTATGGATGATGTGGCGTACATGGTGACATTCCGGCAAGTAGACCCATTTTATGTCATTGATTTAGCAGATGCAAAAAATCCAGAGGTACTTGGTGAATTAAAAATCCCTGGTTTTAGTAATTATCTACACCCGTTAGATGAGAACCATGTTATTGGGGTTGGACAGCACACCGAACTCGAAGAAACTGGTGGACCTGAACCGATTGTTCGTACAGCTGGATTAAAGCTATCGATATTTGATGTGAGCGATCCAACGAATCCACAAGAAAAATTCACGGAAATTATCGGAGAAGGTGGATCCTACTCAGAACTAAATCATAATCACAAAGCATTGTATCAACATCCAAGTAAAAATATCTTTGGATTCCCAGCACAATTGTATGAAACCAAAATGGTCCAACAGGGAGATGCTACCTATGAACGGCAATCCTTTGTATATGAAGGTGCTTTTCTCTATCAGCTGTCATCGGAGGCAGGGATTACGCTAAAAGATACGATTACCCATCAGAATGATAATATCGAACATCCTGAGTGGGAAGCACAAATAAAACGAATGGTTTCTGTTAATGATTATCTATACACCCTATCTTTTGATCTGATGAAGGTATATGACATAGAAACCGAATCCACTGTAAAGACCGTTGAACTACCTGAAATGCCAGAATGGTAAATGGAAAGTAGAAAACTCTAGTGCCTCCGCCTAGGGTTTTCTTGTTTGGGTGGCTTTTAGGCGTTGCAACTTTAGTAACTGCTGTTCAAGCTTAAGTAACTTCGGGATAACTTCAGCGCCTTTTTCACAGTCTCCAGCGAATATACCTTAATCTTAGCATCTATTAATACAGGGTCACTACACTTTGGTGACTGCTGACCTCCATCTACAATCATCCATATTTCTGACACAATTTTGTTATCGTTTCATGACAATTTTTAAATGCTATTGCACAAATTTTACTTATTCGTCATGATAATAATAGTTGTCAGATGGAGGTATACAGCATGCCAAGAATAGTTATACACCTAACCTTTTTCTTTTTTATGATTTCCGCTTTATCAGGGGTATGGATGCGGTTATTTCCCTTTAATCTTAATATCGCTATTGAATATACCAATATACTTCATGGCCATTCCCATTTAGCCATATTAGGATGGGCTTTCCTTGGGGGATTACTTGTCTTTTTAACTATTATATGGTCATCATTAAAACAGAAAAAAGAAGCTATTGCACTCGTGATCACCCTATTTATCACATCTCTTGTTATGTTTATGGCATTCATCTATCAGGGATACGACGTTTTTTCAATCATTATGTCAACAGTGCATATCTTCGTTGAATATTGGGCAGCGATTTTTATTTATCGCCAAGTAAAAAAGCGCTCATTCATCCATAGACTAGATGCCTTGTATATAAAGGGTGCCTTAATTGCGCTCGTTATTTCGTCAATTGGGCCATTTGCATTAGGATTTATTTCTGCAAATGGGCTAAAGGATACGTATCTCTTTGATATGGCAATTTATTTCTATTTGCATTTTCAATACAATGGATGGCTCTTTTTATTCCTCATTGGAACTTTCACTGTCATCCTGCGTAAAAAAGGAATCACCTTATCCAATAATCTGTTAAAAACAGGATTTTGGCTATATTTCATCGCTTTGTTCCCTGGCTACTTCCTATCCATTCTATGGGTTGATTTAGGGAATTGGAGTCATATGTTAGCAACTATCGGAAGTATTGGGCAGTGGATTGCCGTTTTATCTATCGTTATAGCTTATTGGATGAGTTTTCATTTCATTCAAAAGACTATCCCAAAATTAGCTGCTATTAGTCTTTCGATTACACTTCTATTATTAGTAGCGAAAAGTACCATGGAGTTAGGTTTAATATTGCCGAATTTAGCAGATTTGGTTTATGAAACAAGAGGCATTATCATTGGCTATCTACATTTAACTTTATTAGGATTTGTCAGTATTTTTATCCTTAGCCTCTTTAGTATGTTAGGCTACATTCCTAGATCTCAATTGGCTTACCGAGGATTTATGATTTTCTTTATTGGCTTTTGTTTAAATGAGGCATTACTGTTTGTAGACGGGCTATGGGAATGGATGTATTTGCCAAGCATTCCGTTTTATACAGAAGGGCTTTTAGTCGCAAGTACACTTCTAGCTTTTGGCATACTGATTATGTGGTATACCACTAGCAAACGAACAAAAGTGTAAGTACACCGTCAATCAGTCAAAAGTAGTTCCGATACCGTGGGGAATATTCGAAAAAAAACAGATGAATTAACCGACGAAAACACATTTACCATCAATAACAATATAAACATTCAAAACCGCTTGGATCATATTATCCAAGCGGTTTTGGCTGTGAAAATGTTTAGTGGCCACTCATCTGACACAGGTTTAATAACCTCAATATCCTTAATAAACTCTTGTCCACTTTCAATGTAAGACGATAGAACTTTTAACTTTACAAATTGATTAGGGTATAATTCTCTACACTCTGACCATTTCATCATTTCACCGCCTCTCTTTTTATTTTATTGTTTCAGACACCAATCATATCCTAGCAATTAATTCCCCCGATAAAAGGTGCTGTTATTTCTTGAAGATAAGCACCCCGATTGTTTAATATCATTTTCCTAAAATATTTCTTACTTGTCTTCGGCCTTAAATTTCTTTCGATAATACACTATAAAAGAAATAATAACGACTGCATATAAAATAGTATCTACAATAATTCTGTTTGTTGTAGATAAATCAAATAAACGAAGTATGCCAATAAATACCAAAGTAATTATCCCAATCCATTTATAAAATGTATAACTCATATAATTATCCTCTCTGTTAAAATAAAATGCCTCTTCCACTAGAGCACCGTTCGTTATACATAAAGACCTACACATTAATTGCATATTATATAAATGAAGTGACAATAAGTAATTATTTCTTACTTTTTAGTTCTAAAAATATAGGTGCTATATTTAGTAAGATAGAAACAATTGTCAAAAACCATAATGCCTTTTCCATACCAGGTACTACATCCGATAAAGCTGCCCAATCTTCCACTTTTACCCACCGAGATATAAGACTATATTCTGCACAAAGTGTTAATGCTGTAAATGATAATCCCATCGCCATAGCTAGCTTATAATCCTTTCCTGCTGTATACATATAAAGATTTATAAAAGTTGCTACTATAGCAATAACGCCTAATATTACCCACATAACTACACCTCGATATATTTTTATTTATGTCCTGTAATAATGCTAATGTGCTTCATCTCAATTTTTTTCATTACTTTTTTATTAGACATTAATACGTCAAATCTTATTTCACAGTAAATGCTCATTCCTTTTGTGATTTCTTATTGAACAAATCAGCTCCTTTAATGAAAAAGTGTTCCTGCTTGTTCCAGAAACGCCGTTAGCTCAAAACTAATCAACACATCCACATTCATATTCCGTGAATTTAAATTCTTTATATAGTCTTAATTCTTTAAAATCACTTGTATCAGATACATAGACTTTTATTACTGGAGCAATATCTTTTTTTGCTAAATACTTTACATAATTATCTAAATTATCCAGTGATATTAAGTGATATTCATTCATATCCTCAAACAAATCATTATGTTCACAAACATCATATGTCACAGCAAGATAATATTTTTTCACATCTCCACCTTACCTTCCACATTTATTTCTCTTTTTGTTTAAATTGTATCATAGCTTTCTTCAACTCTTCTGCCCTTTAATTCAACAAGGAATACCATTGTTAAAGCATCGCACCCGTTAATTGAGTAGAAAGCGATATTTACATTTTCGATATTCCGTTAATGAAAATGCTAAATAATAAACTAATTGTTGTTAACCCAGCAACTGGGATGGCAAAACCTTTGTTGTTTTTAAATTCATATATAGCTATGAACAAACCTGCTACACATAACACTAACCATATAGGCATAAATATGGCACCTGCAATATTCGTTGGTAATAAAGCGTAACCGCTAGCTAAGAAAAATAACCAATGCAAAACCAACAGCCCTAATATTACATAAGAAATTTTTCGAGGTGGTTTCCCTTTCTTATTTTTTCTAACAGCTATAAATGGAGTAACGATTAACGTTAAAAATGCAATAATGCCTATAATCATTAAAAATATCATTGAAAATCCAATGATGACCACTCCCTTTCACGATACTTTATTCAACATACCTGCCTAGTTTAAGTACGTTCTTTCACAAACTCTATATTTATGTTAACATACATTACCAATTATCCTCTTGGTTTAAAAAGTCAGCATAGCAAGTATCATTCACATTCACAACAGCTATTGACATTACTATGTGATGTTTTAGGTTCATAGGGAAATATTTATTATCGCAATATTCTCTATACAAGAATGTTGTGTTATACTCTACCTATAAAGTGAACGTCAATCAGTTGGGATTCATCTCCTCCCCCACTGATATCTATTGTAGTGATTTCCGAACAGTTTAACGAGTTGCTTATCTGTTGTATCAGGGGTGTGCTGAAATGAAGAAGAAGCTGAACATTTAGGCTTTTAATGGTTCCATAGGCTGTATCCTATTCGTTTGGATCATTTTCCTCTCAGGTCCAATCGATTATTCGATTTTCGGGATACACCCTCTAAATCTAGTCTTATGTAGTACATTGATCACATTCGTGTTAGGTGTATTAGGGTTTTCGGGAATTGAAGGTTGGAAAGGAATGTGTAGGAGTGTAGCTACTATCCTACTCACTTTGGGATTAGCCGTGTTTTTAACCTATATTAGCTTCATTGGTCATTTACTAGGCTAAAGATGACATGAATGAAATAAAGACGATACTGCATGATTGATGAGGAGGAGAAAAATGGGATTAAAAACCATTTCAAATTTGTATCAGTTACTTTTGGCTATTGGAGCCCTTTATGTCGGGATACTGATGTTTTTAGGAAGTGGTGTTTTTGCTACATTTCCGCCAGAATGGATCGGTACCATGCCATTTACGAATTGGTCAAGTTTAGCTATAGTTGGAATAATCATTTTTGGAATTGGCAATGCCTTTGTTTCTACTTATGGATTTATAACGAAAAAAGGCACCCATAAAACCTTCTTTTTACTAACGATCACGATGGGACTATTGCTTTTCCTAAGTGCGCTAACTCCAGTTCTTTTAGTAGGAGAATGGTACCTGCCAACAGCATTATTTTGGTTACTAAGCTTCATTCAACTATCACTTGGGTTACTTGGCTTTGTGACAAAGAAGTCTTGATGTGGGGGGTTCTTACCAATAAACACGTCATAAAAAATGTGCCAAGTTATCATAGATTACAGATTGTCTTCATATATTCCATAAAAAGATCATTTCACTAATCTGGATATAGGGGGACGTATCATGCAGGAAAAAGAATTGTTTGTGTACTATGTAGATGAACGAAAACAGGAACCAGAATCAATTCACCATGTGCTCGATTTTTATCAAATGAAATATGTAGCAGGTGAAATCGATGCGAACGAATACCGGAAAATTTTTTACCTGCTCCATTCAAAAGGTGCCGTTTCCGCACATGAATATGTATAATAAAAAACCCTAATAATCGATCGTCATTAGGGTTTTCTTTTTGTGTAATTTGTATTGAATGATTGGCTTGATTCGACCCCTTTGGTACTCATTTGTGACCGATAAGCATGTTTATCACTTTGTATTCTTTTTTTGCTTCCTCGTTAAAGCCACTACGGCTATGACAAAGGTTAGAAATATACCACCAACGATAGCAATAAACATCCAATTCATTCCTGTTTCATCTTGAATAACATACACATCAGCTGTTTCGCGAGGGAGAACGAGTGGATATTCTCCATTCTCACTTTCTCGAACAATATCATCTTCCATTAGCCCTTTTAGCTCAACTCCAGATTCTAGTTCCGTAATCGGGACCATATTCGTTTCAGAACCATTATTCATCGCAATATACAGCGTTTCCCCTTCATAGGTTCGCTTAAATACACTCATCGCTCCCTCTGAGGCAATTACTTCCATATCCCCATATTGCAATGCAGGAAATTCCGTACGAAGTGCTGCAATGCGATGATATACTTCTTCTAAATCTGGATCACTGCTATTAAACTGGACCATTTGTTGCATCCCTGCTTCTGGTTCACCAGACATTGGTAGCTCAGAGCCCTGATAGATGGATGGGGCACCAGGAGTAGTATATAAAAACGTTAAGGCTAATTTCCAAGTAGTAACAGCATTTCTCCCATTTTCGGTAAAAACCTTTGTGAACCGTTCCGTAAAGGGATCATCCACATAATGTAGACCTCTATCTTGTTCCTCTAACGCATCAAAGAGATCTGTAAGTGGCGTATCCACTTGGGAAAAAGCATCTGTCATCGCTTCATAAAGTCCAGGGTTTTCAATTAAGTCAATCCCCTCTATCGTTTGTAAATCCTCATTCGTCTCTAGTACGTCAGCAATAAGGTATAGGTCTGGCGATTCATCTCGAAGCTCTTGCGTGAAAGTTTCCAAAAAATCAGGAGCTGCTTGGTCTGCTGCATGTAATTTCAGTCCATCTATAGCTGCCTCTTCTATCCAAAACGTTGCAGCATCTATTAAAAATTGCTGTACTTCCTCATTTTCATGATTTAAGCGTACCACTTGGTCCAAATACGCATGTGCTGGTTTATCCCCTTCTATGATCCAATCTTCTCGTTCTGGATCTTCAACTATTGGATGTGTATTAGCTACATAATTAGGGACAAATTCTAAAATGACCTTCATATCACGATCGTGTGCTTCTGCTACTAAGCGTTTCACATCCTCCATTGTTCCGAATTGCTCGTCCACTTTATAAAAATCATCAATCCAATACCCATGATAGCCACCAGGTGCATTTGCCATTACTGGGGATAAGGATATCGTGGTAAAACCAAATTCTTTAATAGAATCTAACTTATCGATAATCCCTTGTATATCGCCACCATGATAAGCAAATGGATCATCTAAATCCACTTGTTCCGTTATCGATGCATCGCCATTATTAAAACGATCTACTAAAATGTCATAGATAATCTCTTCATGTACCTGACGCTGTTCCTCTGCATGTATTGGTCCAGGTACCCATAACAATAGGAACGCAACAATAATCATTATTTTCTTCATACTAAACCTACTCTCTTTTTAAAAAGTAATCCATTCTCTATTATTCCCCATCTTTTTTAATAGTCAATACAGGATAACAGATTGTCGATTTTCCTTCATAATTAACACTACTAGAACAAGGAAAACTTTTGCTATAGCTGTTTTCTATCATTTGTTTTCTAGTAGGTACCCTCATGTATTACATCACCTCTGAACCCTCATTCTACAACATATCCCAACAAACCAGTATTATGCCATTCTTACGTCCGATCTTGACTTCTGCACACACTATAAAATATAGCGAAATCGAAATTAACCATATGTGCCAAACAAGTCTTCGCACATTAGAAAAAAGCTGTCTTCTACACGGAAGACAACTTTTCATGAACTGCTTTTCTATTACATTGGCAAACGCCAGAACCCAAGAACTAATGTAATAACTAGCGCAATAACTAGTTGAATCCACCAGCTTTTCACAGGTTTATCTTTTTTCGTTTTGACTAAAATCATCTCAATTGCTGCGATAACCCAAACCCCAGCAAGTCCTTTCACAATCGCTTCTGCCATATAGTCACTGCCACCGAAATAGTTGGCAATTAAATCTCCACCAGTATACAAAATCAATAAGTAAATTAATCGTAACACCATGTGAATGATTTTTGCTGGCTTATTATTTCCTTGTTTATACATAACAAGTCCAATAATAAACAAAATAAGAGCTAATGCCCATGACGTGATGTGCATATGTGTCATTCTACAACCTCCTGTATCTTTTCCTATAACAATATTTTTTGTAAATTTACTATCGTTATCATACCATGGAAGTAATCGAAAATCATATAAAAAACCTTTTCACGGTGTAAGCAGTAAAATGGATAAAAAACTGGTATAATAAATAGTAGAAATTGTTAAATAATATGGAGGGATTGTATGGTTCATACGAGTCAAGAGATAATCGATCAAACGCAAGAATATGGTGCAAAGAATTACCACCCACTTCCAGTTGTTGTTGCAAAGGCAGAAGGTGTATGGGTAGAGGATCCAGAAGGAAATCGCTATATGGATATGCTAAGTGCTTATTCTGCCGTCAATCAAGGACATCGTCACCCCAAAATCATTGATGCACTCAAAAAACAGGCAGATGCTGTTACGTTAACATCACGCGCTTTTCATAATGATCAATTAGGCCCGTGGTATGAAAAGGTTTGTAAATTAACGAACAAAGACATGGTATTACCGATGAATACTGGTGCAGAAGCCGTCGAATCTGCTGTCAAAGCTGCACGTCGTTGGGCATATGATGTGAAAGGTGTTGCAGAAGATAAAGCAGAGATTATTGCTTGTGAAGGCAATTTCCATGGTCGTACGATGACGGCTGTCTCCCTATCCTCTGAAGCAGAATATAAGCGTGGATTTGGGCCTATGCTTCCAGGAATTAAGATCATCCCATATGGTGATACAGATGCCTTACGCGAAGCAATTACAGAAAATACAGCTGGATTCTTATTCGAACCAATTCAAGGGGAAGCTGGAATTGTAATGCCACCTGAAGGGTTTTTAAAAGAAGCTTATGACATTTGCCAAGAGAATAACGTCTTATACATGGCAGATGAAATCCAAGCAGGCCTAGCTCGTACTGGCAAAATGTTTGCTTGTGACTGGGAAAATGTTTCACCTGATATTCTTATTTTAGGAAAAGCATTAGGTGGTGGTGTCTTCCCAATATCCTGTGTTGTCGCAAATAAAGAAATCCTTGGCGTCTTTAACCCTGGTTCCCATGGGTCAACTTTTGGAGGAAATCCATTAGCATGTGCTGTATCTGTTGCTTCTTTAGAAGTACTAGAAGAAGAAAAATTGGCAGACCGTTCCTTAGAGCTTGGAAACTACATGATGGACGAACTTCGTAAAATTAACAACCCTAAAATAAAAGAAGTTCGCGGCAAAGGCCTATTTGTTGGAGTCGAGCTAACTGTAGCTGCTCGTCCTTATTGTGAGGAACTAAAAGGAAAAGGCTTATTATGTAAAGAAACACATGAAAACGTGATTCGATTTGCACCACCACTCATTATTGAACAAGAAGACTTAGATTGGGCATTAAACCAGATTAAATCTGTTTTAGAAGCATAAGTTCAGATAGCGAGAAAATGTGAAAACAATAAAAAACAAAACAACAATAATTATACACTTAATATCAGTATAAACAGTAAGAAAAGCGAAGCGCCTTGATCACCCCCGATTAGAAAACTCGGCTTGTCGCCAAGTGGTGACAAGCCTTAGTTGCACTTATGCAGTAAGAAAGTTTTTCTTATCTGCCAAGTTTAAGCCAAGCCTCGACGTGGCGCTCTTTGCCACAAAGAGGATTGACTTATGACCTCGAGGGGGTAGGCACTGGAGCTGGACGTGGCTGTTCCTATATATGAACAAAATAAAGCAAAATTTTTATACATTCTTATCTTTCAAGAAAGAAGACCGACTAAGTTGAGTCGGTCTTCACCTTTTCTATTATGAATTTATAGATAGATAGTTATCTTATGGAAGAAACGATAGTCAACTAGCTATTTTCGTTACAGAACGTTCGCCTCGCCTCATAGAATAAGTATTACTCAAGTGAGTTACATCATAAAACGAATATCCAATCAAGCTAGTAAAAATTCATCGTAACTGAGTCATTGCTATGGATTTTGCTGTATATTTCCTAATATACAGCAGGGAAACTTCACCAATTATCGGTGTAAAAAAGGCAAAAGCTCCATAAATGGGTGCAGCAGTACCCATCTACTCTTCAATCATAAAAGAAATTAAGATAATGTTGATAAATAATAATGACAATGGAATCCATAAATTAAATTTATTTGTTTTATTATTAGTCATATTAAACATTTCCCCTTTCCTGACGCTGAACAGCCTGCTTTGTTAACCAAGAAGCGAATTTAGTATCTGAGTTCACCCTATAAACCGTTGTACAATTTGAGAAATCATAAAAACTAACAAACTTGAAATAATTGCTCCCACCATAATATTAACGGGGTGCCCCGAAATGAATCCATTATATAATCCAATTGTTCCAATCAATAAGAAACCCAGCATAAATACATATGAAAGGGCAAGTGAATTGATGATTTTGCGAAAAATACGGTCATCAGCAACAACATAGGTACTATTCCATCCATCTTCTTTTTTCTTAACTAAGAAACTGATTATTTGGTATCCCATACCAAGAGTAACTAATCCCCATAAAACCCAGAAACTGTCCTTATCCATAAATTCTGAAAAACTTAAATATCCAAAGGATAAGAAAAAAAATATATAAACAATTAAAAGCATCCACTTTCTTAAACGCATAAAATCTCCTCATATAAAGTTAATCATTCGTTTCTTTTTCTAGGTAGAATAATTTTTCAATTGGTTTATTCAAAACCTCTGATATTGTCAAAACTACACCTATTGCTGGTTCATATTTTTGTTTTTCAATAGAAATAATAGTTTGTCTATGCACACCTACTTTGTTGGCTAGCTCCTCTTGAGTCATATCAAGTGTTCTTCGAAATACTCGAACATTATTTATAACTTTTCCTCTTTTCAAACTTCCCACCTCAAAAGTGTATTATCATATACAAAATGTAGCGTAAACCATACATAAAAATTCAAAAAAGATTATACACGTTGAAAAATCTGATATCGGCTATTGCATAATCCTGCCTAGTTAGTTTAAGTATAATCGTTCACAATATCTATTTTACACTTATGACCTCGAGGGGGTAGGTGCTGGCCGATGAAAACTCGTGCGTCCTTGTGTCTATCGGCACTAGGACGTCAATCGCTCGAAGCTGGACGTGGGCTTTCCTATAAAAGGCAGTAATGAGGCCAACTTTTTATACTATACTCTCCTTAGGTTAGTGATCCATTTTCATGATAGATGGTGGCTAGCTCAAGGCGAGCCATGGTTGTTTCTTACCTTTCTAAAAAGGCTATCGAAATCGATAGCCTTTGCCTGATGAAATGCAGTTACAGATTATTAACGTTTCACTTTTCGAGTCATTTGCTGAATTGGATCCCAGACCCCATTATACGGCGGAGCATATGCCAGATCCAAATCCAGCAGCTCGTGGATCGTCATTTCATTATACAGTGCCGTTGCCAGCACATCGATTCGCTTATCGACACCTTTTTTCCCGATTACTTGACCGCCAACCAGCTGTTTTGTTTCCTGGTGGTAGACGAGCTTAAGATGCAGCGTTTTCCCACCTGGATAGTACCCTGCATGGGAATTGGCTTTGGCAGTTTGCACATCATATGGAAAGTTTAAGTGTTTGGCTTCTTCTTCTGTTAATCCTGTCCGTCCTAATGTTAAATCAAAGAATTTTACGATGGAAGTTCCCACAACCCCTTTAAAAGATAACGGATTACCCGCCATATTGGCACCAGCAATACGTCCTTGCTTATTAGAGGTGGTACCAAGCGGAATATGGTCATCCAGCTGTTTGATAATGTGATAATGAGTCGCACAATCCCCAGCAGCATAAATATTTGAAATGGATGTCTCCATATATGCATTTACATGAATCGCACCTTGTCCATTCATATGGATCCCAGTATCCTTTAAAAAACCTGTATTTGGCCGAACACCAATCGCCAGCAAGACTAAATCTGTCTCATAGGAGCTCTTATCGGTTAGCACTTTTTCTACCCGCTTTTTACCAGAAAAACCTTCCACTGATTCGCCTAGCTTCAGGTCGATGCCGTGTTTGGTCGCTTCTTCATGAATATGGGATGCCATATCTTTATCAAAGATTGGTGCAAGCTGGTCTCCCCGTTGAATAAGGCTCACTTCCTTTTTTAGCGTTCTAAAACTTTCGGCCATTTCTAAGCCAATATAGCCGCCACCGACAATCGTGACATGCTTGATATCATCACCAATATCCTTTAAGATACCTTTCGTGTCTGTTAACGTTTTTAATGTATGTATACCTTCTAGATGAATACCTTCCCAGTACGGAACGATAGGGTCTGATCCAGTCGCCATCAGTAAGCGATCATAGGATAGCTGGAACTCCTCGGCTGTTTCTGTATGAATCCCATAGACAACCTGATCTTCGCCATCAACCTGGGTGACAACCGTATTGACTTTTGCATCGATGTTATACTTTTCCCGAAATGTATCCACACTTCGAGCAATCACCTTATCGATCGAAGGAATCACACCATCAATAACGTAAGGCAACCCACATTGCCCATAGGAATAATCCTCCCCACGTTCCAATACCGTCACATCTGCTTTTCCGTCTGTCCGGATAATTTCCATTGCGGCACTCATGCCAGCCGCTACACCACCAATAATGACATAACGCATCAATATCCCTCCTTCCTTTTACCATACCCGCTTACGAGTTGGTTAATCAATGGAAAAAATATGAACATTACGTTGTGATGGAAAATCTGGGTGTGTACGAACATCTACTATACTAAAAAAGTGCAGCCCATCACGAGAACTGCACCCTTGTTATCGAATCATCTCACTGACTATTCGTCCAAAACATTATCCAGAAATACTTTTACTCGATCCTGAAATTCTCCTGTTACAATATCAAATGCTTTCGTATGTCCAGCATTAGGTACGAGCCATAATTCCTTTTCTCCACCTGCTGCATCATAAAGATCATGTGCCATCGATGTCGGCACTAAGTCATCATCTTCCCCATGAATGATCAACAACGGACGTGTATTATGCTTCACTTGCTCAACAGCTGAGGCTTCTCCTAAAAAGTAACCCGCACGAATTTGTGTGATGAGACTCGTTACATCCAACAATGGAAATCCTGGTAATCCATATATATGGTTCAATTGATGTGCTAACTCTTCTTTTACTGTATTATAGCCACTATCCGCGATAATTCCCTTCACTTGCTCTAGCAGATCTTCTCCGCTTGTCATTAGAACCGTTGCAGCTCCCATCGAGTTACCGTGTAAGATAATCGTGTCTGCCTCTTGCTCTTCTATTAAAAAGTCAATCCAATCGACAACATCCAGCCGATCATGCCACCCATATCCAATGTAATCTCCGTCACTGTTCCCGTGACCTCTGGCATCAGGCAACAAAATATCAAACCCTTCCTCATAATAAAGCTTAGCTAGTTTTCCCATATCATCACCTGTGCTCCGGAAACCATGGGCCAGAATAACCGCCTTCTGTTCTGCAGCATCATTTTCAATGAATTGTGCTACTAGATCCAAATCGTCATAAGAGGTTATTTCTATGTTCTTGGTATCCTGCTCATCAAACCATTCGTTTGCTTCCTTCAAGAGCATTTGATCTTCCTTACTAGCCTCTGCATTAACATCCGATTCTTCCCGATGGAGTTCAACCTCGGTTCCGCGTTTAATCCCTTCTCCATAAAAATAGTTCCCAGCAAATCCTAATGCGATGATGACAATCGTCATAAGACTCCCTAGGATAAGAAGTATTTTCTTTTTCATCTCATATCCCCCTGCTATCTATCTTTTTCACACACTCTTTTACTCTCATTTTGACCTATTATATCAAACTATCATTCTAATAAGTGTGTTTTCCGCAAGAGGGGTGTTCAGGTTTTCTGGCAAGGGATTCGGGAATTCTCGTCCAAGGTTCAGTTTTTAAACACGAGGTTCAGGATTCCCCCAAATGGTTGGTCATCCTCTTTATCTAGAAACAAACGGATTACCTGGTACCCAAAATCGATATGGGTAATCCTTTGCTTCTCCAGCATTATCAATTCCGATTCTCCTACCTTGCTTAATACGATTAGGAACAACTCCCTCTGCTAGCCATAGTGGTGGTTCAAAAAATGTGCCGCCATAATCCTCCATATTAATTCCCAATGCTTTTGTTAGTTTACCCGGTCCACTTGTCAGATTTTGAAACTGTTTCACTGGCCTTCTTTTTAACATGATATCAATACCAGTATAAGGCTCCACAGCTCGTATGAGTACCGCTTCTGGCTGATCTTTTTCGCCACTCACTACATTCACAAGGGTGTGGGTGTGCATCTGGTAGGTATATACATGTCCTGCTGGGTAAAACATGATTTCGGTCCGCTTTGTTCTGCGACGCTGGAAACTATGCGCTGCTTGATCCTCTGCTCCTAAATAGGCCTCTGTTTCTACGATGACACCAGACGCTGTTCCTTCTTCTGTTCGTTTCACTAAAAGACAGCCGAGCAGTTTTTTGGCTAATTCTATTGTTGGTTTGTGATAAAGCGTTTTTGGGAGTGGCTGAAAATCGTTAGTTCGTTTCATAGCACTACCCCTACTTTCTTAAGACAATTTGGACTCTTTCTCATACCAAGCCTTTATTGGTCTATTTTCTGGGTACCCCATTTTTTCTCGATATGCTTTTCTTTCATCAGTGAAGTCAAACCATTTTTTACTACTCATGGGGTTATTTGCATAGTTAATCACACAACGAATTTGGTCTTCAACACAACTATCAGTCCATACACCTAATTGTTTTTCTAATTGGTCAAAAATTTGAGCACCACTCTTGTCCTTTATTTCCGCTAATGAAAAAATACTCAAGTTAAACACCAACTTTTCAGCTAATTGATACCCAATAGAGGGAACAGTTTGAAATTGAGCTAACCCGTTATAAATCTTAGCTTTTTCTAGTGAAATATTTAACATATAAGCTATTTGTTCTGTATTAAAAGTGTGTAGTTCGCTTATTTTGACTTTAGCTTTTCTAAGTTTTAATTTTTCCTCACGTGTTAGCGGTAATTTGGTAGTTGAAGCCAAAAAACTCCCCTCCTTTATTATTAAATATTATTGCCATTAATGTCCTATTTCATATTTTGTACTCAGAATCCGAATTACTTACTCTTAAGTCATCATCGTAGTCGCTTTTTCCGTAAAGGTTGTAACCTTAGGTATGTAGCACTTCTCCATACCCATTCTAACGGACCAAATTGAAAATGTTGTAACCACCATTTGCTTATCATAATTTGAGTAAGAAATATGACACCAACGATTCCTACACCCACAACCGGACGAATAGAGCCATATAACCCAAGACCAATTCCATAAAATAAGAAAAAGCTAAGCAATGATTGTGTGATGTAATTCGTCAATGCCAGCCGCCCTACATAAGTAAGTGGAGTAAGAAGCGTTTTTCCCATTCCTGTTTGCGCCAACAACGTAATGGAACTAATATAAAACAATGCCGAAGCACTGCCACCAATATTATCCTGCATGTACGAAAACCATAGTGGATTTCCATATAAATATGGTCCCATTTTTAATAAAACAAATAAAATCAAGCTTCCTATCCATACTTTCACAAGAATTGACCTATGTTGTGCTGGATCGTGAAGCCACCGTTTTCGTGCAATATACATGCCAATTAAAAAGAACGGCAAAATCGTGCCTACTAATAAGAGATAGGTTAGTCCTCCATTCCCATAAACCCAATCCGTATAATTTTGAGATAGAATTACAGAAAGATCATTACTGCGATAATTAAAAATTGCCGTTTGGATAGCCACTTCATTGGAGACTTGCAAATAATCTCTTACTGTAAACATAGCCAGTGTCAATAATCCGACACTACCTAACAATAATGCTAATGCCCACGCAATAAGCGTACGATCCTTTACATGGATAAAAGCTAATAACATTAATCCGATGATGCCATACGTTAACAATATATCGCCATGCCATATCAAAAAGGCATGCAATAGGCCAAACGCTATTAATACGACTAATCGCAGACTTAGAAAGGCATAACTATTTAATTGTTTTACTTTCAATCGATCAATTAAAATTTGAAATCCCACACCAAATAAAATAGAAAATAAGGTATAAAAACTAGCTTGAAAGAAGATATCAATCACATTCAGTGTTACTTGATCTATTGGTGATGTCCAAGCATCATATTCCCCACCATAGAGAAAGTAAGGAGCTGAAAATGCACCGATATTGACGATAAAAATCCCAAAGACAGCAAATCCACGACTCGCGTCAATCCACTCATACCGCTGTTTTTCCTTTGTTGGATGTGTCGATAAGCTCATGTATACAAATTCCCTTCCATGTTATTTCTTCCCTATCTATTCTACATGGATGGAGCTCCTTCCTTCTAGTAAGAGAGTTATAAGGAAAAATCGGCTGTCTATTCAACTTTTTAATCAGTTAGCGAGCCTCTCTGTTACCTTCTTGCTATTTTTCTTGCTCATTCGGGCACTGATAAGCATGGCCTACGCGTCCAAAACATCTATTCTAAAAAAAGTAATCCTGGGACATTAAAATTTTAGCAACGTCGAGTCTACTTCTTAGCTAAAATTTTATACTTTCCTAACGTGGAACAAAAGCTAGAAGCGCCTTGATTACCCCCGATTAGAAAACTTGGCTTGTCGCCAAGTGGCGAAAGCCTTAGTTGCACTTATGCAGTAAGTAGTTTCTTATCTGCCAAGCATAAGCCAAGCCTTTTCGGCGATAGCCTTAAATTGCACTTATGCAGTAGGAAAGTTTTTATGCTTTCTGCTAAATAAAAAGGATAGCTCGCCAACTGGAGCTATCCGCTTTATTCATAATCAGATGGATTAATGAACAGTAATTGAATTAAATAAATGAGTATTGCGGCTGCCATGGTAATAAACCCCCAGCCCAGGGTTACTTGTTCCATGACCAAATAGTTATTACATAATTGAACTGGTGATACAATATATAAAATCCCCATCCCTGTAAATTGAATGAAAAATATAATAAATGTTACATTTTTCCAAACTGTTGAAAGCTTATTCCAGCTGTCACGTAAAGGTACACCAGCCAAAAATGGTAAACTAATAAATTTAAAGATCTCAACTAATGGCATCGTTAGTGCATCATCCATTGTCCGTGGAATCGTCCAATAAAACATAATAATCATAAATAGCAAGATACCTGGAATTCCGTTTGTATTAAATTTAGCAAAGAACGCAGGAAATTTTTTTTGGAAAAATGGTGCCATTAGTGCTCCCGTAATGACCAATAAAGGCATTTGCATGTGCATATGAATAATCATAATGGATTCTAATATATCTACAACAGGGGGAAGCATAAGAAACAATAAAGAAACAAGGCCTACGATTACCTGTGTCATCTATTATCCCCCCACTTCTTGATCAAGAATCGTCTTTACTCGTTCTGCTGCTTTGTCTGGTTCTTTATAATCCATCACATCAATTAAATAACCCTCGGGATCCACTAAATAGAATGCAGAATTATGCGTGAAATTTCCAGCATCATCAGGAATAACAATAACGCCGAATTCTTCTAACAAGTTATCTAATTCCGTTTGATCAGGGATTCGCGCCATCCGCCACGTTTCTCCATCACTTTCAAAGTATCCTCTATATTTTGTTAATGTTTCGGGGTCATCACGCTCTGGATCAAAGCTAATACTTAAGAATCTAATGTCCTCTCCAATATATTTTTCAGGAAGCTGCTTATAAACTTGTAGCATATTCATCTCTAATTCGGGACAGACATCTGTACAAGATGTGTACATAAACGTAATAAATAAATAATCTCCTTCAAAATCAGAAATCGGATAAACGCGCTCTTTACTATCTTCCAATGTTACTTCTGGAAACTTTGGTTGTTCCTCGAGTAAATCATTTGTTCTTGCCGTTTCTGCTGTAAATGCTTGAAATCCATCTGTGCCAATATAAAATAACGCAACACCAAATAAGATGACAACGATTATCGCGATCGTATTATGCCTGTTTTTGATCATCACAATCACTTCCTTCAAAATCTTAGCTTCCTCATGATATCTTTTAAAAAAGCCATGTTGTACGTTAATTGCAGGAAAAAACTGTCTAATAAATGATGATGATATTTATTTTCGTTTTATTATCCTAAATAGTGTTAAACTTGTGACTCTTTGAACATATATTTGAATAAAAAGGGATAGCCCGAGCAGATAAGCTATCCCTTGTTGCTTTTAAATTACATCTAATGACAATCGTTTTTAGTATGTTCGACTAATGTCACCACTTTTTGTTGTACGACGAACCACTATTGATGGGCAAGCAACTTTTACTGTTTACCATGTTTTGAATGGTGGTGATCCTGGGTCGCCGATGAAGTCTACTATTGGAATTACGTAAGCCATTGCTACAATAATAAGCATAATTAAAATAGTACGACTCCAGCGTTCTGTCCAGAACGGTGTTTTACTTGCATTCTCTTCTTCTTCTCCAATTGGAAATTCTTCCTCACCTTTAGGTGCACGGAACATTAAGTGGAACATGTTATATACTTGCATAACTACAGCAACAATTAAGAGTGTGCCTCCAACAGCTAAGAAGATTAAATATGGATCCCATCCTAATGCTGTTGCATTATCACCATAAGTTGTATAAGAAGTTCTTCTTGGTGATCCTAATAATCCTACTAAGTGCATTGCAATCGCCATAGTGGACATACCAATTGTCCATATGATTGTTGTGATAACACCTATTTTATTCATTTTCTTAGTTAGTACACGTCCTGATAACCGTGGAATTAACCAGTATGCAACACCAAAGAATGTTAGTGCTACTGTCATTGCTAATGTTAAGTGGAAGTGACCAACAATCCATAATGAGTTATGCACTACTTGGTCTAATTGGTTTGTTGTTTGAACAATACCACCTGCCCCAGCAGGGATAAATGCAACCATTGCGATAAATGGTGCTAGGAAGCGAACATCGCCCCATGGTAATTTTTTAAAGAATCCAAATAAGCCTTTAGCTCCTTTTGCACGTCCTGTACGTTCAAATACGGAGAACATTGCATAAGCAGTCATTAATGATGGGAATCCAACTGCTAAACTCATGAATACGTGCATATATTTAACTGATTCAGAGATACCTGGGTCAATGATTTGATGGTGGAATCCACCAGGGATATTTAAAACAACTAGTAAAATAACGACAACACGAGTTAATGTATCACTAAAGCGTTTACCACCGATAACTTTAGGTATGATAACATACCATGCTGAGAGTGCTGTCATATACCATATGTTAACTAATGTATGCCCGAATGCCCAGAATAACGTACGGCTTAGCATAACGTTGATTGTTTCCATCCAGCCAAATGCCCATGGAATAATCATGAACACTTCGATTGCTACTGGAATACTTGAGAAGAATAATAGTACAAACACACCAGTTGCAAAGAATGAAAGAATTGGTAGATGTTGCCCTTTATGATTTTTTCTCCAGTTAGCAACTTGGATAAATGCACCGAATGCAGCCATCCATACACCTAATACAATAAATACTAATCCGATATAGAACCAAGGTGATGCTGCCATTGGTGGGTAAAATGTGTACATAACAGATGCTTCATTCATAATGATTGGAACAACTGCAAATACGAACCCAACAATCTTCATCCAAAAACCGATCCATACCATCTTTCTTACTTTCGGTAGTAATCCACCTAATGTGTGGGATAAACCAGCATAGAAGTAGCCAATGGTGAAGAATGCAGTAAATACGAGAATAAGCAATAGTCCATGTGCTGTTAATACTTGATAGTAATTTAACCATGATGGTAATTCAAATAATCCAGCACGGTTCAGTCCTTGAACTAAACCGAGAATACCACCAATTAATAATGCTAGAAAAGTTACAGTAAAATATGATTTCGATATTTTAGCATCTAAAGGGTTAACACCCATCGCTTCGTTTGCTTTCGTTTTAATTGTTTCAGCTAAAGCCATCTGACTTCCCTCCTTTATTTAACCGTAATGGTCGTAGACATCATTTGGTGACCAGCGCCACAATATTCGTTACATAGCACTAAATATTCACCTGGTTCATTAAATGTTTGCGTAATTTTCGAAATATATCCTGGCATAACCATTGCGTTCACATTTGTGCCAGCAATTTGAAAGCCGTGTGTTACATCTTTTGATGTCATTGTAAATGTTACCTCAGAACCTGCTGGAATCTCGATCTCATTTGGCGTGAATGAAAATATTTGAAGTGTCATCACTACTTCATATTTATTCTCGCCTACTTCATAGACACCAGGCTCATCAAATGGTTCTATTTCATCTACTTTTTGCGGATCAATGGTTTCTGAGTGACTTGGCGGTCCCATTTCTAATGCAAATGTTTGATAGCCTGCGATTAGAAAAAATCCAACAATCATTGCAGTACTTAACGTTAACCATATTTTCTCATGACGATGCATAATCTTCTTCCTCCTTTTAAATATTAACTTGAGCCATATACAACCAATAAATTGCTATATACAATAGAAAAATAAATCCTCCAACAAAAATCATGGATGAAGCAAAAGCTCCTTTGTTTGAATGCTCTTGTTCCTCATTTTTGCCAACTTGCTCTTCAGGGTTAACTTTATTCATTTCCATGAAAATCAACCTCCCTTTAGATTTCTTACTTACATCTTATTTGGGAATCGTTCTCATCGAAGTGAATTCAATCACAACAGGGTGTGATTTTGCTAACACCCTTTAGATTTTAGAGTGCTTTTTTCTACAAACACATTATAAAAGCGTTAGAACCCCTGTCAGGACAAGGTTTTAACGCTTTTTATAAATATTACAATTTGTAACGATATCGACACATTTAGTTAATTATTTTGTATAAAGCGAGTCTTGGTCTACCTGTGTGATGAGAATCGGTCATCGTGAGGCGAGGTTCGGTTGTCACGTGGCAACGTTCAGTTGTCGTTCACGGAGGTTAAGTCTACGTGCCAAAACCACAAGAGCAAAAAGAGACCATCCCTAACATATTAAGTAGTTCACTTACCTTGGAGGAAGCGATAAATCACATAACGAATAGCATAAGATTTTACCAACAAAGGGCCAAAGATGGGTGATGACGGACAAAACTTTCTCAAAATACGATCGGTCTTGACAACCTGTCTATCGGCTGATTCCCTATCATTGTTCGATGCAATTGACCTTGACACTGTATGAAGGACAAATATATTCTAATTTCCACTTTACCAACGCCTGTTAGCAATATGTAATTCGAGTCCTATTTTTACTGTTAAAAGAGAGGTTATTTATTAATAAGCTTTGTTATATCAACTAAAAATGGCATACCAATCACTAATGTGATTTGATATACCATTTCGATTGTTAATTTAGATTTTCTCCATCATAAGTGAGCTACTTATTAACATATGCTGAGGCTCGGTCTCTTTGCACCAGTCAAGCTCAGTCCAACTATTAATCAAGTTCAATACTATCTTGTAAGGCAAAGAAATATAGAAACGACGCTGTTACTGGTTGTTTCCAAATTTTTTCTAAGGCTTCGCGATACAATTTCATTTGGGTTTCATACCGTTTTGCTAATTTTTGCTTCAGTTCCTCTGTTACTTCCTCATCAATCGCATCTGTTTTATAGTCAATAATCATCCACCCATCATCTGTTGGCACTACGCAATCAATGACACCTTGAACTAATACATTTTCATCTGTGTCACTTGACCAATTCGCATATACTTCTTTTGCTGGTAATGACAGACTAAACGGCACTTCACGATGAATGGTGGTAGCCTGTTGCAACACAATCGCTAAATCTGATTTAAAAAACACTTGAATGGCCTGTGCATCCACCACATCTGCTTCACTACTTGTTAAAATTTCACGAGCAACTAGTGATTCTAGAAATTCGCGGATTTCTTGTTCGTTTAATGGCTTTTCAAACGAAATATGCTGCATAACAGTATGCATGACGGTTCCACGTTCTGCTGCTGATATCTTTTTTTCCTTTTGCATAAATTGTGGTCGTTTCACAATCGGAGCGCGGAATGGTTTAAATAATTCCTGTGCACTATATTCATCTTTTATCTCGCGTTGTCGCTTAATTTCTGTAACAGTTTGTTTTGCACGGGATTTAGCTGCTTCTTGATAGGGATATTCATAATCAAGTCGATCAGAAACATACTGATCTAAACTCCCATCATCTACTGGCAACGTCTCCCAATCTCGAATTGTTTTTTCGATTGTTTCACTTGGCTTTTCGGTCGCCTCCGATAGGTTCGTATATTCACTACCATGAGCAATTGTAATTTGCCATTCGGATGGATCAATACGAATTTCTTCTAACACAGCATCATTCAATTCATCATGACGTAGCACATCACTTTGTTGATGGCGAATTAAGGCTGGTCCTACCCAATCAAGATACGTTTTCGACTTTTTTCGAAAATATGCTGGGAGAACCCATTGAGCGTGATCGACCATGCTCTGCCACTTTTCTAGTTTCTTTTCAATAGAGGCAACATTTCCTACCATCAATAGCTTTTCCTTTGCTCTTGTTAACGCAACATATAAGACACGCATTTCTTCTGATAGCAGTTCGCGTTCTTTCTCTTTTTTCATTGCTTCCAAATACAACGTATCATATGTTATCCGTTTGACAGGATCAATAAATTTAGTAGCAAGTCCAAGATCCTTATGCAACAAATAGCGCTGTTTAATATCTTGGAAATTGAATTCTTTAGCCATGGCACCAAGGATGACAACAGGGAATTCTAGACCCTTACTTTTATGAATGGTCATGATTCGAACCACATCTTCTTGCTCACTTAAGGCACGTGCTGCACCAAGATCATCGCCTTGTTCTTCCATCCGTTCGATAAAACGCAAGAACCGGAATAAACCACGAAATGAGGTTGCTTCATATCCTCTCGCACGGTCATATAATGCTCTTAAATTTGCTTGACGTTGGCGACCACCAGGCATCCCACCTACAAAATCGTAATAACCTGTTTTGCGATAAATATCCCAAATCAGTTCAGAGAGAGCACCTTGTCTAGAAGCTAGGCGAAATTCCTCTAACAACGCGATAAAATAATCAATTTTTTTCGTAAGTGTCCCAGTGTGTTCTTTTTGGTATTTCTTCAAGGCATCATAATACGTATTTTTGCGATCAGCTAAGCGAATCTGTGCTAATTCTTCCTCATTTAACCCAACTATAGGTGACCGTAACACAGAGGCTAATGGAATATCCTGTCTTGGATTATCAATTACTTTAAGCAGGCTAAGCATAATCTTCACTTCAATTGCTTCAAAATATCCTGTTGACAACTCCGCATATACGGGGATACCTTGCTTTTTCAGTTCATCTACAATCGTTGGCGCCCATGTCATGGATCTTAGTAATATCACAATGTCACGATATTGGATATCCCGCTGCGATCCAGTTGCTTTATCCACAACCTGCATTGGCCCTTCGGTTCCTTGTCCAATCCAATGTTTAATTTTGGCAGCATAAGCACGTGCTTCTATCTGTGCTTTTTCCAAATCCTCAAAGCTTTCTTTTTGACCCTCTGATTCCTCTTGTTCCTCCTTAGCCTCTCGATCAATAATAAGAAGTTCTGGGTTTGCATCTGTGTGTGGCAATTCATCGTACATGTGATTAGCATAGATTAATTCGGCATCTTGATCATAGTTAATTTCACCTAGATCCTCATCTAAAATTTGTCTGAATATATAATTAGCACCTATTAATACATGTTCCCGACTACGAAAGTTCCGTGCTAAATCAATTCGAGTTGCTGGATGATCACTTGCTGCAAAACGTTTGTATTTGTCAATAAATAAAGTTGGTTCCGCGTGACGAAAACGATAGATACTCTGTTTCACATCCCCAACCATAAACATATTTCCAGGACCTTCTTGATCACTAATTAAACGTAAAAGGCTTTCCTGGACAAGATTTGTATCTTGATACTCGTCCACAAGCACTTCGGTAAACTGTTGCTGAAATTGCAAAGCGACATCGGAAGGACGTGGGTTATCATCTGTTGATGAATCATCCATCAAAATCGTTAAACATAAATGTTCTAAATCAGAAAAATCCACAATGCCACGCTCTCGCTTCTCACCTGTGAAACGGTCGTTAAACTGTTTTACTAACTCTGCTAACTGGCGAACCACAGGAGCTAGGGTACGCATGTCTTCTATATGGCTTTCTAATTTTCGGCTAAACAAGTCATTCTTCATCTCTGACCAACGTTTTTTATAGTTTTCTCGTAACGCCTTGAACCTTTCTTGTTTCGTTTTATCACAGTCAACACGTTTACGTGAAAGGGTTGCAAATTTACCTGTAGCTATCACTTCTTGTAACGCATCCCAGGAATGCAAGTTGTGTCGCGCTTGTTGTAACATTTCCCAATCCTGATCCAATGCCTCTCTATAATGATAAGGACCATCACTTTCGCGTGTTAACTTATAGGCTAATTCAATTTCTTGTTCCATCGCATCTAAATTACTAACAACCTCTTTTTTCACGATCTCTAACCAAGAGAGATCAGACTCTTTCCAATCTGTTGGGATCTCATAGACGTCTGCTAATTGGGTAAGCCATTTTTCTGGCCGCGGATTTTGCATGGCAAAAGTATACAAATTTAGCACAAGCTCTTCTACCGCGGTATCACTACGATCATTGGAAAAACGATCTACCACAGCAAAAAATTGCTCTTGTTCTTCCCCTTCTGTTCCATACCAATCCTCAAATAAGTCTGCCATCACTTCTTGTTTTAACAAATCAGCTTCCATATCATCGGCAATCCGGAAAGAAGGATCGATATCCAGTAAATAGGCATATTGCTTTACGACTTCTAAACAAAACGAGTGAAGTGTTGAGATTGATGCACGTTGCAATAGTGATAATTGTTTCTTTAAATGATTTGATGTTGGGTCATCCACTAATGCTTGTTCTAGTGCCAATCCAACCCGATTCCGCATCTCTTGTGCCGCAGCATTGGTGAAAGTGACAACCAACAACGAGTCAATATCGACTGGTTTCTCCTTATTCAACAGCTTTTGGATAATTCGCTCCACAAGGACAGCTGTTTTCCCTGACCCTGCTGCTGCGGCAACTAATATATCACTTCCATCTGTGTAAATCGCCTGTTCTTGTTCTTCTGTCCAATTTACCATTCATTGTCCCCCTCATTCTGGACACGTTCTAAAATGTCATCATCCTGCAAATCCTTCAGTCTCCGGTAATCATTGTCATTAAGGGTTGGGTCAAATTGACACACGGCATGAAACGGACAATACGTACATGGTATTTTTTGCTTATGTTGGTATGGATTTAAGTGCACCCCACCATTTGTGATATCAATTCCAGCTTGGCTCATAATGTGATGAATATGTTGCTGCAGTCGACCAAATGTCGCTTCATCCTGTACCTTAGAGTTTTTATTGAACGTACCATCTTTTTTAATCCCCGCAGGAATAATATCACTAGATCCACTAGCAAGAGAGGTATCCATTAATTGCGCAATTTGTTCATCCTCTAAGAGTAACCCTTTCATCTTATATTCTTTTCTAATTTTGTCTTCAATTGCTTCTTCTGTCATTCCAGGTTGTCCCTTAATTAACGGGTTGTGGACATGGAAATATAACACACCAGCTGGGGTTGCCTTCATCCCAAGCCATGTTTCCGAATGTGTTAAGATAACATCTAAATACGTTAACATCTGTAAGGCTAGTCCATAATATACTTCCACTAGATTAATGTCTTTTTCACTTGATTTATAATCAATAATTCGTAGCATTAGCTTATCTTCATACTGTGCCTTATCAACACGGTCGATTCTACCTCGTAACAAAAGCTCATAGCCATTTGCCAAGGATAAGGTAATTGGTGGTAGGCTATCTTGTTGATTCATCCCAAAGCCAAGCTCAAGTCCAACTGGCGAAAATTCACTATGTCTTGCTTGTTCACTCAACACATAGGTAGCACGCGCAATGACTTCCTGTAGTTTCCGTTGAATATATTGATAACGATTCGAACTGTGTAAAATTTGGTGTTGCAAAATTGGTGCTAAATTCGTAATCGCCTTTTGTGCATACTGATTGGTATCTTTTTTCGTCAAGCTAGCAAATTCTCTTCCTTCCGCTTGAATCCATTCCATAATTTTTTTCAATGCTTCATGGAACAACTGACCAATATCTGGTGCGTCAAGCTTATACGTTTTACGTTCTGCCAAGCCCAAGCTGTAATTGGCAAAGTGCTGATAGGAACAACGATGATACATTTCAAATCGAGAAACGCTAGCCTTTAATTGTTTCGGATATAATTGTTCTGTTGTTTCTTTTTCCAAATTGACTGGCTGATTTTGATAAAATAAGCTTTGTAAAATACGATAGGTTGTATCATATTTCTCATGATGTGTCACATACCAGTTTAAAACATGTCGCCATACGGGTTTGATTGGATATCCCTTTTGTTCACGTGCTAATTGTGCTGTTAACGCTGCACGTGTTTTCAATGGTGTTGTGATAAAGCGTTCAGCATCTACTAACTCATCTGGGTCTTGTAAAAGCAAGTGATCTTGGCAAACTGGGAATAAATCCTCCAGTCGTTTCACTAATTGAGATGGCATCTTTGCCTTCCCTTCTTCATCACTTAGTGGATAACTAACCCACAAACGATCCTTAGTTGCTGTAAAGGCTATATACATATAAAACCAATCATCTAATAATTGTCGTTTACTACTCTCAGCTAACTGTAAGCCATGATCACGCAGTAATTCACGTTCTTGTTCATTAATCATCCCTTCTGATTGTGGCTTTATTGGCCATACCCCATCATTCACACCGAGTAAAAAGGCACTACGGACCCCACTTATACGGGAGCGATCAATCGTACCAACAATGACATGATCCATGCTTGGTGGAACATGGGAAAAGGTCAATGATTCAAACCCAGCTTCCAATGTCGAACGGAAAGTGGACAAGGTCATGGCCTCTTCCGCTACCATTTCAACCATTTCATCTAATAGTTGAATGACTGCATCCCATACTTGTTCCTGTTCACGGCCTTTTTCTAATTGGCCAATATCATCATAAAATGTTCGCATTCCCTCTAGTCGTTCTGGTACACCTAGGTGCTCTAATAATAAATATACTTCTTCACATCGTTCTTGTACTGTCGTTACATTGCGTATGGCTTCATCAAAAGGCTTTAATGCTTGGACAACTTGTTTCCGGTATGCATTAATCCGTTCTTGTATGCGTTTTTCCTCATCAGTCTGAGCAGCTTGATCAAACCCACGGAATCGTTGAAAAATCCAGTCCCCATTCTTTGTCCAACTCGTTCGTGAACGAATGCCATATTCTAATACATAGTTTTCCAGTTCATCAATCGCATCATTATCTAGTGGGAAATTTGAATCTGTTGCGGGAATAAAGCCTGTCTTTAACACACGGAAAATCGCATCATACCGCCAATTCCCTTCCGCAATATCTAATACAGACCGAATTAGTTCGATTAATGGGTGATGTAACATTGGCCGCTTTTCATCGATAAAAACTGGGATACCATAATCTTCAAAGATGGTGTCAATTAAGTCATGATACATATCGGTTTGTCGAATAAAAACAGCCATATCCCGAAAACGATAGTTCTCTTCTCGAATTAAGCGAATAATTTCTTGTGCTACCCCTTCTACTTCTGCACGTGGATGAACTGCCTCTGCAATTTGAATGGGGACCTGTCCTTCAAACGATGGTGCAGGACGTTCATTAAAATAACGTTCTAAATGAAGAAAGGCTGGTTTGTCCTGAAACCGTCCCTTTTCTACATCCAATACGATGTCATTTTCAATCGCTATATTATGCTCATTGGCTACTGTTTTTAACAATTGATACGTTTCTTTCGTTTGGTAAAACAAATCCAGTTCCGATAATTCGCTCTGATCTGGTTGATCCACTGTCAATGTAACTGTAACACGCTTTGCTTTTTTCATAAGTGCTTCCACAACAAGCAATTCTTTTGGTGTAAAGCGATGAAAACCATCAAAGTAGATTTCCGCATTTTCTAAGAAAGATGCTTCTTTTATCTTATCTGCCAGCAGTTGTAACTGGTCTTCACTATCGATGTAATGGTCTTTCAGGTGAGCCGTTAAACGATCATAAATATAAACTAAATCCTTTAGTTTATCGTGTAATGCCACTTCTTCTGCTTCCTTATGGACAAACTGATTAATTTGTTCAATTTGTCCCCGAAGAACTTCTGGCGTCACATCGTAGCGTTTAAATTCCGTAATCATTCCTTCCACTTGCTCTAAAAATCCTTGTTTTTCTATCGCTTTTTGAAATACATGCCAATCTGTTTCTCGCTCTTCAATAATTTTACGTAATATCATTTGAATTCCTAATGAGCTGATAAACTTTCTTGTAGCCCCACCTGTTTCTTGCAGGACACGCCAAGCAAGACGAGAAAAACTAACCACTTGCGCTCGAATACTCCCTTCTAATGCTTCATCATGAAACAGAGCAGCTTCTTGTTGAAATGTCATCTGATCTGGAACGATATAAAATATTGGTGGACCTTGTGGATCCTCTATAATTTTTTCTTTGATTTCATCTAATGAACGGCCACTTTTTCCTGTACCTGCTCTTCCTGTAATAAATCGGATCCCCATTACAATCCCCTTTCACGTTTCCGATTAGTTTAATCTTGCTTTATATCTCAAATAGCCTGTGATAATTTAGATATAATGCGTCGTAACTTTAATGTGACTTCTTTCCATATCCCTTATAAGGTAAGCACTAAACCGACGCTGTGTGAAAGCGAAGTGTTCTGCCGGAACGGTGAGTTACGTCGCATTTTACATCAGCTACTCATTAAAATCATTTTAGACATTAAAAACTTCTATCTCTTCATTTTACCAAAGATAGAAGTTATGCGACATATATTGACATTTACAATGTATGACAGTCTTTACGTCTTCTCTCACTCCGTTGTGGATTTTTCGGCACGTTTCTCCAACCGTTTTTCTAAATATTTTCCTACGACCCAAAATAAAACAATACAAATCCCAACGATAATTGTCTTCACTGGATTCTGTGCAAATTCCACGATACTAGACCCAACATATGCAATCGAAAAAATCATGACGGACTTCCCAAGTAAAACAGCTAAAATAAATTGTTGTCTACTAATATTGGACAACGCAGATACCACATTAATGACTGACGAAGGGGAAAATGGAAAACACATTAATAAGAATAGTGGGCCAAACCCATGTCGTTCTAACCAAGCTGTTACGCGCTGTACCTGCTTATTGCGACGAACAGCCTTAATAAAACGTTTGTCTCGAAATCGACGAATAACTAAAAACACAAGAATCGCCCCAACGCTAGCACCAATCCATGACCAGAGAAACCCTTCAAACGGGCCATATGCTGCACCATTTACCAATACGAAGACGACTAAAGGGAGAAACGGCAGAAACGCCTCCGTAAAAGGAAATATAATGCCAGGTAAAGGGCCTAACGCTTCATAGTCCTTTAATAATTGCATAATGTATTCGTCTAATTGATCTTTTTCATACATAATTCTCCAATTCGAAATGATGCTGTAAAGAAACATACTGTTTATTCTCCTCATCCATATGTAAAAAACGTATTCTCTATAGTTTATTCGATCCCCTTTTATTTTAAGCGAAATAATTTCATATGCCTAGTCAAATGTCATAAATGCCTCTTCCATTTCACTATTCATTTTTTTAGTGTATTTTTTTCTCCATTTATCATATAATGAATTATAGAACTTATGTTCGACCGACAGAGGAGGAATCCCTTATGCGTTATCTCAATGAGGAAGAATTACAATTAGCTTCACGATTTTTATTTCTTTCTATGGCAATTGTTGTAATGAAACAAGATGCACAACACATTCAAGAAGGTGCTTTTAAAATTAAAGAACCATATATGGAGCTGTTAGGGACGATGACGACAGAAGCAACTGAGGAACGAAAACAATTACGTAAAAAAATGAAAGCCAAAGACATCCAAGTGATTACGTTAAACAAAAATGATTCCTTTACATCCTTTTTGTTTCTTTGTCAAGGTCGAGAAGAAAAGCGGAATTACTTTAATCCAGCAATTCGTAAAAAAGTGGAAAGTCTCATCCATGAATTTATGCTTAAGGCTCTGCAACCATATCAGGATTATGCTTCCGCAAATGCTTAAGCCGAGCATCCAGTCGATAGCGAAATTCAGCAGTTCGATGCAATTGATTCATCGCTGATCCATGAGACATTTCCAACAGTGCTGTTTTCCCATTTTTAAATACAATTTCAGTGCCTTTCTGATTTCTTGGTTTTACATGTGTCACGTGGGAATGGGAAATCCACGAACATTTATTACTTGATGGAGAAGAGGTTGGAAAAAAATACATCCCACTAATCGGATCAATGGAAATAGGTGCCTTATGAGTGATACCACAAATCTCTTTTGTCCCATCCTGCCTTCCTCGTAAACTAGAACCGAAGAATTTACATGCATGATCTATAATTTTGGTAGGGGATACACTCACATAATAATCCCCCTCTTCTTCTAAAACATATGACACATGGTTTCCAGTTGCATCAACATGAGCAATGACAGCTAAGGTTACTGGTGTAATTTCATAAGATGAAATAAAATAATTTTTGAACATTTTAATCTCCCTTTCAATTTTACATGAAAAGGAAGAGGCTTATGTACTAATTTACCAAATTTTTAAATAAAAAGATAATACAAATTTACTATATTCAAAAAGTTCACAATTTATCCATATATATGTGACTATTGGTCACGTTTTGAGTCATTGTGATCTGCGTGATGTTGTTCTATAGATTGTTCCATTGGGGGATTCATGTTCAACACATCATCCATCATATGGAAGTCTGGATTTAAGATAGTAAATGTCGCTAATTCTGGCGTCCGATCAGATTGTGTCATAACGAATCAATCCTTTCTTTTCACTAGTATGGCAATAATTGATTCGTATAATACATGGAAAAAGTGTCCCGAAAACGTAAGGACACTTCTCATCTTAATCTTTACTAGCTTTTCACTTTTTCACGTAAATTTTTTCGCAGTATTTTTCCCGTAGTATTTTTTGGGAGTTCGTCTAAAAATTCAAATTCAGTTGGTACTTTATATTTTGCCAAGTGCTCCTTGCAATAAGCCGCTAGTTCCGATTCCTTGATAGGGTCATTTGTCACAATAAATGATATAACAGCTTCACCAGTGTTAGGATCTGGCTTTCCAATCACAGCAACTTCTGAGACGCTTGGATGTTGGTAAATTACTTCTTCTACTTCTCTTGGGTATACATTATAGCCGCCAACTAGAATCATATCTTTCTTACGGTCGACAATGTAAAAATAACCTTCATCATCCATTCGTGCCATATCCCCTGTATATAACCAACCATCTCGTAATGCAACAGCTGTTTCTTCTGGCATTTTATAATAGCCTTTCATCACATTCGGACCACGTACAATTAGTTCACCAACTTCTCCAACTGGAAGTTCTTCCCCAAACTCATCCACTACTTTGTTTTCGACATTCACAATGTTTTGGCCAATAGATCCAGGCTTACGTGGTCGATCCAATGGATTAAAGCATGTTACAGGAGATGCTTCTGAGAGACCATATCCTTCTGATACCTGTACATCAAAGGCCTCTTCAAATCCTTTTAATAATGCAACAGGCATTGCCGCACCTCCCGAGATACACAAGCGAATCCCCGCAAGATCAACCTGTTCCTTTTGAGCAGCTTGTAATAAATAATTATACATGGTTGGTACGCCAGCAAACACAGTTGCTTGTTGTTCTTTTGTTATATGGAACACGTCCTGTGGCGAGAACTTTGGCATAATCAATATTGTCCCACCATTCATAAGTGGTGCATTTAATGCAACCGTTAAACAAAAGACATGAAACATTGGCAATGCAGCGATAACACGGTCTTCACCATTTATTGCTAAATAGTCAGCCACATCTTTTGCATTAGAATACAGGTTTTGATGTGTTAACATAGCACCTTTTGGCTTTCCTGTTGTACCCGACGTATATAAAATAACTGCTGTTTCTTCTGGTTCAAGTGTTGGTACTTGTGCTAAAAATTCAACACTTCCAGCCTGTACGAGCTTAGTAAAAGATTGAATCGGAGCAAGCTTATGATCCTCGAGTGAAATATCCGCACCACTTTCACATGATATGTAATGCTTTATACCAGGTAGTTTATCCGCTATCGCCTCAAACTTCTCCAATAACACATCCATTGTAATAACACCTTTCACATCCCCATTTTTTAGAATGTAGGTCATTTCATGTGCTGTATACAATGGATTAATCGGGATGACAACAGCACCCAATCGCAATGCACCATATAGTCCAATAACAAAATAAGGACTATTTCCAACTACTAATGCCAAATGATCTCCTTTTTGAAATCCTAATTCTGATAAACTTGATGCAAATTTAGTTACTGCGCCTTCTAATTCTCGATAACTTGTTTCTTTGTCTTGAAAAACTAATGCTGTCTTATCTGGGTGATTCTTAGCTGTGATTGACAATTGATCACTTAAATTCACATTCTCTCCCCCTTCACAATATAGTGAATGAATAGTCATTCATTATATAGCGAAAAATTAGCAGGGTTATGGAAGGATTCGTCTCTATTCCTAACAGACAATAGCTATTGCAACCAGGTGATACTGATATGGAATCGAATATTGTCCAACCCTTCTGAATTTTAACCCTTCTTTTAGTATAAGACACCATATACACCTTTTTCAAGTGGAAGCGTTAACAAGGCCTACTTGCTAGATAGAAAGATTTCTGTATTTATATGTTAATATACGAATATCCAAAAGGTGTTTTCTAGATGATTGTTGCTTTTTCAAATATAAACTTTAATGAATAGTTGATATAAATTGCGACGTAAATTGCGTCGTTGATTTCCGTTTCGGACAAGTTGTTCACTTTCGACGGGAATAAATTTGCTATCAATGTTCACATACATATAATGGATCCGCGACCATGCTACAAACGGGGTTTTTCAGGAAATAACGGAATGAGGATTCATCCCGTGAAAGTAGGCGGTTCCTCATTCCGCTAATAGCGAAAACAACCTTACATCTATAGGACATAACGAAAGCCTTATGAAAGGTTACCCACTAACACCTCTCCAGGACCTGTCCGTATAATACAGATGAAAAAACATGGATCAATCTCGACGAATAGTTTGATCCAATATTTCACAATGGCTATGAAGTGACCCAAAAACTGCACCCCTATTAGTGGAACAATTGGGGTGCAGCTAATATTTTATTAATAAATTAAGTTAATAAACTCCTCTTTGGTAATGCGTCCAAGATAATGGGAAACATCCACATCCGCTAATGCTTCTTCAATCGCTTTACGTTCATGTCGAACACCAATTAGTGCTTCTTCTAAATCTTTAATACTTCCAAGTCCAAAGAAGTCCCCATAAATTTTACAGTTTTCAATGACTCCTTTTTTGACATCTAGACGAACATCAACTAATCCACCATCAAACTTATGTGATTCTTGGATATTAAATGCTGGTGATTTTCCAAAATTCCAATCCCACTGTTGGTATCGTTCCTTTGAAATCTGATGAATTCGATCCCAATCCTCATCTGTCAATTCGTATTGTGGTACATCCTTAACATCTTCCACATCGAAGACATGGCGCAAGATCAGCTCTTTAAATTCATCCATCGAAATTTTTTCATCAAGATACTCCGAAATATTAGCAACACGACTTCTAACTGATTTAATTCCTTTTGATTCAATTTTTTCTTTTCGTACATTCAATGCGGAAACAACATGTTCAATTTCTGAATCAAGCATTAATGTACCATGGCTAAACATGCGTCCCTTGGTTGAAAACATAGCATTACCAGATATTTTTCGTCCTTCTACTGCAAGGTCGTTTCTTCCTTGCATTTCGGCAGGAACACCTAATTTGTTTAGCGCCTCCACAATTGGCTGGGTGAATTTTGCAAAGTTATGGAAGCTTTCCCCATCATCTTTTGTAATAAAACTGAAGTTTAAATTTCCTTCATCATGGTATACTGCACCACCACCAGAAAGTCGGCGGACTACTTTAATGCCATTCTTATCAACGTATTCTGTATTAATTTCTTCAACAGAGTTTTGATTTCGACCAATAATAATAGAAGGTTTGTTCACGTAAAATAGTAAATATGTATCCTTCTCCCCGAAGTTTTCTAATATATATTCCTCTATTGCTAAGTTGATCATTGGATCTGTAATGCCTTTATTATCAATAAATTTCATATTCTAGCCTCCCTATCATTGTTTCTACATTAAGTGTAGCCTATATCATTTTTCACCGCAATTAATGACTACTACTGTACTACTTCCTCCAAATATATCCTTCTGTTGCTAATTGGATATCTCCCTTAAATACTTGTTGTGCTTCTTGGACTAAATCATTGGTATCGCGATATTGTGGCAAATGGCTCAGTAGAAGCTGTTTGACACCAGCATCTTTTGCAATGGTTGCACCTTCCACACTCGTCATATGACCTGCTTTTGAACCGTCTTGATCGGCATAGAAATTACAATCAGTAATGAGTAAGTCAGCACCTTTGGCAAACTTTTTCCATTCTTCTTTGTACGCTGTATCTGCTGTATAAACGATCACATCTTCACCATCCGTAATTCGCATGCCATAACATGGGACAGGATGGTTCGTTTTCATAAAGGTGATGGTAAATGGCCCAATTTGCAGGGGTTGATCTGGATCATAGGCAACCCCTTTTGCACATTCATGGGTCAATGACTCAAAGCGAGCTTTATTTTCTGTGTGACCGTAAATGGATAAAATCTCCTTTTTATCTCGGAGATAAGATTGAACCAACCATGCATATTGTAGCACACCAATATCTGCAATGTGATCATGATGATAGTGAGATAAAACAACTGCATCCAAATCCATGACATGTTTATAGTTTTGCAGCTTTGATAAGGACCCACTACCGGCATCGATGAGCAATGTGAACCCATTTTTCTCCACTAAATAAGAAGATGTTGCACCACCTGGAGCCGGGTAGCCTCCCCAAAATCCTAATACCGTCATTTTCATTATTTTTCACCTCAATGTTAGATTGTTGTAACACAATATTGACATTTTTCATACTGTTATAATACAATAGGTGTACTAATACAAAGGGGGATGTATTACATGCTAACTAGTATCGTTGAGTTTTTCCGTAACTTGCCTAGCAAAAAATGTAGTCAATGTGGCCAAGACATGCTTGAGAAAGCAGACTGCTATGGAAATCTATGTGATGAATGTGACCATCCAGCACGCTAAACTTAGTATAACGTAAAAATGTAAGTATTTCTACTTGATGACTCTGTACTATAACACAACACCTATCTTTCTATCTTTCTCAACTATTCTACGAGGCTGTTCTCTAAGAGATTGTAGCTTTCTAGTATGAACCGTCTTGCATATAATATAGATTATGCGCAATAGCTAGAATATGCACATTGCACCGCTTCGGAAAAACACTACGCTAGCTCGTGTTCTATTTCTTATTAATATCATCATTAATGCTAATACAATAGTTGATTGGAGCGTAGG
>NZ_WIXL01000016.1 GCF_010993955.1 Oceanobacillus halotolerans | reverse complement strand
TTGCATGTATTAGGCACGCCGCCAGCGTTCGTCCTGAGCCAAGATCAAACTCTCCATAGAAAAAGTTTGTATAAGATTGACACCAATCAATCCTACGAAATTCTTAGCTTTCATTCTTACTTGACATACTGGTTGTTTTGTTCAGTTTTCAAGGATCAATTAATTTGTCATTTTTGCGACAAGATATAATATAACACGTATCAGAATTTCTGTCAACATGTTTTTTTCTTGTTTAATATGACAACAAAAGATACTATAGCATATCTATCATTTTAAATCAATATTTTTTAATAAAATTTTTATTTCCACTTAAACTTTAGCTATATGTTTTCTGTTGACTTTAAATATTTTACTTCGCTTTCGCCAATAATGCAATAGGTAAGATGAAATTCCAGCATGTTCCATTATCAACTGAACTTTCACTCCTTCCCATCTAGTAGTTCTTAAACTGCTTTGGCATATATTTTAAACATTCCTTCTCGCTTGCTACACGCTGGAATAACCGAAATATAGTTTGGTACCTTTGTCTTATAGCTCCTTTCACCATATGATCTATTCGTTGATCATCTAAGTCCATTAGTAATTCCTCTAATTCTCGCTTTAAAACATATTCCAACTCTTTTTGCTCCATATCATTTATTAATAATCCTAACACTATGATCACCTCATCATTTATGTATCTTTTCTAAATACATTTGTATCATCTATTTTACCTACTCCAAATCACCACTTCGTATTATTTCTTCAATACTATACCCTCTTTAAACATGTCCCTATCCTTTCTATAAACTTTTTTTGAAAAAAGGACAGTGTATAGCCTTTCCACTTTTTTATAATTTATCCATAATAGCTTGTTCATATTGTGGGAATGCACTCATAGAATAAAATAAGTATGTATAGGAGGAATGATCATGCAACATTTTTATGTTCTACGTTTAAAAAGATGGAAACGTTTATCAGTTATTATATTATTCGCCTTTTTCACAGCTACCTTTCTATGGTTTGAACGGGATGGTGCCTTTTCATTATTTGATAAGAATGAGCCAGTTGCCTTAACAAAAGGGAATGCTAATGAATCCAATATCGCTCTCACCTTTAATATAAGTTGGGGAGAGGAACGACTTTCAGATATCTTGAACCAATTAGAAGAAAATCAAATACAAGCCACCTTTTTCGTTAGTGGTGAATGGGCAGAAAGGCATCCAGATTTGGTCGAACAAATAACAGATCAAGAACATGAACTGGGAATGTTAGGCTATCGATATAAAAGTTATCTTGATCAAGAACCTGAACAAGTACGAAAAGATTTATTACAAGCCAAAGAGGTATTTCGAAAGTTAGGATATGAAGATGCGAATCTCCTTCGTCCTCCACATGGACAATTTAATAAAGAGATCATTGAGTTAGCCGAAGAAATGGGTTTTGAGGTCATACATTGGAATGTGAACCCAAATGATTGGGAAAATCCCGGTACTCAAAAAATCATTGATTTTGTCATGGAGGAGACCGCTAACGGAGATATTATATTATTACACGCTTCAGACTCTGTAAAACAAACGGAAGATGCGTTAAAAACAATATTGCCAGGTTTAAAAAATAAAGGCTTTCAGTTTGTCCCGATTTCAGAGTTAATTAACCAAGCACATGCAGAATCCGAGTTAATCGAATAGAAAAACCCCCTGATGATATTGCTTCACCAGGGGGTTTACTAATTAGACTTTGTTTTGCTATTAGATTCGTTATTTGTTAAACGGTGGAGTATTAATAATTGATACGTATTACATGCTAATAACGTAATGATCATTAACCATGCATAGTCTGTCCCCTCTGCTCGTAAACCTGGTACCCATTCGATTGCTGTTATCACAACCATAAAAAATAATGCTGGAATAAAGGCACGTTGATGTGTTTCTTTTGCTTTTATCTTTGCAATAATCCAGCCATAAATAAAAATCGCTGTAGCCATTAGTATATACCAAAAAACCGAAACGTCCCCTTTTGTTGCTTGATAAGGGAAATATACCAAATCGAATACGACAAATGCGACCACTAAAACTTGTACAGTTGGCCAAAATGTCCGAAACAATCCTAAGCCTAATCGATTAATAAACAAATATGCAAAGAAGCCAGTCTGACTAACCACACTAAATACAAAACCTAGACCTAGAAAAAAAACAACTAGTCCGCTTAATTCCATTAAATTAAAGGGACTTAAGTTTTTTGCATATTCCTCAGACATTACAAAGAAACTGGTTAATAATCCTGCTACTCCACCAATCAATAATGTTTTCCAAAATAAACCGACTACTTTTCGTGTATTCAAATCAATTTCCTCCTGCGTGTATACCTCTACTGTTTTAAGAACATAGGCTATAACTACTCATGTCATCCCACTCTGTATTTTATCATGAAACGACATGTTTTTCCTTTCTGAGGCGCATATTTTTTAGGACCAAACGAATATTAAAAATAAGAGAAAGGAGGATACCGAATGGTTCGTGCGATTCTTATCTCATTCATTGGACTAGCTTTATTTATAACAGCCTGTGGTGGAGGACAAAGCACTTCAGGTGAAGATGGAGAATACGATACAACGAAAAAAATGGTCGTTGACATATTACAAACCGAAGATGGAAAAAAAGCCTTACGCGAAATATTAACGGATGAAGAAATGAAAGAAGAACTTGTTATCAATTCAGAAGTCGTAAAAAGTTCCATTTCTAATACACTTACTTCTGATAAAGGGACGGAAATGTGGTCCAAACTATTCGAGGACCCCGAGTTTGTCAAAACCTATGCCGAGTCCATTTCAAGTGAACAAAAAAAATTGATGAAGGATTTAATGAGTGACTCCGAATATCAGCAACAAATGCTTGATGTATTAAAAGATCCAAAAATGTCCGATCAGATACTATCTGTTTTAAAAGGACAGGAATTCCAATCTCATTTAGAAGAATCCATCCAGCAAACCTTAGAGACACCGACATTCCAAGCAAAAATACAAGAAATATTAATAAAAGCTGCTGAAAAGCAAGGGAGCGGTGAATCAGGTCAAGGCGGTGGTGGATCTGGAGGCGGCTCTGGCGGATCTGGTGGTGGATCTGGCGGTGGCTCCAGTTAATGTCAAAGTTACTTACTATATGTAATGAAAAAGAAGGGGTGGCAATATACTGCTCCCCTTCTTTATTACGCCACTCGATTATTCTTCCATTTTAGCAACTACTTTTGATGCGATTTTATGATATTCTTTTCCCAATGGGTGGTCTTGTTGATAAACAGAAGGTGCAAAGACATCCTCTTCTTCATATGGCTGTTGTAACGGTAACTGACCTAGTACTTTTGTTTTTAACACTTCTGCTAGCTTTTCACCGCCACCTTGTCCAAAGACATACTCTTTTTCTCCAGTCTTTTTACTTTCAAAATATGCCATATTTTCAACAACACCAAGAATTTCATGATTTGTCTTTAATGCCATTTGTCCAGCACGCGCCGCGACAAATGCAGCTGTTGGATGTGGTGTCGTCACTATAACTTCTTTACTGGTTGGTAACAGTTCATGGACATCCATTGCAATATCCCCTGTTCCTGGTGGTAAGTCTAGTAGTAAATAGTCTAAATCGCCCCACTCAACCTCTTTAAAGAAACTATTTAACATTTTCCCTAGCATTGGACCTCTCCAAATAATTGGAGAATTATCTTCTACAAAGAAGCCCATTGAAATAACTTTTACCCCAAACCGTTCAACGGGAATAATTTTTTCTCCACGAACAGCGGGCCTATTCTCAATCCCCATCATATCTGGGACACTGAACCCATATATGTCAGCATCAATAATGCCAACTTTTTTCCCAAGACGCATTAATGCCATCGCTAAGTTAACGGTAACCGTTGATTTCCCAACACCACCCTTACCACTTGCGACTGTAATAAAGTGAGGCTGTTTGGCACCACCCATTAAGGTTTCTTCTTTATCCTGGTCAGCAGCTGGCTGATACTTTTGAATAACTTCATCAGATAGTTGCTCAAAGCGCAATCCAACTGTAGTGGCACCATTTTTCTTTAAGATCCCTACTATTTCTTGCTGTAGTTGCATTTGCTCAGCTGTATTTGTTTTTCCAATTGCGACCTTTACACTAACATGTTTTTTCTCTTCTTTAATCGTAACCGATTTTACGCCACCAGTTTCTTCAAACGTTCTATGTAAAAATGGATCCTTGACAGGATTAAGTAGTTCTACAACTTCTTCTTGTGTTAACAAATTATGTCACCATCCCTTTCTAACGTCTAATGGAACTTGTCCATTCCATGATTAGCATTCACCAGTAGTATAACATAAATTATCGAAATTCTAAGTGATATGAATCATTCGGATGGTAGACACTTTAAAATAGAAAAGGACGGAAATAATTATTCTTCTGTTTCCTCAACATCCTCTGTCACATATCGTAATATTCCTTGATAGATACTTCCAGCCATTTCTAGTTGATATTCTTCTTGTTTTAAATTTTCCCGTTCTTCTTCATTTGATAGAAAACCAATTTCCACTAATGCTCCAGGAACTTCTGCATTTTTTAATAAATAAATACTATTAATAGCTAATGCCTTACGTGTCGTATTCTCTAGATTATGAGTAATTTCTGACTGGACCATTTTTGCTAAATGACGGCTTTCATCAAATTTTGGATGGTAAAATGTCTGTGCCCCACTCCATTGTGTTTGTGGGATTGCATTTAAATGTATGGTTAAAAATAAGTCTGCATTCTTATCATGAATAAAAGACAGACGATTACGAATATCCTCAGACTTTCTTTTAGATAGTCCTTCTGTTTCCTCACTTGCCAAATCCTTATCCGTCTCACGGGTTAAATAAACAAGAGCACCTGCTTGTTGCAAGTAGTCTTGTAATTTCTTCGCCACAGCTAAAGAAATATCTTTTTCCAATGTTTCATCTGCTCCAACCGCTCCACCATCTGGACCACCATGTCCGGGGTCAATAACAATCGTCTTACCTGATAGTGGAAGTGACCATGTCTCCCAGGTTGTTTCAGCCTTTTGAATCGGAAACTGAATTAAAACAACTAATAATGCCGCACCCATTACCCATAAAACAATATTGCTAACTCGTCCCATTCTCATTCGCCCCTTATCCTATGCTCTTTTTATCCTATGGGACAAGGTATGTGAATATGACTGTGGAATGGCTTGCAATATGAGATTCATTCTAATATTAAAAAATCCCCTTAACTAGGGGATTTTTACTTTTATTATTTCGTTTTATTCTTTTTCATACCAATCGAATCGGTAACTTTGACTAATGAAGATGAAAATTTTCTTGTTACATTTCCAACATCATTTACAATTTGAAACATTGGATTTAATGCTTTTAATTTTTCATTTACATCTTTTATTGTATCATTGCTTTCATGAATAAGTCCTGCAGATTCCTTAAAAACCTCATCTAACTGATCTGGTAATTGATCAACTGTTTTTTCTACCCCATGAAGAACATTTGCTAAATTGTGTAGGGCATGCGCCACAAAGATTGCTAATACCAAAAATGCTACCCCGATTATTAATACACCAATTCCTACTAAATCCATTTCCATCCCTCTTTCATCTATTTTTCATTCTTTTTCCATTTTGAATATAATAAGTAAGCTGCTTCACTCCAAACAACACTTTTTAGTAAAGAATCTGCTCTATTAGTTTTAAGCTCCTGAGCCAATTCATTCATCTTATCCTGAGAAAGCTGATTGATATGATGAAGTGCTTCACCAGTATTTTCTAATGTGTTAAATACGTCATCTGTATGCTGCAAATTATCTTCCATCTCGTCAATGATTGAGCTTGTCTCACGTACAGACTGTTTTAATTCTGGTGTTATGTATTGAAGCTGTCTTTCCGTTTTACTTAATGATTTGCTAACAGTTGTCATCATGCTCGTAACACGTCTTAATGTTACAATAATATAGCCTGTAATGATTGCAAATGCGATCGCAATTAATAATGATGCCAAATAAACGACTTCCACTGGATAACCACCTTTCTATTCCAGTTCATACCAATAAACAATTTCAGTTGATTTTATTCTACCGTAGATTGGGATAAGTTTCTATTATTTTGTTATCTCCGCTAAATTTACTTAAAAGAAGTCAGATAGAAACGTTTGCCTGTTTGGTATATGTTTGTCTAAGGCTTCAACCTGTCTTCTATCACCACTTATTAACCCGAGATTTAATAGCTCTGTTGGTCGCTTAAATCCTAATAACATCGCTGTGAGCATTTGAATGGAACAGTGAATACTGGATTTAGTGGATAACTGACGGCCATGCGTAACATTTATTACCCCTGATTGATCTAGACCATTAATATAATAGGTTCCCTCATTTTCAGGAAAAAATGGATCTGACACCTGTAACACAATAGACTGTTCTAGAGTCCCCTCAAATCGATATTGCTTTAAAAAAGCTAATACATCAACAATTCGTGCCATGAAATAGGGTTTTATTGTTTGTTCAAATCTTGGTTCATCTACTAATAATGCTAAATTATCATTTTCTGGAGCTATTAATTTTACCTCTTTAGCCATTGAATCATGATTAGCGATAAAAGTTACTAATAGCTTCCTTGCATTGACATTATGATAGATGATCTCATGGACCGTAAAAATATTATCTTTTACAGTATAAAGAAGATAACCAACAGCTTCCTTTTGTTCATTATACGCCACTACAGCATGCCTCTTATGTCTAAACACACGCTGTTCCCACCATTTTTCATCACGGACAAGCATTCCATTATAGTGCTGTGCATAAGCTGTGTATAATTCCTGCAATATATCCAGATCTTTCGTCCGTTGTACATAGCCAGTTGCATGCCATTTCTTTTTTAATGCTCCCATTGGGATAGTATACTGCTTTTCATTAAATGTATACGCCCAACCATATTGTCGATAGAATGAAAAGGAAAAAGGATGTAAAAATGATAGAAGTTGTCCATTTTCCTTCATAAATGATAATGCATGAAAAAGTAGATCTTTAACCATCCCTTGCCTGCGATACTCTGGCCAAGTTGCAACTGAGCTAATTCCGCCCATTTGTACGACTTTCCCATTTACATAACAAGGAAGTGGAATAAGATGAAGCTTTGCAGCAAGTTGCCCATCTAGCCTATAGCCCCATATTTTATGACGCCATGCTTCCTGTTTTTTCTTTTCTAATTCTCTTTCTGTTAGTTCATATTGAAAAGCATATTGCGATAGTGCAAAAATCTCATCATAATCTGAAGTATGTAAGGACTGAATTCCGTTCAATGTCATACTCCTCCTTTTCTTACCTATCATACTATAGTTTCCAAAAAAATGAAAAACTCTTTTCTTTGGAACCAGGTAAGAGGTGGGCCCTCACTAGTCAACTAGCATAACTTATCGGTTTAGAACATATGTATACAGGAGTGTGAAAAATTACGTGAGGTGAGATAACATGGATAAATCAAGAAGTAACAAAGAAAGGGTGAATGTAAATAAAAAAATAAGCAATTAGAACAATATCGCGTTATAGATACAGGTAAGCAACTTACAACCGATGAAGCCGTGAAAATTTCAAATGATGAGAACACCTTAAAAGCTGGTGACCGTGGTCCTGCATTAATGGAAGACTTTCATTTTATCGAAAAGCAGATGAATTTTGACCAGGAACGGATACCAGAAAGAGTTGTTCAAGCAAGAGGATTCGGGGCACATGGGGAATTTGAATTATATAAGTCAATGAAACAATATACCAAAGCCTGTTTTTACAAGAACCAGGGACAAAGACACCCGTATTTGTTTGTTCGGTTTTCCAAATTGCAAGGAAATAAGGGATCAAGTGATACCACACTAGGTCCACGCGGCTTTTCTACCAAATTTTATACAGCAGAAGGTAGTTACGATTTAGTAGCATTATCTTTTCCTGTATTCATTCTTAACGATGCCTTTAAATTAGCGGATGCAATACACGCGCTTAATCCAGAGCCACATAATGATATTCCACAAGCCTCAGCAGCTCATGATAATTTTTGGGATTTTGTTGCCAATAATCAAGCATCGGTTCATTTCATTATGTGGACAATGTCTGATCGACCCGCTCCCAGAAGTTGGCGAATGATGGAAGGGGACAGTATTAATACATTCCAATTTGTAAACAAGAACGGAAAGGCAATCTTTGTAAGATTTCATTGGAAGCCTGACCTTGGCGTTCATTCATTGTTAATGGAGAAAGCACTAACTATCGGCGGGAACAGCATATTATGCAAGCATTTTACTTTCAACTCGGAAAATTAAAAAGCCAATCTGTTCGCCAGCAAGTTGTTGATATGTTTGGCAGTGTTGATGAAGGGTTGGCAACTGCCATTGCTGAATATGTCGGGGTAAACCATCCAAGCAGCGTACAGGTTTCAGTTACATCAAATTCCCCAGCCCTTAGCCAAGTAAATTCACCAAAATATCCATATTCGTTAAAGGTGGGCGTTCTTGTCGGCAATGGTTTTAACGGGAAAGAGGTAAAGCATACGTCCGATATGCTTCAGGAATATGGTGTTTTTATAGATTTTATTGGTGAGAAATTTGGTACGGTTACAGGGACAGACGGCACAAAAATCAACGTTAATAACACCTTTCTAACAACGAACCCTACCTTGTATGACTCACTCTATGTCGCTGGTGGAAGTTCTGAAAACGAAGCAAAATTCAATCAGGATATTAAGAATTTTATAGGTATAGCATACAAACATTATAAACCGATTGGTGTTGCAGCAACTGCACAGACCTATATTCAAGCATCGGAGGAAAATAACTTAGCTGGAGTTGTTTTTGCAGCAAATAATCCTAACTTCAGTGAGGAGTTCGTCAAAGCTATCGCTCAGCAACGGTTTTGGAATCGAACATAGTACTGTTATGTAAAATGGCATGTATGATGTAGAAATATCCATAGAGCTAAACCTATTGAAGGTGCTTTCCCTTAATGAAATCCAATACGATCACCCACAAATCATGTGCTAATATAATCTATTCTTGCTTGCCAAGTATAAGCAAATCCTCGTTATGGCACTTTTTGCGCGTAATGAGGATTGACTTATGACCTCGGGGGGGTAGGCGCTGGAGCTGGACATGGCCTTTCCTATATAAGACAGTAATAAGGCCAACTTTTTAAACTTTCCTATATATTTAGAAAAACTCGCATTCGCTCGTCCTTTAGCGAATGTGTTTGTTTTTCTTATACTTGGGACATTAAGATTTTAGCTACGTCGAGTCCACTTCTTGGCTAAAATTTTATACTTTCCTAACGTGTAAAAAAGACCCTTCCCACATAAGTGAAAAGAGCCTTGAAACGCATAATAATTAACGTTTTGAGAATTGTGGTGCACGACGAGCTTTTTTAAGACCGTATTTTTTACGTTCTGTCATACGAGCATCACGAGTTAGATAGCCTTCGCGTTTTAATGTTGCGCGAAATTCTGGATCTGCTTCTAAAAGAGCACGTGCGACTCCGTGACGGATAGCACCAGCTTGACCAGTAAATCCACCACCATCAACATTTACTAATACATCATAAGTACCTTTTGTATCAGTAGCTTCTAATGGCTGATTTAAAATGATTTGTTGTGTTTCATATGGAAAATAGTCTTTTGCATCACGACCATTAATAACAACACGGCCTGTTCCTGGAACTAAACGTACACGTGCAGTTGATCTTTTACGACGTCCTGTACCGTAATATTGTACTTGTGCCAATGAATTAACCTCCTTTTAATTATCCACGAAGCTCATAAACTTCTGGTTTTTGTGCTTGATGATTGTGTTCAGCGCCTCTGTATACATGCAATTTCTTACCCATTTTACGGCCTAATGGACCTTTTGGAAGCATGCCTTTGATAGAAATCTCTAGCATTTGTTCTGGGTATTTTGTACGCATTTCATTTGCATTACGTTCTTTTAACCCACCTGGGTAGTTAGAATGACGATAGTATTTTTTGTCGTTCATTTTGTTTCCTGTTAATTCGATTTTTTCAGCATTAATGATGATCACGTGATCACCTGTATCTGCGTGTGGTGTATATGTTGGCTTATGCTTCCCACGAAGGATAGCAGCTACTTCACTTGACAAACGACCTAGACGTTTCCCAGCAGCATCCACAACATACCACTTGCGTTCAATATTATTTTCATTCGCCATGAAAGTTGTGCGCATGATCGGTTTCCCTCCATATTGGATATTTCATTTCTCTCGTTATTTTTATATTTCAACATAATTAGTTCCGGGGCTAATCATGGTTTAGAAATAAAATGCCATACATCATAATATACTAACCGTTTGCCAATGTCAAGTCAATCACGACATAAAGCTATTTTCAAATAGATTATTGTTTTTTATGTCGCATATTCTATATGATGCGCAGTAACTTTATTGGGATTTCAAGACATCCTTTATTACGTATGTGCTAACCCTACGCTGCGGGAAAACACTCGCTTTCCATGGGGAACGCTTCAGCCTCCTCGCGAGCAAAAAACGCTCGCTGCGGGGTCTTCAGACTGTTCCTTTTCCCATAGGAGTCTCGCATTTTCCCGCATCTTAGAATAACTTTCTGTGGAAGTAAAAAGAGCTACTTCTTGACAGATATCGCACTTTTGTCCATGGAAAAAACTAAATGTTATGTCGAAACGAATTCAAGAACTCACCCCTCCTTAAATAAGGAAAAGCGACCATCCTACGCTCCAATAATGATTGTATTAGCATTAATGATGATATTAATAAGAAATAGAACGCGAGCTGGCGAAGGAAAAACACGAAGACTCCTGCTGGATCAGTGGCCTACGTGAGACCCCGCAGTGCGGTAGCACGAGGAGGCTCACGAGACACCCGCGGTAAAGAAGACACTGTGAAAACGAATAGTTTGAACAGATGTCGCACTTATGCCCCTGATGAAAGCGAAGTGTATTTCCGTAGCGGTAATTAACAGCTAAAACAATTAGTGCGCATCATCTATCTTATATGCATGTCGTATCATACTAAAAAAGCAACAGCCTCTTAATTGGTTAAGAATAGGTAACCTTCCACAAATAAAGTCCTTGTGGTGGAACGGTATCTCCTGCCAGGCGGCGGTCCTTCTCCTCTAATATTTCTAAAGTCTCGGTAGGATCACGCTTTTCCTGACCAACATCAAGCAATAAACCTATCATAATTCGAACCATGTTATACAGAAAGCCATTCCCTCGAAAGATAATTTCTATTTCTGATCCGTATCGATTACAGGAAGCTTGATAGAGTGTACGAACTTTGCTGCCTTTTGTTGTTGCTTTTGCTGATGATAAGCTTGTAAAGTCATGTTCTCCTTCCAAGTACTGACAAGCTTCTTGCATCTTCTCGATATTCAAATCATATGGAAATTGATAGACATAATTCCGCTTAAATATATCTGGCTCTCGCTCATTTAAAATATAATACCGATATTCCTTTTCCATCACATCATATCTAGCATGGAACGAATGAGATACAATCGTTACCTGTTTGACATATACATCATTTGGTAAAAGGGTGTTTAGTGCCTGTTTCCAATTCTGATTTGATATATCGTAATGTGTGTCAAAATGAATTACTTGCCCTACTGCATGTACACCTGTATCCGTTCGACCAGAAGGGTGAATACGGACAGATGTGCCCTTATGAATCTTCTGTAATGCCTTTTCAATTTCACCTTGTACCGTCCGGTTTTTAGGCTGAATTTGAAATCCAGAGAACTGCGAGCCATCATAGCTTACTATACATTTAATCCTTGGCATCTACTCTAGCACTCCTAATATATCATGTATAATCACGTGAAATAAACAATGCGACCACAACCAATACAAAGACGATAAACGTTAACCAATCACGCTTTTTCAGTTTCAGCTCTCTTAGTTTCGTTCGGCCTTCTCCACCTTGGTAGCCTCTCGCCTCCATGGCCATTGCTAGTTCTTCGGCTCGTTTAAAAGCACTAACGAACAGTGGTACTAATAGTGGTACAACTGCTTTTGCTCTTTCTTTGATAGGGCCTGTCCGAAAATCCACTCCACGTGAGCTTTGGGCCTTTGATATTTTTTCTGTTTCTTGCATTAAGGTAGGGATAAAACGTAATGAAATCGACATCATTAAAGCGAGCTCATGTACCGGAAATTTTACTTTCTTTAATGGGTGTAACATATCTTCTATCGCATCCGTTATCTCAATTGGTGTTGTGGTCAACGTTAATAAAGAGGTAACAAGTATTAGTAAGAAAAAACGTAATGAGATCGCAAACCCTTGTATTATTCCACCTGAATATATTTCCATTACCCAAATATTGAAAACAACCGTTCCTTCTTTTGTAACAAATAAGTGCAAAATAAAGGTAAATATAATTAAAAACCATACAGGGGTTAGTCCTTTTAACACGTAACGAATCGGTACGCGAGTCATCACTAGGCTAATTAATGCAAAAAGCGTCAACACACTATAACTAATAACGGTATTAGCAAAAAAGACAATAAAAACAAAGAAAAAGATAACGGTTATTTTACTCCGTGGATCTAATCGATGGATAAGCGACTCTCCTGGCACGTATTGTCCGATGATCATAGAATTCATCACGATGATGCATCTCCTTCCATCATCTGTTGAATTGATCGTGCTAACTCTTTCATCGTTTGTCGCTCAAATGGGATTTGCTTATGAAACTTTTTTTGAAATTTCGTTAAGAACTGCACAACTTCAGGTACATCTAGCTGTACTTGTTGAAGTGCTTCTGCTTGTGTGAATACTTCTTCAGGTTTACCTTCCATATATTTCGTCCCATTGTTTAAAATAATGACATGATCCGCATACTTCACGGCATCTTCCATACTATGGGTTACCAGAATCGTCGTTAAGCCTTGGTTTTTGTGCATGTTATAAAACATATCCATCATTTCTTTTTGTCCTCGAGGATCTAATCCTGCTGTAGGCTCATCCAATACAAGGACTTTAGGTTTTGTTGCCAATACACCAGCAATAGCAACTCGACGCATCTGTCCTCCACTTAAATCAAATGGTGACCGGTTCAATAGTTCCTCTGACAGTCCAACAATTGGGGTTACTTCCCGTATACGGTGTTTTACTTCTTGAGCAGAAACTCCAAAATTTTTCGGGCCAAAAGCGATATCCTTTTCTACTGTCTCTTCAAATAATTGATGCTCTGGATATTGGAAGACAACCCCCACACGACTGCGCAATGCTTTTAAATTTTTTGGTTTCTCTTCATTGGTTAAATGATAGTCCCCAATCTGGACTTCTCCTTTGGTTGGCATGAGTAGTCCATTAAGATGTTGAAGCAGCGTGGACTTTCCAGATCCAGTGTGACCTATTACAGCAACAAACGAACCAGAAGGAATAGAAAATGAAAGATCTTTAATCGCCTCATGAGCAAATGGTGTATTCGGCTGATAGATATAGCTTACGTTTTTGAATAGAATGTCCATAAGTCCTCCAACAACTCTTCATGGTTTAGTGGTTCCTTCGTAATCTGTAGGCCTAATTGTTTTAACTCATCGGCTAATGTAGCAACAAAGGGAATGTCTAACCCAATAGCACGTATGGCTTCTTTCTGACCAAATATCTCTCTAGGTGTTGCTTCTTCCCATATAACCCCTTCATTCATTACCAGCACACGATCCGCTTGGACGACTTCTTGAAGATCATGTGTTATCGTAATTAGCGATAGTTCCTTTTGCGATTGAATACCTGTAATGGTTTGCATGATTTCTTGTCTTCCTTTTGGATCAAGCATGGCAGTTGCTTCATCCAAAATAAGGACCTTTGGTGATATGGCTAGGACACTAGCAATGGCCACACGTTGCTTTTGTCCTCCTGATAAACGATGTGGTTCTGTAACACGATAATCCTGCATCCCTACTAAGGATAATGTTTCTTCAATTCGTTTCACCATTTCCTTACGCTCAATACCGCGATTTTCCATCCCAAATGCCACATCATCCTGTACAGTTGTTCCTACAAATTGATTGTCGGGATTTTGAAAGACCATCCCTACATCTTTTCGAATATCCCATATAGAATCAGGTGTAACGGCAATTCCGTTTATAATGATTTCTCCTTCTTGAGGAAATAACAATCCATTTGTTAATTTTGCGATCGTTGATTTCCCTGAACCGTTATGACCAATGATAGCCAAAAATTCATTGTCATAGATCGTAAAAGAGCAATCTTTTAATACCCATGGTTCATTTTCCCCATATCGAAATGACACATTTCGAAATTCAACCAGTTTATGTTTCATTTCAGTTCCTCCTCTCGTCTCATCTCAACTCTCCTATAAAAAGTAGTCTTGCAGCTCACTTTTATACTTCTTACTTCACAAAAGGCCTTTTCACATAGATTATTCTATATATCTTAATGCATAGTTGATAGATAATGCGCAATAGTTTTATCTATAATTACCGCTATGGAAATACACTAGTTACTGCACATAATATAGTAACTACGAGTTGAGCAGAAACCAAATATGAGAAAAGGTTCTTACAAAAAAAGGGCTTGGATTCACCTCGTGGAAGAGACTGAATTCCTGGCCCTTTAAAGCAAATGGTTATGTTAAACTAGCTCAATGATTGCCATTGGAGCACCGTCACCTTGACGAGCACCAAGTTTGAGCACACGTGTGTATCCACCTTGTCGATCCTCATAGCGTGTAGCGATATCATTGAAAAGTTTTTGAATAACATTTTCATCTTCGTTAGCTTCTTGATTATAAAGAAATGCAGCAGCTTGACGGCGAGCATGTAAATCACCGCGTTTGCCTAATGTAATCATTTTTTCTACTACTGACTTTAACTCCTTCGCTTTTGCCTCTGTTGTCTCAATACGTTCATGAATAATTAAGTCAGATGCAAGATTGCGAAGTAAAGCCATACGGTGATCTGTAGTACGACCTAATTTTCTAGTCATAGACTATCCCTCCCTTTTTGTTCAATATCTAAAGGTGTCTCTAGCATTAATCGTCGTTTCGTAAGCCTAAGCCTAAATCATCCAGTTTCACTTTTACTTCCTCAAGAGATTTGCGGCCTAAATTACGTACTTTCATCATATCTTCTTCCGTTTTATTGGAAAGTTCTTGTACTGTGTTGATACCAGCACGTTTTAAACAGTTATAGGATCTAACAGAAAGATCAAGTTCTTCAATAGTCATTTCCATCACTTTTTCTTTTTGATCTTCTTCTTTTTCTACCATGATTTCTGTATTTTGTGCTTCATCTGTTAACCCGATAAAAATATTGAGATGTTCATTGAAGACTTTGGCACCAAGTGAAACTGCTTCTTCCGGACGAATGCTTCCATCTGTTGAAACATCCAATGTTAATTTATCATAGTTTGTGATTTGGCCGACACGTGTGTTTTCTACTTGATAGGTTACACGTGACACTGGTGTAAAGATAGAATCGATCGGAATCACACCGATTGGCTGGTCATCTTGTTTGTTCGAATCTGCTGGACGATATCCACGTCCACGTTCAGCTGTAATTTTCATATGCAAGTGGCCTTTACTATTAACTGTAGCAATAGGTAGATCTGGATTTAATACCTCTACATCACTATCATATGTTAAGTCTTGAGCCGTAACTTTTCCTTCTCCCTGGACATCTAGTTCTAACGTTTTCTCTTCGTCAGAGTAGATTTTTAGAGCTAATTTTTTCAGGTTCAAAATAACAGTTGTTACATCTTCTACCACTCCATCGATAGTAGAAAATTCATGTAATGCCCCATCAATTTGAACTGAAGTAACAGCGGCACCTGGAAGTGAGGATAATAGGATACGACGCAAGGAGTTTCCTAGAGTAGTACCATATCCACGCTCAAGCGGTTCGACGACGAACTTTCCAAATGTACCATCATCGCTGATCTCTACCGTTTCAATTTTTGGTTTTTCAATTTCGATCATTCTTAAAACCCTCCTTAAAAACGTCGAAACCCCGGTTAGACTCCAAAAGGCCTAACCGAAATTCCCCAAATAGGCAGTGGCATTTCTGCACTACTTGTATTCTTTCGTATCATCTTTCTTTGCCATGCTGTTCATTAGGTTTGTGTCGATAAAGTGGACATTTATTGTCCAGTTTACTTTTAGCTATCATAACCCATTATAGACAGGGTGACAAATTCTATACGGTACAATTAAACACGACGACGTTTCGGCGGGCGACAACCATTATGAGGTACTGGGGTTACGTCACGGATTGCTGTAATTTCTAAACCTGCAGCTTGTAATGAACGGATTGCTGCTTCACGTCCAGCACCAGGGCCTTTAACGGTAACTTCTAATGTTTTCATGCCATTTTCAACAGCTGTTTTAGCAGCTGTTTCCGATGCCATTTGTGCAGCAAAAGGTGTTGATTTACGAGAGCCTTTAAATCCAAGTGCACCAGCTGAGCTCCAGCCAATAACGTTACCTTGAACATCCGTAATGGTTACAATCGTATTGTTGAATGTAGAACGGATATGTGCTACACCAGTATCAATATTCTTTTTCACACGACGTTTACGTGTATTTGTTTTACGAGCCATTTGTAGCTTACCTCCTTCACTTTATTTTTTCTTGTTAGCCATAGTACGACGTGGTCCTTTACGTGTGCGAGAGTTGTTTTTTGTTTTTTGTCCACGGAGCGGAAGCCCACGGCGATGGCGGATTCCTCGATATGAACCAATTTCGATTAAACGTTTTACATTAAGGGATACTTCACGACGTAGATCCCCTTCAATTGTATATTCATCGACTGCTTTACGGATATTACCTAACTCATCTTCCGTAAGATCACGTACTCTTGTCTCTTCTGAAACGCCTGCTTCTGCTAAGATTTTTTGTGCAGTTGATTTTCCAATACCATAGATATATGTTAAGGAAATTACTACACGTTTATCACGTGGAATATCAATACCTGCAATACGTGCCATAGATTGGTTGCACCTCCTTTTCGTTTAGCCTTGTTTTTGCTTGTGTTTCGGGTTTTCGCAAATCACCATTACTTTACCCTTACGTTTAATAACTTTACATTTTTCGCAAATTGGTTTGACAGATGCTCTTACTTTCATCATCTTTACCTCCTTTTAGATCGGAGCTTGCTCATTATTTATAACGGTACGTAATTCGTCCCTTTGTTAAATCATATGGTGATAGTTCTACCGTTACTTTATCACCTGGTAAAATACGGATGAAATGCATACGGATTTTACCAGAAACATGTGCTAAGACCGTATGGCCATTTTCAAGCTCTACTTTAAACATTGCATTTGGCAATGTTTCTTGTACGGTACCTTCCACTTCAATTACATCGTCTTTCGCCATCGTGTTGATCTCCCTTCTTCAAATCAGTCACTACCTCACCTACAAATTTAGCTATGGCAAATCGTAATTTACCATTTGTGACACGACCAGTTTCTAGAAGGCTGTTTTGGACTTCTGGAGATATATAATCCATTACTTCAATATGATGTAGATTCTTTTTCTTTGGTCGATCATATTTACGCTTTTCTCCATCTGCTAGCAGTACAAACCGACCATCAATCACTTGCATGACAATCGCGTATTGGCCTGTATCACGTCCTTGTATAATACGAACAACTTGACCTATCCTCGGAATGGAATCCGTTTCGCTCAACAACGATCACCTTCGCCTAGGCGATTTCTACGCCTTAAAATTATAAGCACACCTTTTACATTACTCTTAACACCTTGTGTCACCTATATACCAAGCTACACAGTTAGTTGTGTTGCTTAGGATATATAATCATTTAGCTTTTGCAAAATGGTATTTTCTTGATCAGAATAATCTTGTTATTATTGTTCTAGTTTTGCCTGAATATCTTTAAATACTAGATCAATATCTTGTTCACCATTGATTGTAACGAGATATCCTTTATCATGATAGAAATCCAATAACGGCTGTGCTTGCTTTTTGTTAACCTCCAAGCGATTTTTAACCGTTTCTAGCTGATCATCTTCTCGTTGGATTAACGCCGAACCATCTTTATCACACTTCCCAGCCTCTTTCGGTGGGTTATAAATAACATGATAAGCTTTACCACATGTTGGACAAATTCTACGCCCCGTTAGACGCTCCACTAATTTTTCCTCTGGTACATCGACATGTAACACATAATCAATCGATTCGCCTAGCTCTTGTAAGATAGTTTGTAAGGATTCTGCTTGTTGAATTGTCCGAGGAAATCCATCCAATAAAAATCCTTTTTCACAATCATCTTTTGCAAGACGCTCTTTCACAATACCGACTGTTACTTCGTCAGGAACAAGGTCACCTTGATCCATATACGCCTTTGCTTTTTTACCAAGTTCGGTTCCATCTTTAATAGCCTGACGGAACATATCACCTGTTGAAATATGAGGGATGTTATATTTCTCGCTAATTTTCTCAGCCTGTGTACCTTTACCAGCACCAGGTAAACCCATCAAGATTAAATTCACAACTTTCCCCTCGCTCTCATTGGTGGACTTACTTAATAAATCCTTTATAATGTCGTTTTACTAGTTGACTTTCTAGTTGCTTCATTGTTTGTAATGCCACACCTACAACAATTAGTAAGCTTGTGCCACCGATTTGCACTGCTTGTGGTAGGTTGGCCAATCCACCTAATAGTATTGGTAGTACAGAAACAGCTGCTAAGAAGATCGATCCAACAAATGTTAAACGATACATTACTCGGGTAAGATATGTTTCTGTGTTTTTTCCTGGTCGAATCCCTGGAATATATCCACCTTGCTTTTGTAGGTTCTCTGCCATTTGTTCAGGGTTCACTTGAACAAATGTATAGAAATACGTAAAGGCAATAATTAATGCCACATAAATGACCATTCCAATTGGTTGTGTATAATCAAAGATCATTTCAACCGTTGAGGCAATGTTACTACCTTCAAAGAAGCTTGCAATCGTTCTTGGTGCAATAATAAATGCAATCGCAAAGATTACTGGAATAACCCCTGCAGCATTTACTTTCAACGGAAGATGGGTAGAATGACCACCTACTGGAGAACGGTTAACAAGTTTTTTAGCATATTGAATTGGTATTTTACGCAACGCTTGTTGTATAAAGATAACACCAACCGTTACTGCAACAACCACCAATGCAATTAACAAGACAATAATAATGTTAATAAACAACTCATCACCAGGGTTTACAAAATACTGGCTATATAGTTGTTGAACTCCATTTGGGACAGCTGCAACAATACCAGCAAAAATTAAAATGGATATACCATTTCCTACACCGTTTGCTGTAATTTGCTCACCAAGCCACATTAAAAATGTCGTTCCACTTGTTAGTACAATTGCAATAATTAAGAACTTCATTACGTTAGGATCTTGTATTAATAAGCCTCCTGCCATCGCATTAAACCCAATTGACATAGCGATCGCTTGAATGAAGGCTAAGACAACTGTACCATAACGAGTTACTTGAGCAATTTTTTTACGACCCATTTCACCTTGCTTTTTCCACTCAGTGAATTTAGGTACTACATCCATTTGCAACAATTGCATGATAATCGAGGCAGTGATGTATGGCATAATCCCCATCGCGAAAATGGAGAAGTTTTGTAATGCACCACCACCAAATGTGTTTAAAAAGCCGAACACATTTTGCTGGTTCATAAAATCAATTGCTTCCTTATCTGTATATGGTACAGGAATGAAAGTGCCTAGACGGAAAACAATCAACATAAGTAATGTGAAAATGATCTTCCGTCTAATATCACCTATGCGCATAAAATTGGAGATTGTGCGGAACATTAAATCACCTCTGTTTTACCGCCCGCTGCTTCAATTGCTTCTTTCGCTGAAGCAGAGAACTTATGAGCTTTTACTGTTACTTTTTTATCGACGTTACCATCACCAAGTACTTTAATTCCAGCCTTGGTTTTCTTTACGACACCTTCTTCTAGCAATAGCTCAGGGGTGATTTCTGTGCCGTCTTCAAAACGATTAAGCGCATCTAAGTTCACAATTGCAAATTCTTTACGATGAATATTGGTAAATCCACGCTTAGGCAAACGTTGGAATAATGGCATTTGGCCACCTTCAAAACCTGGGCGTGTGCCTCCACCTGAACGTGCTTTTTGCCCTTTATGTCCTCTTCCAGAAGTTTTACCGTTACCAGAAGACATTCCACGGCCTACACGATTACGATTTTTACGAGTTCCTTCTGATGCCTTTAGTTCATGAAGTTTCATGTTTGCACCTCCTCTTTACGCTTTGTTTATATTACACTTCTTTTACCGTTACGAGATGAGATACTTTATCAATCATACCGCGAAGGGCTGGCGTATCTTCACGTACTACGGATTGGTGAATTTTTTTAAGACCTAGTGTTTCTACTGTTTTACGTTGTGCTTCTTTTCTCCCGATAACACTGCGCGTGAGGGTGATTTCTAATTTTTTAGACATAGTGTTTCCCTCCTTATCCTAACAGTTCTTCTACGGATTTTCCACGTAGTTTTGCTACATCTTCTGCACGTTTTAAATTCGAAAGTCCATTTAGCGTAGCACGTACCATGTTAATAGGTGTGTTTGACCCAAGTGATTTAGTTAAAATATCACCTACACCAGCTAATTCAAGTACCGCACGAACTGGACCACCAGAGATAACTCCTGTACCTTCTGTTGCTGGTTTCATTAAAACGTTTCCTGAACCATAGCGTCCATGAATTTCGTGTGGAATAGTCGTTCCTACGATAGGAACCGTAATTAAGTTTTTCTTTGCATCATCAATAGCTTTTTTAATCGCTTCTGGTACTTCAAGTGCTTTCCCTGTACCGAAGCCTACATGACCATTTTTATCACCAACCACTACTAATGCAGCGAAACGGAAACGTCGACCACCTTTCACTACTTTAGCAACACGGTTAATCGTAACAACACGTTCTTCCAAATCTAATTTGTTCGGATCAATGTGATTATTCATCTAAAAGGTTCCCTCCTTTATCTATTAAAATTCTAAACCTGCTTGGCGAGCAGCATCTGCTAATGCTTTTACACGACCATGATAAAGGTAGCCTCCACGATCAAACACAACTGATTTATAACCTTTATCTTGGGCACGTTTTGCAATTAATTCTCCGACTTTTACAGCAGCTTCTGTATTACTAGTAGACTCAACATTAATATCTTTATCTACCGTAGAAGCACTTGCTACTGTTGTTCCATTCATGTCATTAATAAGTTGAACATAAATGTTTTTATTTGAACGGTACACATTTAGACGTGGACGCTCTTCAGTGCCGAATAAGTTTTTACGAACGCGTGTATGTCTTCTTTTGCGTACTTCATTTTTGTCAGGCTTTGTGATCATCTAGGTCACTCCTTTCTACTCCCTAACTAACCTTATTTAGCAGTTTTACCTTCTTTGCGACGAACATATTCATTTGCATAACGAATACCTTTTCCTTTATAAGGTTCAGGTGGACGAATAGCTCGGATGTTGGCTGCAACAGCACCAACCAATTCTTTATCGATTCCCTTTACGATGATTTGGGTATTTTTTGGAACATCAATTTCAATACCATCTTGTGGTTCGATTTCAACTGGATGTGAATAACCAGCGTTAACCACAACTTTATTACCTTGTTTTTGTGCACGATATCCGACACCATTAATTTCTAGGTTTTTCTCAAAACCTTTATGAACACCTTCAACCATATTACCAATAAGGCTACGAGTAGTTCCATGTAATGAGCGGTGTGCTTTATTATCACTAGGACGCTCAACAGTTAGAACGTTATCTTCAATTACAATTTTCATATCTGAATGAAATTCTCTAGTCAATTCCCCTTTAGGGCCTTTTACTGTAACAGTGTTGTCATTAAGTTTAACTTCTACACCGTCTGGAATTTCTACCGGTTTTAGACCTATACGTGACATTCCATGCACCTCCTGTCTTAAAAATGTTAATTACCAAACATATGCTAGAACTTCGCCACCAACAGCTTGAGAACGTGCTTCTTTATCAGAAAGAACACCATTAGATGTTGATACGATTGCAATTCCTAAGCCATTTAGTACACGAGGTACTTCATCAGCTTTTGCATAAACACGTAGTCCTGGCTTACTAATACGTTTAATACCTGTAATTACTCGTTCATCGTTTGCACCGTACTTAAGGAAAATACGCAGAACACCTTGTTTATCATCTTCAATGAATTCATAATCACGTACAAATCCTTCACGTTTAAGGATATCAGCGATTTCTCTTTTAAGTTTAGAAGCCGGAAGCTCTAACTTATCATGGCGCACCATGTTAGCATTACGAATACGAGTTAGCATATCTGCAATTGGATCTGTCATAACCATTAATCATTACCTCCTTCCCAAATCGGGGTTTACCAGCTTGCTTTTTTGACACCAGGAATTTGACCTTTATAGGCAAGTTCACGGAAACAAATACGGCAAAGTTTAAATTTGCGGATCACAGAGTGCGGACGACCACAACGTTCACAACGTGTATATTCACGTACTTTGAATTTTTGGTCTCGCTTCTGTTTTGCGATCATTGATTTTTTAGCCACAATTTTCCCTCCTTCTATTAGCTCTATTGCTTATTTTTGGAAAGGCATGCCTAGCTGAGCTAAAAGTTCACGAGCTTCTTCATCAGTATTGGATGTTGTTACAATAACGATATCCATACCACGAACTTTATTGACTTTATCGTAATTAATCTCTGGGAAAATTAGTTGTTCTTTCACACCCAATGTATAGTTTCCACGACCATCAAATGCTTTCTTGGAAATACCACGGAAGTCACGTACACGTGGTAGTGAAACGGCAATTAATTTTTGTAAAAACTCATACATACGCTCTCCACGTAAAGTAACCTTTGCACCAATTGGCATTCCTTCACGTAGACGGAATCCTGCAATAGACTTTTTCGCGCGTGTAATCGTTGGTTTTTGACCAGAAATTAATGAAAGTTCTTCTACAGCATTGTCTAATGCCTTAGAGTTTTGCACTGCATCTCCAACACCCATGTTGATGACAATTTTTTCGATTGCTGGAGCTTGCATTACAGAATCATAGTTGAATTTTTTCATCAAAGATGGTAGTACTTCATCTTGATATTGGCGTTTTAAATCATTCATTATGTCGCCCTCCTTTCACCTGCAGACTATTTATCTAATGCTTCACCAGATTTTTTTGCAATACGTACTTTCTTTCCATCCCGAACTTCATATCCAACTCGTGTTGGCTCACCAGATTTTGGATCAATTGGCATTACGTTAGAAACGTGAATAGGTGCTTCTTGGTTAAGAATTCCACCTTGTGGATTATCTTGTGATGGTTTTGCATGTTTTTTGATCATGTTAATTCCTTCTACAAGAACACGTTCCTTTTTTGGATAAGCTTCTAAAATGGTACCTTCTTTACCACGGTCTTTTCCTGTAATCACTTTTACTTTATCACCTTTTTTTACATGCATGCTTTACGCACCTCCTTACAAGGTCAAATCTTTCGCTTTATAGAACTTCTGGAGCTAGAGATACGATTTTCATGAATTTTGCATCACGTAATTCACGCGCAACTGGTCCGAAGATACGTGTGCCTCTTGGACTTTTATCATCACGGATAATTACGGCAGCATTTTCATCAAAACGAATATATGATCCATCTTTACGGCGTACACCAGATTTTGTACGAACGACTACAGCTTTAACTACTTCACCTTTTTTAACAACGCCTCCTGGTGTTGCTTGTTTCACCGTACAAACGATAACATCACCAATATTAGCAGTTTTACGTCCTGATCCACCTAATACTTTGACAGCCAAAACTTCTCGTGCACCAGAGTTATCTGCAACCTTTAAGCGAGTTTCTTGTTGAATCATACGCTTGAGACCTCCCTTCGCATCTTTATACGCGAATCTTTAATTATATAATTACCGCTTCCTCAACCACTTCTACTAAACGGAATCGTTTGGTAGCTGAAAGGGGACGAGTTTCCATGATGCGAACAACATCACCGATTTTAGCTTGGTTATTTTCATCATGTGTTTTAAACTTTTTAGAATATTTAACACGTTTCCCATATAATTTATGGAATTTATACGTTTCTACCAAAACGGTAATGGTCTTATCCATTTTATCTGATACAACACGGCCTGTGTATACTTTACGATTTTGACGTTCACTCATTTTGAGGCTAACCTCCTCTCATCAATTAGTTATTTACGCTTAACTCACGTTCACGTACAACTGTTTTAAGACGGGCAATAGATTTTTTTACTTCACGGATACGTGCAGTATTTTCTAATTGACCAGTTGCAAGTTGAAAGCGTAAATTAAATAGTTCTTCTTTTAAAGATTTTACCTTTTGTTCAATTTCGGCAGTGGTTAGTTCTCTAATTTCATTAGCCTTCATTGATTTCACCACCAATTTCTTCACGTTTTACGAATTTCGTTTTAATCGGTAGTTTATGAGAAGCAAGACGCAACGCTTCACGTGCAACTTCTTCTGATACACCAGCGATTTCAAACATAATTTTTCCTGGTTTTACTACTGCTACCCATCCTTCAGGAGCACCCTTACCAGAACCCATACGAACCTCTAGAGGTTTTGCAGTGTATGGCTTATCAGGGAATATTTTAATCCAAACTTTACCGCCACGTTTCATGTAACGAGTCATTGCAATACGAGCTGCCTCAATTTGACGGCTTGTGATCCAAGAAGATTCAACTGCTTGTAGACCGTACTCACCAAATGCTACTGTAGTACCGCCTTTCGCTTGACCTCTCATGCGACCACGATGTTGTCTACGATATTTTACACGTTTAGGCATTAACATAATGCATTTCCCCCTTCCTTATTTGTCAGTTTTAGTTGGAAGGACTTCTCCACGATAGATCCACACTTTGACACCTAATTTACCATAAGTTGTGTCTGCTTCCGCTGTACCATAATCAATGTCAGCACGTAAAGTGTGTAGTGGTACTGTCCCTTCGCTGTAATGTTCTGCACGAGCGATATCTGCTCCGCCTAGACGACCAGAAACTTGTGTTTTAATCCCTTTTGCTCCACCGCGCATTGCACGTTGAATTGCTTGTTTTTGTGCACGACGGAAGGAAATACGATTTTCTAATTGGCGAGCAATGTTTTCTGCTACTAATGTTGCATTAAGATCAACTTTTTTGACTTCGACAATATTTATATGAACACGTTTGCCTGTTAATTGGTTTAATGATTTACGAAGTGCTTCTACTTCGGAACCGCCTTTACCAATAACCATTCCTGGTTTTCCAGTATAGATGGTAATGTTCACACGATTTGCTGCACGTTCAATATCAATAGAAGAAACAGCAGCTTTTTTTAAACGGTTTTCAAGATATTCTCTTATTTTAATATCTTCATGTAGAAAGTCTGCATAGTCTTTGCCAGCATACCATTTAGATTCCCAGTCACGGATAACGCCTACACGAAGACCTTTAGGATTAACTTTTTGACCCACTAACTATCCCTCCTTCTTTTCTGTTAAAACCACTGTAATGTGGCTTGTGCGTTTATTGATTTTACTAGCACGCCCTTGTGCACGTGGACGAAAACGTTTAAGTGTTATTCCTTCGTTTACGAACGCCTCAGAAATAACTAGGTTATCAGGATCCATTTCATAGTTATGCTCTGCATTGGCAATCGCAGAATTCAACACCTTCTCAACAACTGGAGATGCTCCACGTTGTGTGTGACGAAGAATGGCGATTGCTTCACCTACATCTTTTCCTCGAATTAAATCAACGACTAATCGTACTTTACGAGGAGCAATACGTACAGATTTTGCTACTGCTTTAGCTTGCATGCTTTAGCGCCTCCTCTCATTAGCGTTTTGTTTTCTTGTCATCGCCGGCGTGCCCTTTAAACGTACGGGTTGGTGCGAATTCTCCTAATTTGTGTCCAACCATGTCTTCTGTAATATAGACAGGTACATGCTTGCGTCCATCATATACAGCAATAGTATGACCAACAAAATTAGGGAATATAGTAGAACGACGAGACCAAGTTTTTATAACCTGTTTTTTATCCGCTTCATTTAAGTTTTCGATCTTTTTTAACAGATGGTCATCTGCAAAAGGTCCTTTTTTTAAACTTCGACCCATGGATAAACCTCCTTTTTAGAGTTAAGAAACGAGTCTATTATGCCCGCCTATTAATCCGTTATTTTTTACGTTTGCGAACAATATATTTGTCAGTTGCTTTATTACGTTTACGTGTTTTGTAACCAAGAGTTGGTTTACCCCATGGTGACATAGGTGATTTACGTCCGATTGGTGCACGTCCTTCACCACCACCGTGTGGGTGATCACTTGGGTTCATAACAGATCCACGTACAGTTGGGCGTTTGCCTAACCAACGAGAACGACCAGCTTTACCTACACGGATAAGTTCATGTTCTAAGTTACCAACCTGACCTACTGTCCCGCGGCAAGTTGACAAAACAAGACGAACTTCTCCAGATGCTAGGCGTACTAGGCTATACTTACCTTCACGTCCTAGAATTTGAGCTTCTGCTCCTGCTGAACGTGCAAGTTGTCCTCCACGTCCTGGCTTTAGCTCAATATTATGGATGATCGTACCAATTGGGATGTCCTGTAATGCAAGTGCATTACCTAATTTAATATCCGCATTTTCACCAGATTCGATTTGTTGACCTACTTTCAATCCTTTTGGAGCTAAGATATAGCGTTTTTCTCCATCTGCATAATGAATTAATGCGATGTTTGCTGTACGGTTCGGATCATATTCTATCGTAGCAACGCGTCCTGGTATTCCATCTTTATCACGTTTAAAATCGATAATACGGTATTGACGCTTATGACCGCCACCTTGATGACGAACTGTTAGTTTACCTTGGCTATTACGTCCACCGCGTTTGTGTAATGGACTTAATAGAGATTTTTCAGGCGTATCTGTTGTAATCTCTGCAAAGTCAGATACAGACATATTTCGTCTACCATTTGATGTTGGTTTAAATTTTTTAATCGCCATCGTTTTCCCTCCTTACGTTATTTTAATGTTAAGCTTCAAAGAAATCTAGTTCTTTACTATCTTCACTTAGTTGCACAACCGCTTTTTTGCGATCAGCGCGATAGCCACCGTAACGTCCCATTCGCTTAAATTTACCTTTTAAGTTCATTGTGTTTACTTTTACAACTTCAACGCCAAAAACACTTTCGATAGCGTCTTTTATTTGGGTTTTGTTTGCTTTTGTATCTACTTCAAAGGTATATTTCTTTTCTGCCATTAAATCTGCAGAGTGTTCTGTAATGACAGGGCGCTTAATAATATCACGTGGATCTTTCATTATGCAAGCACCTCCCCTGCTTTTTCAGCTGCATCCTTCGTTAAGATCAGCTTGTCATGCGTAAGCAAGTCTAATACATTAACTTCTTCCACTGTAAGTACATTTACAGATGGTAGGTTGTTAGCAGAACGAATGACATTTTCATCTTTTTCAGCAGTAATGATCAATGCTTTTTCGCCAGCTTTTAATGCATCTAGCATTTTCACAACTTCTTTTGTTTTTGGAGCTTCAATAGCAATGCTATCTACTACAATTAGATTTTCTTCTTTAGCTTTAGAAGAAAGAGCTGATTTCAATGCTAAACGACGTACTTTCTTCGGCAACTTATAGCTGTAACTACGTGGTGTAGGACCAAATACTGTTCCTCCACCTACCCATTGTGGTGAACGTATAGAACCTTGACGAGCACGTCCTGTCCCTTTTTGTCTCCATGGTTTACGACCACCACCACGAACCTCAGAGCGGTTTTTAACAGCGTGTGTACCTTGACGTAATGAAGCGCGTTGCATGACAACAGCCTCATGCAATACATGTGTGTTTGGTTCAATACCGAATACAGCATCATTTAATTCTACTTCTCCAGCTTGAGAACCGTCCTGTTTTAATAGTGCTACTTTAGGCATGACATATCCTCCCTTCGTATCTATGATTAGTTAGCCTTTAATGCACTCGTGATTTTGATGAATGATTTTTTTGCACCTGGAACGTTTCCTTTAATTAGTAATAGGTTACGCTCAGTATCTACTTTCACAACTTCTAAATTTTGAATCGTAATTTGATCGCCACCCATTTGTCCTGGTAATGGTCTACCTTTAAATACACGCATTGGGTCAATAGCACCTAATGAACCAGGGCTTCTATGGTAATGACTTCCGTGTGACATCGGCCCACGTTGTTGGTTGTGACGTTTAATAGAACCTTGGAATCCTTTCCCCTTAGAAGTTCCTGTCACATCAATTTTATCGCCAGCTTGAAATTCTTCTACGCTAATTTCTTGACCAACTTCATATTCATCAAGATTTGCGTTACGGATTTCACGAATGTAGCGCTTAGGGGTTGTGTTTGCTTTTTCAGCATGACCTTTTTCGGCTTTATTCGTTCGCGATTCTTTTTGGTCACTAAAACCTAGTTGTAATGCCTCATAGCCATCATTTTCTATCGTACGTTTTTGTAAAACAACATTTGGTTCGGCTTGGATTACAGTTACTGGAATTAATTCACCTTCGTCAGAAAACAACTGTGTCATGCCGACTTTTCGACCTAAGATTCCTTTCGTCATCCGTTACACCTCCTATAATAATCTTTTATTTTATAATTTAATTTCAATGTCCACACCAGATGGTAAATCAAGACGCATTAGCGAATCGACTGTTTGTGGTGTTGGATTAACAATATCGATTAAGCGTTTATGTGTACGCATTTCGAATTGCTCACGAGAATCCTTGTATTTGTGCACCGCACGTAATACAGTGTAAACCGATTTTTCAGTTGGTAACGGAATTGGCCCTGACACATTTGCACCAGAACGTTTCGCCGTATCCACTATTTTCTCGGATGATTGATCTAAAATACGATGATCGTATGCTTTTAATCGGATTCTAATCTTTTCTTTTGCCATTATTTTCCCTCCTTTGTCGCCTATATTATTACAGACATTCTCCGCGAAAATTTCTTGAACACTCGCCATGGCAAAGGGGCCGGGTGTGTCAACAACCTTTCGCATCATCGCCTTTAATGACCAACATTAATATTATATAGAAAAACATTGGCCTGTGCAACCCTTATTAGGGATAAACCTACTCGAGTGCACATCTAAGAATTATACATACTTTTTCACTCGAATGCAAGGGAGACTACAAACTTTTTGATGGGTATGTTTGGAAGAGAAAACAACCTAAGTTTCAGGGATGAATAAAGTAGACATTTTTATTCCTCTAGTATGTCGTAATTTATTATAAATTTTCACGAACTTCTTGTCTTTTACATGCTTTACCTATATTTATCATGATGATTAACCTTGATCTTCTTAAAAATAGTGCTTTTCTTATCAATAGCGGAAAGAGGAACCGACTAGTTTTTTTGGATGAATCGTCATTCCGTTTTTATATTTAAACATTAATAGCGTCGAAAGGGATTACTTATCCGAAGTGGATATCAAGTACGTTACAATTAACATCAACTACGAATTAACAACCATCCTTAATAAGCATCAAATTTTAACTACATAAAAGCAGGTAACGAGTTACTCGTTACCTGCCTTGGTTTAGCTTCTATTTAAGTTATTTAATGATGTTAGTTACAACACCAGATCCAACAGTACGTCCACCCTCACGGATAGAGAAACGAGTACCGTCTTCAATCGCAATTGGTGAAATTAGTTCTACTTCCATTTCAATGTTATCTCCAGGCATAACCATTTCCGTTCCTTCTGGTAACTGGATAACACCTGTTACGTCGGTTGTACGAAAGTAGAATTGTGGACGATAGTTAGCAAAGAATGGAGTGTGACGTCCACCTTCTTCTTTTGATAAAACATAAACTTCTGCTTTAAAATTTGTATGTGGTGTAATAGAACCTGGTTGTGCAAGCACTTGTCCACGGTTAATATCTTCACGAGCAACACCACGTAGTAGTGCACCAATGTTGTCACCAGCTTCAGCATAGTCAAGAAGCTTACGGAACATTTCTACACCAGTAACAGTTGTTTTAGAAGATTCTTCTGCAAGACCGATGATTTCTACGTCATCTCCAACTTTAACAGATCCACGTTCAACACGACCTGTAGCAACTGTACCACGACCAGTAATAGAGAACACATCCTCTACTGGCATCATGAATGGTTTGTCATGGTCACGTTCAGGAGTTGGAATGTACTCATCAACAGCAGCCATTAATTCAAAGATTTTTTCTTCATGATCTGCATCACCTTCAAGTGCTTTAAGAGCAGAACCTTTAATTACTGGTACATCATCACCAGGGAATTCGTATTCTGTTAATAGATCACGAACTTCCATTTCTACTAGTTCTAGTAATTCTTCATCGTCTACCATATCTGTTTTGTTAAGGAATACAACAATAGCAGGTACCCCAACGTTACGTGATAGTAAGATATGCTCACGAGTTTGTGGCATCGGACCATCAGCAGCAGATACTACTAGGATAGCTCCGTCCATTTGTGCCGCACCAGTAATCATGTTTTTAACATAGTCAGCGTGTCCTGGGCAGTCAACGTGTGCATAGTGACGAGTGTCTGTTTCATATTCAACGTGAGAAGTAGCAATAGTAATTCCACGTTCTTTTTCTTCTGGAGCACCGTCGATTTGGTCATATGCCATTGCAGTACCTTTACCAGATTTTTTGTGCAATGTAGTTGTGATTGCAGCAGTTAATGTAGTTTTACCATGGTCAACGTGTCCAATTGTTCCAATGTTAACGTGACTTTTTGAGCGATCGAACTTTTCTTTAGACATTTATAGTTCCTCCTTTAAATAAGTAAAAGTGTATTTATTATGTGTTTTTTATATTCAGCTAAGAAACAACAGCAAGATGTCATTTCTTAGCCTTTAATAAAAGTTATACTTTACAACGAAGAAAAAATCAATTATTCACCTACGTTTTTCTTGATAATTTCTTCAGAGATGCTTTTTGGCACTTCTTCATAATGGTCAAAGTACATGCTGTATGTTCCGCGACCTTGTGTGTTGGAACGTAATGCTGTTGCGTAACCAAACATTTCAGATAGTGGCACAAATGCTTTAACTAATTGTGCTGGTCCGCGGTTTTCCATACCTTCTACACGACCACGACGAGAAGTAACGTCACCCATAATATCTCCCATATATTCTTCCGGGATCACAATATCTACCCGCATCATAGGTTCAAGGATAACTGGGTTACATTTGTTTTTAGCTGCTTTAAGTGCCATCGATGCAGCAACTTTAAACGCCATTTCGTTTGAGTCAACATCATGATAACTACCATCATAAAGTGTTGCTTTAACATCAATTAATGGGTAACCTGCTAATACACCATTTTCCATTGCCTCTTTAATACCCGCTTCAACTGAAGGGATGTATTCACGTGGTACTACACCACCGACAATTTTATTATTAAATTCAAAGCCTGCACCTTCTTCGTTTGGCTCGAATTTAACCCAAACGTGGCCATATTGTCCACGACCACCAGATTGTCGGATGAACTTTCCTTCAACCTCTGCAGACGAACGGAATGTTTCACGATATGCAACTTGTGGTGCGCCGACATTTGCTTCAACTTTAAATTCACGTTTTAGTCGGTCAACGATAATGTCAAGGTGAAGCTCACCCATACCTGAAATAATCGTTTGACCTGTTTCTACGTTGGTTTCTGTCTTAAATGTCGGGTCCTCTTCAGCAAGTTTACCTAAGGCAATAGCCATTTTGTCTTGGTCAGCTTTTGTTTTAGGTTCAATTGCAACAGAGATAACTGGATCAGGGAAATCCATGGATTCTAAGATAACTTGTTCTTTTTCATCACATAGTGTATCCCCTGTCGATGTATCTTTTAAACCTACAGCAGCAGCGATCTCACCACTATATACCGTTGGGATTTCCTCACGAGAGTTTGCGTGCATTTGTAGGATACGTCCTACACGTTCACGCTTATCTTTAACAGAGTTCTTTATATAAGAACCAGAATCTAATGTTCCAGAATATACACGGAAGAATGTTAATTTACCAACGTAAGGATCCGCCATCACTTTAAATGCTAATGCAGAGAATGGTGCATTATCGTCTGATGGGCGTGTTGTTTCCTCTTCTGTATCAGGGACTATACCTTCAATTGGTGGTACATCTGTTGGTGCAGGAAGATAGTCAATAACACCATCAAGCACTAATTGGACACCTTTATTTTTAAATGCTGAACCACCAAAAACAGGGTAAAATTCAACATTTAGTGTTGCAGTACGAATAGCTTGCTTCAATTCTTCGTTGGAGATTTCTTCTCCTTCGAGATATTTCATCATTAGATCTTCGTCTAACTCAGATACTGCTTCTACTAGGCTTGCACGTAGTTCTTCAGCTTTATCTTTGTATTCATCAGGTATTTCTCGAGCTTCTGCACGTGTACCCAAATCATCTTCATAGAAGTATGCTTGCATGGTGATTAAGTCAATAATCCCTTCAAACTCATCTTCAGCACCAATTGGTAACTGAACAGGATGTGCATTTGCGCCTAAGCGTTCTTTTAATGTGTTTGTGGAATAAAGAAAGTCTGCACCTACTTTATCCATTTTGTTAATAAATACAATTCGTGGAACGCCATATGTTGTTGCTTGACGCCATACTGTTTCTGTTTGTGGTTCTACACCTGATTGTGCATCTAGAACTGTAACAGCACCATCAAGTACACGTAATGAACGTTCAACTTCAACTGTAAAGTCTACGTGTCCAGGTGTATCGATGATGTTGATACGGTAACCTTTCCATTGAGCAGTTGTAGCAGCGGATGTGATCGTAATCCCACGCTCTTGTTCCTGCTCCATCCAGTCCATTTGTGAAGCACCTTCATGTGTTTCCCCAATCTTATGAATACGTCCTGTGTAGAAAAGAATACGCTCGGTAGTTGTTGTTTTACCTGCATCAATGTGTGCCATAATACCGATATTACGTGTCTTTTCCAAGGAGAACTCTCTTGCCATGTATTCTTCTCCTTTCTGTTAAAAGCTTTTATTTGAATTTTACCAACGATAGTGAGCAAATGCTTTGTTTGCTTCTGCCATCTTGTGCATTTCTTCGCGTTTTTTAACAGACGCTCCTGTATTATTGGAAGCATCAAGAATTTCATTTGCAAGACGCTCTTCCATTGTTTTCTCCCCGCGCAAGCGTGAATAGTTTACGATATAACGTAGTCCTAATGCTTGGCGTCGCTCAGGGCGAACTTCCATCGGTACTTGATAGTTTGATCCACCAACACGGCGAGCGCGAACTTCAAGTACAGGCATTACATTTTTCATAGCTTGTTCGAATACTTCCATAGGGTTTTGACCACTACGTTCTTCAACAAGTTTAAAGGCATTATAAAGAATGCTTTGTGCTTTTCCTCGTTTACCGTCAATCATGATCTGGTTAATTAAACGAGTTACTAGTTTTGAGTTGTAAAGCGGATCTGGTAAGACATCGCGTTTAGGTACTGCTCCTTTACGTGGCATATGTCCCCCTCCTTTCATCTATCTATCTGAGTTCACTTTATTTTTTTGGGCGTTTTGTACCGTATTTAGAACGGCCTTGTGCACGTCCTTCAACTCCTGCAGTGTCAAGCGCACCACGTACAATGTGGTAACGTACACCAGGTAAGTCTTTTACACGGCCACCGCGAATCAATACAACACTATGTTCCTGTAGGTTGTGACCGATCCCAGGGATATATGCAGTTACTTCCATGTTGTTAGACAAACGAACACGTGCATATTTACGAAGTGCTGAGTTTGGTTTCTTAGGTGTTAGTGTACCAACACGTGTACACACACCGCGTTTTTGCGGAGAATCTTGGTCTGTTTGCTGCTTTTTAAAGCTATTATAACCTTTATTAAGTGCTGGAGAGTCAGACTTTTTCGCTTTACTTACACGACCTTTACGTACTAGTTGATTAATAGTAGGCATGTTTATTTCCTCCTTTCTTGTTGTTTTTTTACAAAATAAGAACTTAAAACTCACCACTGTCAGGGTATTGCAATTCCACACATCCAGGTGGTTCATTTTTTTGCAAAAAACAAAGCTTTCGCGTTTAGTTCGCCAAAACTACTGTTTTTTTATCGCTGCAGTAGATGCACCTACATCGATTCCACAAGCCGCTCCGAGCTTTTTCATTGAATCTACTCGATGACATGGTATATTTAGTTCTTCTGCTAAATTAACTACTTTTTGTGTTATTTGCCCATTTGCATCATCAGCAATATACACTTCACTTATATCGCCATTTTTCATAGCCTTAAGTGTCTGTTTTGTTCCGATAATGATTCTAGAACGTAATTGGGTTACTTTTTCATAAGACATGTATATATCCTCCAAAGCAACAAGGTAATCGGAAGCACCTTGAATATAGTACCATTCTCCATTTTGAATGTCAACTATATATCATGAATTTTTGGTGCTTCCGATAATCCTCTATCACCTGCAATTAAATTCAATTACTGAACGGTTTCTTCTGTAACTTCGTCTTCTTCTACTTCTTCTGGCTCATCAAGTTCTGCTTCAATCTTACGGTAGCGTTGCATTCCTGTACCAGCAGGAACAAGTTTACCGATGATAACATTCTCTTTAAGTCCGAGTAACTCATCCCGTTTTCCTTTGATGGCTGCATCTGTTAATACTCTTGTTGTTTCTTGGAAAGAAGCTGCCGATAGGAATGAATCTGTTTCAAGAGAAGCTTTTGTGATTCCTAAAATGACAGGCTTGCCAACTGCTGGTTGGTTTCCTTCTAATAAGACATTTTGGTTCGCATCTTTAAATTGGTGAATTTCTAGTAATGAACCTGGTAAAACAGATGTATCTCCAGCGTCCATCACTCGTATTTTACGTAACATTTGACGCACCATTACCTCTACGTGTTTATCTCCAATTTCTACCCCTTGCATACGGTAAACCCGCTGTACTTCTCGTAGTAGGTAGTTTTGTACACCATCTACTCCTTGTACACGAAGGAGTTCTTTTGGATCAATAGAGCCCTCTGTCAACCCTTGACCTGCTATAACTTGATCTCCAATTGATACCTTCATGCGTGCATTATAAGGAATTGGGTAGCTTTGTGTTTCCACATCACCTTGAATAACAATTTCTTGTTTATCCTTTCCTTCTTTCACTTCTTGTACAGTACCTTTTAACTCACTTATAACAGCCTGACCTTTCGGGTTACGCGCTTCAAACAATTCTTGGATACGTGGTAAACCTTGTGTGATGTCATCACCTGCTACACCACCTGTATGGAAGGTACGCATTGTTAACTGTGTACCTGGTTCACCGATCGATTGTGCAGCAATAATACCTACTGCTTCACCAACCTCAACCTCATCACCTGTAGCTAAGTTGCGGCCATAACATTTTTGACATACACCATGTTTCGTATTACATGTAAATGCTGTTCTGATCATTACTTTTTCTATTCCAGATTCCACAATTTCTTTTGCTTGGTCTTCCGAAATAACCCTATCTATATCTACAATCACATCACCTGATTCCGGATGACGGACAGTTTGGAAAGCAGTACGTCCGACTAAACGATCAAATAACGGTTCAATTACTTCTGTTCCATCCGTTAATGCGGATACAGTCAATCCACGATCTGTTCCGCAATCAGCTTCACGTACAATAACGTCTTGTGCAACATCAACTAGACGACGTGTCAAGTAACCTGAGTCTGCCGTCTTCAATGCAGTATCAGCTAGACCTTTACGAGCACCATGTGTTGAAATAAAGTATTCTAACACGGTTAACCCTTCACGGAAGCTAGATTTAATTGGGAGCTCGATAATCTTACCAGCTGGGTTTGCCATTAAACCACGCATACCAGCGAGCTGTGTAAAGTTTGAAGCGTTACCCCTTGCTCCTGAGTCACTCATCATAAAGATAGGGTTTCGATGACTCAAGGACTGCATCAATTTATCTTGAATATCATCTTTCGCTTGTGACCAAACAGCAATAACACGGTCGTAGCGTTCTTCGTCTGTTATTAGACCACGTCTGAATTGTTTTAATACGTTATCCACTTTCTTCTGTGATTCTTCTAGTATTTCTTCTTTCTCTTTCAAGACAACGATATCCGAAACACCAACTGTCATACCAGCTTTTGTGGAATAACTGAACCCTAAATCTTTCATGCGGTCGAGCATTTTTGATGTTTCGCTGATTTTGAATCGTTTAAAGACTTCTGCGATAACATCACCGAGAAAGCCTTTTTTAAATGGCTTAATAATGTCGCGTTGTTGAATTTCCTCTTTCACATTTGTAGAACTATCAACAAAATATTTTTCTGGTGTTTCCACTTCTAGGTTGGTTTGAGTTGGTTCGTTAATATAAGGGAATGAATCTGGCAATATATCGTTAAAAATAAGTTTTCCAACTGTTGTTATTAGCAGTTGACTATTTTGCTTTTCAGAAAAGACCTTCTTATCCAGACTAGAAGCCTGAACCGCAATTCTAGTATGCAAATGTACATACCCGTTTTGATATGCCAGTAGTGCTTCGTTTAAATCTTTGAATACACTACCTTCACCAACTGCCTCTTCACGTTCCATCGTTAAGTAATAATTTCCTAATACCATATCCTGTGAAGGAGTTACAACTGGTTTTCCATCTTTTGGATTTAAGATGTTTTGTGCAGCTAACATCAAAATACGCGCTTCTGCTTGTGCTTCTGATGATAAAGGTACGTGGACCGCCATTTGGTCACCATCAAAGTCGGCATTGTATGCGGTACATACCAATGGATGCAGGCGAATTGCGCGTCCTTCTACTAATGTAGGTTCAAAAGCTTGAATACCTAAACGGTGCAATGTCGGTGCACGGTTTAATAACACAGGATGTTCTTTAATGACTTCTTCTAAGACATCCCATACATCAGGATGAACCCGCTCGATTTTACGTTTTGCTGATTTAATATTATGAGCAATTCCTTTTTCCACAAGCTCTTTCATGACGAATGGTTTAAATAATTCTAACGCCATCTCTTTCGGCAAGCCACACTGATACATTTTTAAGCTAGGTCCAACAACGATTACAGAACGGCCAGAATAATCAACACGTTTTCCAAGTAAGTTTTGACGGAAACGACCTTGTTTCCCTTTCAACATATGGGATAAGGATTTTAATGGTCTATTTCCAGGACCAGTTACAGGTCGACCACGTCGTCCATTGTCAATTAATGCATCAACTGCTTCTTGTAGCATGCGCTTTTCATTTTGCACAATAATGGTTGGTGCCCCTAGATCCAATAACCGTTTTAACCGATTATTTCGATTAATAACACGACGATATAAGTCATTTAAATCAGAAGTAGCGAAACGTCCTCCATCAAGCTGTACCATTGGTCTTATCTCTGGTGGAATAATCGGTAATACATCTAAAATCATCCATGATGGATCATTTCCAGAGTGACGGAATGACTCCAACACTTCTAAACGTTTTATTGCACGTGTACGGCGTTGTCCTTGTGCTGTCTTCAGTTCTTCTCTTAATGTGTCTACTTCTTTTTCAAGATCAATATCTTGCAATAGTTTACGTATTGCCTCCGCACCCATTTGCGCTTTGAATGATTTACCGTATTTATCATAGTAAGAACGGTATTCTTTTTCAGAAAGTAGTTGTTTTTTCTCTAATGGAGTATCTCCTGCCTCTGTTACGATGTAAGCCGCAAAATAAATGACCTCTTCTAATGCACGTGGGGACATATCTAACACAAGACCCATACGACTTGGTATTCCCTTAAAATACCAGATATGGGATACTGGTGCAGCTAATTCAATATGACCCATACGCTCACGACGAACTTTCGCTTTCGTTACTTCTACTCCACAACGATCACAGACTACACCTTTGTATCGTACACGTTTATATTTTCCACAATGACATTCCCAGTCTTTTTGTGGTCCAAATATACGCTCACAAAATAGTCCATCTTTTTCAGGCTTCAATGTACGATAATTAATGGTTTCTGGTTTCTTTACCTCACCAAAAGACCAAGAACGAATTTTTTCTGGTGAAGCTAAGCCAATTTTCATATACTCAAAGTTATTTACATCTAGCAAGGGTCTACCTCCCTTTTAGTGTCCATAGATTTACAAACTTATGTCGAAAAAGGGGAGTAGGATCTCCGTTGATCCACACTCCATACCTTTTAGTTTTCTTCTACTTCTAAATTAAGCTTACTAGCAGCTTGTGTTTCTTCTTCTTCTAATTCACGGAATTCGATTTCTTCCTCATCACTAGAAAGCATCTTAACATCCATACCAAGACTTTGTAATTCCTTAATTAACACTTTAAACGATTCAGGTACTCCAGGCTCTGAAACATTATCACCCTTCACAATCGATTCATACGTTTTCACACGACCAACAACATCGTCCGATTTTACTGTTAGAATCTCTTGTAATGTGTATGCTGCACCATATGCTTCAAGTGCCCATACCTCCATTTCACCAAAACGCTGTCCACCAAACTGTGCTTTACCACCAAGTGGTTGTTGGGTAACAAGTGAATATGGTCCTGTTGAACGAGCATGTAGTTTATCATCTACCATGTGTGCCAGTTTGATCATATACATGACACCGACAGAAACACGGTTGTCAAATGGTTCACCAGATCTACCATCATAAAGAACAGTTTTCGCATCTCTAGGCATACCAGCTTCTTCTAGTGTGTCCCAAACATCCTGTTCATTAGCACCATCAAATACTGGTGAAGCAACATGGATACCTAGTTCACGAGCTGCCATTCCAAGGTGTAACTCAAACACCTGTCCAATATTCATACGAGATGGTACCCCTAATGGGTTGAGCATGATGTCGATTGGTGTTCCATCAGGTAAGAATGGCATATCTTCCTCAGGTAAAATTTTAGAAATAACACCTTTGTTCCCGTGCCGTCCTGCCATTTTATCTCCCTCGTGTATTTTCCGTTTTTGAACAATATATACACGAACAAGTTGATTAACACCTGGCGGTAACTCGTCACCATCTTCACGGTTAAAGATTTTTACATCATGGACAATTCCACCTGCACCATGTGGTACACGTAATGATGTATCCCTTACTTCACGAGCCTTCTCACCAAAAATTGCATGTAACAAACGCTCCTCAGCCGATAGTTCTGTAACCCCTTTTGGTGTTACTTTTCCTACCAAAATATCTCCGTCTGTTACTTCAGCACCAACACGAATAATACCTTGTTCATTCAAATTTTTTAAGGCATCTTCCCCAACATTTGGTATATCACGTGTGATTTCTTCAGGCCCTAATTTTGTATCGCGGGACTCTGATTCGTACTCCTCTATATGAATGGAAGTATACACATCATCTTTTACCAAGCGTTCGCTCATAATAATGGCATCCTCGTAGTTATACCCTTCCCATGTCATAAAACCAACTAATACATTGCGGCCTAATGCTAGTTCTCCATTATCCATGGAAGGACCATCTGCTAGAATTTCTCCTTTTGTAACGCGGTCACCTTCACTAACGATTGGTTTTTGGTTGTAACACGTTCCTTGGTTTGAACGAATATACTTTTGTAGTCGGTATCGATCCACATCACCTTTCACTTCTTTTCCGTCTACTTCCGTTAAGCGGCGGACATGGACTTCTTTTGCTTCCACACGTTCTACAATTCCATCATGACGAGCAATAATGGATGCACCTGAATCTTTTCCATTCACATGTTCCATACCAGTACCTACAATTGGTGCTTCTGGATTTAATAATGGAACTGCTTGGCGTTGCATGTTTGCACCCATCAACGCACGGTTTGAGTCATCATTTTCTAAGAATGGAATACATGCTGTTGCAGCAGATACGACCTGTTTTGGTGATACGTCCATGTAATCAATTTGATCACGAGGAACTACTGTATTTTCACCACGAAAACGAGCAATTACTTCTTCATCTGCAAAATAGCCGTCTTCTGTTAGGTTTGCATTCGCCTGTGCGACAACGTAATTATCTTCCTCATCCGCTGTAAGATAATCGAATTCCGCTGTAACTTTACCTGTTTCTGGGTCAACTCGACGATATGGCGTTTCGATAAAACCAAACTTGTTTACTTTGGCATAACTTGATAATGAGTTAATCAACCCAATGTTTGGCCCTTCTGGGGTTTCAATTGGACACATTCGACCATAGTGAGAATAGTGAACATCACGAACTTCAAATCCAGCACGTTCACGGGTTAAACCGCCCGGTCCTAATGCAGATAAACGACGCTTATGTGTTAACTCTGCCAATGGATTCGTTTGATCCATGAACTGTGAAAGCTGTGAGCTACCAAAGAATTCTTTAATAGATGCAATCACTGGTCTTATATTAATTAGTTGTTGCGGTGTAATACTAGACGTATCTTGAATCGACATCCGTTCCCGTACAACACGTTCCATTCGTGAAAGGCCGATGCGGAATTGGTTTTGTAATAATTCCCCAACAGAACGTAAACGACGATTCCCTAAATGGTCAATATCATCCGTATTTCCTACGCGATGTAATAGGTTAAAGAAATAGCTAATAGCAGACAAAATATCTGCTGGTGTAATGTATTTAACATCCGAGTCGATACTAGCATTTCCAATTACATTTAATTCTCTTTCACCACTCGGATCCGTTGGGTCAACAATTTTTACAGATTGAAGGCGAATTGGCTCTTCTAGTACACCATCATTCGGTTCTAGAACCCTTTCTCCAAACATCTCTTCCTCATCTTCTAATAAAGGAATAATTTTGTTTAGCAATTTCCGTTCTAATTTATCCCCTTTTTCCGCAATAACTTCCCCTGTTTCTGGATCAACAACTGGTTCAGCTAATACTTGATTAAACAACCGATCTTTAATATCCAATTTCTTATTCATTTTATAGCGACCGACATGTGCTAAGTCATATCGTTTTGGATCAAAAAATCTTGATACCAATAAACTCTTCGCATTATCAACGGTTGGCGGTTCTCCAGGGCGTAATCGTTCATAGATTTCTAACAACGCTTTTTCGGATGTTTCAGTATTGTCTTTTTCTAACGTATTTTTTAAGTACTCATTATCACCAATAAGATCTAAAATTTCTTGATCTGTTCCAAATCCAAGAGCACGTAAAAGCACGGTGATTGGCAGTTTACGTGTACGGTCGATACGGACATAGGCTACATCCTTGGCATCTGTTTCAAATTCCAACCATGCACCACGATTGGGAATAACAGTAGCCGTTATACCTCTTTTTCCGTTTTTATCTATTTTTTCACTGAAATAAACACTAGGTGAACGAACAAGTTGTGAAACAATAACACGTTCTGCTCCATTGATCACAAACGTCCCCGTATCCGTCATTAATGGGAAATCACCCATAAACACTTCTTGTTCTTTTACCTCGCCAGTTTCATTGTTAATTAAACGAACCTTTACGCGAAGTGGAGCATTATACGTTACATCTCTTTCCTTTGATTCTTCTACAGGGTATTTAGGATCACCTAAACTATAGTCAATAAACTCTAACGATAGGTTTCCTGTAAAATCCTCAATTGGTGAAATGTCTTTAAACATTTCCCTCAAACCTTCTTCTAAAAACCATTCATACGAAGCGGTTTGGATTTCAATTAGATTTGGTAATTCTAATACCTCACTGATTCGTGCATAGCTCCTGCGTTGGCGGTGCCGTCCATATTGAACTAGATGACCTGTCAACTGCTTCACCCCTTAAATCAAGCATTTTCCAAGATTTTTAGCAATATCCTGTTGTGAAAAATATATTATAGTTAGGAAAATATGTAATACTTTATATTCCCCTATTACCTACCACTGTTTTTCGTCCAGCTATGTAATGCATGCTGAACAAACCTATGTCAAAACACGATCACAAGTTTATTTTCAAATCAAACTGATTCATTAGAAATATACTATATACATAGATAGAATCGATCAATCATTATGATCTAAAGTTCTCGATTTTATCAGTGTTTCCGACAATCAATGAATTATACATGTGACTTTTGATAAAATTTCCTCTTGACAAACGAAGTCTCATGTTGGCATTTTATTATATTATCATAAGTGTTATACAAGGTCAAACATTAACGGCTTTTAATAAATAGTATCCTTTATTACGAGCAACAACTTCTACATTGCCAAATACCGTATTTAGTTTTTCCCTTACTGAAGGTGCTCCTTGTTTTTTTTGAATAACGACCCATATTTCTCCTTGCTCCAATAAGCAAGATTTACTTTCTTCCAATATCGCATGAACTATTCTTTTTCCTGCTCTTATAGGCGGGTTTGTAATGATGGCGGCAAACTTACGGTCCAGCAGGCTGGAGAATCGATCACTCTGCTTCACTTCAACATTATCAATATCGTTCTGACGAGCATTGTCTTCCGCTAACACTAATGCTCGCTCATTCACGTCAACCATCACAACATGTCGATTAGGGTAATAATCGGCTAATGTTATTCCAAGAGGTCCATATCCGCAACCAAGATCTAAAAAATCCCCATCTATCGTTGGCTCTTCAAATTTCTCAACAAGAAATCGAGAACCAAAATCAACCTCATCCTTGGAAAAAACACCAACATCACTCGTAAATGTATATTCTTTTCCGCGTAATTGATACTTCCAAGTTTTCGGTGAACTTTTAGATTGGGGAATGTTTGAAAAGTAATGCTCAGTCATTTGGGCACCTACTTTATCGTATTTTATTAAAGCCTTTATGGAGAATATTTCTTGATATATAGAAAGCCCGTCGCAAAAATCGACGAGCTTCCCCATTTAATTTACATAAAATTCTATTACTTAACTTCTACTGTTGCTCCTGCTTCTTCTAGCTTACCTTTAAGCTCTTCAGCTTCTTCTTTCGCAATACCTTCTTTAATTGCTTTTGGAGCATTATCAACTAGATCTTTTGCATCTTTAAGGCCAAGACCAGTGATTTCACGTACTGCTTTAACCACTTTAATTTTAGATGCACCAGCATTTTCTAATACTACGTCAAATTCTGTTTGTTCTTCAGCAGCATCTCCATCGCCAGCGCCACCTGCTACTGCAACTGGAGCTGCAGCTGTTACGCCGAATTCTTCCTCAATTGCTTTTACAAGATCGTTTAATTCTAAAACAGACATTTCTTTAATTGCATCAATAATTTGCTCTTTAGTCATGTTATTTCCTCCTAATTTTTTTTATATCCGAAATATTTTTATACGAAACTAAAATTATGCACCTTGTTCTTCTTTTTGATCCGCAATCGCTTTTGTAGCATAAGCAAAGTTGCGTACTGGTGCTTGAAGAACGCTAAGCAGCATAGAAACCATACCTTCGTAGTTTGGTAGATCTGCAAGTTCTTTGATTTGGTCAAGTTCTGCAACTTGTCCTTCGATCACGCCACCTTTGATTTCTAGCGCATCATGTTCTTTCGCAAATGAGTTAATAATTTTTGCTGGTGCTACAACATCTTCATTACTAAATGCAATGGCAGTTGGACCAACTAAAATATCGTTTAACTCTGTTAGTTCAGCATCTTCTATTGCGCGTTTTGTCATCGTGTTTTTGTATACCTTGAATTCTACACCGGCATCACGTAACTGTTTACGTAATTCTGTTACTTCTGCTACATCAAGACCACGATAATCAACTAATAATGTCGATTGACTAGCACGGAATTTATCAGCAATTTCTTGTACTAGTTGTTTCTTTTGTTCGATAATCGTACTATTGGACATTATTCCACCTCCTATTAAGATTCATCATACCGTTCTTTGAGGATTAGAAAACTTGGCTTTTGCTAAGGCCTTTATAACAAAAAACCTTAGTTGCTCTTGTACAGATACGAAAGTTCTTTATTATCTGCCAATGAAAAAGCCCCCATGTAGACATGGAGGCTTTCGTACAAACGACAATCGTATTCCGATTACCCTTTTTGTATTCAAACACCTCGGCAGGAAATTAAGCGATTAGCTCGCACCTACTGTCTACGGTACAACGTTTTTATATATTTGCAACATGTTTTAGTATAACGACTTCTAGTACACCTGTCAACACTAAATTATTAAGCACGGAAGCTTGATACGTCAACACGAATTCCAGGACCCATAGTAGATGTCACAGAAGCATTACGCATATACGTACCTTTAGATGCTTGTGGTTTTGCTTTTACAAGTGTTTCGGTAATAGCTTTAAAGTTTTCAACTAGTTTTTCGTTATCAAATGAAATTTTTCCAATTGGTACATGAATGTTCGCTGATTTATCCACACGATATTCCACTTTACCAGCTTTGATTTCATTTACCGCTTTATCTACTTCGAATGTCACAGTTCCAGTTTTCGGATTTGGCATTAACCCTTTTGGTCCAAGCACACGGCCTAGTTTACCAACTTCAGCCATCATGTCTGGAGTTGCAACGATCACATCAAACTCAAACCAACCTTGGTTGATTTTGTTAATTAGATCTTGTTCTCCAACATAGTCTGCACCAGCGTTTTCAGCTTCTTTCGCTTTATCACCTTTAGCAAATACTAATACGCGTTGTGTTTTACCAGTACCATGAGGTAACACGTGTGCTCCACGAATTTGTTGGTCTGCTTTTTTAGGATCGACCCCTAAACGGAAAGCAGCTTCCACTGTTTCATCGAAATTTGCTTTAGCAGTTTCTTTCAATAAAGCAATTGCTTCATTTATATCATAAGCTTTTGTACGATCAACAAGCTTAATTGCTTCTTGATATCTTTTACTTTTCTTAGCCATTTTATTTCCTCCTCTATTGTGGTTATAGCGGTTATACCTCCCACTTAGAAAAACGCCAAAACGCTTCTCTAGATGCCAGAGGTTAGAAGTAAGAGAATTAATTCTCTTATTCTTCCTCAAAATGATAAAACTTCTTACAGGTATTCATTAGAAAAACTCGCATTCGCTCGTCTTTTATACTTTCTTACCTTGTAAAAAAAGGTTGCGAGAAAAACATGATATTCTTCACCGCAACCCAAACCCCACATGAATACACAACGGATATTAGTCTTCTACTGTAATACCCATGCTGCGGGCAGTTCCTTCAACCATACGCATTGCTGCTTCCACATCAGCTGCGTTTAAATCTTCCATTTTTGTTTCCGCAATTTCTTTTACTTGATCGCGTTTAACACTTGCAACTTTGTTACGGTTTGGTTCACCTGACGCAGTTTCGATACCTGCTGCTTTTTTAAGCAATACAGCAGCGGGTGGAGTTTTTGTAACGAATGTAAATGAACGGTCTTCAAATACCGTAATTTCTACCGGAATAATCATACCAGCTTGGTCTTGTGTACGTGCATTAAATTCTTTACAAAATCCCATGATATTAATACCTGCTTGACCTAATGCTGGTCCCACTGGTGGTGCAGGGTTAGCTTTACCTGCTGGAATTTGTAATTTCACTAATTTGATAACTTTTTTAGCCACGAGACACACCTCCTTAAAGTCCGTGATGTGGTAATTGGGAACCTTGTCCTAGACGAGACCCCTCCCACTCTTATTCGTCATTTCCTCATAAGTCCGAGGCATAAATAACAAAAGAATTTTAGCATGTTTTCGAGATTATTGCAAGGGTTTAGCAGATTTTAACCTTATAACTTTTCAACTTGAGTGAAATCTAATTCAACTGGTGTCTCTCGACCAAACATGTTTACATGAACCTTTAGTTTCTGTTTATCTGTATCAATATGTTCAATTGATCCTGTAAAGTCTGTAAATGGACCATCTGTTACACGGACATTCTCTTTTAGCTCAAAATCAACTTGAACAACTGATTCATCAACGCCCATACGTTTTAGGATGCTCTCTGCTTCTTCAGGTAATAAGGGAGTTGGTTTTGTACCTCCACCACTTGATCCTAAAAATCCTGTAACCCCTGGTGTATTACGCACCACATACCAAGAATCATCGGTCATTATCATTTCCGCTAATACATAACCAGGAAATACTTTCTTTTTAACCACTTTCTTTTTACCATTTTTAATTTCAGTTTCTTCATCTTCAGGTACAATAACACGGAAAATATTGTCTTCCATTCCCATTGTTTCGACACGTTTTTCTAAATTTGTTTTTACTTTATTCTCATAACCAGAATACGTATGCACCACATACCATTTTTTCTCCATTTAATCAGGACAAGGCTTTGCCCTTCCCTCCCTTATAAAAAGTTTATATGACCACTATGTAATAGGTAGTTTTCAAAGATTATTAATACAAGAATAGTACCACCATCTAAAGGGATGCTTTATATTCAATGAACCTACCATTAGTATGAAAAATAACCATATTAAAAAACCCGTTTAATCGGGTTTTTTCAGAAAAATTATTATTCATCTACATTATAACATATATTAGGACTATTTATTCAAAAAATACATTTAAAAATTGAGAGATTCCTAAATCAACTACAGCAAAAAACACTGCCACAAATGCTACTGTAGATATAACTGTAATCGTGTAGCTTGTTAGTTCTTTTCCCTTAGGCCAACTAACTTTTTTCATCTCTCGAGATACATTCTTTAAAAATGTAATTAATTTCACTCTTGTAAACCCCCAAACACCAGCTTTAGAGTTGCGGTTATTTATTTCGTTTCACGGTGCAACGTATGTTTTCCACAAGTCTTACAAAATTTCCGAACTTCTAAACGCGTTGATTGTGTGGATACATTTTTACTAGTTGTATAGTTTCTGCTAGAGCAAATTGCACACGCTAAGATTACTTTTTTATTCATTTTACAACACCCCACCTAGAGGGTTTTTTCTCATCTAAATGTAGCATGTCTTACTAGTTGTGTCAAATGCATGTCCATTATACTTCATTGGCTTCAATTAATTGTTCTAGTTTTCGTTTTACTCGTTGGAGCGCATTATCAATTGATTTTACATGTCGTTTTAAGTCTGCTGAAATCTCCTGATAAGAACGCCCGTCCAAATATAAATGTAAAACCTTCTTTTCTAACTCGCTTAATAATTCTGATAACTTGTCCTCCATATCACCATGTTTTTCACGATTTAAAAGGAGTTCTTGTGGATCAATCGCTTTCGATCCTGCTATGACATCTAATAAAGTTCGATCAGATTCCTCATCATAGATAGGCTTATCAAGGGAGATATATGAATTTAAAGGCATATGCTTTTGTCTTGTTGCCGTTTTTATTGCAGTAATAATTTGGCGAGTTATACAGAGCTCAGCAAATGCTTTGAAGGAAGATTGTTTTTCCTCATCATAGTCTCGTATTGCTTTGTAAAGTCCGATCATACCTTCTTGGATAATATCTTCTTTATCAGCACCGATTAAAAAATAAGTATGTGCCTTAGCACGTACAAAATTTCTATACTTTTGTATTAAAAAATCAAGTGCATGACTATTTCCTTGATGAATATGTTTTAAAATTTCATCATCTTCTAGTCTACTTAAGCATTTATTGTTTGCATCCATCTGCTTTACACTCACCAACATATCCCCCCTGTACACGCTGCTGTTAATATAGCATACATTATACCCTAAGCGTTTTAAATGAGTCAACGCTATTTGGATTTTTCGCATACTTTGTTGTTTCTGAATGTCGTATTTTTATAGATTGCGACGTAACTTAGTGCTTTTGATTTCCACTCCGAACAGTCGCTTTCACCAGGGGCATAAGTGCGACATCTGTTCAAACTATTCGTTTTCACAGTGTCTACTTTACCGCAGGCACGGCCTCAGCCTCCTCGGAAGAAAACCGCTTCCTGTGGGGTCTTCGGACACGTGCTATTCCTGCAGGAGTCGACTGTTCTCCGCTCCAATCAACTATTATTTTTAGCAACAGAAATGATAAGAATAAGGATAGCACAAAACTAGCGGAGGAAAACACGAAGACTCCTGCGGAAAAACGAGCCTAAGAGACCCAGCGGGCGAGGGTACGAATGAGGAGGCTCGTGGAGAGTCCGCGGAAAGCGAAGTGTATTTCCGTAGCGGTAATAAAAGCAAGCTAAAATTTACTTCGCAATTTGTATCAACGATTCATGAAGATTTATACTGTAAAAAGCAACAACTTTTTAGATAACTGCCTCTACTAAAACTAAAACTATTTATTACCACGGCGCCATTTTTCAAATTTTTCTCGGACATCTTCTTTTAATGGTATTCGTAATTGTGGCTGTGTTTTTTGGTGTGTTTCAATTTTTTCTCCTATGTTTCGTTCAATATTTTGCATTTCGATATAAAGCTCACGTGCGGATTTTCGTAGTGCACCCCTTCCAAAGATTGTACGTTGCTCTGCATAATCGGACGTTGCTACATACACCTTTGTTTGTACATTCATCAAAGTAGCAACTAGTCTTTCAATACATTCATCTGCTGTTTCGTTTTCCCTTGTAAAAATAACATCGACATTGTGCTCCTTATATTGGCTCTGGATCCCTTCTACATAATAAGCATCAAATACAATAATGACACGCTGTCCAGTATATGCTTTATACTCGGCCATTTGTTCAATCAATCGATCCCGAGCTTGTCCAATATCTTCTTCCTTTAATCGTTGTAATTCATCCCATGCACCAATAATGTTATAACCATCTACTACTAGTACGATCATTATGATTCACCTATTGGAAACCTTTTTCGATATACTTCATATAATAGCAAACTACAAGCAACAGATGCATTTAGTGACGAAACGTTTCCTCTCATTGGTAGACTAACTGTCCAATCACATGACTCCTTCACAAGTCTGCTCATCCCTTTCCCTTCATTGCCTATGACAACCGCAATTGGCAATGTTCCATCAAGTTCACGATAGTCTTCTGTTCCATCCGCTGCAGTTCCGACTACCCATACTTGTCGTTCTTTTAATTCTTTAATCGTATTAGCAATATTGGTAACACGCACCACTGGGATATGCTCCATTGCACCTACGGCTGTTTTGGCAACAGTAGCGGTTAATCCTACTGAACGCCTTTTTGGGATAATAACGCCATGAACTCCCGTTGCATCTGCGGTTCGTAAAATAGATCCTAAATTGTGTGGATCTTCTAATTCATCTAAAATGATAAAAAACGGATCTTCTTTTTGTTTTTCCGCCTTGGCAAATATGTCTTCTAGCGATGCATATTGATAGGAAGCTACATATGCAATAACACCTTGATGATTGCCATCTGCAACTTGGTCTAGCTTATGCTTGGGTACTTTTTGAACAACGGTATCAGCACCCTTAGCAAGGTGCTTTAATTTTCCAAAAAGTGACCCACTAACCCCTTCTGAAACGAGTACCTTATTAACAGATCGACCTGATTTTAATGCTTCCATTACAGGATTTCTTCCCATAATAATTTCTTGATCCATCTATTGCTGCCTCCTCTCAATACATTGCACCGCTCTTTCTAACAGTTCCATTAGCCGTTCTTGATTGTCAGATAAGTAGTGGTAGCCGATCAATGCTTCAAATGCTGTCCCGTAACGATAGGTTTGCACACTCGTATTTTTGGGTACGGATCCAGATTTCGCATTTCGCCCACGGCCTACCACGCCTTTTTCTTCTTCTGTTAAAAAATCATTTTCTAGCCATTCTAAAATAATGGTTGCCTGTGCTTTAGCAGATACATAGGTGACCGCTTGATTATGCAACTGATTTGGTTTTACTGTTCCAGCCTGAATTAAATGTTTTCTAACATGTAAGTCATAAACAGCATCACCTAAATAGGCTAGTGTTAAACTTTTTAGTTGCTTTACATCATTTTCTTTCATTAGCCTCGTTTCCACCTTGTGCCTTGTGGCGTATCTTCTAATATAATATTTTTTGCTTTCAATTCGTCCCGTATTTCGTCAGCCCGTGCAAATTGGCGGTTTTTTCTTGCCTCGTTACGCTCTTGGATTAATGATTCTACTTCCTCATCCAATAAGTCTGCTTCTTCTTCTAGTTGAATACCAAGAACATCTAATAAGCTTACAATCATCTCTTGGAATGCTTCTATAACAGCTGTAGAGGTTTGTTTAGCCTGTAAATAGACATTTGCTTCTTTCGTTAAATCAAATAAGACACTTATCGCATTCGCTGTGTTAAAGTCATCATCCATCTCATGTTCAAACTGTTTCTTCGCTGTATTTATTTTTGTAAGCCAGTCATCCGATTGATTAGAATCAGCAAGGTTTGTGCTTGCCTTTTTACGGTGTTCTAAATTATGATAGGCTGTTCGAATCCGTTCTAAACTGTTTTCAGCACTTTTTAATAGCTCTTCGGTAAAGTTGATTGGATTTCGATAATGAACACTCAACATGAAGAAACGTATCACTTGTGGATCATGCTTTTCTATCAATTCTCGGGTTAACACGAAATTACCAAGGGATTTGGACATTTTTTCATTATCAATATTAATATACCCATTATGCATCCAGTACCTTGCAAATGGTTTTCCTGTCATTGACTCTGATTGTGCTATTTCATTTTCGTGGTGTGGGAATGTAAGATCTTGGCCACCTGCATGAATGTCAATTGTTTCTGCCAAGTATTTCTTCGCCATTGCGGAGCATTCAATATGCCATCCTGGGCGACCTTGACCCCATGGAGATTCCCATGCTATTTCATTTGGCTTTGCCTTTTTCCAAAGCGCAAAATCTAATGGATCTTCTTTTTTCTCCCCAATTTGGATTCTTGCACCTGACCGTAGTTCATCGATTGATTGATGAGAAAGTTTCCCATATCCATCAAATGCTCTTGGTTTAAAATAAACATCTCCATCCGCTTCATAAGCATACCCATTATCAATTAATTTTTGGATAAAGGTAATGATATCTTCCATTGTCTCTGTTACACGAGGATTGTAAGTTGCAGGTTTTACACCTAGTGCATATACATCCTCTATATAGGCATCAATAAAACGATTTGCAATCCGTTCTACATCTTCTCCCATTTCATTGGCAGCATTAATAATTTTGTCATCAACATCAGTGAAATTTAGTACATAGTCCACTTGATAGCCTTTATATTCTAAATATCTCCGTACAGTATCAAAGACAATCGCAGGCCGAGCATTTCCGATATGAATATAGTTATATACAGTTGGCCCGCAAACATACATCATTACCTTATCATCGTTAATTGGTTGAAATGTTTCTTTTTCACGCGTTAATGTGTTATAGATGGTTATCGCCATGTTGCTCCCCTTCCTTTATCTTTTCAATTTCTACTTTTAACATATCAATTTCCTTCTGTAGTTGTGCACATCGATCAGCGACTGGATCTGGTATTTTATGATGATCCAGATCTCGTCTTACCTTTTTACCATTTTGGACTACTACTCTACCGGGAATACCGACAACAGTAGAATGGTCTGGTACATCGTGCAATACAACAGATCCACCCCCAACTTTTGAGCTTTCTCCAATTGTGATAGATCCTAACACTTTAGCACCAGTGGATATTAGTGCATTATCTTTAACGGTCGGGTGACGCTTTCCTTTCTCTTTCCCTGTTCCACCTAATGTTACGCCTTGAAACACCGTAACATTATCGCCAATTTCACAGGTTTCTCCAATGACAACACCCATCCCGTGATCAATAAAGAAACGTCTCCCTATTTTAGCACCTGGATGAATCTCAATTCCTGTGAAGAAACGACTTAACTGTGAGACAACTCGTGCTAAAAAGAATAATCGTCGTTTATATAGTCCATGTGCAATTCGGTGTGACCATACAGCATGTAATCCAGAATATGTTAAAAATACTTCTGTATATGTCCGGGCAGCGGGATCCTGCTCAAAGACAACATCCATATCTTCTTTTAACCGTTTAAATATCCCCATTTGTAACCCCTCCTTTGCCTTTGGTACTTCCAAGTGGATATTGGATTCACCACGGACTTAAATGAATTTTTAAAAATACGTGTAAAAAAAGCGTCTCTGTGTAGATATCACACAGAGACGCTTTTTTAGCGCGGTCCCACTCTGTTTGGAGGAGAATATTTATTACTATTATCCTCCCAACTTCTTCCTCTCATAACGGGAGAGTACCGCCGTTATGTACTAAAGTTCCATAACGGACTCCAAGGGGCACTTCAAAAATGATGCTTAAAATCACTCGCAGCCAAAGGTGATTCTCTCTGTGATAAGCCTTCATTTTCTACTTTTCCTTGTCATCGCTCATATATTTAAGCTCTTTTCCCATTCTTGTTGTTTTTTAATGTCTCATCTTCTATAGATTGCGACGTAAGTTAAGGCGATGTATAGAGTGTTTATCCGCTCTGGAAATACACTTCGCTTTCACCAGGGGCATAAGTGCCCGTGGTGAAAGCGACTGTCCGAAGCGGAAATCAACGACGCAATTTACATCAACTATGCATTAAGCTATATAGTTGAGCAACAATCTTTTAGAAAACAGCCTATATTTATTTATTACTATATTACATATCAAATGGAATGTGAATCGTTAAGCACCTAATTCTTTCAGGATCGCATCCAATCGATTTAGAATTCGATCTTTGCCTAAAAGTTCAATTGCTAACGGTAGTTCGGGTCCATGGGTTTGACCAGTTGTTGCAACACGAATTGGCATAAATAGTTTCTTCCCACGATGGCCAGTTTCCTTCTGCGTTGCTTTAATCTCTGCTTTAATGGTGTCTTTATTGAACTCATATAAGTGGATTAACTTATCTGTGAAAACTTGTAATACCTCTGGAACCTGTTCCCCTTTGAGCACTTCCATTGCATCATTTTCGTAGGTAATAGATTCCTTAAAGAACATCTCGGTTAGCTCTACAATTTCCGCACCGTAGCGTAACTGTTCTTTGTATAAGCCAATAACCCGTTCTGCCCATTCCCTCGTTTCCTCATCCATATTTTCTGGTAGTTTTCCTGCCTTAATTAAATGTGGCATGGTTAAATCAATGATCGACTCTAGGTCGCGGTCTTTAATATAAACATTGTTCATCCATTTTAATTTTTGTGGATCAAAAATTGCTGCTGATGTCGATAAACGATCTGGATCAAAAATGTCAATCAAGGTTTCCTTATCAAAAATTTCCTCTTCCCCAACCGGTGACCAGCCTAGTAAGGTAATAAAATTAAACATTGTCTCTGGTAAGTATCCTAAATCACGGTATTGTTCAATGAATTGCACAATATGCTCATCACGTTTACTTAGCTTTTTACGATCCTCGTTTAAAATCAAGGTCATATGACCAAATTGTGGTGGAGTCCAATCAAATGCTTCATAAATCATCATTTGTTTTGGCGTATTGGAAATATGCTCTTCACCACGAAGCACATGAGAGATCTTCATCATATGGTCATCAATCGCTACTGCAAAATTGTACGTTGGTATCCCATTTTTCTTCACAATAACCCAATCACCAAAATCACTCGATTCAAAGGTAATATTTCCTCGTACCATATCATGAAACGTATACGTACGATTAGCTGGAACACGTAAACGGATACTTGGTTTACGACCTTCTTTTTCAAACTGCTCACACTGCTCTTTTGTTAAATCACGATGTGCACCAGAATATTTTGGAACTTGTCCTTTTGCTCGTTGTTCCTCTCGCTCTGCTTCCAACTCTTCCTCCGTCATATAACATTTATAAGCTAAATTACGTTCTAGCAATTCATCGACATACTTTTGATAGATATCTAAACGCTCGGTTTGACGATATGGACCGTATTCTCCTCCAATGTCAGCACCCTCATCCCATTCAATTCCAAGCCATTTTAGAAATTTTAGCTGACTTTCTTCTCCACCTTCTACATTTCGTTTATCATCGGTATCCTCTGTACGAATAATAAATTTCCCGTTAAAATGTCTAGCATATAAATAGTTAAATAGTGCAGTACGCGCATTTCCAATATGTAATTGACCTGTTGGGCTAGGCGCATATCGTACACGAACTTCATTTGTCATGACAATGTTCCCCTTCCTTTATAAGGCTATGTATAGTGTACACGTATCTTTACGTTTGATATACTGTCATTTTCTAAAAGATACTTTTTTACCAGTATAACAAAAAGTGATAACATTTTTTAGTTATCACTTTTCATATCCCCTTATGTTATATCGTTTTTATAAAGCTTTTTCAAGTAATTTTGGTTTTGCAAATATCATTCGACCTGCTGATGTTTGTAAAACACTTGTTATTAATACCTCAATTGTTTTGCCAATATAGTCTCTACCTTCTTCTACCACGATCATTGTTCCATCATCTAAATAGGCAATGCCTTGATTCTGTTCTTTACCATCTTTTATAACATGAACCATTAGTTCTTCTCCAGGGAGTACTACAGGTTTTACTGCATTGGCTAAATCATTTATATTAAGCACAGGTACACTTTGAAGATCACATACCTTATTTAAATTAAAATCATTTGTAACCACAATTCCATTGATTACTTTTGCCAATTTAATCAGTTTGCTGTCTACTTCATTAATCTCTTCAAAATCACCTTCATAAATCTCTACTTTTACTGGTAATTCCTTTTGAATTCGATTTAGCACATCTAGTCCACGACGACCTCTATTGCGTTTTAATACGTCTGAAGAATCCGCAATATGTTGCAATTCCCCTAACACAAATTGTGGGATGACAATCGTGCCTTCTAAGAAGTTTGTCTGGCAAATGTCTGCAATACGCCCGTCAATAATAACACTAGTATCTAATATTTTAGCTTTTGGTACTGGAACATCTACATCTTCACTTGCGACAGCTTTCTTTTTATCTTTTTCTTTACGATTAATATTTAATAAATTTACAAATTCGTCTCGGCGTCTAAACCCGACTTGAAATCCAAAATAACCTAATAAAACCGTTAAAAATAGTGGAATCACTTGTGAAACCAATTTAATTTCAATGTCTGTTAACGGGATGTTAATTAAAAAAGCAGTTACTAATCCAATAATTAAACCTAAACTACCAAAAAATAGATCACCAACCGGAACCTTTATAAGTGCCTCTTCTATCCAACGCAATAGTCCAACAATATAATCTGTAATCCAAAACGTTAAAAGGAAGATTATAATTGCACCTACAACTGAACCTAAGTATGGCGATGCTACCCAGTTCGCATCTGTAAAATCTAACATTCTTACAATATCTGGCATATATAAATATCCAATAGTACCACCAGCTACTATAAAAAATAAGTGCACAATTTTTTTCAGCACCACCTTCACCTCCTACGCGTTATTATTGCCAACCTTATGAAAAATAATCGCTTTTATTAGAAAAACTCTTATTCGCTCGTCCTTAGCGAATGTGTCGTTTTTCTTATACTTGGGACATTAAAATTTTAACCAGGTCGAATCCACCTCTTAGCTAAAATTTTATACTTTCCTAACGTGTAAAAATTAGAAAACTTGGCATTCGCCAAGCCTTTATTGGTGAATGCCTTAGTTGCACTTATGCAGTAGGAAAATTTTTATACTTTCCTAACTGCTAAAAATGGATAATATCATTTAAATCATAGCATAGCAACTAGTTTGAGTCAAATGAGCAAACAAAAAATTATATCATACTATAATATTAATGTCAATTCATTAATATCAGAAATCGAACTATTTTTTCAATATAGGATTATCTAATAATAGCCACTTCCATTGCATCTTGAACCGTGTTCACACCAATTACTTGTATATTAGTTGGTATCGTCCACCCATCTAAATTCTTCTCTGGACAAATTACTCGGTTAAATCCTAGTTTTGCTGCTTCTTGTACTCTTTGTTCAATCCGTGATACTCGTCTTATTTCACCAGTTAATCCAACCTCTCCGATAATGATATCATCTGGCTTTGTTGGTTGATCTCGAAAACTAGAGGTAATGCTAACGGCAATAGCTAGGTCAATGGCTGGCTCATCTAATTTGACGCCACCAGCTACTTTGATATAAGCATCTTGATTTTGCAACATTAGACCTGCACGTTTCTCTAATACAGCCATTAATAACGGAACTCGATTCGTATCAATACCTGTAGCCATTCGTCTAGGGTTTCCAAAGCTGGTCGGTGAAATAAGTGCTTGAATTTCTACTAAAACTGGTCTCGTTCCCTCCATAGAGGCAACAACCGTTGAACCAGCAGCACCATGTGGGCGTTCCTCTAAAAAAATTTCAGATGGGTTTAACACTTCCCGTAACCCCTCTTCTTTCATTTCAAAAATACCCATCTCATTGGTACTACCAAAACGATTTTTTACGCCACGTAAAATTCGATACGTGTGATGTCTTTCTCCTTCAAAATAAAGAACTGCATCTACCATATGTTCCAACATACGTGGTCCCGCTATTGCACCTTCTTTTGTAACGTGACCGACAATAAAAATAGGGATACCATTCGACTTTGCTACCCTCATTAGCTCACTTGTACATTCACGTACCTGTGAAACACTTCCTGGTGCACTTGTTATCTCTTCTCGAAAAATGGTTTGGATAGAATCAATGACAACAAACGATGGTTTTATTTGTTCAATCTGTGTGACTATATCCAATAGATTAGTCTCTGCTAGTACATATAATGAATCCGATTGTACACCTAATCGATCTGCTCTCAATTTTGTTTGTCTCGTTGATTCCTCACCTGAAATATAAAGTACTGAAAGATTCTTATCCGCTAGTTGGGATGAGATTTGTAATAACAATGTTGATTTGCCTATACCAGGATCACCACCTATTAAAACTAACGAACCTGGTACAACCCCACCACCTAATACTCGATTAAATTCTTTCATCTTTGTAGTCATTCGAGGTTCTTTTTGGGACTCGACTTCAGTAATTTTTTCGGGTTTTGTTACTCTTTTTGTACCACTTCCTAATGTATGCCGTTGATTGGTGTTCGATGCTTCCAATTCTTCAACTAGTGTATTCCAGTTATTACACCCAGGGCATTTGCCCATCCATTTAGCTGATTCATAGCCACATTCTTGACAGACATACTTTGTTTTTCGTTTTGCCATATAATCCTCTACCCTTTCTATCATATCTATTATTGTATACGAATGCCATATCACATAGGTTACAAATTTCTATTATTTTGTCCTTAAAAATTCCATAATTCTGCCACATAAATATAGACAGCTATTAATGAATCACTTCAGTATGGAATTCATGTTTATTGTACCATTGATTCTATTGAATTAATGCATCTAAAAGTGAAACTTCAATCAGTGGGGGTTTCTTCCTCCCCACTGATTGTTAGTTGAACGAATCGGACATTTACGGGCAGTTTGATCCCCCACTTATCTTTCTTGGATCTCCTTGAAATCTTGGAGTGGGGGTCTTACTGCCCGTTACATGCGGGATAAAGAATAGCTGTTTTCTATAACCTTGCGACTTTTCACACCCTATTTTGAGTGAGAAGTTTTATTTAACAATTTGTATAAATTGCGACGTAAAATGGTAGTATAGCAATCGCTACTACCGCTCCGGAAAAACACTTCGCTTTCCACGGACTCCCACGAGCCTCCGTTGCGAAACCCACACTGCGGGGTCTCTTAGGCTCGTTTCGACGAATAGGACGTTCTAGTGTCGGCATTGGTCACAGGACGTGACCGTTTTTAGCCGCCGACGTAGGAGTCTTCGTGTTTTTACTCCGCTTATTTGTGCTATTCTAACTCGTGTCATTTATATTGCTAACACGATAGTTGTTTGGAGCGTAGGACAGTCGACTCCTGCAGGAACAGCACGTGTCCGAAGACCTGAGTAGGAAGTGGTCTTCTTCCGATGTCTAGCTTCAGCGCCTACCCCCTCGAGGTCTTAAGTCAATCCTCATTACGCGCAAAAAGCGCCACGCCGAGGCTCGGCTTAAGCTTGGCAGATAAGAAAAACTTTCTTACTGCATAAGTGCAACTAAGGCTTTCGCCACTTGGCGAAAAGCCAAGTTTTCTAATCGGGGGTGACCAAGGCGCTTTTAGCTTTTCTAAAGAGGAGGCTTAGGCCGTGCCTGCGTTGAAGAAGACACTGTGAAAACGAATAGTTTGAACAGATGTCGCACTTATGCCCATGGTGAAAGCGTAGTGTTTTTCCGAAGCGAGTGATTGCACTATCATAATATCAAGTTACGTCGCAATTTACATCAACTCCGATGGTAAGGAAACAACATAATATCTAAAAAAAGCAAAAGAAAAGCTAGAAGGAAGTTCGTCCCTTCTAGCTTGCAAAATGAACATTACTTATTATGGTAATACGATAAATTCGCCCTTGTTGTTTAGACCAATCTTCACTTTTTGACCTTTGGCAATTGTTTCTTTTAACAGTTCTTCAGACAATAAATCCTCAATATTTTTCTGAATCGATCTACGTAATGGACGAGCACCATATTCAGGCTCAAACCCTTCATTGGCAATTTTGTCAATCGCTTTATCTGTTAGCGTAAACTCAATATCTTGTTCTTTTAACCGTCGCTGCAACTGTTCAACCATTAGTGTCACAATATTTTTCATATGTTTCTTTTCCAGTGAATGGAACACAATGGTTTCATCAATTCGATTTAGGAATTCTGGGCGGAATGCTTTTTTCAATTCCTCCATTACTTTTGATTTCATATCTTTATAATCTTGATCCCCATCATCTAACGTAAACCCTACGTATTTATTCCGCTTTAATTCACTTGCACCAACATTTGATGTCATGATTAAAACAGTATTACGAAAGTCAACAACGCGTCCTTTCGAGTCCGTTAATCTTCCATCCTCTAACACCTGAAGTAAAATATTAAACACTTCTGGATGTGCTTTTTCAATTTCGTCAAGTAGTACGACAGAATATGGTTTTGTCCGGACCTTTTCCGTTAATTGACCACCTTCATCATATCCAACATAACCTGGTGGCGATCCAACTAATCGAGAGGTCGAATGTTTTTCCATATACTCAGACATATCAATTCGAATCATCGCATCTTCATCTTCAAACATAGCTTCTGCTAATGCTCGAGCAAGCTCTGTTTTTCCTACCCCTGTAGGTCCTAAGAAGATAAAGGAGCCAATTGGTCGTTTTGGATCTTTCAATCCAGCACGTGCACGACGGATTGCTTTGGATACAGCATTAACCGCTTCCTCTTGGCCGATTACACGACTATGGAGAATCTCTTCCATGTTTAACAAGCGATCACTTTCGTCTTTTGTTAATTTCGAGACTGGCACACCCGTCCATGTAGATACAACACTTGCGATATCTTCTACCGTAACTTTAGAATCCTGTTGTCCTTGCTTTTCTTTCCATTTCGTCTTTGTGGATTCTAGTTCCTCTCGCAAGCGTTGTTCCGAATCACGTAAGGATGCAGCCTTTTCAAACTCCTGACTTTGTACAGCAGCATCTTTTTCTTTCTTTACTTCTTCTAGTTTTTCTTCTAGTTCTTTTAAATTTGGTGGAATGGTATAAGAACGTAAACGTACTTTGGAGCCTGCTTCATCAATTAAGTCAATTGCTTTATCTGGTAAAAAACGATCTGTAATATATCGATCCGATAGATGAGCAGCTGCTTCGATTGCTTCATCTGTTATCGACACACGGTGATGTGCCTCATAACGATCTCGTAACCCTTGCAAAATTTGCATTGTTTCTTCCAGTGTTGGTTCATCCACTTGGATAGGTTGAAATCTTCGTTCTAATGCCGCATCTTTTTCTATATATTTCCGATATTCATCTAAAGTGGTTGCACCAATACACTGTAATTCACCACGTGCTAACGATGGTTTTAAAATATTAGAAGCATCTATTGCACCTTCTGCACCACCAGCACCAATTAAGGTGTGTAATTCATCGATAAATAGAATAATATTCCCTGCTTGGCGAATTTCCTCCATTACCTTTTTCAACCGATCCTCAAACTCACCACGATATTTTGTACCTGCAACAACCGTTCCCATATCTAGTGTCATAACCCGCTTATCACGGAGAATCTCTGGTATTTCATTTGATACAATTTTTTGTGCTAGCCCTTCCGCAACAGCTGTTTTCCCAACACCAGGTTCCCCAATTAAAACAGGATTATTTTTCGTACGACGACTTAATACTTGAATCACTCGATCAATTTCTGAAGATCGTCCAATAACTGGGTCGATATTGCCTTCTTTAGCACTTACCGTTAAATCTCTAGCAAGTGAGTCTAATGTCGGTGTATTAGCACTACTAGATGCCTGATTACGACCTTGGCGACCTGCTTGTGATTCATTACTACCTAACAATTGTAGCACTTGCTGTCTTGCTTTATTTAAACTAATACCCAGATTATTTAACACACGAGCGGCAACACCTTCTCCCTCACGGATTAACCCTAAGAGAATATGTTCAGTGCCCACATAGGAATGTCCAAGCTTTCTTGCTTCATCTTGAGATAATTCCACAACCTTTTTGGCACGAGGAGTATAATGAATCGTCTGCATTGGCTTTTTGCCAACTCCGATTAGCTTCTCCACTTCTTCTTGAATTTTCGAAATCTCAAGACCAAACGTTTCTAGGGCTTTTGCCGCAATACCTTCTCCTTCACGTACTAGGCCTAGTAAAATATGTTCTGTTCCAATATTATTATGTCCAAGCCGAACGGCCTCTTCTTGCGATAATGCTAACACCTTTTGTGCTCTTTCTGTAAAACGTCCAAACATCATATGCATATCCTCCTACTATTTTTCTAATTGGATCCGCTCACGAATAAGTGATGCGCGTAATATATCTCGCTCATTTGATGTTAATGACTTTTTCGCATATTGTTGTAGGAATCCTGGCTGTGTTAGGACCATTAACTCATTTAATATATTCCGCTTTATATCATCTATAAAACCTAAATCTATTCCCAATCGAACATTAGATAAACATTTTGCAGCCTCTTTTGATTCTATAATACGGCTATATTTTAAAATACCATATGAACGGTAGATATGATCTTCCATTCTTGTACTAGATTGATCCATCAACCGCTGTCTTGCTTTCCGTTCATGATCAATAAGTTGTCGCACAACACTTTCTAAATCCTCTACAATATCAGACTCTGATTTACCTAGCGTAATTTGATTTGAAATTTGGAAAATATTTCCTACCGCATCGCTACCTTCTCCATAAATCCCACGTACGACAAGTCCTAGTTGATTGATGGCAGGAATCATACGGTTTATTTGTTGGGTCATCGTTAATGCGGGTAAATGCATCATAACAGAAGCGCGCATTCCAGTTCCCACATTAGTTGGACAACTTGTTAAATAACCTCTTGACTCATCGAATGCATAGTCTACTTTTTCCTCTAACCAATCATCAAATTCAAATGCTTTTTCCAACGCTTTATTTAATTGAAATCCAGGAAAATACAGCTGCATCCGAATATGATCCTCTTCATTTATCATAACAGATACCTGTTCATTCTTAGAAATCAACGAAGCTGCATATTTTGACTTTTCAGCTAGGTGAGGACTAATTAAATGTTTTTCTACTAACACACGTTTTTCAATAGGGGATAAATCTTCAATTGGGATAAATTCAAAATCCTTATAATCCTGAAATGAAGCATGTGTATATTCCTGTTCAAAGAATTGGTGAATCCTATTCAGGTCAGCTTCCTCTGCAATAATAGGAAATGAAACTTGTGCAAAGTTTCGTGCTAAGCGAATTCGACTACTTAGTACGATATCACTGTCAGGACCGTCCTCTCTCATCCAAGGGCTAATTGCCTCATTCATAAACTGTTGTAATGTCATGAATTATCACCCGCCTCTTTATCTTTCATCTCAGCTTGTAATTCCTTAATTTTATCGCGTATTTTTGCCGCTTCTTCAAAGGCTTCGTCTGCAATGAGCTGTTGTAAATTTGCTTTATACTCCTGTACTTGTTTCTTTAGATGCAAATTGCCACCTTTTCGTTTTGGAATTTTCCCATGATGTTTTGTATTTCCACTATGCACTCTACGAAAAATAGGATCTAATCGACCAGCAAACGTATGATAACATTCTGCACAACCAAATTTCCCAACTCGTTTAAACTCCGATAAAGTCATTTCACATTTCGGACATTGCAACTCATCTTTTTTCGTGAAAGAAGACTCTTGTTGACTTCCCATTTGGGATGAATCAAAATTAAAAAGCCCAGATAATAAATGATGAAGTGAATATCCTTCTTCAGGATAAGTCATATATCCTTTTTCTTTAGCACATACCTCACAAACATGAACTTCTGTTTTATTTCCATTAATGACCTGAGTGAAATGTAGTGTAGCTGGGCGTTTTTGGCATTCTTGGCATTCCATAACGATGGCTCCCCCTCTCACTTCTTTAAGTATTTAAGTGTTGTTAACATGGATGTTAAAATCCGTGCTCGTACTTCATCACGTAACGGTAATTGAAAAGCAAGTGTACTTCTATCTAATGCACTTAGCATTAGTTTTGCCTCTCTTTCGGTGATGATCTTTTCTTCTAATAATCGATCAAGAACGTCCACAGATGCATGTTGTGTTACCTTTGGATTTATCATTTCAATAATTTCGTCTATCAATTTTGCCTTATCTTGATGGGTGATACGACTGATTCGGATATAACCCCCACCGCCACGTTTACTTTCTACTATATACCCTTTTTCCACAGTGAAACGTGTTTTAATCACATAATTTATTTGGGAAGGGACACATTGGAATTGATCTGCAATTTCGCTCCGCTTTATTTCAATAGCATTATGCCCACCTGACTCTAATACTTTTTTTAAATATTGTTCTATAATATCAGATATATTGCCCATGAGCCTCCTCCTCTGCCTGCAGGGAATTGTATGAATGATATAAATGCCTTTGACTTTGACTATCTTTGACTTTACTTTTATTATACGCGAAATGCTTGCAGATGCAACTAATTATTCTTCTTTTATTGTTGACAATTCCTTTAAAAACAAAACATAAACTTTCATTACCGATTTACTTAATTACGTTCCGCTACATGTTTTACAAGGTTGACGTTCGACAATCTCTCAAAAAGAACAACCTTGTTAACGGAAGTATTATAGTCAATTTTCAGATGGATATGTCGTAAATCATTCTCCACATTCTCCACTTCCACTTGCTTAATGGCCAAAGAATGGTCCTCCACAACAGCAATTAACTCTTTTACTTTTAAATTAGACAGTGCAACAACTGTGATAAATAAACTGGAACGATTCTTTCTAACAACTCTTTCAAAATTATTTAGGAATACAAGACTTAGTAAAATAATGAGGGTAGTAAACACTGCAGTGGCGTACATCCCAACTCCAACTACCAATCCTAAACCAGCAACCGTCCAAATTGAAGCAGCTGTCGTTAGACCACGTATTGTCATTCCATTAACGATGATTGTACCAGCACCAAGAAACCCTATACCACTAATAACATAAGATGGAATTCTCGCAGGATCAAACCGTACCTGATCATATTTATCAATAAACATCTCAAATCCATATAACGACAGTAACATCATTAAACAAGCACCAACACCAACTAATATATGTGTGCGGAACCCTGCTGAGTGATTTTTCAATTCCCTTTCAAATCCAATTAAGCCAGATAAGACTAAGGCTATTAAAATACGGACCATAGCAATTACAAAATAATCATCTATAAAATAATTATTCAGAAATTGTTCCATACTATCTCGAACCCCCCCTACCTATTTATATATATTATTTTCTTAAGGTTATATGTAAGGTGCTCTGCAATTTTTTGGCATGTTGAAACATTTATTAAAATTTTAGCAACGTCGAGTTTACTTCTTGGTTGAAATTTTATACTTTCCTAACGTTGAACAAAAGCTAGAAACGCCTTTATCACCCCCGATTAGAAAACTTGGCTTGTCGCCAAGTGGCGAAAGCCTTAGTTGCACTTATGCAGTAAGTGGTTTCTTATCTGCCAAGCATAAGCCAAGCCTCGACGTGGCGTTTTTTGCCACAAAGATGATTGACTTATGACCTCGAGGGGGTAGGCGCTGTAGTTGGACGTGGCCTTTCCTATATAAGACGTAATGAGGCCAACTTTTTATACCTTTTTAGAAAACTTGGCATTTGCCAAACCTATTATGACGAAAGGCCTATTTGAACTTACGGCATGCCAGTATTTCGGAGAGAACCAACATCTCCGTTTTCGATTAGCATTTCACCGCTACCCACACCTCATTCCCGAATTTTTCTACATACGTGTGCAATAGAAAAGCTTATAACTTCCAGCTACTAAAAATTTACGTAACAACTACTACCCATACGCAAAAGCCAATTAGCAGGAGTGGAGTTACGTGTATATAAATCATAACATGGATGTTAGAAGAAATGATTAGGACTAGTGTACTGTGCCTAAATGCTAGAGTGAAATTTCACTTTAGGGGTCACCACTTTCACGGGTTGGTCATCTATAATGGATGAACATAAAGAAAAAAGGATATAGCAGCTATTAACGAAGGGACACGTTAACTCATTGACATATTATCAAACTAACTAAAAGATAATTGTTGCTATTAAATTGAATTTAATGTAAAAAAAACTAAGGTACAAGTTTTGTACCTTAGTTTTTTCGTCGCCTGGCGGCGTCCTACTCTCGCAGGGGCAAAGCCCCAACTACCATCGGCGCTGGAGAGCTTAACTT
>NZ_WIXL01000015.1 GCF_010993955.1 Oceanobacillus halotolerans | reverse complement strand
TCCCCCGCGGAAAGCGTAGTGTTTTTCCGTAGCGAAGCTATGTGCATATCCTAACTACTGCGCATAATATATATTATGCGCAGCACTAAAAACAACAAAATATACGAAAAGCGCCTTTGAATTATGATTGCCATAGCTCTCTATTAATTAAATTTGGGGGTATTTCCCCATTTAATCCAGCTTCTAAATTAGTTGCTGCTAGTTTTGACATTTTTAATTCTGTCTCTTTGGTGGATGAGCCAATATGTGGTGTCGTAACAACCTGTTTCATCGTTAGAAGCGGATTATCATTTTCAATCGGCTCTTGTTCAAATACATCTAATCCAGCAGCTTTGATGTCGCCATTCTTAAGTGCTGTAATTAAGTCTTGTTCCACGACTGTTTTACCGCGGGAACCATTAATGAAAATAGCGGACTCTTTCATTAATGTAAATTCTCGTTTACCAATAAGCCCCTCTGTTTCAGGAGTTAATGGTGTCATCAGACAAACAAAGTCAGATTGCTTAAGTAAGGTATCCATCTCACAATACGTGGCATTAACTGCTTGTTCTGCATCTTTTTTTCGAGATCGGTTATGGTAAAGAATATTCATGTCAAAGCCGAAATGAGCACGTTTTGCGATTGCTTGACCAATTCGTCCTAATCCAATAATCCCTAGCGTTTTATGATGAACATCTGTCCCATAGTATTCTGATCCAAGTGCCTCAACTGTCCATTCAGCCCGTTTAACGAGTTGATCTAACTCAGGAATTCGCCGTGCAGTTGCAATTAAAAGGCCGAAAATCGTGTCTGCAACGGTATCATTTAATACATCAGGGGTATTAGTAGCCATAATATGGTGTTTATTTAGTGTAGGAATATCAAGGTTATTGTAGCCAACAGAGATATTGCTAACGATTTTTAAGTTCGGAGCATGTTGTACTAATTCACTATCCACTGGTAAACCGAGTCCAATGATACCTTCTGCCTCTTTTAGAAAAGCTAAGAATTCATCGTCCGTTTTGGGATCAATATCCTTAAAGAAACGAACGTCATAAGATTTTTTTAATTGCTGTAAGACAGGTTCCTCAATACGATTGTAGGCAATCACTTTTTTCGCCACGTTTCATCCCTCCATATCTAATGTTAAGGTAGCTTGAATCAGGTTGGGTGTCAATAAGCTTTAAAGAAAATTATAAAAATTGGGGGAGATATTTATGAACGAAATTTCTATTGCGTTAATTCCTGGTGATGGGATAGGTCCAGAAGTAGTAACAGAAGGGGTAAAGGTTTTAAAAGCCATTGAACAATTAGATGCCAATCTATCTTTCTTATTTACGGAGTTTCCGTGGGGATGTGAGTATTATCTTGAGCATGGAAAAATGATGGATGAGGATGGAATTGAGAGATTGGCAGATTTTGATGCCATCTATCTAGGTGCAGTTGGGTATCCTGGTGTCCCTGACCATATTTCCTTATGGGACCTGTTATTAAAAATACGTAAGTCCTTTGATCAATATGTCAATCTCCGTCCAATTACACTATTAAACCCAACATTAACTCCTTTAAAGGATAAGGGTGAAAAAGATATTGATATGCTCGTTATTCGGGAAAATAGTGAAGGAGAATATGCAGGTGCGGGGGATTGGTTGTTTATAGGCAAGCCAGAAGAAGTTGTACTGCAAACTGGTGTGTTTTCTCGTAAAGGAACGGAGCGAATTATTCGGTACGCTTATGAAGAAGCACGTCATTCGAAACGATCCTTAACAAGTATTAGTAAAGGTAATGCATTAAATTATTCCATGGTTTTTTGGGATGAGGTATTTGAAGAGGTAGGTAAGGAATATCCAGATGTAGATACGTACAGTTATTTAGTTGATGCAGCTAGTCTCTATTTTGTAACAGATCCTGAACGATTTGAAGTAGTCGTGACGTCGAATCTATTTGGGGATATAATGACAGACTTAGGAGCTGGAATTACTGGTGGGCTAGGTTTAGCTACTGGTGCTAATATCAATCCAGAAAGAGAGTACCCATCGATGTTTGAACCAGTCCATGGCTCTGCACCAACTATAGCTGGAAAACAAATTGCTAATCCAATTGCAGCAATTTGGTCCGTTAGCCAAATGCTAGAATTTTTTGGGGAGCAGGAATGGGCAAATAACGTACTCACTACCATACAACACATATTACTAGATCCATCTACTTTAACGCCGGATTTGGGTGGTAATGGCACAACAAAAGAGGTTGGAGATCAAGTTGTAGAAGGATTGAAGAAGATAGTGAAATAGTAATAGGAAAACGCTTGGGGGTCAAATGAACTCCCAAGCGCTTTTGTTCTTAATCAGTAGGTTCGTTTTCAATTGACTCTTTTGCCAGGTTCATAATGGTCATGTCATCCATTGGTGGATTGTGTAAACCCGCGCGAACATCACGGTAATGGCGCTGAAGTGGATTTTGTTGGGATAAACTTTTTGCTCCAACAATTCGCATAGCTAAATCAACGATATCATTTGCTTGATTGACAACAGACAATTTTACCGCACCAAGTTCAGACTTCATGGTTTGTCGGGTTTGATCATCTGCTTCATCCCACTTTTTTGCAACACCGTAAAGGAAATGACTGCTTTGTTGTACAAGCAATGCCATTTCTCCAATCTTTTGTCTTACGTTTGGTAAGTCTGAAATAGTACCTTTAATACTATTTGGTGAATATGTTTTAGCAAACTGAACAGCATAACTTTGTGCAGCACGTGCAATGCCAAGATAGCATGCTGGAATATGCAAAAGCCAACCAGCTGCAGGCTTGTTGCTAGGGTTTATATATTCAACTAGATCGTCCTCGGCTACTTCTACATTTTCCAAAACAAGGTCATGGCTTCCGGTTGCTTTCATGGCAATCGAATCCCACGTTTCATCAATTTTGACACCATCTCGTTCTCGTTTTATTAAAAAGTTCCCAACCTTATCTGTTCCATCAATAGATGCACTAACAACAAAATATGAAAGAATAGGCGCTAACGTTGTAAAACTTTTCCGGCCATTAATAACCCAGCCATTTTCTGTTTTTTTCGCAACCGTTTCAGGTCTTCCGCCACGAGTTGGGCTGCCAGTTGCTGGTTCTGTTGCAGCATTATTTAAGAGTGCACCCGTTTGGATAACATCTTGTGTCACGGTCTTATATTTTTTCTCATCCCAAATCTTATTTTCACCTAAGAATTGAATGATTCCCATATGCCATCCAATCGAAAGAGCTGTCGATCCATCAGCTTTTGCAATGGTTTCTTGGTGATGGAGCATTTCTTGTAAGGAGATACCGAGACCACCATATTGTTTTGGAATCGTTAAGGATGGATAGCCGATATTTTGCAAGGCTTTAAAGTTTTCAAAAGGAAATGTTCCAGCTTCGTCATGTTCCCGTGATCGTTCGGAAAATTGCTGAACGACTTCAGCTAACGCTTTGTTCCGTTCTTCAGCTGTGTGATACTCTGTTAATTTCATCTTTCACGTCACCTACTTTTAAATTCATATTAGATTAGTCGGAATTATAATTATATTATTTCACTCGTTTCAGAAAAGTGCAAGGCTTTGAAATTATTTCGCACGAAGCAAAAGTGTATTTCTTTTACGAGGACGTTTTAGTACTGGTCTGTCTGCTAAAAAGGTGACTGTATGAAGTGGAATCGGGTGCATCTATTAAGTTGCATTTAAGTTGAATACTTTGTTAAAAGTACCTTTTGAAATAAAGGAAAACATGTTACACTAATATTCAGTATTCTTTTACAGGATATAGTATAAAAGTATTAGAGGAGATGAGTGTAGAGATGAGTAAGCAGAGTGTAGTAGAGACAGGCTATTTTGGTGAATTTGGAGGTAGCTATATACCAGAGGATTTACAAAAGGTATTAGCGACGCTTGCGGAAGAGTTTGATAAATACAAGGTTGATCCGCAATTCCAAGAAGATTTTCGTTATTATTTAAAAGAATATGTCGGAAGAGAAAATCCATTAACCTATGCTAAAAACCTGACAGAAAAAATTGGCGGCGCTAAAATTTATTTAAAACGCGAAGATTTGAACCATACTGGTGCCCATAAAATTAACAATGTTATTGGTCAAATTTTACTGGCAAAACGAATGGGTGCGACACGAATTATTGCAGAAACTGGTGCGGGACAGCATGGTGTTGCAACGGCAACGGCATGTGCTATGTTCGATATTCCATGTACCGTTTACATGGGAAAAGTGGATACAGAGCGCCAGGCACTAAATGTATTTCGGATGGAACTATTAGGGACGAAGGTTGTTCCAGTTGAAAAAGGGCAAGGTCGACTAAAGGATGCAGTTGATGAAGCGTTGGCCGATTTAGTACAAAACTATGAAAATACGTTTTATTTATTAGGTTCTGCGGTTGGACCACATCCATATCCTTCCATTGTGAAGCACTTTCAATCTATTATTAGTGAAGAATCGAAACGACAAATCGTAGAAAAAGAAGGGAAATTACCAGCTGCAGTTGTTGCCTGTGTTGGTGGTGGAAGTAATGCAATTGGTGCATTCTCGCATTACATGGAAGAGCCAAGTGTTCGCTTAGTTGGCGTTGAACCATCTGAAGCACCAACTGTCACAGAAGGAGAACCTGCCGTTATTCATGGATTTAAATGTTTAACCTTATTGGATGACAAAGGAGAGCCACAACCAACCTATTCAATTGCGGCAGGACTAGATTATCCAGGAGTTGGTCCAGAGCATAGTCATCTAAAAACAAGTGGTAGGGGTGATTATGTAACGGTAACAGGGGATGAAGCTTTAGAGGCATTTCAAGTATTGTCCAAAGTAGAAGGGATTATCCCTGCACTAGAAAGCTCTCATGCTGTTGCCTATGCGATGAAACTTGCGAAAACATTACCAAGCGATGAATCTATTATTGTCAACTTGTCTGGAAGAGGCGATAAAGATGTTGATCAAGTATTTGAAATGTTAAAGAACTGATTTTAAATATTACAGAGAAGTGATCTCGATACATTTTTGAGCTATAGCGACCTGTTTTTATAACAGAGAAGAATATTTCGAGGAATATCAATCTAAATTAAAGCTGTTTGTAAAATGATCAGAGGCGATCATTAATGCAAACAGCTTTTTCTCTATCATTTACGAAACGATTTACAGCTTGATCAGACTTCCATACAATAGAAATAGAGGTGATAGGAATGGCAATTGTGACCGTTGATTTTGATGGTACACTATATCAAGGAAATTCATTTAAAGCAATGTTTCGAGCAGCGCAAAAAGATTTTGGTTTAACGGAATGGTCTATAGTAGCAGTTGGATTAGCTAAAGCTATTGCTCTTGGTATCACAAAAGGAAAGAATGCTTTTCGACATGCATTCTTTAAAGCGTTTGCGAAGTCGTTTAAAGGCAAGACAAGCAAACAACTGGATCAGTTTTTCTTCCAGCTAGTGGAAATAGGAAAAAAAGAGGTTAATCACGAGCTAGTACATAAAATCCGAGAGCATCAGCGTACAGGTGATACCATTATAGTTTTATCAGGTGCATTACAACCATTTTTAAAAGCTTTTACCAATAGTTTAGAGTTAGATGTATATATTAGGAGTACTACGTTAAAATATGATGCTCAAGGTGTTTGTACGGGTGAAATTGGTCCTCTTATTAATGGGGATGAAAAAGTGAAAAAAGTCCAGGAATTTCTTGCGAACGAAAAGCAGCAAGGAAAAGATAGTGAATATGTAGAATTGTGGGCATACGCAGACAGTGAGAGTGATCTTCCATTATTTCAATTTGTTCAACATCCAGTTGTTGTTAACCCTAATCAAGCTATGAAGGAAATTGCTAAGCAACATAACTGGAAAATTTTTGCATAAATGGAAGGGTTGAGGCATTCCTAAGGGGTAGCGAATGCCTTCATCTATCTTATGGAGTAACTTTTATCATGGTTACGTGGTGTTTATCTAGAGGCGTTAGTAGTTACATGTCACATTATAAGTTTCGCAGTTTACTTTCTTGTGAGGCAAGAAAGTATAAAAATGTTGGTGTCATTAGTGGCTTTATAGGAAAGGCCGCGTCCAGCTCCAGCGCCTACCTCCTCGAGGTCATAAGTCAATCCTCTTTGTGGCAAAAAGCGCCACGACGAGGCTTGGCTTATGCTTGGCAGATAAGAAAATACTTACTGCATAAGTGCAACTAAGGCTTTCGCCACTTGGCGAAAAGCCAGTTTTCTAATCGGGGGTGATCAAGGCGCTTCTAGCTTTTGTTCTTCAATAGAACGCAATGCAAGTTTTTCCAATGTTTTTTCTTGTTTTTCTTGTTTTTCTTGACTAGTAGAAAGATTGGTTAATTGCTCCGAGTTACGTGCAATCTGTTTGTGATTTCGGTCAATTTTATTGAGCACATCCTGGATATCCATCTTTGTCGCCATATGCTTGATGTCGTCTTTAGAGGCCATGTTTTCGAAATCATATTTTGTCGCCATCAGTTGTAGATCATCTTTTGTAGCAAAGCTTTCAAGGTCTTGCTTTGTTGCCATCTGTTGTAGATCTTCCTTAGTAGCAAAGTTTTCAAAGTGTTGTCTGGTAGCCATATTCACTTTGATGTGTTGTATCTCTTTTGAAATTCCTTGATAGAGTGTCTCGTTCATTTTCTTTTCCTCCTTTCTATAGCAGTTTATAGGTTCTTTTTAAGTCTAGCATTATCTCTTAGAACCGCTATATTCTCCTTAAAAATGGATCATGGAACTGGTCCACCTTTCAACATAAACACTTATTGACACATTCCACACCGACCGATATAATAAACAAAGTAAAAAAAGAATATCCGTAAGAATACGGAAGAGGTTCTTAGCTTTAACCCTCTATAAAAAACTAAGGACAGATGACGAATGTTAACCATGTGCCTTAGGCCGTGGTTTTTTTAATGCCTAAAAATCGAATAGGAAGGGGGTATTGTTATGGCAGGTAGACGAGATGATGAATTAACGGATATAACCTTATTAGGAAGTCAAGGAACGAAATACGCTTTTGACTACACACCAGAAGTGTTAGAAACCTTTGATAACAAACACCCAAATCGCGATTATTTTGTAAAATTCAATTGTCCTGAGTTTACAACATTATGTCCGAAAACCCATCAGCCAGATTTTGGAACAGTTTATATTAGTTACATTCCCGATGAAAAAATGGTCGAGAGTAAATCACTTAAATTATATTTATTCAGCTTCCGTAATCATGGCGACTTTCACGAGGATAGCATGAATATCATCATGAATGATTTAATTGAATTGATGGATCCCCGCTATATTGAAGTATGGGGGAAATTCACACCGCGTGGTGGTATATCTATTGATCCATACTGTAATTATGGAAAGCCTGGAACGAAATATGAAAAAATGGCCGACAATCGAATGATGAACCATGATATGTATCCAGAGAAAATTGATAACAGATAAAGTGAAACTTCAATCAGTAGGGTTTCCTTTCCTCCTCCACTTATCTTTCTTGGATCTCCTAAGGAATCTTGAAGTGGGGGTCTTACTGCCCGTTACATGCGGGATAAATAAGCTTGAGGGTTAGCTTTGATCCTTTTCTACAATAAGGGAAGAGGGTTCAGATGTTTATATATTTAAATGCTTTATTTGTAGGATTACTTTTATTATCTAATATTTTAGGTGTAAAGCTATTTCAGATTGGTGAATTTATGCTGCCTGCAGCCGTCATCGTCTATGTTGTCACTTACTTATTAACAGACGTAATCGGTGAGTTATATGGGAAAGATGCAGCTCGTAAAACAATACAGGCAGGATTTTTTACACAAATTATTGCACTTGTCTTTGTCTTTATTGCAATTCAACTTCCTGCAGCGCCAGTCTTTGGTGCACAAGCAGAATTTGAGCAAATTTTAGGAGGAAGTTTTCAAGTTATTGTGGCAAGTCTCTTGTCCTATCTTGCTAGTCAACATATTGATGTCACGATATTCCATCGCTTAAAAGCAAGACATGGCAGCCAAAAACTTTGGTTACGAAACAATTTATCAACAATGTCCAGTCAGCTAATCGACACAACTATCTTTATAACGGTTGCTTTTTGGGGTACGGTTCCTGCAGGTGCATTAGTTGGGATGATTGCAACACAATACGTCTTTAAGCTAGGAATTGCACTGATCGATACGCCAATTGCCTACATCCTTGTGAAATTCGGCAAAAAGCGTAAAAATGAATATGATGTAATAGAACCAGCATCGTAAAAAAAGAAGCAAAACGTGTAGGGTAGAAAATATAAAATTTCAATATGGTTATCTTATTAAATTGAACCATCTTTAGACCATTATTAACAGGCTAATTAACAAGTTAAACAACATATTAAAAAACATTGCTTTATGATGAGGTTTTTGGTATAAAAATAAAACAGCTCAGTTCACTGAGCTGTTTCTTATTTTCAGTGTTAACCAATCGCGACCTTTTGTGGAACTACTAAACACTCCTGTTTAGTTCTTTAGTTAAGAAAAATCCTTTTTGTATCGAACAGCTAGATATATTCCTGAAGCGATGAATGCAAGAGAATACTTGAATAAGAAGAAAATTTGCCACATATATTCTTTTGGAAAAATTATGTCGCACAAAATTACTCCCCATAATACAATGTAGGCACTTTTTAAATGTATTTGATTTGTTCTTTCGTCAGGCTTACCTATTTTTTTGTAATATACATATGACAGAATCAATCCAACTAAAAGCAATACAAAACCGCTGCCAAGAAGCATATTCCAATTACCAGGTGATTCTTCCGCCCAAGTTTTTAAAGGGTAAAAGATTGTATTTGATATTTCTGTACTAGATTTCCCCATTTTAATCACTTCCTTTCACATAAGTAAAAATATCGTTAACATCTACGTTAAAGAAATCAGCTATTCGAAAAGCTAAAACAAGAGAAGGAGAGTAATTATTCTTCTCCATAACAAATATAGTTTGCTTAGATACACCGACAGCGTCCGCCAAATCTTTTTGTGTCATTCTTTTTAAAACCCTATGCTCATACACCTTATTTTCAATGTAATCCTCAAATTCTTTCTTCAAGGTCAACACCCTCCTTTTTAACCACATCTTTATAGTAAACTATAATTATACAAAAGTAAAGTAAACTTATATAAAATAAAAAATAAATTAGATTAGACCCTTAATGATTAGAATCTAACCTTTATTTAACTATGCAACAAACTTTCAAAAGAAATTTGGTATTACCTTAGATCTATGATGTCATTCCAATCATATTTCCTGAGGTGCAAGAGAGGATGCTTAAGTGGGTTGGTTGCCCACTGATGATAACTATATCCTCCTTTATTTCAAATGATAAAATAGGTACAATACTATTTAAAATACAAGAAAAAATAGCATACCAAAGCTTATGTGATTTGGTATGCTATACATCGTTTATTTTCGTTTTTCTCCACTGTAAGTGAACTACTTACGTGTAGGGGGAATTCCTTTTTCATTATTGGTATTTTTCATCTACAATGAAATAGATATAATGGATGTTACCTCCTTGTTGATGGATTGAGATCTCGTGAATGCCATCCGCAGTTCCACGTGTTACCCAATCATTTTCAACATCTATGTCCATATCAATATCAAGTTATTTAACGTAATTCTGTTAATTGGAATTTCTCATTAAGGTTTCTTTCTTGCATAACGCCATGGAGTTCCTAAATATGGTAGTGCCCATCTATCTAATCCATACCAGCCTGCAACCTTCCATGCCATGATGATTAGGATTGCAATAATAAACATAATTGGGTTAGAGCTTACCGTCCCTGCTAGTAAAAAGGAAATATTCATTAGTGCACCAAAAAATGCCGCAACACCAGTTAATAAACCAACAATTAATCCAAGTCCAACAAGTACCTCACCAAATGCGACCATGTAAGCAAAAGGAGCTGCATTTGGTAATACTACATTTTCTAAAAACCAGGCATACCATCCTGATACATCTCCTGTTTCCGCTTTTGTGATGGCTCCACCAACAAATCCTTGAATTGCAGCACCTGCATTTTCACCAGTCCATGCATCCTCCCCTATTTTACCTAATCCAGATGTGATCCATGAATAGCCAAGGTATATACGAAGAATGAGCCAAAGCCAAGCCAATCTTGTGCTTACAAATAACATTCGGGAAAGTGGGTTTTCTTCGACAATTATTTCTCTAACTCGTCCACTTTGTTTTACTTCAACCATACAATACCTCCTATTGAATTATTATGGTTCCATGTATTAAGAAGTGATGAATGGGGATTTTGCCCAATTTACACATAAAAACATTATCTATGTGTAAATAGGGAAAAGCTATAGGGGTTTTCCCTAATAATGTGTCACTAAAAACCTTAATTATCAAATTGAAGAGAGCAAAAAATCCGATACCCTCTCAAAAGTACCGGATTAATGATTCGAATCATTACTCATTTATCCCGCATGTAACGGGCAGTTAAGCCCCCATTTAGGAGATCCAAGAAAGATAAGTGGGGGATCAAACTGCCCGTAAATGTCCGATTCGTTCCACTAGCCATCAGTGAGGGGGAAAGGAACCTAGACTAAATGCGTTTTACTTTATCTTTACAATCCAGTTGAATGGGTCTTTTTGTTGCCCATACTGAATTCCAGTTAATGTCTCATATAAGGATTTGGCTATCTCACCAGTTTTTCCTTCATTAACCGTCATATCATGTTTTCCCCAGGTTAATTTTCCAATAGGTGAAATGACGGCAGCAGTACCTGAACCAAATGCTTCCTCCAGTTTCCCATCTTGATGTGCTTGTTTTATTTCATCCATAGTTACTTTCCGTTCTGTTATCGGAATATCCCAGTGTTTCAATAGCTGAATGACTGTGTCTCTTGTAATACCACTAAGGATGCTTCCATTTAAAGCAGGGGTAATAATTTCTCCATTAATTTTAAAGAAAACATTCATGTTACCAACTTCTTCAATATACTTCCGTTCTACACCATCAAGCCATAATACTTGGGAAAATCCTTCTCTTGCAACAGTTTCTTGTGCTTTTAAGCTAGTTGCATAGTTGCCGCCTGTTTTTGCTTCCCCTGTTCCACCTCTTATCGCACGAACATACTTATTTTCCACTGCAATGTTTACTGGGTTCATTCCTTCCTTATAATAAGCGCCTACAGGAGAAAGGATGATCATAAATTTATAATGTTGTGAAGGTGCTACCGCAAGATTCGGTTCCGTTGAAATGATAAATGGTCGTATATAAAGGGATGTACCTGGTGATCGCGGAATCCATTCTTTATCAATAGCAACTAATTTTTTAATCGCGTGAAGTGCAAATGACTCATCAATTCGTGGGATACATAGCCTGCGATTTGAGTGGTTTAGTCGCTCCATATTCTTTTCAGGCCGAAATAAGTGAACGTCATCATTAGGTGTTCGATATGCCTTTAACCCTTCAAAAATAGATTGACCATAGTGAAACACCATTGCAGAGGGATCCATTGTTAAAGGTTGGTAGGTTACAATTCTTGCATCGTGCCAGCCTTTTCCTTCCGTATAATCCATAATAAACATATGATCTGTAAATACTTTGCCAAAGGCTAATGCCTCGTCTTTCGGTTTTTCCTTTTTAGTTGTGGAATATTCTACGTGAATGGTCCAATCTTCCATTACGTCAATCCCCCCGACTATAGATTTTTAATATTTATCATAATTCATATCTATTTGGGAAGCAAGATTATTTCTAAAAAATAACAACGCTTATGTTTATTAGGTTTTTAAGGTGGTAATGAAGGAAAATTAGGGTTTTCCCTTATAGTAAATGTGTCGAAATTTTGTCAGAATTACATGTAAATAGTTAATTCATGTCAATAACCTGGAAAAGAAATAGGAAAATGATATGGTTTCACTTTATCCCACATGTAACGGGCAGTAAGACCCCCACTTCAAGATTTCTTAGGAGACCCAAGAAAGATAAGTGGGGGATCAAACTGCCCGTAAATGTCCGATTCGTTCAACTAACCATCATTGGGGGAGGAAAGGAAACCCCCAATGATTGAAGTTTCCACTTTATTGTTCTTAGCATGGAAAGGATAAGTAATTTAGTAGGTCCATCCTTACCGAATTCATTGGTCCATTCCAACCAGTGAAAATGGGCCCTTATGCAGGATCAAGTGGTACGGCAGTTTTTTTTACGTTAGGAAAGTAGAAAATTTTAGCTAAGAAGTGGACTCGACGTTGCTAAAATTTTTATGTCCCAAGTATAAGAAAAACTAACACATTCGCTAAAGGACGAGCGAATGCGAGTTTTTCTTATACATTCCAATTTATGTAACGGATATTGAGACAGATTTACTATGGGATAGGTATCGTGATCAGCCAATGGATCTTGGTTATAAGTCATGTTGGTCGATGCCAATTATTTCTAGTTAGGACATGAGCTTGGACTACAAATTGTAGCAGAGGGTTTAGAAACAAAAGAACAGCTGCAGATGTTTCAGGAAATGAAATGTGATACGGTACAAGGATTTTTATTTAGTAAGCCAGTACCAATAGTTACGTATAAGGAAAGATTTCTTCAACACATATAGTGATCAAAAAGATTGGAGGTAGAAACATGAAAATTTATTCCATTAAGACAAAGTTGATTATCCTGACAGGACTCATTTTTTTAATACCTAGTTTGTTTATTGGATTGTTTCAATATGGACAAGCAAGTCAGTCACTAAATGATTTAGGAAAAGAAGCGATAAGAGATAAGGTGAATATTGCTATTTCTACCTTGGATGTTTTACAACAAGAAGTATCAAATGGTGATCTAACGCTAGAAGAGGCACAAGAAATGGCGAAAGAAGAATTAATAGGTGTTCGAGAATCAGATGGGACACGTAACTTCACCTCTGATTATCAGTTTGGCGAAGAGGGTTATTTATTTATATTAGGAGATGACGGAAAAGTTTTTGCACACCCTACGATCGAAGGTGAAGATATGTATGATGCAGAGGATGAAAATGGATTTCAATATGTCCAAGATTTTATTAAACAATCAGGTCAAGGTGGTGGGTACACGGAATATATCTTTGAAGGGGATGAAAAAATAGCCTACTCTGCTACATTTGAAGAGTGGGGATGGATTTTAAGTGGAAGTGCCTTTTATGATGATTTTAGTGCGCCAGCCGATAACCTACTATGGTCGCTAGCTATAACGATTGGACTTGTTAGTATCGTTGGTTTCTTAGTTGTTTTCTTTGTTGTATCACGGATTTCCAAACCAATTATTACAGTTCGAGACCATATGTTACAACTGGCAGATGGCGACTTAACAATGGATAAGCTCGTTATTAATCGTAAAGATGAACTTGGTGATTTGGGAGCAGGATTTAATAAAATGGTCGAAAACTTAAAAGGTATGGTGACGATAATCCGAGATAACGCAGAACATGTGGCATCAACCTCAGAAGAGTTAAGTGCCAGTGCTGAGGAGTCAAGCAGTACTAGTCAGGAAGTGGCAGCATCCATTCAGAATATTTCAGAGGATACCACGAATACTTTGGAAGGAACAAATCATGCAAAAGAAACTATTGAAAGTATTCGAGATGGGATGACACAAATAACGGAAAATGTAGAGGATCTTTCTAAAGCCTCAACAGAAACAAAAACAAAAGCATCTGCAGGTTCTAAAAAGCTTAATAAGGTAACGGAACAAATGCACCATATTCAGTCCTCCAGTAAGCAAATGGGTACTGTTATTCAATCATTAGGAGATACGTCGGAAGAAATTGGGGAAGTCATTTCCCTTATTGAAGAAATTTCGGATCAAACGAATTTATTAGCATTAAATGCAGCAATAGAAGCTGCAAGAGCAGGGGAGCATGGAAAAGGATTTGCGGTTGTTGCAGACGAGGTTCGCAAGCTTTCAGAGCAATCTCATCAAGCAACTAGTCAGGTAAGTGACTTAATAAACGAAGTTCAAACAAAAGTATCGGAGACAATCACAGTTGTCAAAGAAGAAGGAAAAGATGTGGAACAAGGTAGAGAATTAGTTGATGAAGCAGGACAAACCTTTACCGTAATCAATGATCAAATAGCTAAAGTGGTTGAAATGACAAGTGCCATTAATAAATCCATTCAAGAAGTTAATTTAGGAAATGAACAGTTAATTGGAATTGTGAAAAATGCTGAACAAATTGCGACACAGACTTCCGAACATAGTAATTCGGTAGCAGCAGCTGCAGAAGAACAAAGTGCAAGTGTACAGGAAATTACAGCTGCTTCTGAATCCTTAGCATCCATGGCTACTGAGCTTCAAGCATATATAAGTAGGTTTCAGCTTGATAAAAAATAGCCTCAATTAAAAACAGTTATTAATAAACAATAGAAAAAATTTAACAAATATTTCACACAAATGTGACCCACCATCACATGCCTGTTAACGTATAATAGTACTTACGTAATAGGTATATAGGGGGTCACATTATATGATTTCAATCTTGCTAGCAGATGACCATGGGATTATTCGAAAAGGAATTAAATTATTAATTGAACAAGAACCAGACATGAGTGTTCTATGGGAAACGGATAATCAAGAAAAATTATTACAACTAGTAGATGATGAAAAACCAGATGTTGTTGTTACAGAATTATACTTGGAAAAGAAGGCTTGTTTGCACGCAATAAATAAAATAAAAGCATCTAGCCAGAAGTCCAGGGTAATTGTCCTAACCAATTATGAGGACAAAGAATGCCTATTTCGTGTTTTAAAAGCTGGTGCTTCTGGATTTTTATTAAAAACTAATCATGATCAAGACCTCATTGAAGCAATTCGAACAATCTATCATGGTGGAGCCTATCTTTATCCGAATGCAACAAAAGTGATGTTAGACGATTATGTACGAACAAGCCGCAATGCAGAGGGACAGAAAAATCGATTAACAGCAAGAGAAGAGGAAGTATTAAGCTATATTGCAAAAGGCTATACCAATCGTGAAATAGCAGAAAAACTGTATGTATCCGTTAAAACAATCGAGGCCCATCGAGCACATGTTATGGATAAATTAAATTTGCGAAATCGCCCTGCACTAGTTCAGTATGCGATGGAGAATGGCCTAGTTCACTTTTAAATCCCGTATTCTACACAAAAGATCCTATCAAAACAGATAGGATCTTTTGTGTTTTTTGCAGGTATTCTAAGATGATTCTGATTTAGGTTATGCTTTATTGCATTAAGTTAGCTCCAGGAGTATAATTTATTTTAGGAACAAATATTATAATATTTCTTAATTTTAGGCTTTTTTCACATTCCTTGTTGCCTTTATACGTCGCACCTTCTATGTTATGTGCAATATACATATTATGGAAAAAATAAGTGTAAAGCAAGATAAGAAAAGGAGCGTATAAAAATGAAACAAATACTGCGTAAAGATATTCCAGAAGAAGAAACATGGGACCTTACCCCGATATTTGCATCTGTTGATAAATGGGAACAGTCCTTTCAAGAAGTAGAAAAACAGATTGATAACTTGCTTGCTGGTGGTGACCCATTTCCTCTTTCTACTGCACGTGAGTTATTCGATAGTTTAAATGATTATGATCAGTTAATGGAACGTTTAAATCGGGTATCCAGCTATGCGATGTACAAATTTTCGGAGGACGAATCAGATGCAGAAAATCAAGAAATAATGGGTCGTTCCTTATCATTAGTTGCAAAAGGGGGACAAGTTACTACTAATTTTACGAATGCATTAGTACAAGTAGACAAAAATGATATTGACAATTGGAAAAAGGAAGAAGGAGGAATACATGAATTTGACCGGTTTCTGGATCGTTTAGATGAGGTTCGTCACCATACGTTAACATCTGATATGGAAAATACATTAGCATCCTTATCTGAAACACTGCGTGTACCTGAAGTCATGTTTCATGCGGTTACATCCTCCGATATGAAGTTTGAACCAGCTAAAGATAAAAACGGAAAAGAACATCCCGTTTCGTTACATATGTACATGACACAAATTGAAACATCACCAGATACGGTTTTACGTCGAAATGCATATCAATCGCTTACAAATGGTTTAAAAAACTATCAACATACACTGGGGAAATCGTTAACAAGTGAAATTACGAAAAATATATCGTTAGCTAAATTACGTGGTTATGATTCTGCAAAAGATATGTTGTTACAGTATTCGGATCCAAACCAATTTTACGCGACAGATGCAATTTCATCTTCATTCTTTGGAGACATTTTGGATACATTTCAAAAAGAGCTTTCTCCACACATGCAGCGTTATGCACGGTTGAGAAAAAGACAATTAGGATTAGATAAATTACAGTTTTCTGATGTAAAAGCACCACTCGATCCTGAATTTGATCCACCAATTCGCTACAAAGAGGCTGGAGAAATTATTACAGATGCAGTTGGTGTATTAGGTCCAGAGTATCAAAATGAAATGGCACGAGTTTTTTCGGAAAGATGGGTATACAGGGGAGATAACGTTGGCCGTCGAATGATTGCCTTTGGTGGTGGCGTTCATGGTGTCCATGGCTATTCCTTTTATCCATGGGGTGGAAATTTGTTTGACATGCTGTTACTAGGGCATGAACTAGGGCATACCTTGCATTTCTCTTTATCCATGAAAAATCAACGTTATATTAACAATACACAAGCACATTTATTTGTGGAGGCACCTTCCACACTTGTGGAACAACTCATTGTAGATTATCTAAAAGAAAACCGAGATGACCCGAGATTAAAGCGCTGGTTGAATATGTATTTAATGATGAGTTACCACCATAATTGTGTGACCCATGTGTTAGAAGCAGAATTAATGAGAAGATTATATGACTTTGCTGAAAATAATCAACCACTTTCAACAGCCATTATAAGTAAAACAAAAGGTGCTATTCTTTCAGAGTTCTGGGGAGATACAGTGGAAATAGATGAAGGTGCAAATCTAACATGGATGCGGCAACCTCATTATTATATGGGACTTTATCCATTTACCTACTCTGTCGGTATCTCCGCATCAACGGTTATGGCTGAACGAATTCAAAAAGAAGGTCAGGCAATAGGAAAACAGTGGACGGAAGTATTAAAACAAGGTGGAAATAAAAGCGGTCTTGATCTATATCGAATGGCAGGGCTTGAAATGTCTACCACTGAAAATCTCAAAAAAGCCATTGCCCGTGTTGGAACGATTGTTGATGAATTGGAAGCAAGTTTTCAACCAATTTCATAGTAATATCATTTCAATTAATTTCAGAAGGACAAAGTAACATTAGAAGGGATGAGATATGATGAGTATAACGTCAAAAAAGGAAAATGTCGTAACGGATTACCACGGAACTAAGGTGAAGGACCCTTATCGTTGGTTAGAGGATATGCAATCCCCTGAAGTGCAACAATGGACGGATGAGCAAAATAATAGAACCCAACAATATCTCGGTAATATTTCGTATCGAGAAAAGGTGAAAAAGGAAATCACAGAATGGACCAATTTTGAAAAAGTAACGGTACCTGAAAAAATAGGAGACTACTATTATTTTCATCAAAATGATGGATTACAAAATCAACCTGTCTTGTCTCGTTCAACGTCACTAGACTTAGAAAATCCAGAAGTCATAGTAGATCCAAATTCCCTTCATGAGGAAGGTGCTGCTGCCATTACTAGTATGGCATTCAGTAAAGATCATGGTTATTTAGCATATGCGATTTCCTATAATGGCAGTGATTGGCAAGAAATCAAAATAAAAGATTTAGAAACGAAAAAGGATTTTCCAGAAGTAATTAACTGGTGCCGTTTTACTAATATTGCATGGAACAAGGAGAGTAGCGGTTTTTACTATAGTCGTTATCCAGATCCGAATACCGTTCCAGAAAACGAAGCTAGTTACCATAACCAGGTATACTTTCATCAATTAGGTACAGCTCAAGAAGAAGATCAATTAGTTTACGAAGATCGAGATCGTAAAGAATTAGCGTTCTCTCCAATTGTAGTGGAAGATTATCTTATCTTAAAAGCGACAGATGGTACTGAGCCTAAAAGTAGAATCTACTATCGTTCTTTAAACAGCGATGATTCATTTATTCCATTAATTAGTGATGGGGAAGATAATTATGACTTCATTGCAAACGATGGAGAAACATTTTATATGCATACAAACTATCAAGCACCGAAAGGGAAAATTATTGCAATCGATATCAATAATCCAGAAAAAGAAAACTGGAAAGACGTTGTACCTGAGAATGATGATACCATTTCGTTCATTCGCTATATTGATCAGAAGTTTATCATCGTTTACTTGCATCATGCCTATCACATCGTGAAAACTTTTGATAAAAATGGATCCTTCTTAAAAACAATTGATCTACCAACGTTTGTTTCGGTAACGGATATAAAAGGAAATCAAAAGGGAGAAGACATTTTAATTTCGTACCATTCATTTCTTCATCCTGATCAGATTGTACAATATAACTATCAGAACGACCGTTTAGATTCTATCGTTGATCCGGAAGATTACGCTAAATCCAATCAATTCGAAACAAAACAGATTTTTTATTCCTCCAAGGATGGTACGAAAATCCCGATGTATATCACCTATAAAAAGGGAATTGAATTAAATGGGGACAATCCTCTATTACTCTTTGGATATGGTGGATATAACATCAGTATGACCCCATCCTTCTCACCAGCAAACATGATGTGGATGGATAATGGAGGCATATATGCAGTGGCTAATCTTCGTGGAGGGAGTGAATATGGCGAGGAATGGCATTTAGCAGGAACCCTCGAAAAGAAACAAAATGTATTTGATGATTTTATTTCTGCAGCTGAGTGGCTAATCGAGCATAAATACACAAACCCTAAGAAACTATCGATTATGGGAAGAAGTAATGGAGGACTTTTAGTAGGTGCTTGTATTAATCAACGACCTGATTTATTCGGTGCAGCACTTTGTATGGTTCCAGTAACAGATGCACTCCGTTTCCATTTATTTACCGCTGGGAGATTTTGGATAAATGAATTTGGAAATGCAGAAGAAAACAAAGAACATTTTGATTTCATGTATAAATACTCGCCATTACATAATGTGAATCCTAATGCGGAATACCCACCTACTCTCATTACAACGGGGGATCATGATGATCGGGTGGTTCCATTACATGCAACGAAATTTGCTGCTGCATTACAAGAACACGACCCCAAAAACCCAATCCTATTACGGGTTGATAAAAACGCAGGACATGGTCTAGGTAAACCAACTGAAAAATGGATTGAAGAACAAACTGATCTATTTACATTCCTATTTAAAGAACTAAATGTGTCAATCTAATATTTTTCAAACAAGCCTGTTGTGCTTTTTCGTATGAATCTTAATGCTTGGTTGATAGATTATGTGTTGTAACTAGAATATGCACATTGCTCCGCTTCGGAAATACACTACGCTTTCCGCAAGTAAGCTGTGAGCCTCCTCAACTCGTCACACGTTTCTAGGGGTCTCACTTTGCTTACTTCGACGAACAGGACAAGGAAAGCTACGACAGCGAAACATCGCCGAAGCAAAGTGTATTTCTTTTGGGAGGACGTTCTAGTGTCGGCACCTGCCACAGGACGTGACCGTTTTTAGCTGACGAAACAGGAGTCTTCGTGTTTTTCATCTGATTTGAGCTTTGTTAATTCTTATTCTTATCATTTAGATTGCTAATACGGTATTGATTGGAGCGTAGGACAGTCGACTCCTGCGGAAAAAACAACAGCTGAAGTTCCCATAGGAAGCGGTTTTTGCTTCCGGTGTCTAGCTTCGATGGACAGGACGTCCTAGTGCCGATAGTCATAAGGACGTGGCGTTATCATCGGCCAGCACCTATCCCCTCGAGGTCTTAAGTCAATCCTCTTTGTGGCAAAAAGCACCACGCCGAGGCTCGACTTAAGCTTGGCAGATAAGGAAAAATTTCTTACTGCATAAGTGCAACTAAGGCTTTCGCCACTTGGCGAAAAGCCAAGTTTTCTAATCGAGGGTGACCAAGGCGCTTCCGCTTTTCTATAGAGGAAGCTAAAAGCGTTGTCCGTGGTAAAGAAGACACTGTGAAAACGTAAAGTCTGAACAGATGTCGCACTTATGCCCGTGGTGAAAGCGACTGTCCGAAGTGGAAATCAACGGCTTTAATTTACTGCGCATTATATAGAATACACAAATTCACGAAAGCAACTATATATGTGAAAAAGATCTTTAAACAAAAAAGGAGGGACTAGTATGGACCTAGGGTTGGCTGGAAAATCGGTACTCGTGCTCGCTTCCAGTAAAGGGATAGGAAAAGCAACAGCTTACCAATTTGCAAAAGAAGGTGCACATGTTTTTTTATCTAGTCGTGATAAGGGAACGTTAGAAACTGTAACAGAGAAGATTAAAGAAGAAACAGGAAATACTAATGTAGATTATCAAGTATGCGACATAACAAACCCAGCATCCATTAAAGCGTTAGTATCAGCAGTTGTGGAACGAAATGGTACAATCGATGTACTAATAAACAACGCAGGAGGCCCCCCAGCTGGTGGGTTTGACGATTTCGAGGATGACACTTGGCAGCATGCCTTTGAATTAAATTTACTCAGTTATATTCGAGCAATTCGGGAAGTCATACCACATATGAAAAAGCAAGGAAGTGGCCATATCATTAACATTGCTTCCTCATCTATTAAACAATCAATTGATAACTTGATTCTATCAAACACATTCCGTTCTGGGATAGTTGGGCTTGCTAAAAGCCTGTCACAAGAATTAGCAGCTGATAATATTAAAATTAATACGATTGGACCAGGCCGCATTTTGACTGATAGAGTGAGGGAACTAGATGCCATTAAAGCAGAAAAGGTAAATGTTTCAATAGAGGATTTACAAGAAGAAACAGCAAAGAAAATTCCAATGGGACGATATGGAGAACCTGAAGAATTTGCCAAAATCGTTGTCTTTTTATCTTCACAAGCAAATACGTATATGACAGGACAATCCTTCGTAATAGACGGTGGAATGGTTAAAGCATTGTAATATTTTACAAGCGAAAGGTAAGTGAATTTGTATGAAACAAATTGGAATCGATGCTGGTGGTTCTCTAACCAAGCTTGCGTATATGGAACAAGGAACGCTTCATACCAAAACATATTCCAATACGGAAATGGATGCAATGATCCAGTGGTTAGCAATTACAGCATCAAATGCGGAATTATTGTTAACAGGTGGACGCAGGGAGGAAGTAGGGGAACGAACATCCTTACCCGTTAAATATATGGATGAGTTTCAAGCACTAGTGGAAGGCACTCGTTATTTATTACAAACGGAGAGAAATTGGAAAGAAGTAGATCCGTACTTATTAGTGAGTATTGGAACGGGAACATCAATGTTTGCAGTTCAATCGAATTCCTATGAACGGGTGCTTGGAAGTGGTATTGGTGGTGGCACTTTTATGGGGTTAGGCCACCTTCTAACAGGAGAAAGAACCTTTTCAAACTTGGTACAGCTTGCTAATAAAGGGGATCAAAAACAAAGTGACTTACTCGTTAAAGATATTTATACAGGGAATACTGACACACCTATTTTAGGGGAATTAACAGCTGCTAACTTAGGAAAGGCACATTTAAATGATCACGCAACAAAGGAAGACCATATGGCAAGTGTGGTTCAACTAATCGGAGAATCATTATTAACGCTTGCTACACAAGTAGCTGTTTCACATAATATGAAATCACTTGTTTTTATCGGTAGTACCCTAAATGGGAATACACCTCTTAAAACAGTATTGGAATCTTTTCAAGAGATGTTGCCGTATGATCCAATCTTTTTAGATAAAGGGTCTCATGCTGGAGCAATCGGTGCATTGCTTGCAAAAGAATAGGCTCTTTTCGTATACTTTGTTGTTTTCTATTACGTTTAATCTATATTATACGACGTAAAATTTAGATTTAATTACCGCTACGGAAAACACTTCGCTTTCCACGGGACTCTCCACGAGCCTCCTCGTGGAACCCACACTGCGGGGTCTCTTAGGCTCGTTTTTCCGCAGGAGTCTTCGTGTTTTCCTTCGCTAGAAATGAGTTCCAAATACACAGCAAATTATAGCTTATTTTAGTGATTGGAGCGTAGGACAGTCGACTCCTGCAGGAACAGCACGTGTCTAGACCTGAGCAGGAAGTGGTCTTCTTCCGAGGAGGCTGAGGCCGTGCCTGAGGTAAAGAAGACACTGTGAAAACAAAAGCTTGAACAGATGTCGCACTTATGCCCGTGGTGAAAGCGACTGTCCGAAGTGGAAATCAACGGTTTAGGTATTGCGTATAATCCATCTTATATGCATGATGTTTCATACCTAATAGCAACAAACTTCTAGAAAACGGCCAAAGAATAAGAATGAGGAATGATCTTTTCGTATATGAACGAAAGGATTATTTTTGTTAAGAAAATTGTTCTACTTATAATAAGTAGGAAAAAAGTGATATACTTCTACGTAAAGAGTTATACTACATCCCGTTTCTACTTTCATAATTGATGGAGGACAACAATGAGTAAGTGGTTTTATGCCAATATTGTTTTAGTCGGTATTGCAATTTGGCATGTCATATCAAAGAGTTCCTTTTCTGGGGTTCCCATTCATTTATTAGCAGGTTTATTGGGAGCACTGTTTGTTTTGTTTAATTGGACAAGACAAGCTGTATTTTCTACGATCCGAAATACGCCAGATCGAAATGTGAAAATTAAACTGGCCAGCTTATCGAAAAAAATTGTCCCATATCATAGGTGGGTTGGTACGTTAGCGTTAGTTATTATCATCATTCATGCCATACTAGTCATTCATTTATATGGGTTTTATTGGGAAAATCCAACATTTTTAAGTGGATTTGTGACTGGAATTGCCTTAGTAGGTATGGTCACAACTGGTTGGTTACGTCTGATTAAGCCAAGTGTAAAAAAGCGAAGGGCTCATATTTATTTTGGGATGGCCTTGTTTTTCCTACTAGCCATACATATTATTTTATAATCCCCACTATTTAGGTATATTTTATTGATCGTTGGGTATATTACCTTACTGAGCATATATACCTTTTTAAAAAGTGGTGATAAACATGAAACTGCACATCCCTAAAATTGTATTTCTATTGGTTGGTATGATGATGCTAATGGGAGCAATCACAATGGATACAACAGTAGCAGAGGAATATGGTCAAGAGTCAGATACTATTGAACACAATTGGGAGCAATATAGTTCTGAGACGAATGTAATTGAAGCAGGTTCTCATGAATTTACATATTGGAAAAACTTTATCCAACGAACCCGGACATGTAATTTATCCTATGAAATAAAAACGGTCGTTTACTATTGTGATATTCATGATCACACAAGATCGGAAACATTTATAGAAGAAGAACATCACAGTGAAGATCATTCATAGATACTCTGGAGCCATGGCTACATGTTAGCACATGGCTTTTTTTAAAGATAAGAATGTATAAAAAGTTGGCTTTATTTTGTTCATATACAGTAACAGTCACGCCCAGCTCAAGCGCCTACCCCCCTCGAGGTCATAAGCCAATCCACATTACGCGCAAAAAGCGCCACGTCGAGGCTTGGCTTATGCTTGGCAGATAAGAAAAAATTTCTTACTGCATAAGTGCAACTAAGGCTTTCGCCACTTGGCGAAAAGCCAAGTTTTCTAATCGGGGGTGAACAATGCGCTTGCGCTTTTGTTCGTTTGTCTTTATACATACTTTATTGCTTTCTCACCGTCGTACTTGACCTCCGTTTATCACGATGATAAATGTTAGTCTGAATCGTCATTCCGTTCTTTGCCGAAAAACCCCTGTTTGGAGGATGGTTTGTAATCCTCGTTCTGTTATTTATATGTAAACATTGATAGCAAATTAATTTCCGTCGAAAGTGAACTATTTGTCCGAAGCGGAAATCAACTACGCTATGTTACGTCGTAATATCTATCAACTGTCCAATAAAACACTCAAAAAGGGTGCGGAAAGGAACAATTTTTCACACGTTAGGAAAGTTTAAAATTTTAATGTCCCAAGTATAAGTAAAACGAACACATTTGCTAAGGACGAGTGAATGCGAGTTTTTATAAGAAAACAGGTTTCCAAATATGTAATATAACATATGGGATAGTTGAGTCAGCTTGCGATTATCAGTATGATTAAAAGTAGCGTGTTACTTTAGGAGTTGGAGGTAGAAATGATGATCAAACATTTACAGGATACGGTCACACTACATAATGGCGTTCAAATGCCAGGTTTTGGTTTAGGTGTGTATAAAGTGGAAGATGGGGATGTTGTAATCCAAGCTGTCAAAGCTGCTTTAGATTATGGATATCGCAGTATTGATACCGCGTCATTTTATGATAATGAAGCTGGAGTAGGTCAAGCCATCCAGGAATCCAATATCCCAAGAAAGGAACTCTTTATCACCTCTAAAGTATGGAATGACCAACAGGGGTATGAGAATACATTAAAAGCATTTGACGAAAGTCTTTCGAAACTAGGACTAGATTATTTGGATTTATATTTAATTCACTGGCCTGTTAAAGGTATGTATAAAGAAACTTGGCGTGCACTCGAAAAATTATATAAAGAAGGAAAAGTACGTGCCATTGGTGTCAGTAATTTTCATGTCCATCATTTAGAGGATCTAATGGCAGATAGTAATCACAAGCCTGTCATAGATCAAGTTGAGTTCCATCCACACCTTACACAAGAGGATTTACGAACCTTCTGTCAGCAAGAAAATATTCAACTAGAGGCATGGTCACCACTTAAACGAGGACAGCTTTTAGAAGAGCCAACCATTACCGAAATTGCTAACAAGTACGGGAAATCACCCGCACAAGTCATATTACGATGGGATATTCAACATGATGTCATTACAATACCAAAATCCTCGAAAGCACATCGTATTAAAGAAAATGCGTCTATATTCGATTTCGCTTTAACAGAAGAAGAAATGAATCGGATCGATGCATTAAATCGGAATGACAGAAGTGGTTCAAATCCAGATAGCTTTGATTCATAATTCGTATCACGAGTATTATCCATATACCACTGGATAATGCTCGTTTTTACATGTGTTTTAAAAGTTGTTTATATGCAGATGCTTCTTCTGGCTGATCTAGTTCTTGATAAATTTTTGCTAAGTATTTTACTGGTTTTGGGTTTTCGGGGTGTAGCTCCATTTCCCATTTAAAGCAATCGATTGATTTTTCATATTGCTTGAGACCCATGTATAATTCACCTAGTGTATATTGTTGATCAGGATCATCTGCTAAAGCTTGCATTTTCTTTATTTTTTGCTCAATTGGAAGGTGAATCTTTGCATGGCGGAATGGTACCAACCATTGATCAATTTCTTCTAAGGAATGTTGGTCTAAAAAGGATGAAATAAATGGAGTTACTAATTTTTCTAACGTTTTAGAGTCTGAAGCACTAAGCTGTAAAAGTCGTTTATTTCCATTATGGAAGTAGGACTTGAGAACAGTACGGTCTGCTTGCTCGACACTTTTTACAAAGGTAGGTAATTGTTCATTTGTTGGATTGTAATTGGATGACATCGTAAAATCAACAAGGTCATTTGGTTTTCCAACCGTTAAGAGGATGGATAACACTTTTTCGGTTAATGCAGGTGCAGAAGAAGTTTCTTGGATCTCCTGTAGTATGACAAATTGCTCTTCAGGACTGAATGATTGAAGCATGGTTTCTAAGGTGTTAAATTTGTCATTCGTAAAATTCGCTTTGAGTGCTGTAAGACGTATTGCCAATTCATCGATCAAGCGGCCTTGTTCTTTATATAATTGGACTAATAAGTCAACTTTTTCGTCCTTCTCTAACTGTTCAAAACAGACGAATTCTGTATAAATAGGATCTTTTGAATAGACTTTCATCATATCTTGGTATAAGCGGTCATATTTTTGGAATTCCATATTACGTAGCATATCGAGTGCAAATTGGTCTGTTGGATTATAATGAATAGCAATTGTGAGGACTTTATAGGCTGCAAGTGTTTTCCCATTTCGACGGTATTCATAAAAGGTGTTTTTTATCATTTCTTGGATTGTTTCTAACGGGATAAGGGAATCGCAAATTGTCATGATTAAGGCAGTTTCGATGGGAGAGTATGCTTTTTGAACGTGTTTGATAAATAATGGAGCTTTGACAAATTGGAAAGAATGGTTTTGATGTAGGAAGTGAATGGTTAATGGATGTTCACCACTAAAGCTTATTCCATTCGTTAAAGCACGGTGTAGATATGTGTTAGGTTTAATGGCATTTGTTTGAAAGCCATTTAAAAAGTTGTTTTTATAGAAAAGAAGGTAATAGGTTTTTTGTTGCTTGTCTATAACTTCAATTACTTTACTTTGTTTGTATAGAACAAATTGCTGGGGTGTTACCGTTATCTGCTTTTTATTGATTTGAATTTGGATGTGATGATCTGTCGTCATTTTCCAATCCCTCCTCAGTATGTAGTTTTACTATACCACATTTTAACAAGGAGTTCGAACTATGTGGGAAGGGGTGGATGATATTTATTCATACATATTGTTAATTTTCGTTGTTATTTTTTTTGCAGGAAATATTTTGACAGGGAAGGCGATTAATGAACTTCCGCCGTTTACGATAGCATTTTTTCGATTAGTAGTAGCTTTTATCGTTTTGTTTCCAATAGGATTTCGAAAAGCATTGCAATATCGTGAGCAATTTATGGCCTATAAAAAACCGTTCCTAATCATGACATTATCAGGGATAACCTTTTTTAATACATTAATTTATGCTGCCTTACAGTTTACCACGTCAACGAATGTATCCGTACTTGAAACGGCCATTCCAGTAGTTACTGTTTTATTAAGTGCTATTATCTTAAAAGAACATATTCAATCGTTTCAATGGATTGGCATGATTATATCAATTATTGGTGCTGTTTGGGTAGTCATAGATGGGAATGTAATGCAACTATTGGCGATGGATTGGAATGTCGGGGATGGTATTATGATCCTTGCAATTGGCTGCTGGGCGATTTATTCCGTATTTGTCAAACAATACATGCCTCTTTTTCCGTCTTATGCTGCAATGCTGGTTATGACAGGTATTTCGGTAATTGTATTATTCCCTTTTGTGATGGTAGAGTGGCTAGTTGTCGGTATTCCAACTGCTTTAGGTAGTAATGCACATATTGGAGGACTAATTTATTTAGGTATTTTTCCTTCTTTTATCGCAATCTTGATGTACAATCACGCTGTCCAACAATTAGGCGCATCCAAAGCCTCGATCTTTTTGAACTTCTTACCAGTGGTTACGATGATTGGAGCATCAGTATGGTTAGGAGAGACGGTTACAGGCGCTAAAATAGTAGGAGCATTAGCCGTTATGGGTGGTGTTATGTTAACAACGCATGAACGTAAATCTAAAGGTAATCAACAAATTAAAGAGCGAATTTCTTAGTGTGGAATAAGTTTGTCGAAAGATGTCGAACGATTATGTCGAACGATTAATAAAAAATTTAATTTCAGGAAGAAAAGGAAGTTAAAATGACATAATTATTAAAAAGATCGACATATTTTGTTGTTTTTTGTTTACTTTTCTTATCGAAAATTGGAAAGTGTGGATTAGGCCATTTTTGTGATTCGTGCTATAACTAAGGTACAACAAAAATAGAAAGGAGAGGTGTTATGTATGAGTGGGATTGGAAAACCTATAATGAGCTCAGACGAAAGGTACAGCAGCATGAAGAGACGATAACCCAATTAGTTGCAATCATTGGCTCGATGAATCGAAGAATTGCCGATTTATCTAATCAACCTATCCAAACAACTACTAGCCAATTCACCAAGAAATGATTTTCCTCCAAGATGCCTCTTTGTCCCCTAATTTCCTACCTTAAAAGAGTAGTTTATCCTCGAACTGCTCTTTTTATTTGGACAAAAATACTAAATAAAATGTCTTCTGAATAGAAATGAAGTAACTGACTAAAAAAGGGGACAATATGTATGAAACGCCAAAAACGTGGAATAAACTATATGGTGTTAATCCTGTCTGTGATCATTATAGCAGGGGTATCCACTATGATTTTCCTCTTAACGTCTCCCGAGCATCAAGCAAAAAAAGCGGTTGATACATTTTATGCCTATGAACAGGAAGGTGCTTTTTCGGAATCCTATACCATGTTTCACCCATATATGAAAGAAAAATTTGATAAAGGTCATTACTTACAAGATCGTGCACATGTATTTTTAAATCATTTTGATGTAGAAACGTTTTCCTATTCTTTGGGAGACGCATCAAAAGTGACAAATTGGAAAATGGAGGAAAATACGGAGTCTATTGGAACAGTTTATCATATACCCGTTTCACAAGTGTTTAAGGGAAAATATGGGAATTTCACCATTGTACAGGATGTGTATGCAGCAAAAGAAGGGGGAGAATGGACAATTTTGTGGGATTATAAAAAATGATTAATCTTTATCGCTGTTTTCTAAAAATATTGTTGCTTTCTAGTATGAAACGTCTTGCATATAAGATGTATTATGCGTCGTAGAAAACAACAAAGTATGTGAAAAGAGCCTAATTTATAGAGGACTGCTCCATCAAAATCTTTAGTTTAGGTGGAGAGGTTCGCCTAGGAATTGGCAAATGAATACGAATAGGTCAAAGGTGTGTATATCCATTTGGAAGGCACACCTTTTTTTACTTTTTGAATCGTATGACATGATAAAAATAACAATTTTAGGGTAAAGTTAAGATTACAAGCATTGGCAGATAACTTAGGGGGCATTTGTGTTGGTTTTTATCTATTTCATTTTAGCAGCAGTTGTAACAGTATATTCAGCAAGGAAATTATCTCAGTTTGCAGATATTATTAGTGAGAAAACGGCTATGGGCGGGATGTTAGTTGGTACCGTCCTGTTAGCAGGAGCAACTTCCCTTCCTGAAGTCACTACTAGTTTTTCAGCAGTGATTATCGGAAATCCAGATATTGCAATTGGAAATATGCTAGGATCAAACTTATTTAACTTTTTTATTTTGGCTAGTTTTGACCTTTATTTTAGACGAAAACAGCTATTTCATCTAGGAAGTGGCAGTCATCTTCATTCAGCGACACTCGGATTGATTTTAACGTTATTGGTAACATTAGCATTACTACTACGGATTGACTTTATCATTTTTGGGATTGGTATTGACGCTCTTATTATTGCTGCAGTTTACGTGTTTGGCATGTTCATTATCAGTAAATTACCAGCCCCACCAGTAGATGAGAACGCAATTAAAGCGGACACAAGTGTAATAAAAAAGAAAGAATCCTCGGTTACGGCAAAAGGCGCAATTATTGGTTTCATCATTGCAGCGATTGTCATTATGGGAGCGGGAACTGTTCTATCCATCATGGGGGATAAAATTGCTCTTGTAACTGGAATGGGGTCAAGCTTTGTTGGGAGCTTTTTAATTGCTGCCACTACCTCCTTACCAGAAGCAGTTTCTGTCTTTATTGCGTTACGATTAAAAAATGTGAACCTAGCGATCGGATCCATTCTTGGTAGTAATATGTTTAATATGCTTATCTTAGCTATATCAGATATTGTTTATCGAGGTGGATCTATTCTAGCAGAAGTATCTGGGTCCCATATTTTTACTTCAATCGGTATTTTAATTATGTCTTTGGTTGTGATGGTTGCCTTAGGTCGTAAACAGTCTGAATCCGTATTACGCTATATCATGCCGTCATTAATTATTTTCTTGGGATACTTTATTGTTTCGTACATTATTTTTGTTGGATAGTACTTGTTGCTAATACATCCTTTATTTAACAGGTGTAAAACTGCTCAGACCTCATACAATAAGGGTTGAACAGTTAGTCAGCAATAATAACTGTTCACAACTAAACTATCCCACAAGAGGTGATCTAGTCATGGCAAGCAACAATCGTAACAAATTGTTAGTGCCTGGTGCGGAAAATGCAATGGAACAAATGAAACAGGAAATTGCAAATGAATTTGGTGTCCAGCCAGGAGCAGACACCACAGCACGTGAAAACGGATCAGTTGGTGGGGAAATGGTTAAACGTATGATTAAAATTGCCGAACAAGATATTACAAATGGAAACAAATAGTGAAAAATTTAAAAAGGGAGCCCTTAATAAGGGTTCTCTTTTGTAAAGAAAATGGCAAACAAATAGGATTGTTTGCCATTTTTAATATTAATTGGTTAAATTCTTACTTTGTGTTCCTTTCGTTTTTTTCATCTTATTTGGTGCTCCAAAGTCAGCAATAGATGTGTTGTTACCTGAACTAGAAAATAGCCCATTTACTTTGTTACCAGCAAAAATTGGTCCATACTCTCCATATTTTTTATTTGCGGAGACTTGATTATTATCAGTTAGTGTAACACCACCATTAAATGTATTGCCTGCTAGAGTTACATCTTGCCGTGTTCCATTAATTTTTGTTTTTCCATTAACCGAACTTCCGAATAATTGTACGATATTTGCATCATCAGACGTAATTCCACCCTTAATTGAGCTGTCAAATACCACTAATGAAGCATTCTCTTCAATCGTTATACCACCTTTTACATCAGCATCTTCTACACAGGTTACACCATCACTTACGACTAACCCACCATTGTGTTTGCCAGTAACCGTTGTGCTGCACTCAGGTGTTTCTCCAGGAAGGACAGTTACTTGGAATTCATCAGCTTCACCAATGTTACCTGCTGCATCAATTGCACGATGTTCTACTGTATGGCTACCAAACCCTGGAATAAATGGACCGCCTGGATCATCCTCTGTATATTCCTGTTCAAAGGTTACTTTTGATAAACCACCAGTTCCTAAGTTACCATAGGTTAAAGCCTTGATATCAGTACCTGAGTGTGAAAAGTTAAATGGTGTTCCTTCAGGTTCATCAGGGAACCCAAAGTAGTTATACCATCCATCTTTATTCAGACGGAATTCACCTACAACGAAACCTGGTTGATCATCTTCTGGTTCAAGTAACATATCAAATTCATTAAAATAAATATGATGCTCATCATTTTCAGTTACAGTCGTGAGCGGATCTGACAGTGTTTTTGGTGCTGTTGGAAGTCCATTATCAACAGTCCAGGTAATTGTATCAGATTTACTTTCAGGGTTTGACGGGTCTGTTACAGTTGCTGTTAGTTCAGATGCACCGCTTGGTAAGTCAAATTCACTTAAATCTAGATGTCTAGTATTATTTGAATCTAAAATTTCCACCCCATTGAGATTCCATGTCACTTCTAATATACGATTATTTGGATTAGTAGTTTCCACAAAGGCAATTTCATCTTTTGCTAATGCATGTCCAGTTGGAGAATGATTGGTAAATTTCACTTCGTTTACAGTATTTTCTTGAGACTCACCAATTTCCCACTCTCTTGTTTGTGTCATGCGAGGGCCATCCAAGTATTCTGGGTCTCGAACAAACTCAGTTTGATCTTTTACTGTTACTTTAACAGTATCTCCATTTTCAAGATCAAGGTTAGCAAGATCTAGATATCGTGTATTGTTCGTATTTTCTATTTCGTTACCATTTACCTCCCAAGTTACGTCTAACATATGGAATCTTGGGTGCATAGTTTGTACCCAGACTACATCATCAAACCCAACTTCTCCCTCAGGTGTTGAGCGTAGAGGCATTACTCCAGCATCACGCATACCAGTAATTCGTTGTGTCATGTGTTCCCTACCTACTTGATCAAAGTAGAATCCAGTATGCCTCATCATTGAATGGTTACTAGGACGCCATACATTGGAACTGTGTAAAGCTCCACTCTCATAGCCATCAGGGTCGGCAGCACGGATGATTCCGCCAGATTCACTCTCTTCTCCTAGCCAGCGCCACCATTTAGCTTCCTGCTCAATCATCTCTTCAGAGGTCATGCGAGTGTGATGGAATGATTGTGGTTCATAATCACCATGAGGTCCTCCAGGAACATCACGATTAGAATATGCATACTCATCTCTTAGATTCCCAAGTGAGTGTCCTAGCTCATGTAGGGAAACAAGTGGTCCCTGTGGACTTCCACCTGTGGTCGTTGCATTAACCCCACCTATTCCGCCATAAGTAAAGGTATTACCAATCGCCAATGTCTGGATGTTTTGAGCATCTGCTGGAATTCCAAGCTCTGGTGCTATGTGTTCTTCGATTATCTCATCTGCTGCTTCTCTTCCACCATCACCATAGTAAAGACCACGTGCTAGTTCATCTGCTGGACAGTCACCGTTCCAAACATATTGAAGATTAAATACTGTATCACGACGAACGTTTCCATCGTCAGGATCACAACTAACGCCAGATTCCCTTGAAGGCGTTTCTACCATGTAAACATTAAAGTAATTCCGGTAACTACGGAATGGTTCGACACTCCATTGAACGTTTTGGTTCCTGTCCACATCTGTGCGAAACTTATCCATTTCATCTGGAGTATAACCATCACCAAAAATAACCAAATTAAGCCGTTCATCGGCTGGACCAGTTACCTGAAGCGGAACGATATTCACATCGCCAACTTCCAATTCTTCACCTGAAACAGTTGATGCTTCTTGTATTCCTAGATTACTTTCGATAAACCCCAAGTTTGAAAATAGTAGTGTCAACACAAGTAGCGAAGAAATAATACCAGCGCGTCTTTTGAACATTTATCTATATCCTTTCTATTAAAGGTATTCACAAGGCCTTGTGTACTTTTAATGTTAACAGAAAGAAAATCGCTTTCAATATGATTTTTGTATATTTTGAAAATTAATAAAATAGTACTACTAGTTATGTCGAAAATTGAAAAAAACCAGATTAACAGTGATTAATAAGTATAAAGTGCTAAATGTAATAGATGAATCTTATTTACTGTAGAAGAATGTACTAATCAAGTTGTTGTGTTAGATTTCGATTTTTCTTCTGCCTGATCTATTTATCGTTAACCGAGGAATTAGGTTATATTAAGTTGGGGGCATGTAATATGCTCATATAAAAGGTGCTATATATCATATTTAGATTTGCATTTTTCCTAAATTTATAATAAGACTTGCTAACGACAAAAGTTTTCTGTATATTGATAATATATAAATACTTGATAATTTTAATTATACAAAATTTAATGAACCCAAAGAGGTGAATAAGTCCTATGTCTGATGTAGTACTAGAATTAAAAGATCTACATACTCATTTTTTCACGGATAGTGGGGAAGTACCCGCAGTAGATGGTGTTAGTTTAACCGTACATAAAGGAGAAGTTGTGGGTGTCGTTGGTGAGTCTGGTTGCGGAAAAAGTGTAACCTCTTTGTCGGTTATGCAATTAGTTCCTAATCCACCAGGAAAAATAGTAGATGGTGAAATTAATTTTAAAGATGAAAATCTTGTACACGCTTCCAAAAAACGAATGAAAGAAATACGTGGGAACGAAATCGCGATGATCTTTCAGGAACCTATGACATCTTTAGACCCATTATTTACAATTGGTAACCAACTTATAGAAGGATTACGGTTACATGAAAAAATTTCTAAAAAGGAGGCGCGTAATAGGTCTATAGAATTATTGAAGTTAGTAGGTATTCCCAGAGCAGATCAGGTTGTTGATGAATACCCACATCAATTATCAGGTGGAATGCGTCAGCGGGTAATGATAGCCATGTCAATGGCCTGCAATCCAGAGTTATTAATTGCCGATGAGCCTACTACAGCATTGGATGTAACCATTCAAGCACAAATATTAGATTTAATGCGCAATTTAAATAAAGAAAAAGAAACAGCCATAATGTTAATTACACATGACTTAGGTGTGGTGGCTGAAATATGTGATCGGGTAGTGGTCATGTATGCAGGTAAAGTGATTGAAGAAGGGACAACAAGAGAAATACTAAAATCTCCTAATCATCCTTATACCAAAGGATTAATTCGATCATTACCAAATATGAAGCAAAAAGAACAAAAGCTTTACTCCATTCCAGGTACAGTACCAAAGCCAAAAATGGGGAGAGTAGGTTGTCGCTTTGCACCTCGCTGTGAATTTGCATTCGAGCGATGTTTTCAAGAAGATCCTGAATTATTTCAGCTGGAAAATAACCGCAGTAGTCGCTGCTTCCTAAATGATGAGACAGAAGGGGATGTTACCAAAAATGCCGAAACCACTATTAGAAATTAATGGACTAAAAAAGTATTTTGATGTTAAAGGTGGCGTATTTGGTCGAAAAGTAGGAGAAGTAAAGGCCGTCGATGATGTTTCATTCACTGTTATGGAAGGTGAAATATTAGGGATTGTTGGAGAATCAGGATGTGGTAAATCAACAACTGGAAAATCCATTTTACGCCTAATTGAGCCTTCGGATGGTGAAGTAAAGTTTGAAGATCAAGATATCACACATTTGGATCCTGAAGAAATGCGGAAACTAAGAAGGGACATGCAGATCATTTTTCAGGATCCGTATGCCTCCCTAAACCCAAGGCATACCGTTGAAAAAATAGTAGGCGAACCATTACTTGTCCATGGAATGACATCTAGTGAAGACCGAAAAAAGCGGGTAAAAGAATTGCTGGAAGTAGTGGGATTGAGTGGTTATCATGCTTCGAGATATCCCCACCAATTTAGTGGTGGACAACGACAGAGAATAGGGATTGCTCGAGCATTAGCAAATAATCCGAAGTTAATCATTTGTGATGAGCCAGTATCTGCATTAGACGTTTCGGTTCAGTCACAGATTTTAAACTTAATGCAAGAACTGCGAGAGGAATTCCATCTTACATATGTTTTTATTGCACATGACCTAAGTGTTGTAAAACATATCAGTGATCGTGTCGGTGTGATGTATTTGGGGCGTATGGTTGAATTAACAGACAAAGATAAATTGTATGAGGATCCAAAACATCCATACACACAAGCACTTTTATCAGCCGTACCAACACCAGATCCTGATGAAGTTCGAGAACGAGTGATTTTGGAAGGAGATGTACCAAGTCCTTCCAATCCACCGACAGGGTGTGCATTCCATACAAGATGTCCACGAGCAATGGATATCTGTAAGGAAGTAAGGCCACAGTTTGAAGAGGTTGAAGATAACCATTTTGTTGCATGCCATTTGTATACTTAGGTGTGTGTAATAAAGTGGAATCTTATAAATTACTTAATAAAAAAGGGGGAAACAGAATGAAGTGGAAGTATTCATTTCTAGTCACCTTAATGCTGGCATTTGTATTATTTCTGGCAGCATGTAGTGGTGATGGTGGAGCAGACACAAGCTCTACAGAAGACGAAGGAAGCGAGACAGAAAATGAAGAAGGTGCAAGTGAAGGGTCTGAAGGAGATACCGAATCTGATGAAGATCAAGTATTAGTATTTGCTCGTGGAGGAGATTCTACCAGTTTAGACTTTGCCAGTAACTCAGATGGGGAAGCTTCCCGTGTTACGAAAAACATCTTTGATAGTCTTCTAGACTATGAAAGAGATTCATTTGAAGTTGTTCCAGGTCTTGCTCATGACTGGGAAGTATCAGATGATGGATTAAATTATACATTCTTCCTAGAAGAAGGTGTTACATTCCATGATGGTACAGAATTCAATGCTGAAGCAGTAAAGGTTAATTTTGAACGCTGGGCAGATCCAGAGCATGAATATGCTTTTACTGATGAAGGGTTTGCTTATCCATTATATGGAACGATGTTTGGTGGGTTCAAAGGGGATGAAGGTCATATCATCGAGGAAATTAATGTGGTCGGTGATTATGAAATTGAATTTGTCTTAAAAGAACCACAAGGGTCATTCCTACAAAATATGGCAATGCATTATTTTGCAATTACTTCTCCAGCTGCTTTAGAAGAGTATGGACCTGATATTGTTGAAAATCCAGTAGGTACTGGTCCATTTCAATTTGTTAGTTGGACGAAGGATGATCAAATTGTTTTAGAGAAGTTTGAAGATTATCGTAAAGATGGTCTGCCAAAATTAGACCAAGTGATCTATGAGGTCATTCCAGAAAACTCTGCACGTCTAATCGCACTACGTTCTGGGGAAGTAGACATTATTGATGATGTAAATCCAGATGATGCAGCAGGTATTGAGTCAGAAGAAGGATTGGAGCTACATGTACGTGGTGAAAATAATGTTGGATTTTTAGGGATGAATAATGAAAAAGCACCATTAGATGATAAATTAGTACGTCAAGCTATTAGTTACGCAGTTGACTCAGAATCTATTGTAGAAGCTTTGTATGCAGGCTATGCAACGCCAGCAGTTAACTTAATTCCACCTAACTATTTAGGATATAACGATGAACTTGATCCTTATGGATATGATACGGATCGTGCGCAGGAACTATTAGCAGAAGCTGGTCTTGAAGATGGTTTTGAAATTGATCTTTGGGTAATGCCAGTTTCTAGACCATATATGCCAGACCCTGAGACCGTAGCAGAAATTGTTCAAAGCAATTTGGCAGAAGTCGGCATTACGGCGAACATTGTACGAGAAGAATGGGCTCCTTATTTAGAAAAAACATCTCAGGGAGAACAAGAGCTGTTCTTACTTGGGTGGTCAGGATCTAATGGTGACCCAGACTACTTCTTTGGAAGCCTATTACATGGCGATAGTATTGGTGGGGAAAACCGTTCCTTCTATCAAAATGAAGAGGTTGATGCGTTAATTGATGAAGCAGCTCAAACGATTGATCAGGATGAGCGTGCAGAATTGTATAAACAAGCGCAAGAGATAATATATGAAGATGTCCCAGTGGTAAATATGGTGCATTCTACACCTCTTGTAGCAGCTAAGAGTGAAGTGAAAAACTTCATCGCACATCCATCTACGAGTGATCCGTTAGAAGAGGTTGAAATCGAGAATTAATCACTTAAAGGGGTAGTAGCATCTACTACCCCTTCATATTTAGCCAAGTTAAGGTGTTACATAAGAATTGGGGTGAAAAATATGACTGCCTATATTATGCGACGATTACTACAGCTTATACCCGTATTACTTGGAATGACATTGATTACCTTCTCTATCGTGCACTTAATACCAGGAAACCCTGCACAAACCATACTAGGAGAAACAGCAACACAAGAGTCCATTGAAACATTAGAGGAAAACATGGGACTTAATGAACCATATATTGTCCAGTATGGAATTTATATAACTGATTTACTGCAAGGGGATTTAGGAACATCCTTACGTACTAAAACCGATATTACAGATGAAATTTGGCCCCACATTGCAGCGACGTTTGAATTAACATTTTTTGCGATGATATTTGCCATTTTCATAGGTGTCAATGCTGGCATTATTAGTGCATGGAAACAAAACTCCTGGTTTGATTTTTTAGCGATGATGTTTGCGTTAGTTGGGGTTTCGATGCCTGTATTTTGGTTAGCTTTAATGGAACAATGGGTGTTTGCACAAGAGCTCGGATGGTTACCTGCATATGGTAGGGAAAATAGTAGGGATCCGATTGCACCAATTACTCATTTCTATGTTCTAGATTCACTCATTCATTTGGACTTTCCAAGGGCCCTAACAGTGTTAAAGCATTTGATTTTGCCTAGTATTGCACTTGGAACGATTCCAATGGCGATTATCGCCAGAATGACTCGTTCTAGTATGTTAGAAGTGATGCAATCTGATTATATCCGAACTGTCCGTGCAAAAGGATCTGGCCAATTCCTAGTTATTTATAAACATGCCTTGAAAAATGCCACGATTCCAGTGTTGACGGTAATCGGTCTTCAAACAGGTGTTCTCTTGGGAGGAGCGATCCTAACAGAGACCATCTTTAGTTGGCCTGGAATTGGTCGCTATGTATTTGAGGCGATTAACTATAGGGATTATCCAGTGATTCAATCTGGTATTTTAGTAATTGCGTTTCTCTTTGTCATGATCAATTTAATTGTTGATATTTTATATACTTACATTGATCCAAGGATTAAATACTAGGGGGTGTTAGAATGAAAACAGAAAAAGAGGAGAAACAAGAACAACAACCAATAACAAACCCCGCAAGTGTTGATCAGCAAGTAGAAGAGGATAATATAGAAGAAACATCACCATGGAAAGATACCCTAAAGCAATTACGGAAGAATCGATTTGCTATTGCGGGATTCGTGATTATTTTATTTTTTATTATACTAGGCGTTTTTGCACCTTTGTTCACATCCTATTCATATGAGGAGCAGGACTTAGTGAATCGCTTACAGCCGCCATCGTCTGAGCATTGGTTTGGGACAGATGATGTTGGAAGAGATATTTTTGCCAGAATCGCTTATGGTGCAAGAGTCTCCCTGCAGGTTGGTTTTTTTGCGGTAACTGGTGCATTAGTATTTGGTACGTTATTAGGTATTATTGCAGGTTATTTTGGACGATGGATCGACACGATTATATCGCGTATTTTTGATATATTACTAGCTTTCCCTAGTATTTTGTTAGCCATTGCTATTGTAGCAATCTTAGGTGCTTCCCTGCAAAATGCACTAATTGCGATCGCGATTATCAATATACCAATTTTTGGAAGACTTGTAAGGTCAAAGGTAATTAGTTTACGTGAAGAAGAATTTATTATGGCAGCTAAGGCACAAGGAATGAAAAGTGGCCGTATTATACTTCATCATATTTTGCCTAATAGTGCTGCACCGATTATCGTACAAGCTACGTTAGGATTTGGTACAGCCATATTAGATGCAGCTGCACTTGGCTTCTTAGGATTAGGTGCTCAACCACCTACACCTGAATGGGGTGCAATGCTAGCAGGCTCACGTGATTTCATTCAACTAGCACCGTGGACATTAATTGTTCCAGGAATTTCCATCATGTTAGTTGTTTTAGGATTTAATTTAATAGGTGATGGATTACGTGATGCACTTGATCCGAAAATGAAGAACTAAATACGGTATATAAGAAAAAGAAAGATGCTATTATTTAGCATCTTTCTTTTCTTTTTGTTTTTTCTTTGTTAATCGTCCTAATAAAAATGCTCCTGCTCCGATACCAATCATCGTGTTGGTCCGTTTATTAAATACTTGTTTGACTACAAGATTGATATTTTGCGGACGCTCAGCTAGTCGTCTCATAAAGTAGCCATACCAATCATCACCAAATGGAACATACGTACAAACATTATACCCTTCATTTACAAGCTCCTGTTGTAAATCCTTGCGAAAGCCATATAGCATCTGGAATTCAAATTGCTCTTTTGGAATGTTGTGTTGTTTCACAAATGCTTTTGCTTTGTTAATAATATGATGATCATGTGTAGCAATTGACGTAAACTTCCCATCTAGTAGATGAGATTCAATTAATTCGATGAAATTTTGGTCAATATCGTTTTTATCTTGATATGCTACTTCTTCGGGCTCTTTGTACGCTCCTTTTACAAGACGGAGACGATAATCTTTATATTTTTCAACGTTATCTTTTGATTCAAAAAAGTATGCCTGAATAACTGTGCCGATATTATTATATTCCTTTGAAAGCTCGTCGATTAATTTGAAGGATGGTGCTAGGTGGCCATAATCCTCCATATCAAAGTTAACGAATATATCAAATTTGTTTGCATGATCGACTATTTCTTTTAAGTTGTTGTAACAAAAGTCATAGTCAATATCAAGGCCAAGTTGTGTTGGTTTAAGCGAAATGTGAGCGTCTACGTCATGATCTTGGATTGCATCTATTACATTAATAATTTGTTCCTTTGCTTGGATGGCATCTTTTTCCTCTGATACAAATTCACCCAAATTATCAATTGTAGCTGCAATTCCTTGTGCATTTAGTTTTTTAACACTTTCAATCATTTCATCGATCGTCGTTCCTGCAACAACTGATTTAGCACCTAAGTGTTTTCCGTAGTTTTGTGCTAGGCTATTTAATTGCTGATTTTGTGATAAGCCAATAAAAAAGTCTTTTAATAACATGTTGTAATTCCCCCTGTAGGATTTATTAGTGAATGGATTATGATATAATCTGCAGTTCTTTTGGGAAGGAGGTAATAACTTCACAATCCCCATTTTCATTAATATATACTTCATCTTCTATACGGACTCCACCATATTCGGGAATATATATCCCTGGTTCTATTGTGAAAAATAAACCGCTTTCAGAGATTTGTTGATTATTCTCATGGATGGATGGCGCTTCATGGACTTCAATGCCTAAACCATGTCCGATGCGATTATTGAAGTATTGTCCATAACCACTTTCATCGATGACTTTTCTTGCTTCAATATCAAAAGTTTTTAATGGAACACCAGCCTTCACTGCATCTATTCCAGCTTGATTGGACCGTAAAACAATATCATAGATTTCTTGCTGTTTTGTGGAGGCTTCTCCAATAATAAAGGTTCTAGTAATGTCAGAGCAGTAGCCTTCTTCTATTTCTACACCCATATCAATTAGTAAGAAGTCACCATGTTTTAGCTTCCGGTTTCCTGGTACACCGTGTGGCAGGGCAGCTTTTTCCCCAGCTAGTGCGATTGTCGAGAAGGAGGGTCCAAGTGCTCCGTGTTTCTTCATTAAATATTCTAGTTCAGCTGTTACTTCTAATTCTGTCATACCAGGTTTCACTTGTTTGATTCCGTCTCTGAGCACTTTTTCAATGATGGTTACGGCCTTTTGTGCATATACCATTTCTTCACGCGTTTTTTTCAAACGCTGTTTATTAATAATAGGTTCTATGTCGGTATAGTTTGCTTCTGGAAAGGACTCATTCATTCGCTGATGCTGAAACATACTAACTGTTTTTGTCTCCACACCAAATGTTGAAACAGTACCTCCAATATGCTCCTGTAATTTTTTAAATGGATCTTCATCATCAGAAACTGGGATAATGTTTTTTACAGAAGAAGCCTGATCCGCAATTTCTTTATCTAGTGATGGGACAAATAATGTAAATGTCTGCTTTCTATTATCTAGTATTAATGCCATAAATCGTTCATGTGGATCAGAATTAAATCCAGTATAATAGAAAACGTTTGCAGGGGCTGTGATCATTGCCACATCAATCTTGTTTTCTAGTAAACGTTCCTGCAAAGTCTGTAATCTATCAAGATAATCAATTGTCATAAAAAAACCTCCTAATGCACTAATTACATTATATACCATGCAAGAAGTATTCCACAATAGTTTACTGAAAATTAATATTTGGTATAAAAATTGCAAGTATAATGATAGGAGGGGACGAAAAGTGAATTTTAATCGATTAGTGTCAACCGTTGATATGCACGTGGCAGGAGAACCACTTCGGATTATAACGGGAGGACTTCCAGAAATAAAAGGAGACTCGCAACCTGAGCGAAGAGCATATTGTATAAAGTATTTGGATCACATTCGAAAAGTCCTGATGAATGAACCAAGAGGACATCACGGAATGTATGGCTGTATCATCACTCCAGCTGCATCAGATCATGCTGATTTTGGCGTATTATTCATGCATAATGAGGGCTGGAGCACCATGTGTGGTCATGGAATTATTGCGGCGGTGACAATGGTAGTGGAGACTGGAAAATACCCTGTAACAAGTAATAAGCGAAAATTTGTTATTGATAGTCCAGCTGGAGAAGTCATCGCTTATGCAGTTTGTGATGGTCAGAAAGTGGTGGAGGTTTCCTTTGAAAATGTTCCATCATTTGTATATAAAAAAGATTATCCAATTCAGTTAGATGGTAAATCATTTCATGTTGACATTGCGTTCGGTGGAGCGTTTTATGCCATATTGGACAGTAAAGCATTAGGGTTAAAGGTCAACAATGAGTGTTTACCAGCATTACAGGATTGGGGTAAGAAAATAAAGCTATTTATAGAGAAAAATAGTAATGTTCAACATCCTTTACAAAATGATTTAAAAGATATTTACGGTGTCATTTTTTCAGACGATGCCGTAAATGGTCATGCTGATTTACGCAATGTCACCATTTTTGCGGATAGACAAATTGATCGTTCACCATGTGGGACAGGGACAAGTGCTCGAGTGGCAAATTTGTTTGACAGAGGTGAGTTTAATCAGGGGGACACTTTCCTACATGAAAGTATTACTGGAGGTATTTTTAAAGGAGAGATCATTCAACCTACTGAAGTAGAAAACTATCCAGCTGTTGTACCAATGATTTCAGGAACAGCACGAATTACAGGGCTTCACCAATTTGTTGTAGATGAGCGAGATGAAATGCCTGAGGGGTTTAGGTTGGAATAGAAGTAGAGATTACTTTGTACTCTATATGATATTGCAAGATATATTAGATTTTAACATTAAAGTAAACGAATAAATAAGTTATACACTCTTCGTAAAAGGGTGTATAACTTTTTAATATATAGAAAAACTGTAATTTTAATAATTAATCTATTGAAAGACAATAAAAATTATAATTTATTGTGATAACTTAACAGTAAATGAGATTTTGATAATGCGAGAATGGAAACGGATTAAGATAAAACGTGCATAAATGTATAAAGAAGCACAGGAAATTATTTTAAAAGATGCTCTAATTGTAACACCATTCAATATCAGTTTTAGTATCTAGCAAAAATACGGTCAACTATATACCGCGCCCCTCATTAAACGGAGTCTTTAGCATAAGTTGAATTAAATAGATAGATAAAAATAGTTCTATAATTTAATACTCCTACAATCAAAATAATACCCACTATTTTATAATCAATAAATTAGTGGGCACTATTTCTATATTTTTAATAATATATTTTTAATTCTGATTATTTATTAGATACTTTGTCCAGTTGTGTATTGTTTTTGTAGACATTATTGTTTGTAAAATGATCTGGTCTTATTTTAGCTTTTAAATTCATTCCAATTAAATAAACAATTGCAGAAATTGCAAGGGATTGAAGAGCAGGGATACCGAAAATAACTACGTATTCAGTAATATACCCTATTAAAGCTCCTGATAGAACTGCAATGGTTGCAATCCAGTTCCACCCCTCATTATCCACCCATTCTTGTTTTCTGATAAAGAAAAAGTCTACAAACATTACTGCTGCAATTGCTGGATAAATAACCGCTAAAATAATAAGGAAATCTTGAAAGTAAGATAATATCCCGACCAAAGCCAGACCGATCCCTAAGACCGATCCTATTATTGTTAGTATCGCTCTGCCCTTACTAGTATCAATATTAAACATATTAGCAGCTGCTAGTCCAATTGAATAACTCGCAACCATCTGGCTTGTCCATAGTGCAACCCATAGTATTAAAAATCCCCAAAATGGGAAGCCCAAGTCCTGCATTACTGCTACAATGTCTGCATTTCCAACTCCTACTGACATGATTGCACCTGTAAAGAAGAATAGTAAGCCAATTATAACAATGCCTAAAGGTATTAATGACTGATCTTTCAATGTTGGTTTTGAATAACGTGTATAATCTGATGCGATTAACCATTGTGCAACATTTGCACCTAAAACCAAACTAATAGCACCAAAAATTGTTATAGATGGCTCGGGATTCCAGGATAAAATAGATGACCAACCTTCTCCTCTTAAAGCAAAATATACTCCTGATGAAATAAGAAGAATACCAGCTGGAACCGCCACATAATCAGTCCATTTCATTGAGTTATATCCTAAAACTGCTGGTAGTGCAAATAATAGCCCTGTTACTAGAGTAATAACAGCCCATAGAAACCAATCTTGTCCATAATCAATTCCTAATGTTGCTGACAACGCATTGCCTGCAACCGCTGTGTTTAGTCCAAACCAACCCACATTTAGTACTACAAGAGCAAGACCAACAACGAATCTAGCTTGTAAAGAACCAAAACTAGATCTTGCAATTACGGATGATGGTCTTCCAGTTTTTGCTCCCAAATATCCCTGTAAAGCATTCCCGATCCACTGTATAATTACCAAGCCTACTAATAAAATAAAAAATATACTTGATAAACCAAAGCTTCCAGCTAATGTTGCACCAACCATTATAACTGGTACTGCAAATTCTAACCCACCAAAAATGGTAGCGGGCACTATCCAATGTTGACGCTCCGATAATGGAACGGCGGAAAGTGCTGAATCATTTTTTTTCTCCATGAATTAGTTCCCCCTAATATGATTTATTATTTAATCTAGGCGTTCAAAGTAAATATCCTCTGCCCCTTTCAACCATATACGTTCTCCAATTTCATCTAATATATTGAAATATTTGAAGTCTATTTGTGCAAATACATTGACAGGTTCATTCCCTCTATTACTTCTAGCTAATTCAGCACCATAATAGATGGCTATGGCTTGGGAGGGAGGTATATCTCCCTCCGAGTTCCAATCCCGCCAATAGCATAATTCACCTTTACCAGTGTAAATTGTTTGATTCTCTCGTATTGGATAATCGTTATTATCATATTTTAAGTTAACTTCTCTTCCAGACCATCTTGATTGTGTTACAACACTTTGAAAGGGTAGTGATTCCCATATTATTTTGCACGTTTGAGGAGCCGAATTTTCAATTAAAGTAGCATATAGTTCTTCTCCACCTTCAAATCTAATTCTTATCCGTTTCAAAAGTTGATTCACCTCAATTTAGTTAGTTTCTATAAGCTTTTCCTGTTTTGGGATCAAAAGTAACTCCATATTCCTCTAGTGCTGTTTCACTATCGATGTAACCATCAATTATATCTTCCACAATATTTTCTAATGGGCGTTCAACTGAATTACCAAATCCACCGCCTCCACCAGTTTCTACAAGTATACGGTCTCCTTTTGAAAGTGGTTTAGCGTTTACTTTTAACATAGATTCTTCTTCATTCTTTGCTATTACCGTAACTTTAGGTGGCTTTCCTGACTTGCCTCCAAATAGTCCCCAAGCGGGTTCTTGTGATCTTTCAAACCATAGTGATAGGTTTGCATTACTTCGAAGTTCATATTCTCTTGTAACACCTAGACCACCTCTAGTTTTTCCTGGTCCCCCGGAGTTTTCCCTAAGAGAATATGAATTAATTTTTAATGGATACTTTTCTTCTAGGACTTCAACTGGCATATTTTTAAAGTCCCCATTAGAGTTATTAATTAATCCTGATTGCCCATCGTTAGATGAGAATCCACCCCAACCCCCTGCAGTAGGTTCTACATATAAGAATTGGGATGTGGAATCTTTGTTTTGACCAGCAATAGTTACAACCATTGAATCTCCGTAATGAGCTGCTGCAGATTGTTCTTTTAGTACAGGAGATAAAGCCTTAACGATTAAATCTATTAATAATCCCAAAGAAGTAAAATACCATCCACAAGCAGCTGGTTCTTCAGCACTGAATATGGATCGTTTAGGAACAACAATATCCATTGTTTTAAAGTTCCCACCTGTTACTGGAGAATCTGGACCAATTAAATGCTTGAATGCAACACGGCAAGCTGAAACAGTTTGTGCTAATCCACAATTAGTCATACCTTGTTTTTGCTCACTTGATCCATTTAGGTCAATTGTTAAGTTTTCTCCATCGATCGTTACTTTAACTTTAACAGGTACTGGTTCATCAGATACTCCATCATTATCTAGAAAACCTTCTTCTTCATAAACACCATCTGGAATACTTGCAATTTGTTCCCGGTCCATAATTTCTGATTGTTTGAATATATCCTGAATTGAACGTTTAAAAGTATTAAGACCGTGTTTTGTTATAATGTCTGTAACTCTTTTTTCACCTGTTCTACATGCTGCAATTTGTGCATTCATGTCTCCTAATGCATCATTACTTAAACGACTATTAATTGTAATAAGGTTTATAATATCTTTACGAGGATTACCCGCATCATAAATTTTTGTAGGTGGAATTCTTACACCTTCTTGATAAATTTCAATTGCATCCATGGGATAACCAGGGTCTTTTGCTCCGATATCTAACCAATGAGCACGTGTAGCAGAAAAACCTACTAATTCTTGTTCAAAGAAAATAGGTGATATTATAGTAATATCGTTCAAGTGAGAACCTGCCATATAAGAATCGTTCATTATATAAATATCACCAGGGTTGTATTTATCATTACCACCTATGAAGCTAGTAGTTTCTTTTATACAAACGTCAAGATTTCCCAAAAACATTGGTAACCCCGAGGATTGTCCTAATAATTCTGCATTTTCATTGTAAATTCCTACACTACAATCTTTCATCTCATAGATTATCGGCGAAAAAGAACTACGGGCTAAACTTTCATTCATTTCTTCTGCCGCAGAAGTTAATGCATTCCGAATTATTTCAGTAGTAATAGGGTTCTCTAAAAAAACGGGAGCAGTTGTTTTACTCATCTTCATTCCTCCTAATCACTTCAAGATTTCCTACACTATCAACCTTCACTAGGTAGTTCTTTGGAACAACAATAGTTGACGTTGGAGATTCAATAATTGTCGGGCCATTTATTGTATGTCCAAATAGTAAGTCGTCTGTTGAATATACCGGAGTTTGTATTTCTTGATTGTTCCAAATAACTGGTTTTCTTCTTATAGGCTCCGGTGCTCCTACAGATTTTTCGGAAGCTTGGATGTTTTCTTTGTTCTCAAGTTTACCTAGGGCTACTATACGCAAGTTTACTACTTCAACTGCACCTTCGGGATTGTTATGTCCATATATATTCTGGTGAGAATCATGGAAAAGTGACTCTAATTCACTTATAGATGTTTCATTTAAACCGTTTTCATTTAATGGTACGGTAACGGTATACTCTTGTCCTACATATCGCAGGTCCACTAGTCTGTTAAAGTCAACATCTTGTTTCGAGATGTTTTGTTGTTTAAGAACTATTTCTGCATTTTGCTCCATTTCTTTATAGAGGCCACTAATTTTTGTGTAGTCGCTGTCTTTCAATAAGGATACATAGTTGCGTACATCATCATGTCTAATATCTGTTTGTAGCATTCCCCATGCTGAAAAGGTTCCCGCAGTAGTAGGGATAAGTATTCTATTAATGTCTAAGTAATCTGCAATTAACATAGAGTGCATTGGGCCTGCACCACCAAAAGCAACCAAAGAAAAATCTCTTGGATCTATCCCCTTAGAAACTGTTAACGTTCTAATTGCATCTGCCATTTTGGCATTAGCTATATCACATATACCTTCAGCAGTTTCATTAACTGTTAACTCTAATTTGTTAGCAAGGTTTTCAATGGCATCATAGGCTGCTTGCCAATCAAGTGTCATTTTTCCACCTAAAAAGCCCTCGGCATCAATCCGGCCTAATATAAGGTTAGCGTCAGTCACAGTTGGATTTGTACCGCCATTTCCGTAGCAAGCTGGTCCAGGGTTAGCGCCAGCACTATGAGGGCCTACTCGTAATCCTCCGCCTTCAATCCAAGCTATTGATCCGCCTCCAGCACCAATTGTGTGCATATTAACCATTGGTGAGAGTATTGGGAATTTTTCGATGTTTCCTTCAGAGGTAACATCAGGTTCTTCGTTGATAACCATACTTACATCAAAACTAGTTCCACCCATATCAACACATATTAGATTATCTTTTTGTGTTTGTTGACCAAGTGTTAAACTACCCATTGTACCTCCAACAGGTCCAGATAAAAGCGTTTGAATTGGTTTTGATTTTGCAATTTCAGATGTCATAACCCCACCGTTAGATTGCATAATATATAAGTCTCTGTTTAATCCTCTATTATCTATTTCATTTTCAAACTTTAACAGATAATCTTCTACAATTGGAGCAATATAGGCATTTATAACAGTTGTACTTGTTCTTTCATATTCGCGCCACTCTCGTACAACTTCATGTGATAAGGAAACAGACATACCAGGCATCTTTTCTTGTATCCTTTGTTTAATATGTTTCTCATGATCTGGATTTTTGTATGAGTGTAACAAGCATACCGATACTGAATCATAATCTCCTTTTGAAATTTCCTCAATAACATTATCTAAGCTATTATGATTTATAGGTGTATCTACTTGTCCATCTACTAAAACACGTTCTTCTACCTCATAAACATGGCGGCGTTTAATTAGAGGTTCTGGCTGTCGGTATTGAATATTATAGATTTCCGAGCGATTAGCACGGCCTATTTCATATAAATCTTTAAAACCAGATGTAACGATTAATGCAATTTTAGATCCTTTTCTTTCTAAGAAAGCATTAAGTCCAACTGTTGTTCCATGTACAAAAAAATCAACATCGTTAAAATCAGTTACCATTCTACTAATTCCACTTAAAACCCCCTCTGAAAGATTCTCGTTGGTTGTTGGAACTTTTTCGGTTTTATATTGACCTGTCTCTTTATCGAACAATACTACGTCAGTAAATGTACCACCGATGTCAGCGGCTAAGCGATATTTTGTCATCTAGATAATCCTCCTTGGTAAATGTAGTTTAAAGATTAGAAATTTGTACTGTTTCACCTCCTTAAGATGGCAACGATTTCAACAAAACAATAATGCAATAATCATGCCAAGATTTTAAATCGATCTTAATGGAAGAACATATTCCTCCCACTTCTCCTTAACCATTTCTCTCCCCTTATTCACTTCCGGATGAAATTGAATATAAGATTGATCCCTGGTTTCTTCCACCACTTGAATCGCTTCCTCTATTTCTCCATCCAACCCTTCAAAACCAGCCTGTTTTGCAATGGTAAGTCCAGCTGTTGTTCCTTGTGCTGCTGCAACTTTGGCACCTTCAATACCTGTAATATTTCCAGCAACATATAACCCATCTAATGGGGTTTCCATTCGTTCATTATGTAATGGAATATAGCCACCTAATTCTTCTATTAAATAAAAGGGACAACCTGTAAGTGCGGCTAATTCTGCTAATGGATACAATCCACCCGCAATGCAAACGAAATCAGCTTCTACATTTTCTTCTGTTCCAGCAACTATCTCACCATTTGAATCTATGGTGGCTACTGTAACGCCTTCTACTTGCTTTTCCCCATAGATTTCGATAACTGCTTTTCGAAGTTGTATTGGAATATCCCACATGTTGACGCCTCTTTTCGGATAAAAAGTAACCCCTAATTTTTTCATGAAATCATTCTTCATTAACTTACTTCCTAGTTTTACAAATTGTGATGGTGCCATATGGGAAACGTGAAGCAATGAATCTAGTACATGCTTAGGGTGTGCTTGTTGATCGGTTAGTTGACTCATTTTTGGTAATGCCATACATGCTACATCGATTCCGGCCAATTTTAATTCCATTGCAATTGCGGAAGATAGAACATTCACACCAATAATTACCCCACGTTCACCGGGTTTTACTCGATGCACATTCGTCATCACTTGAGCAGCTCCAACAGACATGACACCAGGTAACGTCCATCCAGGTACTGGTATTGGCGACTCTGCAGCTCCAGTTGCTAGCAATAAATGATTAGTAGAAAGTGTTTCATGTTCGGTATAAATCGTCCATTGACCATCATGATGCTCAATATTGTTTACAGGTGTGTTTAGTTGGATTTGAACCCCAAGATCTAACGCTTGCTGATGTAACCGAGCTGATTCTTCTATTCCGTTCCACCAAGACCCATCTGGCTGTTCATAAAGCTGACCTAGTAATCTACCACCAGCTTTTAAATACTCATCGATGACAACGACATCCAATCCCTTTTGAGCACAGGCAATTGCTGCTGACATTCCTGCGGGACCCGCGCCGATTATAATGACATTATTCATTCTTAGCACTCCAATCCTTAACAGGGGTTGGAAGTGTACCACCACTTTCGATCACCATTCCCTCTTGAAGGGGCGTTAGACAGGAACGAACACCTTGCTTCCCATCAACGGTGACGCGACATTCAAAGCAATGACCAATATTACAATAAATTCCTCTAGGTGTGGCCTTTTCTTCATGATGTCGAAGGGTTCGAACACCATTTGCCAATAGTGCTGCTGCGATTGGTTCTCCATTCATTCCGTAATATTCTTTTTCGTTAAATGTAAAAGAAACTTGCTCCTTTTCTTCTATGGAGCCAAGTATTGGATGGTCTACAATGCGTTGTGTCATGATTGACCTCCTCCTAAGTCACCAAAGTGAATTGGTCGTATTGGGGGTTGATATTTTAATGTGATTTGTGTTTGTCTTTCATCCGTTAAATCAGCTGCTAGTTTATCGACCATATTACGACATGTTCGACCACCACAATACCCCATTCCAGCTCTTGTTCGTAGCTTTAATTCCCTTGCTGAACAGTTATATTTATTGGCTGTTTCGGCTAATTCTTTATAAGTAACCTCTTCACATCTGCATATAATCATGTCTTCTGTCAATTGGATCACTCCTACTGTAATGTCTGTACCCAACAAAATATGCAAGATTGATGCCAACTAGCCTTAAACTTTTATCCCAAGCTTGTTTAGGCGGTTGTAGAGGGTTGCTCGGGTGATTTGCAAGTTCTTTGCACAATTTTGTTTATTGCCATCTACTTTTTGTAACTCTTTTAAAATAATTTCTTTTTCCAGTTCTTGTAGACGATCGTTCAAAGACCGGTTATCGTTATCCATATAAATAGAGGGGTTAGGGTTTCCGTTTTCTATTATATCTGTATCAAATGGGAGGTCTTCCAGTTTGATTTCCCCATTATCGGAAAATACAACGAGTCGCTCGATTACATTTTTTAATTCTCGTATGTTACCAGGCCAGTTATGCTGCAAGAGTGTTTGCATAACAGCTTGAGATACGCCGTGAATCGGTCGGTTATACTTAATCGAAATTTCGTGCAGGAAATAATGTGTAAGTTCAATGATATCCTCAGGTCTTTCTCGTAAAGGAGGGATCTCAATACTTACAACGTTTAGTCGATAATAGAGGTCTTCTCTAAATTTTCCTTCTTTAATTAGTTCTTTTAGATCACGATTAGTAGCAGCAACAACATGGAAGTCCACTTCAATTTCTTTTGTCCCTCCTACTGGATAAAATCGCTTTTCCTGTAGTAAACGTAAGATTTTCACTTGCATATCTAATGGCATCTCACCAATCTCGTCCAAAAATAGTGTTCCGCCTTTTGCCAGTTCTACTTTCCCTTTTTTCCCTTTTTGGTCAGCACCAGAAAATGCTCCTTTTTCATAACCAAAGATTTCACTTTCGAAAAGAGCAGCAGGAATTGCACCACAGTTAAGGGCGACAAATGGCGCTTGTTTCCCTTCCCGAATATGATGGGTAGCTTTGGCAAATAATTCTTTCCCAACCCCACTTTCTCCGTGAATTAATATATTTGCGTCGGTAGAGGAAGCTTTTATGATTTTGTTCTTTGTCTTGTCTAATACACTACTGTTTCCTCTGATTGGAGCAAACGGATCTTCTTTTGCCATTAATTTGTTGACTTCTTTTTCCAAATTAAATAACCGTTCTGATGTGGTGTACAGTTCTTTGTTAAGTTTCACTTGACTAGTGATATCCTGCTCGGAAACAACTGCTCCAATAACCTGATCATTGTAATGTACAGGATTTGAATTAATTAACACAACTTGGTTTTCACGTGCAATATGTTGACTATGGTAGACAGATGTTTCCTCTTTTAACGTATTTAAAATTTCCAATCGATCAGGACTAAAGAAGTCGGTAATGGGTTTTCCGATAATTTCTTCACTTTTTACGGAAAATAGTTTTTCCGCTCCTTTTGACCAAACGACGACACGTTTATCGCTGTCAATAACGGTACAAGATTCATCAACAGTAGCGACGATCGTTGACAAATAGGCTTTTAGTTCGTTATTGGCGGTTATTAATTTTTCACAGAACTTTTGATGATCAAGATACCCAATTATTTTTCCGTTATCCTTTTTGATGACAACGCTTTCAAAAATATTAAGTAGATCTACGCACTCCCTGATGTCAGCAATTCTAGATAATTCACCACATCTTATGTACTGCAGTTGTTTTGTCGATGTATCCATTTTTACATGATATGTTTTATCTTCTTGCACTAAAAAAATGGGTTCAGATTGATTCGAATCAAGAAGGGATCTTATTTTCTTTTCGGTATAGTCGTTTTCATCTCGTATTAATTTAAAATCCATTCCCATAAAGTCTTTCCATTCACCTTTTTTTACGTACACATTTATCACCCCGTTTAACTGTATAAGTTAATGTACACTTTATAAATATTTTTACACATTATTTTTCAAAGAGCAATATTATTTTGAATTTTATGCTGTTCAAAAAGTTGGCATCGAATTTGCATTAAAACAATTGAGCAACAAAGAGAGGGTGATTCGATGACACAAACAATACATCGTGACGTGGTTGTAATTGGTGGCGGCATTATGGGAGCGGCAATTGCCTATTATTGCTCGAAAGCAGGAATCGACGTTACGGTACTTGAGAAGAAAGAATTAGCAAGTGGCACCTCATCCAGATGTGATGGGAATATATTAGCGATAGATAAAGATCCCGGCTTTGATAGTCAAATGTCATTGAAAAGTCAGCAACTGGTACATGAGTTAAGTAAGGAATTAGAGATTCCCTTTGAATATCGCAATCCAGGAAGTATTTTAGTTTGTGAAAATGATACAGAAATGGAAGCTGCCGAGAAGTGGGTCAATCAACAACAAGAAGCAGGACTTGATTTTAAGATGCTAGATCGGGAAGATTTGCGAAATGAATCCGCCTATTTTGCAGATGATTTATATGGTGGATTAGAGTGTGCAACAGATTCAACGGTAAATCCATATATGCTCACGTATTCCATGTTTTATAGTGCGAAAAAGCATGGTGCCAAAATACATACCAATACTGAAGTGAAAAATCTATCAAAGGATGCCAATGGCCAGTTTGTGCTGGAAACAACAAATGGAACATTCACGGCCACCCAAGTAGTGAATGCTTGTGGAGTCTGGGCTCCTTTTATCGGCGAAATGGTGGATGTAGAGATTCCAATTAAGCCTCGGAAAGGACAATTGATTGTCGCTTCTAGACAGCAACCAGTAGGACTGCGAAAAGTTATGGAATTTGGCTACTTAATATCGAAGTTTGGTGGGGAACGGCAGGTTGATGCCATTACCGAAAAATATGGGGTAGCGTTAGTTTTTGAACCAACAGAAAGTCAAAACTTCTTAATTGGTAGTAGTCGGGAATTCGCAGGGTTTGATGTAAAGGTGAATCATGACATCACAAAAAACATTGCTAGAAGAGCGGTACGGTTTTATCCAAAAATGGCGGAAATGACAGTCATTCGTACTTATGCAGGATTGCGGCCATGGACAGAAGATCATCTGCCAATCGTCTCACATGTTGATGCTGTACCAGGATTTTATGTAGCGGCAGGTCATGAGGGAGATGGTATTAGTTTGGCAGCGATTACAGGTAAAGTGATGGAAGAAATGATTTCAGGAAAGGAAACATCTATCCCAACAGATCCATTACGAATTGATCGGTTTAAAGAGAGGGTGAAAAGCTAGATGAAATTTCAACGGTTATTTTCTACGATTGATACCCATACAGGTGGGAATCCGACGAGAACAGTTATTAGTGGCTTACCACCGTTAAAGGGAAATACGATGTCAGAAAAAATGTTGTATATGAAAGAGAATTATGATTGGATTCGAAAATTTTTAATGAATGAACCGCGTGGTCATGATGTGATGTCAGGTGCATTATTAGTAGATCCATGCCATCCAGATGCAGATATTGGGGTTATTTATATTGAGACAGGTGGTTATTTGCCAATGTGCGGCCACGATACGATCGGGTGTTGTACCGCACTTGTAGAGGCTGGATTAATTGAGATAGAAGAGCCATACACGTCATTAACATTAGATACACCCGCGGGATTAGTGGAAGTAACAATCAAAATAAAAGACGGTAAAGCAGAAGAAGTATCCTTTGCGAATGTTCCTGCCTTTTTATTGAAATCAATTGAGGTAGAAGTAGAGGAAATAGGAACCGTAGAATGTGATATCGCTTATGGTGGGAATTTTTATGGAATCATTGATGCTAGAAAGTTAGAGTTGGATTTAACAACAGATAATGCATCAAAGATTATTGATACAGCGATTACGATTCGAAATACGATTAATGAAACAGAGGAAGTGGTTCATCCAGATCAGCCCTTTATTAATGGGTTAACCCATATTGAGTTTTTCACAGATCCAGTCCATCCTGATGCAACCGTGAAAAATACAGTAGTTGTCCCTCCAGGAGGAATTGATCGCTCTCCATGTGGTACAGGAACATCGGCTAAATTAGCAACGATGTTCACGAATAAAGAAATTGGAGTAGATGAGTTGTTTGTCCATGAAAGCATTGTTGGGTCCTTATTTAAAGCTAAAGTACTTGAAACGACAAATGTGAAGGATCTTGAGGCAGTTATTGCTGAAGTGACTGGATCAGCGTGGATAATGGGGATGCATCGCTTTTTCTACAATGAAAAGGACCCGTTAAAAGAAGGGTTTTTACTAATTCCGCCAATGGATGATCATTAAGGAGGTGTGTGTAATGGATATGGAAAAAATGTTTACAACGATTGATACCCATGTTGCTGGGGAGGCATTTCGAATTGTTGTCCAAGCATCAATCGTGTTGAATGAAACGGATATTTTACAAAATAATAAGCGTTTACAATCTGATTTCCAGCATGAAAAGTATTTTCTCTTAAATGAACCACGCGGACATCGTGGAATGAATGGATGTATTGTTACGCCATCTGATAAAGCAGATATAGCAATTTTATTTTTCCATCATGATCATGACCAACAGTTTAAATATGGTGGATTAGTGACAACAATTACAGCACTTATCGAAACAGGTAACTTAGCAAAAAAAGTGAACAATGAATATAAAATCGAAACAATTCAAGGTGTTTATACCGTTTCTGTTTCAACAGAAGAGAATGAAGTAACTTCCGTTTCCTTTGAAAGTGATTCTAGTCGACTGATTGAGCAAACAAAGGATTATAGCTTAGTAGAAGTAGATGGATTACGAAATTATTATATCTATCCATTACCAAATTTGATCCCTAGTTTACAAGTAGATCATTTAGCAACAATTATGCAGTACGGAAAAGAACTAACCGAACAGCTACAAGCAACTCGTCGTATCTTTACTGGCGTTATTCTAGTGGAACCATTATCAAAAAACAGGGTTCGATCTGTGACGTTTGAAAAGGATGGAAGTATTGTACGATCTCCTGGTATGGATAGTACATTTGCCATTCACACGGATACATTAAGTAGAAGGAAAGTTGAGGAGCTTACGAACATAAGTATAGTTGATAGCCAATTAACATCAAGGTTTATCCCAGATTCAAGTAGTAAATTCAAAATGGAAGCGACAGGATTTGTTACAGGAATGCATCAATTTGTATATGACGTTGATGATCCATTGCCAGATGGGTTTTTACTAAAGTAGGGGAGGGATTCATGGCTAACAAAGTATCAAATGAAAGCGTTTTTATAAGTGAAGCTTTAACGTTTAAAGGAGTGTTATGAATGAGTCCAGACAGACGATTACCAACCTTAGGTGAAGTACTGTTTGTATTAATTGCGTTTGTGTTGGTTATGTTTTTATTTATTGTCCAGTTTGAGCTTCCGATTCAACTAGCCTTGTTAACGACTTGGTTTATCATTATCGCTGTCGGATTGCGAATTGGCTATTCCTATTTTGAGATGCAAAAAGGAATCTTAAAGGGAATATATGATGGATTGGAAGCAGTATTGATTCTGATATCAGTTGGCGCATTAATTGGAACTTGGATCGCTGGTGGGATTGTGCCAAGTATTATTTATTATGGTTTGACGATTATCGATCCAAGTATCTTTTTACTAGCAGCTTTTATTATTTGTGCTGTTACATCTTTAGCAACAGGGACCTCATTCGGGTCTGCAGGTACAGCTGGGATTGCGATGATGGGAATTGGCATTAGCTTTGGCTTTCCTGTTGCATTGGTTGCTGGTGCGGTTATATCTGGTTGTTATGTGGGGGATAAACTCTCTCCATTATCTGATACAACTGTCATGACTGCATCGTTATCAAAAGTTAATGTTATTGAGCACATTAAATCGATGTTATATGTTAGTGCACCAGCTTTTGTCATTGCAGGCATCTTATTTTTAACGACTGGTTTCTTTTTTAACAGTGGTGGTGGTGACTTAACCCAAGCAGAAAGTACAATGGCTTCTCTTAGTGAATTCTTTAATATTTCATGGGTGATGGTCCTTCCTGCTGTAGTTGTTATCATTTTGTTAGCGTTAAAGAAACCATCCATCCCAGTAATTTTGTTTGGTGCATTACTTGGCTCATTTTGGGCATTTTTCTTCCAAGATGTAGCATTTTTAGATGCAATTCGAACATTGTATACAGGTAGCTCCATTTCATCTGGTGTTGAATTTATTGATGAGTTATTAAACCGTGGCGGTATTACGTTTATGCTAGAGGTAATTGCGTTAATCATCTTTGCTCTAGGTGTTGGTGGTCTAATGGAACAAACTGGCATCTTGCGCATGATTTGTGTCAAATTGTTAGCATGGGCAGATAATGCAGGAAAAACAACGTTAGCTACCATTATTTCTGGTTTCTTCGGTAACTTCTTTGGTGGTGCTGCTTATGTATCAGTTATAACTGCAAGTAAAATCACAGAGGAAAACTATGATGATTTAGGTATTGATCGGCGTGTCCTATCACGGAACACAGAAGCAGGTGGGACAGTAACCACACCAATGGTTCCATGGTCTGATGGTGGTGTGTTTATGGCTGCGACGCTTGGCGTTTCGACATTAGCTTATTTACCATTTCTTTGGTTTAACTTTTTGGTGATTATTATTACGGTACTTTACGGTCTGACAAATAAATTCATTTGGTATACGAATGAATCAGATTCCCCAGAAATAAAAGAAAATGTTAATTAATATATTACTAGTTAAATAGAATATAAGGAGGACATCATTATGGTAAAACTAGAAGGAGCATTTCCAGTATTAATTACCCCAATGACAGAAGAAGGCGAAGTAGATTATAACGGATTGAGAGGCAACATTGACCACTTTATCAACGAACAAGTAGCAGGTATTGTGGTGAATGGGAGTACAGGAGAATTTGTTAGTTTGACGAAGGAAGAACGGTTTAAGGTTACCCAAGTAGCAGTTGAGCAAGTGAATGGACGTATTCCACTAGTAGTAGGAACAGCTGCTGAAACAACAAAGGATGCGATTGAATATACACAACAGGCTGAAGCCGTTGGAGCCGACGCTGCCTTGGTCATTAATTCGTATTATGCACATCCAAAAGACCCAGAAATTTACGAGCATTTTAAAGCAGTAGCCGAATCGGTTCAATTTCCAGTCATGCTCTATAACAATCCATTTACTTCAGGTGTGGACATTGGAACAGAGACGATTTTGCAAGTGGCAAGAGACGTAGATAATATCACCCATATTAAAGAATCGAGTGGTGATATCACAAAAGCTCGCGATATTACTAGACAAGGAAAAGGATTTATTAAAACCTTCTGTGGATCAGATGATTTAGCATTAGAGTCTTTCCTAGTAGGTGCAACTGGTTGGATTTCGGTTGCAGGGAATATTGCACCAGGTCTTGTAACAGATTTGTATAATAGTTTTGTCAAAAATGACTTAGAGAAGGCATGGGAGTTATATGATCAAGTTTTACCGCTCTGTAATTTCATTGAAGGATCTGGAAAGTATGTACAAATTGTAAAGCGTGCGATGGATTTACAAGGGTTAGCAGGTGGTCCATCTCGTAAACCAAGACTTCCACTAACAAAGGATGAAGATGAACAACTGAAAGAAATTTTAGACAGCCTGGTAGCCGTTAAAAAATAAAGGAGGAGATAAAATGATTACATCAGAGGTAAGCTTAAAACCGAAAGTAAAGGAATTTTTAGAAGGTAAAAAAGAGCTCTATATTAATGGTGAATATGTACCCGCAGAAAGTGGGAAGACATTCGAAGTATTCAATCCAGCAACTGAAGAAGTCCTTGCACATGTCAGTGAAGCACAGCCTGAAGATGTCGATAAGGCTGTTAAAGCAGCACGACGAGCATTTGAAGGTGGAGAATGGCCTAACTTGAGTGCAGCAGAACGTTCACACATGATTTATAAACTGGCAGATTTAATTGAAGAGCACCGAGAAGAACTAGCGCAATTAGAAGCATTAGATAATGGAAAGCCATATCAAGTCGCTTTAGAAGATGATATTGATGGAACAGCTGAACACTTCCGTTATTATGCAGGTTGGGCAACAAAAGTATTAGGGCAAACTGTTCCTATTTTCCCTGATTATTTAACTTATACTCGACATGAGCCAGTGGGAGTAGCAGGCCAAATCATTCCATGGAACTTCCCATTATCGATGGCATCTTGGAAGTTGGGTGCAGCACTTGCAACAGGATGTACGGTTGTGTTAAAGCCTGCTGAACAAACACCACTTTCCTTATTGTACGCTGCGAAACTATTTAAGGAAGCAGGTTTCCCTGATGGTGTGGTCAATTTTGTCCCAGGTTATGGAGAAACAACAGGAGCGGCAATTGTTGAGCATGAAGATGTTGATAAGTTAGCATTTACAGGTTCAACCGTAGTTGGAAAACAAATTATGAAAAAAGCAGCTGACCAAGTAAAGCATGTTACGTTAGAGCTTGGTGGTAAATCCCCAAATATTATTTTGGAAGATGCGGATGTAGAAAAGGCTATTGAAGGTGCTTTTGATGGTATTATGTATAACCACGGTCAAAATTGTAGTGCAGGCTCCCGTGTCTTTGTTCACCGTAAACACTATGATCGTGTCGTCGATGAATTAGTAAAACGAGCAAATGATGTGAAACTTGGCAATGGATTAGATCCTGATACAGATATGGGTCCTTTAGTGTCAAAAGAGCAGTACGATCGCGTCTATGGCTATATTGAAAAAGGAAAAGAAGAAGGTGCAAAACTCGTAGCAGGTGGAGAAAAGCCGTTCGATAAAGGGTACTTTATTAGTCCGACTGTTTTTGCAGATGTAGAAGATGACATGACGATTGCGCGTGAAGAGATATTTGGACCAGTTGTTACGGTATTCCCATTTGATACAACAGAAGAGGCAGTACGTCGTGCGAATGATAGTGAATATGGCTTAGCTGCAGCCGTTTGGACGGAAAATATTCGTACTGGACATAATGTGGCAAATAAATTAAAAGCAGGAAATGTCTGGATTAATGATTATAACCAAGAAAATCCAGCCGCAGCCTTTGGTGGTTATAAACAATCTGGTATTGGCCGTGAGATGGGGAACTATGCCTTAGATAATTATACAGAAGTGAAACAAATTTGGGTAAACTTACAAGAAGATTAATTCAGTAAATAGCTGTCCTTTTCTAAGGACAGCTATTTTTACGCCTTAATATTTAAAATAATTCTATTATTCCCTCGATTATTTCACTGATTAATATTATAATGGTATGTAAACGTATTCATTAATAAATTTTAGAGGATGCATATTTTTTCGGTGAAAATAGTATCAACTTGCTTTGTTTTCAACTTCTTTCCATTAGATGTACTTATTCGTATTTCAAGGACATGATGACCATAGCCTATCAGTCCTGTTCATCCTCTTTTTGATCGGCTGTTTTCTTAAAGACTGTTGCTTTCTAGTATGAAACGTCATGAATATAAGATGTATTATGCGTAATAACTTCACCCCGTTGATTTCCACTTCGGACAGTCGCTTTCCGCGGACAACGCTTCAGCTTCCGCGGAAGCAAAAACCGCTTCCTGTGGGATCTTCAGCTGTTGTTTTTTCCGCAGGAGTCGACTGTCCTACACTCCAATCAACTAGTATATTAGCAATAGTAATGATAAGAAAGAGGACATCACACATCAGCGAAGGAAAAACACGAAGACTCCTGCGGGAAGTAGGAGATAGGTGAGACCCCACAGGGCGCTAGCCCGAGGAGGCTCACCACTCAACCGCGGTAAAGTAGACACTGTGAAAACGAACATTTTGAACAGATGTCGCACTTATGCCCCTGGTGAAAGCGTAGTGTATTTCCGTAGCGGGGGCAACGACCAACTTACAGCATAAGTTACGAAGCATTATATAGATTATACGACGTAGAAAACAACAAAGCATGCGAAAAGAGCATTTTGAACACACGTTTTAGGGGGAAACAAAATGGATCTTATGCTTCAGCAGAATCAAACACTTAATCTGGTGATGACAACCCAATTAAAACAAGCAATTGAACTATTACAATATTCGACCTATGATTTGTATCAATTTTTACAAGAACAAGAGCTAGAGAATCCTTTAATTGAACTGAAAGAAAAGCCTTTTGACATGCCTTATACAGTAACACGGCGTTCCAGACAGCGAGATGTGTCATCCCATCAAGATCCGATAGATTTTATGCCTGCAAAGCAGTTGAGCATAAGGGATGAATTAATGGAACAAATACGGTGGTTATCGATCGCAAAAAGAGAAAAAGAGTTGATCCACTATATTCTATTAAACTTAGATGATAATGGGTATTTACCAATAAGCGTGGGAGAAATCGTAGAATATAAAGGAATGAGTATGCAAGAAGTAGAGAAGGGAGTTCAGCTCGTTCAGCAATTAGAACCAATAGGGATTGGTGCGAGAAGTTTACAGGAATGCTTATTGCTTCAAGCGCGACATTATTACCCAGATGAACAAGTTACTCTTTCTATAATCGAAGCATATCTTCCATTATTAGCGAATAAAAAGTGGCATGAGATAGCTAAACAATTAGATGTATCCCTACAGGATGTGAAGAAAGCCAATGATCTTATTCAAACACTTGACCCAAAGCCGTGTGATTTACGATCCAATACACGTACGGATTACTACATACCAGATGTTATGATTAAAGATGAAAATGGGAAATTTGTTGTCACTTTAAATGATACCTATTTACCTACTATTCATATACAGCGAGATTACACCCATTTATTAAAAGAAAAAGGTGATATTGGAAAGTATATGCAGGAGCACTATCGGAAGTACCAATGGCTAGTAAATAGTGTGGATAAACGGAGAACAACTATCTTGAAAGTGACACAAGCTATTATTGAAAAACAACAAGCGTTTCTCCATAATGGTTTTGCTGACTTGAAACCAATGACATTAAGGGAAATAGCAAATGAAGTGGAATTACACGAGTCGACGGTAAGCCGTGCAACAATGAATAAAGTGATCCAAACCCCTGTTGGCACCTTTGATTATCGAATGCTTTTTACATCCAAGATTGCAACTAATTATGGGGATGATTTGTCACAGGCGAATGTAAAGCATCTATTAAAACGTTTTGTAGAGAGTGAAAATAAGAAAAAGCCATTTTCGGATCAAAAAATTGCTGACTTTTTTAAAACAGAAAAAGGAATTACCATTTCACGTCGAACAGTTGCAAAATATCGTGATGAATTAAATATTCCACCTTCTAGTAAACGGAAGGAGATTGAAATATAGTTGTACGTTTTCAGAGAAATAAATACTGTATTTAGATAGCTATCCTCCTTTTAGAATCAGTGAGCCGTATATCAGGTGTTTATGTCGATGTCGTTTCAATAATATTTTTAAAAAGAAATGTATTTTTAGAGAGGGATGCTATGATGGAAAAGCCAGAGCTGTTAGTCCTTGCTTATCAAAGTAGATCATTAAATGCCATAGTTGAGCATTTAGAGGATGTAGGGTTTTCTAAACATTGTAAGATATCAGGTACATTAGTAAAAGATCTGGAGTTTAATAGTGTGATTAATCCCCCCACCCTAATGTTAGCTACTAGTGAAATAGTTTATAAGATGAGTGAAAATTTTATTAATCCAAATACACCTTATATCATTGCAAAAAGATCTATTAACTTTGCAAAAATTAAAGAATTATTATCATTACCTCGTTTTTCACGTATATATCTTGTGAATAATATGAAAGAGGCAGCAGAGGAGACGATTAACACACTACTTGAAGTAGGTATTTCACATGACTATATTCCGTATTACGGGCAAATAGAACCAGATTCATCCATAACCATTGCTGTTACTCCTGGAGAAGTTGAAATGATTCCAGATACAATTTCTACAAAAATAAATATTGGTCATCGTCTTTTAGATATGACAACCCTTTTTGAGATTTATAAGTTCTTTGGAATCTCTACTTTTGGTTCTAACAATCAATTAACAGCAAGATACATTCATTCTAGCATTACATTAATAAAGGAATTACATCAAGAAATTCTTCAATCAAAAGGTTTACACAAGAGCTTGGAAGGAATTGTAGATAGAATAGAAGAGGGGTTAGTAGTTTATGATCAATCAAATCGAATAATTTCCATTAATTCTCAGTCGCTAAAACTATTAAACAAAGAATATAATCAACTGATAAATAATGATATACGTACTTTACCTGTATTGTTTTATAACGCATTTATGCAAGTAGAGATGGAAAAAGAAAATTTTATTGATATTGACAATATCCCATATTATATCCGTAAAAAAAGGATATTTGTTGGAACAAAGGTATTTGCAACCATTATTTTATTTGAGAAAGTTGATCGAATAAAAAGGATTGAAACGAAATATAGAAGAAGTACTAGGGATAAAGTTTTTAAAGCAAAACATCATTTTTCAGATATTAAAACAAATTCACCAAATATGATTTCACTAATTGATAAAGCTAAAAAGATGGCTTATAGTGATTCAACTATTCTTATTTCTGGAGAAACAGGTACTGGTAAAGAAGTAATGGCTCAAGCAATACATTCAGCCTCCAATAGAAAAAACGAACCTTTCGTAGCTGTAAATTTAGCTGCAATTCCTGAAACATTAGTTGAGAGTGAATTATTTGGTTATGAAAAGGGTGCTTTTACTGGAGCGAATCAAACAGGTAGTACAGGCTTGTTTGAGCGAGCGCATAAAGGAACAGTATTTTTAGATGAAATAGGGGATGCATCTCCCATTATTCAAAATAGGCTACTTCGAGTTTTACAAGAAAAGGAGATTCAGCGTGTCGGTGGTGCTTACCCCATCCCGATTGATGTCCGGGTCATTACAGCAACTAATAAAAATTTAAGATTATTAATAGAGGAAAATAAGTTCAGAAAAGATTTATACTACAGATTGAGTATTCTACCAATTTCAATAATACCACTGCGTAAACGAAAAGAAGATATTTTATTATTAATTGAACTATTCTCAAAAGAATTTGAAGAAAAATTACAATGTAATCCGATAACGTTTTTGGATAGTGCGCTTGATTACATGTTTAATTACCATTGGCCAGGAAATGTTCGTGAATTAAGAAATACTGTTGAATATTTAGCACATGTACAGGAAGGCGATGTTTTACCAGAAGATTTACCTTTCTACGATAAGGAACAAAGGGATTTATTAAATGAAAAAGAAAATAATGAAGAAATGATTATACGGGACTTAAGGGAAAGAGGATTTTTGGATGAAAGTATTACAATCTTAACTACCTTAAGTAAGATAAACGGGAGTATTGGAAGAAAAAAATTATTAACTCTAATAATAGATAGAAATCAAAACCTGACAGAGCAAAAATTACGATATCGGTTAGAAACATTATCTAAAATGAATTTAATTGATGTGAAACAAGGGAGGAAAGGAACGAGTATAAATGATGAAGGTATGCGCTTTATAAACTATATCAAACAAAAAAAACATAATACTTAAAAAAGTGTGCAACGTTATTAGTAAGTAGCTCACTTACCGTGGAGAAAACACCAAATCACATAACAAATATCATATGGTTTCACAGCATCTTTTACAACCATTTTAACACTTGTTTTAACACGAAAAAATGCTTGGATAAGTTATGATATGGTGGTTACCCCTAAAAGTTAGAGTTTTATTATGCAGCTGATTGGCTGGGTTGAGTTCTGTATTCTACTGGACTTAATCCAGCCAATTTTTCTTTTGATCGTTCATGGTTGTACCAGTAGACGTATTCTTCAATCCGTCTTTTTAATTCTACATAGCTTACTAATTCTTCCCCATAATACATTTCTTGCTTTAAAATACCAAAGAAATTCTCCATCGAAGCATTGTCTGCGCAGGTTGCTTTTCGTAACATGCTTTGGAATATTTTATTTTCTTTTAATGTCCTCACCCATTGGTTGTGTTGGTAATGCCAGCCTTGATCGGAATGGATGGTAGTGCGATAGGTTGCACGATTCTTTATCATCTCTATCGTTTCTTTTAAAGGTTCCATGACAAGATCTAACGTTGGACGTTTCTTGATACCATAAGAAACAATTTCTCCATTATAAAGGTCAAGCATCGGATTTAAATATAACTTCTCTTCACCTAGACACTTGAATTCTGTAATGTCAGTAACTAGTTTTTGAAGTGGAATAGATGTGTTAAAACGGCGGGATAATCGGTTTTTCGCTACTTTTCCAACGTTCCCCTTATAAGAATTGTATTTGCGAGATTTCCTTATAAATTTCACACATTTTAACCCTAGTTCTCGCATGATTCGATACACTTTTTTATGATTGATAAGATGTCCTAATTTCTTTAATTCTTTCGTGATACGTTTATAACCGTAGCGTTCATGAAACTTCTTAAATAAGTGTGTAATGAGTTCTTTTAGTTCTGTGTCCGAATCTTCTATTTCAAAGTTTTTCACATGATAGTGATAGGTTGCTTCAGGAATGCCTACTACAACGAGAATATCTTTTAATCGGAATCCTTCTTCTTTGAGTTCGAATGCCACCTTTGTTTGTGCTTTTCGTGGAACGCATTCGGATTCTCCCGAAAAGCTTTCAACTTTTTAAGTAGGCATTTTCTAGTCTTAGTAGTTCATTCTCACGTTCTAATTCTTTTTCGCGTGTTAACTT
>NZ_WIXL01000014.1 GCF_010993955.1 Oceanobacillus halotolerans | reverse complement strand
GAAAAATTTTTTTCATTAATTTAAAATCGCTATAAGCGTTGATTTATCAACTTTTATAGAGGGAGGCTGAGGCCGTGCCTGCGGTAAAGTAGACACTGTGAAAACAAAAGTTTGAACAGATGTCGCATTATGCCCGTGGTGAAAGCGACTGTCTGGAGTGGAAATCAACAGCACTATTTTATTGCGCATAATACATCTTATATGCATGACGTTTCATACTTGAAATCAACAATCTTTTAGAAAACAACCTAATAAAAAAAGGGGCACGACAGGATGAGATTGCCGTACCCCTTTTGGTTATATCATTAATCTATTAATATGCGCCATAGCCTCCAACATAGGACGTTCCTACGATAATTAGCAGAATAAACAACACAACGATCAATGCAAAGCTTCCGCCAAAGTGTGCACTCATTAAAAATGCCTCCTTTTTTTATGGCTACATTTACAACATATGACTGATTAACTAAATGGGAAGGGCATTTGTCCTAGATTACTTAAATTTCTTTTCATGCACAACTAAAAGTTCCTTTATCACGCCTTATTGCATCTTCTTCTCCCAAGCTCCTTTTATCTCAACTCCTGTTTCTTTGGCAGCTTCTTCTAATTCCTTTATTTCTGATTCAGTCAAATTAATATTGGCAGCTAATATGGCTCCCTCAACATGTCGAGCTTTGGTAACACCAATAATTGGCAACGTTTGTTTGGCTATTGCCCATGCAATGGCAATTTGTGTTGGCTCCACTTCATATGTTTTCCCTATTCTTTCCAACACGTAAAGTAATGGTGTTAATTGTTGAAGAACCTCCACATTAAAGGCATCCCCTCTTCTCGTTCCAGGTTTAAACGGATTTCCGGCATGATATTTCCCTGTTAACGCACCTTGTTCCAACACCATATACGAAAAGAACACGACATTATTTTCATTACACCAGTCAATAATTCCTGCTTCTTCCGATGAACGATATAGTAAACTGTAATGGTTTTGGACTGCTGAAAGTTGTAGGCCTTCTGCTTCTAGGATAGAGGCTGCTAGCTTAATTTCCTCTAGGTTATGGTTGGAAACGCCAGCATGTTTTATTTTTCCGCTTTTCATTAATGGAATTAACTCCGCTGTCCATTTTTGTACATCCTTGGGATTATGTATCCAATAAATGTCGGCATGGTTTACGCCTAATCGATTTAAACTTTCATCAAGGGTTTGTTCCATCACCTCATGTCTTCCTGGCGTGAATTTAGTTGAGATGACCACATTTGATTCATCTTTAATAAACTTCCCTAAGATCGTCTCGGAAGCACCCATCCCATAAACGGCTGCAGTGTCCCACAAATTAAATCCAGCACGCATTGCTTCATCAAAAACAGGCTTTAAATCCGACTCATGAAGGTTATTACCAAAAACGGTATCTCCACCATTGGCTCCATTTCCCCAAGACCAAGTCCCTAAAGCAATAGGAGGAATCTCTAAATCTTTTAATTTCCGATTTTCCATATAACGTCCACCACCAATATAGTATTCTTCCTTTATTATTAGCATTATATGTCTAATCTTACAAATAGTAGGATTAGTTTGAAACTGATTTTCCTAGTTTCCTTATTATCTGGATTAATTTTTTGAATATTATGTTAGCGTTAAGATATACATATATTCAGCTCAAGTGCAGGTATACATAAATATTGGCTCAGTTTCATGTAATTCACAGCATTTAGCATATAAATGGTATGGTCTATTATCGTTTCTCTATACAATTTTTTCAAAGAGGAAGCGTCCCCCATTACCTAGATAAGGGAGAAGAAGTTTCATGCCAGGAAGAAAAAAGCCTCTTCCCATCAGTAGAAAGAGACCCTTCCTTTATTCAATCCCTATACATTCAAAACCGTTACAGCTAAAAGCTTACAACGCTCAAACAACGTCTCCACAATCGCATATTCATGTGGGGTATGGTTTCCATCTCCTACCGGCCCCAGTGAGCAAACCGTTGGCACACCAGCAGATTGAGAGTATGCAGAATCAGAACTCCCTTTACTGACTACAGCATTGGGCTCATCCATGCCAAGCTCTATTGCCGTCTTTTTAACAACTTCGAATAACGCTCGGTTTTTATCTGACACTTCCATCGGATCAAAACCACCTAAATAGGTTAGCGTTGTCTTTGTTCCTTCTATAAAAGTCTTTGCACTAATTTCTTCTAGCTTCTGATGCATCATTTCTTGTTGGGCTTTTGTTTGGCATCTTGTGCCAATAGATGCCTTCGCATAATCTGGTGTTGTATTTGGTGCAGATCCACCTTCTACAAGTGTCACATTATAGGTATAGCCTGCCTCATGATTGGAAGCTGCATCTATTTCAATCATCTTGTTGGAAAGTTCAATAATGGCATTACGTCCACTTTTCCAGTCAATCCCAGTATGACTCGCAACGCCATAAACCTCTAATTCAAAAATGGACCCACCTGCTCTACCAATAGATAGATTGTTTTCTAGATTACCAGTCTCTGTATTAAAGGCAAAGGCTCCATTTTTCGATTCCTCTAATAGCATGTTTTTCGCATCAGAATCAACGTGAGCACTTTCTTCGTCCCCGACAATCATGACCTTTAGTGGATAGGTATCAAAATTCGCTGCTCGTAATGCCTTCACCGCATATAAGATCGACACAACGCCGCCTTTCATATCCAGTATTCCTGGTCCATAGGCTATCCCATCTTTGATTTGAAATGGATGATCGGCTAAAAACCCCTTTGGAAATACGGTGTCAACATGGCCGATAAAAATAATCGGCTTCTCCTTCTCAACATCACCAAATTCAGCTACAACAGCATTTCCCGCCTTTTCATAGGAGATGACTCTCGTCTGAAAATTCTCCGCTTGTAAGATCTCTTCTACCTTAGAAATCAATGAATCTATTCCAGCTTTATGGTCTTTAGCACTTTCTACATTCACGAACTCTTCCCATAAAGCTAGCATCTCATCTCTACTTTGATCGATATAATCCATTACTTGTTGTTTCATTATTTCCATCCTTTCCCATTCTATCGATACTCTCCACTAATCCTATTCTCCTACTTTAAAACGGTCCATAATTGATCATCACTGCTACTGCGACAAACACACCGCCTAGCACTAACCAAATGAGCAACAATGGGAAAACAAATTTTACCCATTTCACGTAAGATACTTTCGCAATGGCTAAGCATGCCATCAATGTCCCAGATAATGGGGTAATAATATTGGTCACTGCATCCCCTAACTTAAAGGTAATGAAGACGGATTGCCGTGTTACTTCTAACATATCTCCAATTGGCACCATGATCGGCATGACAATAGCTGCCTGTCCTGATCCTGACGATACAATCCCATTAAATAATAGGTTAAAGACATACAACATTACCATCGATACAACAGGTGTAAAGTTGTTTAATGCAGATGAAACGCCATGTACAATCGTATCAACTACTTGTGCATCCTGTAAGACAACAATAACTGCTCCTGCTACCCCAACCACTAAAGCACCGTACATGACTCTACTTACACCAGATATAAAAACGCTCACAAACTCATTAGGGGTTATTCTGGCAACGAAAGCTACCGCAAACCCTAACATAAGAAAAATAGCGGATAATTCATTAATGGACCAGCTATGCTGCAATGAACCATAGAGAAACAGGCCAATTGCTGCGAAAAACAGGAAGATAATGAATTTATGTGCATTTGTAAATGGAGTCGCCTTCTCAAATGCTTCATCTTGAGCATCATCTTCTTGAACCAACTGATGGGGCGCTTTTGCCTTGTCCTTTTTGGCATACCTACTGATATATAGGATGGTCACTGTCACAAAAGCTAAGAACACAACAACCCGAAATAATGCGCCGGAAAAAATAGGTACACCAGCAATCATTTGACCCATTACCGTCACAACGGGATCAAATACACCACCAGCAAATCCAGCATACGCACCTAAGAATACCATCGCCAAGCCAACAATAGGGTCAAGATTCAACTTTTTCGCTAATAAAATCCCAATTGGCACAAAGGCAATCGTAAGGTTTGGAGCAATTCCCATCGAAGAAATCACTGCAAAAATAGTACAGAAGGTAAAGATTAATAGGTTTTGATTTCCTTTTGACTTTCGAATCAATGAATGGATTCCCGCATCAATCGCTCCAGTATGTTCCATCACTTTAATTATGCCACCCACAATTAAAATGATAAAAATAATGCCGGATGCACCGACTAGCCCCTTTTGAATCGCACTAAATAAATCCATAATCGTTAGTGGATCAGCGGCAATATATTGGAAACTATCTGGAACAACCTGTGTAATTCCATCCTTTTCTACTCGTTCATACGTACCTGAAGGAAGGATATAGGAAGTTATAAATGCTAGCAATAAGAAACTAAATAATATGACATACACATCTGGCATTGCTAGCTTTTTCTTTTTTCTCTTCTCAACACTTACTGTTTCTCTCTCCTCAACTCGACTCAAACTAGACATTTTGTCAATCCTTTCTATTCTCTTTTTTTGGCAACTTATCATGTCGCTACTGTCTTACTTCTCTCAACTCAGCTAAAATAACTCCACCTTTCCTCCTTTCTAGTGAAAAAATAATGAATGTTTCTATAATAACACTAATTATTAGACAATTCTAGAGGGCAGAGGCATTAAGTTGCTAACGTTATATATACGTTATATGCTTCTCTTCTCTCGTGTACTAACAAGCGCTAAGAAAACAGCACTTACCCCTCCAACAAGCTTTCCGATGATCATTGCAAAAACAATCTCTTTATTCACTCCTGCCGCAAACCCTAAGTGAGCTCCAAACACAAAAGAACCACTGACTGCAAAGGCAACATTAATGATTTTTCCTCGATCATCCATATCTTTAAAAATAGAGAACATTGGAATGTTATGTGCTAAGGATGCCATTAGTCCAGCTGTAGACGTTTCATTGATATGGATTAAATCTCCTACTTTCCTTAATAGTTTCTTAAAGACGAAAGAGATGAAGGCAACTAATGGAAACGCACCTGCAAGAAATATAGCAACCCGTGCAACAATTTCGATTCCCTCCATTAATGGTGTCATATTCGGAATAACGACAAATCCAGTCACCGTCTCAACCGAAATTGCAGTTAATCCAATTATAGCCACTACCTCAATAACCTTAGCCAATATCGAAAATCCAGCAATCATCTTGTCTGTAAATTTCCATAATCCAATCGAAATCAATATGGACAAAAGAATCGTTGGAATAAGGTTTTGAATTATCACCAATAGAGAAATACCTGCAACAATGCCACCCACTAAACAGCCGACGGGAACTGTTATGAAGCCTAATAAAATCCCTTTTGCAAAAAATGAATGATGTTCTTTCTCGATAATTCCTAACCCAACAGGAATCGTGAAAACAATAGTTGCACCCATCATGGATCCTAAAAACACCCATGCAAATAATTCCGCATCTGGATCTTGAGACATTTCGGTTGCTAATGCATAACCTCCTGAATCCAAAGCTATAATTGTATTAGCAAAAGATGCAGGGTCTGCTCCTACTAATCCATAAACAGGTGCAACAAACGGAGTTAGAATAGATGCAAGAACTGGGGCTAACGAAATAATACCTACCATTGCGAGTGCAATCGGTCCCATTGTCATGAACCCTTCTGTGAAATGCTTTCCTAACCCCCATTTATTGCCTATACATTTATCAATTGCCCCTAAACAAAAAAAGAATATGACGATGTAAACAATGATGTCATTAATACCCATTTCTTCTACTCCTATACTTTAATTATTACTATTTCTATCTTAATTCCCAAGTTTCCACTATACGTTATTTATTCTATCATTGGCAATTGATTAAGAGCGAAAAAACTGGATTACTAGAAACTAACCCTGCCATACTAGTAGTCGTATTATAGGTGTCCGTAACATAAGGGACCATTGTAACAATTAGTAAGAAAGTCGAAAGCATCATTACTAGATTCACTACTTATATTGATATAAAATCTTTTGTCCATAATTTATCATTTTGCATTTACTCCATCCTTTGATTGGCTCTCGCATAATCATCCGCTTCCGCAATCGCGCTTAACTGGCGCATCACAAATGGGTGCTCATGTTGCTTCACCTCATCTGTAGATATATGGAATTGAATTTGATTTGATCCAGTGGAGTCATGATAGACCTTATATAAATGTGTATCATCACTCCATTGTGCAACTAGTTATTCCTTCCATCCATCAATTGCAGCTGTGCATGTTCTGTATTATGTTTCATTAATTGGACAACCCAATATAACTCAAACAACCACATCTTCTTCCTGAGGATAAACAAATGTTATGTTAAACTAAAAAAAATCTATTAAAAAATAGCATTAGTTAAAAAGGAGATCGTTATGAGCAATTACCTGGCCTTCCTAATTGGAATAGTTATGATTACTTTTGCTTCATTTTTTCTTTATAGATACGGAAAAAGGAAGTCAAACAAGGTGATGAAATATATACCCTCCATTGTATCTGCATTCAGTATTGCTATCGTTTATTTTAAAATGGCATTTATTTCACAAGGATATCAACCAATTTTAGATATTGTTATCATGATCATTCTTTCGGTTGTCTTGGGAGTTTCCTTATTGGGGGCTATTTTAATGGAATTTAGCAACAAGAGGAAAAACTAGCATTTTGAAGGATTTTTCTAACAAGGCGAATCTTCTATAAGAGGATTGGAATTAATAGAGAGAGTGTGGAGTCATTATGATCAAACGAACGTAATTATTCTTATCGTTCTATCTGTTTTGGTATTATTGATTGGCATTCGTTTACTAGTAGTACATATAGAAGAAGGTAAACTGAAAGAGGATACGATTTCATACTTAGAGGAAAAAGGGTATGATCCAAACGCGGATATAAAAGAAATAGCTGTAGTGGATATAGGTGAGGACGAAGAAATGAATGCTGTCGTCGTGACGTTTATTGATGAACCCACTGTTGACTATTTTTACACTTACGAAAAGGATACGACCCACATCTGACAAATTGACGTAATAAACAAGGGATTAAAGGAAACGTTGAAACATCTAGACTAAAAAAACTCAGATTGAATCTGAGTTTTTTTAAACTAACCAATTGTTTTGGTCATAATCAAATCGATTTGTTTCTCATCCCCCATATAAAAAGAATGTGCTCCAGTTTGAACAAACCCCATTTTCTTGTAAAAATCGATTGCATTTTCATTTTTCTCCCATACGCCTAACCAGATTTTTGTTTTATTATCTTTTTGAGCTATTTCGATCGCTTTATGGAACATATATTTACCAAGACCTTGTTTTTGAAATTCACTTTTGATATAAATCCGCTCAATTTCCAGGGCTTCCTCTCCCATTTCTTCTGACTGAGCATTATTACTATTGACTTTTAAGTACCCAGCAATTTCATCATGAACATTAACAAAAAAGAATTGTGAAAACGGGTTAGATAATTCTTCTTCCAACTGTTTTATCGTAAATGCTTTATTCATATATGCATCCATATTCTCAGGTGAATTCTGATCTTTAAATGTTTCATTAAATGTGTCATAACTTATTTCTTGAAGTTTATGGACGTCTTCCTTGGTGCATTTTCTGATATGTATAGTCATATACGTCACTCCTTACTATCATTAATAATTTCTTTTGTTTCCTTTTTTCACAAATTCCCAATCAATTTCTATATTTTTTCGCACTCGTTGAAGAAGAAGAGATATCGTTTCTTCTTCTTTTCTGGAAAAACCATGTAACGCCACAGAATTGGAATAATCATTCTCTCTTATGATAAGAGGGTAAACCTTATTCCCTTTCTCAGTTGGAAAGAGTTTTTTTATTTTTTTGTTATGGGAATCCTCTCTTTTCTCAATAAATCCATTCATTTCAAGTTTTTTTACTGCACGAGCAGCTGTCGTTCGATCTACCTTAATCATTTCCGCCAATTTTTCTTGAATGATTCCTGGGTTCTCACATATTCGTACAAGGTACAAATATTGTCCTTTTGTCAGTTCATATTCTTTAAATTCAATATTACTTATGGAATCCAATGCTCTTGCTATCATGCCAATTTCGCGAAGAATATCCTTCATAGCAAACTCCTTAGGTTGATTTATTGTTGCAAATACAACAAAAAATAGTACACTGTTACTATATATGAATTATGTTGCATTTGCAACATAAATGATGATGCAACCAACCAAATGATATAAATAAATGTTTGGTTGATAAACGTAACCCTTCCATCAGTGGAAGGCTTACTGCCCGTTACATAGGATGAATCTCACTTTTTTACAAAGATTCGATGTATTCTCCCCTCTTTTCATGTATGCTTAGGAGAGCAAAGGAAATACTGAATCAAAAATTGCTTTTACGGAATGGTGGGGTATCATGAGTAACATTATTTTATCGACAGAAAGTGGTGCAGATATACCAAAGGAATTAGCTGTAAAACATAATATTCAAATTGTCCCCATGCATATTATCATGGACAATCAGGATTATTTAGATGGGTCAATACCTGTAGAGGATATCTATGATTTTTATGAACGTACCAAAAAAATTCCTTCTACATCATCGACTAATTCCCAAGAATATCATGACTTTTTTACAAAGATCCAAGAAACAAATCCAGACTGTACCATTGTTCATATTGGCTATACATCAAAAGCCTCTTCATCGTTTCAAAACGCGGTGATTGCATCAGAAGAATTTGACAACCTTATCCTTATTGATGCATTGAATGTTACAGGGGGATTAACTGCAATTGTCATGCATGCTGTCACCCTGTTAGAGCAAGACCCAACAATCGAACCGAGTAAATTAGTAGAAAAAATAAAAGCGATCATCCCGAAATCGAGGCTTGCCTTCGTTCCTGGAAGCTTGGAATTTTTAAGAGCAGGTGGACGTGTCAGTAATATGGCCTATCTCGGAGGAGCTTTATTACGAATAAAACCTCGTATTGAATTAATCAACGGAAATCTTGTTTCGAACAAAAAATACCGCGGAAAAATGATTAGAGTTGCAGAAAAACTGATGCGGGACTATTTACAGAAGTATAACATTGATCGAAAACAGCTCTATTTAATCTATTCGATTGGCCTTGATGAGGAGATCAAGCAACACATGGAGGAACTGGCAATTAAACATGGGTTTCAACAGATCATCTGGATGCAAGCAGGTGCGATGATTTCGACGCATTCTGGACCTGGTGGTTTTGGGATCGCAGGTTTAGAAGTTTAATAGGATCGTTTGTCCAATTCTTATTGGTAGAATTGGACAAACAAATCACGTGTCTTTTCTAATACACTCGATAAACTTGTCCAGTTTGTGCACCTTCAACACTTTTCACATATGCATTTGCAACTTTGCTAGCAGGTACTGGGTTGAATCCCTTGAAGAATTTTCCATATTTACCTAAGGATTCTTCTAGGACAGATGGACTTACCGTATTAATCCGTATATTCCGTTTTAATTCAATTGCTGCAGATTGTACAAAGCTAGCAACCCCACCATTCGCCATAGCTGCTGAGGTTCCATTTACAATTGGGTCGTCCATCATAATTCCAGTTGTTAATGTAAAACTTCCACCCTCATTAATATAATGTTGTCCAATCAGTACCAGATTCACTTGTCCTTTTAATTTGCTTTCGATGGCTATTTCATTTTGTTCTGGTGTAAGCTCACTTAACTTCCCAAAGTGAGATGCTCCCGTAGTGCTTATAACAGCATCAATATCTGGTATATCTTTATACATTTGTTCAATACTCGCTTTGGATGTTATGTCTAGTTTATAATCTCCATTTGTTTTACTAGCAGTTATTACCTCATGATCCAGTTTTAGCCGATCAGCCACAGCTTTTCCTATTGTTCCAGTACCACCAATTATTACAATCTTCATCCTATCACTACTCCCACTAAAAATATTTATCTTCTATAGTACGTTATTTATATGTCCATTTTGAGGGAAAAATCTAAATTTTTGTATTGATTGGAAATAAAAACCCTCACAAATGATGATATCGCACCATTTGTAAGGGTTTTAAATCATTTTATATTTATTTTTTATTTACCGACGCGTCATAAATAGAATCAACCGCTTCTTTTAAAGCAGCATTAAATTCTTCATCCGTCTGATTTACATTTAAATTTTCACTCAACGCTCTAGAGAAACTTGCGATTAAGCCTTCGTTTTCTTTTAGCTTTGCATTTGCTTCATCTCTGGAATACCCGCCAGATAGCGCTACGACACGAACAACTTGTGGATGTTCGATAAGCTCTTTATAAAGATTTTCTTTTGTAGGAATAGTTAGCTTCAACATCACTAGTTCGTTTTCTTTTAATTGATCAAGATGTTTTTTGATTTCTTGCTTCAATATTACTTCCGATTGCTCTTTATCAGTACTATGAATATCAACTTCTGGCTCTATGATTGGAACAAGTCCTGCATCGATAATCTTTTTACCGATTTCGAATTGTTGATCCACTACTGCTTTAATTCCATCTTTGTTTGCCTCTTTAATCACTGAACGCATTTTTGTTCCAAACATACGACGCTTGTTGGCTCTCTCCAGTGTTTCATCAAGATCATGAATTGGTTTCATCATCTGAACACCATTAGACAGCTCGGCAAGTCCTTTATCCACTTTAAGGAATGGTACAATTCCTTTTTCCTCCGCTAAATAATCGCCAGTATACTTGCCTTCGATTTCACGATCCATCGTTTGCTCAAATAAAATGGCGCCGAGGATATACTCCGAATCAAATGCTGGTGCTGTAATAATTCGAGTTCTCATCTCATGCACAAGATCAAACATTTCGGCTTTAGTGGAATATTGATCTTCCGAAATGCCATACGCAGAAAGTGCTTTTGGTGTACTCCCACCACTTTGATCAAGTGCTGCAATAAAGCCTTTTCCGTTCTTTACTCTTTCCAAGTGTTTTTCCCGCAATTATCTCACTCCTATAAAGTAGTTTTATTGCATTACTTATGGACATTATACTTTCATTGTAACATTTTAGGGGAAAATAACTGAAATTTTTAGTGCGTGTTCAGCAAATTAAAAAATTCGGACTACCGAAATAAATCCAAGCAGATCTTCCGTTATATGAATCATATGCTGCATTCGTTCAAAACTCAGCCGCATCTTGGGGTCTGACCTTAGCTCCCCGTTCATCTCAATAATCCTTCGTATAAAAAAAAAGCATCAAATCATACTAGGGTTATAGTCAGTATTAGGAGGTAACATTTATGCCAACAAAACCTACAATTACATCCTCTGAACTAGGTGCACTATGGATTACCTATCAACAAAAAACAATGATACTACGGATGTTAGAATATTTCATTGAAAAATCGGATGATGAAAAAGCAGAAGAAATCATGACTAACTTGTATAACGATATTTCTCCATATGTGGATCAAATTGTAAGTGTACTTAAAGAAGAAGGTGCTGCTATTCCAGTTGGGTATACGGAGGAAGATGTCAACAAAGAGGTACCAAAACTATATGATAATGGTTTTGACATCATGTTTGTTCGCTTAATTAATGAAATAAGTATGGCTTTGCATTCTCTCAATATAACCATGTCCTATCGAGAAGACATTATCATCTTCTTTAAAGAACTCACTGCCATAACACAATCCTATTACAATCAATGTACGCAATATTTACTTGAAAAAGGAATGCTTTCTCGTCCTCCTTATGTCTCTATGCCAAAAACAGCTGAATTTGTGAAAAATACAAGTTATTTAGGAGGACTTCCCATTAATCCATTCAGTGAAAAACGGTCATTGAACACGGTAGAAGTTGCTCATCTTCATCATGCTATTGAATCAAACGTTACTGGATTGCAAATGATTTTAGGTTTTGCTCAATGTGCAAATGAAATACAAGTAAAAAATTATTTTAATGAAGGGGCAGAGCTTTCGAAAAGTGTTATAAAGGAGTTAAGTGAAACACTATTAGAAAGTGGTATCCAGGCACCTGTCCCGTCCGGTGGGAATGCAACCCGTTCAACCGTAGCTCCATTCTCTGATAAAATCATGTTGTATTGCGTCAGTCTTTTTTGTAGTTTTTCGTTGGGAGCTAACTCTTTAGGAACTGCTTTCAGTTTTCGGAATGATCTACCAACAAAAATGACTGCTTTTTCTAAAGATATCTTTGAATATGCGCATAAAGGTGCAAAGATATTGATTAAGAATGGCTGGATGGAAGAACCATTTCAAATGGAAGAGAGAAAACAAATGACGAAGAAGTGAAAAACAAGCACTTGTAGCGATGAGCACAGGTGCTTGTTTATATGTTCATTCATTTCCCTTGCTTTCCCTAAAAAAACTTGAATAACAAGCCGATAATCCACTGGTTCCTCGATATAGGGCATATATGCGCTATTGATTACGGCCATCCGAAATAACTAATTATTTAACAGGTATGGGGATAATGAACTATTGTTGCCTAGTATCGCAAATAGTTAGAAAAACTCTCATTCGCTCGTCCTTTAGCGAATGTGTTCGTTTTTCTTATACTTAGGACATTAAAATATTAGCAACGTCGAGTCTACTTCTTAGCTAAAATTTTATACTTTCCTAACGTGGAACAAAAGCTAGAAGCGCCTTGATCACCCCCGATTAGAAAACTTGGCTTGTCGCCAAGTCCTTATGGCGACAAGCCTTAGTTGCACTTATGCAGTGAGAAAGTTTTATTTTTTATCTGCCAAGCATAAGCCAAGCCTCGACGTGTTGCTTTTTGCGCGTAATGAGGATTGACTTATGACCTCTAGGGCGTAGATGCTGGCCGATAAAAACTCGTGCGTCCTTATGTCTATCGTCACTAGGACGTCAATCGCTCGAGGAATCGCTCGAGGCTGGACGTAGCCTCTCCTATCCCAAGCAGTAATAACACCAACTTTTTCTTACCTTTTTAAAAGGACCATCGTTTCATAGTATAGAAGCACCTATCACAGAACTTCCAATTACTTACCACTCACAAGAAGATGAAAACGATATTGAAAATAACACTACAACTTTATGACAAATAAAAACAGCCAAAACCCTAGTATTCATAAGGGTTCAAGCCTATTTTTATGTCAATTTCACTGCAAAAATAAGGGTATCACAATTCTTCGCCTTAAAAATCAGGGTCAGCTCTCACTTTACTAACATTTAGTGTGGAACTGACCAGATACATTCTACTTATTTTAAATATCCATCAAGATAGGAACAATCATTGGTTCCTTCTTCGTACGGTCTTTTACATATTTTGCGATGGACCTTTTTACCTGTTTTTTCATGACATTCCACGAGTTTCGATTGGCTTCATGCAGTTCGTTGATGGTTTCAACCGTAATTCGATTCATTTCTTTTCGGAGTTCAGTGAAATTTTGATCGACAAATCCACGTGAAATAAATTCAGGTTCGGCAAGTAGCTTTTCTTCCTGTTTATTCATTGGGATGATGATCATGAGCATTCCATCTTCTGCTATTCGTTTACGGTCACGTAATACAAATTCCATTTCTCCTACATCCAGTCCATCAACGTACGTGTTACCACTCGGGATGTTTCTTGTACTACGGGCAGTAGCATTTTCAATATCCACTACTTCTCCATTTTTCAAGATAAAGGTGTTGCCTTCCTCTACACCTACTGATTCTGCGAGCATTCGGTGGTGATGCAGCATGCGATATTCACCGTGAATCGGAATAAAGTATTTCGGCTTCATAAGGGTAAGCATGAGTCTTAAATCTTCTTGATACCCATGTCCAGAAACATGCATGCCAGAACTACTTCCTGATCCATAAATGACATGAGCTCCCAGTTTATACAAATTGTCCACAATCGCTGTAACACTCTTTTCATTTCCAGGAATTGGACCTGCTGCAAGGATCACTGTATCTTCTGGTAACACTTCAACATCACGAAAGTTTCCAGTTGATAGCCGACTAAGAGCGGCCATCGTCTCTCCTTGGCTCCCAGTACATAAAATCGTAACCTTTTCTGGTGGCATGTCATTTATATCACGGGCATCGATTAACATCCCGTTTGGAATGGTTAGGTAGCCACGGTCCTTTGCAATCTTTACGACATTCACCATGGACCTACCAAGCAAGGCTATTTTTCGATTGGTTTTCTCTGCTGCATGAACAACCTGTTGGATACGACTAACATTGGAAGCGAAAGTCGAGACAAATATCTTTTGTTTTGCCTGGATAAAGATCTGTTCCAAATTTTCGCCCACCATATGTTCAGAAGGTGTAAATCCTTGTCGCTCTGCATTGGTACTTTCCGATAATAAAAGCAGTACCCCTTTATCTCCAATAGCAGCCATTTTGTGAATATCAGCCCGCTCACCACTTGCAGGGGTCCAATCAAACTTGAAGTCCCCAGTATGTACAATTGTTCCTTCTGGAGTGTTAAATACAATTCCTAAACAATCTGGAATACTATGGTTCACTTTGAAAAAGCTAATCGTCATGTCACCGATTTGTACTTCTGAATCTGGGTTGATTTCAATCAGTTCACTCTCTCGTAAAAATCGATGTTCTTTTAATTTGTTTTCAATTAGTCCCATTGTAAATCTCGTCGCATAGACTGGTACATTTACTTCTTTTAAGAAGAACGGGACTCCTCCAATATGATCCTCATGGCCGTGTGTCACAATTAAGGCACGCACTCGGTCTTTATTTTCGATAAGGTAAGAGATATCAGGGATGATTAAATCAATTCCTAATAAACTCTCATCAGGAAACTTATTGCCACAATCGATTAGGACAATATCATTTCCACACTCAATCGCGTACATGTTTTTCCCGATTTCATTTAAGCCACCAAGGGCAAAAACGGATACGGCATCCATAAACATACCCTCCTACTTTAAATATAACTTAGTATGTGCAGTATATTGATTTTTTATAGGGGAGGATTGCTTACGGTACATATATTGGTTCGAATGTAGGAGATATTCGTGCGGATATAGATCGATCATATTTATATTCTGAATCTTTATCTCAGCTAGCAGATATGTACTTACAATTTTATTGTGAAAAGAGTGGGCTGTTACGAAATGATATTTTTCAATGAGCACCAATCATTACTGAAGAAAGGTTTTCATGTGCTGGCGGTGTCCCTTTCCGCTAAACTTTTCATTTGGACGAGATCTCCCACATACTTTGCAAAAATGACTTCTTCTCTTTTATCCCACTTGTAAAACTCCTTCTTTATAACTTGGGAAGGTTCTTCTGCTTCCAACTATAAGATATTGCTAAGCTTCCATCTATAACTGAAGAAAGAAGCAGAGAACCATCCCCAAACTTTCTCTAATTAATATCATGCACCATTTCATCAACTAGAGCTTCCTGATATCCTGCTCTTTTTCTTTTCTTCAGCTCTTCTACTAAAGGTACTAAGTTTGGTGCTGTAATGGTATTTAATTTGTTCAATCTTTCGTCGGATAATTTTATCGTTGAAATGGATTTCTGGTATGCATCTATATCCATTTTCCATAGACAAACATGGTCAGGATATCTTGACCATAATCTTTGTGCCATACTAATACCTTCAGGACAAGATCTCCTGCATAATAAAGCATACACCCTTCTCTAACTAACAGATCTAATAATAAAAGTGCAGACAGTTTAAACTGCCCATGTGTGCAGATCAGTGGAGCTTCTGGTGATTGATCTAAAATACTGGAATATACACCCGAATTTTCCACAATCCAAACATCTTTATTTTTCCTAGCAGGATAGACCCTTGCTAATGCAATCAATTCCCGAAGCGGTATATTCAGGACACTATGGGTAGTTGCGGCAGCTTCCCACATTGGATGCAATCCCTCTTCTGTATCTGCTATCAGATTAGCACATGTCACATAGTTCGTGATATCATCCCGTAATATTCGATACTTCAGTAATAAATCATTAATCCCCTCACTATCAGCTGGAACAACACTAAAATCATCTTGATCATGTTCCACAGCTAGTACGTGAATCAACAGCTTACCTAAGTTTGTATTTAAATCGAAGGCATGTGGGTTACGTGTAATACGCTGGCTAAAGATCGGCAATCGTTCAAATTGGGTTGGCAAATGACGCAGTGCCACCTCCAAATGATGCAACATCTGGGAAAAACTTTCATAAGACTCATCCATTAAACGATAAACCCAATAAGTATCTGGTGTTTTCTTTCTCAAGTGGTCTATCCAGGAAGCAAGCTTAGGAAAGTCCGCCTCCAATTGATCTAATAGTTGTGCTTGCTGACGATCTTTTACCTGTTTTTTTTCCTTATTAGACACTAATGGCTCCTTAAAATATGCTTCTAATAATTCTTTTAAACTTATGCCATCAAATTTAGTAGATCGCAGCTGTCTTTCAAAACCTTCTAAAGATAGTTTACCTTTTTGTTTTAAGCCACTAGCCGTAACACCAAAAAAGCGCACAATCGCCTCTAATTCATCCATAGTAAATTGATCAAGCTTTACCGTTCCACCAATTCTGCCTAATGACTCATACTTCTTTTTGAAAAGAGAAAATAAACGACGATATCCTCTATCGCCGCTAAAATATGCTAATGCCTCTTTGATCATGGTTTCACCTTCAAACTTTCTTCAGCTTCTAAGTCTTCTCCGACTTCTACATTCATTTTATGACCATCCCAATGATAACGAATCACCGTCACATAATCTGCGTTTTTCGGACGTACTAGTTCACTGATGGATAACTCACGAATCGTGTCATAGTCTCCCCAAAGAAACCTGGGAATTCATAATATAGTTAAACCCTAGTTGTTCCACTACCTCAAACATTTCGCGAATATTATTTTCATCCACACCAGCAAAGGCTTCATCTAAAGAAATAATGTATGGTGCATCCGAATCTGCTTCCAAATAACGAGAATAACAGGCTGTAAATAATGGAATATACATGGCCATCGCTTTTTCGCCACCACTAAATTTATAGAATTGATTATTATTCAGTTCTCGTTTCTTTTCCCCTTCTCGTTGGAAATAAAGAACAAAGGAAAACCATTTTCGATAATCTAATACCTCTTTTAACACCTGAAGCAATGTTTGCATTTCATTACTTTCCCCAATCATCTCTTTAGCCTTCGCTATTTTGGAACGGAAGTGTGGCGTAATTTTCTCTAAATCCGCTTCCTTTAAGAGTTTTGAATCTTGTCTTAAAACATGCACCAAATCAACCGTATCCATTTCCTCTTCTGAATCCGCTGTCCGCGGTTTCCACTTGATGGAAAAGGACAACCCTGATGATGTATCACGAGATTCCATTAAGTTTTTCATCTTTTGAACCCATTGCTCGGCTCTTCTTATACGTGCTCGTAATTTTTGCCCAACGGAATTAAACAAAATTTCCTCATACAACGCTTGGTCCTGTTCGTCCAAGAAACTCTCTTGGCGGGCTTGTTCTAATTCAATTTGTTGTTGAACCGTATAAGGGCTTACCTGTTTCCCTTGATCATTGGGGGGTCCTTACTGCTCGTTACATGCGGGATAAATTGAAGTAATTCCTTTGTAAAATCAAACCCTTAGCGACCCCCGAAACCCTCTAGAACTATAGTAAGAGGACGCACCATTGTGATATACGAAAACATGTCCATAGCGACGGTCGCAAAAGAGAGCTCCGCCAAGTTCCCGAATATCAGAGGGAGTTTGTACCCAACTCGACGTTTTCTTATCAACATGTTCAAGCTCCTGCAATGCTCTGTATTGTTCTTCCGTTAAAAGTTCAATGCCCATGGAAGTTGCCATATCCATAGCGTTATTTTCTGGTTTATATTTCTTCCTCGACTCCAGCCCTTCTCGGTCATAACAAACACTTCTACGACCTTTAGGACTTTCCGCAGAACAATCATAAAAGATGTATTCGTCCTTCTCTTCATCATGTTCAACAACATCGGGCTCACCGCCAGTTTTTTCTATTTCATGGAGCGACCACAGTTTTTCAGTACTGGCCTCAAGCTTTACTTGGACTTTAGCCCACCCAAGCTCTTTGTGGCGATGCATGTTTTTCTCAAAACGCTCTTTCAACGCTCTGAGTAATTCTTCACGTTGTTCTAGTGACAACTCCTTTTTATTGCTGCTTTTTGTCAAATTAGTTACCCCCTTATTGTTTTCACTTATAATGGTAAAGTATATATAAATATCAGTGTAAAACTATTTCAAGGATGATACATTACATTGCTGAAATCACATCGTCGTAATATAAGAAAAACTAACACATTCGCTCGTCCTTTAGCGAATGTGTTAGTTTTTCTTATACTTGGGCCATTAAAATTTTGGCCACGTCGAGTCTACTTCTTAGCTAAAATTTTATACTTTCCTAACGTGTAAAAAATATATCCACCTGAATCCCATGGCAGTAGAGATTCCAGGTGAATATATTATCTTGTTTCACAAAAGTTGCGCCTTTACTACATCTATTATTATAGAGGATGTTCAAAAATAAGCTTGCTGATTAACACCAAGATATAAAAAGCCCTTCTTACGCTAGTCTAATCTAATTTAAAGGGGGTATAAAATGCTTTACTCCCTACTTTCCTGACAAAGACCATTCGCTTAACCAATTTACCAATAGTGATATTACATAAGATCGATGAGGTCTTAATATTTAAGTATAGAAACGACCTATTACATAAACCCTCTCAGTAATAAAATCTAGTTTTTAAAGATAATTCCTAGTTTAAAAAATATGTAAAATAAACTCAATCCTTCTTTTTTCCACTAAACAGAAAATTTATAGTTATATCTAAAACTCGATAAAACACTCTTCCTTTTACAAAGATTATTAATGGAAAGAGCATTTTCTCTATTTACGCTCTTTCCATATAACTTGCCAATATTATTTCCTATTCCAAAAACGTTGCTTGCCAATAGCAGAGACAAAATCCTTTTCGAAGTTTGAATTATTTGCGGCAAAAACAACACCAGCCAAATTATTTTCTTCTGATGTCTGAATAAAAGACTGACCAGTCGAAGCAACGCCAATTGGTTTATAGTGTGTATATGCATTTTGTACGAAATTCATCATGTCCTGCTTGAATTTTGCCTGATTCTTAGAACTGCCGCCAACAACGTAGAGTGAGTCAAACAGATAAGGACTTGTTGTAAGAAAGGTTTTATCAACTTTAAGTTTTGTGCCATCATTACCTGTGACCGTACCGAGCGTTTCACTTACTATGACAACAACAACTCCAGATTGCTGTAGATAGTTAAGTACATTCATTACCTCTTTACTTTCAAAACCATCACTAATCAGTACACCTACTTTTTGGGTATATGCATATTTTGGTGTATTGTATTGGCTAAGAGAAGGATAACTTGTTGAAACGGGAACATGGGAACCGCTTGGTCGATCGACACCAATATTATCAGCCACAATAGATGCCATTTCCTTATCTACATTAACCAACAAATTGACGTTTTGCTGGCGTACAGATTCGCTTTCTACTTTTCCAAGTTGATAGCTAAACGCTTCAATGGTGTGCTGCTTTTCAATAGGTGTCATGCTATTCCAAAAGATTCTCGGTTGTGAAAAGTAATCCTTGAACGAATCACTTCTGGCTCTAATTTTGTAGCCCTCTACTTTCTCGGGATAATGTTCATAGCCACCTTCTTCTGGGGGCACCGTGTATGGTGTGTTATTTGCTAGCGAATTTTTATGATAGTCTACCTCATCCACATCAATTCGATGTCTCATATAGCCTCGTCGCGTATTGTTATGAAATGGACAGATTGGCCGGTTAATTGGGAGCTGATCGTAGTTGGCACTGCCAAGTCGATGTTGTTGTGTATCTCTATACGCCATTAATCGTCCCTGTAAGACTGGATCATTTGAAAAATCAATTCCTGGAACGACATTTGCAGGGTTAAATGCAACTTGTTCAGATTCCGTAAAGTAATTATCTATGTTTCGATTTAATGTCATCTTACCGATAATTTGAACAGGGATGAGCTCTTCTGGCCAGAATTTTGCAGGATCCAGAATATCAAAGTCATATTTGAATTCATCCTCCATCGGAATCATCTGAACACCTAATTCGTATTCAGGATAAGCACCCATTGCAATTGCCTCTCTTAGATCTTTCCGGTGGTAGTCTGGATCAAGTCCACCGATTTTCAGTGCCTCATCCTGGAGAAGGGAATGGACACCAAGGACAGGCTTCCAAACATACCTTATAAAAGTTGCTTTCCCTTGTTCGTTAACAAATAGGTACGTATTAATCGACCACGATTCCATCATTCGATAGCTTCTTAAAATGCCCCGATCAGACATGATCCACTGCACCATATGAAGTGCTTCAGGATTATTGGCTACATAATCCCAAAAATGGTCGTGTGCGCCAGTGGCTGTTGGTATATCATCATCTTGCTTAGATTGGTACGCATGCATCGCATCTGGAAACTTCATCGCGTCTTGATTAATTAATACAGGCATTGCAATCGTTGTCAGATCGAGATTTCCTTCTTCTGTATACAACTTCACACCCTGACAACGTAAATCCCTAGCCGTATCATAGGACCCTTTAGCGCCTTGTACTGTAGAAAAACGGATAGTTAATGGTGTCTTTTTACCCGCTTCCTGTAAAAAGCCCGCTTTTGTCACATGTTTCATGGACTGATAACTTTCAAACTCTCCATGCGCACTATAACCCCTTGCATGAACCACTCTTTCTGGTATCTCTTCATGCGCAAAATGTGACATTTTTTCAAAGAACTCATAATCTTGACGTAAAGTCGGACCGCGGACACCTGCTTTTAACTGATCCTGATCTTGTGATCTTTTTTTCCCTTCCTTTGTCGTCATTGGCTTGCCTGTGTTTTTTATCCGGTAATGATCCAATTGCTCCTGTTTAGCATTTTTGCTAATATGCTTATGGTTTCTTGATGACTTATCATCCATGTAATCACCCATCCTAATGTTTAAGATTTAATTGCCATTTATATATTATGTTTTTTTTAAAAACTTATGACATTTTTAGAGGGTATTCTAAAAGCCCAGTAAAAATGACACATCTAATTTCTTCGTTGGCTTTCCTAACACGCAAAATAAGTTACTACCTCCGCACATTCTTTTAACTATTTCATATATAGTAATATCACCCATAAAGGAGGTAGGTTAGATGAGATATACAAATTGTTTAAAACAAGAATTATATTTACAAGGGTTACCTATCTATGAGGCTGACATCCCCTATATTCATAACATACTATACACGATAAATCTGGCCCAAACGTCTACTGATGCTTTTCCCCACTTAAATAAAGAAATACCGATTACAGTTGTTGATAAGGAGTTGATGCTATGACTGACATATCCTTCTTAACCGCTACCGAGCTTGCGCCATTAATAAAATCGAAGCAACTATCTCCTGTAGAATTGACAAAGCATACATTAAGTCGTATGGATAAGATTGATCCAATTCTCCATACGTATATTACTCCCCTTTATGATTTAGCCCTGAAACAAGCAAGGGAAGCGGAAGATAATATCATGCATGGCGAATATAAAGGACCTCTCCATGGAGTTCCAATCGGTATTAAGGATATTTACTATACAAGAGGTATCCGAACTACAGCTGGTTCAAAACTTTTTGCCGATTTCATCCCTGATAAAAATGCGACAACAGTAGACAAACTGTTAGGAGCAGGGGGGGTTATGTTAGGAAAACAAAACATGCATGAGCTTGCTGCTGGATCAACTGGTACCAATCCCTTTTTTGGTACTACCCGAAATCCTTGGAATACCAAGTACATGCCGGGTGGCTCAAGTGGTGGTGGTACAGCATCTTTAGCTGCTGGGCTGGCAACACTTGCAACTGGATCAGATACATTTGGATCCATTCGTTTACCTGCTGCCATGTGTGGTGTATACGGATTAAAACCAACTTATGGTCTTGTTAGTACGCATGGTATTTTCCCTTCAGCTATGTCATTGGATACTGCTGGACCGATGGCACGATCTGTTTCCGATTTGGCTTTGATGCTTCATTACATGGCAGGCTATGATTCAAATGATCCTACAAGCCTAAAAGTACCTACACCAAATTACATGAAAAATCTAAACAAAGGAATTAACGGAGTAAAAATCGGTATCCCTACCTACTATCTCCAAGGGTTAGACCCAGATGTAGAAAAGCTTTTTAAACATGCAATGACAACACTGCAATATTTAGGTGCGGAAATTAGGGAAATAGTGATCCCTGAATTATCTATGTCAACATTTGCAGGCTTACTGACTGTGACAGGGGAAGCATCCGCTTTTCATCACAAGTGGTTACAGACACATTCAGATGCTTATTCTGCAGACATCCGAACTTTCTTTCTAGCTGGTTCTTTGACGAATACGTCACAATATGTCAAAGCCCAACAAGCCAGAAGAAAGATGGTTAAAGGAATTCATAAAGCTTTTGAGGATGTCGATATTATACTCGGGCCAACTATACCTATTACAACTCCAGCATTCAAAGAGAAATGGGTTGAGCAAAATTTAGAGGTTATAAGACGCTGTTTGCCATTTACTGCCCCTGTAAATTTAACGGGGGTACCAAGCTTGTCTGTACCAATGGGATTAGATCGAAAAGGGCTTCCAGTTGGGATGCAATTCATTGGAAATCATCTCTCCGAAAAACAGTTGCTCCAGGTCGGGAATACGTGGGAAGCTACAGAACCATTAAGAAGAAATCTAAAAATGACATTAGGTGACATCAGGCAAGCATATTAGAAAAAATCGCATTCGCTCGTTCCCTAGCGAATGCGTTAATTTTCTTTACTTTAGACATTAAATTTTTTGCAACATCGAGTCCACTTCTTAGCTTAAATTTTATACTTTTAAAATAAGACGTTGTATCATTCAAGTGCAATTGAAGGATACACGCTATAGCAGCTTTTCACGTAAGCTTTTTAGAAGTGTAGTTTAGTAGAATGAAAAAAAGAAGCTTCCCAAACGTTTGCTTACAGATTTTAGGAAGCTTCAATTAAAAATCCTCAATGTTACTAAATATACTATCTATTCTCTTAGTTAAACCATTGAATTGGTTTTGGATCTGTACTAATATTAATTTGTTTTGTCTCTTGGTATTCGTCCAATCCATAAGTCCCAAGACTTCGACCAATACCGCTTTGCTTATAACCACCCCATGGGGCTTGGACACCGGTAAGATGATACGTGTTTACCCAAGTAATGCCTGCACGTACTTTTTTAATGACACGCATGGCTTTTTGTTGGTCTCTTGAGAATACACCGCCTGCTAGACCGAAATCAGTATCATTTGCTAATTTAATCGCTTCTTCTTCATCTTTAAACTTCTGGATGACGACAACAGGACCGAAGATTTCTTCCTGGACGATTCTCATATCACTCGTCACATCAGCAAAAACAGTCGGCTCGATGAAAAATCCATTATCCATGCCGTCACGTTCAATACGGTTTCCACCGCAAACTAAACGTGCTCCTTCTTCTTTCCCAATTTGAATATAGTTTAGGATACTTTCCATGTGCTTTTCACTAACAATAGCACCCATCTCGGAGGCTTCATCGTTTCCTGGACCAACTTTAATCCGCTTAGCACTTTCCGCATATTTGGTAATGAATTCATCATAGATTCCTTCTTGTACCAATATCCGACTACCTGATGAACAAACTTGTCCAGATCCCATAAAAATTCCGAACAACGCATGGTCAACGGCTGTATCTAAATCAGCATCGTCAAATATAATATTCGGTGATTTGCCACCAAGCTCTAACGAAATCTTTTTCAAGTTTCCTGTAGCAGCCTGCATGATCGTACGCCCTACTTCTGTACTCCCCGTAAAGGATACAATGTCCACATCCTTGCTCTCGGTAATGGTTTGACCAACAATGGAACCTGACCCCATCAAGAGATGTGCAACATCCTTTGGTAAATCGGTTTGGTCCATCAGCTCAAACACTTTTACAACGGTCATCGGAGTAATTTCAGCTGGCTTTAAAATAATTGAATTTCCTGCAGCTAGGGCTGGCGCAATTTTCCATACACTCATTAACAAAGGAAAATTCCATGGAACAATTAATCCTGCAACTCCCATTGGCTCCTTCACAATCATCGTTTGCAATTCTTCATCAGTTTCCAATATTTCTCCACTAGAATTGTTAAGAAGGCCAGCATAGTAACGGAATGTGTTGGCAGCATCTGTTGCATCCGATTCTGCTTCCCGTTTTGTTTTCCCGTTGTTTTCTACTTCTAGTTCAATTAACGCATCCAAATTTTCTTCCATCTTATCGGCAATTTGTAGCAAAACTTCTGCTCTTTCTAGTGGAGTACGTTCAGACCAAACACCGCTCTCAAATGCATCTTTTGCGGCCTTAATCGCCTCTTCTGTTTCTTCCTTAGTCGCTTTCGGGGCTTTCGCAATAACTTCTTGATTCGCAGGGTTTAGTATGTTTTGCATGCTCGGGTTACTCGAATCCACCCATTCTCCGTTCGTATATAATTTCAAGGTTTTTGTCATCACGTTTATGTCTCTCCATTTCTGTCTATGAATCAATTATTTTTCCTGTAAAAGGATAACTACCTAATTATTATCCAATGAATTAGGTAGTTATCCAAAATAAATAGATTATTTAATTCCTTCCTTCACTTTCTCTGCAACATCCTCAGGTACCCACTCTGTCCATAAATCTTCATTCTCTTTTAAGAATTTAAGTGCGGCATCCTCTGGCGTTGCTTCCTCTTCTTGCATAAAGACTAATGCGTCGTTTGCTACTGCACTAGATGTTACATAGTTTTTCAAGAACTCAACTACTTCTGGTGCTCGTTCTGGTAACGTATCATTTGAAATAATATCGATATCCTGTGCTCCGATACTTTCAAGTGGACCAGGTTCCTCTTCAAGAATTGGTGTCATGTCAAATTTCCCCATTACCCAGTTCGGCTCATAGTTGTAACCAATCCATGGCTCCCCTTTTTCATATGCTTCCTGTAAGGAAATATTTATTGCTGATTCTGAACCTGCACGGAAATAATTATACGTCTCATCTAAGCCGTAATGTTCATAAGCTTCATGTAATACTTCATCTACGTTCCAACCTGAAATAGCTCCAATAATACGTCCTTTTTCTGGATCTTCAGGGTCCTCAAAGAGTTCCCAATACTCGGGTAGATCTGTTACATATTGTAGATCAGGTGCCATTGGTTCGATTCCACGTTCTGGATCCCCTTCGATCACATAAGTTGGTACATAAAATCCTTGGTGGTTGTCATCAAAGTTTGTTGATAACTTTACATAATATCCTTCATCTATTCCTTTTGTATAAACGTCTTTATCATTTTCAGTCCATATTTCCATATGAACGTCAGCATCATCTTCTTCAAGTGCTGTATAAATTGCTGCAGTTGAACCTGTTACTTGTTCGGTTTCATAGCCATATCCTTCTTCAACGATTGTTCCTGCAACTTCATTGTGAAAGCGAAGGCTATCCCAACCATCATCCGCAAAAACAATTGGTTCTTTAGAATCTGAATCTCCACTTGCTTCATCACCACAGCCAACTGTTACTAATAGTGCAAGAAAGGCCATGGCCATCATTAAAACATTAAACTTTTTCATATTCATAATCTCCTCTTTAATGATTTCTAATAAGCTTTTTTAATAAGTAAGTTGAAACACAACATATCCAATGTCGGTTTCATTCCTGTATCCATTATGTAGGGGGATTTTTTTCCAATTCACTTTCTGAATAAGACTCAACTAATTATGCCTAACGTATGATCCAGAAAAAAATATGAAGGGAATTTTCATAACAAACTAGTTTTCAAATCTCCTTTAACACGAATTACTAGATCTAGCTGCAATTGACATAATGATAGCTCCTTTCTATCCTCACTCATTATAATGATAGGGTTAATTACCACTATAATCAAACGGGCAACAGGTAAGAAATAAGGAGGTATCGGTATTATAACGGAGGTAATTTATATATTTTTACAGCTTTTATACATAATTCGCAAAATTCGATTCGATACCACGTTATAGGACAATTTTCACAAAAATAGATACATGCATATGTCCGTTTTTAGGAAAACATGTCGAGTCGATGCACCATCATGCTTGGATTTCACTAGCTTCCAATCTATTTTCCCCTAACCAAAAAGCAACTACCTAACGATGAGCCATCCAGTTAGGTAGTTGCTTTTCTCCCCAATTCATTTTTATTAAGCCTCTACTTTTGTAGAAGGAGCCTTAAACTCTAGTAAATCACTTACTTCTGGTTCGAACACGTCATAGGCAACATCTCGCTGATATTTATTTTGTTTCGTTGCTTCTCTGAATAGTTGTTGTGTATTTTTCCGGCAAAGCATTTCAATATCATCCATTATAGCCTGTGGTTCTGGTTCTACTAAACCAAAGACAATGGCATCATAAAAACGGATGGCACCAAGGTTTGCCACAAAATCATTTACAATGTCAATTCCTTTTTCTTTGATGATCTTGTCTCCTTCAGAAGAGATTGGAATGTTGGCTGCTTCCACGATCAAACTTGCATTTACCGTATCAGCATTTGATGCATTAATTACATCCTCTAATGCACATGGGATGAGAATATCACAGTCTACATCAAGCCAATCTGAGTTTGGTCGTACCGTATAGTTTGATTCAAAGTACTCTTTATCCATTTCGCCGTATACATTTTTATGTTTGATAAGCTTCTGGATATCTAATCCATCTTCACACGTAACTAACAAGTTCGCATCTGAGATCCCAACGATTTTATAACCTAATTCAGACAATTTATACGCAGCACTTGCACCAACTGTACCAAAGCCTTGAATGACTACACTCGCTCCGTCTTTTCCATTTTTATAGTTCCAAGCTTCATCTGCTGCAAAGGCAACACCATATCCTGTAACTGCATCATTTAAAAGGAATCCGTCAATTCTTGATTTCATTAGGTTATTAAAGTCATTGATCCGTTGATGGACAGCGGGATCCTCTTTCATGGATGGTGTTAGCGGAATATCAATGCCAAACTCACTAAAGATTTGGAGCACATCTTCATATTTTGTACCTAAATCACTACCTAATGATACCCCGATATCAACATAAGGCATCATGGCAATTAAAAATCTCCTTAAAACGTCATATGCGTCTGGAGCTTTATAATCATAAGCAATACCTGCTTTACATCCACCAGTTGTTCCACTATCACTGGCCATATATTTATATGCCATGGCTTCGGCTAATCGCATGACTTCTTCTTTCGTTACGGTTGGGTGCATTCTTGTACCGCCACCTGTATACCCGTTTACGAAGTTATGTACAACAAGCCATCCTTGTGCATCTGTTTCTGTATCATTCCACTCTACAACTAAATATGGTTTCGTCATATTAATACCTCCGGGAAATTTAATATTCACTACTATTACGTAACTTTCATGATTTATAAAAAGGAAAAGCTACTAGTTTACTAATCTTTCCTATATTTAACCTGTTTTCTAAAAGATTGTTGCTTTCTAGAATGAACCGTTTTGTATATGAGATGGATTATGTTCAGTAAAGTAACAGCATTGATTTCCGCTTCGGACAGTCGCTTTCACCACGGGCATAAGTGCGACATCTGTTCAAACTATTCGTTTTCACAGTGTCTTCTTTACCGCAGGCACGGCCTCAGCCTCCTCGGAAGAAAAGCGTAAGCGCCTTGGTCACACCCGACAAGCTTAAGCCAAGCCTCGTGTGGCGGTTTTTGCCACAAAGAGGATTGACTTAAGACCTAGAGGGTGTAGGCGCTGTAGCTAGACATCGGAAGAAAACCACTTCCTGCTCAGGTCTGGACACGTGCTGTTCCTGCAGGAGTCGACTGTCCTCCGCTCCAATCAACTAGTGTATTAACAATAATAGGAAATGTTGATCATATCAGTGGAGGAAAAACACGTAGACTCCTGCAGGAAAAGAGGCCTAGGTGAGACCCCTAAAGACGAGTAGCACGAGGAGGCTCAACAGCCGCCTGCGGAAAGCGAAGTGTATTTCCGGAACGGGTAAACACCCTAAACATCGCCTTAACTTTATTGCGCACAATATAGATTATACGTCGAAAAGCAACAAACAAAAAAACTCCAATATATCCTACACGCTACTCTACTTTTAAAATAGGAATGAATGGTGAATTCTGTAACAACTTAGCCTTGTTTTGGACGGAAGGATGCGAGGTATTCATCCGAATCCTCGTATTCTAATACGCCTACTGCTTCAACATCCACGACCACTAGAGAAGGTTTTTTACTTGCGATTGCATTCGCAAATCCTTCCTTAAATTCCTCGACTGAACTCACCTTTTCTGCTTCAAAGCCCATGGATGTTGCCATCATGACAAAATCTGGGTTTTGTAAGTCGACAGATGTACGTCTATTATAGGCTGCTTCTTGGTAGTATCTTAAGATGCCATATCCACCATCATCAAATAACACAACAGTAATTGGCGTTTCTTCTTGAATGGCAGAGATCATCTCACCAGCATTCACCATAAACCCACCATCTCCTGCAATAAGAACAACAGGCTTTTCTGGTTGAGCAATCTTCGCACCAATTGCCATTGGCAACCCTTGTCCAATTCCTCCGCCAGTCATGTGAAGGTAATTTCTTGGTTCATTAATGTTGATCAATTTATTTCCCCACGTGTAGCCAGGAATCGTGACATCTGTTACCAAGATAGAATTCTCAGGCATATGTTCCTGCATGATAGCTGCAACTTCTCCATAAGGTTCAACTTGACTGCGAAGGTCATGACGAACCGCTTGACGGACTGACTTCACTTCATCCACATAAGCTGTATCTGGGTTCAACTCCTTAGAGGATAGGTCACTGTTGATCGTTTGTAACACTGCTTTTGCATCCCCTACCAAGGTGCACATGGTATCAAAATTACGGTTAAATGCATTTGGGTTCAAATCAATATTAATATGATTTTCAGGAACTGGTAGTGTCCAGTCCAATGTTTCCCCACCACGGAAACGAACCCCAATACTAATAAGGAGATCCGATTTTTTCAATAGTTCCTCCACTTGTGGTGTAGCAGCAAAATTGCCGATACAAAGTGGATTATTTTCCGGAATAGACCCTTTTCCAGCCTCACTTGTAATGACTGCAGGTTGCATTTTATCAACTAGCACCTGAAGCTCCTCTGATGCATTGGAAGCAATCACACCATTTCCAGCCCAGATGACTGGTCTTTTTGCTGCAGTGATCTTTTCTATTACATCTTGCGGAATGGTGAGTTGTGTTGCTTGATTCTCATCCTTTTCTACTTCGATTAACTGATTTTCAGGAATAATTTGTGCTTGGAAATTCGTTGGAATCGAAATGGTTACAGGACCAGTCGGCACCGTCAATGCTTCTTTGATCGCATTACGCACAAATGGTGTCGTTTGCTTTGGACGCTTCAATAAATAAGCAGATTTATTGGCACCTTCCATCATTTTTAACTGATCTTTTGCTTCGTGGATATATCGCTGATCGGTTCCAATATAATGAGAATCCGCTTCCCCGGTAATGTGCAATAGCGGCGTTCCTGAATTCCATGTCTCTGTCAATGAACCTGCACCGTTACCTGCTCCAGCACCAGTACTTGTGATGACAACTCCCAATTTACCTGTAGTACGTGCATATGCATCCGCCATGTTTACCGCTCCACTTTCACCGCGAGCAGTCACGATACGGATATTTCCTTCACGCAAAATTGCATCGTAAATTGGCATATTATGAATACTAACGATACCATATACTACTTCTACTTCACTTCGTACCAGTTCTTTTACAATTGCTTCTGCTACTGTAAATTCTGTTTGATTATTCATGAAATAACCTCCAACTATGTACTATATTTCTATGAAGCGTAGGGAAGTTCCAATGCTTCCCTATCCTACCTAACATCAACCAATATGTAAGAAAAAATTTATTTATTTTCACAATATACTAGTTTAGCAGATTACCCATAAAATTCTAGTATCGAATTTAAAAGAAAGATGGACTATAGCGCTAATAAATAGAGACAAACTAGGAAAAGTACACAATAAAGGCTAAATCCTCCCTTTTTTGAATTTTTTAAATTAATTGGCTTGAAACTTGAGAATACAAGAATGGTTAGTTGGGTGGTGCATCTAGTAGTAGTATTTGAGTTTAGTCTTCAATTTTGATGGGGGGTTTTGATATATTTGGACTGCATGACGTCTACACATCTATCTCGGAAAGATCAACTGGAATCGGTTCATCGAGTAGTAACGTATCCTCTGTGACCACTGTATCATAAGCTATAACCTGTACTCCTAGTTCTGATACTTCTTGCAACGCCTTTGCAAAATCTTGATCCATTTCTGTATATGGCACAAAACGATGACAGCCTTTCATCTGAACAACAAATAGAATCGCAGCCTTATACCCACGCTTGATAGCATTCGCTAATTCCTGGACATGTTTCGTTCCTCTTGTAGTTGGTGCATCTGGAAACATTGCGACGCCATTACGTTCTAAGGTCACTCCCTTTACCTCAACAAATCCCTGGACATCATTCTGTTCATAATACAAGTCAAAGCGAGAGTCTCCAAATGTTACCTCCCGTTTCACGACAGCCACTTCCCCCACTTCTCGCAAATTTCCATTCTTCATAGCATCAAAGGCAACCACATTTGGTGCTTGGGAATCAATGTTAACTAGCTTTCCATTCTTCCATACAGCTATAATAGAGTATCTTGTTTTCCGCTTTGGATTAGTACTGATTTCAAGTACTACCCTTGCACCTGGTACAAGCAGCTCCTTCAACCGTCCAGTGTTCTTAATATGCACTTTCTCCAGCTCCCCATCAATGAAAACTTCGGCTATAAACCGATTTACTTTTCGATGTAATGTGCCATATTCTATTTTTCCGTATCTCAATTTATGTCACTTCCATTCATTACCTTTACCTTCCTTCTACCTATTACACACGCACCCTGCCAAGCTTCTTTTTTCTTATACTTGGGACATTAAAATTTAAGCCACGTCGAGTCCACTTCATAGCTAAAATTTTATACATTCCTAACGTGCAAAAAAGTCGGATTTATTAGTCCGACTTTTTTTAACGATAGAAATGGTTGCTAACAGTTTTGTTAATATATGATAGCGGTGCTCGAGGTTGAAAAGGGCTTGGAATTAGTTGAATTACTATTTTTTAATTTTCCTCCTAATTTCTTGAATAAAATTATCCGCATCTTTAATTTTAGCAAACATGATACAAATAACGTATACCCCTAAGGAAACGAGTAAAGTAGCAAATAAAGAAAAGGTGTTATTCATTATACTTAATAAGTACTGATATAAAAACTTCGAAATGAAGCCCATTATAAAGGCGGCTATACTTATTTTTATAAACGAAACTAATGTTTCCCTTAGATGTAGTTGTCCAATTTTCCTTCGTAGACTAAAGAATAATAAAATTGTACAGAATATAACAGACAAGCTCGTTGCTAAAGCAAGGCCACCAATACCGAGGAATCCTGCTAAGGTGAAATTTAATATGATATTTAAGACCATAGCGATCGTTGCGTTAATCATTGGTGTTCTTGTATCCTCTAATGAATAAAACGCTCTTGATAGCAAAACCCTTAACCCAAAACCTAGCATACCAACGGAATAAAAGAAAAAAGCCTGTGATGTCATGGTAGAGGCATGTTGATCAAAAGCCCCTCTTCCATATAACAATTGGATAATAGGCTCTGCAAATAATAAAGCGAATACTGTAGCTGGAATTAAAAAAAGGGATACACCAATAATAGATTGATGTAACGTTCTTTTAAGCCCATCAATATTTCCTTTCGTAGCCATTTTAGAGATGAGTGGATACATGACTGTTGAAATGGATGCGACAAAGATTCCTAACAATGCATTATTTAATGTGTGTGCGTAATTAAGTGCTGAAATACCTCCCGTAGAACTTTGGGAAGCCAGTGTCCGGTCCACTAGTTTATTTATTTGTGTCACACTTGAACCTAATATCACTGGTAAGGAAAGGGTTACCATATTTCTGATATAAGGGTCTTTTATATTGAAAATAAGTTGGTATTTATATTGTTTTTGATAGGCAAAATATACTAAGATAGCCAATTGCACAAATAAGGCTATTACATTCCCAATAGCAAGTAGTATGACGAAATCCAATTTCCGACTCAGTATTATTGCAGCTATAAGAATGATATTCATCGGTAGTCCAATCAAGGCAGGGACGATAAATAATTTTTTGTAATTAAGATAGGCACTCAAAATTCGAATAATAATAGTAAAGTAGATTCCTACCATACTTATTCTAGTGAATACTACTGCTAGTCGTAAGGTTTCCCCTTCAAATCCACTAGCGAATAACTTAACTAAAGGTTCGGTGAAGATTAGTCCTAGTATAATGATAATAGAGCAAAACACAAACAGGATATTAATTAGATTATTTGTATAATGCTTCCCTTTCCTTAGGCTATGATGCGTTTCAATCTTGCTATAAATCGGAATATAACTTGTAGATATTCCAGCTGCAATCACACCGAATATAACACTTGGAATAGTAAGGGATATGAAAAAGGCATCACTAATATTAGATGCACCATAGAAGTAGGATAATGTAATATCCCGTAGAAAACCTATTATTTTAGAAATAATGGTAACAAGCATTACGAGGATAACAGCTTTTTTCATAAATATTCTCCAATTATATGTAGCTTTTCATTTAAGAGTAGCATAATCTAATCTTGATAAACAAAGAAATGTTCTCTATATCGCAGCATTCGTGTATTCCATCTCGGTGTTACAGAAACAAACTCTTGAAGTAGGTTATATTGTAAAAATAAATACGGAAAATTCACCCTAGCTCCTAAACTCATAATTTGACTCCCGCAGAATCGAGGATTCACATCTGTTAGTTTAAATCCATCTTTTGACTTCATAAATTGAAGATTAAGGAAGCCATCTGTTGCGATTGCTTTTGCTATTTCGGATGATGCATGGATTAGTTCTTCATGGTAGATAACTGTACCATCTAAAACAATACCGTTGGAAACACCAGAACGTTCTCGAGGCACAGCTACTACAACTTGTCCCTCATGCATAAAAACGTCTACACTATATTCTATCCCTTCTATGTATTCCATTACAATTTTTCGTTCTTCCTGATCTATAATCTTGCAATAATCATTGATATTATAAATTTTTCTCCGACCCTCTTTTAATGCTTTCAAATAATCCTCTTCACTCGCTAATATAGCAAACCCTAGAGAACCGTGGCCATCAACAATTTTTGTCACCACAAAACGCTCATCAGGGAAAAAAACATATTTAATTTGACGAAGTTCATCCGGGCCATTGAAACCATAGTATCTTGGAACAAACGAACCAAGACCCATTTTGATTAAGAATTCATAGGTATTCTCTTTATTAAGAAGGATGGGAAAGTTATCGCTTTTTGGTAGTGCCACAATGGCTCCCCAATCTTCCCTAGTTTCTTGATAGAGACTAATTTCTTCATGTAGGGACGGAAATATCGCATGTACCTGTTCGGTATGGATAATATCTATGATCGCTTTGCGGTATTGGTCTTTTTGGGTATACCTTGGAACCTGATAGGTTTTGTCACAAAATTGATGGCCTGAGGTCATGCTCCGCCGATCAACCCCGATAATGTTAATATTATCTATCTTTCTCAATCCATTTATGATCCCTTGAGCCGTGGGCCCGCCGATTCCAGTTACCAAAACATTAATGTTTTCCATAGGCGATCTCCTTTAGTGTGATTTTAACCGTTTCACCATCAAATTTTCACTAATTAAAATGATGAAAATTGAAAAATAAATACAAATCACCTAAACATATACCCTTTTCTATTATTCTTTAAACCATTAATAGGATTTTTTTATGTTAATATTAGAAATTAATGGATAATTGAACCAACAGAAAAGACTGAATCATTATTGGGTCCAGCCTATTGGTGGTGAATATGGCGTCAAATTCATAACAGCGACACGAGTCCTACTCCAGTCATGTACTACATGAAGGCCCAGGATCATCACATTGGTCACTACAAGTTTTGAAAACGTTAGCGGAATTTCCGAAACATTATGAAAACAAACTCTTTTTAATAGTGGACCATTCCTGTATAATACGAAACATGAATGACGATTTACCGAATAATCATAATTATATCATTCTATATGAACAACAGGCATTCCTGGTCGAAATTGCATTTTATCCGATTCTTAAAAAGAGTAAATGGGAGAAGTCCCGCCTGTATACTAGCTATAAAAGAAAGGCGTGTTATTCATGAAAATAGCCTATTTGGGTCCACAAGGAAGTTTTTCAGAGGAAGCTGCGTTACGATATTTCACTCCAAATACGAAAGAATGGCATAGGTGTGATACCATCCTAGATGTTCTAGAAGCTGTTGGTGAACACAAAGCAGATAAAGGGATTGTTCCAATTGAAAACTCAATTGAAGGAACGATCAATATTACAGCAGATGGGTTGCTGGCAAACGATTTATTCATTGAGGCGGAAGTCATCTTTCCAGTAACGATGCACCTCCTTACTTTAGAAGAAACTGACTTACAAGATATCCGGGAAGTATGGTCTGTCCCACCAGCCTTAGCACAATGTAGAGAATACATTAGAAAGTCTGAAGTAAAAAGTGTTCGCTATGACAGTACATCATCAGCTGCTCGGGCTATCAAACAGGAAGGAAGACGCGATGTTGCAGCTATCGCCTCTAAGTCAGCTGCCGATCTATTTCAATTACATATTGCCAAAAGTGGTATCCAAGATAATGGCGAAAATCATACTCGCTTTTTCGTTATTAGCAGAGAAAATACCCAACAACACAAAAGTAAAACGATGCTCGTCATAACACCATGTGAGGATTATCCAGGTATGTTAGCTTCTATTTTGAATGTCTTTACCGCTCTTACCATTAACCTCACTTGGATTGAATCACGTCCAACGAAGAAAAAGCTAGGGAACTACCACTTCTTTATCGAAGCAGAAGCTGGATTAGATGAAGCGGAAATAAAAAAAGCGATTACCATTTTTGAAGCATTTGGACATGATGTTCGTGTGTTAGGAACCTATGACAGAACGAAGCTATATGATAAAAAGGTTTGACCAATGTCGTCAAACCTTTTTTTAAATCGTGATCGTAACTAGACGTCCTATTCCCTCCTAGATGGAAGAATACTTTTACCATAACGGAGACTGCTCAATAGTTCAGGTCCTCAACCTGCTTCTTGATCTGTTTTGGCGTGCCAACTTATAGCCTAGTCACCACATTAGCTATCTTCTCTCAACATATATTCATTTCCATCTTGGTCGTAAAATACGATACTAGGGAGGAATTTCTATTGCATCAGTGCCTCACTCATTTCATATTCACTGTCCGCACTAGTTCAAGCACGAACATATAATTACTTCCGCAAAATCTTCTCCATCACTTTTCCCTTTGCTAACTCATCAATGAGCTTGTCCAAATAACGAATTTCCTGCATGGTTGGTTCTTCAATATCTTCTACTCGGACACCACAGATCACACCTTTGATCAACGTACGTGAAGGATTCAATTGGGGAGCTTCCGTAAAAAAGATCTCAAAGTCTGTCTGTTTTTCCAGTTGCGCCTCTAATGCTTCCTGGCTATACCCTGTCAACCAACGAATGATCTCATCTACTTCTTCTTTCGTACGTCCTTTATTCTCTGCCTTCGTAATATAATGGGGGTAGACTTTTGCGACACTCATGGTGAAAATTTTATGTTTGGCCATGGTACCCTTCCTTTCTATTACTTCCACTTCCTACATTTTAGAGACTTGTCTGCCGACCAAGACTGACAAGCACAAGTGCTCTTCCATAGTAGGTCCATTTTTAATTCAATTAATGTATCCACTTACTTACGTGTGAATTCCATCGTACCATTGGGAATTATGTTGTATTTTACCATACTATACATATTGTCTACCCACTCTAAAATAATTGGCTTCATTATTACATCAACTGTTCATTATGATTTATACTTGAAAAAGCAACAATCTTTTAGAAAACAGCTTTTGTTTACCAATCAACTAAACTATGAAACAATAGATCTACTTACATACGTTACATCGTATCATTAAAGGAAATCATAGATGATGGAAAGGAGTCTGAATGTGATTGGGAGAAAAAGTAGCGCACAAAGGTCTCGTTGTTGTCATATTAGCAACAGCTTTTTTATTTACATTTAGTCAATTTCTATTAATTACAGCGTATCCAACGATTATGAACGAATTTGATTTGAACGCAACGCAGGTACAATGGTTGACTACCACCTTCTTACTTACAACCATTATCTTCATCCCACTAACAGGTTATTTATCCAATACGTTTACAGCGAAAACCCTTGTCGTTTTTTCTCTTTCATTTTTGGCTGTTGGTACAGTAATTGGAGGGGTATCGCCGAACTTTGGTACCTTAATTTTGTCTAGAGTCATTCAGGCGATTGGTGCTGGCATTATTCTGCCATTAGTACAAACGATATTATTGAATGTGTTCCCATATAAACGAAGAGGATTTGCCATGGGATTATTAGGATCTGTTGTCAATGTCGCACCCGCTACTGCACCATCCATCTCTGGGATGATCATTGATTTTTTCAGTTGGCGTTCGCTCCATTGGATATTGCTCCCACTCATCATAAGTACTTTAGTTCTAGCCATATTTGTGATGAGAAATGTGTTAGAAAAGCAAGAAACGAAGATAGATTTCCTGTCGATTATACTTTCAGGAGTTGGGTTTTCTTTTTTTATTTTTGGCTTAAGCACGATCAGCGTAACCGGATTTACAGACATACTGGTTATCTTACCACTAGGAATTGGCATTCTATCGATTACCTTGTTCATCCGTCGCCAATTATCCTTGACGATACCAGTCCTTAATGTAAAACTGTTCCGCAATTCGTCATTTCGATTGCTAATGGTGCTTATCTTTATTAACATGATGCTGCTCTTATCTACTGAGACCATCCTACCAATGTTTGCACAAGATGTTCTCGAAACCAGCGCATTTCTATCTGGATTCCTTTTAGTACCAGGCACAATCCTCCTATCGGTTGTAACGATTATTTCGGGAAACCTATATGATCGCTTTGGAGGGAAGAAAATTAGTATTCTTGGCTTTGCCTTTACATTTGTTTCCTTAATCCTATTAAACACAGTCGGGATGGATAGTTCTCCTTATTGGATTATGGTCTATTTTTGCTTCTTTATGATCGGTTTTGGCTTAACGCTGATGACACTTGTAACCATTAGTATGAATGCATTGGATGATGCCGATATTCCACACGGATCTGCGATTGTAAATACGGTACGCCAATTTGCAATGACATTCGGCGTGATCATTCTCACCACGATTATTAGTTTTACGACTTCCATCATGGATACTTCCTACAAGGTTGGTACCTACTGGGGGATAACATATGCATTTATCGTGATGGCTGCGTTAGCCTTAATTGGTCTTATTTTTACAGGGTTGATGAATGATGAAGAGAGAAAAAGTTGATATGGTTGGGATTGAAGAAGGAAGAAGTATTACCTAATTGATCCAAACTGGAAGATCCTAGAAAAGGGCTATTAGAAGCATAGGGACGTTATTTTTACTTCAATTTTGTAATCAGAAGCAAAGACACGTCCCTGAGCTTTTAACTCATTCTTTTTAAGTTACTTATTAATGGTTGCTCTTGCTCCATCAACCACGAAATCTCCTCCACTAATATAGCTAGCTTTATCGGATGCCAAAAATGCTATTAACTCAGAAACTTCTTCTGGATTTGCAAAGCGTTTCATTGGTAGGAGCGTTTGAGAAACTTCATCAATTTGTTCTTTAGTTAATGTTGCTTCTGCCATAGGAGTTAGTACTGCACCAGGAAGAACAGCATTAATTCTTATGTTCTTATCAGCAAACTCATATGCTGCTTGTTTCGTAAGACCTCTAACTGCAAATTTTGAAGCTGTATAAGCCGGATTGACTGTAGTATCGTGCCGCAACCCAGCAAGGGAAGAAATATTAATGATAGATCCTTTGTTATTTTCTATCATTGTAGGCAAAACCGCTCTCATGCCGTTAAAAACTCCTAATTGATTAATATCAATGATCTTTTTATACAAATCTTCCTCTATCTCCAAAAGTCCTGGCATACCCCCTGCAAGTCCAGCATTATTAACTAGGATATCGATAGAACCAAATGTTTCTTTAGTCTTTTTCACTAACTGATCCCAACTTGTAGAATTGGTTACATCTAATTCTATAAAACTAGCATTATCCCCTATGGACTCTGCTAGTTTTTCTCCATTCTCAACATCAACATCTCCAATTACAACTTTCGCTCCTTCATCAGCAAGTTTTCTAGCATGAGTTTCTCCCATACCCTTCGCTCCACCAGTAACAATAGCAATTTTTCCTTCTAATAGTCCCATTAATTTACCTCCTAAATGTGATATAGTTAATTCAATAGAAGTATATAAAGGCGCCTTCATTTATAGGATAAAATCAATAGACGTAATATTCAATAAACAAGTATAATGAATATGATGAGGACTCAACAAACTAAATAAATTTGTTCATTATACCTATTTAAAGAACAGAACAAGAGGTTATGTTATGTTAACTAATTCAAATCGACAATTTAAAAAGAAACAATTAACAAGAAAGTTATTAAAAGATGCGTTCATAGATCTTATCTTGGAAAACAACGACGTAAACTCTATTACAATTAGTGAAATTACCGATCGAGCTGATTTTAATAGAGGTACATTTTATATCCATTACCTAGATAAAATCGACCTCTTAGAAGATTTATACCAAGATGCTATCGAAGGGATACACGAGTGCATCATGAAACCATATCGAAATACTGATAAAGTGGTTTTTAATGGGGCTATTCCTTCTATCAAGCTTATTTTTGAACATATTGAAGAACACAAAAGACTGTATAAATCTCTAGACCTTATAGAGAATAATACAGATATATATCATCGTCTCGAGCAATTTTTATGGAATTTATTTACAAAAGAAATTGAAATTGAACGTGAAACTGATGCTTTGGAAACAGATTATGAAGTCTTTCTTAGTTTTCAAATTCACGCTACAGTTGGTGTCATAAAATATTGGATTAAAAAGAATTTTATTTTCCCTACTAATTATATGAGTGAACAACTAACCTCTTTTTACTCTGATAAGGTTATTGCGATGAATTTCAAAAATCAAAAGTCTAATGAACCATAAGGCGGTTTTCTCGAATCATTTGTAGAACATTACTACCCTAATGAAATGCGAAAACCGTCCTCTATTCTTAGTCCACCCCATCAGTCCTCTTCCTCAAGTATTAAATCAAGCTCATCCTCTAAAGCTTCTGGAAATCCCCATCCAGTCCCTTCCGCATCATCAACAATTGCTTCCAGTCGTTTTTTATATTTAGTGTAAAACGCTGGATATCTGAGACATTTATCCATTAATTTGCTGTACATCGTAACCATACTTCCGTAAAATGGTGCATTAATATCGCCAAATGTATTTGTAAACTTCACACCATTCTCAACATATATCATCATTAATTCAAACGTTCGTTCTTCATCTTCTGCCATTTTACGGAAGTTGGAGATTGCCTTTTGAGCATAGGATAATCGCAATTTTGGCTTCCCTCTAGTAGGGAAAAATTCATCTTCTATTTGCTTTTTATAAGTCTCAAAAAGAGTTTGAACCATCTGTTCGCGGTTAAACTTAACAGATAATAACTGCTTTACATCATCTGATTTCTTATACGCTTCTACTATGATTGTGGTTAACTCTTTTTCATCTAAATCTCGTAACGCTTTTTTTAATTCTGTAACCGATATGTAATCCTTCTTAGTCATAAACCGTCACCCCTTCATCAATTATTGTCATAAGTTCCCATCCTACACGCTTTTCAGGTCGTATCATCCCAATCTTCCCATTTAAGTCCAAATGGAGCTCCGCCATCCGTATAGCCGGCTATAAAGGCAAAATTTTCATCACTGTCTAAGCTTAAACTTTCTTCCAATTCTTGTTTTTTCTTCGCTTTTCGCTTCTCAGCATCCCGCTGTTTTTGGATTTGAACTTGCCTTAACTGCTGCTTGTATTCGCTACTTATCTCATAGCCTAGTTGCTCCAGTTCGAATACCGCACATAAAGTGAAACTTCAGTCAATGGGGGATTCCTTTCCTCCCCCACTGATTGTTAGTTGAACGAATCGGACATTTACGGGCAGTTTAATCCCCCACTTATCTTTTTTGGATCTCTCGAAATCTTGAAGTGGGGGTCTTACTGCCCGTTACATGCGGGATAAATGGTCAACACCAAAGTGTTTGCTATAACCTCTAACAAGATTCTTCCCAGTATATTTCGGTATCCAATGTGGTGCAGCTTGTAGTCGTCTTGTGCGGTACATTCATAAACGACGAGGAATACGGACTTTTTCTTTTTACATTTAGCCATCTTACCCCGTCCAATCTACCATTCACTATTCATCTATTTTCAGGTCTTTTTTTACAGACTATCATTCTATTTTAGTATGAAAGTTTATCATTTGCACGGGATTCATAATTTAGATGAAACTACGCCTATTATCATTTCAAAAAGGAGATGTGGAGCAAATCGGGACCACTTGTAGAACTAGTATTCGCAATCTTTATTTAAAGGATTTGGGTTTATTTGGAACTATCTATCGATAAACAAAGGGAGGGTTCTTCCGTTTTATTCACGCAACATCACTCCGTTTCAAACGCAATTAATTTCAACATTCACATCTTCTATTAGCCAAAAACCATTTGACTCTTGTTAAAGCATGAAAGCATAAAAAACCCCCTCATGGGTTGGTACCATTTAGGGGGGGTGATACACTACTTCATTTATGAAATTTCAAGCTAAAATGGGAACTAAAATTCAACATCAACATTTAGTTTTGAACGGAATTGGTGATGGTTTTAAAAGTTGATAGTTGGTCCTCATAAATCTCTTGCACACTTCCGTACGTAAAGATGTAAGCCTTACTGTCATCGATGAAAGTTCGTTGGTTCAGCTTAACGGTGCCATTTTCCGTGTGATTTAAAGAAACAGATTCATTCCATTCAATACCGTTCGTTGTATAATATTCTTTACTTAGATATTCAAAACCGGTTTGTGACGTTGCTGCTTCGATATAATCATTTATAGACTTTGATTCAGGAAGTTCTTCTACGATGACATTAAAATTAACGCCAGAATTTGCATCTAATATAAAACTTTTTGTTGGGTATTCTGATTCTTCCAACTCATTGGAAACAGCAAATGAAGGGACTTCGAAAGTAATTCCTTCAAATTCAATAACTTGTCCAGCTTGTGTTTCCGTTTCTGTATCCTGATTACTTTCTTCATTCGTATCAGTCGCCGTTTCTTTTTCTGCCATTTCTTCATTAGTAGATGAAGCGTCTTTTTCAGAAACATCTTCGGAAGAATCAGTTTCTGTAGAACAAGCAACTAAAAAGAAAGAAATGGATAAAAGCATTAATAGAATATATGACTTTTTCATATAAAAAATTCAACCTTTCTACGATGTTTTATTCTAGTAGCATAAACAACAAAGTCTATTATAGCGAAATAATAGGAAACAGGGAAGATGTTTATTAAGAAGGCTAGGAATAAAAGATATCCGCACACTTTAACGTGTATCTACACAATGTAACGAAAAATTCAGTAGCCATCACGAACTACTCTGCTATAATAAAATTACATAAACATCGTTTTAGCTTGATAAAGTTGATCAGTAAAAAGGGGAACCAATATATGAATTTTAAGTCAATGGATTCGCTTCAACCAATTGTTAATGTAGTAAACGAGGCCGGAATTGCGTTACATGATAAGACTAGAACAAGTGTAAATAGTCCTTTAGGCGACGTTATATCTGGGGCATTAGGTGCTGGGTTGGGTGGTGCTGGTTCTTTTGCCGCTCTTTATGGTTTGGGAACTGCTGGACTTAGTGCAGTCGGAATTACGTCAGGATTAGCCTCAGCTGGCGGTATCGTTGGGGGTGGAATGGTAGCAGGGGTATTTGTACTTGCAGCTCCAGTAGCTATTCTTGCAGGTGGTGGCGTTGCGTTGAATGCTAAACGAAGAAAGAAAAAATTGAAGCAAGAAAAAGAACGGCTATATCAGGAAGCACTAAGGAAGCATGATGCGATTATTAAAGCATTAAAAGAAGAAGTAGATACAACGAAAGAAAGAGCAGACCACCTGAATGGATTAAATATTTTATTACAGCAAGCGATTAGGGAATTAAAAGTAGATTTAGGAGTAGAGTAGATGAGAAAAGATAAATACTCAGAAACTGAAAAAGAAGTTAATAAGGTCTTAAAACATCATGATGATACGTTAAAAAGTATCCCTTCCCTTGATGCAGATTATGCAAGTATGAATGAATCTATTTCTTCGAGTGAAGCTCTTCTAAAGGATCTAGGATTGGGTAATAAGATAGCACAAAAAAGCGGTTCATCGCAAAAACAAAAGAAAGCTATCCAAATCCCCTCATGGGAAGATGTACGTAAAGATGCCAGTATGTATGTCCAAGATGAGGTTGATTTACGATGCCTGTTTACAGAAGAAGAATTAGTATCGAATGAACGATACTTAAAACATTTAAGAGAAGACGTGAATAGTATTCATCGATTAGATGCAATCGATTACTCCATCTGTATCGCTGCAGGAGTATTGGCTGCAGCAGTAGATATTTTTTTAGTTGGAATCCCTGAAAAAACAAAGAACGGCATAAGTGCAGGTCCACTTTCGAATTATATGAGGCAAAAGTTCGATGAGGCAATTCCTTCAGATAAAATCAAGCAATTGGAGAGACAGTTTAAAGTCCCTTATGATGCTTCAACGAATTATAACTTAAATGAATACGTAGATGGCTTAAGTAGCTGGTTTCATCGCTATCATTCATTGGGCCATGACCCAATACTTGGTTTTATTTTTGGAGTCTTCGATATGATGAAAGGAAGATTTACAGCAATAGACAAGAATGGAAAAATCATTTCTCAAGTGGTTGGAGATGTCCCTGAAGGAATGACCATTTTTAAGGCAATCGGGCAAGTTTTTGGACATATGAAATCCGATGTGAACACTTCAATGGGCCTACCTGCACCAATGATGACGTTATTGAATAAGCTACAATTCGGATCCATTGGTGAAGAGAAACTATCAATCGCAGAAATAGCAAGGGGGATGTATGCAGAAGGCTATGATTTTAAACATTCTGTTCCATGTCACTTCCTACTATGATAATTGAGGTCATTGTTAGGGTGTCCTATTGTAGTAAACGATTCAAAGACGGACATAGCCTACAAGAATCCATTCCAATTAATGGTATTCGTCGAAAAAAACCGAAGCTTCAAACCATGCTTTTTATTTCTCATACCATAAGTTCGGCTGTCAATGGAGGAAAAGTATCCTTTACACAAAATCCTTTAGCAATTAATTATACCGAATGGATGGCTTTTACAAGATATTCTATTTCCCAGCTTAAATGGACCCTCTATGAAAAACCCACCCTTCGAAATGATTATGTAGATGGAAAACTAAATGAAGAATGGGAACGTCTTCACTCGATACTCAATGACACATGGGCTTCCATGGAAAGAGATTATATTGTTATTTAATAAGTTTTTGATCTAAAAAACTATCCTTTTCAGATACTTGAATAGATCGTTATTTTGTTGATTCACCTAAAGAAAAACACAATGAATTGGTGTATTAAATGTGTTTTTTCTTAGATTCTCAAATGAGAAAGGTATTTTTCATTATTTAGGTATAACTGCTTTAAACTCTTCAATCGTTTCAGGGGTATTTTTACCTTCTTTTCCTTGGAAAATATCCATATTAACGGTCACATCCATACAGCCGAGGTATTTTCCGTTTTCATCCCGTACTGCCATGAACTTTTGGTAGATTTGCCCCGTTTCACCAGAACGTTTTGGGAACCAGAACTCCCATTCGTCACGTGTTCCTGAATGGAAATCATTCAACAATTTTTCAACGTGGTGTTCCACTCTTGGGTGAAGCTCAAGCACATGACGACCAATTGCTTCTTTTCGGCGACCATGTACGCGGTTTGGATTATTGGAATACCAGCGGAATATATCATTAGCGTCGCAAAAGCCCATTTCAAATGGCAAGAGGTTGATGATTGCATCCAACGTGCTTGCTTTAATCGCACCAGTTTCAAAATTTATGACAGCTTCCGGACTAATTAAATCTAACAATTTTTCTTCAGACATTTGTCATCCTCCTTTATGAGTTAGCTTGATTGGTTCCCTTTCAAAAGCCCCAATCGAATCTAGCACCTTAACCTTAAGTGCTTAACGGGTTGTCCCCAGAGAGATCATCCAACTACCATTCATCGTACAGTTCACTAGACTCTCCACCATGACTGTTTTTTGGTTCATGCATTGTAACCATCTCTCACTATCAAGTATCCACCATTTTCTAGAAAGTTTCTTTGACATAGGTCAATTTTTTCAAACTTAGGGTAGATTACCCGCTACTCTAAAAATAGTATTTAGTGGGGGTAGACCCATTGACCTTAGACTCCTTTTCTAAAATGGCGGGTTTCGCTAGTATTGGTACACACCGGTGAAAGTGATTAGCGTCCTTTAGGAATGCCACATAATGCTATCGAATGACATTACATCGCTAGACAACAACTTTTTTACAAGGTCTAATTCTTCGCCTACTAATTCTTTTTCTCCTCGCCAACGCGAAAAAGCCTCCTTCCGTTTAATTCGGAAAGAGGCGTAAAGGGTGTCCGACTATTTTTCGCTACATATAACAAAAATAGCGATACCTACGTTAGTAGATACCGCTATATATCAATGTTTGTGATACCGGCGGTCGGGGTCGAACCGACACTCCCGAAGGAACACGATTTTGAGTCGAGTTTCCAATTTTATTAATCAGTAATATGTCAGTGAAGTACCGAGATATTAACAGTCATTCAACAATAAATTGTGGTCTTTACTTAAATAGTACATACGATTAGTGAACTAAAATCATTATATTAGTTTTATATCAGAAAATCAAACTTAAATTCATTCATACATTCGATTAAAATAAATCACTAATACTCATAATATGGTAAACTTATTACAAATAAAATCTATTAGTAGGATGGTATAAGTTATCTTATGAAGATATTTGGAAAAATAATTGGCATTATATTCTTATTATTTAGTTACTTACTTGCAAAAAATGCTTATCAAGATGAAGTAATGTTTAATAGTATATTTGGTTACTGGATAAGTTATTTAATAGGTTATTGGGGAATTGCATTTACCATCCCAAATATTATTGATAAAAACAGATTTGTTTCTTTCATTTTTTCTAAAGTCTTAATTATTCCAGTTATATTGTTTGTAAAAATCCAATACTTCATTGCACCGATTTTAACTATTTTGTCATTTCTAATCATTTACATTTTTCCAGCACAGATAATCTTAATAATTGTAAATATTTATCCTGCATTAAAGCCCTTTAGTGAAGGATTTGTTTATCTAATAAGTATAGTTTCTGTACTTTTATTCGCTTATAAAGGAAATAGTGTAATGAAGTTTATAATAGACATACATAAACCAAAATTATATAGAGAATTACTTCAAAGGTATTCAATCACAATTTTCACACGAATTACCACATACACTATTATGATACTAATATATGTCATTTTTAATTTTGTTGAATTTTCCAATATACAAATTGTTATATTTTCAAAAGATTTACTGAATGTTATTAAAGAAGTATTTGTTACCTTTGTAGCGATTGATAGCCTTATACAAATAATAAATAGAAAAACTCCAACAACTATAAGTAAAGGTGAATAGACTTAGTTTCTATTCACCCTTTTAAATCCAACATCGTTTGTTTAAGTCCTAATTAAATCGCTTAACTGTTCTTTGGTTAACCACGGTCTTTTTCTATGTAACATTCTGTGGCAATTGGAACAAACCATAGCAATATCTTCAATTTTTGTTTTATTTCCTTCTTTCAGTTCAGATACTGGAACAGTATGATGACCTTCAATAAAATCTTCACCTAATTCTCCATATGTCTTAAAGAAATCAAATTTACAAACTTCACAAAACAATCTTCCGTTTTTTTGTTTAAATCGTTCTTTTGCTTTTTTTACGACTTCTTGATTACGTTCTCTGATTATGTGTTGTTTCAGTTGCTTTTTACCTTCTTTAAAACCTATATCATCTTCTGTAAAATCTACATTGTTACCATCAGGTTCAAAATTTCTTAATCCCCAGTGACCTTTACCTATACCATGTAGTGAGAAGAATATATCTTTCTCTCCACCCTTTTCACCTTTATAATATGTTCCATCACTCGAATGGTTGTAAATAGTACCACGTATTCTATCCTTATAGTAAGGATTTGCTTCAAAATCCATTATACCTCTGTCGTAAATTCTATCTGCAATGTCATTTAAAGTTCCATGTCCACCAAGTTCTTTTAATGCATCAATTACTTCATCTAACCACGGTCTTGGTTGTACCATCTTGTACACCCCTATACATTAGATATTTAATAAGAAATCATAATTCTTAAATATATAATAACAGTTAGATAAGTAAAAATGCACAAAAAAATCCTAAACATTACCAAATCAACAAACTATTATTGCATATCATTCTTCCTATCAATTTCTTCTAGTTTAAGTGCCCTTTCAATCAATTCTTTCTTTAATGCGTTTATATCCTTATCACCGTCTGCATCCACACAGTAATCAGTTATGATATCTTCAGTAACTTCATCATCTCTTGAAAATCCTAAATAGTCTAATAAACGCTTTATAAAGAAAGTACTATCCTTTAAGTCTAATTCATCTAAAATTTCTTCCCATTCCCTTTCCGTACCATCAGGCAAAGCACAATACAAATTAAAAGATGCATTATAAAATTGCAATAGCATTCTTGGTAATAATTCTGAATCCATATTAGATATGTTGTTTAATTTTTCTATTGTTTTGATATCCATATAACCACCTCACTTCTATCATACAGGAAAAAACTGTAAACAAAGTTGCTTAATTTTAAACAAAAAAAAGAAAGCACCTTTAAACCAGCAGGAATTAACCAACTAGAAAAGGGGCTTTTAGACGTTTAAATTTTTACTAAGATTATTGAAGCCATCTATATATTTTTGCTTGTCTTTCTCACTACTGAAGTACCTAGTTATATTCTTTGTTTCATTTCCGTCTGTAATAGATATGTTTAATACTGGTGTAGGTTTATCGGTTGTTGCTTCAGCAAGTGTTTTTATAACTGAAAGCCTTGTTTCTTTAGCGTGTTTAGCTTTAGCCATTGTTTTCACATCCTTTTTTGAATAATAATTTTCAATGTTAATTAGTCAATAAATAAAAAAAACATCCCTTAAACAGAAAAGTTAAAAAACCAAACTGAATAAAGGATAAAATAAGCATACATTTTTAAGGGAAAATATATGACTAGTTCACTATTCTTACAAGCTGAAGTTATTTAATTTTGCAATACCTTTTGGATTTGCATCTACAATTGAAACATACCATTCAATTAGTGTTTCATAAAGATTACCACGTAAGCCATTGTCTTCAGCAATTAATTCACCAGCTTGTATTCCTGTAATACCTTTATCAGCACCAAAAGCTACTGCATAGATACTATTATCAGGAATGAAAGCATCTTCTACTACACCGATTCTTACATCACCAAAAAATTGAATTGGTCTGCCGAATGCATCTTGGTCATGTTGAATAAAAGCACGTTGTGCCATGAATAATTGATTTAACTTTCTTCTAGTACGTTTATTCATAAAGATAGCATCTGCACCACCTTGTACTAAATCAATTACTTGATGAATTAATCCAGTGTGCAATTCAAAACCTTGTGCATCTGCTACTTGTTCAGGAATTAAACGCTTGTCCAGTCCATCAAATGCTAAAGGATTTACTGAAGTATCACCTTTAAAGAAAGTGCGTGTAAACTCGTTTGCGATTGCCTTTGCTTTTGCTTGTGTCGCTTCTGCACGTACATCATGTATGCTTTGTGTCATTTCAATAAACCTATCTATTTCAACAATGCTTCCTAAACGTGTTAGTACTTCACTTTTCTGCAAGTAAGAAGGATTATCTTTTGCATACTGTTCATTTACTGCACGAAAAGATACTGCACCACTATCAGTTTCTTGCACAAATGTATAAGCATTACCTTTTATATTTTCAAATGGTAAAACTTCCAGTACTGCTGATTCCTTTACGATTGTTTGAATAATACCACTTTTTAAAGGTGTATTATTGTTTGAATAATACCACTTTTTAAAGGTGTATTAATCATATTGTTACTTTGTGCTAGTGTTAATCCAGCCATTATTAAAACAACTCCATTTCATTAATTTTTTGCATTAAAAAAAGCACTGGAAACTTAATTCCAATGCTTGAAAATGCTTATATTTTTATTTGTAATTTGTTTGTATTTTTAGCCTAAATATTTTCTTGCTTCTTCAATTCCAACTACTGCACCAGCACCGATAATTTCAAATTTATCAGGTGTATAGTGTTGTTTCTGCTTACCAAATTGAACAAGTACATCTTCCAGCTTTCTATTTTCAGATACAGTTTTATCATAAGCTTCACCAACTTGTTTTAACTGGTTCAGATATGCTTGTTTTGCTTCAGCTAGTTGTACTTTTACTTGTTGAATTTCTTCTTGTTGTTTTTGGTTTAACTTGCTTTTGCTTGCAGTTAATTCTTCAAGTACTGCTTCAACATCTTCAGTTTTATATTTTTCTATCAGTTCCATTTCTTGCTGAATAGAAGTAATAGTATTTTTAATTTCAGATACTACTAGCTTTTGTTCTTTGTAAGTTTCATCTGTAATATCTTTTTGAATATACATTTTCAAATAATGCTTTTCTTTGTCTTGTTCTTCAGCAAGTTTAGTTTGTAGTTGCATCAATTCAGTATGTTTTGCTTCAAGTGCATCTTCATAATTATTAGTGGTTTTATTAACCTTGTTTAATAGTTCATTTACCATTTCTTTTATGTTTTTCATCTTGTATTCATCCCCTTTTAATTAATTAACCTTTTAATCTTGATAATAGAGAAGCTTTCTTTTCTTCAACTGTTCTAGTATCAGTTGAAGCTTCACCCTTATTATTTATCCCAAGTTTTTGCATTGCTTTTGCTTGTTGAAATTTCACAACATAGTCAAAATTTTCAATAAACATGTTTATATCTTTTTCGGTTGGATTTGCACTGTTTACACGTTCTAAAATATGACGTTTCACAACTTCATAAGCACGTAATTCATCTGAACTAATCAGTTCACCCTTCAGTGCTTGGCAGTATGTTTGAAAATCTATATTCGTATTCTTCCATTTTGTAAATGTTGCACTAGAAAGTGAATGCTTGGAACAAAACTGATTTATAGTTAATCCAGTATTCATTTCATTGTCCACCCATTCACGTGCTATGTGTGCTTGTCGTTCCGTTAATTGTGGTGGAACTTTCACATCATTAATTTTGTTAGCATCCATTGTTTAACCCCCTTCTAAACAGTGAAGTAATTTCGCTGAAAGTTAGTTCTAGTACTATTTTTCCATTTACTAAGGTGCTTTTCAGTATCTTTTGTGAAAAAATCTGTATCTAGTAATTCATCTAAAATCGCATTTGCACGTGTAATTTCTTTTCTTGTTAATGCTTCTGTTAAATCCTGAAGCTTTGCTATTGCTTTATTCTTGTACATTTTGGCACGTTCTTTATATGTGTTTATATGTTCTAACTGGTTCTTGGAACTGTAAAGTGCATAGAATTTAATTTCTTTGTTTCTGAGTGATTGTTCCAGCCTTTTAACTAGAATAGTTAGTAAATGAACTTCATGCTTATTTTTTTCAGCGTTCAGTGCATGTTTAATTACATTTAATTCGTCTAATTCCTTCTGTAATGGTTGCATCCCCTTCACATCCCCTTTTATTTAATCGCTGCTGTTATATTTGACTTACTTGCTTTTAATACTGATGAAATTAAAAACAACTCTTCTTGCCGAATCCCTTTATCTGATATAGCTTGTAAAATTCTTTGTTCAGTTAATGGTTGAACTTTTGTTCTTCCTGATTCCATATAGGCAATTAATGCTTGTGTGCATCCAATTTTTTCAGCTAGTTCTGTTTGACTGAATCCAGCGATAATACGTACTTGCTTCAATAACTTTCCATTCAATTAAATCCCCCCATTAGTAAATTTATAAAATATAAATAAACTCCAAATAAAAAAGCACTGATAGAATTAACTATCAGCACCGATTTACACATTTTTAAAGTTGCTTCTTCTAATCAACCCTAAACAGTAACCAAAAATAAAGCATAAATGAAACATTAATTTCTATATATAGGTCTTACAGAACCATCAAAAGTATGACAAGAATTTAAAAGTTTTTATAAAAATTTTAATAACCAAAATTTGTGGCGTAATTTTTTATAGCAAAATCTGATAAATGGAATATGTAAAACCTTGATACCCCCCCTACTAGCTGAAACACACCTTCTGAAACTTGGGAAGCTGAATATATAGTGTGTATTATATAAGCCTAAACCCTAACAACTTGGGTATAGTGCTACCCCTTATGGTGGGTATGCTTCTTTTTCATATTGTCTTTTGAATATTAATAATCAATTTCAGTTCATCTTTATTTCAATCAATTCTTTTTAAACTTTTCTTTTTGATTTAATTTCATTTATTTGTTCAATTGTTTAGCAATCCTTTCTATTCATCTATTATTCAGTGCTATCAATCAGTGCATACAGTACACACCAGCACCAACTTTAAATACAACTATCAGCTATTGAATAACCAAGCCATTAACCACATAACCATATAAAGCACATATAGCCATTCTAAGAAGCTTCTACTGGTTCAAATACACCTGATAAGCTTTAGTACAACTGCACAAGCTTTATTTAAACCACATACACCAGTTAAAAATAAGCTTGGTACACACCTTTAAATCTAACACTGGTACACCCTATTTTAAATTCAGCATAGGGAACACGAATAAAAAACACCCTACTTAATTAAATGGAACACGAACTTTTAAAGCTTATTCTAATAAATAGATTTGTAATAACTTCTGGTTCCCTGATGGAACACGTAATTCCCTAAAAGTATAATAATCGGGAACATGTACCCACCCCTTGATTTTACTGGTTTCTATAATTCCCTATTTTCATTCCCTAAATTAAATGGTATAATTACCCTAACTTACTACATAAAAGGGAACTGATAAAAATGATTTATGGTTATGCTAGAGTTTCAACAAAAGAACAGAACCTTGAAACGCAACTTGTACAATTGGAATCTTTTAAATGTGATGTGATTATAGAAGAAAAGCACACTGGAAGCACTATGAAGCGACCAAAACTAGAAGCATTACTTCAAGAACTAAAAGCTGGTGACAAGCTTATAATTACACGTGTTGACCGTTTAGGAAGAAATACACAACAATTATTGTCATTAGTGGAAGAACTGCAAGAAAGGGATATAACACTGTATATAATTGAACTAGGAATGGAAGCAACACACCGTAACGGAAAACTATTTTTAACTATTCTTTCAGCACTTGCAGAAAATGAACGTGAATTACTTGCAGAAAAAAGAACTGCTGGTATTAAGAATGCTAAAGAAAAAGGAATTAAGCTAGGAAGGAAAGGTAAATCCAAAAAACAAGTTGAACATGCTATTGATTTGTGGAAACAGAATGATAAAACTATTAAACAAATTGAAAGTGCAACTGGTGTTAGTAAATCAATTTTATATAGGGAATTACAAAAGAGAAATTTAAAAAGGGAACTAGCATAACAACTGGTTTCTTTTTTGTTTTGGAATTGAATATTAATGTTCAAAACAATAGCACTGATAAAGACACGTTAAAAAAATTTAAATAAGTCATTTTAAGGTGCTTCTGATAGGTTCGATTCACGTAAGAAATACTAGCACCTTCTGCACTTAACACATGAACAGTCATTCACATTTATACATACAACGGAACCACACTAAAAGATGCTAGAACAACTGATATTACTGTAATGATGACCACAATACCATTCATTAAAAAAACTTACAGAACCCCTATATTTGGACACATTTAACGGTTATGCAGTGTAGTTCCACCTATTCCTTTTAAAAATCATTTTACCTGAAGCAGATTCTTATTTTAAGTATCATTTTATTTTAACTAGATTATAACCAACTTTAAGTTTCACTAAAAGAACGCACTGTAATTTTTTTATACTTCTCTTTCACCTTTATATATATTTTGAATATCTTCAATAGACTTAATTTCTTTTCTTTGTATTCCACTTGAAATTATCGGAATCATTAAATCATTAATATTACGAATTGGATATTTTTGTATAACTATTCTGCAAGGGTTACCAGTTAGTTTTTCATAGTCTTGTTTCACCAATTCGAACATACCTTTAAGACCTTCTAAACTCCTAAAGTTTACATCATACAAACTTACTAACCACAACCCTTGATACTTTTCAAATTCAGCAACCTTAATCGGATTATTAGCATCTACAGTTAAATTTAAAGCTTTATGACTAGTTGAATGAAGTAAAGAAACTGGAACATGACTTCCCCAATCCCTGCTAGTTGTTATTTCATTGAGTTCTTCTTTTTGTTCTTCTGTGAGTGTAACAAAGTCTAAATTCAACTCTTTACTTTTTTTTACAACATGCCTTCGATAGTTTTGATATGACATTCCGAAATTAGCTTGGTCTCCAAATAAATTCATTAAATAACTGGAAGTGTAATTAAGCATACTTTCATAATTCTCACAAATATCAGTTGATACTACTCTTTTTGGTCTAGCAATTAAATCCTTTTCTTCAATGTACTTACCTAACTCATTAATTTGCCTTTCATATCTCTTTAGAGTATTTGTAATTCCGATAATCAGTTGATGAATATAATAAACAAAGTCTTCTTTTGAATTGAATGTATATCCTTTTAAATTCAATTTAATCAGCCACCTTTGCTATATATTTTACCATAATAGATTTATGCTTACGCCTTGAAAGGTGGAAAAGCACCACCTTCCAAGATGATAAAAACAAAGCTTAAATAAATGTTGCTGAACATATAAACTACTATTTTTCAGCATCTCCTTTTCAGATTAATCTTTTTCTTTATTAATTTGTGGGGAAGTGGTTTTCTTCCCCGTTGCGAAGCAACATATCTTTTGAACTTGTCTAGGATTATACTAATAAGACTAGAAGGACAAATTCATAAAGAACCCCAATAAACCCTTTAGTATCAACACTTCAACCCACATCATTTCAGGTACACTCTCACCGCAAATTCATCTATTTCAGGTACACTCTCACCGCATTTAGCTTTATCTACAATTAAATTACTTTTAATAAATCTAAAAAATCTTGTCGTACTTTTGACCTTTTTGAAGTACCTATGGTTGCAAAAGTTTATAGATTACGACTTTTGACAACTTGAAAAGGAATGATTAAGAATGATAAACACAGATTTTATTCATGGAGAATGGGTTAATTTAGAAACTGGTGAAAAAGAAAGTGGTAGTTTACTTATAAATGAAGAAGCATATGAGTTTGTAAATAAAGAAAGCAAAGCAAAAAGAATTGAATACTTACGTGGTAAACAAAAGAAAAGTGAATTTGAAGAACTTGCTGGAAGGTTTACTTGGACACTATCAAGCACTATTAAAAATATAAACCAAGATGAAAGGTTTAGCCAAACAGAAAAAACAAGAATTATATTTCTAGGTACATTTGTTTCATATCAGGAAAAAGGAAGCTATCTTACACATGATAATGGGAATTTGATTTATAAGAATAAATTACAGGCACTGTTAGAAATGACAAACAAGAAAGAGTTCTATAAGTTCTATAATAAGATGTTGGAAGCTGGTATTGTTCGGGAAGAAGTAATAAACAAATCAACTGTTAAGATAAAGTGGTCAAACACATATAACTTTCGTGGCACTGCACCATCATCAGAATTAAAAGCAAAGAATCTCATAAAAACTTTTGATAAACAAGTACGTGAGTTGTATCAGGAAAAAGATAATAAAGGTAAAAAAGTACACACACCTAATAATTTGTACACCTTGTTCATGCTACTTCCATATGTGCATCCTGAAAGTAACATGCTTTGTTTACATCCTGAAGATAGTACTGATTGCCAACCTTTAACAATAGCTGAAATTGCAAAGATGTTTGGATATAACCGTACTAATGACTTAAAAAGAAAACTATTCAAAGTTAAATTTAAGGATTTACCAGTATTTGCAGTGGTTTCTAATGCAAACTACACACATATACTAGTAAATCCTTTTGTAGTTTATAGAAGTAATAAAGCACCGAATGATGCACTTATGATGCACTTTGAAGATACTGCAAAAAGGTTGTTGAATAAGTGATTATATTTTATTTCCCACCAATGAATTTTTCAAACTTAATTGTGGATTTGGTGGGAATAGAATTAATTGTTAAGTTGTTCTTTTGCAGTTAAAATTGAATGTGTGTAATGTCTATTCTCTTTAAATTTATCAAGAATTATTGTTTCATCAACACCCACTTCTTTAAATAAGATTAAAGTTATTAGTGCCTTTAACCTTTGAACAGCATAGTATATCTGAATACCATCCTTCAGAATGTTTTTCTTTTCACCTTCATCATAATGTGTTAAATAATTTCTGGTATCTACTAATTGTTGTACAAATTTACCTCTATTATCACTATTACCAAATAAGTAACTTTTTGTTTCTTTTTCAAGATTCTGATTTATTAATTCTCTTAACCTCTTGCTTAGTGAATATTCATTAGCATGTTGCAACATGCCTTTCATTTTCTTTATAAATTCATCTGGCATTTCTTCTTGAACATAACTAAGTACTTTTGAAGTATATTCTTCAAAATCATCTTCATCAAATAATTTCCCATCATAGACTTTTCTATGGTATATCTCTAAAGTTTGAACTGCATTGAGAAATTTTGTCTCAAGATAAGAATCTCGATAAAAATCACTAATATACAGATTTACGACTGTCTTTAGCATTTCTTCTTTCTCAAACCATAAATTAAACACCTGTCCTAAATTGTCTTTAATATCACCGTACCTAACAGTCACATCATACCAATTAAATTTACTTCTAATTTTCACGTTTTTTTGTTCAATGAATAATTGACATTTTTCTCTAAAAGTACTGTTTCCAACATCTTTATTTTTCCCATAAAACGTAATACTCTCATAGTAAATGGGAAACCCTATAAATAATGTAAATAGGTCTTTAATCTTGGACATCATATCCTTTCCCCACTCTATATCTTGCCATTCATCAGGTGTCACCATAATTCCACCCTTATATTCCCAGTTTACTTCTTCATGAATATCTCCTGACATATTAGTCTTATTTGTTTCTTCTAACTTAGTGCTAATTGAATGGACATACTCTGAGAACATTTCAGATTCACTAAAATCAATACCCTTTATTCGTCCTAACCTTCCATCAACTAGATGGTGTGTAGGTTTATATTTTGCTTCAGCATTCCACTTATTGTAATACGTAGGATATATTGCAAACGAATGAAATAATAAGTCATCCTTTGAAGTGAAGTTAGCACCCACTAAAAATAAGTGTACAGCATATGTCTCAGTACTAAATCCTGAAGATACATTTGATTTAATATTCATAGAATCAAGTAAAGTGAATTTCTCTCCTGCATCTGAAATACCTAAAATAATTGATGTGTCACTTTTGGTCTTATTACTCCCAAAACTATCGAACATGCTTTCAGCATCATTTAAGGAACCTAACAACTCTAGTTCAATTTCATCATGCTTATAGTATAAGATACCCGCTACTTCTTTTTCTTTATTTGGAAGCCACCAGTAACCTTTGATTTGAAATTCATCAAACATAGACTTTTTCATAGCTTTAGTTAATGCCATATATTCATCCATCCTAACTTAGTATTTTTTAGAAACCGAACTATTAAAATATTTCGACAAAATAATGGCTAATCCTTTAAGATTTATTGAGTTTTGGATGAAAATGGATTGATATAACTATTTAATACTAATTAACTAACAACACGCTTCCCACACATCATTAAATAAATCTATGGTGTACTTCTTCCTAAATTTCTTGTTTAGAATGCCATAAAAGAAGCCATAAGTATTATTTACATTATTAAACTTAATCTTTCTCACAAGTGCTTTAAATGCTTCTATTGCAGTATCAGTAATACCTTCAGTTACTTGGTTCTTGTAAGCTGAAATATTAACAAGCTTCCAGTGTTCTTCGATAATCCGTGCATCATCATAGAAGTTCCTAACCAAGTTAGTGAACTGCATTGGAACTTTTTCACTGGTGAAAGAAGCATCCAATACTTGGTTCTTTTTTGTATCAGTATCAGCTTTTTGTTCAGTTGGTACATCCATATTACGTTTATTATTATTTTGGTTGTTAGTTTTAGAAATAATGCTTGTTTTTGGTTGGTCCAATTTTTCAACTTTAGATGGTTCAGCTTGGCCACAAAAACGATTGAACACATACAAATTACTTGATTTACTACCGTTTTGACGTGTTGTTTCATGTGTTTGCAGCAGTCCTAAATTTTTAGCTTTAATAACCATACGTTTAAACGTACTTCTTGAAATGCCAGCACCATCTTTTTCATGTGTTGCTGAAACGATTGTTCCAATCTTTGCTGAACATACACCAGCAACTTTAGCTGAAAAACGTATTAAACGCTTTAAAGCTACTAGTTCTGATTTTGTAAAAGATGATTTACCATCCAACATCCATTGTTCTATATTATTGTTAAAATCGTTTATGTCAGTAAATTGTGATAAGTGCATAAAGCTATCTATGTTTCCTATTTGCATTTGAGTTTTCCCCTTATGTAACGGAAACCACACAACTTCATCTAAATTTAGGTACACTGAAGAAGCCTTTGCATTACCTGAATTTTTTCAGTATAATAAGGTTAGTTGTACGGTGTTCCGTATAATTTTATAGTTTGATTTTTGAGGCCACCTATTGCAGTAGGTGGTTTTTCTTTTTGTCTTTATCTTTTTATTGAATTACAAAGGTTTAGTAGGGTTAAAGCTATTTGTTCAGCTTCATCAACACCACAAGTAACTACAGCTTCAATTTCTTTGGTGTCCTTTCTTCCAACTTCAATCATTATAGAATTATCTTTTTCCTCTTTATTTCTATATACTTCTTTTGCATCAGTTAAATTGAAGTAATGATTACAAACACCAACATATAAGTGTTCATTTTCTGTATCAAAAGTTCTATATTTAAAATCCATTCTATACACCTACTTATATTCGTTTATCTAACATCTTTAATGGTGAAAAGTTTCTATGACTATCCCTTACATCTGTGCCAAATAGATTTACATAAGTTTTAACTATTTCCATACTGGTATGACCAAGAATAGCTTGTAATTCAAAGATGTTAGCACCTTGCTGGACACTTAATTTAGCAAAAGTATGCCTGAATGTATGACAACTACATCTAACACCTTTTATATCAGCTAATACACCATACCTATCAATTCTTTGTTGTATGCCACGTCTTGATAAAGGTGTTTCATCAATTGTAATAAAAAGTGCATCACATGAAACTGAACCACGTATTGCAATATACTTTTTAAGTTGGTTCCTCATATCCTTCTGAATTGGCACTAACCGTTCACGATAGCTTTTAGCATTTCGTACACATATTAAATTATCTTCCCACCGTATATCAGCCAATGTTAAACCAGTTAGTTCATTTACACGTATTCCAGTTTCCAAAAAAAGCATCATAATTGTATAATCACGTACACCTACAAAAGTATTTAAGTCAGGTTGTCTGAACAATTTGTTTAATTGTGTTTTAGTAAATGTAGGTATAACATGCTTTCTATCCTTCAATAACTGAATATTTTCCATTGGATTTTTAGGTATATGTTTATGCTTATGAAGGAAGTTGAAAAATGCACGTAATGCACGTAAACGTGTATTTACAGTTACAACTTTAGAACCTTTATAGTTTCGCATGTACAATATCAGATTATCTTGTATCAATTCTTCTGTAATATTTGTTGGTCTTAATACAGTTAAATCAAAACCTTGTTCAGATAAATAAGTAAGAAACGCTGATATTTCATTACGATAATACTTAATGGTATATGGTCTTAAATTCCGTAAATCACAATCTCTTTCAAAGAGTTCTAAAGCTTCCTTAAAGCTTTCTACATACGATTTTTTCTTTTGACGTACAATTGAAAGTTCAGCATCATTTAAAACATTGTTACGCCTTGCCAATACTTATACACCCCCTATCAATATGAACACGATTAGTTCACACGATTTGAAGTTATTTAGTAAAGACAATTTAATGTTAGAAAACACAAAAAACCGTTCCCCACAAATGTGAAGAACGGTTGATATTACGGTATATTCACTTAAATTACTGATATAAACAAGTACCGGTGGTCGGGGTCGAACCGACACTCCATAAGGAACACGATTTTGAGTCGTGCGCGTCTGCCAATTCCGCCACACCTTTGATATAAAAGGGGTAAAGCCTATTTATTACAATGCTAAAACTGTAGTTGTCCATACGATTATTAAAATACCTTATTAAAATTTTACCATATTAGTTGTAAAACGAAAATCAATTTGTTAATTCCAAAATTCCTTCATTACTTCATAATCATACCAGTTAAGACCGTGTTGCGGAAAATGCCAACTATCAACTTTAACAAAATTACCTACCCTCCACAACGTAACGCCATTTAATAAGGTCAAAACTTCTTCTATTCTTTCACGATAATTATCTCTAAATCCAGTTCGTTTAGGATATCTTCCCCAACCTACAATTACTCTATCACCGTCTTCTAAGTCTTCTAGAGTAGACAAAATAATTCTATTATTTTTCTCCATATTATCATTTCCATAAATGAGTTCTTCCTCAACCCCCTCATCAAAAATAGATGAATAAATTGCAAATAGGTTGAGAATTATTACTTCAGAGTAATTTTGCTCGTGTTTATATAAATAATCAGTTACACGGTATATAGTTTCATCTGAAATTTTCCTTTGAGCTTGGGAATCAAACTTCCCTGCTTTACTAGGATTCTTCATAATAACTATTGCCTTTTTTGAATTATCACGTCCTTTAAAGGGGATAGTCATAGAATACCTATATAAACCTTCTTCATTTATATTATAAGGTACTGTTACAATACCATCTTCCTGAATGTATTTTGAAAAATATACAGCTTTTCTTTCAGCCATATTACCATCCCTTTTTTATCATTTTTTTATGACTTATATTTAATTTGGATAATTACTTCAAAAGGCGCATTTATACAAGTAAGTGCCGCCTTACAGTTTTACAATTCAATAAAACTATAATTTTATATTGTTAGTAGTTATTTTTAGTTGTGCCAAATGAATGTCAAAAGCGAAGGATGTACCAGTAGTGGTTAACTTCCCAGTTGGAAACTCCCTATCTGTATGTATCCATTCCTCGTGCATATTCAAGATGCGCTTATCAGCGACCCCTTATATATGAGATTAAGCAATTATTGTACAGTAGAACCTACTTTTTCATTATCATCTTCTTTTTTCTGATCTTCCTCTTGTTCCTCTTTAATCTTTTGATTTATCAGCTCATCAAACAAATCATTAAAATTTTCTTCTAGGAGTATTCTACAAAATCCACCGCCTATAGTCGTCTCTTCATCTCGTTGAACAATATGTTTAAATAAGTCTTTTATTAACAACCTTGCTTCACAATATTCATCATCATCATCAAGTTCATTTATTATTTGATGAATAGTTTGTGTTTTTTTATCGTTTGGTACGTCTCCAATACCAATGGCATTTTCAAAATTGGAGATTGAACAAAAAATTCTTACTTCACTATCTCCTTTTAGTTTGTATATATTTATACAATTTGTTTTCTGAGCTTTTAAGGTTGTATAACTATACCTAGTATGATTATCAACGTCATGTAAAACATCATAATTTGTATTAAACTGATTTAAAATTTTCATCAATGTAGCGATTGTAGATTTACCCCTAGCACGAATTATATGTACGTTCTCATTCTCTGATTTTGCAAGATGTTTAAAAGCAATATACTCTGTATCACCTTCAACAATCAATACCTTATCTGCAAAGAAAAATTCATTCACATAAGAGTCCACATAGTTTAATATCTTCATATTTTGAATGTCGTCATCATCAAATTGATCGTCAATAGACTTATATAACTGAATTGCTTTCTTTTCACCAACACGAAAGACTTGTATAGAAGTGTGTCTTTCTGATAAGTCTATAAGGACTGGAGAATGAGTCGAAATCATGAGGGGCATCCTTTCACCAATTTTATATAGAGAATGACTCAATGCTCGTACTGCTTCTGGATGTAAAAAAGCTTCTGGTTCATCTATTAACAATAACTTATCATCACTTTCACCCATAAGCTTATTTTGTATCATGTTCTGAATTAGATATATTAAACTCATTCGCTGTAAGCCAGTTCCTTGATTGGCTAATGGCATCTCAGACTGATTATTACTATCAATATTTACACTAGATTTTGTGGAATTTAAAATGTCACTTGATGAAAAACCTTCACTCTCACCACCTACAACATTTAAAGATAAGTGCTCGTTTGAAAATAAACTTTGTAGACTTTCAGAGACTTCAGTACTTACTCTTTCAAGGAGTCGAAATCTGTACTTAATTTAAGCTTCCTTAAAAACTCAGGGTACGAACTTTTAATTTCAGCATATTCTTTAGCTAGTTCCACTAGCTCATTTTCTTCCTCTGAATCACCTTGATAGTTCTCAAGCTTTTGTAAATCGTTTTTAATAATCTCTGAATATATATTCTGAATTAGCTCATTAATATCATCAGGTAACATAGATGGGGTTATATAAAAAGGTTGATTGTTTAGAATTTCATCTAATGTATCTTTCAATTCGTGAGTGGCTTTGATTTCATCATCATTTTCATCATAAAATTTTGGGGCTGTTTCCTCTTGATATTTCTTCACAATTGTAAGTGATTCTTCACCAAACTCAAATACAGCACTTAGTATAATTTTCTCACCACGTTTAGAAAAGCAATCAGTTGGGATAGTTTTTGCTTTAGTTTCTTTTTTAAAAAAACAGTTGATAGCTTCTAATATTGTTGATTTACCAGTATTATTTCTACCAGTTAAAATAGCAATGGAGTCATTTTAAAAATCAATACTAAAAGTTTCCTTAAAAACCTTATAATTTGTAACACTAAACCTTTGTAATCTCATAATACAATCCCCCTTATATATACTAGTTTAATGTTAACATATATCGCCTTTTTTGGTGATACTGGTATAGTTTATTTTACAAATTTTTACTTAATTCTTGTAAATACAACAAAGCGTAGATCTTAAGGAAAGGGGCTTTATTAAGCTGCTTCTCAACAAAGAATATAATAGGTTGCCAAACGGTTCCTATAGAAAAGAAAAGCATAAGAAATACTATAACGGGCTCCATTCTAAGGTAAGCGTCAAATAAAGCACACGTAGGAAAGGGGTTGATCTTGAAACTGGCTAGCGGTTCCTATATCCACGACAATCACAATATCATATTGAAGGGACCCACTGGTTCTGGTAAATCATTCTTAGCTAGTGCATTCGGTGTCTCAGCATGTCGCCAATTCTATAAAGTAAAGTATATTCGCTTACCAGAATTACTAGATGAACTCTCACTCGCAAAATTAGCTGCAGACGGAAGCTATCGGAAATGTATTAAAAAATATACGAAAGTAGATTTACTCATACTTGATGAATGGCTTCTTACAGATTTAACAACAGATGAAGCAGCAATCCTATTGGAAATCACCGAAGCCCGCCATAAAGTAGCTTCAACTATTTTCTGTTCACAAATCGACCCTAGCGGTTGGCATTTGAAACTAGGGAATGAAACAATTGCGGAGGCTATTTTAGACCGTATTATCCATGACTCCTACCAAATCCTAATAGACGGGGACGTTTCTATGCGAGAGCGCCATGGGATAGCTGGAGAAGCTTAAATATAACAATTATCAAAATGAACTTAAAGAAGGCTAGTAAATACAACAACGAGAACACCTGGGTTAAAAAACGACACCTTTAAACTATTAAAAAAGGAGTTGAAATTATGTGTGAATCTATTTACGACGGAGATGCGATGAGTAGAGATAAAATGGATGATATCGAGTTCATCATTAATCTATTAAGTTATTCAAAGAAGCTGGAAGAAATGGTTGTTAAACTTAGAAAAGAAGTAAATGAATTAACACCAGAAGAGAAGACCATTCCCTATATTGAACTTCATAGTGATATTTATGAAAATTTCTTTGATCATCCAGCTTTCATTAAGTATCGAAAATAGATTGAGATGTACTTTGACATGGAAGATTTATAAAAATCATGAACAAGGCAGTGAACTTCCCTCTTGTTTGCATAAGTATTCTTTAAAAGAAAACAACTAATTTATAAAAAGTCCTACAGTTTATTAAATAGTAATCTGTAGGGCATTTTTATTTACTGGTAAACACATTGGCGTTGTGTGGTAAATTCTTTGGCGAGTATTGGTAAATAACATGTCAAGGGTGGTAAAATCTATTGGCCGTAATCAGTGGAGACTGCCAAGGGGAACGGGTTAAACCCATTTAATTATCTCAAGTACCTGTTTGAACAGCTTCCCAATATGGATACGACTAATAAAGATAAGCTGGCGCAATTATTGCCATGGTCCTCGGCACTTCCAGAGGAATGCCGCATACCAAATAAATCTAAATAAAGTATACACGAAGTCCCCATCTAAAAAATAGGTGGGGGACTATTTGACGCTTACATTGATAACAACCGTGCAGAACGATCCATCAAGCCTTTTGTAATTGGACGCAAAGCCTGGCTTTTTAGCAATACTGCAAAAGGAGCTAAATCTAGTGCAATCATCTATAGTATTGTGGAGACAGCTAAGGAAAATGGATTGAATCCATTTAACTATCTTAACTATCTGTTTGAGGAACTTCTCAATATAGATACGACAGATAAAGAGCAATTGGCGCAATTCCTGCCATGGTCATTAACACTCCCACAGGAATGCCATGTACCAAATAAATCTAAATAAAGGATACATGAAATCCCCATCTAGAAATAGGTGGGGATTATTTGACGCTTACTAAATTTCAGAATTTAATTAACGAAAAAATAGAGCTAGAATCTATTATCCATCCTAGCTCTACTTGAGTGATAAACCTATCTCTTCATCTATGAAAACGAGCAAACACAAGGTACAGTATCATCAGGTTCATTTAAGAATTTTTCAATACCTTCCCTGTCCATTCTTTCTCTATACTCTTTTAATGTATAAGGCTTCCCATCTTTTTTTAAAATTGACACGTTTTTTTCAAAATGCTTTCTAAAGTTTTCTTCCATTTCTTCTTGTTCTTTGTATCGATTAGGCCAAACTTTATATAATTGAGCATAGTGCCCAAAACCACCTCTTACACATCTTCCTCCACAATTTGCATGAGAAAAGCCTAACTCATACATGCGAGGGAGTTTTATCCCCCATTCATTTTGAATAATTCCCTTAGCATCTATGTCTTCACGGAAGGTTTCTATCATTGGGAATCTTGTTTCAATAGGTTCAATTGGACGATGAGAATAGAATTCACGTAAATTGTCTGCACGGTGAGATTCATGAGGTCCAATGCCAAAATAAAGAATTGGTTCAAGATTATCATTATCACGTAATTCTTCTAAAAAAGTAACAGTCTGATAAACTTTCAACTCTTCTGAGCATTTGGCTAGCCGAGAATTCCCTAAAAACTTATAATCATAGAAAACCTCTTCTGGTGTACGACCATCAATACGTTCAGTTATTTCAATTCCTATATAGTCTGCTACTTCTTCCATAAATCTATAATTATCTTCATCTTCCCATAAAGTATTCGTAAAGAATAAAATACAATTTTCTTTCCCATGAGCTTGTACCATTTGATACGCTACGTATGCGCTTGCTGCACCACCGCTAAACATCGCAACATGTACTGGTTTTCTATCCATTAACATCACCTCATTCAACAAATTCTTCGACAAGACTTAGCACTAAGTATTCTATTTCATCTTTTGATACATTCCTACCAGCATTATTTATCATTCTATAAACATTATTATATATTGTCTTAGACTTTGTCGATAAATCTGCTTTAAGAACAGCTTTATCATTTCCATTTATTGAGAATGTAATATAATCCTGAGAAGTGTCCGTACTTAACAATTTATAGTAGTCTAGAATATGTTTTTTAAACATATTATTAGTTGTATCCGTCCAGTCTTCTATAGGTACACCTACAATAGTAGTGGCTAAATCATCAATCCAGTTATCTGCATTAGCATTTAAAATACTTTTTATTAGTTGATTACTCTTTTGTTGAGGCGCCTTTACAGTTTGAGCCCACCTTTTTAAGTCTGAGAAACTAGATTTCTCAAGCACAGATAAAACTTGTTTCCTTAAAGATTCCTTAAATTCCCCAAGAAAGGCTTCCAAATACCTCTTCTGCTTTCTAAGTAAATCAATATTATTAGTATAATATTTACCCAATTCTTCTATAAAGTTTTGTGGATCAATCTCACTCTTTCTAATATTATCTCTCAAATCCTGCAATTCTTTATCAATTAAGGTTGTCGTTTGAGTAAATCTTGGTAAATTTCTTAACCACCCCAACATAGCACTACTCAACATAATTGGTTTTGGTTTATTGATCGATTTCTCATGAGCATGTTCCCCAAATATGTCTTCTAGGGCAATAAAGAAATCCAAGTACATGTCACTAAAATTATAAAACTTAAACTCATATTCGCTTGCTTCATCAACCATTTTGTAAAAGGTTTTTCCATCAATACCTGATACATAAATTTTATTTCTATAAAACATTAAACTATCCCATTTATCTCTTAACAAACCTACTAATAAAACAGGAATTAGAGGCTTCCTTATCCCATAGGGAGACTCCGATAATATATCTACTAATTCTTTTAGTGTCCCTGTAGTATTTTTATTAATATAGGTTACTAATTCATTTCTCAAATTAGACAAATTCTTAGATTTAATACTATCTAAGTTCTGTATATTAACACCATTATTCTTGAAAACTGTTGCAAAAACAAGATACTCAGGTCCTTTACCGTCTATTCCAATAACGTCATCAAATGGATATTCTATTAAATGGCTAATTACCTTTTGTCCAGCAGTTAATTGAACGTTATTAATTTTTCGTCTATTAAAAGAATCATTTTTTATTTCAGGAGTTTTAGGATAAATGTTATACATTAAATCAGAAAGGTACCGCTCAAGAACTATGCTATTATTTATCTTATACACTCGGGTACTATGATACCAAGTTAGGCTTTCATCAAATTTAGTAAAGACTTCAATAAATTTTTGAATCTCATATTCTATATCTTCAAGTTTTGTTAATAATTCTTCTTTTAATAAAGGGTCCTGGCTTAAAAACTCTATATCATTTAGCCTATTATTAATTTCTTTATGCGCTAATAAATACCAATTTATATTTTCAAGTGATTTTGTAGAAATACAAAAAAGAGAATTACTGTCCTCCCAGTTTTGAACCCTCTTAATTACATCTTCGTATTGAAGTGGATCCTCAAGTAAAACATAGTTAATGAGCGCATCTGCACCTTTTCTTTTTCTAGTTTCATCACTATCGAAAGAGTTATCAATAATTTCTCCACTAAAGACAAAGTTTACAGACGCAAACCTTGTCATACTTTTTTCGTCATTGTAATTATTGGGTAGGTAGAACTTATTATTCAAATTTTTTTCAAGTATTCTCAATTTGGCTGTTCTTGAGTCAGTGGAATTCTCTACATCATTTTCAATTACTTCATCTAAATTTAGAGAGCTACCTTCATATAACTCCCAATAACCAAGCCTTCTGTTAAATCTTATAATTTTCACTTTACTCATTTCATCTAAAATAACTTCTAATTCGAGTAAACCCATCCCAAAAGCAAATGATAAAAAGTCACTAGTCAATTTGAATTGAGAATTTAGTCCAGACAAACTCCATAACGTAATAAATTTCACTATATTTCTTGGTATAGAGTCAGGGTTGTTTGTTGCTAACATTGGAACTTTACGGATCAATCGATTGTAGACTTCCATTATTTTAATAGAATCTTTATTGAAATCTTCGTGATGTGAATCCGAAAAGAAGTAGTCAAACAATTTGTATGGTAGATAGTATCTTTTCGAATTTTCTAAATGATGCTTTAACCCGCCTTCTTCGTTACTCTCTAAAAATGTAAATAATGTTCTTTCATTTTGTGCAAACATGTTTGACAAATGTGGTAATAGGTATACTGTTACAGGGTGAATTGGGTAAGCTCCTTTTATTACCAATTCCTCTATTTCTACTTGATTTAAATCGGGGAATAAAGGATACTTCCTGATCATTGTTACTGTATGCTCATAATCCAAAGATCTATAGTTCATGTTTTGTTTCGATAGTAATGATTCGGTTAACCTAACAAAGGTATTCCTGTCACTATCAATATGATAAAGTTTAAATCTTTTCTCAATCCTTTGAAACTCACTTTGGTATTCTTCATTATGCCTAGTAAAATAGTGTCTTAAATTTTTATGCGTAATAAACAACTGTTGGAACATACCAGAGTAATGATTAGACAATTCAGCAATATCTTGAAGATCTTGCATTGTTCGATAAATTTCATTTGACCCCATACTTTGTAGAAATCTACCAAATTCATCGTAAATAATAAATAACCCTATGTTCTTTTTATTTAATTCGTCTAAAACATGAATAATTTGCCCAACAAAATCCTCATTATAATCAATAACAAACTGGGCTCCGGAAGTTAAACTTGGAAAGATATCTTTAAACCATTCTATTTCTTTATTACTATGAGCAAGGATATTGGATTTCCATACGTCAAATTCTTTATTGCTTTGTTGTAATTTAAAATTGAAGTTTTTAAACGTTTCTGGGAAATCCCTTCTCCATGTTTCCACTGTACCTAAGATATTTGTTATCATACCGGGAACAGTGATGTTAATCCCGTTTTTTTGTAAGGCTCGTATTATTGCAGATATGATCGCTTGCCTAAAAGTACCTTCGTGACCATTTAACACTACAGGAATATACTTTTTATTATTTTCCTTTACTTTCTGAAGTTCATTATAAATGTTATCATCTACATTTTTAAACTTCTTAGATAAGACCGATAGTGTTTTTGAATCTATGTTTTTCGAAACAATTCCACCTATCAATGTACCTAACAAGGACTTTCCTGTACCATATGCCCCAATTATAATGTGAGAGTGACTTTCCACTTCACTATTAAAGCCTTTTAATAGTCCGTATAACGATTCAGCATGTGAAGGAGTTGGTAAGTATCTATCTATAAATTCCTTTTTTCCTAAATCAAATTTAATATTAATACTAGAAGTAAAAGAATTATCTTCTAATGTAATCATACTAAGGCCTCCAACTTTCTCTTATATTCAAATTCTATAAAGTCTAATGGCGAAACGTTAGGTAAATGTACTGTATCAAGGTTGTTTGTGCGCACGAATTTAATTGGATACTTAGAGTGGGTTGACAATATGGTTAAAGCATCAATTATTTCACTTCTCTTCATATTAAATACTTTACCCCATAACCCTTTTTGGTAAGTGATTTCTGAAACTGTTATACTATCAACATTATTATTTTTTTTGTAATCTAATAGAGAGTACATTAAAGCTGGCAGCCCAATCTGTTCAACTTCTGGATGTGTTTTGAACACAATTCCTTTATTTTCTTTAAGTAATTGTATTTTATTAATTGGACTTTGAATAACTTCCTCTGGATCATCAGTTTTTTGTCCTGAAGTATATAACTTAATAAGACAGTCAATATCTCTTTTTAATGACCTCTCTGAAATAGTTTTCTCCTCTTTAGAGTTAACCCAGTTAACAAATAAATCAAATAATTCTTCTTTAGAAATACTCTTTTCTGTTAATTCATTAAAAAACCAATACCAAACTGTACTTGGTTCCTTTTCCTTAACTAGATGATAATGAATAATAGAAGCTGTTTCATTAAATTGGATAAATTTATCATATGTATCCAATATTTTCCCAAATCTTGTAAGGTGATGAACTTTTTTTCGTTTATCATTAAATTTTTCTTCAATAATTCCTGTTGCAACGACCCAAAATCTTAATGATTGAACCATGTTTTTACCTAATCCAATCTTCTCAAAAGCATCTTTATCATAAAAGAATCTCTCATCTGTTTTTAACGGTTTTATTGCTTTACTTAACCAACGATCTCGCAAATAAAAGCTTTGATGTTGACCATAACCCATTTCATTCATCCTTCCGAAACTATTGAATTTCAATTTATTACTGGAAGAAGTTCTCCAGTAATAGTATAGCATAAAATAAGCCACCTAGATAAGACAACCTAGGTGGCTTTTATATTATTTCTCAAAATACTTTAATAAAGCCCTTTTTACATCTAATGTTAAAAATGGACTTTTACCCCGAATAGGTGAGGTACCTAATTTCGCTAAAAAGTCACCCTTGCCACCTAACTTTTCTGCACCATTTTCATCTAAAATAATGGTTGAGGCTGTTGCATCAGTGGCCCTTAATGCTAGACGAGCAGGGAGATTACTTCTAATTTTGGTATTGATAATCTCAGCTTTAGGATTTTGAGTACAAATAATCAAATGTATACCTGCAGCTCTTGCTTTTTGACCTAGGCGCTGAATAGCTGTCTCTACCCTTTTGGCTGTTTCCTTATCCTGAGACATAAAATCAGCAAACTCATCGAAAACAATAACAATCCTAGGTAATACATTCTTTGTTAATTTAATATAGTCTGATAAGTTACTAACATATTCTTCATTCATTATTGTATAGCGACGTTCCATTTCTTCAACAGTGTTTTCTAACTCCTCTACAGCAGCTTCAATTTCATTTACGACTTTTGTAGTATGTGATTTATTTTGATAAAAATTAAACTCTACTTGTTTCGGGTCAATGAAAATAAAATTAACATATTCTGGTTGATATAAGCACATTATACCTAAGATAATTGAATTTAAAGTAACACTTTTACCACTACCAGTAGTACCCCCAACAAGTAGGTGAGGGGTAATTGAATCTGCTAAATCAACACTGATTACTTGATTTAAAGGGTCTAGCCCTAAAGGAGCAATCAAGTTTGTTTCTTTAATTTCCTCATTCTTTTGCTCTCTTACCATTTCCATAAATTTCTCAAAATATATAGTGTCAGGCTTTTCTCTACTTATATCGATGTAGCTACCTTTTTTATCAATGTTAATGATTGGAGTTTCATTTAACCCTAGCCAAACTTGTATATCTTTAATTTTTGATGTGATTTTCTTAAAAGGAACATCACTTGGATAATCTAAGTAAAGCCTAATGACACTTGAACCAGCAATAGCATTGTGTTCCGGTATTCGCAAATGAATTCCGTTTTGGTTAAAGTTGTGTTTTAACTTTCTAATATATTCATTTATAACAGACCTTATATCGTCATCATTGCCTTCGTACTCTAATAACAATTCTTTTAGTGCAATTTTTTCTGGATATTCACTAAAGTTTTCTAAATGAGCCTCTAGTTCTTTGTCTTTCTTATCTTCTTCCTTGTCACCAGAACTCTCCTGGCCTTTTGAGTAGTTATCTACATCATCTTTTTCCATATCTGTACTACCAGGTTCCATTTCCTTTTTGGAATTCTGTATATCTTTCTCACTGGTTGTTTTCTTTGTTTCTTCACCACTATGAACATTATTTTCTTCTTTATATGTAGAAGAATTCTCTGTTTGAGCGTCGGCAGTAACCATTTGTTCTAAAATATTCTGTTTCGCCTTCTTATCGTCTAATATAACTTCTTCATAATCAGGAGTATGCTCCTCTTTAGCACCTAAGCGTTCAAGTATAAATGAGCGATTAAAAATATAGTTATTGTATCTTTCATCAAGTATATCTAAATATACACCATCAGCAATCTTTTCAATAGATGTGTCGGTTAGATTAGAAGTATAACAATAAACATCTATAGAGGCTGAAATTTTCACTTTTATATCTTCTACATTAACATGCTGCAATTTCTTTAGTAGGTTAGCATGCTCTGGGGTATAGGCTCCCCTTTCTACAAAGTAGTGTACTAACTCTTCCCGCCAAAATTCAGCATCAGTATGATGAGAATCAAACTTAAATAACTTGTTATATAGGCTTTCTCCAGCCTTAATTTGTTTGACAGCATCAAATCTTTCTTTTTCTAAAATACTGTGAGTAATAAATTTCAATTCAATCAAATCAAAATTAATTGTTAAATTATTATCTTTTTCAAATAATGTAGTCAAAACAAGATCAGGGCGACGCTTATTCCCGCTAAACCATGGTAACTCATCACAAGCTGACCAGGCTTGTAATTGGGACGATTCGTCTTTTGTTCTTCGTACAGTAGATAAGTGAGTCGCTAACATTTCATGCGAAAATTTACCAGCTCCTAAAACTTTTAAAACCAATCCCCCGGAAATCTCTTTAACATTATTTACTGCATCAACAATTTTGTCTTTCTTAATATCTTCATTCATCAAAATTGATGTTAACTTTCTTGTAAACCTATCGTAATACTCATAGTCCTCTGATTTCTCGCTTAACTTTCTAATATATTTTGATGAAGAAAGAATTAGTTTAAATTCTTTATTATATCCAGCTTTTGATTTATATTGAATAATTTGCGCTTTAGACGAGGTCTTTTGTAATAAAGATTTATCTAAATATCGGTCCATAATCATTGCCCAATTGAAGTTATCATGCATAAAATCAATAATTTGTTCATTAGATTTTTTGTTTATTGAAATTAAGTTTTGTAAAACATGTAATTCTTCTGGAGCAGGCATAGCATTAGAATTCACCGTATATTGAAGCTGATAAAAGTTTTGTAAGATATCTGGTAGATGTTCACTAACATATGGGATCCGTTTAACCATTTCATCTTGTTTTAAGGGTTCCTTATATGTAGTTGCCAACCAATCTTGTGATACATTTGGTTTGATTTTTTCAAGCTGATAATTTATTTGATTTGTTTGACCAAAATAATCAAGTAGAATTACCAAATCTGCATCCATCATATGTCGTTCTGACTCTTCTTTAATTTCACTAACTCTACTACCTGATATAACGTTTATTTCTAGTTTTGGAAACAATTTAAGGTGCTCTGGTTTGGTATATTCTTCTTGATGAACAATCCATTTGTTAATCTTATTATGAATAACTGCTGCCTGTTCAGAGTGAATGGTTATTTTCAATTTATTTATTTTCGTCTGTCTAAATAAATTTTTTATGGCTTCAGTTATAATATCGGCACTTTGACAGTGTAAGAATAAAATATCTAGCCCGTCTTTAGAATAGGGATATACTTCCAAATAATTTCTAACCACTTTAACTAATTCTTTGGAAAGTTCTTTTGATAAGTGATCTACATTTTCAGGAGGACGTGAACTTAATACAAATTCCCCTTCACCCATAAGCTCACTATTTTCCAATAAAAACGACGGATCACCATCTATGCTAAAATATCTAGGTGCTAACTTTTCTGTAGCATTATTCGTGTAAAGTAAATATTCCTCTACTTTTTCAACATCCAAATTGTTTTTAGTAGCTCTCTTAAACCAGTCCTCAATTTGATCGGAGACTTTTTCAAACCTTTTAATATAAGCTAAAAGCCTTATAGGGTTTAAAACGGTTAATATTCTTCCTACAGGCAAATCATTCTGCAGTTCGCTATCACTAAATTCATCTATAGAACCTATTAAGTTAAATGCAAAATATATATGTTTGTTTATAGATACTGATTCATATATATTACCTAATAGTTCTTTAAGTTTTCCCTCATATTCCTGCACATTAATCGAGAATATACCATCCTCAATAATACTCACTAATATATTCTTATAGTAATCAATAAAAGATTTAAATTTTTCGTAGTGATCTTTCATCTGATACTCATCATTTTCAAAATAATAGCGCACATTAGTAAGCACAAACTGCCTTATATCCTCAATTTCAACTTCATTTTCATCTAGTGTTTTAATATATGGAACTACACCTTTATCTTTTACCGTATCAATTAAATCAATTGTTTGTAATGTCTCCAAAGAGTTTATTTTAAACTTTTTACTATCGATTACATCCTCGTTAACAATTAATTCAATATTAAAGGTTACCTCTGAGTTCCTTACTGACGTATCTGGATTTGGTAAAGAAGTTTCATCAAATGATATATTTGATACTACTTTATTTATATTTTTCATGTAGAGTACGATAAGTTGCCAAGCAGTTTCAGTTATTTTTGAATTTACAACACTAACTTTAAAAAGTGAATTTGCCAGGTTCTCTTCAATCTCTAAATTGTCATCTATTAAAGTAAACGACTCATATAACAAAGCATAGGTTATGTCTTCATATTCTGATGGATGTCTTTTTTTCTCAATAAGTCTCGAAATTTTTCTGGTGAGCCCCGGAGTTTGGTTTAACATTGGTTCAAACTCCTCTAAAAATTCTTGCATAGCATCGGGGTCTTCTTGAGCTTCAATTTCTTCCATGCCAGCTTGAAATTTGTTATCTTGTTCTTCTGTTAAATTTTCAGATTGATCATAAACCTCTTTCACTTGGTCTGTTAATTTAACTTTCTTTTTAAACTTAAAGATATTAATTATATCCTCATAATCATAATTTAGTAACTCTTTATCTTGTTGGTTAATAAATGAAATAACCTGCGACCTTAGTTTATCTGGATTTGTCTTCTGCCATATCTCACTATAAAAATCACCTTTTTCTTCTTCTTCTAGGAATTGGTATAGGTTATTTAGTAATTTTTCCGGGTCATTATTTTGCAAATTAGCAAGATCAAAATTATCTCTCAAACGTTTTAAACTCGATTTATTAATCATTAATTTCTTATCAACAAATAAATTTAGAGATGGTAAGTTTTGTTGAATCCTATCAATTACTGATGGAGATTCATCTTCAAGTATTTTAGTAACAAAATTTAAGATATTTCTTAATTGAGGTTCGAAAACCTTATTAGTCATTTCTAAAAAAGTCTGAATATTTTCTATCTCTTGACTTGCTATACTACCAAGCTCTGATATTACATTGTACAATATCTCTAAACTTTGTTTCTTTAACAAATATGATTCATCGATAGTGAACAGATTATCTAGGCTCTGAGCCTCAGGTGTCATCTCATTTATAATTAATATAAGCGCTTCCCCATGCTTAGTGTTATTTCTTAACCAAGTACTTGTCTCATGTTCTTGATATGAAAATTCCTCATATCCATCCATTTGAGTAATAGTTCTTATTTTAACTTTATAGTAATCATCTAGCTTACTAAAATTTTGAGCAATGTTTGTTAGTAGTTCACTTATATTTTCATTAGTAAGTCCACTTATTTTCATAAAGACCTTTTCAGCATTGTCTTTACTTTGTGTTGCTAAATGATCTTCAATTAAACTTATTAACCATTCACTTAATAACTTGTCACTATTCAAAGCATTACACCTCCGAAGCACCGTAAGGATTTCTAATCATTGCGGTTGCATCTGAATATTCGATTAAAAGTCCATTTTTCTTGAGCTTCTCTCTTAACGCTTGTTCATTTTTTTGATAATAACTGATATTTATACTTGACTTTTCGTAAAGGCCGTTGTCACGAGCAGCCTTTTCACCGATTATAATATTATACTTTTGATACAAACTTTCTAGAAAATCGCTAAATTCTTTCGTTTCACCTGGTCCTACATTAATATAGACCAGTGTTTGCAGGAAATTATCCGACATAAAATAACGATATTTTGTTCCGGTTCTATATCCACCTAAACCACCATCTCTAACAAGTATTTTAATGATACTTAATTGGTGTCTTTTAAGTTGATCCGATACAACATCTTTAACCGTATTATATAGCTTACCTCTTATATCCTCTTGGCTATTGCATTGTTGTAATGCTCTTTCTACGGTTTTTTTCCTGCTCTGTAGCCTAGTTAATCCCATTAGTGATAAAAAATCGTGAGGTTTCTCCTTCCACTTTGTCAGTTCTTCTTCAATATCGTTTATATCACTCAATTTTTCCTCAAAATTACTTTTAAATGATTTTTCAAATTTATCTTTAATAAGCAAATCATTTTTTTGGAATGAGCTAGAAGCCAACTTTAAAATTTGTTGTTCTTGTCCATCAATACAATCAAAGAAGAAATCGATTTTCTGTTCATTCGAAACCTTTGCGCGATCATACATGTATCTCATTAATTGGAATGTAATAAGGCTCGTTAGTAAAGGAAATAATTCATAAATATCAATGTCGTTATCAATTAAAGTTGCTAACTCCTCTGCAAATTGTTTATAAAAGGGGTGGTCTAATACTGGTAAATAAGGTGTTTCACCCTTTGCCTCTTCAGTTTGATACAAATAAGCAGGTCTTTCTGAAGTTATTGTGCTATTATAATCTAATGCTTCATTTATAGAAGTCACTATTTTTTCAATAGGGACATTTTTTGTGAGTAACTTTCGAAACCTTCTTTCTATCTTTTCTCTAGTTTCTAAGTTTTTTTCTGTCCCATAGTAAAGCATCAAAAAATATAATTCGCCACCACGTGCAAAGAAATTTCTTTCGTATGCCGTATCATCGCCTTTTTTTCTCACTTCAAAATATAACAATGCTTCGTGTAGTGGATACAATGTTCTAGCATACCAAGACCGATCTGCAGCTTTCCCTCTCCCATCATATAAGGGTACTTCAAGATTTCTCAAGAATTCTTGAATTGCATCTAGACTATTTTCATCTTGTATAGTTTCGATTAGCTTTTGTCTTTCATCAGTCTCTAATTTAACTATACTTCTTTTACTACCTTCCTTAACTCCCTCAAAAATGAACCTACGTAAACCTAGTGACTTATTTCTTAAGTACTTTTCAGATCCTAAATTATAATCAGCTCCTACTAATACATTTAAGAATTCTAGAACATATTCAGGACCTCTTTGGCCATCAGTAAAACGATGTCCCCATATTTTTGCCGAAAGCTGCGAGGAAAACTTTTCAACATTATTTTCTGTAGCCTTTTTCGCCATTTTTATCCCCCTATGGTAAATCGATTTCATCTTCTATAAATAGTCCTAAACGCTTATCCAATCTTAATAAATTCAATGTATACTCTTCAGGTTCACTATCCTTTATTAGTTCATTCTTAAATGTCTCAATAAGGATGTCCACTTCTTGCTGTAAAATATTATGCGTTCCGCCACCGTTTAACCGAATTAAATACTCAAATAAAGATAAATTCAAAGTCAACTTTTTTTCATCTACATTTAAAACAAATCTTGACGGTATATAATCAATGTCTTTACGTTCTTCCTCTTCTTCTATTTTCACCTGTTTATTCCTATAGGAATCATAGATCATAAGATTTTCTGTTGTCGCATATAAACTTTTGCCATTTTTAACTAAACGATTAGAAAATGCTCTATTAAGTCCGTTAATTAAACCCCTTTTTATATGCGTTTGTTTTTGTTGATTATTAAACATAGAACTATATTCACTTACATACTCAAATGGTAGTAATTGATTCGTATCAATTAGTTCTCCATCTGTCACTTCAAAAAATACTTTTCTTCGCAATTTATGAATCCATTCGGAAATAAAAGTGTCCGAATTATCCTTATTATGATCACGGTAGATTCTTAACCTTTTACTAAAGAAGCCAAATTGCAAATCTAATTCATTATTAAATAATTCTTCATGTGTTTTTGCTAAGGAGGAATCACCAGAGATATCCCCATTTATAATAAAGTCATCGATTCTTGAATGAGAGTAATTTCCAGGATCTAAAGTTTTGAATACCTTTAAAGCATACATTTCATTAAAAGCATCTTTATGAGCTTCAAGACCATAAAAGTTTTGATAGTAAACTTTCTTAGTCTGGTCTTCAAGTTCTCTCCAATCTGCATCACGAATATCTTTGCAAGTATATCCGCCAGTAAGCATATAACTAATATGAATTAACATTTCACGCATCGTGATATGAGTTTCTAGAAAATCTAATAGTCTATATTGTTCAACTAGTTTTTTCTGTACATCTTTTCTCGATGTCTTAATATGGTTATGGTATATAACACAACGGTTCTTTTTTGCACAGCCATTACATGGGGTCCAATTCTCTTCTTTATTCCACTCTTCTAACACACGTTCAACATAAACAGAGGAAGTAACATCTAATAAGTTAATAATACTAAAATCATCTGTATTATTTAGATGTGATTCAAAGCGCAATTTCACTTCCTTACCTAATTCCTGAAATTCATTATTTCTAGAAAGAAACTTTGTAAGTTTCCCTTCGTTTGCTGCAATTAAATAATATGTATTTTCAGTATGATTAGTATTTATATAATTTTGCAATCTTGATAACTCACGGAAAATTATGTCATCTTTTAATTCAGATAAATCTTTCAATATTCTAATTCTGCCATGAGAGAATGGAACTTCTACAATACCTTCATTTGGCCAATCTTTAAGTGGTTCACTTGAGAAAGCATCATGAACCCTCCTGCATAATCTAGTCTTTCCATCACCTGCATTACCAGTTAGAATGATACTTCTTGGACTATTTGTAAAAACATCTAATAAAAATTGTTCAACTTTAGTAGGAATGGTGAAGTTAAAGTTATATTCTTGAGAAGAATCATCATGCGTATACTCATCATATATTTTCGCATGGTTCGGTGATAAAACATTAAATTGATCTAGATAAGTAACAAACGGATTCTCACTCATAAAAACTCTCCCTTAATTATTATTTAAAAATTCAGATTATACCAGTATTGTTGTTATTTTCATTATACACACTAGACTATTACATTTACACCTATAAAACAGGAATTTTTTGCTTAAGTAGAGATTTTCAATATGTAATAATTATAATCATTAAGTTTTAGATACCTTGCACTAAAAAAATATTGTCCCTCTTACCTATCCACAAAATATAATCTAATCAAAGCGAGCTACACATATTTCATCTGAGCACTTATTACAATAGCAATGTAAATTCAATATATTTCATTTATGAAAAAAAGAGAAACAAATCATGTCCTATGCTAATATGAGGGTTTTTAACGGTACTTTCACACCTCTTCCTACATTTCCGTTATTTTTCAAGAATATATGCTGAATAATTTTTCACTTTTAAATCATCATAGCTCAATGTTATTTTCCTAGGGTCTGGTACTTCACACTCCACAACATTATAGAGTATAGAATCTTTCTTTTTTATGATTTATTTTCAGATAAACAGGAACAATCTCAATATGTTCAGGAGTATTTGGTGCTAGTGCTAGGATAGGGTATAGCAACTTATGCTTTGATAATGAGGATAGTGAATTAGAGTTACGGTCAATTTTAGCTTCTAAAACAAATAATATGTCTTTCCCCAATCTTTTTTCGACAAACAAAGCATCAATCTCAACTTGCCCATTATTATGTATGACTTCCTTTTGTATAGTCGAGTGCGGCTTAAAATGAAAGGTAAATGTTGAATTAGAAGTTGCTGGTGCTGAAATACTTTTGTTTGTATCTAGACTTAATGCAGCACTTAATAACCCTGACGATAAACCTAAATTTACTAAGGAACTTTCTGTTAGTGAGGGTATTATTTTATACGGCAAAAGTTTATTTACAATGTTAGATCCTGGTTTGTACTTAATAGGGTCTTCTTTAAAAATATCCCTATCAAATAAAAAGAAATCTTTTCATTTCCCCTCTACTTTAACTAATGCAAATTGTGTACCTTTTCCGGTTGGAGATTTACCTAATCTTAACACCATACAGTTATTACTCTTCAAACTAGAATGTAACCTTTCCCATCCATCCACAGATATATAATCAGGAGCTCTTAATTTTTCTATACCATTTTCTGTTAAATAGTCTTGAAAAGATAACGGACCATATAGGCCAGAACGCTACTTTTTTAACTGTTTAATTGCGTTATCAAAAACGTCTATTTTAGTCGCCATTTGTTCCACCACCTCACACTTATTATCATTATTTCTTTAAGTTCAATTGCTGGTAGTATATGGTGTAAATTAACTAATATGGTCAGCCCACGACGGAGGACTAATCACAATTTCTTAGTTTTATAAAACTTTTAGGGATTATATCTTTCCATGATTCTCTTTGAAATCCTATTATAATCTATTCTACCCGCTTACCATAGGTTTGAATTACCTTATAGACAAACTGAGCACTTCGTTCATGATCCGTACTTTTTATATTTTGGAAAAACTCAGAAAGGGAAAGATAATCAAGAAACGGCACACCTGTTTTACCTGCACCATATCTTCCGGGATTAATGCCACACAATACTATTCGAGGTTGCAATTCGGAATAAACTTGTTTAAAGAAGTTGGTTACAAGTTCTTTGTTTTTGAGGAACCTAGTTAGGATGTGTAGATTGTTAGCCTTTAAATAATCACTAAGCCACTTATCAGCACCGGTAGTAATATTTTGATAAAAAGCTAATTTTTGTTCAACTATTGGAACCATCTTATTCATATAAAAAACTCCCTTTGTACTGAATTCTAGGAAGAATAATCTAGATGCGTGATTATATGATAGCATAATTTAAAGACGAAACCCTTACCTTAAATGGTCGATCGAGTATAAGAAATTGTTGGCTACCACTCGTGAAAAATAAATTTATTTTTAATCTAACACGATAACAATCGAAATAACAAAACTGGAAGTCAGGCATACAGGAAGTAATATAAGAATAAAGAGTGGTTGATTCTTGATGAACTTAATATGATCCATCAAGGATGTTACAACCCAGAAAATTTTCAGTAAATAAAGATAGGAGAATCATCGAGAGATAATAATAAATATGATTTCTATAAATAGCCCGAGTATTAACCCTTAAAATCTTAGCTAACACAAAGTATCAACTCTAAAATAGTCACTTGGTTGCTCGAACACCCTACAATCAAACCAATCGCTTATAACACCGCCACACTTGCTACAATATAATGGAATTTCCTTTCCACGGTACATACTATTGTCACGTAACATTAGCAGCGGCTTCCAAAGATAAAAAGATATGCCTTCCAAATTCTCCTATACACTCTTTAGGTTGAATATATTCATTTAAGGAACTATATTTAACAGATAAGTACCACCTTTTGCCTTCATGGTGTTTAACTAGCTTTCCTTTTAATACATACATTAGATGTACAACATAGACATCTTGACCTAATTTCAATAACGCCATAACAAGACCACCTTTTATTAACCATCTTTTTTATTATTCTATCACAATAAAATTAATGTAATATATTGATTGATTAATTATTGAATAATCATTTAATATTTGTTATGGATGGTAATGTATTAGAACATAAAAAATGAAGTTTCCGGTATTTCCTGGTTGAATAGTTGCATCGTCTAAGGTGCAACATAAATCTATTATAAAGGAGCAGTAAAATGACTCAATCTGACAGTTATATAATTATTACAAGAGACTTCAACGTAGATGTAGCCGAAAAATTAAATTTAGTAGATTACTTAGAACTAAAGCTAAATACTAATAACAATGAATACGATATTATTCATAATGAAGAAGTAATTGGTCATATAACTAATAATACAGTTATGCAGAAGTATTTTAACAATAAGAGTAGTTTATTTGCGTTTGTTAGTGATATTTATCCGGGCTCTACAAATGAATATAAAATTAAGGTCAGTAGTATGCCAAAAGAAGAATTATTTGATTATGTGCTGAAAGAAGTCAATGATTCTATTTTAAAACAATGGATAGATATAACTTACAAAGATTACTATAAATCAGAAGACCAAATAAAAATTAAATACAGGAGAACTGGATGTCATAATTGTAAGGCACCGATTAATACGGAGACTCATAATATTTGCAAGAAATGTAAAGGTATAAAGTGTGATTGTGGATCGTGCTTATGCGATTATAATGAATAGAGAGGTAATGTTGAATTATATATAATGAAATTAATCAAGTATTTTTAGTGGTTGTGGACTGTAACTGTCTGCACCTTTTTAGACTTCCGATAACGGATGACTATGAGGCGCAAAGCATACCCCAGTCAATTAGACATATAGAGTATAGGGCAGGCTAACTAGCCAAATTTCAAGAAAAACTTGGATAAGTATTATTAATCTGGTTATCGGTGTCAGTCCCCTGCTTCACTAATGCTTCACTACACTGTGGGGTAGGTAACAAAATCCAAACGACACTAGCACGACTTCGGGATATATGAAGCGCTCCTCTCCTGGCTATGGTCCACAACATGATTTTACCTGAAAAGCAGTATTAACGTGGACTAACGTATGACAAACAATAAATAGATCCTATATAACTCCATATTTTTGTCTAATCCTAACTCGATATAAGTGACTGCTATAAACATATATCTTTGATTGTGAGGTTTTTTAATTCTGAAATTCTCACTTCAATCTGATCCATTTGCAAATCAAACTATATTGTGTAAAAAATGTGCAAAACAAATTCAAATCCTACCTTTTCCACCCTTTTTCCTACGAAATCAAAAAACACCCACAAACATTGATGTATCAACATTTGTGAGTGTTTTATCGTTTTTAAAATAAACTCGTTTTCATCTAAAGATACCGGTGGTCGGGGTCGAACCGACACTCCCGAAGGAACACGATTTTGAGTCGTGCGCGTCTGCCAATTCCGCCACACCGGCAGATAGTTGGAGGCGGTAACCGGATTCGAACCGGTGATAAAGGTTTTGCAGACCTCTGCCTTACCACTTGGCTATACCGCCGCACAAATAAAATGGAGCGGAAGACGGGATTCGAACCCGCGACCCCCACCTTGGCAAGGTGGTGTTCTACCACTGAACTACTTCCGCGTAATGGCTGGGCTACCAGGATTCGAACCTGGGATACACGGGATCAAAACCCGATGCCTTACCGCTTGGCTATAGCCCAATATATAATATATGGGGCGACCGGTGGGGATCGAACCCACGAATGCCGGAGCCACAATCCGGTGCGTTAACCACTTCGCCACGACCGCCATAATAGAAAATGGCAGGGGTAGTAGGAATCGAACCCACATCAAAGGTTTTGGAGACCTTCGTTTTACCATTAAACTATACCCCTACTTAATATATGGTGGAGGGGGAGAGATTCGAACTCCCGAACCCTGAGGGAGCGGATTTACAGTCCGCCGCGTTTAGCCACTTCGCTACCCCTCCATATAAAATTACTAAATTAGTATATTCATTAAAACACTTTTTCGTTCCGATAAATGGTGGCTCGGGACGGAATCGAACCGCCGACACACGGATTTTCAGTCCGTTGCTCTACCGACTGAGCTACCGAGCCGTAAAGTTATTTAAAGTGGCGGTCTGGACGGGACTCGAACCCGCGACCTCCTGCGTGACAGGCAGGCATTCTAACCAACTGAACTACCAGACCAATATAAATTGGTTGCACTCTACAAGTATTACTAACCCTCAATTAGCAAGGAAATGATATCGATGTTGTTAATTGAACTAAAATTGGTTGCGGGGGCAAGATTTGAACTTGCGACCTTCGGGTTATGAGCCCGACGAGCTACCAGACTGCTCCACCCCGCGATATAATTCAGATCGCTAACTAGTGAGTGCGACATTTACTATTTTATGATATTTCCCTTCATGATGCAAGGATTTTTATCAAATTATTATAAATAACTAATGGTGGAGGATGCAGGGCTCGAACCTGCGACCCCTTGCTTGTAAGGCAAGTGCTCTCCCAGCTGAGCTAATCCTCCATATTGGTGACCCGTACGGGATTCGAACCCGTGTTACCGCCGTGAAAGGGCGGTGTCTTAACCACTTGACCAACGGGCCAAACACTTAAAAGATGGCGGAGAGCGAGGGATTCGAACCCTCGAGGCCGCGGTAGCGGCCTACACGATTTCCAATCGTGCTCCTTCGACCACTCGGACAGCTCTCCATGGCTCCACAGGTAGGATTCGAACCTACGACCGATCGGTTAACAGCCGATTGCTCTACCACTGAGCTACTGTGGAATAGTCATAATGAGTATATAATTATGTTATGTTCTAATACTTTTGTGCTCACCTTGTTATTGGAATGAAAGAAAGTAATTAAGCCTGGCGGCGTCCTACTCTTGCAGGGACAAAGTCCCAACTACCATCGGCGCTGGAGAGCTTAACTTCTGTGTTCGGAATGGGAACAGGTGTGACCTCTCCGCTATTGCTACCAGGCATTTTATTTAAATCATCTTGATTTTCTTACCAAGAAATAGTATATACAATTTCAAGGAGAAATCAAGTATAAATTAAATATATGTATTTAATTTATACCCTAAAAACTAAATAAGAGTCTTGTATCAACGAAACAACTAAATAGATAGTTAAGTCCTCG